>NZ_WTWX01000004.1 GCF_009870785.1 Paenibacillus sp. An7
CCCCGAATGGAGTCACTTTTTTTAAAGTGTCTACCATTCGGGGTTCAGTTCATCTTATGTGGCGGTTTGTTCTTCTTTTTATATTACTTACACCATACTGCACATATTACTTCCCTTCGCGGGCGTATGAATTGGTAGAAGTAAGACAACGACAAAAAACCTCTCTTGTCATTGAATGATGAGTTCAATTTCAAGAAAGGTTTTTTGGTGTAATTTATAGATCATACCGAAGGAGTAACATGACGAAGGAGCCAATCAGCCACATGCTCTTCTACTTCTTTGCGGTTAATTTCATGTAGCATTTCATGCCTGCCTTCTGGGTAAATTCGGTATTCCAGATCTCTTATCCCTAGTTCTTTATACAATTCCACTAGATTCAGTACTCCTTTGCCATACATACCCACAGGATCATTTCCTCCTGAGAAGATGTAGACAGGTTTATCTTTAGGTATATCAGCTAGATGATATGGAAGATGAATCTCCATAAGCAGTTCGAAAAAACCTTGGTAAAAGCGAGCAGTGCATAGTGAGCCGCATAAAGGATCATCTATAAACTTCCTTACTTCTTGCTCATCTCTTGATAACCAGTCAAAAGGCGTAGCAGCAGGACGGAATGATCGGTTAAATCCACCGAATACGACTGCATTGAGAAGAAAACTTCGGCGCTCTTGTCCCTGAATAAGACTTTGGAGTTGAGCAAGGAGTTGACCGAACTTCAGTAAACTCCTTTTTCCGTTGGAACCGGTTAGAATATAGCCTTCATACAGATGAGGACCTGCATACATTACCTTTTGGGTAAGAAAGGAACCCATACTGTGTCCTAGTAGAAAAATAGGGGAGCTAGGATGCTCCTGTCGTATCAATTTTCCTAGTTCGCCCATATCTTTGACCATCCATTTAAAGGCATCAGGTCCGCCGTCTCCTAACATCCCTTGATCAAAGGCTGTCTTACCATGACCACGATGATCATTGGCATAAATGATGAACCCGTGATTAGTTAAGCATTCAGCCAGTTCTTTATAGCGTTTCGCTGTTTCGGACATCCCGTGTGCAATCTGAACAATTCCTTTGATAGGCATTCCCTCTTCCGGAGCCCACCGATACACAAAGACATTGACCTCATCGCTGTCCAGCATTTGAAACGTATATTCCTGCATGGTGAGTCCTCCTTCCAAAGAGAATGTCGGTAAAATAATGAAATAATAAATTAGGGGAGATAAGAGCGTAAAACCGTTGTATTTCCATCAAGTTGGTAACTTCCCAGGCTAGAAGGCAGTAAATAGCACTGTCCCGCTTTTAGATCAAGTACTTCCGTATCATTCCAGATTAATTGACCGCTGCCTTCACAGACAACAAGGATTGTAAAACTATCTTCACTGGTCGACAGGTGCCAAGAACGGTTTACAATTCCTTTCTCAACGACAAAATAAGGGCAGGAAGCAAGAGTAAGCCATTCACCAGGAACAGCCTGATTTGTTTTCATCGAAGTAGCCCCCGTGTTTTTGAATACGGTTACGTTTAAAGAATCTTCGATATGAAGTTCACGAGGTTTGCCGTCAAGACCAGGGCGGTTGTAATCAAAAATACGGTAGGTTGTGTCAGAGTTTTGCTGAATTTCAGCAACTAACACGCCGGCACATAAGGCATGAACAGTACCTGCTGGGATAAAGAAGGAGTCTCCTGCTTCTACGGGTACTTCCTGCAGGGTATCCATTACCGTACCGTTTTCTAGCGCATCACGAAGCTGATCGTGAGTAACATTTTCTTTTAATCCATATATAATTTTAGCATCCGGTTTTGCATCAAGCACATACCACATTTCTGTTTTGCCGAGTTCTCCTGTTGGAAGTCCCGCGTAATCATCGGTAGGATGGACCTGAATGGATAGATCATCATTACAATCAAGCAACTTAATGAGCAGGGGGAATCGGCCTCCTTGTTCGGAAACTCCCTTGTTGCCAAGCCAATCCCGTCCGTATGTTTCTCTTATTTCGTCAAGACCAAGACCAGCGAGTTCCCCGTTAAGCACTTTTGTTGTTCCATTTGGATGATCAGCAATCATCCAACCTTCCCCAATATGTCCATTAGGTATCGTAAGACCAAATTGTTCTAAAGCACGACCGCCCCATACTCTTTCCTTAAACTCGGGCTGAAATTGCAACGGGTAAGGCTTATGCATGATTATTCTCTCCTTATGATATGAATTTAGTCTTTCTTCTACCCATATTAGATTCTGTTACTTTTTCTCAATAGCGATGAGATAGGGGGAAGTAGCTCTCTGCAACTGTCTGTATGTAACTGCTTGACCAATAGTTATAGGAAGTTTTGCAGCCCATTCACTAACTGCATGTGCTTCTTCATCGCCGCCTTTATGTCCGGGATATAATACGACAGTCAGGATTCCTTTGGGTCGAAGTAAATCAAGGGATACTTCCAAAGCAGAGATCGTAGTTGCAGTAAGCGTGATAACAGAAGGATCAGCTTGATCCGCCGGCAGATATCCAAGATTGAACATGACGGCTCCGATATGACCATGGAAATGGGAAGGGATATAATTTCTCATATCCCCATGACTTTGTTCAAAAAAGGTGACGGGAGCAAGTTTATCTTGATCAGTGGCACCCGCAAATCTATTTTTTGCAAGGTCAAGTGCTTGTTCTTGGATATCAAAGCCAAAGACTTGCCCCTTTGGTCCAACGGTCCGTGCCAAAAATAAAGTGTCTGCACCTGTCCCTACTGTAGCATCAATGGCTGTGTCTCCAAGACGTAGCCTTTCCGCTGTCCAAAGATGTGCACAACTAAGAATGGAACGAAAACCCATAAATTAATATCCCCTCCAGTATTTCCCTTGCCAAGTATTACGAGCTTTTAGCTCAGCGTCAATACCATTTAATACTTCCCACTTTTTAAGGGACCACATGGGACCAATTAAAAGATCTCTTGGAGCATCCCCGGTTAGGCGGTGAACAATCATGTCCGGCGGCAAAATTTCCAGTGAATCGACAATAAGTTTTATATATTCATCTTGCTCCAGAAAACGAAGAAGACCTGCTTCGTATTGTTTTACCATCGGTGTCTTGCGCATAAGATGAAGAAGATGAATTTTGATTCCTTGTACACCCATGTTTGCTACTGCTCTTGTTGTCTCAAGCATCATTTCATGGGTCTCTTGAGGAAGTCCGTGAATGATGTGTGTGCATACACGGATATTGTGTTTTCTTAGCTTTTCAACAGCTTCAACATAGCATTTTGTATCATGTGCCCGGTTAATTAACTGTGAAGTTGAATCATGAATCGTCTGCAGACCCATTTCGATCCATAGGTAGGTCCGTTCATTGAGTTCAGCAAGATATTCAACCACATCATCTGGTAAACAGTCCGGGCGTGTCGCGATCGATAAGCCAACTACTCCGGGCTGTTTTAAAATCACTTCAAAATATTCTCGCAGTTCTTCAACAGGAGCATAAGTGTTTGTGTATGCCTGGAAATATCCAATGTATTTTGCATTCGGCCACTTTTGATGCTGGCGATCGCGGATTGTATTAAACTGCGTTACCAAATCGTTTCGTCTTGATCCCGCAAAATCGCCAGACCCTCTCGCGCTGCAGAACGTGCAGCCGCCTTTAGCGATCGAGCCGTCTCGGTTCGGACAAGTAAAACCAGCATCAAGCATGACTTTAAATACCTTATTGTCAAACTGCTCCCGCATTTCATAATTCCATGTGTGGAATCGTTTATCTCCCCAGAGTAGAGGGGAGGAAGTTGGTAAATTCATTGTAGTGCTGCTCCTTTTGACTAAGTTCTTTCTGTATATAAATATAAAAAGATAAAGTTGAAAATTGAGTTAACGATAACCTTTACCATTGTATCAAAAAGCTTTGCAAAAAGGGAATTCATCTCCCAAAGAATACAGAAAAAGATCACAGACAAAATTAAAAAAATAAGCGCTTTCCTATTGTAAACCTTACACAGTAATGTTATATTATAACTAGGTCAGACCTTAGTATTATTGCTTACAAATTTCGCTAGAATTCATACATTTTGCTCGTCTCGGCCATACTAATAATGAGGTGATAACATGAATTCGATAATAAAAGCAGGACAGCACAAAGTAACGGTTGAGCTTACAGCGGATGAAGCACTAGCACTTACGGGAGTAAGGTTCAATAACAACCCGCAAGTAGAAACAATTGCTAAGAAAAAAATACGCAGAGCCTTCGAAAAGACATTTGATTTTTCTACCCAAGATAAGGTAGACTATGAACTGTTAAAGTAGTTGGACCCCAATTCCAAATAAATGAAAAAGGAATTATATGCCGTACCTATTGGGTACAGTGTGTGATTCCTTTTTCTTTTATCTTTACTTTTCACTGATATTTAGGCACAATTAATGCCGATGAATTTTTTATATAACGGAGGAGAATTATGCGTTTAAGGGGCAGAAAAGGGATTCGCGAAAATTTAGAAGAACAAAAAGATCTTGTTATTCTGAATCCTGCTGATTATAAAGGGAAATGGTCAGAATTGTTTGGAAACGATAGACCAATTCATGTGGAATTCGGTATGGGTAAAGGACAGTTTATCAGTCAGATGAGTTATCGCAACAAGGAAGTCAATTATATCGGAATCGATATGTATGATGAGCTTGTTCGTCGTGCAAGTGATAAGGCTAGATCAGCTTGGGAGCCAGAAGGTGTTGAAACTCCGCCAAACCTTAAATTGGCACTTGCAAACATTGAAGATATTCTCGATGTTTTTGAAAAAGGTGAAGTGGAACGGATTTACTTGAACTTTAGTGATCCGTGGCCTAAATCCAAACATGCAAGAAGAAGGCTGACTCATCCGCGTTTTCTTGATAAATACAAAGAGGTGCTGAACAGTTTGGGGCAAATTCACTTCAAGACGGACTCAGAGACTCTATTTGAGTTTTCACTTAACTCATTTGCTGATTATGGTCTTCAAATGACGAATATCTCTCTTAACTTGCACCGTGATGGAATCAATGAGGAGCATGTAATGACCGAATACGAACAAAAATTTATGGGCAAAGGAATGAACATTCACCGCGTAGAGGTTATTATCGGAGAACAAGCCCTTGCTGAATATAATGCTTCACGTTTGAAGAAGTATCGTTTAACAGAAAGTACAGGCAAACAAGACCCAGAACAAAATTAAAAAATGGGAATGTTTATTTGCCTGTCTTCATAAGATTTGAATAGTGGAAAATAAGAAAGGTGCCTTTTTTTAGAAAGGCACCTTTCTTGTTTCTACCATTTCAATGATGCTTTTGGCACTTTGCATCGGGTGAAATTTTTCAATCTCTTTTAAATGACGCTCTCTTGTTTCGACAATGGTCTCATACTCACTAAGAAGACGGTTCATCCATTTCTCGACAACTTCTAAAGTAGTGATGGGTTCACCAAGTCCTTGTTCTGTGAAATACAGACAATTTTCTTCTTCCTGACCTGGTAAGGGGTTATGAAACAGCATTGGAATTCCTTTAGCGAGTCCTTCTGAACAAGTCATTCCGCCAGGTTTCGTCACTAGAACATCGGATACTTCCATTAGCTTATCGATTTCTCTGGTGAATCCCATGATATGGATGTTGGGTTTTTGATAAAGTGGATTCTGCTCCATATGGGCTCTCGCTTTGTCATTATTCCCCAGCACATAGATTAATTGAACCTGTTGTTGCCACTGAGCAAGGTACTCATTGACAATTTCATCGGTCATAAGACCCCAGCCGCCATCCATAACTAGAACCGTAGGCATATCTTTCAGATCAAATCTGAGACGGATCTCTTCACGGCTTGGATGTTCCCAAAAATTAGGATGAACCGGAATGCCGGTTACCTGAATTTTATTTTTTGGAACACCGCGGTTTATAAGCTTGAGCTGGACTTCCGTGGTTGAAACGAGATAACGATCCACTTCTGGGCTAATCCATGTCCCATGAACGTCGTAGTCCGTTATAACCGTGCATAACGGAACCTCAACTCCAAGACGCTTAAGACGAGCGATGACAGCACTTGGTATTGGATGAGTGCAAACAATGATATCGGGTTTGAGCTGTCTTACAATGCTTCTTGTATGGGTGTAAAACAGCCTGTGTAATGCGAGCGTTGCGAAACGATTAATTGGTTTTTTATACTGTCTTCGATACATAAGTGCAACAAGCTTGGGTTGTTTTGTGATCGTTCTTTTGTAAGCATTTATAATGAGGGGAGCAACATGCGGGTTGAGAAAACTCCCTAATTCAAGCACTTTCGTCTGCACATCAGATGAGAGTCTCCTTAAACTGCTCGAGAGTGCGTATGCTGCTTGAGTATGTCCGGCTCCGAAACCTTCAGATAATAACAACACTCTTTTTTTGGTCACTCTCAGCTCACCTGTTCCTTGCTCTTTGTTTTCTGTCATTCAAAGATACTAAACATTATGGCCAAAATGCAACCGTTCCGAGTGCAACGGAAGTCCCAATTACTGCTCCAGCGAGTACGTCAGAAGGATAATGTAATCCAAGATAGATTCTTGAGAAACCAACAATGCTTGCTAAAGGCAGTAGGACGGATGTTACACTGGGTACGATCATCATAAAGGGAACCGTGACAGAAAAAATCGCGGTAGTATGACCGGACGGGAAAGAATGATCAGATAAGGGATTACGAAAAGTATTTGTACCAGGCAGCGCTAGATAAGGTCTGATCCTAGGATACAGCTTCTTTGCTGCTGCCACAGGGATATGACTAATCGCTAAGGCGGCACAAGCCATATAACCAGCTTGTTTCCATGGCTGAGGTGCGAGTGTAGCTATGAGAAGAGAAGCTGCAATCGTAAATGTTGCCCCACCCAAATGAGTTAAGTAGTAAAGCCAAAAATTCAGGAAACGGTTATGAAGACGTCCGTTAATCCACATAAAAATTTTTTGTTCGAATGCTTGTAGTCTTACGAAAAAACGGCTCATATAACATCCCCCTGCATCAATTGCGTCCACAATAAGTATTAACCCTAGTTTATCACATTTTTTAATGTTATCCCTTTCAATAATAACCCATTTACACACTGTAAAAAAACAGTGCTTTTGACTTTATCCAAGAAAAAAATATAAAATGATTCAAGCCACCGATTCTGGTTTAAAAAGTTTAAAGTTTTGTTTAAACCTTTTTGCTGCTTTTTGCGTTTAATATTTAGATCTTATTCCTGCATTTAGAAATAAATAAAAATGAAGAAGGAAAAGATCAAATAAAAAACGCGTAATCGGATGAAAATAAGACTTAACTGCTTTGAATGAAGGCTTGAAGTAGTTCTTTTAGCGAAATCAGCCCAAAAGAACGCTTTATTGCCGAGATGCTGTCATTTGAGGATTTTGACAAAACTTCAGAAAGCATACAAAATCGAGTAGGCAGTTAAGAATAGTGGTGAAGATATAGAAAAGAAACAAAGAACGGGTCATGTACTACAAAAAAATGCGCGTAAAAAAAGAGAAGCTCATATTAAAGAGGGGGTAGCAGAGAACAAATGTTTAATGCGATATTTGTGACGTTCCAAGTGATCTTGGCGTTTCTTGCTGTGTATCAGTTTAGTTTTTCTCTGTTCGGTCTGATTAAAAAGAAAAAGAAACAACAGTTTCCGCCGAACAAGTCATTTGCTGTATTGGTTGCTGCTCACAATGAGGCAGAAGTTATTGGAGCTTTGCTTGAGAATATGAAGAAGCTTGATTATCCAAAAGAGTTGTACGATGTGTTTGTGATCTGTGACAACTGTACAGATAATACAGCTGAGATTGTTAGAGAACATGGAATGAATGCTTGTGTCAGAGTGAATCCAGAACAACGCGGTAAAGGTTATGCGATTGAATGGATGCTTAAAGAACTTTGGAGCATGCCAAAACAATATGATGCAATCGTTATGTTTGACGCAGATAACTTGGCAGCTACAAATTTCCTTCAAGAAATGAATAATGATTTAAATCGCGGAGCTCGCGTTATTCAAGGATATATCGATACTAAGAATCCAGAAGACTCTTGGATTACAGCTGCTTACGGTATTTCTTACTGGTATATTAACCGTTTGTGGCAGTTGTCCCGTCATAACCTGAATATGGCTAACTTTTTAGGTGGTACGGGCATGTGTTTTGAAAGTAAACTCCTTAAAGAAATGGGCTGGGGAGCTACATCCCTGGTAGAAGATCTTGAATTTACGATGCGTGCTGTTGAACGTGATGTGTATCCTGTGTTCAACTATGACGCGAAGGTGTTCGATGAGAAGCCACTTACATTTAAAGCATCTGCAAGACAACGTCTACGCTGGATGCAGGGTCACTTCACGGTAGCAAGAAGATATTTCTTCCCGCTGATTTGGAAGAGTATCAAGCAGGGCAGTTTGGTTAAATTTGACCTTGCTGTATATAGTGCGAACGTGTATGTCGTATTACTGACGTTTCTGATGACGGCGGTCAGCTTGATCGATATTACGTTGTTTAAAGGTCCGAATATCACTAATATTTACGGATACTTGCCACTATGGGTAGGATTCACTGCTATTTTGGCAAATGTCGTGACGTTCCTGGCGTCTCTTGCACTGGAGAAGGTGAAAATCAAGAAGGTGTATACATCACTTATCTTGTTCCCGATCTATCTGTTATCCTGGTATCCAATTACGCTGTATGCGTTCTTTACACAGAATAACAAACAGTGGAGCCACACAAAGCATACAAGGGTTGTTCGATTGGAAGAAGTACAAAGCAAACAAGGATAAAAAAATATATTTTATACTTGACGGTTTTAATGAGCTGTGTTATATTAATCAAGTGATTGTTTACGGAATCATAAGAAGAAGGCACGACTTCTCACCTGATCGGCTGAAGCTGACGGGTACGATCCCAATGATTTATGAAACTTGATTTTTCATGAAGAATTGTCGATTGTTCAGGGATGTCGGTAGCCTACCGGCATCCCTATTTTTTTTCGAATGGGTATCGATAACGACATGGAGGTGGACAGTTATTAGTAAAGAACACATGATTAACGATGAAATTCGGTCGAAGGAAGTTCGTTTGGTTGGAGCTGAAGGGGAGCAAATTGGAATAACGCCAATTCGCGAAGCATTGCAGATGGCTGCGGATCTCAACTTAGACTTGGTGAATGTAGCACCGCAAGCGAAACCGCCGGTATGTCGTATTATGGACTACGGTAAGTTCCGTTATGAGCAACAAAAGAAAGAAAAAGAAGCACGCAAGAATCAAAAGATTGTGGACATTAAGGAAGTATGGTTCCGTTCTAACATCGAGGAACACGACTACCAAACAAAACTTCGCAATGTAGTTAAGTTCTTGAAGGACGGCGACAAAGTGAAGTGCTCCGTCCGCTTCCGCGGACGTGAGATTGCCCATGCGGATATCGGTCAAAAGATTTTGGAACGCGTTAAAGCAGAAGTTGCTGAGATCAGCAGTATCGAACGTCAACCAAAACTCGAAGGTCGAAGCATGATTATGATTTTGGCTCCTAAAGCTTGAGCCAGTTAAACTTGGAGGAGGAAATACAAAATGCCTAAAATGAAAACTCACAGCAGTCTGAAGGGTCGTTTCAAAATTACAGGTACTGGTAAAGTGAAACGTTACAAAGCATACAGAAATCACTTGCTTTCCCACAAATCCAAACGTACAAAACGCGTTCTTGCTGGTAGCCCTGTAATGGCACCTGGAGATGTTAAACGTTTGAAACAAGGTTTAGCTAACCTTAAATAGTCTTGTAATGCCAACAACTGCATGTAAGCAGTATAACTACTAAACATATATATTTTCTGGGAGGTCTTCTAATATGGCAAGAGTAAAGGGCGGATTCGTTGTTCGTCGTCGTCATAAAAAAGTATTGAAACTTGCTAAAGGTTATTTTGGTTCTAAACACCGTATCTTTAAAACTGCTAATGAACAAGTAATGAAATCCATGGTATATGCATACCGTGACCGTCGTACTACAAAACGTAACTTCCGTAAATTGTGGATCGTTCGTATCAATGCTGCAGCTCGCATGAACGGATTGTCTTACAGCAAATTCATGCACGGTTTGAAACTCGCTGGAGTAGACATGAACCGTAAAATGCTCGCTGATCTTGCAGTGAACGATATCAATGCATTCAACTCTTTGGCTGTTGTAGCTAAAGAAAAAGTGAACGCATAATTCAACTATGTTGCCGCCGTTATAGGCGGCTTTTTTATGGACATATTCGGTCGTTTACATAAATAAACTAGGTCTTTTGATATAATGCACGAACCCTTGTTTTGATATAATACATAAAATAGTGCAAACAAAAATTAGAATTTTAGGGATTAAAAGGTGTAATAAAGATACTGGTATGGAAAGAAAAGTAACATGAAAATCACGTTAACGTGTTAAATTACGAAAGTAAAAACGCTTTCATTCTTTTTTTGCTATAAAAACTTAAAATTATGTAGTGAAACTGCTGGATTTTAAAAAAGGATGAATGTATAATCACACCTAGTAGGACAGACCTACTTGAACTTCTCAATTGCTTGACTAAAAGAGACCACGATTTTTATTCCTGTGGTACGTAGCAGAGTTGATGAAAGAATCAAGAAGGCAATATTTTAAGGGGGAACAATTCCAAGATGAAGAAAGTATTGAGTTTGTCTCTAAGCATGATCCTTGCAGCATCAGTTGCTCTTGCCGGTTGCGGTAATGACAACAACAGTAATTCGCAAGGTAGCGATGGTAACGAAGGAGCAGCAAAATCTGACGTGCAAATCGGTATGGTAACGGATGTCGGCGGTGTAAACGACAAATCGTTTAACCAATCTGCTTGGGAAGCTCTGCAAGCTGTAGAAGCGGAAACAGGCGCAAAAGTTAAATATTTGCAGAGTAAATCGGATAGTGACTATAACACAAACCTAAACGAGTTCGTACAAAACAATTATAATCTTACTTGGGGAATTGGCTTCCAACTTGCCGATGCAATTAAAACGGTAGCTGAACAAAACCCAGAATCAAATCTAGCGATCATTGACAGCGTTGTTGATGCGCCAAATGTGAAATCTGTTACTTTTGCAGAAGAACAAGGTTCTTTCCTCGTAGGTGTGATCGCTGGTAAAATGACAAAAACAAATAAAGTTGGTTTTGTCGGCGGTATGAATAGTCCGCTTATCAAGAGATTCGAAGTTGGTTTCAGAGAAGGTGTTAAAGCTGTAAATCCGGATGCTAAGTTTATCCCTACGTACACTGGTAACTTTGATAAACCAGACGAAGGAAAAACGGCAGCAGCAACACTTTACAACGATGGAGTAGATATTATTTTCCACGCTGCTGGTGCTACAGGTACTGGGGTGTTTAACGAAGGTCTCTCCCGTAAAAAATCCGGCCAAGATGTATGGGTAATTGGTGTAGATAAAGACCAATCTATCGAGTTTGGTGATGAAATCACACTGACGTCCATGATCAAAAAAGTAGACGAAGCAGTTAAAAAAGTATCACTTGAGTTAGTAAACGGTACTTTCGAGGGTGGAGTTGAAGAACTTGACCTTGCTGACAACGCTGTAGGTGTTGCTGAGACTTCAACAGCTAACGTTCCTGAAGATGTTCTGAAACTCGTTGACGAGTATAAAGAAAAAATCATCAGCGGCGAAATTGTTGTTCCAACTGAGTAGTATAACTAAGTAGTTCAAGTATTACTGTTTCTTACGTAAAAGTAGATACGATGTAAATAAGCATAATGACAAGGCTGGTTATTAGAACTAGCCTTGTTCTCACGTCTAGGGCCATAATTACTAATAAATTCTATATAAGGGTGATCTCATGGGTGCAGCAACTCCTGTTGTAGAGTTAAAGCAAATTACAAAACGCTTCCCAGGTATTGTCGCCAATGATTCCATAAGTTTGCAGCTGCACAAGGGTGAAATCCATGCGCTGCTAGGGGAGAATGGTGCGGGTAAATCAACGTTAATGAATATTGTTTTTGGATTGTATCAGCCTGATGAAGGCAGTATCGAAGTTAACGGCAAGCCTGTATTAATTGATAGTCCAAACAAAGCAATTGAACTGGGGATTGGAATGGTCCATCAGCATTTTAAGCTGGTGCAACCTTTTACTGTAGCTGAGAATATTATACTGGGTTCTGAACCAAAAAAAGGGCTGGGTATTAACTATAAAAAGGCAGTAGCAGAGGTTACACGTTTATCAGAAATGTATGGTTTACAGGTAAATCCAAACGCTAAGATTGAAGATATATCTGTAGGTATGCAGCAACGTGTTGAAATTCTTAAAACACTGTATCGTGGAGCAGAAATTCTTATTTTTGACGAACCAACAGCAGTACTAACACCACAGGAAATTACGGAATTGCTTGTGATTATGAAAAAACTCGTTGCTGAAGGCAAGTCCATTATTCTGATTACTCATAAACTGAAAGAAATTATGGAGATTTCAGATAAGGTTACCATTATCCGCCGCGGAAAAGTGATTGACACGGTTAAAACATCCGAAACTTCTCCGAATGATCTAGCAGCTAAAATGGTAGGACGAGAAGTAACTTTTAAGGTAGATAAGAAACAAGCCGAGCCTAAGGAAATAGTTCTTGATATTCAAAATCTTACATCCAAGAATCAAGATCACATCGCTGTTCTTGATCAATTGAACTTGCAAGTGCGAGCTGGCGAAATTGTCGGAATTGCCGGGGTAGACGGCAATGGTCAAAGTGAACTGATCGAGGCTATTACTGGACTGCGTAAAGTTGATTCAGGAAGTATCAAGCTCAATGGCAAAGAGATTAAGAATCAAACTCCTCGTAAGATTTCAGAGTCTGGTGTAGGCCATATACCGGAGGATCGTCATAAACATGGTTTGGTACTTGACTTCTCTGTAAGTGAAAATATGGTACTCGAATCTTACTACAAAGAACCATTTTTAAAGAAAGGTTTTCTGGATTTTAAAGAGATTGATAAGCATACGGTAAAATTGGTAGAAGCATTTGATGTAAGAACACCAAGCATTGATACGAAATCTCGTGCACTCTCTGGTGGTAACCAGCAGAAAGCGATTATAGCGAGAGAAGTGAATAAAAATCCGGACCTGCTTATCGCTGCACAGCCGACACGCGGACTTGACGTTGGTGCGATTGAATTCGTACAAAAACAACTCATTGCCCAGCGGGATCAAGGAAAAGCTGTTCTTCTTATTTCTTTTGAATTAGATGAAATTATGAATGTATCTGACCGGATCGCTGTTATCTATGAAGGACATATCGTAGGTGAAGTACTGCCAGAGGAAACAAACGATCAAGAACTCGGACTTATGATGGCAGGCAGCATGAAGAAGAGAGGTGCAGCGGGTGAATAATGTATTGAAATGGTTTACGAAGGACTCATTTATATATCCTGTAGTCGCTATTGTTATGGGGCTGTTCTTGGGTGCATTCGTTATGCTGATCGGTGGATATAATCCCATTACGGCTTATGGTGCACTGATTGATAAAGTTTTTGGAAGTACCTATAACTTTGGTGAGGCAATTCGTGAAATGACTCCGCTCCTTATGACGGGTCTGGCTTTTGCTTTTGCATCAAGAGCAGGTTTGTTTAATATCGGGGCTGAGGGTCAGTATATCGTAGGTATGACCGCAGCTACGTTTATCGGAATTAAATTTACTAGTTTACCCGTAATTATTCATGCACCGCTTGCGCTCATTGCTGGGGCAATTGCAGGTGGGCTTTGGGCTTCTGTAGCGGGTTTTCTTAAAGCGAAACGCGGAGTTAACGAAGTTATCACTAGTATTATGATGAACTGGATTGCTCTTTATTTGGCTAATCTGGTAGTTAGACAGTTCCTGCTTATGCCTGGTGAGAATCGTTCTGAGCAAATTCAACCTAGTGCGTCCATCGCGATTGGCTGGTTGTCTGAACTTATGAACAATTCACGTGTTCACTGGGGAACGTTAATTGCTATTGTAGCAGCCTTGTTTTTCTATATTTTCATGTGGAAGACGAAACAAGGTTTTGAGCTGCGCGCCGTTGGTTTTAACCAACATGCCGCAGAATATGCCGGTATGAAAGTAAACCGAAATGTAGTAAAAGCGATGTTTATCAGTGGGATCTTTGCTGGTCTTGGAGGTGCGTTCCAAGTACTTGGGGTATTTGGATATCAAACCGTGTTCCAAGGTTCTCCAGGTATCGGATTTGACGGAATTGCCGTTGCTCTGATTGGTATGAATCATCCACTTGGTGTTGTACTAGGAGCCATTTTATTTGGCGGATTAACCTATGGTTCTTCCGGAATGAGCTTTGCTGCGGATGTTCCACCGGAATTGATCCGAATCGTAATCGGTTCGATCATCTTCTTTATAGCTGCACAAGGGATTGTGCGCTGGGTGCTTAAACCCTTTAACTCCAAGCGCAAGAAAGAGAAGGTGTTGTAAACATGGACTTCATAACCCTTTCTGGACAACTGATTAATACTACACTCGTTTTCGCAACTGCGCTTGTTTTTGCTGCGCTAGGCGGTATTTTTTCCGAGCGTTCCGGGGTAACAAATCTCGGGATCGAAGGTTTTATGATTTTCGGAGCTTTTGCAGCAGGTGTTACGGCTCACTATGCACAAGATGCAGGCATGTCAGGAGGATCCGCAGCGGTGATCGGTCTTATTGCTGCTGCCGTATTCGGACTGATTGTATCTCTTATTCACGCTGTAGCTTCGATTACATTTAAAGCAGACCAGATTATTAGTGGTATCGTTATTAACTTCCTGGCTGCCGGTAGTACCCTGTATATGGTTAAATTACTCTTTGATGGTTCGGGAGAAACTCCGCTTATTTTAGGCTTTGAAAAATGGGATCCAACTTTGTTCGGTATAAAGTTAGCTGAAATTCCGTTCTTTGGAAGTGTGTTTATTAATCATTATCCGACTACGTTCTTGGCTATATTGTTCGTTATTATTGCTTACTACTTCCTGTATAAAACGCCTTATGGACTGCGTCTTCGTTCTGTCGGGGAGCACCCTAGTGCGGCAGATACAATGGGAATTAACGTAACGAAATATAGATATGTTGCGGTTATGGTTAGTGGAGCACTAGCGGCGATTGGTGGTGCAACGCTGACTCTTACTACAACGGGAGTATTCTCACACAATACCATTTCCGGACAAGGATACATTGCGATTGCTGCGATGATTTTTGGTAAATGGAATCCGATTGGTGCATTTGGCGCTGCCATGTTCTTCGGATTGTCTCAAGCCGTTCGTAACTATATTCAAATATTCGAATGGTCTCAGGCTATTCCCCAGGAAATTATTTTCATGCTGCCGTATGTACTTACCATTGTCGTACTGGTCGCTGCCGTAGGTCGCTCTTCTGCTCCTGCTGCACTCGGTCAACCATACGATCCAGGCAAGCGATAATTTGGGATTCGAAAATGGACAGATAACCCGAAGGTGTTCACATTCATGTGTACATCTTCGGGTTTTTTTGTACATGCAGGACATAGGAACAGGCAAATCTCTGATCTATGAATAGTATAATATTGAATTCTACTCAGAAGGAGGGAGAAAGATGAGTAAATCTGTGAGCGCTAATGAAGCGAAAAAATGGATTGGACAGGAAATTATAGCTGTTCGGAAAGATGGAACACAGGTAGCGGGCAAGCTCGTATCTGTAACGGGTAATAAACTTATACTCGAACCAGTGGGCGGAAAAGAGGCAGGTACCCGGGCTATTCTTCCTTTGGTATTATTTGATCTTCTCGCAATTGGAACATTACCTTTTGCAGGCGGCGGCTTTGGCGGTCCATTTGGCGGTGGAGGATACCAAGGCGGTTATAATGGAGGAGGATACCAGGGTGGAGGATATCCTGGCGGCGGTTATGGCTACGGAGGCAAACCAGGCGGAGGTTATGGATATGGCCCAGGTCCAGGACCGGGTCCAGGCCCAGGCCCAGGTTTTGGAGGAGGATATGGATTTAAAAATAAATTTTTCTACTAGGAATCCATTTCATCATACCTGATTCCTGCAAGTCATTCGTTTCAATCATTTTAATAAATTTCTAAATTCTTTCCCATCTCATAACAACGGCCGATGTCCATATAACGAATCAATTCATAACCCGATTTTTTATAGAAAAGCACTCCTTTATGGTTGCCTTCATCTACCATTACTTTTGATTTTTTACACCCCCGTGAAATTCCAAATTGTTCTGCTTTGAGTAACAATTCTCTACCGTGATTCTTCCTCTGCTGTTTTGGTGAGACAGCCATCATGTCGATATAAAGCAGATCCCCATGCATCATAAAGTGAATGAAGCCAAATAAATCTGATTCGTATGTCGAAGAGGATACCAAAGAAATTCCCCTTGATAATCTGAAGGGGATTTCTTTTATGACTTGATCGATGTCCTGCTTGCTCATGTGAGAAAGAGGGACTAATTGGGTTTTAATGAGGTCCATGATAGCAGAGTCATCTTGTTTAGGTCTTCGATTTCGAATCATGGAAAACACCTCCTTATTGAGCAAGTTTTTGTTGAAATAGTATATGTATAGACGGGACAACAGGTGCTGTTTTCTAGGGCAAAACAGTTGTTACAGCAAGGTTTGTACAAAAACTGTAATACTTTTGAAAAATAAAGTGTTGACTATTTCCATAAATGAATCATATAATGTTCCTAACATTTAACCGCTATAGTTCATCGGCAATGATGAGGACGAAGTTGTAAGGGCGCTTATGCTCAGAGAGTGGACGGAATATGCTGCAAGCTCCACCATAATCCCTTATATACGAGCTCACCTCGGAGCTGTTTTCCTGAAAGGCATTTGCTTATTAGGGAAAATCGTAAGTCTACGTTACAGACTAGGTAAGAAGATGGGGTGGGGTTATTTCCCTTACTATTCTTCTACTTGCTAAGGTCAGATTCTGTGAGGAATCAGACAAAACTGGGTGGTACCACGGAAGAAACAACCTTTCGTCCCTTGCGAGGCACATATTGTGTCCGCTTGAGATGAGAGGTTTTTTTGTTTTCTAGTTTGCAAGTTCAATGTAGTTTTTTAGAAGGGGGAGATCTTAGAGTGAATGCACATAATTCTGAAATGCGGTCAACAGATCAACTACGAGAAAAATGGATGAAGCCGGAAGTCATTACCGGTTCGGATATCTTGCTACGAAGCTTGCTTCTTGAAGGTGTTGAATGTGTGTTTGGTTATCCAGGTGGTGCAGTACTTTATATTTATGATGCGATGCATGGATTCGAAGATTTCAATCATCTTCTTACACGTCATGAACAAGGTGCTATTCATGCGGCTGATGGTTATGCACGAGTAAGTGGAAAAGTTGGGGTGTGTATCGCTACTTCAGGTCCGGGTGCTACGAACCTTGTTACCGGAATTGCAACTGCGTATATGGATTCCGTACCTCTTGTTGTCATCACAGGAAATGTCGCTTCAACTCTGATTGGTACCGATGCATTCCAAGAAGCTGATATTACGGGGATCACCATGCCAATCACGAAACATAGTTATCTGGTTCGTGATGTCGAAGATTTGCCTCGCGTCATTCACGAAGCATTCCATATTGCGAACACAGGTAGAAAAGGGCCGGTACTCATTGATATTCCTAAAGATATATCTGCAGCAAAGACCCTCTTTAAACCGCATACCGAACCGGTGCATATGAGAGCTTACAATCCGAAAGTAATTCCAAACCGGATTCAGCTTGATAAACTGCAACAAGCCATTCAAGAAGCAGAGCGTCCAGTGATTCTAGCTGGTGGCGGGGTTGTATATTCGGGAGGACATGAAGCACTGTATGAATTTGTTAAGCAAACGGAAATTCCGATTACAACTACACTTCTTGGACTGGGAGGCTTCCCAAGCGGTCATGAATTGTGGATGGGGATGCCCGGAATGCACGGAACATATACAGCAAATCATGCTATTCAACAAGCTGACCTACTAATCTGTATCGGTGCAAGATTTGATGATCGGGTTACTGGAAAGCTGGATGGTTTTGCACCTAAAGCAAAAATTGTTCACATTGATATTGACCCGGCTGAGATCGGCAAAAACGTCGCTGCCGATATTCCTATTGTGGGTGACGTGAAAACCGTACTAGAAATTCTTAATCAAGATGCAGCTCGTGCTGATAAGGCAGATGCATGGCGAGAACAGATCAAAGAATGGAAAGGCGATCGTCTCTATCATTACAAAGATTCAGATGAAGTTTTAAAACCGCAGTGGGTTATTGAAATGCTGAATGAGACCACAAACGGCAGTGCAATTGTAACGACAGATGTAGGTCAACATCAGATGTGGGCTGCGCAATACTATAAATTTAATCAACCGCGTTCATGGGTTACTTCTGGTGGTCTTGGTACAATGGGATTTGGTTTCCCTTCTGCGATTGGTGCACAAATGGCTCACCCAGATCGACTGGTTATTTCCATCAATGGAGATGGCGGAATGCAAATGTGTTCTCAAGAACTTGCCATCTGCGCGATAAACAAAATTCCGGTTAAGATTGTGGTCATTAATAATCAGGTACTTGGAATGGTTAGACAGTGGCAGGAATTAATTTATGAAAATCGATATAGCCATATTGATTTAGCAGGTAGTCCTGATTTTGTGAAATTGGCCGAAGCATACGGGGTAAAAGGCTTGCGTGCAACAAACAAAGAGGAAGCTCAGCAAGTTTGGGAAGAAGCAATGAATACGGATGGTCCTGTACTTGTCGAATTTGTAGTTAATAAGGACGAAAATGTATATCCGATGGTAATGCAGGGTTCGACAATTGATCAAATGCTGATGGGAGATGCATAAATCATGAATAGACATACGATTGCCGTGCTGGTAAACGATCAGCCAGGAGTACTTCAACGGGTATCAGGTCTGTTCGGTCGCCGTGGATTTAACATCGAAAGTATTACAGTAGGTCAATCGGAAGAAGCAGGTTTATCTCGAATGGTCATTGTAACACTTGGAGACGACAAATTACTCGAGCAAATTGAGAAGCAACTTTACAAATTGATTGATGTAATTAAAGTAGTTAATCTTAGTTCAAATCCAATGGTAGGACGCGAACTAGCGTTGATAAAAGTAAAAGCAGATCCTTCAGAACGACCAGAAGTAATGGGACTCGTTGAGACTTTCCGCGCTTCAGTCGTGGATATCGGAAATACCTCATTGATGGTACAAGTTGTAGGGGATACAGATAAGATCGATGCAATGATTGAGCTTCTGAAGCCTTACGGAATCCGTGAATTATCCAGAACCGGAGTTACCGCAATGATTAGAGGCAATGTATAAAAACTTATTAGGATGAATAGTTAATTCAAGGAATTGTCATTCATTCTCTTTTTTAAAATAATAATTTAGTCATTCACCGCGACAGGAAATCACAGTCCTGAAGAATGGGCGGGGGTTTGAGGGGATTACTGCTACTTCATAACTAAAGAAGATGATAAGCAGTTTGGGAGAATAGTCCCTTGAAACACCCGCTCATTCATGCAGGGTTTCTTTACAATACAAAGGAGGACTTTAACAATGGCAGTTACAACGTACTATGAACAGGATGCAGAACTAGGTGTATTGAAAGGTAAAACCATCGCCGTAATCGGATATGGTAGTCAGGGACACGCTCAGGCACAGAACTTACGTGACAGCGGACTAAATGTAGTAATTGGTCTACGCGAAGGTAAATCATTCCAAGCCGCTCAAAATGATGGTTTTGAAGTACTCTCCGTAGCAGAGGCAACAAGCCGTGCTGATGTTATTCAAATTTTGATGCCGGATGAAACACAAGCTTCCGTATACAAAAATGAAATTGAGCCTAACTTGAAAAAAGGCGCAACGATCATGTTCTCTCACGGTTTTAATGTTCATTTTGGTCAAATTGTTGCTCCTAAAGATAGTGATGTATTGCTTGTGGCTCCTAAGTCTCCAGGACATATGGTTCGTCGTACATATGTAGAAGGTTTTGGTGTACCTGGTTTGATCGCGATCGAACAAGATGCAACAGGTAAAGCAAAAGAAATTGGTCTTGCTTATGCAAAAGGGATTGGCTGTACTCGTGC
Organism: Paenibacillus sp. An7; assembly: GCF_009870785.1. Lineage (GTDB taxonomy): Bacteria > Bacillota > Bacilli > Paenibacillales > Paenibacillaceae > Paenibacillus. Next base: position 20,048 of record NZ_WTWX01000004.1, read on the forward strand.
TGGGGTTATCGAAACTTCTTTCCGTGAAGAAACAGAAACCGATTTGTTCGGTGAACAAGCTGTACTGTGCGGCGGTGTAAGTGCACTCGTAAAAGCGGGATTTGAAACGCTGACAGAAGCAGGTTATGCACCAGAAATGGCATACTTTGAATGTCTGCACGAACTGAAACTAATCGTGGATTTGATGTATGAAGGCGGACTTGCAAGCATGCGTGATTCGATCAGCAACACAGCTGAGTATGGTGACTATGTAACAGGTCCTCGTATTGTAACAGAAGATACTAAAGCAGCAATGAAAGCTGTTCTGACTGATATCCAACAAGGTAAATTTGCTCGTGACTTTATTCTCGAGAACCAATCAGGTCGTGCATTCTTGACAGCTACTCGCCGTAATGAAGCAAATCACCCGATTGAAGTCGTTGGCAGTCAATTGCGTGAAATGATGCACTGGACTCATAAATAAGATTTGATTTTAACCGAAAAATAATGATTTAAAATATTCCTTCCTAAGCGGCCGTGCGATTATGCGTGAGCCGCTATAGGAGGTTAAACACAAAATTTTTTGGAGGTGCTGAGTGTGCGCAAAATTCATATCTTTGATACTACACTGCGTGACGGAGAGCAATCTCCTGGTGTCAATCTGAACACGCGGGAGAAACTGGAGATCGCTTATCAGCTTGAAAAATTGGGAGTGGACCGGATGGAGGCTGGTTTTCCGGCTGCCTCCCCGGGCGACCTTGCTGCTGTAAATGCCATTGCTAGAGCGGTAAAAAACTCAACCGTTATTGGACTTTCACGTTCTAGAGAACAGGATATTGAAGCTGTTCGGGAAGCGCTTCAAGGAGCACAAGATCCGTGTATCCACCTGTTTCTAGCTACTTCGCCAATACATCGTCAGCATAAACTTCGCATGGACAAAGCACAGGTGCTTGATACAGCAAGATCTGCCATTCGGTATGCGAAACGTTATTTTTCCAAAATCGAATTTTCACTTGAAGATGCCGGCCGTACAGAACATGACTTCTTAGTTGAAGTGACTTCGATGGCAGTTCAAGAGGGAGCAGCCGTTGTAAATATCCCGGATACGGTAGGTTATTTATATCCTGAAGAATATGGTAATCTGTTCAGAATATTAAAAACGCAAGTACCGGATATTGAGAAGGTGCAACTCAGCGCTCATTGTCATAATGATTTGGGTATGGCGACTGCCAATACACTCGCTGCGATTATGAATGGAGCAGATCAAATTGAAGGTACGGTTAATGGAATTGGGGAACGTGCCGGAAATACAGCTATTGAAGAAATAGCGATGGCTTTAGAGACAAGACAAGAATTATTTGGTGCAAAGACAACACTTGAGTTATCTGAGATTGCTCGGACCAGCCGGCTCGTCAGCAGATTAACGGGTATGGTCGTCCCTGGTAACAAGGCGATCGTCGGTGCTAATGCATTTGCTCATGAGTCAGGTATCCATCAAGACGGCATGCTCAAAGAAAAAACAACCTATGAAATCATGACACCTGAAACCATTGGACTGAAAGAGAGCAAGCTTGTACTTGGTAAACATTCAGGTCGACATGCTTTCCGTGAGAAATTGGTCGAGCTTGGGTTTATCCTTGAGGAAGATGAAGTAAACCGAGCTTTTGCACAGTTTAAAGATCTTGCAGATAAGAAAAAAGAAGTGACGGATGACGATCTAATTGCTCTCTTAGAAGAAAAATTAGTCGATACTCCTGAGGTGTTCAAACTCCAGGAAATGTATGTTACTTATGGAGATGCTTCTGTACCTGCTGCAAGAATCAGTCTTTGCTTAGAAGACGGTAAGTATGTGACCTCAGAAGCTGAAGGAAATGGCTCGGTAGATGCGATCTATAATGCGATTGATAAAGCGAGTGGAGAAGACGTTATCCTTGCTGATTATTCTATTAAGTCCGTTACTCACGGTAAAGACGCTTTGGGTGAAGTACATGTCGTCCTAAGACAGGATAAGATGACGGTGCAAGGACGCGGAGTGAGTACCGACATCCTTGGAGCAAGCGCGCGTGCTTATGTAGATGCTCTCAATCATCTTGTTGAAAAACGTAAAACATATACAGAGCGAATTAATGTGAATTTATAAAATCATAAGGATTCGATAAAAAAGCCCTTTTTGGAACTTTTCTCAGACGAGTAAAGATTCCTAAAAAGGGCTTTTCGAGTACTTTTATATTTAATTTGATTCAATTAACTGTTTATATACGTCTACCAAGCATATGCGTTAGGTGCATGTCCGCCAGGTCCTGGGAAAATTTCATCAAGGCGTTTCATCGTGTATTCATCAAGGCTTACCTCTAGTGCATCCAGTGTACTTTCAAATTGCTCTATGGTTCGAGGTCCGATAATCGGAGCGGTTACTGCAGGATTTGCCAGCAGCCAAGCAAGAGCAACGTTATCTTGAGGTTCACCAAGTTCACGGCAGAGTGCAGCAAACTCTTCCAACTGCTCCCGGTGCTGATCGATGTAAGCTGCATTATTACCGGTACGAGTACCTTCGAGTTTTTTTAGGGCATTACGGCCAAGCAATCCACCATCCAGTGGACTCCAAGGAATAATCCCAAGTCCTAAATTTTGAGCTGCAGGAAGGACTTCAAGTTCCGGAAGCCGGCAATTTAGGCTGTATTTATGCTGTTCTGAGATAAGTCCGAGGAAATGCCGCTGTTTGGCAGCACTTTGGGCAACCGCAATTTGCCACCCTGCAAAATTACTAGAGCCAACATAGCCGATTTTCCCCTGTGCAATGCTGACTTCAAATGCTCCCCAAAGTTCCTCCCATGAAATGACGGGATCGACGTGGTGCATTTGGTAAAGTTCGATATGATCCGTTTGAAGACGCTGTAATGACCCTTCCAGGTGACGGCGGATTTTATAGGCAGATAAACCTGCGTCATCGTTAGGGCCATCCGTCTGATCCTGCATCGAACCATAGACTTTTGTAGCGAGTACCACTCTTTCACGACGGCCACCACCTTGTTTAAACCATCTGCCGATAATCTTTTCAGTTAAGCCGGAATGTTCACCCCAACCGTATACATTTGCTGTATCAAAAAAATTGATTCCTGCATCAAGAGCTGCATCCATAATTCGGAATGCCTCTTTCTCATCTGTTTCGGGACCAAAGTTCATTGTACCAAGACATAGTTTACTTACTTTTAAACCAGACTTACCCAGGTAACTGTATTGCATAGTCCACTCATCCTTCCTCATAGGAACCAAATTTACCTTTCTATGTTATTGTAAACGGTTAATTCGATTTCAATCAACTGATTTACTTACAATCTTTTGAATGAATTATGAAATTGAATGTTGCGGTTATAGTCTAAACCTATTAAAGCAATAGATTCTATATCTTGGTCAAATCCACCACATCTATGGTACAAAAGTATATAAGAAGTTTACAACGTTGAGAAAATAGAAGTTTATGATTTTACATAAAAAAGGAGCGTGTTGTTCATGTCAGATGTGAAGAAAATTGCAGTCATTTCAGGTGATGGGATCGGCCCTGAGGTTGTTGCGGAAGCAGAGAAAGTATTGAAACGGACGGAGGAACTATTCGGTTATACTTTTGAAACGAGTCATGCGTTATTCGGCGGGATTGCTATTGATCAAAAAGGAACGCCGCTTCCGGAAGAAACGCTCGAAGTATGTCAGAATGCAGATGCAGTACTGCTTGGAGCAGTGGGTGGTCCACAGTGGGATAATAACCCTAAAGAACTTAGACCAGAGACAGGATTACTGGGCATTCGCAAGGCACTTGGTTTATTCTCTAATTTACGCCCGGCTGTTGTATTCGATTGTTTGAAAGATGCATCTACCTTGAAACCAGAAGTTCTAGAAGGAACGGACTTAATGGTGGTAAGAGAACTTACCGGCGGAATCTATTTCGGTGACAAACTTCGCAGACAAGGAGAGCACGGAGAAGAAGCAGTTGATACCTGTGTTTACAACGTTACAGAAGTGGAACGCATTGTTAGACAGGCTTTTGAAATTGCACAAAAACGGAAAAAGAGACTTGCTTCTGTAGACAAGGCTAATGTACTGGAAACATCGAGACTATGGCGTGAAGTGGTAAACCGTGTAGCTCCTGACTATCCTGATGTAGAAGTAGAACATGTACTTGTTGATAACTGTGCAATGCAGCTTTTACGCAGGCCTGCGAGCTTTGATGTCATTGTAACCGAGAATATGTTTGGAGATATTCTAAGTGATGAAGCAGCCATGTTGACGGGTTCGATCGGGATGTTATCTTCTGCATCTTTGGGAGAAGGCAGCTTCGGGTTGTATGAACCGGTTCATGGTTCCGCTCCTGATATTGCGGGACAGGGAGCAGCAAACCCTATTGCAACGATCCTATCTGTCGCTTTAATGTTCCGAATGACTTTTGGATATGAAGATGCAGCAGATGCCATCGAAAAAGCAGTAGCTAAAGTGCTGGATGAAGGTCATCGTACAAGCGATATTGCAGTAGATAAGAGCCAAGCGATCAGTACTTCAGCGATGGGAGATTTAATCGTGAAGAATATGGAGAAATCGACACTAGTTTCTTCTATTAAATAAGTAACACGATAGAGAGTAGATATTCTTTAGATTTCGTATATGTTTACGGAGAAGAGAGTAGCTGCTCTCGATCCTTTTCATGTACTGCCCATTTGACTTTGTGTAAAACGAGTGATAGGATCTATATATTATTCTAAATTTCCGCATTTTTCAAAAATAATAGACAAGCCCTTACAGCATTTCTTATGTTGTGAGGGCTTTTTTCACCAAATAACGCGGGTGCCTTTTTTTACAAAAATTGCGTTTAAGAACGGGGAAAAAGGTGTTATAAGGGGTATGGAATCTTTTTTTATTATAAAGAGGAAAACGAACTGTCATAACGAATAGGGTAAAAGAATACGCTATTGAACATAATGTAAATAATGCATCCGGTGCGTTTCTACAAGGAGGGTGAACAAATGAGTTTTTGTTGTGGAGCAAGTATGATTGGAACGAAGGGAACATTAAAACATTACCGTACGCAGGTCCACAATGTTCCCCTGCTCTTTTGTCCAGTGTGTCATCGGGTAGAAGTCCATTACAAAGTAGAAAATGAATACGAAATATTAGCTGAATATGCACATGGTGATGGTGCTTCTGAGATTGACTTTCAAGATTATGTAATGGAAGACGAAGATACGATTTATGAGAACTGTGTAAACCGTGAGAATGAAGATCCGCTCGAAGTCGTCCAAAGACAAATCGATACGTCTCTTGACTTGCTGTCCATAGCCAAAAATATAAAAGACGAGAAGTGGGAGAGCGAATTAAAGCGCAGGCTTGCTGTCATGAGTAAAAAACGCTCAAAGCTGAAGCACAATCAACCGGGAAGACAACCATAGTATGTTTGTAAAGACGACCTTTGCCCTAGGGCAAAGGTTTTTTTATGGAGAAGTCGTCCTTTATACCTGAGCGAAAAGGATTTATCTCAATTATTTCTGTTTATTCGACAGTATCTCTGATTGACTAGGATTGGTAACCTTGTCTATGATAAAATAGACTTCTTTCAAAGCGGAATCAGCTAGTTTACAAACATTGGCTCACATTAGCGCTATTTCGTATCGAAAAATAGATCTACGAAAGTCTTACAAAAGGCAAAACCAATGCCCTTCTGATAGGAAGATAACATACTTCAAGGTAGACGGTCTTACTGTTCTGCGACCATTGCTAGTCCGATCGGCAAGTTCCATTTAAGTAAAAAGGGGGAACCTGAGTATGATCAGTGAGTTTCAGGACACTTTGATTTCTGCCAATGAGGCTTTTCCACTAAGGCATCTTGATAATAGTAATTATGAGAACATTTTGGAACATTTGGACAGTGGAATCATGCTGTTTGATAGCGAAGGTTTTCTAACTTTTATCAATGTACAGATGGCAAAATTGCTGGAGCTTCCAAGGCATCAGTTACTTGGATGTAACGTTCTTCAGTTAGTTCAACATCCATATATCAGCCGGTTCAAAAAGAAGAAAATTCTGAGGATATACCGAGAGACCATCTTCCATCGTAAGCACTATCATGAACTGCTAGATGAGTATGGAAAACATTGGCTCATTACAATGACCTATGGGGATCAGATGGATGGGAATTTTCTGCTGAGTGTAAAAGACGTATCAGATTTCAAACAAATTGAACAGACCGCGTATCAAAATGACAAGCTTGCGATGCTCGGCCAAATATCCGCTTCCATTGCACACGAAATTCGAAACCCGCTTACCGCTATACGAGGGTTCATTCAACTGCTTCGTCCTCATTTGCTGCAGCTAGGTAAGGACGAATATGCGAAAATTATTTTGACAGAAATTGACCGAGCTAACGATATTATTTATGAATTCTTGAATTCCTCAAAACCTTCTGCGCCTCAGAAGACGGTCATTCCTATCCAGTCTTTACTTAAAGAAATTGTTCTTCTTACTGAGAGTGAAGGTTTAATGAATGGCTGTGAGATACAGCTGAATAATGATCTGACTCCCCTTTATGTCTCTATTGATGTTAAACAGATTAAACAAGTCATGCTGAACATAGTGAAAAATGCGATGGATGCTATGGACCCTGTAGGAGAAGACTATTCTGGCATCATTCAGATTGCTACGCATGAGGAGCAAGGTCATGTTGTCATCTCCATAAAAGATAATGGCCATGGGATGGACAACAACACACTTGTTCGATTATTTGATCCGTTTTTCACAACAAAAGAGACAGGGACGGGACTTGGACTATCTGTAAGCTATCGTATCATTAAGAATCATGGTGGGACTATAGCTGTACATAGCAAATTAGGAGAAGGGACCAGGTTTAACATTTCTTTGCCTCTCGTGTAGATTGTTTTTTACGAATTTTTCCTTCATCATTAAAGTAGGCCTGGAGCTTGACGAGCTTCCGGCTTGTTTTGTTTTTGTACGTGTGACGAAGGGTATATATGGAGTAGTATGGAACACGTGTATAAATGAATTCAATTCTTAATACCTTTCGTTGCTTTATTCAAAACGATATACCGATTGGGAGATGAAAAGATTGATGTACAACACATTAGAAATTACATGGGAAACGGTAACTCCTGTAGAATCACTTGAGGCACATGCCGTCATATGTATGGTATCAGAAGCCGAGTGGATTACGGGACATTTTCCGGAATCATGGAAACAAGCGATTACTTCGGTAAAAGAAAGAGGACTTTTTAATGGTTCGGAGAATCAACTGTTCACCATCCCTGTAAAGCAAGGGAGTGCAGCTGCTACACTCGTTTTAGTAGGAACAGGGGAGCATCCCATGAGCGTGGATGAGCTCCGTAATCTCGCTGCCAAAGCAGCCAAAGCTTCACTGCAGGTGAGTGCAGATGAAGTGGTATTTGCTCTGCCTTCGTCGCTGGTGTCCTATTCCGATACACTTGATGTTTCAAAGGTAGCACACGCGTTAACGGAAGGTTTTATTTTAGGAGTATACCAAAGAAAAAACTATAAACAGAAACAAAAAGCTTATATAGGACCAAGTAAACTAACTTTTCATCAAGAAAAAGTCACAGATCCTGATTTTCAAAAAGAATGGGAGAAAGGGATCGAGCGGGGTCAAGCTTTTGCAGCAGGGACCAATTATGCCAGAGATTTAACCAATCTTCCAGGGAATATGCTCGTTCCTGAAGATCTTGCCATAGCATCTAAACAACTAGCTGAGAAACATGGACTAGAGTATTCCGTTTTAGATGAAAAGGAACTTGAGAAAAAAGGGATGGGCGGAATTCTCGCTGTAGGAAAAGGCAGTATCCATCCGCCCAAAATGATCGTCATTAAGTATCAAGGAAAAGAAACATGGGATGGCGACATTGTGGGACTTGTAGGAAAAGGAATTACCTTTGACACAGGCGGTATTTCGCTCAAACCTCGTGTCGGTATGGAAGAAATGATCAGCGATATGGGCGGTGCAGCAACCGTGCTTGGGGCACTTGAGACCTTATGTATCCTTCGGCCGAAACTGAACGTACTGGTCGTTATTCCAACCGCTGAGAATATGCCTTCTGGCAGTGCATTCAAACCCGGTGATGTCATTACAACACTTAGCGGCAGAACCGTTGAAATTCTGAATACAGATGCAGAAGGAAGAGTTGTACTTGCTGACGGTATGACCTACGCGAAGGAATTAGGTGCAACTCGTCTTATTGATGTAGCAACGTTAACTGGGGCTGTATTATCGGCACTTGGAGATGTTGCCACTGGTGCGGTAACGAATGATGAGACGTTCTTGAGTCGGTTTATTTCAGCTTCTAGACGAACCGGTGAAAGAGTATGGCCGCTTCCTGCGTATCCCGAATTCCAAGAGATGCTGAGAAGTGATGTAGCAGACTTACGGAACAGTACAGGACGAAATGCAGCTTCAAGTACTGCTGGTTTGTTTATAGGGACCTTTGCTGACGGGATGCCTTGGATTCATCTGGATATTGCTGGAACTGCATTTCTTTCGAAAGAGCGAGGTGTAAATCCGAAAGGAGCCACAGGTGTCATGGTCCGGACCATTGTAGAGTGGATCACAAGTGAGGAACAAGAATAGGATTTGAATGGTAGATAGGTATATGCCTGGGAGAAACCAGGGGTATACCTTCTTTTTTTTACATAAAATGCATGTTTTCTGGCGTTGTGATAAAATAAAAACACATATATGAAAACGTTTCCTCATTATAAGTATAAAGGTGGTCTTTCTGTGGTTGAGGCTGAAATCAAGGCAATTGCGAATATGGCACAAGAACTGAGAACAAATATAGCGAAGTACATGATCGGCAAAGAAGAATCGGTAGATTTATTGTTGACCGCACTCATCGCTTCAGGTCATATCTTATTGGAAGATGTCCCTGGGACAGGTAAAACGATGCTCGCTAAAACGGTAGCTGCTTCGATGGAATGTTCATTTCGGCGGATTCAGTTTACTCCAGATTTATTACCGTCGGATATGACGGGAATTCATTTTTACAACCAGAAAGAGGGACAGTTTGAATTTAGGCCAGGCCCCTTATTTGCGAATATCGTATTAGCAGATGAGATTAATAGAGCAACGCCGAGAACACAATCCAGTCTGTTAGAGTGTATGGAGGAGAGACAAATTAGTGTGGATGGACAAACTCATGTACTATCCAAACCTTTTATTGTCATAGCAACGCAGAATCCAGTTGATAACCAAGGAACTTTTCCGCTGCCAGAAGCGCAAATGGATCGATTCATGTTAAAAATGAATTTGGGTTATCCCTCCCAAGCCGAAGGCATTGAAATCTTGAAACGGACGATTGAAGGCGGTTTTCAGTCTCCCATAACCCCTGTGATCACACAGGAGGATATGATTTCAGCCCAGCAATCCTTTAAGTCCGTTCAAGTCGAGGAAGATCTCCTCCAGTATATGATTGCTATAGCAGAGGCTACAAGACGCCATCCTGATATTGCCCTTGGTGTAAGCCCGAGAGGAACACAGGCACTGGTTAGAGCTGCCCAAGCCAGGGCTGCCATAAGAAATAGGGACTACGTCCTGCCTGACGATATCAAAGCGCTCGCTCTGCCTGTTTTATCTCATAGGCTTGTCCTCCACCAAAGATCAAGACAACAGGAAGGGAAGGCGGCAGCCCTGCTTCAAAGTATCATTGAACAAATCCCAGTCCCGAGTGAAAACATGGCTTCAGAAAGTAGCATAGGCTAGCTAATGGATCTCTTATGGTTTATTGTTGTCGGTCTTTTGCTAATTTTGGTGGAGCAAGCGATATTTGGACTTCCTGTACTTAGGCGCGTTACGTATTCGAGAGAATTTGAAAAAGATCGCTGTTATGCAGGTGATCAGTTAGTTATGACGGAAAAGATTGCTAATGAAAAAAGACTGCCTATTCCTTGGCTGCGTCTTGAAGCGATGATGCCTGCTTCCTTTTCTTTTCAAACCGGAGAAGAAATGGGGATCAGTAAAGGAAACATTTATCAAAATCATCAAAGCGTGTTTACGATGAGACCCTTCACTAAAATCTCTAGAAGACACTTCGTGGTATGTCAGAAACGAGGTGTTTATCAGATGGAGACGGTCACGATGACGGGAGGAGATCTCTTTAATATCTACTCTACAAGTCAAAAGTTGCCCGTATCCATTGCTTTGACTGTGTATCCGGAAATCCTCTCCGATCATGAAATGCCGTCAAACTTCGAAGTATGGCAAGGAGAACTAGAAGTATCCAGGTGGATCGTGGAAGATCCCTTTTTAATTGTAGGGGTTCGTCCTTATGGGGAAAGCGATCCAATGAATCGGATTCACTGGAGTGCTACCGCAAGAACAGGTGATCTTCAAGTATTTAAGCAGGGCTTCAGTTCTGACCCACAGACGATGATCCTATTTAATATACAGGAATCGGAGGAGATGTGGAGTGTAGTGACTAGACCGGAACTTGCGGAGCGAGGCTTATCTTATGCAGCCACAGCAGTTAGTTATGCTGCCAGCAGAGGACTCAAGGCAGGGTTTGCACACAATGCTTATTCGGAACAGGGAGATACAAGTATTCGGATTGATGCAGACTACGGCTCTGTTCATGCCGAATATATTATGCAAGCAATGGCTGAGGTTCAATTAAAGTGCCTTATGCCAATGGAACAAATGCTGCGGGATGAAGCTGACCGGCAAGAAGATGAGGAACGGAAGCACGATTATTTACTGATTACCGCCTATGTGTCACAAGCGATGGAAACCCAGTTAGCAAGACTGCGAACCGCAGGTAACCGGATCACCGTCTTGTTCTTAGAGGATAAGGAGGGGAGAAATGGATAAGAAACAAACCTTTACTTTTCCTGTTCAGGCTATATTACAAGGCGCTGCCGAATTAATCTATGGCTATGCTCTTATTGTTATTTTATCTGTCTATGTTCTCGAAATTCCTCCTATGTATGTGCTCTGTATTGGTTTTGTTGCGATCAGTGCCGGGGTATTGAGCGGCAGAGTGCTATCTATGAAGAGTTCAGCATTTGCTGTTGCCCTAGCAGTACTTGGTGGAATGGTAATTGCCACTGCGACTTTTATGGCAGGATCAACGGAGAATCGTTTACTCTTCATCATAGCAGGAGTCGTTCTTGGCGGAACTATAGGCTATCGGGGATTTTACTTGCAGAAGCATATCAAGCATACGATTTTTATATCCGAAAAATATCGGGTCGTTGGTCTCGTATCATTGGTAATACTCAGTTTTTTTGTGGGAAGATATTCTTCGCTTACGCCATACAGTGTGGGGGTTTATGTAAGCGGACTGGCTAGTTTTATATTACTGCTCTGGGATCGCCATACCCAGGAAATGCGGAAGGTTACTCTTGATTTCAAGGGGCAAAGGCCGCTTGTAAGAAGTTTTACGAAGATTAATCAATTACGTACCTTACTCTTCCTTATGATCGTTTTACTTGTCGGAGCCTTTCAGCGTTTATCTGAAGTAGCTGCCTCTGTATGGAGTTGGTTTACTGCTTGGGTGAGAAATCTATTCAGCGGTGAGACTCCGCAGCAGAATATCCCTAATTCCTCGGGTGTAACGGAGTCTCCTCTTCCCTTTCTGCCAAATGAGGAAAAAATTCCGCAAGAACCATCACCGATTTGGGAATTTTTACTCCGAGCCATTGTTTTCTTAGCAGCTGTCGCAGTGCTATGTTTTATATTTTATAAGGCTTGGAAATTATTTGTGAAGTTCACTGAGTATTTAGAACATCGTAAAAAGAATTTAGTGCCGGTCATCCCGCCTAAAACGGCATATATAGATATCATTGAAACGATTGAAGAAAAACCGAAGAAGAAGAGCTGGCTTCGCTTCTTTCAAAGAGAGTCCGTGCCGAGTGATCCTAAGGAGCGCATTCGGTATTATTATCGAGAGTATATTCTCCGGGTCAAAGGACAGGGACTTGAGATCCCAGCTCATCTAACTCCTTTTGAAGTGAAACAAGAGCTGGATAAGATAAAGACGACAGCTAAGACAGAAAGAACGAATAAAAGACATAAGGATGATTTGGGAGCAGTTTCTGATGACCTATTCCCCTTATATAACGAAGTTAGGTATGGAAAGAGAAATGTAAGTGAAGAAGTGATTCAACAAATAGATAGGGAATGGAAGTCAAATCAATAGGTAAACCTTCTCTTTACTTTTCCTTCTACGTTCAAGTATCATGGTAGAAATAGATAAAGATGCCAAAGGAGCTTATGCATGAAGACATTGACGAACACAAGCAAAATTGTAGATTGCACGATTCGAGACGGCGGTCTCGTAAACAATTGGGATTTCAGCGTTGAGTTTGTCCAAGGACTTTATGAAGGGCTGAATGAAGCAGGGGTAGAGTACATGGAGATTGGTTATAAAAACTCTCCCAAGTTACTTAAAGGAGCAGAAAAAGCAGGACCATGGCGCTTTTTGAATGATGATTTTCTGCGTAAAGTGATCCCGCAAAAAGGAACTACGAAATTATCTGCTTTAGTTGATATTGGCAGAGTAGACGAAGCTGATATTTTACCTCGCAGCGAAAGTATGCTGGATTTAATTCGTGTGGCTTGTTATATCAAGGATGTGGACAAAGGTCTAGAGCTTGCACAGACATTCCATGACCGCGGTTACGAGACAACGCTGAATATTATGGCTCTTTCTAACGTTATGGAGAATGAACTCTTAGAAGCTTTTGAAATGATTAATGAGAGTGTTGTAGATGTAGTCTACATCGTAGATTCATACGGCAGCCTGGATCATAACGACATTAAATACCTCGTTGAAAAATTCAAAAAGCATCTTCCTAATAAACGACTCGGTGTACATACACATAACAATATGCAGCTAGCTTTTTCAAATACACTGATTGCCTCAGAACTTGGTGTAGAACTTCTTGATGCATCTGTGTACGGAATGGGACGTGCAGCAGGTAATTGTCCGACGGAACTGCTTATTGCTCATTTGAAGGGAACCAAGTACAAATTGCGTCCGGTTCTAAATGTGCTGGAGAACTGGCTTGTGCCTTTACGGGAAAAGGAAGAATGGGGTTACCTTCTGCCTTATATGGTTACAGGACATCTTGATGAACATCCTCGTTCAGCAATGGCTCTTCGAGCTTCGGAAAGCAAAGATCAGGTCGTAGATTTTTACGACAAGCTCACCACACCCGAAGTTAATTTTGAATAGATAACCAATTTGCAAAAATTTAGCTTGATGACCAGGCGCTCTATGTGGATATTCACATAGAGCGTTCTTCTTTGTGTTTAATCCCTCCTTTATGTGTCTTTAGAACTATAAAATACGTTGATATGCATCGTTGTTCACAAAAAAAGATACACGATCTCCTTAAAAAATGGTATTATAGTCCAGGAAAGTGGAAGAAAATTGTTGAAATGTGTCAAATTAGATTGAATAGAGAGCGACAAGTAAGTTGGTTTTAGTTATAGATGAATGGAGGCATGGAAAATGTTATGAACTTAAAAAGTGGATATCACAAATCCATTAAAATAGTGACAGCGGGTTTGTTCTTATGTTTGCTGACTCCATGGATACCAGGTTCATTATCATCAATCGTAAATCAAGAATTATTTCATCTATTAGGTCTTGGAATTTCATTAGTTTCAATGATTATTTGTTTATCTGCCTATAACCAGAGCAGAATGCAGGCAAAAGGGGATCGAACCAGGAATGGTCAATACTTTTCTTACGTCTTCTTTGCGGGTGGACTGCTTAAACTTTTGCTGTTTCTTTATTACGGGGAAATAAGAATGGGTTATAAACTGTTGGTTGATTCCATAGATGTACTTGTCATTATTTTTATGGCTCGCTTAATCTGTGTGATGTGTATGTTGTTTCTCGGATTTAAGCTGCCTGCAAAGCAAAAGCCATTCCCAAGATGGGTAAGTTTTACGATGGGGACCCTGTATATCAGTTTTCTTATGTTGGTTCTTTACAATAACGGCATAACAGAATCTGTTCTCAGCCGTTCTGATCCGTGGACACAGTCGATCAATTCAACTTATTATGTTATGCATGCATCGCTTCTTTTATTTTTTGTGTTCGCGTTAGCAGGTATTATTTTCTCGCGAAAGAAGCGCAGTAAGGAAATTAATTTCCGGCTGATCCTAGGCGTTTGTTTTTGTATCATAAGCCAAGGTTTTATACTTCAAGTTACTTATGTTCAGGATGTATACTTTACTTTTTCGATGTTGTTTCAATTGATTTCGTATATAATATTTCAAAATATTTATTATAACGTCTATATTAAGAGTCCGTTAGAAGAGCAAAAAGTAACAAGAAAAAAATTAGACTATATGGCCCATTATGACGAGACCACTGGGCTTGGTAACCGGAGATCTTTGCTTCACTATGTGAGTAAATGTCTGGAAAAATTAGAGGCTGATGGTGCACTGTTAGGTTTGCTTGTTATTAATATTAGTCGATTTAAGATTATTAATGATTCCCTTGGTTATATACTCGGGGACCAGCTGTTGAAACAGACAGGAGAACGCTTGCTTGATTATCAAGGGGGAAAAGAAGTGTTTTCTCTTGGAGGAGATCGATATGCAATCGTTTTGACCGGAATAGAAAGCGTAGAAATGTTACATAATCGGGTTTATGAAATTTTAGAGCGTGTTAAAGATCCCATTTTTATAAATGAACGAGAACTATACATTACCCCTTCGGCAGGAGTTAGTATATATCCTTATGATGGTGCTAAGCCGGACGAACTTCTTCGTAATGCAAATACGGCTTTATATTTTGCCAAGAATGAAGGACAAGATTTTAATAGATATACCTTATCTATGAAGAGAGAAGCTCAAGAGAGCTTACAGATGGAACACGATATACGTAAAGGCCTAGAACGTAATGAATTCTATCTTGAGTATCAGCCGCAGATGAATCTGGCTACCGGTGAAGTGGTTGGAGTTGAAGCGCTTGTTCGGTGGAACCATCCGATGAGAGGACGTATATCGCCAATCGATTTTATTCCGATTGCTGAGGAATGCGGACTTATTGTCCCGCTCGGAGAATGGGTGCTTAGAGAAGCGTGTCATCAGAACCGAATGTGGCAAAATCAAGGATACAAACCTTTGACGATATCCGTGAATTTATCGATCCAACAATTTCAGGAAGTGCAGCTTGCAGAACGAATTGAGCGTGTGTTGCAGGACACAGGCCTTGACCCTGTATACTTAGAACTTGAAATAACAGAAAGTACGATGTTTGATATGACGCAAGGGATGAGAGTACTCGAACGTATTAAAAAGCTTGGAGTGCAGATCAGTATTGACGATTTTGGTACGGGATACAGTTCACTTCATTATCTGAAAAATCTGCCTATCGATCGTCTTAAAATCGATCAGTCCTTTGTGCGGGAGCTGATGGTGGATCGGAACAATAAAGCAATCGTATCCACGATTACCTCTATGGCAAAGCATCTTCAGCTCAAAGTGACTGCGGAAGGGGTAGAGAACGAAGACCAGCTTTTATTTTTACAAGAACAGCACTGTAATGATGCGCAAGGTTATTTCTTCAGCAGACCCCTTGCATCGATTGATTTCGAATCTCAATTTTTAAAAGCTATCGCCTAAAATGATTCTCAGAGGATACTCAGCACATGCATTTTTTTGTTTACCTGAACTGCATGTGCTGTGACTGAGAAAAATGTATTGTAGTTATAAATTTAGGGTTGCAGAGAAAGCAGAGTTGTGATATATTGTTTCTTGTCACTAATGAATGGCGCTCATTCATTTGACGGGATGTAGCTCAGCTTGGTAGAGCACCTGGTTTGGGACCAGGGGGTCGCATGTTCAAATCGTGTCGTCCCGATACTTATAGCGGGTGTAGTTCAATGGTAGAACTTCAGCCTTCCAAGCTGATAGCGTGGGTTCGATTCCCATCACCCGCTTCATAGTAAGAGTCTCTTGCCTAAGGCAAGGGGCTTTTTTTGTTTTCCGAGAACCTAATTCATAATCGATTATAACCAAAGCTTTAGTATAATAGATTTACGATAGTTTTATTTTACATAATGAGGAGGAATGAGCGAGAAATGGAAGGTGAATATGGATCGGCAACAGCCGTCTCTACGGCAACTAATTTCATCATGGAGCAGGAAACAGCATCTATACGTACCTACCGGACATACGTAAGACTGAGAGAAACAGGTCAGCTTGATTTGAAGTTTTGGCACAGTAATGCGGTAGACTCAACTTGGGATGTAGGGAACACGGCGAAAGGAAGTATGCCTGGCGGTGTATGGGTTATTGAAAGCGCTTATGTAGCGGTGAGCGGGCATAAACGAGATGGCAGTATTATACCTAAAAGCGCAGTAAAGGTGACATTTGATGGAGAAATGAGTAAAGAAGTCACTCCTGCAGAGAAGTTCTGGAGTGATTCGGTACATATAGATGTTCCGGCAGGACATGATTTAGTGTTCTCGTGGACAATTTCAGCTCCTGCAGGAAAATCATTTCCATACAATACGGAGGGGCTGCTTGTATCTGCTTTTGAAGCAGAGGGGAATCAGGCAGATGAAGAACAAGGTGTCCTGTTTACAGCTTCTCAGAATCGGCTAGTTCTGCCTGCTTTTATAGGATATAAAAGACAGATGAAGGAAGAGATTGTTTTCTTGGGAGATTCCATAACTCAGGGAGTAAGAACAGGGCAGGATGGCTATGAGTACTGGGTTTCTCGTATAGCTGATGGGCTTGGTCCTGATTATGGTATTTGGAATATTGGTTCAGGATGGGCAAGAGCCTATGATGCAGCAACGGACGGCCCGTGGCTTGCTAAATCCAAACAGGGCAGTATCGTAGCCATTGTCCTCGGGGTGAATGATATGGATATTGGAAATCGAAGCGCAGATGAATTGCTTGCGGACTTATCTTTTATTATCCGAAAAATAAAGCGAAATCTCGAGCGCGGGGGTGTGCGGGTGATCTTATTTACGGTGCCGCCGTTTAATTTTACGGAGGATAGAGAAAAAGTGTGGCGAACTGTCAATGAAACGATTCGGACCTGTCCACCCGAAGGAACGGATGCAGTGTTTGATATTGCCAAAGTTCTATCCTGCCCTGCACCAGAGGAACACCGGATTCAGCCTAGATTTATGAGTAATGAATATGATCCGCATCCAAACGGCATTGCGGGAAAGGAAGTCGCAGATGCTTTTCTAAAGTGGTTTCGGAACATATGAGAAGAAGCAGTGTCTATTTTTGAGATGAGGACTTGATTGGGACTTGTCATTTGCGTATAATAATGTAGCAAACAATGTAGAAAAACTAACGGAATGAAGCAAAGATTTGTGACGGCCTTTAGTTTCATCTATATGTGAGATTTTAATGAGCAAAATGCATGGATGGAGAAGAGTACACAGTGCTTTTGTACAGGGAGGAAGCGCCGCTTAGATTGAGAGCGTTTCTACGAAATCAGGCTGTCGAAGTTCGCTCCGGAGCAGTTCCTTGAACAGCAGATAGGGTGCCTATGTAAATGCCTTATATTATGGTCAGTAGAGGATACCGGTTCACGACCGTTACAAACGTGCTAAAGTGAGATTGAATTCGTACAGACTAGCTCGGTTTTATTATAAAACCGCAGATTTATTCTAGTCGTACATGAATCTAACAAGGGTGGTACCACGGTCTTTTCGTCCCTTTTTATGGGGGAGAAAAGGCCTTTTTTTGATTAAAAAGATTAAAATCTGGAGTTACGAAGGGAGTAACCGCAACATGAAAGAAAGATTGGAAGCACTGCAAGTTGAAGCTCTCGCTGAGCTTGCAAACGTAGCCGATGATAAGGCGCTAAGTGAAATACGTGTGAAATATTTAGGTAAAAAAGGAGCACTTACTGAGATTTTACGCGGTATGGGTGCCCTGAGTGCAGAGGAACGTCCGGTTATCGGCCAAGTGGCGAATGAAGTGCGGGGTGCGATTGAGTCTGTTATTGAGGAAAAACAAACAGCTTTCCAAAAAGAAGAGACTGCGAGACGCCTTTCTAAAGAAAAAATTGATATTTCCTTGCCAGGACGCCGTATGCCTGAGGGAGGTCTTCATCCGTTAACAAAAGTAATTCAGGACCTTGAAGATATCTTCGTTGGGCTTGGTTACAAAGTAGCAGAAGGACCAGAAGTTGAAACGGATTATTTTAACTTTGAAGCACTTAACCTGCCGAAGAACCACCCAGCCCGGGATATGCAGGATTCGTTCTATATTACAGATGACATCCTCATGAGAACACATACTTCTCCCGTTCAGGTTCGTACCATGCAAGCAATGCAAGGTGAATCCCCGGTAAAAGTAATCGTACCAGGAAAAGTATATCGCCGAGATGATGACGATGCGACTCATTCCTTCCAGTTCCATCAGGTAGAGGGAATCGTTGTAGGCAAAAACATCCGTATGAGTGACCTGAAAGGTACCCTTTTGCAATTTGTTCGTGAAATGTTTGGAGCTCATACCGAGATCAGACTTCGTCCAAGTTTCTTCCCGTTTACAGAGCCGAGTGTAGAAGTTGACGTAACTTGCATTAAATGCGGCGGTGAAGGATGCAGACTTTGCAAACAAACAGGTTGGATTGAGATTCTTGGAGCGGGAATGGTACATCCAAAAGTGCTGGAGATGGGCGGATACGATCCGTCTGAATACAGCGGTTTTGCATTTGGTATGGGTGTCGAGCGTATTGCCATGCTGAAATATGGTGTGGATGATATCCGTCACTTTTATAACAGCGATATGTCATTCTTGAAGCAGTTTGCAAGATTATAGATTACTCATAATTACAAATAAAGGTAAACCTATTTTTATAGAAGGAAGTGAACGTCCGTGAGAGTATCTACAGAGTGGTTGTCTGATTATATATCTCTTGAAAATGTAGCTCCGGAAGATCTGGCTGAGCGTATTACAAGAGCGGGAATTGAAATTGATGCAGTGGAAAACCGTAACCAAGGGATTACTAAAGTTGTAGTCGGTTACGTGAAGAGCAAAGAAAAACATCCGGATGCGGATAAACTTAATATATGTAAAGTCGATGCAGGTCTTGAAGAAGAACTTCAAATTGTGTGCGGCGCGAAAAATGTAGATGCAGGTCAAAAAGTACCGGTAGCTATGATCGGAGCCAAACTTCCCGGCGGTCTTGATATCAAAAAAGCAAAACTGCGCGGCGTATTATCCCAAGGGATGATTTGTTCTGCGAAAGAGCTGGGACTTAATGATAAATTGCTGCCAAAAGAACAACAAGAAGGTATTCTTGTTCTTCCTTCCGATCTTGAACCAGGTACGCCGATTGAACAAGTACTCGGTCTTAATGATCAAGTGCTCGAACTTGATTTGACACCAAACCGTTCCGACGCATTATCAATGATTGGTGCAGCTTATGAAGTGAGCGCGATTTTAGGCAGAGAGATCACTTTGCCAAAACCGGAAGAGCAATTAACAGAATCGGGTTCCCCAGCAGCGGAGCATATTTCGGTAACGGTGAATGCGCCTGAGCTCTGCACTCATTACGCTGCTCGCTATATTACCGGAGTACAGATTGCTCCTTCTCCACTGTGGATGCAAAATCGTCTTATGGCAGCTGGTATTCGTCCAATTAATAATATTGTGGATATTACGAACTATGTCATGCTTGAATATGGACAGCCTTTACATGCATTCGATGCAGATAGCCTTGCTCACGGTAACATTGTTGTACGTACGGCAGCTGAAGGCGAAACAATGGTGACCCTTGACGGACAAGAACGCAAGTTGAAAGAAACGATGCTTCTTATAACCGATGGTGAAAAACCGGTTGCAATCGCAGGGGTGATGGGCGGAGAAAACTCCGAAGTAACGAGTAATACGGTTAACCTGTTGCTCGAATCTGCTAAATTTGATGGAACAACGGTTCGTAAAACATCTCGTGATCTAGGGCTTCGCTCGGAATCCAGTCTTCGTTTTGAGAAAAATGTAGATCCGAACTCCGTCATTCCAGCACTGAACCGCGCAGCATCTCTGATCGCTCAGTATGCAGCAGGTACGGTACATCCAGGGGTTGTAGAATCTGCACCCGCTCAAACAGAAGAGCTTGTGATTTCTTTATCTACTGATAAAGTGAATCAATATCTGGGAACCCTGCTCACAACTGAAGAGATTAAATTGATTTTCGATCGTCTTCATTTTGCATATGAGGTATCATCTGGTGATGAACTTAAAGTAACTGTTCCTACCCGCCGCGGTGATATTACTCGTGATGTAGATTTGATTGAAGAAGTAGCAAGGTTATATGGATATGACCTTATTCCTACAACCGTAATTGAAGGTCCGACTACACCAGGTTCCTTCACGAAGGAACAAACGATTCGCCGTGCGCTTCGTGCTCTTCTTTCGAATGGCGGTTATCATGAAGTGATCAGTTACTCTTTCGTAAATCCGGTGCGCGGTTCATTGTTCTCGGAACTTACCAAAGGCAGTCACTCTGTTAAACTAGCTATGCCGATGAGTGAAGAGCAAAGTGTACTGAGAACTAGCATTTTGCCGCAGATGCTTTCCGCAGCAGAATACAACCGAAATCGTAAACAGGACAGTTTGGCACTTTTCGAGATCGGAAATGTGTTCTATACAGAAGAAGAAAGCTTGACAAAACAGCCGCGTGAAATTCCTGCACTATCCCTGCTTCTTAGTGGAAATCGGGTAGAAAAACAATGGAATACGTCTGTACAAAAAGTAGACTTCTTTGATCTAAAAGGAGCTATTGAGTCTATTTTTGCTTACCTTGGTCTTGATAAAAACGTGTCCTATGTTGCAAATGAACCGAAGGACTTCCATCCGGGACGTTCAGCCTCTATTTATCTAAATGTAGAAGGCAAAGATGCGATCCTGATCGGAACAATGGGGCAGGTTCATCCTGAAATTCAAAACAGCTATGATCTGGCGGATACGTATGTTGCAGAATTATCGCTTGAAGCACTCTATGAATATGCAAGACCTGCACTTGTGTATCGGGAGCTTCCTCGTTTCCCTGCTGTTGAACGTGATATTGCAGTTGTCGTTGAGGAGAATGTTGAAGCAGGTGCATTGCTTGCATCGATTCGTGAATCGGCGGGAGAACTGTTACAATCGGTTCAGGTGTTCGATATCTTTACTGGAGAAAAACTTGGTCTTGGTAAGAAAAGTGTTGCTCTTGCCCTGACATACCGTCACCATGAACATACGCTGACAGAAGAAGAAATTACAGCCGTTCATAGTAAAGTAGTAGAGGATCTTTCTACTCGTTTTGGAGCCGAACTCCGAAAATAAGGATATGACGAGCTTGATGTGTAAGTTTCCATGTTTCTCCTTTATTTTTTGAGGAATTAATTGAAGGAATTGCTCTAAGTCACATCGAATCCTTAAAGATAAAGGCTTCGATGTGACTTTTTGTTTAGGGATCTTTATACTTACACTTATAACCTAATAAATAGGGTTACATCATCTAAGAATCAACATACAGACTTGAAGGAGGGCACAACTGTGACTACACCTGATCGTACACGCGTTACCGTAGAGATCTACGGAACTACTTATAAATTGGTCGGCAGCAGTGCCGAATATATGAAACAAGTGGCCAGTATGGTCGATGAAAGAATGAACACCATTTCTAAAAATCATGCCAGACTGGATACTCCAAGACTTGCAGTACTCACTGCAGTACATATGGCAGAAGAGTCTCTTCAGGTTCAGCAAGTAAAGAATGAACTGAAGATGGTCACTGGCGAACGCACTCAGCTTGTTACTGAGCTGGATAAACTCAAAACTACTTATGAACAACAAAAAGAAAAATTAGAGCAGTTTGAAACGGTTACGAAAGAGATGGAGAAAGAAAAGCAATCTGCTCAGCAAGCACTGGCTCAGCTTGAGAGTGTTCGTGCCGAAGAACAAAAAGCACTCAAAGCTCAGCTAGAAGAAGCTCTTGCGAAGGTTTCACTTCGGGAGGGAGAATTAAAACAGGCGAAACAAAATAATACGGAACTCTCTACTCGTATGCAGCAGAACGATAAAAAGTGGCAGCAACAATTATCGGACAAACAGAAAGAGCATACGGCAGCGCTTGAGGCTCGGCGTAAGGAAGTGCTGGCTGAAGCAGAGCAAAAGCAGAAGAAACTTCAAGAAGAAGCAGACGCGAAAGTGAAAGAGCTGAATGTACTCCTGAGTCAGCGTTCTGCTGAACTGAATAAAGTGGTTCAAGAACGTAAAACACTTGAAACTAAATTCCAGACCGATCAACAGAACTGGGAAAAACAACTTAAGGCAAACAAAGAACATTGGGAGAAACAGCTCCAAACAGATAAACAAAATTGGGACAAAGAGCTTCAAATTAAACTTAAAAACCTTACGGAGCAACACCAGCGTAAGCAGCAGGAACTTGAGAACAATTGGCAACAATTGAAAAAAGACCTTGAGAAGAAATTGGAACGTAAGGAACAGGAACGTGCGGCTGCAGATCAAGCACTGCAAGATTATAAACAGCAAGCTGCAGAAGAATTACAAACCATGCAGGAACTGGCTGACACCGAAATTCGTGAAGCTCGCACCGCAGCTGACGAACAGATTCGCCTTGCAGAAGCACAGCTGCAAACGAAGCTTGAACAATGGCAAGAACAGCATGCGCTTGATATCGAATCCATCAAAGCAGAGGCTCAGGCAGAAGCAGAGAAGAGTATTAATGAAGTTATGGAAATGCTCACGGAGACCGAAGAAAAGCATGCAAATGTAATTTCATCAATTAAGGCAGATGCGCTAGAGCGTACAGAACAGCTGGAACAGCGTCTTCAACAAGCAAATGATGATCTGGAAGCAGAACGCGAAAGATCGGAAGAACAGCTTCAAGAATTGAAGAAGGAAATGGAAGCTAAAGTGCAAGAGGCTGAGCGCCTTGCGTTGGAAGAAGCAGAGAAAGCCGAGACAGAAGCGTATGAACTGTACAAAACAGAACTGAATAACACGAAACAGCAAATGATGGCTGATCATGATAAGAAAGAGCAGAAACTTCTTCAAGAATTGGCTCAATTGCAGGAGAGTCTCGAAAACGAGCGAAAAGAAGCGAGTTTACAGCTTGAAGAAGCGATGAGGGAACTTTCTGAAGAAGAAGAAGGACGCAAACAATTGGCTGCTGTATTAGAAGAGGAGAAGTCTCGAATCCAGAAACTTGAATCTTTGAATGTTGCTGCGGAAGAGAACATTTCAAAACATACACGCCGAGTACAGGAACTTGAACAACAGATTACGGAAACCAAAGAAAACAGTGTTGCTCTGCAGAGAAAGCTCCATACAGCTGAACAAGATCGTTTGAAAGCACAGGAAAGAATAGAAGAGCTGAAACAAAAAGTACAACAAGCGGCTGAAAGGGAAACAGCGAGTACTGCGCTCATCCGTAAATTGCAGGAGCAACAAGCGACTAGCCAGCAAGAATTGAATAAAATGAAACAAGCGGGGGCCAAAGCGGAAGAGGAACAGCGCCGATTGCAAAAAGTACTCGAACAAGCTCATGCGGCAACCCGTAAATTACAAAGTGAAATTGCAACACTTACGGAAAGTGAAAAAAATTGGAGAACCATTGCGGAACAAAGAAAACAGGAGATTGGTCAGCTGGAGAATGACGTCTTAGAAAGTGCAGAGCAATTGGAGTCTGCAGAAGCGCGTCATCGCGAATTACAGCAGGAGCTGAATAGGGCTCAAGAGGAAGCACAAAAAGCGCAACAGCAGACCGATCATCTTAGAGAACAGTTGTCTGTTCTTGACGGTAAGTATGCTGAACTAAATGGTAAATTTGAATCTTCTGTAGAAGAGGCTCAGCAGTATCTTCAAATGTCAGAGCAATACGAACAAGAGCTGCAGCGGCTTCGTAAAGATCTAAATATTCGTGAAGCTGAACTGAAAGATACCAAAGCAGAAGTGAATAATACGCAGTCTCTACTCAATAAAGCCGAAGAAGAAGCGATTGAATGGCAATTAAGATGTGAAGAGCTTACAGAAGCTGAGTCCAAGCTTCAGCAGGAACGTAAACAGTTGGAAGAGGAGCAGAAACAGCTTCGCAGTCAACTTAGAGATTGGGCTGAGAAAGAACAGGATTGGACAAGTCAGCAGGAGCGAATGGATCAAGAGAATAAGGAGCTTCAGCGTGAATATCAGTATCTCATGAACCAACAAGCTGATTGGGAAGCAAATCGCAAGCATCTAGAGGAAGAAGTGAAGAGCTGGCAGAAACAGATTGCAGCTGGTAATGATAGATTGCTTGAATTATCCTATGAGAAAAATGAAGCGATCTCTCGTTCTTCTTCGCTCGAAAGCGATAAAAAAGCACTTGAAACCGAAATCCAGGAAATTATGGAGCGTTATGAAATAACGGCACACCAGTTGAGGCTCCTTGAAGTTGAACGTGAAATGCATCAAGATAAATCAGAAGATTTGGCGAATGAATACCGTAAATTGCAAGAAGAGTATGCTAAACTCCAAACGGAGTATAATGAATGGATTGAACTGATTGAGCAGGATCAAAACTAATGTAGCTTTCATTCATTAGAAGAAGCATTGTAAAAATGATTGTAAAAAGACCCTCGTGCCAGGCTAGTTAGCCTGGCACGAGGGTCTTTTGTGTTGCTATTCTTCTACAATGATTTTAGATACCATTGTCGAGTGACCTTTTCCGCAGAAAATGGAGCAGGCAACTTCAAATTCGCCAGTCTCTTTCGGAGTAATCACCGTAGCACTTTGTTTAGTGTCGAGCTGCACGCCGAGTCCTGGTACAATAATTCCATGGTTCCCTTCTACGTTTTCAAAAACAATACGAACGGGAACTCCTTTTTTAATACGATATTCAGGTTGATCGAATTCGTAATTTGTTGCTTTAATAGTAATTTCTTCACTTGCTGCCACATCTGATTCCGTAATTCCGCTGTCTGAACCTGATTTCGAGTCTTGGCCGCATGCAGCAAGTACGAATAGTAACATTGCACTTAGAAGTAGTACGATTGCTTTTTTCAAGAGTGAAAACCTCCCATAAAAATATTTTGGTACATACTTCTTTATGATACCGTAGATCTTTTAGGGGTGTACATTCCAATTACGTCATATTTTTGAATTATATGAATAATAAAAACAGCAAAAAAGATCTCCTTCATATAGAAGAAGACCTTTTTGCTATTATGTTCAATTATTTATGTTTTTTTGCAGCATCGAATGGAGTTGGGACAAAAATATCAATGATCCCAATCACAAGGGCTGCTAGAAGAGCACCGAGAATACTTGCTGATACATTACTTACAATATATTGAGATAACCAGATGACAAGCGCACTAACAAGGAATCCCACGATCCCCCGACCAAATGGAGATACTCTCTCGCCGAAAATACTTTCGACCACCCATCCGAGTAGTGCAATTACCAGTGCTAACAGAAGTGCACTGCCGAAACCATGTACAGAGAAACCAGGAACGATCCAACTTACCAGCAACAATACAATTGCTGCCACAATAAAACGAACAATTGCCCCTAAAATTGACATATCATATATCCTCCTTAAATTTGATGTATTCTTGGGTATGCATAACCTATTATGTAGCAAATCAACACAAATTATGTGTAGATTTGATTTCTCAAATGGCGCAAGTCCTGCTCATTCGTTATAATGAAATATAGAGCCTGAGAGGAGTTGTCACATTGGATTCGAAAATTTTGCATACGTTAGAATATCGTAAAATTTTAAATACAATATCTCTATACACACAAACCGAGATAGGTAAACATAAAGCAGAAAATTTAATGCCTGTATCTGATCTTGAAGAAGTGAAATCTTTGCTTACAGGAACAGACCAAGCTGTGGCTGTAGATCGTTTAAAAGGGATTCCTTCTTTTACGGGAGTGACCGATATTACATCGGCTGTGAAAAGAGCTCGAATCGGAGGAACACTCAGCCCTCATGAGTTGCTTGCTGTCCATAATACAGTTCATACGGCACGTAGGATAAAACGAATTCTTCACAGCATGGAAGATGAGATTGAAATCAGCAAGTTGTCATTTTTAAGCGAACAGCTTTCAGAACAAAAACCGCTGGAAGATGCCATTAAATCTTGTATCAATGAAACAGCAGAGGTGCTGGATTCTGCGAGTTCCGCATTATCACAAATCCGAAGAGAACTTCGGTCAGGTGAATCGCGGATTAGAGAAAAGCTAGACTCCATGATTCGTTCATCTACGGTTTCTAAAATGTTACAAGACCAGCTGATAACGATTCGCGGGGATCGGTTCGTTATCCCTGTAAAAGCGGAGTATCGGGCCCACTTCGGTGGTATTGTTCATGATCAATCAGGATCGGGGGCTACTCTGTTTATAGAACCGGAATCTATCGTTGCCATGAACAACAAGCTGAGAGAAACACGTTTAGCAGAAGAACGCGAAATTGAAGTTATTTTGCAGAAATTGACTGCTCTTGTAGGCGAGCAATCCGAGTGGTTGATTGAGGATGTCGAATTGTTGGGAACCCTTGATTTCATTTTTGCGAAAGGTCGGGTTGCTCGTGAAATGAAAGCGACACTGCCAATCATGAATGATCGCGGGTTTATGAAGATCAAAAAAGGGCGTCATCCTTTAATCCCACTGGATAAAGTGGTACCGACGGATCTTGAACTTGGAAATTCATATAGTTCGATCATTGTGACAGGACCGAATACAGGGGGTAAGACGGTTACCCTTAAAACGGTTGGTCTCCTCAGTCTTATGGCGATGTCAGGATTATTTGTGCCTGCTGAAGACGGAAGTCAGCTTTGTGTTTTTGATGCGATCTATGCTGATATTGGCGACGAGCAAAGTATTGAACAAAGTCTCAGTACGTTTTCAAGCCATATGACGAATATTATTCGCATTCTATCCCAGATGACACCGAAAAGTTTGGTTCTTTTGGATGAACTGGGCGCAGGGACAGATCCTGCTGAAGGTTCTGCGCTTGCAATCTCTATTCTTGAGCATATTCACTCTACAGGTTGTCGTATGATTGCAACAACTCATTATAGTGAATTAAAAGCATATGCATACGAACGAAAAGGAATTATTAATGCGAGCATGGAGTTTGATGTCGCGTCATTAAGTCCGACGTACCGCTTATTGATTGGTGTACCTGGGCGTAGTAATGCCTTTGCTATTGCTGAACGTTTAGGTCTGCAATCTGACATACTCGACTATGCACGCGGTGAAGTGAAAGAGGAAGATCAGCGTGTTGAGAATATGATCGCATCCCTTGAAGATAACCGGCTGAAAGCCGAGCAGGAACATGATAAAGCTCAGCAAATTCGTGCAGAACTTGAGCAGCTTCGAAGTCAGCATGAACATGAAATCAAAAAACTGGAAGAACAACGTGAAAAATGGTTAACGAAGGCCGAGCAAGAAGCTCGTGATATCGTAGCCAAAGCACGTCAAGAATCGGAAAAGATCATTCATGACCTTAGAAAAATGGCACTTGAAGAAGGTGCTTCTGTCAAAGAGCATAAGTTGATTGCTGCACGTAAAGGGCTGGAAGAAGCAGAGCCGGCAGAACGCAAGAAACAAGTGAAAAAAGCAGCGGGGACCAAAAAAATTGGCCTTGGTGATGAAGTGAAGGTCAGCAGTTTGAATCAAAAAGGCCATGTGGTTGAATTGTCTGACAAAGAGGCACTTGTCCAAATAGGAATTATGAAGATGAAAATAGCTGTCTCCGATCTGGAACTAATCGAAACATCGCAAAAAGCATCAACTCAGGTTCAGCGCCATGTTACTGCGGTGAAACGGACTCGTGATGATAATGTGCGTTCTGAACTTGATTTGCGAGGAGCGAATCTTGAAGAAGCACTGATTGAAGCAGATCGTTTTATTGACGAAGCATTTTTATCTAACTTAGGACAAGTGTACTTAATTCACGGAAAAGGAACAGGAGTACTCCGTACAGGAATTCAGGATTATTTAAGAAAACACAAAAATGTCAAAAGTTATCGTCTTGGAAATTATGGAGAAGGCGGTTCCGGCGTGACCGTTGTTGAACTGAAATAAGAAGGTTCTATAAGTACAGGAGGATCTCATGAAAAATTTAACCCGGATTTTGTTTGCTGCTGCCATCATTTTTTTTGCAGCAGGAATCGTGTATATGATGAACGGGTAATGGGCTAAGATGAAATGGGAGAGTATGAAAGGATGAATGAAATGGAAACAACAGTATGTCCATGGTGTCAAACAGAAATCGTATGGGATGAGGAACTAGGTCCAGAAGAAGAGTGCCCTTATTGCAATAATCCTCTATCAGCCATTCCAGACCAAGAAGAACCTGATACCACTGCAGATGCGTTACAAACTGGTAACCAAAAAGAAGATCTTCCTAAAGTGAATCTTGAAGGGTATCGTACGGTGAACGTGACGCTCACAGAGGAAGAGGAAATTTTGAAAGAAAAAGCGGCTGCGAAAGTAACCGAAGAAGATTATGATCAGCTTTGGGAGGACGAAACAGATACACTTCTTCCTACTGCCAGAGTACTTGATCAATATGAAGATTCGGGGGTTGATTTGGCTAAATATTCTGATGCTGTGCAGTCAATTCTCGATTTACAAGAGGAAGCACCTGAATGTCCAAACTGCCGAGAATTTTTGCTTCATACCGGTGTACAGACGGTAACAAGAGACAGCTTTACAAAAGTTCAATCCGTTATGCCTCCGCTTGAAGCACCATTTGGTTTGAATATTTATGTTTGTCCTTCCTGTTTTCATACGACACAAAGTCTAGCATCCGAGGATAGACTGCGTATGGTGAAACGCTTAAGTCAAAGTAAATAAAAACATGTAATACACGGGAATACATGCCGCTTCAAGGTGTGTGTTCCTTTTTTTGTTTCCAATTTTACGAAATTGATAATTAGGGACAAGTTTTCTGTGAAGAGAGGACATATTAGTTTTGTTACTTATGGTAGTCCTGCTTCCTAAAGGAAGCAGAGCGTAAGGAGGGAAACGAAGTGAAAAAAGCGATGCTTGACGGGCAATCCAAGCTGCTTCTGTTTGTGAATGGTCTATTTGTTCTTGCGAGTGCCTTATCGGGCACCTTTATTAATGTGTTTCTATGGAAAAGCCGGCAGGATTTCACCATGATTGGCTGGTTTACCATCAGTCAGCAGATAGCGCTTGTCCTTACTTTTTGGCTGGCTGGAAAATGGGTGAAAGAACATAACAAAATGAATGTCATCAGGGTCGGCATTTTATTATCTGCTGTATTCTATCTTCTTGTACTCTGGCTTGATCAGCAGGCCGTATCGTATATTTGGCCATTAGGGTTATTACTCGGAACTTCGCTTGGTTTGTTCTGGATCTCATTTAATGTGGTTTATTTTGAAGTGACGAGTCGAGATAACCGTGACTTATTTAATGGATGGGTTGGGCTTATCGGTTCACTTGTTGGGATTGTGGGTCCCTGGGCATCGGGTCTTGTCATTTCGCTATCGAAGGCAAATCAAGGATACAGAATCATATTTATAATTTCGATGGTTGTTTATGGAGTGGGCATTATTGTCAGTTTCTTTTTGAAAAAAAGAAAGACAGAAGGGACTTACTACTGGATAGAACCTTTTCGCCAGCTAAAAAATACACCGAGTCCGTGGCGTCATGCAGCTCCTGCTCTTGCTTTTCAAGGAATTAGAGAAGGCGTGTTTTCATTTTTAGTAAACCTCTTGGTATATATCGCTACAACTCAAGAAGTAAAATTAGGACAATTCTATCTGTACACATCTTTAGTGGCACTTGTCAGTTATCATTTTGTTGGAAAATGGTATAAACCAGCTCACAGGTACTATGGATCATTGGTGGGGGCTTTGCTGCTTTCTTTGCTTACACTGCCTTTATTATGGGCTGTTAATTACAGCACCTTACTCATCGTTGGTATTGGATCAGCATTATTTATGCCGTTTTATATTTTGCCGATGATCTCTTCTGTATTTGATCTCATGGGCACAAGTGATGAAATGGTGTCAAAAAGAGTCGAACTTGTCGTATTACGTGAAATTTGTCTAAGCGCAGGAAGGATTGCAGGAATTCTAATCTTTATCCTAGTCCTATCTATCCATGATTCAAGCAAAACAATGACATGGCTTATGGTAATTCTCGGGTTCTCTCCGGTTCTTAGTTGGCTGTTTCTTCGTAAGCTCGTTCGTATCTAGCGGTACATAAAGGTCTTGAATACGGGCAAGCTATCAAACGAGAATGAAGAGTCATACCTAAAAGGAGGTAAGAATTATGCAAAATGGATCAATGCAGCCGATCACCGGTAAGGAACTCGAGTACATTGCGGATTGTTTATCGAATGAAGATTTATTGACTAAACAGTGTGCAGCGACCGCATCGAGTACTCAAAATCCAGCACTGAAGCAAGTTTTAAGTCAGCATATTCAAATGCATAAACAGCATGCGGATCAGCTTATTGGCGTTCTGCAGCAACATCAGCCGCTCGCACCCACACAACCATCTAATTAGCAGATATCTAAAGTATTTAAATATTGAGAAGGAGGCAGAATAAGATGAATTCATCTTCCACTGGTTCATTTATGCCTGATGCAGATTTAGCGTATACCATCTTAGCCGATTTAAAAAGAACGGTAAGAGAATACAGTACGGCAACTACCGAATCCAACTGTCCTACTGTTCGCCAAATGTTTACGGATTTAACGAACAGTACTTTGAAATTACAGGGCGAACTTTATACCGTTATGCAACAAAATAACTTTTATCCAGCTCCAGGTAAAGCTCTCCAATCAGATATTAATAAACAAATACAGACAGCAAATCAAACAAAACAAGAATGTGAACAGTTCGTACAACAAAAAAATATCAATACAGTACCCGGCTCACCAATGGGTCAGTCTTATGGGTCACCATTAAATACAAGTGAATATTCCTCCAATCCATACGTAAGGTAGGAACTATGTTTATAGGAAAACAGCACCTCGCTAACAATGAGGTGTTGTTTTTTTATTTGCAGTAATATTCATTTCATGTCATATTATATTTAATCTGCTTAACGAAAAGGCACTGCATGGCCCGTAACACGGACCCGCTTACTGAAGATGTACTCTCTGGAGGGAAATGCATGATAGAACTTAATGATTTGAAATTAAAAGTACTTAATTTGTTAAAAGAAGACGCGAGAAGAACCCCGGCACTCCTTGCTACTTTACTTGGGACTTCAGAAGAAGAAATCAAGAAAGCGGTATCGGAACTTGAGAAAGACAATGTAATCGTGAAGTATGCGACCGTTGTGAACTGGGAAAAAGTCGATGATGAGAAAGTAACCGCCTTAATTGAAGTTCAAATTAGTCCTGAACGCGGTCGTGGTTTTGAAGGAATTGCAGAACGCATTTATTTGTATCCACAAGTAAAATCAGTGTACCTCATGTCAGGAGCGTATGACCTCCTAGTTGAGATTGAAGGACGCAATTTACGTGAAGTCGCTAATTTTGTATCGGAAAGACTTTCTACGATTGATTCTGTATTGTCGACCAAGACAAACTTTATTCTTAAAAAATATAAACAAGACGGCATCATTTTTGAGCCACATCAAGAAGATAAACGGCTCCCTATTTCGCCATAAAAGGAAGTATGAGAGATGATAGTTAACCAAGATAAAAAAGATAATAAATCCGCTTCAAAATCAATGAGTTCGTATCTAAATCCAGGGGCTCAGCAAATACCGCCGTCAGGGATTCGCAAGTTTTTTGACCTCGTTGGTCCTAACAAAGGGATTATTTCTCTTGGCGTAGGAGAGCCTGATTTTATTACACCATGGCATATGCGTGAAGCTTCTGTATACTCGCTTGAACGCGGGTTTACGAGTTATACGTCAAACGCCGGTATGATTGAACTTCGAGAAGCGATCAGTGACTACCTTGAGCGGGGATTTCATACTCCATACGATCCTGAAGATGAAATTCTCGTTACGGTAGGTGGAAGTGAAGCGATTGACCTGGCATTACGTGCACTGATCGTGGCGGGGGATGAAATTTTAGTTCCTGAGCCTTGTTATGTAGCCTATTCGCCTATTATTTCGCTTGGCGGCGGCGTTCCCGTAGGTATAGAAACGGTAGCAGAACATAATTTTAAGCTGACTCCAGAAGCACTTGAAGCAAAAATCACGCCAAAATCCAAAGTATTAATTCTCTGTTATCCAAGCAATCCCACAGGGGCAACCATGACTTACGAAGATTGGCTGCCAATTGCTGAGATCGTAGAAAAGCATGATCTTATCGTCATTTCAGATGAAATCTATGCGGAACTTACTTATAATCAAAAGCATGTAAGTTTTCCATCGATCCCTGGGATGAGAGACAGAACCATCCTGGTAAGCGGGTTCTCTAAAGCTTTTGCAATGACAGGTTGGAGAATTGGTTACATGTGCGGAAATTCGGATCTGATTTCAGCAATGCTTAAAATTCACCAATATACAGTAATGTGTGCTCCGTCTATGGGGCAAGTTGCTGCTCTGGAAGCTTTGCGTAATGGGATAGAGGAAAAGGATCGAATGGTCGAGTCCTACAATCAGCGGCGTCGATTAATTGTTCAAGGATTTCGGGACATTGGACTTGATTGCCATGAACCTCAAGGTGCATTCTATGCATTTCCAAGTATACGCAAAACGGGTCTTACTTCAGAGGAGTTTGCCCACAGGTTATTGACGGAAGGTAAAGTTGCAACGGTTCCAGGCGGCGTTTTTGGTTCGGGTGGAGAAGGCTATTTACGATGTTCCTATGCAACTTCTTTAGCTCAATTAAACGAAGCTTTAGAAAGAATCGGAAATTTTGTTTATAAACTCGAACAAGTGGGTAAATAAAAATAGCATCCGATTTTTTCCTTTGCAGCTGGTATAAAAAACCAAAATATAAACAATTCAACAATTTCCGTAAATTGTAACAATTGGTACTTGGGTTTATTCATTTTTATGCTATAATCTGTAAGGATATAGATTTCTAGGGAGGGATTTACCTTGTTTTGTGCCGATTATGATTTGCCGACATACCGAGGTCAATATGCTGTGGATAGCGATAGCAGCACCTCTTGGCTTATAAACTCGGAGAAAGCATCATCACGCAATCTTTCCTTGGAAGATGAAATCCATATCCTGCGCAGCAAGATGGAAAGAATCTTTTTAGAAGAGAAGTCTTTTACTTCAGACATAGTGATCGAAATCAGCAGTCTGCTTGATTTAAAGATCAATGAATATATGAAGACCTATCCTAAGAAAGCATAAAAGCGTGAGCTCATTTTACAGGAGAAGACCCTTTTGAGGGTCTTCTTTTTTTGTGAAGCAGTATTGTGATATGATGTGAAATAAGGGAAAAAGGAGGAATCATTAAAGTGGCTAACAGAAGCAGATGGGCTGTAGTTGCATTATTATTCATGGTAATACTTACTGCATGCGGCAAAGAGGAAGATACGGCGTTCCAGATTTTTATGACAGATGATCAAGGCAGTATTGGCAACATTGAAGAGGAACTTCAATCTAAGTTACAAGAAAAGTTTGGGGACAGAATAAAAATAGAAGTCATTTCGAGTCCGATCTATAATCAACAAAAACTTCTGCTTGAGTACGTTGGAAAAGCGAATGATCTGATGATTATGCCCGAAAATGATATGAAAGCATATGGTAGTCAAGGATCACACATTGAACTTGAAGATACATTTAACCCAGAAACCTATAGTCGTGGTTTTTTTAAGGGCGGTACATATGAGATTGACGAAAATGGAGATATGTCTAAAGATATGGTCACGGGTGATCATTTGTTTGGAATTCCACTTGATGAGATGAAGATATTCCAAGAGTTGAATTATCCAGCAAAAAATCTGTTCGCAACCATCCCGGTTTCTACATCTGATATCGCATTAGCAAAAGAAGTTCTTAAGTTTATGACGGAATTAAATTAATTTATAATGAACGGACAAAGTGATAGACCAGTGGGAGGGGGGCCGAGGGATGCTCATTATGGTAACAGGGGGAGTAAGCAGCGGTAAAACTCAGTTTGCACTATCCTATGCCTCAACACTTGCACGGGAAGGCATTTATATTACAGATGAATATGCAAAACCTTTGCCTGAGAAAATGAGAGCCCCATCCAAACTGCGCAGAGTACATATCTCTTCTCACCAGACACTTCCAGATACACTTGATCACATCAACAGGGAATCTAACTTGTTCCGTGCGGATCGTCGAATTGTTATTATTGATAGTTTGACCAGCTGGATGATGAGTGAATGGAGAAACTGTTGGAATAGTGCGGATCAAGCTCGTATTATAGCAAGGTTGGAGAAACTAAAGGAAGTTATTTTGTCTTATCAGGGTTTACTTCTGATTATTACTAACGAAATGCAGGGGAGTTTTCATCCTTCAGAGGAGGAAAAACAATTCATTTCTTCAATGGCTGAGATGAATCGTATAATTGCAGTCAGAAGCGACCAGGTGTTTCAGCTCACATCGGGCATTGCAAGCGAGATCAGCAGGAACAAAATTAGATATTAAGTGGAGGATATAATGAAGATCTATACTAAATCAGGTGATAAAGGACAGACTTCGGTAATTGGAGCAAGAGTACCAAAAGACGATGACCGGGTCGAGGCTTATGGCACGATTGATGAACTGAATAGTTTTGTCGGTCAGGCCATCAGTACCATAACGAACGAAGAGAAATATGGGGACTTGAAAGAAGAACTGGAGATCATTCAGCAGGAATTATTTGATTGCGGATCAGATCTTGCTTTTGTCAAACTGGAAGAAGGGAATTATAAAGTGTCTGGTGATATGGCAGAACGTTTAGAACAGTGGATCGAT
The DNA here is from genome assembly GCF_009870785.1 of Paenibacillus sp. An7. Classification (GTDB taxonomy): domain Bacteria; phylum Bacillota; class Bacilli; order Paenibacillales; family Paenibacillaceae; genus Paenibacillus. The sequence goes on from NZ_WTWX01000004.1 coordinate 54,904, forward strand.
CTTCATCAAGCGGAAAATCCACAAATCGAACGTTTCATTATTCCGGGAGGATGTGCCTTATCTTCTGCACTTCATGTGTGCCGTACCGTAAGCCGGAGAGCAGAACGCCGAGTCGTAACGCTTGGGTCTCACACTGAAATTAATCCTAGCGTCAGGTTGTATATGAATCGTCTGTCTGATTACTTTTTTGTAATCGCCCGTACGGCAAATGTTCGTTCTGAAGTTCCCGATGTAGAATATCTTCGCAGCAAAAAGGTGTTTCGAAGCAAATGATGTCTTACTATGATCCAATTGTATATGTTGTTCTTCCAGAAGATGAAGGGATGCTTCTAAAAACGATTTTGCAAAACAGATTAGGAGTTTCCCGCAAATTAATGTCCAGAGTGAAAATGACCGAATATGGAATTCAATTAAATGGTCAGCGTGTCTATATCAGTGAGAAAGTAAAGGGCGGAGATCGAATCGAACTTCGAATGGAGAAAGAGACTTCGGAAGATATTTTACCGGAACCGATTCCCTTTGACATCCTATATGAGGATGCACATCTGCTCGTTGTAAATAAACCTGCTGGTCTCATTGTACATCCAACGAGTGGTCACTATACGGGCACACTTGCCAATGGAGTGGTACATTACTGGCAGGAAAAAGGTGAACAGGTGCGTTTTAGACCTGTCCATAGGCTGGATCAAGACACATCAGGAGTTCTGTGTATAGCAAAGAACCCATACGTGCATCAACATATCTCCGAGCAAATGATACAAGGAACGGTAGATAAGTATTATACAGCGATTGTGCATGGATATCCTGAACCTGCAGACGGAATTATTGATGGACCTATTGACCGAGATCCACTAGAGCCGCATCGCCGGATCGTTACACCGGATGGTTATCCAGCTCGCACATTGTATCATATCGTGGAACGTTATCCACATGGAAGCATGGTACAAATAAAGCTTGAGAGTGGACGAACCCACCAAATCAGGGTGCATATGAGTTCGATTGGTTGTCCGCTAATAGGAGATACCTTTTATAGTGCTGATCAGCTGATACATGTGGAATTTAACCGTGAACAGGCACGGCTAACGGATACATGGATAAATAGACAGGCTTTACATGCCAGCAAGCTTTCTTTAACACACCCGCTTTCGGGGGAAAGAGTGACATTTACCGCGGATTTACCAGCAGATATGGCACAGTTAAAAGCACAACTTGAACAATCGCAAGGTTAACAAAGATAATAACAATAGAGCTATCGATGTAGGAGGACCGTAGTATATGAGTAAACTCACCGTATATCAATATGCGAAATGCGGCACTTGCCGTAAAGCAGTAAAATGGCTGGAGGCAGCTGGACATGAGCTAACGCAAATTCCAATTTTTGAAGAGCCGCCTACAGTAGAGAAATTAGCATCCCTTGTTGAAAACAGCGGACTGGAGCTGAAAAAATTTTTCAATACAAGTGGAGAAGTTTATAAGGAAATGAATCTTAAGGATCAGCTAAAAGGAATGAGCAGAGAAGAACAGTTACAACTGTTGGCCTCTAATGGCAGACTGATTAAACGTCCGATTGTGACGGACGGAACCAAGGTAACCGTTGGTTTCAAAGAAGAACAATTTCAAGAAACTTGGGGTTGACCTGATCATCCCTTTTTAGAAGCGTGACTTTGGTATGCTTTCCAGTGTTTTATCCCCAAACCTAGTGCAGCCTGTGCTATAATACAGGTAGTATAAATATAGGTATGGAATAGAACAGGAGCGTTATCATAAGTGAGTAATGAAACAAAAGAACAACAATCGGTACTGATCGTTGACGGTATGGCCGTCTTATTTCGTGCGTATTTTGCTACAGCTGCTGGCGGGTATATTCGTCGTACGAAAGACGGGCTGGCCACAAATGCAGTTTATGGCTTTATTCGGTATTTTTGGGATGCAGTTCAGACATTTAACCCGACACATGTGGTGTGTTGCTGGGATTTAGGTGGAGGAACTTTCCGAGGCGAGCATTATGCGGCATATAAGGGGAATCGTCCGGAAGCGCCAGAAGATTTAATTCCTCAGTTTACAATGATTCAAGAAGTAATGGAAAGTCTCGGTATTCCAAACATTAGTGCTCCAGGTTATGAAGCTGACGATTGTATTGGAACGTTAAGTCGTCTATATAGCGAAGATCTTGGTATGAATGTGATGATTCTATCTGGAGATCACGATCTTCTTCAGCTTGTGAACGATCGTACTAGTGTGATTATAATGAAAAAAGGGCATGGTAATTATAAAGTATATACTCCTGATTCCCTATATGAGGAGAAGGGGCTGCGTCCTCGTCAAATCATTGATATGAAGGGTCTTATGGGGGATGCAAGTGATAATTACCCAGGCGTTCGAGGAATAGGCGAAAAAACAGCGATGAAGCTTGTTCAAGAGTATGAATCAATTGAAGGGATTCTTGAACATCTGGATGAACTTAGTCCTGCTATACGCAAGAAGATTGAGAATGACATGGAGATGTTACATCTATCTCGCAAATTGGCTGAGATTCATTTGGAAGTTCCCGTTGCTTGTTCTCTTGAAAGTTGTGTTCTAAGTTTAGACCATCATCAGGTTATCGCGAAATTTGAAGAACTTGAAATGAAAAGCTTGTGCTCACTGATCGGGGTTGCGATTAGTTAACGATAGAATGAGAGATACGGAAGATTCTTTTCCGTGTCTTTTTTTTTGTGTATTTAGGCATTGACCTAAAACCGATTTCGGGGGATGATTAGATAAAGCCGGATACTATCCTTTTATAAAGCGATGATAAACTTCTTGGTATCTAGAAAAAATGGAGGCGTTACCATTGAATGATATAAAGTCAGTTTCATATCGGATCGTATCTCTGAATGTGGGAACCAAGAAACGGATGAAAAGCGGCAGGCAAGAATTTTATTCAGCCATCGATAAACATCCTGTTTCAGATCGTATATATTTATCAAAAACAGGGTTTGCTCGTGATGAACAGGCCGATCTGATACACCATGGAGGCGTTGATAAGGCCGTATGTGTATTTGACTATCTTGCCTATCCTTCGTATGAAGCTTTTTTGGGACAAAACTTACAGCCAGGGGCATTTGGTGAGAATATTACGGTATCCGGCTGCAGTGAGCAGGACACATATATCGGTGATATATGGAAGCTTGGAGAAGCAACAGTACAAGTGAGTCAGCCGCGCGAACCTTGTTTTAAACTAGGTGTGAAACACAACAATAAGGAGCTTCCTTTGAAGTTCCAAACCACTGGAATTACAGGTTACTATTTTCGAGTGCTTGAAGAAGGATATGTATCTGCTGAAAGTGAACTTGTTCTGTACTCACGTGCAGTAAGCAGTGTAAGTGTAATGGAGGCAAACTACATTATGCATCAGAATAAAGATGATTTTCAATCGGTACATAAGCTGCTCTCTGTGGATTCTCTATCAGCGAGCTGGAAATCTACACTGACAAAAAGATTGGAAAAGCAACAACTCAACTAGAATCATACGAAAGGGTGTTAATGTGCGAGTATTAGGTGCTATTGAAGCTGGTGGAACAAAATTTGTATGCGGGATCGGTAATGAAGAGGGTGAAATTTTTGAAAGAGTTAGTTTTCCGACCACGACTCCTGAAGAAACGATGGCCCAAGTTATTGCTTATTTTGAAGACAAGAAATTCGATGCACTTGGTGTAGGCTCCTTTGGACCAATCGATCCCATTAAGAATAGTCCTACCTATGGACATATTACAACAACACCTAAACCGTTTTGGGGCGGTTATGACATGATTGGCAAGCTAAAAGAACATTTTGATGTACCTATGAATTTTGATACAGATGTAAATGGAGCTGCGCTTGGTGAGTATACTTGGGGCGCTGCAAAGGGATTAGACAGCTGTATTTACATCACTGTCGGTACTGGAATCGGAGCAGGAGCCGTTGTTGGAGGACAACTGGTTCATGGTCTATCACATCCAGAAATGGGACATATCAGTGTAAGACGCCATCCGAATGATACCTTTGAAGGCTTCTGTCCATTTCATGCTGATTGTCTTGAAGGGATGGCAGCCGGGCCTGCGATCCTTAAACGCTGGGGAAAAGCTGGCGCGGAACTGGCGGCCGATCATCCTGCTTGGGAGATGGAAGCTTATTATTTGGCTCAAGCTTTGGTCAATTATGCACTTATTCTTTCACCACAAAAAATTATTATGGGCGGCGGTGTAATGAAGCAGGAGCAATTGTTCCCTGAGATTAGACGCCAATTGAAGAAACTCTTAGGGGGATATGTACAACACCCGAGTATTACCGAACACATCGATCAGTATGTTGTGTATCCGGAACTCGGAGACAATGCGGGTATTTGCGGTTCACTCGCTCTTGCCAAGCTGGCATTAGAAGAACAATAAAATTTAGTTTGAAATTATTTACATTTATGATATAGTGTTTGGTAACAGAACAGCGCGGAGTTACATGAGGAAGCACCTCTCTCACATGAATATGTGAGAGAGGTGCTTTTTTGCGTGTTACTTTTGTACTGCCTGATTTTGAGAGGAGGCTGGGAAGAGAATGAACATTGTATTTATGAATCAATTATCTGTAACTTCAGAGCAGAGCGAAGCAAAGTATGCACAATTATGGATAGGGGAAGAAGAAGACTTGTGGCAGCTTGGCTGGAGCAGTATGAATACAGGGGAAGAACAGGTCGATATTTGGTATGAGGGCGGTTCTTGGAATGAGTTGATGCATATCTATCGTTTTCAACTGGCAATCAAGATGAGTGAGGGCTACAGGCCGCTTATTGAGGGCATATTTCATGAAACCGAAGAAGTGAAACAGCGAAATCAGCATACGCAGAAACTACAATGTTATAGCGAATTATACAGTCGTGAAGAGTTATATCAAGCTTTATGTATATGGCGGAGAAAGAAAGCATCAACGGAGCGCAAAGCGCCTTATTTTATCGCGAGTAATCGATTGCTTCGGATGATTAGCACCTTTGTGCCTCATACCTTGGAAGAATTGCGGGAATTACCTGGTGTAGGTGAGAATAAGTTGGCTGAATATGGCGAGGAATTGCTGGAAATTACCACGAAAGAAACGAGAGAACATAGTTTCCCGCTCAATTGGGTAGTTACAGAGCTTACAGAAGAAGAATATGAGTCATGGAATTATAGGCAGAAAGAGCAAAAGTATAAACAGGAGTTGGAAAAATTCAATCTAAAGAAATCAGTTCTAACAGGGATAGCAGAGGGTAAGTCTCTTGAAGATCTCAGCACACTTACAGGTGTGAACCGTAGAGAACTAGTTGATTTTCTGGAGGAACTTGAAAAGAGTGGTTATGACACAGAGATGCTAATCGCAAAAGAACTAACATGGATGACAGATGATGAGCAAGAGTTGATCTGGAATGCTTATGATGAGCTGGGAACAAGCTTTTTAAAACCTGTATTACACCGAGTGTATGGTGAAGATCCTGCAGGAGCGGGACCACTTGATCAATTGTATGAGCGGCTGCGCATGGTTCGTATTCGTTACCGGAGACAGACCGAGACAAGCAAACAGGTTGGATAAAAGGAGGAAGGTCACAATACATAATAACTTCTGTATATAACTCAGTCTGAGGATGTGAGAAGACAGGGTGGATTATATAGCAAAGGTTCCTCCAAAAATGAAGGAACCTTTGTTATATATGATATTATGATGAAGATCAGATGAAGAAATAGTGAAAACAAAGCTGAAAGTGATCGCTAAAATCTCTAAATCCAATCTTTTTTACGGAAAATAAGGTACATCGTGATCCCAAGCGCTGCTATAATTCCAATGACGATGAAATATGAATATTCATAATCGAGCTCAGGCATATTTTTAAAGTTCATTCCATAGATCCCGGTAATCAGTGTCAGCGGCATAAATACGGTAGTAATTGCCGTAAACACACGCATGATCTCATTCGCCCGGTTGGAAATACTCGATTGATAAGCTTCTCGTAAGTTGCCCATCAAATCCCGGTACGTATCAAATGTTTCTGATATTTTTACTGCATTCTCATAAATATCACTAAAATATTTTTGTAATTGATCATCAATGAGACGCAGATCTTTTTTATTCAGTGTATTAATGACTTCTTTTTGAGGACCAAGCCCCTTCTTGAGCCATAAAATCTCACTTCGAAGACCAATAATTTCATTCAGATGACTTTTCTTGGTGTGCATTAAAATATCTTCTTCCAGCTTTTCAATTCTTGCTTCGAGCCGGTCACCTACTGTGAAATAGTTATCTACAATGGAATCAATGAGCAGATATAAGAAACGATCGGGTGAATTTACTTCCTGTTCCCAAAGGATCGGTTTCAGTGTCCGCAGTTCATTTACCTTCTGCTTCGTTACCGTAATAATATAATGTCTACCGAGGAAGACGTTGACCGCACGTAAAAATATTTCCTCGTCATCAAAACGGATGCTATTCACAACGATAAAATAATGACTTTCATAAATTTCGAGCTTCGGACGCTGCTCTTCATCACTCAGACAGTCTTCTACAGCAAGATCATGCATGTGAAAAGTGGGCTGAAGAATGGCAAGATCGTCTACATCCGCATCGATCCAGTAAAAGCCTTCTTCAGGTGGAGTCAGTGTATCTTCAATATGATCAAGCGAAGTAAAAACTCCTTGGTTAACATATCTAATCTTCATTTGAACCACTCCTTAAGTAAACTCCCGGAATTTAAGCGGGACAAGCTGAATAACTAAGGAATGTGAACATCAGTGCCGACAAAAGGTACAAAGAGGGCAAACATCAGAAATTACGCGTCCCGTTAGCCGGCAAGCTGATGGTACATCCTATGCTGTTATAATCATTCGGCTGCCAGTCAGGCCTCGGGTCGCCGTCCATTTTGTCACCCCATTATGTTTAAATTGACACTGATTCTTAGTATAACGTGCTATATTTCAGCAATCAAGATAAAATGTTTATGACATATCTTATGTCCAGATTTTCATAGAGGTGACTTGTTTTTTAAGAACGTTATAAATCCAGTTCTTGACGGAAACCTACCTCTTGCTATAGAGTAATGGTAACAATTAGTGAATTGTTCTTTATTGTAAAATTGAATACAGCGAAATCTTATCAAGAGTGGTGGAGGGACTGGCCCTTAGAAACCACAGCAACCGGCGAGCAATCGCACGGTGCTAATTCTTGCTATTTAAGTTATATGCCGATTGTGGACTATAACTTGAATTGAGAGATGAGAGAGGAGCATTACCGTATACGGATGAACGGCCTTTCTCAAGTGTAATGGGATAGGTCGTTTTTTTTATCTTCCGTGGGAATAAATTCGCTTCCTTACTAACCTCTCACTCTAGTATCCAACAAAACGTTTTTAAGGAGGAATAACCCTTGCCCATTAAGATCCCTGATACTTTACCAGCTAAAGAAATTCTCGCAGGTGAGAATATTTTTGTTATGGATGAGACGCATGCTTTCAAACAGGACATTCGCCCTTTACGTATAGGTATTCTCAATTTGATGCCTACGAAAGAGACAACGGAGACCCAGTTACTCCGGCTCATTGGCAATACACCTCTTCAAGTGGATGTAATTCTAATTCATCCAAAATCGCATGTTTCAAAAAATACATCTCAAGAATATCTCGATATGTTCTACAAAACGTTTGATGAAGTAAAGGATCTGCGCTTTGATGGGCTGATTATTACGGGAGCCCCGGTAGAACAGATGGAATTCGAAGAAGTGACATACTGGGAAGAAATTCAGCAGATTTTTAACTGGTCCAAAGCGAATGTAACTTCTACGATGCATATCTGTTGGGCTTCACAAGCAGGGTTGTATCACCACTTTAATGTACCCAAAGTGGCACTTCCTGAAAAATGTTTCGGTGTGTTTTCACACACGCTAAGTAAATCACATGTAAAACTCCTTCGAGGATTTGATGAGTTATTCCTTGCTCCTCATTCTCGTCATACCGAAGTACGGCGAGAAGATATTGAGAAAGTGGCGGGGCTTGATATTTTATCAGAGTCAGAAGAAGCTGGAGTATACATTGTGGCAAGTGAGGATGGCAAACAGATCTTTGTGACAGGGCATTCCGAATATGATTCGTTATCCTTAAAGTGGGAATATGACCGCGATAAGGAGAGGGGATTAGATGTGAAAGTGCCTGACAACTATTTTCCAAATGATGATCCGAGCAAGGTACCTTTGTCCAGCTGGAGAGCACATGCAAATTTATTGTTCTCGAACTGGCTTAACTACTATGTTTACCAAGCAACACCCTATGACCTTGAAACACAAAAATAGTCTATATATATAAGGGGGATATCACATTATGGAAAACAAGTTGAAATTAGAAAGTAAGCTCGCACAAATAGGATCAGTTAAAGAACCTGTAACGGGAGCCATTAATTTTCCAATCTATCAATCGACTGCATTTAGACATCCTGAACTGGGAAAAAGCACGGGATTTGATTACATACGTACGACAAACCCAACTCGAAAAGTACTAGAAGAAGCTGCAGCTGAACTGGAATCAGGGGATGCAGGTTTTGCCTGCAGTTCCGGTATGGCAGCCATCATGACGATTTTCGCTAAGTTTGGGCAAGGGGATCATCTAATCATTTCGCTTGATCTATATGGGGGAACCTATCGTCTTGTGGAGCGAATCCTTGCTAAGAATGGAATTACAGCAAGTTATGTAGATACGAACGATTTAGAGGCTCTTGAGAAGGTGCGTCAAGAAAATACAAAAGCGATTTTCATTGAAACTCCAACAAATCCGCTGATGATGATTACGGATATTAAAGAAGTCTGTACATGGGCTAGAAAACACGAAATCTTGTCCATTGTAGATAATACGCTGCTTACTCCATTTTTTCAGCGCCCACTTGAACTTGGTGCGGATATCGTAATGCACAGTGCTACTAAATATCTTGGCGGGCATAACGATGTACTGGCAGGTCTTATTGTGACAAAAGGCAAAGAAATCTCGGAAGAGATCGCTTTTCTTCATAACTCGATTGGGGCCGTGTTATCGCCGAGCGATAGTTACCAGTTAATGCGCGGAATGAAGACGCTTGCGCTGCGTATGGAACGCCACGAATATAATGCAACAAAGGTAGCTGAATTTTTACTGTCACATGAACTGATTACCGATGTCTATTACCCTGCCTTGCCGGATCACCCGTCTTACGAAATTCAAAACAGACAGTCTAGTGGAAATACAGGCATCCTGTCTTTTAAAGTGAAAGATGCTCGTTATGTAGAACCGATTCTAAGACATATAAAGCTCATTGCCTTTGCAGAAAGTTTGGGCGGGGTAGAGTCACTAATGACGTACCCTGTGGTACAGACTCATGCGGATATTCCTGCTGAGATTCGTAATGCAGTAGGTCTCGATGATCGGCTGTTGCGCTTCTCTGTAGGAATTGAACATATTGATGATATTATAGAGGACTTAAATGCTGCATTTCACGAGGCAGCTTTAGAGCTGGAAGGAAGTGTTGTTCGTGGCTAATAAAAAAGAAGACCAGCATAACGATTATAAATTTGATACAAAGTTGCTGCATTTTGGGGCAGAGATTGATGAGACAACCGGCGCATCCAGTGTGCCTATATATCAAGCCTCCACGTTCCATCATCATGATATTTTTTCACCGCCAACCCATGATTACAGTCGTTCAGGTAACCCAACGCGGCAGGCACTTGAAGATTATATCGCTCTTCTAGAGGGAGGAGTACGTGGTTTTGCTTATTCTTCGGGGATGGCTGCGATATCAAGTTCTCTTATGATTCTGTCTGCGGGTGATCATATTATTGCCACGGAAGATGTATACGGGGGAACATACCGCTTGCTAAGCAGCATTCTTACTAGGATGAATATTGAGACAACGTTCGTAGATATGACCGATCTTGCAAACGTAAAAGCCGCTTACCGTCCAAATACGAAAGCTGTATACATGGAGACTCCCTCAAATCCGACACTGCGTATTACAGATGTCGCGGGCATTACCGAATGGGCGAAGGAAAAGGGGCTTCTGACGCTGCTTGATAATACGTTCATGACACCTTATTACCAAAAGCCGATTGAGCAAGGAGTAGATATTGTACTCCATAGTGCAACAAAATTCCTTGGTGGACACAGCGATGTACTTGCGGGGCTAGCTGTAGCAAGAACAGAAGCGATTGGCGCGCAGCTGAAGCAGCTTCAAAATGGACTTGGCACTGTACTTGGCGCGCAAGAATCCTGGCTGCTCATGAGAGGAATGAAGACGCTTGGTGCTCGTATGGCTCATTCCGAGATTAGTGCGGCGAAACTTGCAGCTTGGCTTATGAGTCGCTCTGACATTCCTGCTGTATACTATCCGGGACTCCTTGATCATCCTGGACGAAAGGTACATGAGAAACAGTCTACCGGCTACGGTGCAGTGGTATCATTTGATGTAGGTTCAGGAGAACGTGCCAAAGCTGTGCTGAATAAAGTCCGTTTACCTCTTGTTGCTGTGAGTCTTGGTTCAGTAGAGAGTATCTTGTCCTATCCTGCAATGATGTCTCATGCAGCGATGCCGAAAGACTTTAGATTAGAACGAGGAATAACAGATGGTCTGCTTCGTTTCTCCGTAGGACTTGAAGATATTGATGATTTAATTGCTGATTTGGATCAGGCATTATCTAACACATAACATAAGGTTTTCTTCCCAAAAGAAGCATGCTAGCATTAGGTGCTTCTTTTCACATGTATCCTATGTTACGATATAAAAGACAATATTTGATATTATTGTTACATTTCTTACGATAAGGGAGGCTGCCGTATGAGTGCGGTGAACCATATCTTAAATAAAGCGTTGAACGGAGAGCGTCTGAATGTAGAAGATGCTATTGCTTTGTTTGAATCTGATGAAGTTGAAAAAATCGGTGAAGCAGCTCATGTAATTATGAAGCGGATGCATCCCGAACCAATCACCACCTTTGTTATTGGCAGAAATATTAACTACACGAACGTGTGCGACGTCTACTGTCGTTTTTGTGCGTTCTATCGCAGACCGGGCTCTGATGAAGGTTATGTACTACCGGATGAACTCATTTTCCAAAAGATCAAGGAAACGGAAGATGTAGGCGGAACTGAAATCCTGATGCAGGGCGGCACCAATCCGAATCTACCATTCAGCTACTATACTGATTTGCTTCGCGGTATTAAGGAACGATTCCCTAATATTACGATGCATTCTTTCTCACCAGCTGAAATTATGAAGATGAAAGAAGTATCGGATGGACTTTCTCTAGAAGAAGTGGTGCGTCAAATTCATGAAGCCGGACTTGATTCGCTTCCAGGCGGGGGCGCTGAAATCCTTGATGATCGGACTCGCCGCAAAATCAGTCGTCAAAAAGGATCATGGCGTGATTGGATGGACGTCATGCAAACTGCGCACCGTATTGGTATGAATACAACAGCTACAATGGTTATTGGTTTTGGTGAAACAATGGAAGAGAGAGCTTTGCATCTACAGCGTGTACGGGATGCTCAAGATGAATGTATTCAGAACGGATATGATTCGGAAGGATTCCTTGCGTTTATTCCATGGACTTTCCAGCCAGACAACACAAACCTGAAAAAAGAGCGTCAAACACCAGAAGCTTACCTAAAAACAGTAGCAATTAGTCGTTTGTTCCTCGATAATATCAAGAATATTCAGTCTTCATGGGTAACGATGGGGCCTGAGGTAGGTAAACTTTCGCTTCGATATGGATGTAATGACTTTGGCAGTACGATGATAGAAGAGAATGTTGTATCTGCTGCGGGTGCAACTCATAAAGTCAATATTCATTCCATTCTGGATCTAATTCGTGAAACAGGTAACATTCCTGCTCAGCGAAATACAAAATACGAAATTCTTCGTGTTTTTGATGAATCAGATCAAGCGGTTGTAAATGATTTTGTCATGCAGAACTAATAATTCTTATATAAAAATAAAGCGTACAAGCATAGCCGCTATGCTTGATGTAAATAGGAAAGACCCTTTGACTTCTATAAAGTCAAAGGGTCTTTTTTATAACCGGTTCATATCTCTATCAAATAGAATGCTGGCATTCGGATCGATAGAACGAACGATATATTTGATTCGGCGAGATTCAAATAAATGTATTTTGTAATATAGTACAGGTAGTGATCCCCATGGCTCGGAGCGAAGTGTTGTCTCTTCAAGTCTGTCAACAAATGCTTCGGGATCACGATGTAACCGAGTCTTAATGGACTCCTCAATCCGGGCTTTCTCGGCACTTACGATGCAGATTTTACGGTTAAAGGTGTATCCTCTCAAAGAAAAATGAACACCTTCAAATGCAATTAGATAGGCGATGATGGAATACATCGCTTGCTGCGTTCCAAATGTAACTCCTGCAGCGGTAAGCACAACTAAGTTCACCAGCATAATGACTCGTTCTAATCGATATTTAGATCGATGATTATAGGAGTGATCCAGCGGCCGGATCGTCAGTGTATCGAGCGTACCGCCTTCATATAACACCATCCCAATTCCAAGTCCGAGGAATAACCCACCGCAAGCCGCAGCAAGCAGTGGATGTTCAATAAGAGCAGGAAAGGAGTGAAGCATAAGAGAGCTAAGTGAAAGAACAACGAGTCCAAGAACCGTTAATATAGCATATTGCCTCTGTACTCTTCGGTAAGAAAGAAGTATAAATGGCAAGTTGAATAAAAATAAGAAAAGTCCTAATCGCATCTCGGTTTGATAGGCGAACATGGCTGAAATTCCTGTTACACCGCCGATGATGAGTTGATTGGGATGTAAAAATAGCTCAAGCCCAATAGATGCAAGAATTCCACCAAGAATAACGAATAATAATTTTTTTATCCATGTTCGGTAGGATAGTTTGGCTGATGAGGAAAGAACGGAGTGTGGAGATTGATTCATCTTTGTTCCTCCTTTTCCTACATATTTGTGAAGCCTTTACTGATGATCTATAGGTTTTTCTTTTAACACTTTAGGTTTTGGTTTCTTCTTATTGTCTTCAAATTTAAATAGTTTATTAAGTCCACGGTAGATATGTTTCGATTCTTTCGTAAGCAGTGGTCCTAAGATCGCCAGAATTAAAACGTAGATAGCAGCGAAAGGCTGGATAATCAGCATGAGTCCGCCTGCTTGAGCCATGTTCGCAAGAATAATAGAGAACTCACCGCGTGATACGATGGTAAGACCAATATTCGAAGAGGCTTTTGTTGAAAGTCCCGCGCTTCGTCCTGCAAGCATACCGGCAATGAAGTTACCAATGAGAGTAACAACGACCGCAATCAGAGCGAGCCAAACGGCTTCTCCTCCGAGGGACAAAGGATCAATTGATAATCCGAAGCTGAAAAAGAATATGGCACCAAAGAAGTCTTTGAATGGCATAATTAAATGTTCGATACGCTTCGCGTGAGTTGTTTCTGCAAGAACCAGTCCCACGAGAAGAGCACCGATTGCTTCAGCAACGTGAATCGTTTCAGAGAACCCTGCTACGAGGAATAAAGAACCGAAGATAACAAGACCAAACAACTCATTATTACGAATATTAAGCAATTTATTGAGCAAAGGAACTAGTTTGCGTCCTACAATAATGACTGCGAGCATATATCCAAGTGCAATTAGCGCACTTAAAATGACACCGCCGACCGAAGAAGAATCACTGAGAACAAGTCCTGAAAGAATGGAAATGTATACAGCGAGGAATACATCTTCAAACATAATAATTCCAAGAATCATTTCCGTTTCAGGATTAGCGGTTCTTTTCAAATCAACTAATACTTTCGCTACAATGGCACTAGACGAAATCGTCGTAATCCCTGCAATAATCAGTACTTCCGCGATCGGAAATTTTGCCATAAATCCTAGCAAAAGTCCAAGCGTAAAGTTAATGCCTAAATAGATACTTCCACCAACTACAATTGATTTTCCTGACTTAATTAGTCGTCCGACTGAGAATTCAAGTCCTAGATAGAAGAGCAAGAAGAGCACACCTATACGACCAAGGAAGGAAATAAAAGGCTCGCTCTCAATAAAACGAAAATCAAGATGCCATATCTGTGCGGCATGCGGTCCTACTGCCATACCAATCAAAATATAGAAAGGGATGACAGAAAAACGCAATTTTGAAGAAATCAGTCCGGCTGCCGCGATGAGTGCAATTGCCAAACCGACTTCAAGTACTAAATGATCCATCGGTTCACCAACTTCCATCCTTCAAGATTTGTTTTAATTTTTGTTGCTGATGTCTTTCTCCGACCGCGACCACTGTCGAGTCTGCTGGAATCTTCACATCAGGACCAGGGCTTACATGTTTATTTTTGTTATTCTTATCGACTACGGCAATAATGGTTGCCCCTGAGTTCTGACGGATATCCAGTTCACCAATGGATTTACCGACACAACTGTAATTTGCATCAATTTTATACCATTCAATAATAAGATCATCGAGCGTCATCTCCATACGCTCCAGTTGTTTTGGTTTGTAAGTCATCCCGCCCACGATCGCTGCAAGCTGTCTTGCTTCGTAGTCTTCCAGCGTAATCATTGAAATACTTTGTTCTGGATCATTATATTCAAAGTGATACATTTCACGTCTTCCGTCGTCATGAATCACAACAATAACTTTGTCACCACTGCTTGTCGTCGCTTGAAATTTACGTCCGATTCCTGGCAGGTCAGTTTCACGAATTTCCATATAGATTAAATCCCCCTAAAGTTTGTTTATAGCCATGAAGCTTTCATAGCAGCATACATAAAGTGTTTACCATTCGGTTTCTCTATGCACTTACAAACGTGGAGGTGAATTTAACGGGTTTAAGATAAAGCCGGCGCTTTATATTGTCATAAAACACCTTGAATGGCGGTTCGATCATGGGAACCCGAAAGATCATCAGAATGGACAGTATCGTAAAGAGGTATTGCAAAGGGTTGACGGCATTTAACTTTAGAGGCAACATCGATTTTCGGATCATGGCTTTGGGGTGATTATTCCCCGAGAAATCCATGGGTTCCATGGTTGAATCGTGATCGAAAATAGAATGTGACCCTGCAGTCGTGTTACCGAGGGTGGGGATTTGATAAGAAAAAATCACAAATAGACATAGAAAAATCAGTAAGAAACGCTGTATCCAATTCTCTTTTTTCATCCCATCCCCCTCTCTGCAAGATACTGTTACTAAAATAATAACACAAATTTGTTTGGACTCCAAATCCGTTTTTCTTTTTATCATTCTGAGAATACATGTCATTCTTTCCATTAAGCCGCTTCGTATATCCCCTTCGACCGGACCATATAATATTTAGAGAAGGGAGTGGGTCTTGTGGAATTGTTCGCGGTATGGACAGAAGTAAACAGCCAATCAGCAGAAGATTGCTTTTATCGATTTATCAAAAATAAAACAAAAGGTCTACATATAAGCAAACAAGGCTTTCGATTTTCCTTTAGGAAATATGAAGGCAAGGCAGCATGGATATGTAAAGGAACGGAAAGTCATCCCGGTTTTAAGGAAGGTCTGCCACGGATGTATCAGATTTTGGCTGCAGGTGTAGCTGATTACATTCTTGATCAAAAAGAAGAGGAACAGCTGAGTCACATCCTGAAGCGAGAATGCGTAAATATGGATGCTGAGGAACTTTCGCGGGTCAAAACAATATGCGAACCGCTGCTGAGATCAAGATTCGAAACAGAGCAGGGGACAAGAGAACGAAGGCATGCCAAGCTAACGGAAGGGCTTATACAAGGTATGAAAGAAATACCTATAATTCATCTGGATGGAGTACTGCGATTTCGGATGCAGAGTTATAAGAAAGAACTTCATGAAATTGTGGAATATGCACTAGATGAATTTTATATGGATCGGCAGTATGAGGAGTTTATGAGTCTTTTGAAATATTTTGTTTATTTCCAAGAGACGAAGGTGCCTCTCGTGCATGTTGTGCATAAAGATCAGCACGAATTTGTCTTGTATGATGAATACATGCGTCCTATGGTACTGCCTCCCGATGAAAGTGTCGTTATGGAAATGCCAGGTATAGAACTTGAAATGGAAGTCGAAGATATGATTATCAGCAGGCTGATCTCCATTTCTCCGAAGAAAATGAAACTGCATACACAGACAGAAGATTTTCCGGTTATCCGATCCATTACACAGATTTTTGAAGATCGAGTGGAAATTTGCCATAATTGCAGACATTGCCGCAACGTGAAAGAAGCGGGACAGCTAGCGCTTGACGAAGAGGAATCTTTGGAATTATAATAACTGGTATTAAAAGCAATGACAAAGACATGAGCCGTAGAGACTGGGCCGTACAGAGAGAAGAAACCTGGCTGTAATTTCTTCCGGATACCAACTGCGACTTACCCCTTTGTAGCTGTGGTTTAGAACGCTTGCATTTATGCAGACAAGTAAGAACCGCCGGATTCATGCCCGTTATCTTGCATGCTTCAATGAGGGTTGTCCTGTTTATGTACAGTAGTGCATGATTAGAGACAACTGAATTAGGGTGGAACCACGAGTATTACACTCGTCCCTTTGCCGGGACGGGTGTTTTTTGCGTCTGCAATAAACATAGCATCGTTCCCCGGCATCCAAAAGGATAAAGGAGGAAATAACAATGTCAGTAAGTATTAAATTACCAGATGGTTCTGTTCGTGAATATGAGAATGGAGCTAGTATCCTTGATGTGGCTGCTTCCATTAGCAGTGGACTCAAAAAAAATGCACTTGCAGGTAAAATGGATGGGATTGTTGTCGATCTTTCTACTCCACTACGTGAAGGTGCACTTGTTGAAATCGTAACTTATGATTCACCTGAAGGGCTTGAAGTGCTTCGCCATAGTACAGCGCATTTGCTGGCACAAGCCGTAAAACGTCTGTTTGGCAGCAAAGAAGTCTTCCTGGGTGTAGGGCCTGTGATCGAGGACGGATTCTATTATGATATGGATCTCGAACATGCACTGAATCCAGAAGATCTGCAAAAGATCGAGAAAGAAATGGAACGTATCGTAAATGAGAACCTGCCTATCGTTCGTAAGGAAGTAAGCAGAGAAGAAGCCATTCGCATCTTTGAAGAAGTTCAAGACCCTTATAAACTGGAACTCATTCGTGACTTGCCAGAAGACAGCATTATTTCGATCTATGAGCAAGGCGAGTTCTTCGACCTTTGCCGTGGACCGCATGTCCCTTCTACTGGAAAAATCAAAGTATTTAAGCTGATGAACGTAGCCGGCGCATACTGGCGCGGAGACAGCAAAAATAAAATGCTTCAACGGGTATACGGAACTGCATTTGCTAAAAAAGCACAGCTGGAAGAACATCTTCATTACTTGGAAGAAGCGAAAAAACGGGATCACCGTAAACTTGGTAAAGAACTTAACATGTTTACTTTTTCACAGCTGGTGGGTCAAGGACTTCCTATTTGGCTTCCAAATGGAGCGAAACTGCGCCGTACTCTAGAACGCTATATTGTAGACCTTGAAGAAAGTCTTGGTTACAAACATGTATATACTCCTGTCCTAGGAAATGTTGAACTATACAAAACTTCCGGACATCTAGAGCACTATGAAGAAGATATGTTCCCAAGAATGGTACTCGATAATGAAGAACTTGTACTTCGTCCAATGAACTGTCCTCACCATATGATGGTATATAAGAGTGAAATGCACAGTTATCGTGATTTGCCAGTTCGTATTGCAGAGCTTGGTATGCAGCACCGTTATGAAATGTCAGGAGCACTGACCGGTTTACATCGTGTTCGTGCGATGACTCTTAACGATTCTCATATTTTCTGCCGTCCGGATCAGATCAAAGAAGAGTTTGCTCGTGTTATTGAGCTGATTATGATTGCTTATAAAGATTTTGGTATTCACGACTATCGCTTCCGTCTGTCTTATCGCGATCCTCAGGATACTGAGAAATACTTCCCTAATGATGAGATGTGGGAAATGTCCCAGCGGATGTTGAAGGAAGTAGTAGAAAGTCTAGATATGCCGTTCTATGAAGCTGAAGGGGAAGCTGCTTTCTATGGTCCTAAACTTGATGTGCAAGTAAAAACTGCACTGGGTAAAGAAGAGACGCTATCGACTGTTCAGCTCGACTTCTTGCTTCCAGAGCGTTTTGAACTGGAGTATGTAGGTGACGATGGACAAAAACACCGCCCAGTTGTTATCCACCGCGGTATTTTGGGTACTATGGAACGTTTCACTGCATTCTTGCTCGAAAATTATGCAGGTAACTTGCCGCTTTGGCTGTCTCCAGTTCAAGCTAAAGTAATTCCTGTATCTGTTCATTTTGAGAAGTATGCTCGTGAAGTAGAAGAACAGCTTAGACGCGGCGGTATCACTGTAGAAGCAGATCTTCGGAATGAAAAACTTGGCTATAAAATTCGTGAAGCTCAGCTTGAGAAAATTCCTTATATGTTCATCGTTGGGGAAAATGAAATGAATGACGGCAGTGTCTCTATCCGTAAACGTGGAGAAGGAGATTTAGGAGCAAAACCTTTGGCTGAGGTAGTACAAATGCTGCAAGAAGAAATTCGTACACACCAAGTCTAATTGGATTTAAATAGACACGGATGAATATATCGTGTGTTTTATGGGGACTCTCTGCTAGAGAAAGGGAGGAATTAAACCTATGAAACACCGAATGATTCAGCGATGTTCTTCAGCTGTTGTGCTGATGATGCTGATTTGTTTTTCAAGCAATGACTTAGCTACGGCCTTACATGTACAGCGAAGTGAGTTGGATGAAGCAAGAGAAGTGCTCGCTCCCCCAACGGAACAGGTGGTGGGGACAGTAAATGTGACGGCAACGGGCTATACTGCGGGTTATGAATCAACAGGAAAAGGTCCGAATCATCCACTATACGGCATCACTTATTCGGGTGTAAAAGTACACCGGAATAAACAAGGGGTTTCGACCATTGCCGCAGACCCTTCCTTATTCCCTCTCGGAACGGTACTTTATATTCCTGGGTATGGATATGGGATTGTAGCTGATACAGGATCTGCTATTAAAGGCTCTAAGATTGATCTGTATTTTCCAACGATTAAGGCGGTATACAGTGAGTGGGGCAAAAAAGATGTGCAGGTTCAAGTCATCAAGCTGGGGAAAGGGAAATGTACGGAACAAATGCTAGAGCAGCTCGGAGATGCGATCATGGTCAATCAAAGCATTCCGGATGCCTTGCTGAACGAAGCAATATAATGAAGATGAAAGAGCTTGCTTGGGTAGTCATTCTACTCAGGCAAGCTCTTTTCTTTTTTTTGAATAAGAAACAGCAAATCCTCACATAATACGGACTGAGGTAAGCAGTACCTCAGGTGAAGCAAGTGACCTACACTTGCAGGAGAGGGAGGTGAATCTAACATGAAAAAAATGAATTCTCAAGGTATGCAAAGTTCCCAAGGTTTCCAAACTCCGAATGAGAAATATGATGCTGAGTTTGGTCAAGAAATGAACTCTGCAGCTGAAAAAGTAAAACAATCTTCAGCAGCGAAAGTACAAGATAACTACCAAACTCCAGATGAGAAGTATGATGCTGAGTTTGGAGTAGAGAACACAGGAATTAAACAACAACAACAACAACAAGGTCAACAAGGCCAACAAAAATAAGGTAAGATAAACAAACAGACTCTGAAGAATATTCTTCAGAGTCTGTTTGTTTATGTGTTCCGCTTTTCTACTCGGTCTCAAGACCGAGTAAGATTTCATTCCTGCGCCGCTCTTCGTATCATGAAATTTCGTTTACAATAAGTACATAATTAGCCAAACGTAAGGAAAATGAAAAAGAAAGGGTGCACGGAATATGGCAAACCGTTTTATCGGAGCTGTCCTGCTCATCGGAATAGGATTATTGGTGTTATTTCAAATATTAAATGGAGGAGATTTTAGTCTTGGCTATCTCATCTCCACATTTTGGCCGGTCATTTTTTTGTATCTTGGATTCAGTTCCTTGAAAGACAAAAATTTGATAGGCGGTTTAGTATTGCTGTTTCTTGGCGCACATTTCTTAAGTAGTAATCTAGGTTATTCTTATTTCTCTTTCCGAGATCTTTTCCGTTATGCCGTACCTATAGGTTTAATTGGGGGCGGTCTTTATGTACTCTTAAGTCCGAGAAGAAGGGATCGTAAACATGATCAGAGAACAAAAGAAGATGAAGAATATGTAGTTCCTCCTGCACCGCCTGTTGAACCAAGCCCGCTTTACTCCGATTTTGATAAACAGTTTGAGCAAAAGTTTGGATCAACCATGAAAGACGATGATAACAAGAAGTATGAACAACCGAGACAGCAGAGTCATTATGGAAATAATAACAATAAAGATATGAATTTTCATGATGCAAAAATAAATAAATCGACTTTCATTGGCGATATTCGCCTCGGAGATGATTATTACGAATTGAAGCCAACCAATATATCTCAGTTCATTGGAGATACCGTAATTGACCTAACGAAAGCACAAATTCCTTATGGAGAGACACGGATTCATATCTCTAGCTTTATAGGGGACATCAAAGTCTTTGCTCCTAGAGATATGGAGATTGGAATTTTGGTTAATTCTAATTCGTTCATCGGTGACATGGATGTTCTCAGTAATTCGAAACAAGGTTTTATGGGGAATGCGGTCGCAGAAACTCCCGGTTATCGAGAAGCTGGAAAGAAAGTACGTATTATTATTAGCGTTTTTATCGGCGACGTCAAAGTGAATTCGGTAGGTTAACGCGATGAAGATGATATTACGAACGGTTAAATGGGAGCTGTTGTTATTTTTCTTAATGAATAGTGTAGTTACAGTGGGAATTCTTTATAGCGCTTCTCGAAAAGGGGATGCAGGGTTAGCTATGCCCCAGACCTGGCTTTACTATCTAGCACTCATTGTAGTTACAACCCTGATTATTGGTTATATCGCTGGGCTGCGTGTCCAGCGGAGAATAGATGTGCTGAATCTCAACATGCTGCAGGTAACGAAAGGAAATCTATCTTCTCGAATTGATGCTGATGAGGATGCTTCTTTTTCAGGGGTATTTAAGCAATTTAACAGGATGATGGATGCCATCGAAGAACGGATGAAATGGGTACAGAGACTGGGAGAACAAGAGGTAATCGAGAAGGAAAAAGCGGCAGAAGCGGCTGTGCTCGAAGAACGGAGAAGAATGGCCAGGGATTTACATGACACCGTAAGCCAGCAATTATTTGCCATGCACATGTCTGCTTCTGCTCTGCCGTCGTTACTTAAACAGCATCAAGAACAAGGAAATATAGTACTTGAACAACTAATCACAATGTCACAAACCGCTCAAAAGCAGATGAGAGCGCTTATTGCTCAGCTAAGACCGGTAGAGCTGGAGAACCGAAGTCTCGAAGAAGCACTTGACGCCTGGTTTCCTGATTATTGCAGACAAAATGGACTAAAAGGAGTAAAAGAACAAGAGTTTATTGGCGGGATTTCGGAAGCTATCGAACATCAAATGTTTCTTATTATTCAAGAAGCAATGGCTAATATTGTGAAGCATGCCGGAGCAAGCCTCGTCAGTTTGTCGATAAGAGAAGAGGAGAGACGAATTGTATTCAGTGTTAGTGATAACGGTAAAGGTTTTCGTCCGGAAGAAGCAGGAAGGCAAGGTTCATATGGGCTGATGACCATGAAAGAACGAGCTGAGAAATTAGGAGGAAATGTAGATATTATTGCACACCCGGGAGCAGGAACGACGATCAGGGTGAATATACCTAAGTTTAAAGCTGATTCGTAAGAGGAGATTCGTCTGCCGCAATATGGAAGGAGAGATTCAATTGGAACGGGATAAAACGAAAATTATGATTGTAGATGATCATGATATGGTCAGAATGGGACTAAAAACATACATAAGTTTAGATCCTACTTTTGAAGTGGTGTTGGAAGGTAAAGATGGACAACATGCCTTACACACGTTACAGACCTCTAATCCCGAACAACTACCCGAACTGATTCTTATGGATTTAATGATGCCTGTGATGAATGGAGTGGAAGCGACAAGAGCCATACTATCTGAATACCCGGACATGAAAATCATTATATTAACCAGTTTTCTTGAGGACCATTTGGTGCTCGAAGCGATTGAATCTGGAGCAGTCAGTTATGTGCTCAAAACGATTTCGGCTGAGGAGCTTGTTTACGCACTACAGGGAGCAAAACGCGGTATGCCCATAATGACAAATGATATCTCTCAAGCACTTACTCGGGGACTTAGACATAAAACGGTTCAGAACGATGACTCCGGAATGACGGAAAGGGAACGAGAAGTTCTATTGCTCATTGCTGAAGGGAAGAATAATAAGGACATATCGGAAGAACTACATATCAGCATCAAAACCGTTAAGACTCATGTGAGTAATCTTTTAATGAAATGTGAGATGGATGACCGGACACAGCTGGCGATCTATGCTCATCGTAAAGGCTGGGTGAAAACATAATAAGATTTTTTAATTTCAACAATTTTACATGTTTTATCTCCTTTTTAATTGTTTTTAATGTGTATTTAAGGTTTAAAGTACAAAATAAAGACAGTTAAACAATATCCCTTGGAAGCAAGGGGTTTAGGAGGATAAATAAAATGAGCGAGAATAACAATAATCGTTATAACCGTGAAGAGGACGAACGTGAATACAGTAGAAGCGGCGATCAACGTTCTCCTGAAAACAATGGTGAATCTTACTACTACTCATATGGACCATTTCAATCGATTAACTCCGACGGAAAAGAACACAGTTCGAATAATGTAGATGAGGTAGAAGTAACACCGCCAGATCCAATTAAACCGGTTCCGACGATGCTTGAACGTAATTCAAGCGGCTATGCTCGGTCCACTCATTCAAGCACGAATACAGGAACAGGTCAAAGTGAAAACAATGGAAACGGCGGGAATCGCAATTGGAACTACAACCAAAAACCGAAGAAATCTAATTTTAAGACGGGCGTTGTTTCCTTTTTTGCCGGTATGATCGTTGTTTCACTGTTGATGTTCACCGCAGACCGTATGAACTTATTTACTCCGGACACTGCATTATCAGGGAATGAAACAACGCAAAGCGGGGCTTCTAATGACAATAACGGTTCGACAAACACAGGGAATTCGGGGGTAACCACTTCACTTCCCGTGGGATCTACAGACATTTCGAGCGTGGTAAGTAAAGTGAGTCCTGCTGTTGTGAAAATTGAAACTTTGTCTAAATCAAGTTCCAACAGTTCAAGACAAAACAATTCTTATTACAATGATCCTCTTTATCAATATTTCTTTGGTGGCAATGGTACGAATGGAAGAAATAATAACAGTAATAATGGTTCCTCTGAGGATCAACTTGTACCGCTTGGCATTGGTTCAGGGTTTATCTTTGAAAAAGAAGGCTATATTCTTACGAATGAACATGTAATCTCCGGTGCAGACGTAATTCAAGTTACGCTTGAAGATAATACAAAGCCTTATGAAGCAACGCTTCTTGGTAGCAGCAAAGACCTCGACCTTGCCGTTCTAAAAATTGAAGGAAATAATGATTTCCCAGTAGCAACCTTGGGCAATTCGGATAGTACTAAAGTAGGTGAGTGGCTGGTTGCGATCGGAAACCCAGAAGGGTTTGAACATACGGTAACCGCTGGTGTGCTAAGTGCAAAAGATCGTACGATTACGATTAATGATGAAAGTACTGGACAACCAAATGAATATAAAAATTTACTCCAAACCGATGCGTCTATTAACCCGGGGAACTCCGGCGGACCTTTGCTTAACTTAAAGGGCGAAGTCATTGGTATGAACGTGGCAGTAAGTGCAGATGCACAAGGAATTGGATTTGCGATCCCATCTTCTGTTATTCAGGAAGTTGTAGATAAACTGAAAAATAATGAAGAAATCCCGAAAGAGCCAGAACCATTTATTGGAGCTTCTTTGATGAACTTGACTCCAGAAGTTGCAAAACAAATGGGAACAGATCTCACAGAGGGTTCCGTGGTGACCAATTTAATCTATCAATCTCCAGCGTATTCTGCAGACCTTCGTCCATATGACATTATTACAGGTATTAGCGGTAAGAAGTATGCGACTGCACAAGATTTGATTGAACAAATACAAGCAAAAAATGTGGGCGATGTCATTACACTCAATGTAAATCGTGATGGAAAAGATATTGAAATTAAAGTAACCATTGGTAACAAGAATGATTACAACACGGAGAGCAGTTCACAAAGCGTGCAGCCTTAATTCAAGCAGCAGATAGATGGACTGCAGCACAGAAGCGAAGGGAGACAGCCCCTTCGCTTTTTGTTGCTAGAATGGGTGCGTGCTTGTGAGTTGACTGATACAATGTAAGTGAAAAGGGAATAAATTTCATATCATCATTTTTATGAGGTGTGAAATTGATTCAAGTGTATAGAGAAAAAGGAGATGCTGGGGTGCGTTCAACGATATTAGTTATTGATGATGACGAAAAAATCCTTTCCATGCTAAGAAGAGGTTTAGCATTTGAAGGTTACGATGTACTAACTGCGGCAAACGGAGCGGAAGGGCTTCAAAAGATGCTGGAAGCCGATCCTGACGTTGTTGTTCTTGATGTCATGATGCCAAAAGTCGATGGATTTGAAGTATGCAGAAGGGTTCGCGAAGGAGGAAGCAACGTTCCGATTCTAATGCTCACGGCTAAAGATGAGATTGAACAACGAGTCAAGGGACTGGACCTCGGGGCAGATGACTATTTAGTGAAGCCATTTGCGCTTGAAGAACTGCTTGCACGGGTACGAGCTTTGCTTCGTCGTAAAACCGAGACAAATGGAGAGAGCAGTAATCGGCTCAGTTTTGAAGACATCTTGCTCGATTATGATTCTCGCGAAGTACACCGTGCTGGAGTACGGCTTGATCTGACAGCAAAAGAATTTGAACTCCTATATCTGTTTATGCAAAACCCAAAACGTGTGTTATCGAGAGACTTGATTATGGATAAAATATGGGGATTCGATTATAGTGGAGAATCGAATGTACTTGAGGTATATATCGCGATGCTGCGTCAAAAAACAGAAGAACATGGAGGAAAACGTGTAATTCAGACCATTCGCGGTGCAGGTTACATTTTGAGAGGAGACTCCTAGTATGTCCATCCGGTTACGGCTAACTTTATGGTATTCAGGCCTGCTCGCTGCCGTACTGTTGCTTTTTGGGTCCATCATTTATGCGCTTGTGTATCATTATGCTTACCAGGATGTCGAGAATGAAATTTTGAGACAAACCAGAAGTCTTAGCAAGAAGATGGCCGTTGTGGTGGTGCCTAACTCCGATTTTACCGAAGAGCTTAATTTGTTGTTACCGGAAGAGGCGAATCAACTCGCAGATTTGCAAATCTATGTACAGCTATATAATTATGAGAATAATAGAGTGGTGACTTCAAAAAACCTAAATAACTTTAATTTTGAGGTTCCTGCCACCATAAATGAGGCGATGGAAAATGAAGGATGGAAACGGATGCTCGTGGATAAGACGCCGTTCCTTGTCTATCAATTCCCATTCACCTATACGATTCAAGGAACGACAGAACAGGTTAGCGGTCTGCTGCAGGTAGGATCAATTACGGCTTCCGAAGACAAATTAATGGATCGTCTGCTTTTTATTTTGGTGTATGTATCTATTATTACGATTATGCTTGCCATGAGTGTAGGACTGTTTCTAGCCCGTAAATCAATGCGTCCGCTGGTTCATATTATTAATGCAGCCAATGGTATTCAGTCCGGAAATGATCTTAGTGTACGGATTGAGTACGATGGACCGGAGGATGAAATAGGTAAGCTTATAGGAACGGTAAATAAGATGCTTGCTCGTACAGAAGGGTTCTTCAAAGAACTTGAGGATGCTTATGCCGCGCAAAGGCGCTTCGTTTCCGACGCATCTCACGAGCTGAGAACACCGCTTACCACGATACGTGGAAACACCGATTTCCTAAAGAAGCTATGGGATCCCGAGGCGGATGGCAGTAAACAAATGAGTAATGAGATGAGAAAAGAAATCACCTTAGAAGCAATTGACGACATCTCAGATGAAGGAAAACGAATGAGTCGTCTTGTGAACAATATGTTATCATTAGCGAGAGCTGACACAGGCCAGACCATTGAGCTTCATCCGATTCCATTATCTGTTCTCGTGAAGGAAGTGGCACGAAGGGCGCACCATCTTGAACGGACAGCGGAATGGAATTATGGTGATTTGGAAGTTCTGAACGGAGTATACGTGCTTGCAAATAAAGACTATTTGCAACAAATGTTATTCATTTTTATTGAGAACGCCTTTAAATATACACCAGAAGGAACCGTAACACTCGATGCCATTCTTTATAATGGGCAGGTAGGTCTTAAGATTAGTGATACGGGTATTGGGATGGATAAAGACGAAGTTCCGTATATTTTTGATCGTTTCTATAGGGCAGACGAGTCCCGCGGGGTTACAAAAGGAACAGGGCTTGGACTATCGATTGCCAAATGGATTATTGAGGAGCATGGCGGTTCTGTAGAAGTCCTGACCAAGCTGAATGAAGGAACAACTTTTATTATATGGCTTCCGTTAGTGTTGGCTCCCCCCCTCGAATAAGGTATACTAAGACTACGTTTAGAAGAAAGCAGGTGGCAACATGGAAGTACTACGAATTTCACCACGTGGATATTGTTATGGTGTGGTAGACGCTATGGTGCTGGCACGACAAGCAGCAAGCAACTTGGATCTGCCAAGACCCATTTATATACTCGGTATGATTGTGCACAACAGTCATGTAACGCATTCTTTTGAAGATGAAGGCATCATTACACTGGATGGACCAAACCGTCTTGAAATATTGAAACAGGTAGACAAAGGTACTGTCATTTTCACTGCACACGGTGTTTCTCCTGAGGTGCGCAAGATTGCCCGGGAGAAAGGACTCACGACAGTGGATGCGACTTGTCCTGATGTAACCAAAACGCATGACCTCATTAGAGAAAAATCTGCTGAGGGTTATCAGATTATTTATATCGGTAAAAAAGGGCATCCCGAACCGGAAGGAGCTATCGGTATTGCTCCAGATTCGGTACATCTCATTGAGAAAGAAGAAGAGATCGAGGCTCTTGATATCCCGAAAGGGAAAATCATTATTACCAATCAGACTACGATGAGTCAGTGGGATATTAAAAACATTATGAAAAAGTTACTCCAGAAGTTCCCAGGAGCTGAAGTTCATAATGAAATCTGTCTTGCTACTCAGGTGCGTCAAGAGGCGGTTGCAGAACAAGCAGGGCAAGCTGACCTTGTCATTGTGGTAGGCGATCCTCGCAGTAATAACTCCAATCGTCTTGCACAGGTATCTGAGGAAATTGCCGGGGTGACAGCTTACCGGATTTCGGATGTTACGGAGATCAAACAGGAATGGCTCAAAGGCATTAATAAGGTCGCTGTTACTTCGGGTGCTTCGACACCAACGCCGATTACAAAAGAAGTTATTAATTATTTGGAACAATACGATGCGAATAATCCGGAGACATGGAAAATTCAGCGTACAGTGAATATGAAGAAGTTGCTCCCGCCAGTGAGAATCAAATCGTAACTTATTTTATAATTTATATGAGAAGAAGACCGAGTGAATGAAACCTGGTCTTCTTCTTTTTTTATACTGTAAGAAAATCAGCAGATAGATCGGTATCAATTTCATCTAGAGCGCATAAAGTAAGGAGAGCTTGACGCGAAGTTATAAAACATGTATAGTTGCTTTAACGTATAAAAGCTTAAAAGCGAACAAGCGTTTAAGTGTAATAGTATAAATGTAAACTGAGGTCTCTCATAGAGTATGATTTCACATTCGAAAGGTGGAGAATAATATGATCGTTATAACAGGAAACACCACACCAGAAGAACAGATTCAAGATATTATTTCAGCAATTGAAAAGGAAGGACTTCAAGTTCACCTTTCCCGCGGCAATGATCGTACCGTTATTGGTCTAATTGGAACTGTCGAACCTAAACTGGCTGAACACTTACGGCAGATGAAAGGTGTAGAGAACGTAGTAAAAATCTCGAAATCTTACAAACTAGCAAGTCGTGATTTTCATCCTGAAGATACCGTTATTTCTATAAAAGGTGTAAATATCGGCGGCGGTGAACTTGTCGTGATGGGCGGACCTTGTGCAGTGGAATCAGCAGAGCAGATCGATGAGATTGCAGGTCTTGTAAAAGCAGCGGGCGGGCAAGTACTGCGCGGTGGTGCATTTAAACCTCGCACAGGACCTTATAGCTTTCAAGGAGTGGGAGTAGAAGGTCTTATTATGATGGCAGAAGCCGGTAAAAAACATGACCTTCTGACTATTACAGAAGTCATGACACCTGAATATGTTGATATTTGTGCGGAATACGCAGATATTCTTCAAGTGGGTACTCGGAACATGCAAAACTTTGATCTGCTTCGGAAGCTGGGTACATGCGGTAAACCGGTTCTGCTAAAACGTGGATTTAGTGCAACTTACGATGAACTTCTTAATGCAGCGGAATATATTCTTGCAGGAGGCAATCCGAATGTGATGTTATGTGAAAGAGGGATCCGTACGTTTGAGACGTACACTCGAAATACCCTGGATTTGTCAGCTATCCCTGTTCTGAAAGATCTTAGCCATTTACCTGTTATCTCTGACCCAAGTCATGGTACAGGGCGCAGAGAGCTTGTAGAGCCGATGACAAAGGCCTCTGTTGCTGCAGGAGCAGATGGACTTATTATTGAAATGCATACAGATCCAGACAACTCAATGACAGGCGATGGAGTACAGTCCCTGTTCCCAGATCAATTCGCTGGACTTCTTCAAGATTTAGAGAAGCTCGCTCCAATTGTCGGTAAAACATTTAACACAAAAAAAGCACCATTGATTCACCAAAGTTGATGTAAGGTTTGTTATTTTAAGAATAGCCTATGATCTCGTTCTATAGACCGAGGTTATAGGCTATTAGTCTATAATTCTCTCATTCCTGTTAGTGTCAGCAATTCTCACACTAGCATAAAAAATACCTAACATAACTATTGACGATGTAAGATTTGGGATTTATACTTACCTCAGTTGAAAATTAGATTGATGAACATTCACAAGGTTATGGGTGTTTAATGTTCGGATAAATTGGGAGGAAGTACACATGTCTGTTGAAAATGTATTGAAAACAATCCAAGAAAACAATATTGAGTGGGTCGATTTTCGTTTTGTAGATTTATCTGGGCGTGCACATCACATTAGTTTGCCCTCTACTGAAGTAGATGCAGAAACGTTCGTTAACGGAGTAGCATTTGATGGATCTTCTATTCCAGGCTTCCGCGGTATCGAAGAATCTGACATGGTTATGATGCCAGATCCCGCTTCCACTTTCATCGATCCATTTACTCAACATCCAACGATTAATATTATGTGTGACATATTTACTCCAGATGGTGAGCGTTATGAACGTGACCCGCGCAGTATCGCAGTAAAAGCGGAAGAATATCTACAAAAAACAGGAATTGGTACTCGCGCTAATTTCGCTCCAGAATCAGAATTCTTCATTTTTGATGATGTACGTTACGAAAGTGGAACAAACAGCGCTTCTTTCTTCGTTGATTCCGAAGAAGCTGGCTGGAACACCAATCGTAAAGAAGAAGGCGGAAACCTTGGATTTAAAGTTCGCGTAAAAGGTGGATATGTTCCTGTAGCTCCAGTAGATACGCAACAAGATATCCGTAGTGAAATGTCTCGTTTGCTTGAAGAAGCAGGTATGCGCGTAGAACGCCATCACCATGAAGTTGCTACAGCAGGTCAAGCAGAGATCAATTTCCGTTTTGACACACTTACGAAAACAGCTGATAATCTCCTCGCATATAAATACATTGTACATAACACAGCTCGTCAATATGGTAAAACAGCAACGTTTATGCCAAAACCACTGTTTGGTGATAACGGTAGCGGAATGCATGTTCACCAATCCATCTTTGACGGCGACACTCCACTATTCTATGAAAAAGGCGGATATGCTAACCTTAGTGAAATGGCACTCCATTACATTGGTGGTATTCTATACCATGCTCCAGCATTGATTGCATTGACTAATCCAAGCACCAACTCATTTAAACGTCTTGTACCTGGTTATGAAGCTCCAGTAAACCTTGTATATTCCAAAGGGAATCGTTCTGCAGCAGTACGTATACCAGTCGCAGCAGTAACACCTAAAGGGTGCCGTATCGAATTCCGTACTCCGGACTCAACTGCTAATCCATATCTTGCATTTGCAGCAATGCTGATGGCAGGTCTTGATGGGATCAAACGTAAAATTAATCCTTCAGAACTTGGCTACGGACCCTTTGATAAAAACATCTACGAATTGCCTGAAGATGATAAAGCGAACATTCGCAGTGTTCCCGCATCTCTTGAAGAAGCACTTGATGCATTAGCTGCTGATTGTGAATTCTTGACTGAAGGCGGCGTGTTTACAAAAGATTTCATCGACAATTACATTAAATTCAAACGGAGTGAAGCTAAATCCGTTGCCATTCGTGTTCATCCACACGAATATAGTCTGTATTATGACTGCTAAGTAGCAATAATATCAAATTATGTCTATAAGAACCCTCGGGAATGATATTTCCCGAGGGTTTCATAATATTGTAATATATGTAACGGATATAAGGTATAAATACACTTGATATCACGAACATTTATTGCTATCATAGCCATTATCATACGTATCATTAGATGTCATATAAAGATAACAGGGAGAGAAGGGCGGTTTCAATGATGAATAAAAGAGCGTTCAATTTCAATGCAGGACCAGCAGCATTACCATTAGAGGTGCTCGAGCGGGCACAGGCAGAACTTGTAGATTATAAGGGTACTGGCATGTCTATAATGGAAATGTCACATCGCGGAGCGGTATATGAATCCGTACATAATGAGGCTCAGGAGCGTTTGTTATCTCTTCTTGGCAACCCTAAAGGTTATAAAGTGTTATTTCTGCAAGGTGGAGCGAGTACACAGTTCGCTATGATCCCTATGAATTTCCTCTCTGCGGGCGTAACAGGCAGTTATGTTAATACAGGCAGCTGGGCTAAGAAAGCTATCTCAGAAGCGAAAATCATTGGTGAGACCCATATTGCTGCTTCTGGTGAAAGCAGTAAGTTTATGAAGCTGCCAAATCTATCAGAGATAGAGATTGCAGCGAATACGGCATATCTGCATATGACTTCTAATGAAACAATTGAGGGAACCCAGTTCAAGGATTTCCCAGATACGGGTAATACACCGCTTATCGTAGATATGTCCAGTGATATTTTGAGCAGACCTCTAGATATGAACAAGTTTGATATGATTTATGCGGGAGCACAGAAAAACTTGGGACCGTCCGGGGTTACTGTAGTTATCGCTAAAGAAGAAATGCTGACAGATTCACCCAAAACAATTCCATCGATGCTTCGTTATGATACGTTCCTAGGAAACAATTCACTGTATAATACGCCTCCATCCTTTGGAATATATTTAATGAATGAAGTGCTGAAATGGATTGAAGAACAAGGTGGTCTTGCACAAGTGGAGAAAGTGAACGAGAAGAAAGCAGGATCAATCTACCAAGTGATTGATGAAAGCCAAGGTTTCTACCTGGGCTGTGTAGATGCTGAGGATCGTTCTAGAATGAACGTAACATTCCGATTGGCTGATGAAGCACTGGAGAAGGAATTTATTAAACAATCGGAAAAAGAAGGTTTTATCGGAATTAAAGGACATCGGAGTGTAGGCGGGCTTCGCGCTTCTATTTATAATGCCGTTCCTTCTGAAAGTGTAAAGGCACTTACAGATTTTATGAAAGAATTTCAGAAAATAAATGGTTAATACATGAATTATTAAAAAAAATTCTATTTACCTCCCACAAAAATTTGTGGGAGGCTTTCTTTTATATTATAATTTAATTCTTATACAGTTCATACAAGAGGAGAAATGAGTCAGATGGCATTACACATCGTATTAGTGGAACCCGAGATTCCGGCGAATACCGGCAATATAGCAAGAACTTGTGCTGCAACAGGAACCCATCTTCATCTTGTTCACCCGCTTGGTTTTAACACAGATGACCGTACGTTGAAACGTGCAGGGCTGGACTACTGGCATGCCGTGAATATTGAATATCATAATTCCTTTGAAGAAGTACAGCAGAAATATGCCGGCAGTCGGTTTTTTTATGCAACTACAAAAGCAAAAAATAGGTATTCGGACTTCCAATTTAAGGATGGTGACTTCCTAGTTTTTGGAAAAGAGACAAAAGGGCTTCCTCCGGAATTGATCGCCAAAAATCAGGAAACCTGTATGCGTATGCCAATGTCAGATGCAGTCAGATCTCTCAATTTGTCCAATTCTGCGGCAATAATCGTATATGAGGCGCTAAAACAACTAGATTTCCCTGGAATGGATTAATTTAGTTCATTTTAGTAACCGTCTTTCCTAATTATGGTAACTAAAATAAAGTTAATAATTTTATTAATTATTGCAGGATTCGACAAAAACGTAGCGAATGTATAAACTATAGTTCTATTGTACCTAGAAATATTTTGAACAGGAGTGTGTACTGTTAATGAAACCTGCTGGAGTAGTACGAAAAGTAGACCAACTTGGAAGAATTGTGCTTCCTAAATCTTTACGTAAGAGATATCAAATGAATGAGGGAGATCCTGTGGAGATCCTCGTACAAGGTGATCACATCATCCTTGAGCGCTATCGTCCGAAATGTATTTTCTGTGGATCGATGGAAGAAGTGAATGATTTTAAAGATCGTTATATTTGTGCTTCTTGCCTCACAGAAATGACGGGGCTTCAAGAAAACGCCTAATCGTCTGGTGAAGACAGATTGAGGCGCGATAGATAACTTACGTCTAGTTCTAACCAAAAAAGCTCACCTCTTAGAGGCGAGCTTTTTTGGTTGTTTCTTAAAGACCTTTTGTCTTGTCATCATTATAGGAGGACGTCAAGATTCCTACGATGTAAAGGACAAGGACTATGGTGATGATCCAGAAAGTCAACGAGAATGACATGTCATCCACCTCCTGTTAATCTCGCAGCCCTTATTATACCTATTTTTCTATAAAAAAGGAATCTTTTCCCTGTTAAAGCAAATCACAAACCACAAATCAAGAATTATGAATCAGGAATTCAATTTATTCATAAAACAAAAAATGAGTAGGTACTTTTCTAAGATTTCCATCGGATGGTTCATTTACGACCTTTCCATTCAAAACAAGAGAGGATGAGCCGCCTCCATCGAGGTTATAGGCATCTTGAACTCCAAGGGTATACAATTTATGCTGCAGCTCCTCTAAAGTGGCACCAGAGCTTCCTTTTTCGTTATAACCGTCGATTACGAGAATAAGCAGCTGATCATCTTTATAATTGCCAATGACGGTACGAGGAGCACGGCGCGGTGTATTTTTCCATTTAGAAGGGATAACCGTTTTTTTGCCATTTTTCATCAGCATAGGGACAAATGTAGCACCAAATACAGGCTCTTGCTGATCTAGGGCATATTTGCTGAAATACTTCCCGCCTATAAGTTTCCCCTCTTTATTCATTCCCACAAAAGCGAGATCTTTGATACTTGGATGAAAACCAGTTACATATTTTCCGTCTTGCACGGTTGTGCTGAGCGGATATCTCTTTCCTCCGCTTTCTGCATATCCACCTGCATTGATTCCCGCTACAGCTCCTCCGCGAAGAACAGCTTGCAGGGTTGTCTGAGAAGATCCAGGTTTATCGTCAAGAGCCATTTGCATGGCTGAGGGATCTTTCAGTTTTATTTTCATCGCAAATCCATGATAAGTGCCGGGATTCACTTTAAAAAGTTCGATGCGGATACGGTCACTGTCAACGACTTCGTAAGGCACACCTAATTTGGATTGAATCCGCCGATTATAGACAGCTTCGGGCTTCTTCGCTTGGGCTGCCGTCATATTCGCAATACTTTGCATGGTTTTACTTGTACTGTTATAAAGCTCGGTTGTTCTTTGAATGGACGAGGATGTACTCTCTGCGAGTACCTTTGCCGTATCCAGGTCACTTTTAATTCCTTCGGTTGCAGATCGAATATCATTTGAGGGAACAAATTGTTCCACTGGTTCTGTAAAACTGATAACAAGGGGCTGCTGAAGTAACAAAAGACAGAGGATGATCCCGACAAACGGTGCTGTCGATAGCATCAGAAAACGGTTCAATCTTTTAACCGTGATCATTTGAGTAAATCCATTTTCTTCTGGAGTGTGTCCAGTTGTTTTTTGACTTCTCTAAGCTCTGTGTACAACTGATTGCTGTTATCGGATGTGTTACCTGCATTGTCTTTTGTAAAAGTCAGCAGTTCATTAAAAGTCTTAACTTGTTCCTGGATCGCAGCGATTTCAGAACCGATATCTTTCATTTGCAATTGATATTCCTGTTTGACAGCAGTGAGCTGTTCATTCGTATAGGTTTTCATCTCTACTACCATTTGCTGTTTCAGATAATTGCTATAGGAATAAGCTGCAAAGACACCAATAGCAATAATAATGATCCATAGGATCAGGAACATGCGGACAGAGCGTTTGTTCTTACTTGCAGTTTGCCTGGTAGGATGGCTTGGTGACAGCTCTGTAGATCGATCCAATTTTCACCACTCCTCGCATTAATCGACTATATTCTATGATTTTCCAGACCCCATTCTATCACGGCCCTATCATTTCCGCAAAAAACGTCTTTAGGACATAATTAAACAAAAAGTGATTGCATCGGAAGGAAGTCCTAGGATACAATTTCATATATAGACCAAATTAAGGACTTAAGAGGGATGCAATTTTCGACAATATGTGATCTGTTTTATCCATTTATGTATAACGCTTCCTCTAAACAACCATTGCCGCATCATATGTAATGTAAGTCATAAAATAGGCTGTAACATCGATCTAACGATCTTTTAAATATATATACTAATTTACTAGGGGGAGTT
Organism: Paenibacillus sp. An7; assembly: GCF_009870785.1. Lineage (GTDB taxonomy): Bacteria > Bacillota > Bacilli > Paenibacillales > Paenibacillaceae > Paenibacillus. The sequence continues at coordinate 89,928 of NZ_WTWX01000004.1, forward strand.
TTTATGAGAAGGGACTGGCAGGTGGTCTTAATTGATATACATCCAACGAGTATGCTAGGTACAAAGCTGATTTTAGAAGAACATCAAGATTTGAGCGTAAAAGCAATGGTTTCAACTGGGAGAGAAGGACTTATAGAAGTAGATCGTCATCACCCTGATTTAGTGCTAATGGATTATAAACTGCCTGATGGAGAAGCTGATACTTTCATTGAACAGATGAAGCAATTGTCAGCAGACACACATATCATCGTAATGACAGATGAAGACGATTTGAAACTATTTAGAAAATATATCGGGATTGGCGCGAGCGGAGTCATATCTAAGCAATCTTCACCGCTGAAATTGATTCATCTCATCACAGGTTTGCGAGAAGGACTAGCATCTATTCCTCTGACCTGGCTGCAGAATGAAGATTGGGGTCAGCTAGGACAGCCAGAACTTGATGTGGATCTCCAGCTCACTGATATGGAAAAGTTCATTATGGAAAGAATTGTCCAAGGGATAACGTACGATAAAATTGCTAAAGAGATTGATGTAAGTCGCAGATCGGTTGATAATTATTTGCGGAAAATATATACGAAATTAGATGTATCGAGCAGAGCACAAGCTATTGAGCAGTTTACGCTATACACCAAATCCAAAAAACCATATATATAACCTGAGCAGGCAGAGAAGGCATATTGCTTCATGACAGCGAATAGTTTTTATACGTCTGGGTTCTTGTTATCATTAAGCAAGATCCATATTTCGAATAAAAAATAGGGAGGACTGACATGGAATTTTCATTTGCTTCCCGTGCCTCAAAGTTATTGTCTTCTCATCTACATAAGGTGAATAAAGAAGAAAGACAGAACTCTTTTATATCTCTTGCAGAGGAATTGCCGGCAGAGGAGTTTTTTCCAATTAAGCGACTAGGAGAAGCAGCTCGTATGGTATTATCTTCAGATCCTGCGGTTTTACAATACGGAGAGCCACAGGGCTACGCTCCCCTTCGAAGCTGGATTAGCGAGGATTGGAAGCTGAGAAGAGGCATGAATACGACAGCAGATCAGATTTTGCTGACGGCGGGAACACAGCAGGCTATTGATCTTATTACAAGGTTGCTTGTGGATATAGGAGATTCTGTCGTTGTAGAAAATCCAACCTCCCCTGGGTGTCTTCAAGTATTGGGGATGCAAGGTGCTAACATAATAGCTGTAGAGAATGATTTGGAAGGTTTGCTGCCAGATCGTCTAGAAGAGCAGTTTCAAAGTGTGAAACCGAAACTGCTTTTTGTTGCACCCAGCTTCTCGAACCCAACCGGAATACTATGGAGCTTGGAGCGGCGTAAAGCGGTGCTGGAATTATGCCGTAAGTATGAAGTTCTAATTGTAGAGGATGATTCCTACGGTGAACTGCATTTTGGCTCACAGGAAGCGGATTCTCGTTTTTCAGTATCTTATCCAACACTATATGCGCTCGATGCCAAGGGTGGCGGGAATCAAGTGCTTTATATAGGTTCATTCAGTAAGACCATTGCACCTGCGATGCGAACAGGATGGGCAGTTGGGGATGAAAGACTCATTAGAGCAATGTCTACTTTAAAACAAATGGCGGACTGGCAATCAAGTTCGTTGAATCAACAAATTTTATATTTTTTACTTCATGAATCTTCTTTTCGGTGGAAAGAACATTTGGCGCTATTAAACAGGGAGTATGAGATTAGACTCAAGCTGGTCCTTGAATTGTTAAAGAGGCCGGGGTTTAAGGAAGTGAAGTATCACCCGCCTTCGGGAGGTATGTATTTGTGGATTCAGCTTCCACAAGGACTGCACAGTGAAGCACTACTGAGGGCATCCATGCGACTTGGCGTCGCTTTCTTACCTGGAAGCAGATGTTCTCCTGGAAGACAGGCAGATGAATACATCCGAATCAACTTCAGCAGGCCGGGTAGAGAAGAGTTGCTGTTAGGGATGAATCTAATCAGTGAAGCGATACAGGAGTTCACCGCTAGGAGATAAGGACACCCCATATTGGTGGGGGTTCTTTTTTTTTAGTGTATAATTTCATAATAAAATAAAGAGTTGCACTAACTAACATTTTTATATATAATATGAATTAATCAGTTGCGTTAACTTTTTTAGTTGTTGTGACGATATGGGCTGTAGCAAACACTTTCTATTCATTTATATCGATCAATTGTTGATCATTTGTTACAGTGAACTATTTATAATTTGGGGGAACAAACAATATGTCTAAAGTTCTATTTATTAAAGCAAACGACCGCCCAGCGGATCAAGCAGTAAGTGTTCAAATGTACGATGCATTCTACAATGCATATAAAGAAGCAAATCCAGCAGATGAAATCGTGGAACTAGATCTGTATGCTGCTAACCTGCCAGCTTACGGTAACGATGCTGCAACAGGAACATTCAAAGTAGCGAAAGGTATTGAAACAACTCCTGCAGAGCAAGAAGCTGCAGACCTGGCTGCTTTCTACCAAAAACAATTCTTTGAAGCAGATAAAGTGGTTGTTGCATTCCCGCTTTGGAACTTCACAGTACCTGCACCGCTTGTAAACTACATATCTTACCTGAGCCAAGCTGGCGTAACATTTAAATACACAGCTGAAGGTCCAGTAGGACTTGCTGGTGACAAAAAAGTGGCACTTCTGAACGCACGTGGTGGCGTTTATTCTGAAGGTCCTGCAGCAGCAAGTGAACTTGCTGTGAAATATGTATCTTCCGCTTTCGGATTCTGGGGTATTCAAAACCCTGAAGTTTACATTATTGAAGGACATAATGCGTTCCCTGATCGTGCTGCACAAATCGTTCAAGACGGTTTGAAAAATGTTGCAGAAGCAGCTGCACGTTTCTAATAAGTAATGATGAGTAAAAGGCTGAATTCCTACCTCGAATGAGGAAGGGACTCAGCCTTTTCTTTTATAAGACAAGTCTATTTTTTGAATTCATCATCAGCAAGTGCTTTTTCAGCAATTAGAAAGTCATTATGAGTAAGCATGGACTGTTGTAAGACATTCTCATAGGTTGATAAAGCTTCCTTGCCAGCGGGTGTTAATCTGTAGCTGCCTCGTTTAATACGTTCAAACCATCCATAATAATTGTTTTGAAGAATGGAAGCAGCTGTACTGATTCCCGTAGTTCTTGCGAGCTGTGCAGGAGAGGCGAAGGGCAGAGGCTCAAGGGCAGAAGCTACTTTTAAGGCTCTTTCGCGGTATGCAGTGACCAATTTTGTTTTGTGGCTGCCGCCAAGGTTATAATCACCGCTGCGATCCTCGAACTCACTGAGCAGTTTTTGTTTGCGTATGGATTTTTTTGATTTTAGCTGACATTGTGGTTGACATAAGACATCTACAAGTGCAGGCTTTGTCTTATAAATAGTTATGGTAATGAGTCCAAGTCCAAGCTTCTGACAAAGCTCCGTAATTTCACTAAACCGCTGGTTCACAGCTCCGCGTTTAGCACGGTTACGTTCTACAGCTAGATAAACATTGTTACTTATTTTTAGTCGCTGCATCCCCTGAAGGAGCAGGGATAGATTGAATGATTTTTTAATTTCCACAATCAGCGGATCAGCCGATCCTTCTTTGACTCCAACAAGATCACAATACCGGATCTCGGATTTAATATGATACCCTTGCTTTTCGAAAAAGGATTTAACGGGTTCATATAATTCGGTTTCGTACCCCACAGCCATCCCTATATCAAACTCCTTTATGAATTTACTGCTTCTAATAGCGCTTGTTTTCTCATATACGTACAAGTATAACATTGCTCTTCTTTTTCACCCTAACATACCTTGTGCTAGGATTCCAAAACATTTTCTTTCCTTGGTTCTTCTCATTTCTTGCGTCAAAAAGGGAGACCTGTCACAAAAAAAGAGGCAACTTATCCGAATTAACGCATAGGTATGTAATACACTTTTTTTAGATCAAAGTGTCGGACTTCTCTCACTAAAATGATCAGGAACTGAAGGCAGAGGAGCTTAGACAGTTAGGAAAAAGACGGGTTAGCAGTTCATGGAATGGACCTATTCGGAGTGGATGCTGAATCACTATGGAGCCATGGGAGGTACGAAAGAGCATGAATATTTTTGAACGCGTAGCTGAATTTCGTGAGGAAACCGATCGATTGTCATGGACGGGGACATTTAAAGACTATATTCAGATTTTGCAAAAGGATCCTACGCCTGCAATGACTGCTCATGCCAGAGTGTATGAAATGATCAAATCGTATGGTGTGGAAGAAAAAAATGGTCATAAACGCTATAAGTTTTTTGAACAACAAATTTTTGGACTAGACCGTAGTGTAGAAAGATTAGTTGAGGAGTATTTTCACTCCGCAGCGAGAAGGCTGGATGTCCGAAAACGAATTTTGCTCTTAATGGGTCCGGTCAGCGGCGGAAAGTCCACACTTGTCACGTTGTTAAAACGCGGGTTGGAGCAATTCTCACGAACAGATAAAGGAGCGGTTTATGCTATAGAAGGCTGCCCTATGCACGAAGATCCGCTGCATTTGATTCCCCTTGAACTAAGACCCGAAGTAGAGAAAGAGCTTGGGGTACGCATCGAAGGAAACCTATGCCCTTCTTGCCAGATGCGCCTTCGTACAGAATACGATGGAGATATTGAACAAGTTCGAGTAGAACGCGTCTTTATATCTGAGGACAGTCGTGTGGGAATTGGAACCTTCAGCCCTTCAGATCCGAAATCGCAGGATATCGCTGATCTCACCGGCAGTATTGATTTTTCAACCATCACAGAATATGGTTCTGAATCAGATCCAAGGGCCTATCGCTTTGATGGAGAACTCAATAAAGCGAACCGGGGACTCATGGAGTTCCAGGAAATGCTGAAATGTGATGAGAAATTTTTATGGAATTTGCTCTCACTTACCCAAGAGGGGAACTTTAAAGCAGGGCGTTTTGCTCTTATTAGCGCAGATGAGCTTATCGTTGCTCACACCAACGAATCAGAGTACAAATCTTTTATATCGAATAAAAAGAATGAAGCATTACAATCCCGGATGATTGTTATGCCGGTTCCGTATAACTTGAAAGTTTCGGAAGAGGAGAAAATTTATAAAAAGCTGATTGAGCAAAGTGACATGCGCCATGTGCACATTGCCCCGCACGCTCTTAAGACGGCTGCCATTTTCTCCATACTTACTCGTTTAAAAGAATCAAAGAAACAAGGAATGGACCTTGTTAAAAAAATGCGGATGTACGATGGTCAAGAAGTAGAAGGATATAAAGAAGCAGATCTAAAGGAAATGCAAAACGAGTATCTTGAAGAAGGAATGACAGGAATTGATCCTCGTTATGTCATTAACCGAATTTCCAGTGCGCTCATTAAACAAAATCTAGAGTGCATTAATGCGCTTGATATCCTCAGAGCCATTAAGGATGGGCTGGACCAGCATGCTTCTATTACGAAAGAAGAACGTGAGAAATATCTCAATTTCATTTCGATTGCACGTAAAGAATATGATGAGTTAGCGAAAAAAGAAGTACAAAAAGCATTTGTCTATTCTTTTGAAGAGTCCGCAAAGACTTTGTTTGAAAATTATCTTGATAACATCGAAGCATTCTGCAATTGGACGAAAATACGTGATCCATTAACGGATGAAGCGATGGATCCAGATGAGCGCCTTATGCGCTCTATAGAAGAGCAGATCGGCGTATCTGAGAATGCAAAAAAAGCATTTCGTGAAGAAATTTTAATCCGGATTTCAGCATACTCGCGTAAAGATAAGAAATTTGATTATAACAGTCATGATCGCTTAAGAGAGGCCATTGAGAAGAAATTGTTTGCAGATCTTAAGGATATCGTGAAGATTACGACATCGACGAAGACACCCGATGCTATTCAATTAAAGCGAATTAACGAAGTCAGCTCGAGACTTATTGATGGGCACGGATACTGCCCTGTATGCGCAAATGAACTTTTGCGTTATGTTGGCAGCTTGCTGAATCGTTAATTCTGAAACTTAAGTGAAAATGTTGCTCGACTGTAGTACGTGTTTTCCCATCCATCCACTTTGAATTAGATTGAAAACAGCGTTAACTTAAGGTGACTTAATAGTTGCCTGGTTAACGCTTTTATAATGATAAAAAGGAAAATATTTAATGAAACAGGACTTTAGATCTATGTGTAACTAGGGTTTTCGTTCTATAATGATCAAAGTATGAATAGAAAATTACACATGAATACAGAAAGAGGAATTTAATGTGATGATCAATGTTTCACAAGAAAGAAAAAAACAGCTCGATTTTATAGGCCTAACAGATAGTGAATTGAACCTTCTTAATAGTCATCGTTTTGTTTTCGAGCAAATTGTGGACAAAGTTGTAGATCGTATGTATGAACATATTGGCCAGATCAAGGAACTCAGAACAATAATCGAGGGACACTCTACCATTGAACGACTTAAAGAAACACAACGTTGGTACTTTCTATCCTTAACAGATGGAGTCATTGATGAGCCTTTTATTGAGAAAAGAATTAAGATTGGTTTAGTACATTCTCACATTGGATTAAATGCCGATTATTATCTTGGAACCTATATGGTTTATCTGGATTTAGCTACCCAGTACATGCAGGAGTTTCTTCCAGACAATTGGTACCCTGTTATACATGCACTAACCAAGATGTTTAATTTTGATTCACAGCTTGTACTCGAAGCCTATGAAACGAAAGAAAAGGATACGATTAATGAGGTCGTAGAGGAACAGGAACTTATGTTAAAAGCAATTACGGAAGTTTCTCAAAAGCTTACAGGAATGATTGACGAACTACATAGAAATACACAAGTGATTTCTGAGACTGCAAAAGAGACAGCAGCATCACAAGAATTGGCTCATGGTTTAGTTAATGAACTGAATCAGGAAGTACAGCATATACAGAAGATGGGTACGCTTATTCGAGATATTTCAGACCAAAGTCATCTTCTTGGCTTGAATGCGGCAATAGAAGCAGCACATGCTGGAGAGAGCGGTAGGGGGTTTGAAATTGTAGCAGGCGAAATTCGCAAACTTGCAACCGGGTCTAAGAAAGCAATGGATCAAATCCAAGGAGTAGTAGATAGTATTATGACAAAGCTTGTACAAGTGAGTAAGGAATCAGATAATACAACCGGAAATACGGAAAGACAAGTTCACAGTTCCAAAGAATTAATAGCTTTTGTTGCTATGATGGAAGGCGTCTCTAAAGATTTGAAAGAGCTGCAGAAAAAACATGTCTAGGAAGAACAATGGAAAGCGCATTCATTTAATCTATGAGGTTTTCTAGTTTTCCGTTATAATAATGATTATGCGGGTCTATAGTTACCCAGCTGATAATGTAACGGATAAACTATGATTGATATAGAGGTGATCAAATGGCATCGATACATGATGTGGCTAAAGAAGCTGGGGTTTCAGTTGCTACCGTTTCTAAGGTGCTGAATGATTATCCAGATGTAAGTGACAAAACTCGTAAAAAAGTGAATATGGTGATTGAACAACTTCACTATCACCCTAATGTTGTCGCTAGGGGACTTGTGAAAAGAAGATCCTGGACCGTGGGCGTTCTCCTGACCGTCCCGTTTACCAATCCATTTGTTGCGGAACTGCTGGAAGGAATCAAAACAGCACTTGAAAACAGCGGATATGATCTGGTTCGGCTATCAACCCGTTTTGATGACCCCAATTATTCTTTTATCAAACATTGTCGCAGCCGCAACGTAGAAGGAGTTGTCGTGTTTGGTGTAGAACGTGATAACCCGAGTATAGATGAGCTCCTTAATTCGGACATACCTACGATGTTTGTAGACACAGATATTATAGGAAAACGTGCGGGATACATTACAACGGATAACCAGAATGCAATCCAGATGAGTGTAAAGCATTTATACGAACTTGGTCATCATAAAATTGCTTACATTTCAGGTACCCTCGGACCGTCCATTGCGAACATGCGGCTTAAAGGTTACAAAGAAGGACTGAAAAACTGTAATTTGCCTTATTTGACATCATATCTTGAAGTTTGCGATTATTCTTTTGACGAAGGGGCCGCAGCGATGCGACGTTTGCTTCAGTTGGAAGAACCCCCCACAGGTGTTGTCTGTACATCGGATCTGGCGGCCTTTGGCGCGATTTATGAAATAGAAAGACATGGGCTTCGTGTCCCCGAAGATGTTTCAGTCGTTGGTTTTGATAACACCTATCATGCCCAAGTGTTTAAACCCAATTTGACGACGATTAACCAAAATATTTATTCTATTGGAATTAAATCGATTGAGTGCCTGATTGGCTTAATTGAAAATCCTGATTTCTCACCTCCTGTTATTACAGAGCCGTCTGAATTAATTGTAAGACAGACGACAGCAAGCCCAAGTGTTTTGGTATAATTTTTTTATAAAAGCATTTTTAGAAAGTAGCCTTTGACTTTGACCAGAATGGTCGATAAAGGCCGCTTATTCTAGAGATGCTTTTTTCTGTTAGGAGAGGTTTATTTTCACCCGAAACGCTTATTTTTAAGAAATTTGATCAAATTTTCCTGAATGTCTATCATGACGGGTACTCGCACTATATAATGGTAAAGGTAAAGTGAAGATAGGATGAATATTTCACAATCAATTACTTATGGCTATAAATATAAAAGGAGTACAATTCATTGAATAAATTACTAAAATCACTTATGTTGCTGACTGCAATTATGCTGATCGGCAGTGTTGTTGTTTATGCAGAATTTAAGGGGTCATCCCATTCAAATAGAGAACTAATGGAAGAAAATATAGATAACAAGCAAGAATCAGGGCAACTGGATCAGCAGGAGAAATCTACATTACAAGCTATTGCGGAAGTGATAGATACGGAGAATCGTTTGTTTCCCGTACAAAAATCAGAAGGGTTATATGAAGGGTTTATACTCCATTGGGATCACAAAACCGCTGATTTTGATTGGAAAAGCATTGCATCGCCGGCCGCACCCGCTGAGTTATTCTCAGGTGATGTAACGGGCGATGGAATAAAAGATGCCATCATTACACTGCCAGCAGGGTATGGAACAGGCGTATATCTGGAGGATATTCATGTCGTTAATGGAAAAACATTGCGGGAAGAGCAGGTAGAAGATGCAGTCTACGCTGCGAAAAAGTGGTTAGTTTTGGGTACGGAGTTGATTAGCCAGGAAGAGCTTCTCCTAAATCACATTGACTATCAGATGAACGAAAATGAGCAGCTTACCGCTTTAATTGGGGTAGCGACATCCCCCTTACAATATGTTGGAGAGCTCGCTTTGACTTATGTATATAACGATGAAAAAGAGAAGTTGATGATCGATTCCATTTCATATACTGCTTTTTAATAAAACATTTGAATAAAAAAAGCCCGAAGAAGATAATCTCCTTCGGGAATCTGCCCATATATTTTAAAAACTAAGGAATTAAACGGTTTGCAGTGCAAAAGACTGTTGATCAGAGAACTCAGAAAGCTGGTGCACACATTTGGAGAGCGTGCTTGCCGAAACATCATGTTTTGCAGCTAGTTCCGAATGACTTACTGTTTTACCAAGCTTTGTTGCTGTCAAGTATTCTAGAGCTCCAGCGTAACCGCCCGGCTTACGATAGCGAGGGGCTTCACTTTGGCTGTAGTCGCTCCACAGCTTTGCCAATTGAGATTGCTGATCATACGACAGCGAGTAATCTTTTACAAGTTCTGGAATAACCGAAGCTGCTAACTCGCGGTGCGAATCGCTTTCAAAGGGAAATTTAGACAGGTCAAGTGTTTTGTCTGTAGTTGAGACGGATGCAGCTTCAACGGACTGTACTGCTGGTGCTGGAGCTGATGTGGAAACAGCTCGTCTGGAACCTGTAATTACTTCAACCGAAGTGGCTACTCGTACATTACGTTGCTTTTCTCTGTCTTTCTCGAGGCAACATTTTTTATATTTTTTCCCACTGCCGCAGTGGCACGGTTCGTTTCTACCGATGTTGGACAATTTTGTTCGCTCCTTTATTCAATTGCAGATAATTCTAATGATGAGTGCTTACGATTGTAATAAGCGCTGACAAAAGTAGATTATAACATATTTATCAGCTTTGTATGTATACGGGCATTAGATGACCAGTCCATCTATTATTCAATTTACCCCATGAAAAAGCCTGTTTCAACCCAAATTTGAGTGAAAACAGGCTTTTAGCTGGAAAAAGTACAAACTGATTTGATCTCACAGAATTATAAAATCGATTCAAGTTAGTAATTTTCTGTGCATTTTTTTGCCGTCAAATGTAAACAGAACAGGTTTATCATCAATCATGGTTTCAAGGTGAACGGCGCGGCCCCATAATTTATATACGTAAGGGAGCGTACGCTCCATGTATTTTAAATCAAGCTCAATGCCCTCATACTGGTGTTTTAATACGATTTCACCTGTGCGAAGGTGATCAGCATCCTTAACAACAAGATAGGGAGATCCGCCGTTAACCCTAGCAAAGACGAGCTGATCCCGAATATTTTCCCATGACTTATCGGTGATTTTCCAGTCAGGTCCTTTTTTCTCGAACACATATAAATCAAGGTCTTCAACCAGCTGTTTTGTCATGTAGTTACGGATGAATGAGGTATCGGAATCATATTCACGTACTTCAAACATTTTAGCCCGGCCTCCGCCAGGAGTCCGTCCAAGTCGTTCTTGTTCATGTGAAGTTGGATGATCCCATCTTTTTTCAATGTCTTCGAAGATTTTAAGACCGAGATAATAAGGGTTCAGACTTTGTTTAGACGGCTGTACAACCGAGGCATTGAGCATCGCATACTCTACGGCTTCATCACTCGTTAGATCCAGTTCACGGATGATGCGCTGATGCCAATACGAAGCCCAGCCTTCGTTCATAATCTTAGTCTCCATTTGCGGCCAGAAGTATAGCATTTCCTCGCGGAGCATGCTCATGATGTCTCTTTGCCAGTCAGTTAGTACTTCAGAGAACTCCTGAACGAACCACATGATGTCTTTTTCGGGTTCAGGAGGGAAGCGAAAGACTTGGTGTGCATTTGGATCAGGATCCTCAGAGGCTTTGACTCCGATATCCCAAAGATCGTCATATCGCCCAGGAGGACGAACAGTGGGGTCTGGATTTTTTTGCTCTTTTATTTTCAGCTCCATATAGCGCTGTTTATCGAGATGCTGAGGTTTAATCAGCTGCGGATCGACATGCTCCTGAATGGCGAGGACCGCATCAATGAAAGACTCGACGGCTTCTGTGCCGTACTCCAGTTCATACTGCTTAATCCGGTCTGCTGTTGCTGCCATACTTTCGACCATATTTCGGTTAGACTTTGAGAAGCGTGCATTATTTTTAAAGAAGTCACAGTGAGCAAGGACATGGGCTACAATGAGTTTATTTTGAATAAGGGAGTTGCCGTCCAGCAAGAAGGCATAACATGGATCAGAGTTAATAACCAATTCGTAAATTTTGCTGAGCCCAAAATCATATTGCATCTTCATTTTCTGAAAGGTCTTCCCAAAGCTCCAGTGACTGAACCTGGTCGGCATGCCATACGCACCAAAAGTGTAAATAATATCAGAAGGACAGATTTCATATCGCATTGGAAAATAATCGAGTCCGAAGCCATTTGCGATCTCCATTATCTCGTCAATAGCATATTCCAGGTCCTTTAATTCACTTGAACTGCTCATGAAACGCTGCCTCCTTCTTTGTTATGAAAAAAGGTGCGCAGGGCCTTATATACTTCGCCCTTTTCTTTGATGACGTAGTACATGAATTGATCCATCTTGATATTCCGGTAGGCAGACATCAGCGTACTGCTTCGATTATACTGATTGACCTCACCATAACCGAACATATTGCTTCTTTTCAGCAGTTCGCCGATTAATTTAACACAGCGTTCATTATCACTGGTTAGGTTATCGCCGTCAGAGAAGTGAAAAGGGTAGATATTGTAACTTGAAGGCGGATAACGCTGATCTATAATCTCAAGGGCTTTAATATAGGCAGAAGAACAGATTGTACCGCCGCTTTCGCCGCGGGTGAAAAATTCTTCTTCGCTCACTTCTTTTGCTTCCGTATGATGGGCGAGGAAGACAATCTCTACTTTTTCGTATTGTTTACGTAAGAACCGGGTCATCCAGAAAAAGAAGCTTCTTGCGCAATATTTTTCAAAAGAGCCCATGGACCCGGATGTATCCATCATGGCAATAATGACGGCATTGGAGTGGGGGATGACGGTATCGTCCCAAGTTTTATAGCGTAGGTCATCAGGGCTGATGTGATGAATTCCTGGGTTCCCGGTGGTTGCATTCCGGCGTAAATTTTCTAAAATGGTCCGCTTCTTGTCGATGTTGGACTGCATCCCTTTTTTACGGATATCGTTAAACTTAATACTCTGTGTCTCAATTTCTTCTTTGTCTTTTTGTTTGAGGTGGGGTAAGGAGAGTTCGGAAAATAGCATATTTTCAAGGTCTTCCATGTTGATCTCTGCCTCTACAACGTCTTGACCTGGCTGATCGCCTGCTTTTTCACCTTTACCTGGTTTTTGACTCGCAGGATCACGTCCAATGACATCGCCGACCTGACTATCTCCATCTCCTTGGCCAACATGCTTTTGTTTTTGATAATTATAGACAAAGCGATATTCATCCAGGCTCCGAATCGGAACTTTAATGATCTGTTTACCATCGGACATAATGATATTTTCTTCCGTAATAAGGTCGGGCAGGTTCTGCTTAATGATTTCCTTTACCTTCTGCTGATGGCGCAGCTGATCTTGGTAACCTTTACGGTGAAGAGACCAATCTTCTTTCGAAACGACAAATGAGTAAGGCTGGCGAGAATCCGGCATTTTAGGCACCTCCCCTGTAAATTGTGCGGCACAGTTTGACCTGCTGTAAATTAAGTATATTCACGGGCAGTGATGATATGTGATGACATTGATATAAAATAGAGAAGTGGAACATTTATCTTCCTATTATTGTCGTTAACTTACAGAAAATGATTCGCTTTTGCAGCGGTTCAGTGTATGATGGTTTAAAAGAGAAGAAGATAGGACCATCGTTTTCGTGCATGGTCAAAAGTGCAGGAGGGAATATAGCGTATGCAATATCAAAGTACTCGAGGACAGGTTAGTGAAGTAGGATTTATTGATGCATTTCTGATGGGGCTGGCAACAGATGGAGGTTTGCTCGTACCAAGTACCATTCCTGTCATATCTAGCGACAAGTTGGAAGAGTGGAGAACTCTTTCTTTTCAGGATTTAATGCTTGAGATTTTTTCTTATTATTTGAATGAAGAAATTCCGAGTGATGAGCTGAAGGAAATGGTCTATGCCAGTTACAGTACCTTCCGGCATGAAGACGTTACACCTGTTCATCAACTTACGGATGATATATATTTACTTGAATTGTTCCATGGTCCAACATTTGCTTTTAAGGATATTGCGCTTCAGCTCATGGGACAGTTGTATAGTTATGTAGCTAAACAGTATAAACGCCCAATTAATATTCTGGGTGCTACTTCTGGCGATACAGGAGCCTCTGCTATTCAAGGCGTTCGAGGTAAAGAAGGAATTAATATCTGTATTCTGCATCCAAGTGGCAAAGTAAGTAAGGTGCAAGAACTTCAGATGACTACAGTACAAGATGAGAACGTGCTGAATTTATCAGTGGAAGGTAATTTTGATGACTGTCAGCGAATGATTAAGGAACTTTTTGCGGATGTAAATTTCAAAAATGAGCATCATCTGTGTGCAATTAATTCCATTAATATTGTTCGGATCCTTGCCCAAACGGTTTATTATTTCTACGCCTATTTCCGGGTCACAGATCAGCGCCCTGAACTAACCGGAGTACCGCTGCATTTCAGCGTACCTACAGGTAATTTCGGAGATATTTTTGCAGGATATCTGGCTTCTCGTATGGGTCTACCTGTTGGTAAACTGGTACTTGCAACGAACGAGAATAATATATTAGAGCGTTTTGTGAAAGAAGGGGTTTATAAACCTGACGGATTCCATACGACGTACAGCCCTTCTATGGATATTCAGGTTGCGAGCAACTTTGAGAGATATCTTTATTACGTTTTGGATGAGGATGCAGAGCAAACGGAAAGCTATATGAAGAGTTTCCAGGAGAGCGGTGAAATTCGAATTCCACAAGAGCTGTTAAGCAAAGTTCAATCGGAATTTGCAGCGTACGGTGTGATTGGGGCAGAGTGTCTCGCAACAATTCAAAAATATAACGATGAAAAAGCATATCTGCTCGATCCTCACTCCGCTTGCGGAGTTGCTGCAGCAGAACGCACGCTTCCTGCAGGTGAAGTTGTAGTTTCGTTAGCTACAGCGCATCCTGCAAAGTTCAATGAATCCATTGAACTCTGTGAGATCAAGCAGGAATTCCCGCCGCAAATCTCAGCACTGTATGACATGCCTGTTCGTAAAACGGAGGTAGAGGGAACGTTGGATCAAGTAGTCGCCGAACTCCTTCCTTTTTACCATCGTCTTCAAGTGAAATAGTATCGAAATTCAATAAAAAAAATAAAAGCCGTCTAGGATGAAGAGCTGTTCTACATCTTAGACGGTTTTTTGTGATTTTATTCAGGGTACTGTTTTTTCGAGTGAAGAATAGACTATCTTTATCATTTGATATTTAGAAATTTGGAAAATTCAGTTCCGTGATTACATGAAAGAGAATGAAAACAGTCATTGACATGATACAAAATGTATCATAAAGTATTGGTAAACATACATAATGTATCGACAATATTTTTAACTTCATTCGCATCTTCATGATTTATGTAAGTCTTCTGTGAGAAAGGAGATGCATTTTTTTGAAAGACTTTAAGGACGAACAGCTTATATTTCTGTTATGTACCCCAAGAAGTGGTAGTTCTTTAGCCACAGCTATGATCCAAAATCACCACGAGGTGTATGCTGCTCAAGAAATGTGGTATTTACTCAGTCTAGCTGATCTGGACATTGTTCCATCTCGACCCTATGGCGGTAGCGCCATTGTCAAACAATTCGTTCATGGAATTTTACCGACAGGTGTTTTTAATGTAGCAGCCAGAGCATTTGCAACGGAAGTCTATGGTAGCCTTCTAGAACAGAATAGAGCAAACTATCTTATCGATAAATCCCCGAGATATTATATATGCCTTGAGTTTCTGGATGTGCTTTTCCCCGGATCAAAACGCATAGGTTTATTTCGTAATCCTCTTGCAGTCGCGGCTTCCTACAAAAAAGTAAATCAGCATACGGGTGAACATTTTTCGTTAGTTCAAGATTTAAATAAGTCAGAGCCCAGTATGAAGATCGTCGATCTTACCGTTGGCCTATTCCGTTATTACTATTATTTCAAGTCAAAAAACGTTAATACTTATATTTTAAAATATGAAGATATGGCAAAGAATCCAGCCGAAGAATTAAATAGAATTTGTAAGTTTACGGGGATTCCTTATCAAGATGGTATGGAGAAATATGGTTCCCCAGTAAGTGATGCGAAAGCCGATTTATTCTACAGCATGGGGGTAGGTGATCCTTTTTTACTGCATCATAAGGAGGCACATGCAGGTTCGATTGATATTTGGAAAGAACTGCTCACAAGTGAAGAGATTGATGCCTACTGCAGGGTGCTTGGATCGGGGATTTTTACAGCATTAGGTTACGAAGAAGAACTTGCCGAAGCTGAACGCATTACAGGTGAAAAATACCCAGAAGAGCCTGATGTTACTCTTCTTCAGCATATAGAAAACCATTTTGCAAAAATAAGCGGATACCGCTGGCAGCCTGAATATGAAATGGTATACAACAAACCGTCTGCTATTAGCCATACATCTCCTTTCATAAATTACGAGTTAGACATCAAGATAAAGAATGAAGATTACGAGATTGCCCTAAACCAAATCTCTCAGTTAGAAACAAGAGTCAGACTTCTGGAGAATCGACTCACGAAGGCTTATCAGGATAAGCAACGTATGGAATATCAGTTGCAGGAGATTAAAAATAAAATAAATCAGCTGAAATCTTTACTCCCGTTTGGGAACAAGGTAGCGTCTCTCGTAAAGGGATACCTAGGCGGAAGGAGAGAAAAATCATGAGTGCAATAACAGGATGTATATACCATAACCAAATTGTTCAGCTGGATGTGATGGAACCTGTCATGCGTTCATTTGCTCCCTATCCATGGGATCGAGTTCATTCCTGGTGTGATGGACATGTTTTTATGAGTTGCCATGCACAGTGGGTTACACCTGAGTCGATTCATGAGTATCTTCCCTATTATGAGGAAGAAACAGGACTGGCTATTACAGCAGATGCGATTTTGGATAATAGATCAGATCTGTTTGAACGATTGGAAGTACCAAACGAATCGAGAAAAAGAGTAACGGACAGTCAATTGATACTTATGGCATATATGAAATGGGGAGAGCTTGCTCCCAAACATCTTATTGGAGATTTCGTGTTTATGATCTGGGATGAAAAAAAGAGGAAACTCTTTGGAGCTAGGGATGTATCGGGTCATCGAACCTTTTATTACGTTGCAGATTCAGAGCGATTCGCCTTTTGTAGCCGAATTACCCCGCTTTTTAAGCTACCTTATTTCCGTAAACAACTGAATGAACAGTGGTTGGCTGAGTTTTTAGCAATTAACGGAATGTCTGAATCGTACGACATCCATGCTACCGCTTATCAAAATATAAAACAGATTCCTCCAGCACATAGCATTACTGTTCATTTTGGCGGAATGGTGAATCTTCACAGATATGACCATATCGATCAAGTGGAAACATTATATCTAAAATCGGATGGGGAATACGAAGAAGCTTTTCGTGAGGTAGTAGAGGAAGCCGTGTCCAGCCGTCTACGAACATTCAAACAGGTAGGAGCAGCACTTAGCGGAGGACTTGATTCCGGCACAGTAGCAAGTTTTGCTTCTCCTTTATTGAAGAGGCAGGGAAAAACACTTCAAGCTTACAGCTATATTCCTATCTCTGATTTTGTAGACTGGACATCAAGCAGGCTCATTGCAGATGAAACTCCCTTTATACGATCTACAGTGGAGCATATCGGGAATATCCAAGAACATTATATGGACTTTGCTGATAAAAATCCGCTGTCTGAAGTGAATGAGTGGCTCAGCCTTATGGAGATGCCCTATAAATTTTTTGATAATTCTTTTTGGATACGTGGATTTTATGAACAAGCTCAAAAGGAGAATGTAGGTGTTCTGCTTACGGGAGGAAGAGGCAACTTTACAATCTCCTGGGGGCCGGCTCTAGAGTATTACGCTCAGCTTCTACGGAAAGGTCGGCTATTCCATATGGCAAAAGAATTGCAGTTATACAGCCGCCAAGCCAAAGTCCCAAGATCAAGATTACTTCCTATGATAGGGAGTAAAGCATTTCCCTCTATCCATACATTTTTTCATAAAAAGAAAGAAAGAACCGCACTGCCTGAGCTGATCCATCCGGATTTTGCTAAAAAAATGGAGATATACAGTGGGAACGAGCAATACATAACAAGTTCAAATACAAACATGATTGATGCAGTTCAAGCAAGACAAGAAAAATTCAGTAATTTATCGATTGCGAACAAAAATGGGGCCACCTCAACGAAACTGTCTCTTCGTTACGGTCTGCTTGAGAGGGACCCTACAAGTGATCCGAGAGTGGTTCGTTTTTGTTTGTCTGTTCCCCTTGAGCAATATGTCCAAAAGGGTAGAGATCGTGCTTTATTACGCAGAGCTATGAATAACCGTTTGCCTGATAACGTGAGGTTAAATCAGAGCTTACGAGGTGTGCAGCCAGCCGATTGGATTCATCGTATACGTCCTCAGTGGGATGAGTTTACATCTGAGCTTGTAAAAATAAGTAAGGATAGCAGTGTATCAAGCTATTTGAACATTTCTCAGATTGAGAAAGGACTGGCAAAAATCAAAGAACCGCGGCCCGAAATGGCTTGGGATCCCGAGGTCCGATTATTAATGCACAGCCTAATTGTATATCGTTTCTTAAATCAGTTTTAGATAATTAGTTACTTATAAGTGCGGGCAGATTGCTCCTCTTTCTAGGAAGGGAGGTGAATGTATGTTAACAGAAAAAAAAGAATGGCAAGTTCCTAGTTTGGAAGTACTGGATGTGAGCAGCACTAAGGCAGGAAAGGGATATAGACAAATCGATTGGGTAACTGAGCATGATGCCGATCAGTATGATCCAGTTAAACCTAGCTAAGTCAGCTTAACGTTTTCGTACTTATAAGTATAGAGTATGGTTGTTATCAGTAGAGAAATGAAATTTACTGTTTTCTCTACTGATAACTAATATACGTTTTATTTGTAAAGGCAACTAAAAGCCCCTAAATGAAGGAATGGTCACGCAAGGAGGTTAGAGTAGTGAATGGACTAAATAAGAAGTATCTTTATCGAGCATTTGGTCTCAAAATTTGGAGTGAGATCCCTCTGCCAGAGTTAATAGATATTGAGCTAACTTCTTCTAACGAAGTTGATATCCATATAGAATTAGGTAACTTAGAGGATATTGCTGAGGATTGGAACATTGCTGAACAAAATTTTCAATATCGGAATGCAGCATTACTTTTTGAAATTCCTGATCTTGCTCTGTTCGAGGTGTCTGGCGGAAGACGAGTGCTTATTTCGCCTAAAAATGGAGTAAGTGGAGTAAGCATGGCGCGGATTAGGTTATATTTGCTTGGAACTTGTATGGGAGCCATATTAATGCAACGCGGGACGCTACCTCTTCATGGAAGTGCGGTTATGATTGGCCAATCTGCTTATGCATTTCTAGGGGATTCAGGAGTAGGGAAATCAACACTCTCAGCAGCACTAGCAAATCAGGGATATCCCTTGCTTAGTGATGATGTAGTTGCAGTGCATTATACGAAAGGGTTTGCTGGGCCTATTGTTTCTCCAGCGTATCCACAGCAAAAACTAAACGCATATAGTATGGATATGTTACAAATGGAGTCAGCAGGATTTGAAGTCATCATGGATGAATTCAAGTATGCCGTACCTAGAAGAGACAAGTTTTATGTAGATGATGTTCCACTGGCAGGTGTATTTGAACTACTTCCAACAACAGAAAATAACATTACCGTTGAACCGATTTATGCATTATCGGGGATTCATTTGCTCCAGGCACACACTTACAGACTAGCCTTGATTAAAAGAATGAGTATGCTTCAGTGGCATTTTTCAAGCGTTACCCAGCTGGCAGGAGTACTTCCGATGAACCGGATATCACGTCCTCTTGATGGAAGAACAGTACATAATCTAGTCGACACCGTGTTACAAACGGTAAATAAAGGAGTGAGTCAATCGATATGACAGACAATGTGGTTTTGTTAACCGAGACTTACATTCAAGAAGAAGGTTATGTGGTTAGTGATATGAATGGGGATAAAGTCATGATGTCTATTCAGTCGGGTAAATACTATAATCTCGGCAAAACGGGTGGACGAATTTGGGAGCTCTTATCAGAAGGAAACACGATTCCAAATCTAGTACACACGCTCACAGCAGAATTCACGGTATCGCCAAATCAATGTGAGAAACACGTTCATACGTTTATGCAGCATTTATACAAGGAAGGACTCATTAAAATACAAGAAAGCTAGGAAACCAATCATGGGAACTGCTCTTTTTCGGTCTTTTCTCAGACAAAAACCTGCTTTAAAGCGAATGATCGTAGAAGCATGGTTATATCTGGCCTATGCGAGAGTGCTGAGCTTTTTACCATTCGCTAGGATTGCTCCATTGTTAGGCGCTGAACAGCAAGAAACAACCTTTGAAAGACATCCAGTGAAAGAAAAAACGGCACTTCATATATCTAAAGTGATATACAAGGTTAGTAAACATACCCCGTGGAAAAGCGAATGTATGGTCACTGGCATTGCGGCAATGAAGATGCTCCAAAGGCGGAGGATTGCTAGCACACTGTATTTTGGAATTGCAAAGAATGATGATCAGAAGTTAATCGCACACGCTTGGCTTCGGAGTGGGACTTTATACGTAACAGGTGCGAAAGGTATAGAGAAATTCACCGTTGTAAACAAGTTTGCCAAACAATCCTAGCATGTAATAAAAGGGTGGTTTATAGAAAATGAAGAATGAGCAAAATGGTCTGCTAAAACAAGCTTCCACCGTTGAATTTCACTTCATGTGTGAGTTGTTGCAGAGAGAAGATCACGGTGAGTCAAATCCATTAGAAGAGCACCTTACTCAAGTTAATTGGGAACAGTTTATTGAACTTATCATACACCACCGAGTATATCCGCTGATTTATCCAAAGTTACAGCAGATAAGTAGCAAGATTCCTGCTGATGTGATGGAGCAATTAGCGCACGGTGTCATGACGAACACCCTATTTATGATGAAGCTCACTGCTGAATTAGAACGTTTACTCTCCTCGTTAGAGGGGGCTGGCATCAAGGTTTTGACCTTAAAAGGACCTATTCTTTCACAAGAATTATATGGGGATCTGGCTCATCGGACATCCAAGGATCTGGACTTACTTGTGAATTATAATGATGTCGAGGGCGCGCTTTCCCTGCTTGAAGGACTCGGTTATGTTAAAGAATATGAACAACCATATATTCTTGGAAGCTGGAAGTGGAAGGACCATCATATTCCTTTGATTCATCCTGCGCTAAAAATACAAGTCGAAATTCATTGGAGTCTGAATCCATCGGGAGCGAAAAATGTACCCTTTACAGTTTTATGGGAAAGAAGAAGTACGATGACATTAGTTAATCGTGAGGTTTCCTACCTAGGACAAGAAGATCTATTTGTATATCTAATCAGTCATGGAGCGAGACATGGATGGTTTCGTCTACGCTGGTTGACTGATATTGACCGTATTATTCGTTATCAGAAGTTAGATGATTTAACCTTCTTTATGGATGAGCATGAGGCCAAGCATTATGCAGGGCAAGCTTTTTATTTATGTTCTACACTTCTGAATACACCGCTTCGGAGTGATATGAAGCTGCTAGCAGAAGACAAAATCTCGGTTAGATGGGCAGAATATGCTTTTGAACTTATCAATGACGGGAAGATTCCCCATAAAGAGAAGCTAAAGTCATACTTACATCAGATCAAATCCCCTAAACGACGATTATATATGCTACTGGGGCGTTTGTATCCGGGTCCACAGGACGCGGCTTTGTTACCATTGCCTCGTGTATTGCATTTTTTATATGTACCTTTACGCCCGTTCTTATGGATCTGGCGTCGTGCCAAACCGTGAAGCAGGGAGATAGAATATGAAAGAATTAAAGCTCTACATGAAGAAACTCTACGCCATTACGGGCGGTAAACTGGTTGTAAACATTATCTGTATGGTTTTAATCAGCATTCTAGAGGGAGCAGGTATTTACATGCTCATCCCGATGCTCGCTGCTATTGGTATTGTTGACACTGGTTTTGGTGGATCAATACCACTAGAATGGTTACAGTCTATAATTCAGCATATACCCGCAGACTCTAAGCTTGCAGTGGTTTTGTTTATGTTTATCAGCATTGTAGCTTTTCAAGCATTTTTACAACGAAACCAGACGATACTCAGTTCGCAAATTCAACAGCATTTTGTACATACGCTTCGTTATGAAACCTATCAGCTTCTACTTCATTCGAAGTGGGAGCTATTTATGAGTAAGCGTAAATCCGATTTTAGTCATATCTTAACCTCAGAACTCGCGCGTGTTAGTCAGGGCACAACGCTTCTTTTACGGCTGACTTCAGCCTCCATTTTTACCTTAATTCAAATTGCTTTTGCTTTTTGGTTGTCTCCACTGCTAACGTTAATGGTGCTTGGTAGTGCTACTGTACTTTTCTTTCTTCTTCGGCCTTTTGTGCATAAAGCAAAAAGACTTGGAGATCACACTTCGGATTTGTCACAGCAGTATATGACAGAAATTGTAGAACATTTCAATGGGATGAAAGATATAAAAAGCAATGGTCTTGAAGAACAGCATATTCAGGGATTTCGGGGACTGTGTTTACGAATGGAAAAAAACATGGTTGATTTCATTAAACTTAATTCGGCTACCCAGCTCATTTATCAGATTAGTGCGGTCGTTATTATTGCCTTATTTGTATACTCTTCTTTGCATTTGTTTGCGTCTCAAGGAGAGTCAATGCTACTATTGATCGTCATTTTCTCAAGGTTATGGCCGAGATTTTCAATGATACAAACAAGTATCGAATATATTGTATCAATGATTCCTGCCTTTCGAAGCCTGATGCAGTTGCAGGGCGAATGCGAACTAGCGAAAGAAAGCAATGATTTGCACTTTGTAAACCAATCACTTCAATCTGATGTAATGCCGATCCTTCTAAATCAAGGTATTCGGTATGAACAGCTCTCTTATCGTTATCCTGGGCAAAAAAAGGATGCCCTTCACGGAATTAATGCTTTTATCCCTATTAATGGAATGACCGCTGTGGTAGGACGATCAGGAGCAGGGAAAAGTACGTTCATTGATCTTCTAATGGGACTTATAGAGCCGACAGCAGGACGAATTATGCTTGATCAGCTTCCTCTGCAACAAGAACAGCGGGTGCACTGGAGGCAGTCTCTCAGTTATGTTTCACAAGATCCTTTTTTATTCCACTCGAGTATACGTGATAATCTGCTCCTAGTTAGGCCTCATGCCACAGAAGAAGAGTTATGGGAATCGTTAGAGTTTGCAGCTGCTGGGTTTGTTAAAAAGCTGCCACAAGGGCTAGATACAGTGATTGGAGACCGCGGATTACGTTTATCTGGGGGAGAACGGCAGCGGATTGTACTGGCAAGAGCAATCTTACGAAATCCTTCTATTCTGGTTTTGGATGAGGCTACAAGCGCCCTGGATAGCCAAAACGAATTGCAAATTCAGGAGGCTTTGGACAGACTGAAAGGATCAATGACGATTATAGTAATCGCTCATCGGTTATCGACCATTCGTAACGCAGATCAAGTGATTGTTCTTGAGGATGGCAAGGTTATGCAGCAAGGAGAGTATGAGGGACTTGCAAGCGACGAGGAAGGCGTATTCGGACAGTTGTTATCCTACCAGACGAGGGTGTCTTTATAAATCAAACGATCACCCTTCGTTAGTAGATTGAAATTTTAGTTCTTATAACTTGTCCAATTCTTGCATTAATTTAGCAATGGAATTTTTAATATCCAGAAGCTCGGTATCAATAATGATATCGGGCTTATTTGGTATTTCATAAGGTGCCGAAACACCTGTAAAATGGAGGATTTCTCCTTTTCTTGCCTTGAGGTATAGGCCTTTTGGGTCTCTTGCTTCACATACCTCAAGTGAACAATTTACATAAACCTCAACAAATTGCCCGGGTCCAAACATTCTTTTTACCATTTGGCGATCTTCTTCATGAGGAGAGATAAGCGCAGCAATTACGAAAAGACCTGCGTCGAGAAAAAGTTTGGAAACCTCGCCTATGCGGCGTAAATTTTCTTTGCGGTCTGTCGGGCTAAAACCAAGATCTTGATTAAGTCCTTTTCGTACCTGATCTCCATCAAGAATATAACACGGATAACCTTGCTCCATTAACACTTCCTTCAGGTGAGTGGCAAGTGTAGTTTTACCTGAGCCCGATAAGCCGGTAAGCCAGATCACTTTTGGAGTGAAAGATGATTTTTTTATTGATTTCAACTCTATAATCCTCCTAAAATAAAATGACGGAACGTAACACAAACTTCATTTATTTTTAATTATATCATGAAGAAAAAGGATCATCCGATTTAAATGTTTCATTTCGGGGTAAACATGATCAGTTAAGAAAAATATAGGAGGCACCACCATGAAAGAGAAAAAGCAGCCATTACATATAGATGTACAGTTTAAATGCCCAACGTGTACTCAAGAAGTAAAAGTACATTTTGTAGAAGAACAGGTGGTCACCGTACGTTGCGAGAGTTGCCGACAAGGATATACACTAATGAGACCAACGATTGGTCAGGAAATACTGTTAGATTGGGAACAAGAGGCATTGTTCCATAAAATGCGTGCCGAAAAAAAAGAACAGGATAACACAGAGATGATGGCACTACTGATCAAAATTGTGGAATTGCTGACATGGAAGGACGAAGGTCGCGGTCAAATACAGGCCATTGAAGCAGCACGAAGCTGGTTATCTCATACCGATAAATCGAATGTTGTTCATGAACTTCTACATATCATTTCCGAACAAGAATGGAAGAAGGGGTACCGAATTTAACAGTATAACCTGTAAGTTTGACATAAAAAACGGGATTCTTGCTCATATTATCTTAAGTAACATAACTGTGTAGATGATAGGAGCGGATTCATGATGAAAAAGTGGTTTATGGTCAGCGTTATGATCATCTTGATCATGACTAGTGCTGGTGTCCACTATATACAGGCTTCCCCTGTGAAAGATGCGTATCACTTTGGTTTCAAAAAAAGTAAAGATGGTGGGCTTGCATCCATCAATGAGGAAGGCTTCAAAGGAATTCTCGAAAAAAATGAAGCGATATTTCTTGGGGATACCTCACAAAAAGAGTTGTATCTAACGTTTGATAATGGTTATGAAAACGGGTATACACCTGCGATACTAGATGTGCTTAAGGCTAAGAAAGTACCAGCGGCATTTTTTGTTACAGGACATTATTTGAAAGATCAGCCTGATCTGGTCAAAAGAATGAGTCAGGAAGGCCACATTGTAGGGAATCACTCTTGGAGTCATCCTGATCTGAGCGTAACACCCGATACCAAGATTAAAGAAGAACTAGATAAAGTCAAACAGGAAGTGTTTGCTTTAACGGGCAAAGAAATCCCTTATCTTCGTCCGCCACGCGGGATTTTCAGCGAACGTTCTCTTACTGTCAGTAAGAAGGAAGGTTATATTAATGTGTTCTGGTCTATTGCTTATAAAGACTGGGATACAAAGGTACAGCATGGTGCTCAGTATGCCTACGATCAAGTGATGAAACAGCTACATCCAGGTGCAGTGATTTTACTTCATTCGGTGTCTAAGGATAACACAGAGGCCTTAGGGCAGATTATTGATGCAGCAAGAGCACAGGGTTATACATTCAAAAGCTTGGATGAACTCAAAACAAAAACATATTAATGTTAATTCCGTATTTCTTCAAGCTATCGTATGGTACAACAAAGAAGAAGACCGTTCCTATATGGGAACGGTCTTCTTCTTGTTGTACTAAGCTCTCACATAAACGAGTCCAATCGTTTTAGGTCCACAATGACTTGAAACAACACAACCTGCTGTAGCCATTTCAATATGTTTTGCTTTGGTCTTTTCGTGTAAAGTCTTCTGAATGGAAAGTGCATCTTCTTCGCACATGGAATGAACAACGATAATGGTATCATTATCCATTACTTCGACATTGCTCAGTGCATTATTCATCATTTGGTCAATGGCTTTTTCGCGTTTGCCTCTAACTTTATATGCGGGCGTCATCTTTCCGTCAGTCACCTTGATTACAGGCCTGATTTTGAGAAGACTACCGATTAGATTTTGCATTCCTGAACAGCGGCCGCCCATGTACAGATAATCAAGTGTATCAATGACAAACTCGATTTCTACTTTTGGTCTCATCTCAGTCAGTAGATCTACAATCTCAGTGATGGTTTTTCCTTGTTCCGCAGCTTGAACTGCTTTCATCACCATTACGCCAATTCCGGAAGATAAATTAAGTGAATCAAACACGGTAACGTTACCGTCAGGAAATTCGCCTGAAGCGATGAGTGCATTTTGATAAGTAGAAGAAAGCTCAGATGAAAGGCTAATAAATAAAACCTGATAGCCCTGATCTATGTAAGGACCAAAAGAAGCCATAAAATCAGCAGGAGAAGGTGCTGCCGTTTTTGGAAGGCGACCTTCACGATCTACCCTTGCATACAGCTGTTCGGGGCTAATTTCAACACCATCTTTTAACGATTCATCGCCAAACACGGCATAAAGTGGAACAATACCAACCTCATGTTGCTGGACCCAAGTCTCAGGTAAATCACTGGTGCTGTCCGCAAAAATTTTAATTCGCGACATCTTAATCCCCTTTTTAGAAAAAATTCATTTATAACATACAGTTCTATTATAATGCATATAGACATTTGTAGCAAAATGATATCTCATTTCCTCTTAAATAAAACTTAGACTAGAAAAACCGATGATCATAAGTAAGATGATTCCATGAATAACCATTCCAATAATAGGAAAAATTTTCTTTTGATTTTTCAGGGTTAGGCCAATAATCGCCAGAATCATACCAATTAGATTAAGGAATAATCCAACAAGGATCAGAACGCCGATAATGATTACATAAATGCTCTCAAGCATTGCTTCAGGAGAATTGCTCTGTAAAATATCTTTGGCTGCAGCCGGTGCTAAGGCAAGAATCGTAATGTAGGTGACAAGAGATAGGATTCCCAGTACAAGAGAAGCGATTCCAGGACCTGAGTGTTTCAGCGGAGTTACTGGCGGCTGAAATGTTCCATAAGGATTAATCACTTCTGTTACCTCTTCTTGTTTCGTGGTATCCCTTTCATGAACCTGCTCGAATTTATCCATCCGTATACTCCTTATTTTCTGTTTTACCATTTAATGTTTCATAAATCTTTCGAAAAAGCAAGAGAAAGGAGAACGTGAGTACCGATCTGAATGTTGCAGTTTAGTGACAAACCTCACTTTAGATAGCATAGGGGAAACCAGTTGAGGTAAGATAATAGAAAGACAACAGGAACAAGGAGTGAAATGGAAGTGGCAAAAAAATGGATAGGCATCGGTTCAATTCTAGTCATGCTTTCTGTTATGATTGGTGCATTTGGTGCACATATGTTAGAACCTATCATTGGTGAGGACAAGATTTCAGTATATGAAACAGGTGTTCAGTATCACATGATCCATGCACTCGGCATCATTGTAATTGGAGTTATTGCAAAAGTTTTCGGTGAATCTAAGTTACTTGCCTGGTCAGCTAGGCTATTATTTATTGGTATTATATTATTCTCTGGAAGTTTATATGTGCTAAGTATAAGTGGTATTGGTCCATTAGGAGCTATAACTCCTTTTGGCGGTGTTAGTTTTATTGCTGGCTGGGTCTGCCTAGCCGTTACCGCTTTGAAGAAAGTATAAAAGAAACGGCTTCTCTCTATTGTTGAGAGAAGCCGTTTCTTTTATACGTATTTTTCGATTTCGGAAGTATGAATAGAGTACACCTGTTTCTCATCAACGTGATAAATGCTTACTAACTTGGTTCCTTGATCATAATTTAATATACGACAAGGGATGCTTTTTTGTTGGCCCTTGTTGTCACTAATATGGATTCGAATGAGTCTGCCTGCTTGCATTGCAGAATTGATCCATTCGTCAGAAGGACACGTGGAAGCAGGTGTAGAATACGGTTGAGTTGCTGCATAGGATTGCGGTTTGTCTGCCATACTGACCGCTCTAGGATCCGCTGAAGGGTACTCGTGTAAAGCTTCTTTGATTCTTGTACCCAGCTCAATGCCGGACTGTATGCGAAAGTCACTGATTCCTTCCGGTTCATTAAGAATTTCAAGCAAAGCTTGCAAGGCAAGGGCATTGGTGCGGCTGTGAATCATGATATCTACATTAAATAAAAAGGCTTGTTCATGATTTATGTTTGATGATATGGACTTGTTCATGTTTTTATTTTACCCCACGCTGCAGATTTCTGTTACATTTTTTGGATATGTATTTTTTAACTATATCATTAAAATGCAAGGATGAATAGTACAATAGACGTATAAAATTTCAAAAGAACGAATAGTAAGAGATCAAATTCGGGAGTTTCATAGGTTGTAGGACATGTTTTATCAATAAATGGGTGCTCCGCTACTGTCCACACCATTTATAAGACCTAGGAATATGATGTCGAGACGTAAAAGCGAAGGGGGTGTTTTACGCAAATGGTAACATTAGAACCGGTTCAAGTTGGAGAATATACCCTTACTGCCGTGGAAGTGAAGTTACCTAAAACGACACTCATTACGGTTTCGACATCAAAAGGATATATTATGTGCGGTGCGCTCGATGTAGGATTACTTAATGAGCGTTTGGGGCAGCGGCAGATTATTGCAGCTAGAGCAGTAGGGGTGAAAACCATTGCGGAACTGCTGGCAGCACCAATGGAATCTGTAACACATGAAGCCGAAAAATTAGGGATCGTACCTGGTATGACCGGAGTAGAAGCCTTGATTAGAATGATATGAGTAAAGCAGCTGAATTCTTAGCTCTTCAAAAACAAAGCAGCCCCTTCTGAACGGGGGCTGCTTAACAAATAAATCAGATGAAATCATACTCGTTAACGGAGTAATCCATTTAATAACTACAATAACGTTACGAAATTGGTACAGAGTATAAAGCTTTTAAATTTTGATCAA
Source organism: Paenibacillus sp. An7 (assembly GCF_009870785.1). Lineage (GTDB taxonomy): Bacteria > Bacillota > Bacilli > Paenibacillales > Paenibacillaceae > Paenibacillus. The sequence continues at coordinate 118,332 of NZ_WTWX01000004.1, forward strand.
AAGGAGCGCGGATGATTCCTTTTTCCGTAATAATAGCTGTTACATACTCGTTTGGTGTCACATCAAATGCGGGATTAAATACTTTGATTCCTTGGGGTGCAGTTCGCTTGCCAAATCCTTCTGTCACTTCTTCCGGTGCACGTTCCTCGATCGGAATATGTGCGCCTGTCGGTGTATTCAGGTCAATGGTTGACATCGGGCAAGCTACATAAAAAGGAATCCCATGTGCTTTAGCGAGTACAGCAACACTATAAGTTCCAATCTTATTTGCCACATCCCCATTAGCGGCTACACGGTCGGTACCTACAATAACCGCTTGAATCCAGCCCTTAGACATTACCATCCCAGCCATGTTATCAGTAATAAGCGTTACATCAATACCTGCTTGCTGCAGTTCAAATGCCGTTAAACGAGCACCTTGGAGAACGGGACGGGTCTCATCTGCGAAAATTTTGAGATGAATTCCTTGTTCTTTAGCAAGATACATAGGAGCCGTAGCGGTACCATATTTAGCTGTAGCTAGTCCTCCTGCGTTACAGTGAGTCAGTACTCCCATTCCGTCTTGGAATAAAGGCAAGGCATGCTCACCAATCCGTCTGCATACTTCTTCATCCTCTGCGCGGATCGCAATGGCTTCTTGTGCTAGACGTTCATTTAATGCAGAAATAGAGAGGGAATTCGGGTCCTTGCTAAGTTGTACAGCGGCTGCATACATACGGTCCAGTGCCCAAAATAGATTTACTGCGGTAGGTCTTGAAGTCGCGAGATAATCGCATACTTTCTTCACTTTATCAAGCCACCCAGCAACATCCTCATTCTGATACTGGCCTGCACCAAGCACCACGCCAAAAGCTGCTGCGATACCGATTGCCGGAGCACCCCGCACTTTCATGGAATGAATGGAATCCCATATCTCTTCCGGTGTATAGAGGTCAAGCATAACAATGGATTCAGGCAGCAGTCTCTGATCGAGAAGTTCAAGTCGATCTCCTCTCCAGTTTAGTGAAATTAATGGATTAAACTCTGTATTGGTGGTATTCGTGGTATTTGTGCTGAAATTGCTCATCGTTGTCCTACCTTTCCTTTGCTGGCGTCTGTAACGAGATTCATCAAGTCTGTAATGGATGTAATCCGGCGGTGATTTTTCACCAGGTTTTTGCCAATGGAGAGTGCTGTTCGTTCAGCTTGTTCTCGAATTGTTTCATTGCTAATGGTATCGATATCCGCTACATGCGCGAGTCCGACAATGCGGCGAATCATTTTGCTTCCAGCGAATCCAGCGCTGTCTTGAAGGAGTTTAGCTATATAGAACTCTTGATAGCCATTGGTACGAGCCATATAGTCCTGAACATCTTGATCCCAAAGTTCGCAGAAATGGTGTTCAAACTCGGTCCATACATTCTGAACCATTAGAAGCAGTTCTTCTGCACGTGCGGTGGCGGCGGCTTCGTCTATAATCCATCCTGGTATAGATACATAGTGCAGAAGCAAATTTGCAAGAACGGCACCGATATCAAATCCCATAGGTCCATAATAAGCGAATTCCGGGTCGATTACTTTTGTAGATTCTGATGTAACAAAAATACTGCCTGTATGAAGATCCCCGTGAAGCAGGGCTTGCGCCTCAGTAAGAAACTTTTCTCGTAAAATGGAAATTTCCAAATGCAACTCTCTATCCGTACGAAGCGCCTCTGCTTCATCCTCAATAGAAGGAGAATAATTGTTTCGTTCAGATAAGCGATAAGGCTCTTCAAAAATAAGGTCTTCTGTAATTTTACATTGGTCTGGGTTTACGAATTTCTTAACTTTTTCTTTCTTAAGAGATTGATCCATCGCTAGATCTGACGTATAAAAAAGTGTCCGAGCCATAAATTCTCCGATATGTTTGGAAAACAGAGGATAGTGGTTTCCTTCAATCAATCCTTTTCTCATGATGACATGATCACTGAGATCTTCCATGATGGTTAGAGCAAGTTCATCATCATAATAATATACTTCCGGAACAGATCCAGGGCAGATTCTATACTCTTCCTGTAGTACCTCACGTTCAATTCTTGCGCGGTCTAGCGATAGGGGCCATGATTCACCAACAATTTTGGCATAAGGCAAAGCCTGTTTAACGATCACACTGTTGCGGGAATTCGTATCTGTAATATGAAAGACGAGATTCAGATTACCATCACCAATTTCCTGGCAGGCTAGTTTACTGTTTGCATCAAATAGATCCGGTACTTTCTGAGACAATTGCATTGCTTCATCAAGAGTTAAAGGATGATATGAAGACAAGGTAGGCACCTCCGTTAAAGTATATGATAAAGAATAAAACCAACTTCTTTACTTGGTATATCAGTATATCGGATTACTCTTCAATTTTATAGCGTTTTTTTGGAACAATTATCCGATTAGAGAAACTATTTATATTAGAAGTCAGTTGAGAGATTTGTTTCATTAACTAGGCGAAAGGGTAAATTTAAAATAGCAGCGAAGAGAAGAAAAGCAGCATCTGATCTTCACCAAATAGAAGGATTTCTGATCTACATAAAGATTGGAAAGTTACATTAAATTAAAAAAGGATGGGATATCAATGGCTAAATCAACCAATAAAACACAGACTAAAACAGGGGTAGAACAAATTCTAAACCGTCAGGTTGCGAACCTGAATGTGATGTATGTGAAAATCCATAACTATCACTGGTATGTTACGGGTCCAAACTTCTTCTCACTTCATGTGAAATTTGAAGAATTGTATAATGCAGTTACTCTCCAAATGGATGAAATTGCGGAACGTCTCCTTACTATTAAAGGTAGCCCTGCCGCAACAATGAAAGAATATCTTGAGCTTGCTTCCATTCAAGAAGCAGCTGGCGGTGAAGATACTAAAACAATGGTGCAAAATATTATTGAAGACTTTGCTACCTTGTCCGAAGAGTATGCTGAGGGTATTGAAGCAGCAGACGAAGCAGGTGATCAGCCTACAGCAGACATGCTTACTGGATTCCAAGCTGATCTTGAGAAACATATGTGGATGCTTCGTTCCTATCTTGCTTAATTATAAAGGAAAAATAAAGAGTCCAAAAAGGCTGACCTTATAAGGTCAGCCTTTTTGGTTAACGATGAAGGAATTATAATGAAATTGTGAAAAAAACGAATCTCATTTGATTCGGTACCCTATTTCATATAGACTCATATGTATCAGTGGTTACAGTGTAGTGTTGCTGTCAAGTTGTGGAGAGTTTTAGGGGGAGAAGGGGATTTTCTTTCTGCAGTCTGTAAACTTTTTAACATAAATGACTTGAGAATCATTGAGAATCAGTTTAGAATTATTATAAAGTGATGCTTTGTAAAGCGAAACTGGAAATCAAGGGGCGACCCTATTTAGATAAACAATATGATTTCGACTATGAAATTATTTTATTGGAGGTTAAGGCACATATGGCTACAAATTTCGTCATTGAAGGACTTAAAGCAGAAATAGAAGGTAAGGAAATTCTGAAAGGAATTAACCTTAGCATGAAAGGTGGAGAAATCCACGCAATTATGGGTCCTAACGGTACAGGTAAAAGTACTTTAGCTTCCGCACTCATGGGCCACCCGAAATATGAAGTTACTGGCGGCTCGGTAACATTGAACGGTGAAGATGTACTAGAAATGGAAGTTGATGAGCGTGCTCGTGCAGGTATGTTCCTGGCTATGCAGTATCCAAGTGAAATTGCCGGTGTAACAAACTCCGACTTCTTGCGTAGTGCAATTAATGCACGTCGTGAAGAGGGAAGCGAAATCTCTCTTATCAAATTCATCCGTCAAATGGAAGGTAAAATGAAAGAACTTGAGATGAATCCTGAGTTTGCTCATCGTTACCTGAATGAGGGCTTCTCCGGCGGTGAGAAAAAACGTAACGAAATTTTGCAAATGATGCTGCTTGATCCATCACTTGTTATTCTTGATGAAATTGACTCCGGTCTTGATATCGATGCACTTCGCATTGTAGCAAATGGTGTAAATGCAATGAAGAGCGAAGATCGCGGATTCCTCATCATCACTCACTACCAACGTTTGCTTAACTACATCAAACCTGATTTTGTTCACGTTATGATGCAAGGTCGTATCGTAAAATCCGGCGGTCCTGAACTTGCTGAACGTTTGGAAGCAGAAGGTTATGACTGGGTTAAAGAAGAACTTGGTATTGAAGATGAAACTGTAGGACAAGAAGCGTAAAGATTAACGGAGGAGGACAAAAGTAAATGACAACACAAACCATTCTTCCGGTTGATTCCGTAGCGCTTCGTGCGTTATCCGAAAGCAAAAATGAGCCGGCTTGGCTCGCAGAACAGCGCCAAGCAGCGCTTGAACTTGCTGGGAGCCTTGAGCTTCCGAAACTGGAAAAAACAAAAATCGAACGTTGGAATATTTCAGCATACGGTCAATATAAAGCAGCTAACGCAATCTCTTTGGAAGAAGCTCCTGAAACCATTCACTCTTTGATCAGAGAAGAAGAAGACGGAACTTTGCTGATTCAGCGTAATTCCGGTGTTGTGTATAGTAATCTTTCCAAGGAGCTCGCAGATCAAGGTGTTATCTTCATGGACCTAGAAACAGCAGTCCGTGAACATGAAGATCTTGTTAAAAAACACCTTCATACAGCAGTAAAATCAGATGAACACCAGCTTGCTGCGCTTCATTCTGCAATCTGGAACGGAGGAGTATTCCTCTATGTTCCTCGTAATGTGGTTCTCGACAAACCGGTTCAGGCAATTTTGTTGTCTGATGATGGTACTGCAGCATTTGCACCACATATTCTGATTATTGCCGATACGAACAGCGAAGTAACCTATGTAGATAACTATGTATCTGGACAACTGGGTGCAGAAGTATCTCATATTGGGGTAGCCGAAGTATTTGTAAAAGCAGGTGCAAAAGTTCGCTTTGCAACGGTTCACCAGTTTGGTGACCAAGTGACGGATGTATCCTTCCGCCGCGCCGTTGTAGAGAATGATGGTTCCATTGAGTGGATCGTGGGAGAGATGAACATTGGCAATACGGCAAGTGATACGCTTTCTGTGCTAAAAGGCAATGGTTCAACATCCGATCAAAAAACAATTGCTGTAGGTGCTGGTTCTCAAAAACTGAATTACACCACACAAGCGAAACACTTTGGTAAGAGCTCTTCAAGTCAGATGATTACTCGCGCGGTTATGAGAGAAGAAGCAACAGCAATTATCAATGGTATTACCAAAATTGAAAAGGGTGCAACCAAAGCAGATGGTCAGCAGACAGAACGTGTTCTTATGCTTAGCCCGAAAGCACGTGGAGATGCGAACCCAATTCTCCTCATTGATGAAGATGATGTTACAGCGGGCCACGCTGCCTCTGTAGGTCAAGTGAACGCAGAACAAATTTTCTATTTAATGTCACGCGGTATTTCCCGTACGGATGCGGAAAGATTGATCATTTACGGATTTTTAGCTCCTGTTATTTCTGATATTCCAATGAAAGAATTGCAAGTTCAACTGCAGTCTCTCGTTGAAAGGAAATTAGGACAATGAACGCCGAAGAGATTCGGAAACAATTTCCCATCTTAGGTCAAGAGATCAATGGGCATCCGTTGGTATATTTAGATAGTGCAGCGACTTCTCAGAAGCCGATTGCTGTTATAGAAGCCGTAAAACATTATTATGAGTGGGAGAACTCTAACGTGCACCGCGGAGTTCATACACTGGGCAGCCGTGCCACAGATGCGTATGAAGGTGCCCGTCAAAAAGTAGCCAAATTCATCAATGCAAGACGTACACAAGAGATCATATTCACAAGAGGTACAACAACAGCATTAAATCTTGTTGCTTCCTCATATGGTCCTTCTGTACTTTCTGAAGGTGATGAAATTGTCATTACTCCTATGGAACACCATAGTAATCTCATACCTTGGCAGCAACTTGCTTTACGAACAGGTGCTGTTCTAAAATATATTCCGCTTCAGCCAGATGGCAGTGTGTCATTGGCTGATGCGGAATCAACCATTACGCCAAAAACCAAAATCGTATCTATGGCATATGTATCTAATGTCCTTGGTGTAATCAACCCTGTGAAAGAGATCGCTGAGATTGCTCATCGTCATGGCGCTGTTATGGTCATCGATGGGGCTCAGAGTACTCCGCACATGAAAGTTGATGTTCAGGATTTAGACTGTGATTTCTATGCTTTGTCTGGACACAAGATGTGTGGCCCGACCGGTATCGGTGCACTTTATGGCAAGAAGGCGCTGCTTGAGTCCATGGAGCCGGTCGAATTTGGCGGCGAAATGATTGATGATGTTGGATTATACGAATCCACATGGAAAGAACTCCCTTGGAAATTCGAAGGAGGAACTCCGATTATCGCTGGCGCAGTAGGTCTCGGTGCGGCTATTGATTTCCTTGAGGAAATTGGCATGGACGAGATTGCAAGACATGAGAGTGTTTTAGCGAATTATGCTATGGATCGGTTATCTGAGATTGAAGGAATCACCATTTACGGTCCTAAGAAACGTCACGTTGGACTGGCGACGTTTAATCTAGAGGGTGTTCATCCTCATGATGTAGCGACCGTACTTGATGCAAGCGGGGTAGCGATCCGTGCAGGGCACCACTGCTGTCAGCCGCTTATGCGGTGGCTTGAAGTAGGTTCCACTGCACGAGCTAGTTTTTATCTATATAATACTGAGCAAGACGTTGACCGTCTTGTCAGCGCCTTAATCCAGACAAAGGAGTATTTTAGTGATGCAACTTGACGATCTGTATCGGCGCGTAATTATGGACCACTATAAAAATCCGCGGAATCGGGGTACTTTTGCTGATGACGCAGTCACAGTAAATTTAAACAATCCGACTTGCGGTGACCGGATTTCATTGCAGCTAAAAGTTAAAGACGGGATTGTCGAGGATGCAAAGTATTCAGGAGATGGCTGTTCGATCAGTATGTCTTCTGCTTCCATGATGACAGAGGCTGTTAAAGGCAAATCGATGGAAGAAGCTTTGAACTTGGCAGAACGTTTCTCCTCCTTGATGCAAGGAGAGGAACAAGAATTTGACGAATACGAAGATATTGAAGCCCTATCCGGTGTAAATAAATTCCCGGCGCGTATCAAGTGTGCAACCCTTGCATGGAATGCACTGCGTAAAGGGATTGATGAGGATCACAAATCACAATAACGATAGGGAGGTAGACCCCGATGGCTAAAAAAGCTCCAGAAATGGAAGAATATAAATATGGTTTTCGTGACGAACACCAATCCATTTTTAAAACGGGTAAAGGTCTGACTGAAGAAGTAGTAAGAGAAATTTCCCGTATTAAAGAAGAACCAGAATGGATGCTTGAGTTCCGTCTGAAGTCTCTGAAACAATTTTACAAAATGGATATGCCAAAATGGGGTGGAGATCTTGATGGTCTCGACTTCGAGGAAATCCAATACTATGTAAGACCTTCTGAGAAACAAGGTAAAACATGGGAAGAAGTACCAACAGAAATTAAAGAAACATTCGATAAATTGGGTATTCCTGAAGCAGAGCAAAAGTTCCTTGCTGGTGTATCTGCTCAGTATGAATCTGAGGTTGTATATCACAACATGCAGAAAGAACTGGAAGATCAAGGTGTAATCTTCATGGACACGGATACTGCACTCAGAGAACATCCAGAAATTTTGAGAGAGTACTTCGCTACGGTTATTCCTCCGGCGGATAACAAGTTTGCTGCACTTAATAGTGCGGTATGGTCAGGCGGAAGCTTTATCTATGTACCAAAAGGCGTAAAATGTGAAGTGCCGCTTCAAGCCTACTTCCGGATTAACTCCGAAAATATGGGTCAATTCGAGCGTACTTTGATCATTGCTGACGAAGATAGTTTCGTTCATTATGTAGAAGGCTGTACAGCTCCTGTATACAGCACAAATTCCCTGCATAGTGCGGTTGTTGAAATCATTGCCAAGAAGAACGCTCGCGTTCGTTATACAACGATCCAAAACTGGGCACCAAACATTTATAATCTGGTTACAAAACGTGCGGTTGCTGAAGAGAATGCAACGATGGAATGGGTCGATGGTAACATTGGTTCCAAACTGACGATGAAATATCCAGCTGTTGTTCTGAAAGGCCGCGGTGCAAAAGGTTCTGTACTTTCCATTGCGGTTGCTGGTAAAGAACAGCATCAGGATGCAGGTGCTAAAATGATTCACCTTGCACCAGATACAACGTCTACAATTGTATCCAAATCCATCAGTAAACATGGTGGTAAAGTAACGTATCGTGGATTGGCATCATTTGGACGTAACGCAGAAGGGGCAAAATCCAATATCAAATGTGATACATTGATTCTAGATAATGAGTCCACTTCGGATACGATTCCTTATAATGAGATCATGAACGACAACATTACGTTGGAACACGAAGCTACAGTATCCAAAGTATCGGAAGAGCAACTGTTCTATCTGATGAGCCGTGGTTTGTCCGAAGCAGAAGCTACGCAAATGATCGTAATGGGCTTCATCGAGCCATTCACCAAAGAACTTCCTATGGAATATGCGGTAGAGATGAACCGTCTCATCAAGTTTGAGATGGAAGGTTCTATCGGTTAATCCAGTCATAGAAGAACTTTAGAGGGTTATGAACTAACGTGCTACATTTGTAGCCGATCAAAAAGCTTTCTCAAATAAAGAAGACGAACTTTTAAAGTTCGTCTTCTTCTTTTTATATCAATTTATTTTTACATCAATTTATTTAAAAATGTTTTCTTACTTCCTTAATATCTTGAGTTTCTAACCCTGCTTTCTCTGTGAGTGTTTATAGATGCAGAGATTACGATATGCTATTGTTTTTATTTGTAAGATAAAAGAGGTAAGACCCGATATAACAAATGACGACACCACTAGCAAATATGCTAATGTTATACCCTAGCATAGAACCACCCATGATATTAAGCACAAAAGTAAGAATTCCAGCCAGAATAAAAACGACAGAAGCCAGTTGGTGTGTTTTTTTCCACACGGTTTCGTTTGATAAGGTCCAGCGATTGGCAAATCCAAAACCGTAGCCACTTCTCGCTCGGTATAGATAATTACCAACAATGATAAAGATGATGCTGACAGTTATATTTCCAAGCATGTAGAAATTAAAATGGTAACCTAATCCGTATAAAATCAGCGCAATTTGGATTCCGAGCAAAATGAATAGTGAAATCTTGTAAATCAATGTGACTTCTAGAAGATTTGCACGATGAACAAGACGTTTAGCATTTTCACGGGTGAGTAGAAGCAGAAGCATGGTACCAGGAACGATGGCCAAGGCCACAAGCTTAGGTGCGGTATTCGTAGGTGTATTATCTGCTCCAAATTGAATAACTAATGTTTCAGGCAAGAATGGGTAAGCAAATAAACCTAGGATCATCGTTATACAGATGAATACGAGTGAAAAGAGATTCTTTTTTACCATATGACTCAAACTCCCCTCATTTAAAAAATAAACACGGTACATTTTGTTTTATTCCTTGTTAAATTTCAGTGCCCAGTACATAATTTCTTGAATCATCGTTGTGTTAAGAGAGTAGTGAATGAACTGTCCTTTTTTCTCTGCGTGAATTAAATCAGCTTGATTTAAAATACTTAAATGATGTGAAATGCTTGGTTTTGTCATATGGAAATGGTCTGCAATTTCTCCTGCGGTCAAGTCTTCTTTTCTCAATAATTCAAGGATCTTCATTCTCGTAGGATCGGATAGAGCTTTAAATGTGTTAAACATGGATTTCACCAACATATCTATATTTAGGTAATTTTCTAAATACAGTATAACAGTTAGTTTAGGGAAATGGAATTGGTTTACAGTTTGTTTGGTTTCTAATTTATCTGAATTCAAAGATAAGAAAAGACCGAGGAAAGATTCCTCAGCCTTTTTGTTATCTTTAGCTGTTTGGTTATAGACAACGCATGCAATAAATTTAAAGGGACATCACATCAGTCATAGATGACTTGATAATTATAGGTAGCTTGACAGTCATAGGCAACTTGATAGACATGGTTAGCTTGGTAGTCATGGTTAGCTTGATGACTATAAATAACTTGATAGGGCTTTATGTATCTGTTCTAGTTCGTTACTGTTAAATATAAATTTCTACAATTGTGATATAACGATGCTTCGCTAGATCAATAAACCCATGAGGGGTTTTTACAAGAGGCCTGAAATAATCATTTGGATTGTTCATTACAATCATGCCAGTATCACCGGTAGTGAGCAGGACTTTTTTACCGATGAAATTCGGCAGCAAGTTTTTGATAAAATTTTGGGTGACTTCTGCATTCAATTGACCAAAGCTAAGGCCGTACAGCTCACATAGGACAGAGATATACTCTTGTTTGGATTGATATACACGAGTGGTAGTCATGGCGCTGTATACGTCTGCTACAGCCGCTATACGCGAATAAGGGTGGATGTCATCCTTGCGCAACCCGTAGGGGTATCCACTTCCATCTTCCCGTTCATGATGCTGAAGTGCAGGCAGAGCAAGGAGTTCATTTCCTGTGGACGCAAGAATAATCTCATGTCCTTGTTTTGCGTGTTTTTTCATAATTCGAAATTCTTCGGTGCTGAGTTTGCCAGGCTTATGCAATAGTTCTTGTGGAACTACTGATTTTCCGATATCGATGAGATATCCTGCTTTAGAGATGTTATAACAGTCCTCTGCTGAATAACCGAGCCAAGAGGCCATATAAAACGTGAGAATGCCTACTTGGACTGAATGGTTATATGTATACTCATCATCCCGGTCTAAAAGCAGGAGCAGTGAGACAACATCCTTCTGCTCGACAAGCTGCTCAGTCATCGGTTGAAGCAGTTCATCAACCTCGTTCATAGCAATGGTTCCAGAGTTCATCGCTTGCTTGAAAATAGTTGCAGTTCCTGCCATCGTTGTATCAAACAGCGGAACCAGCTTCATAAGTGATTCCCCTGGTGACGAAAGGACAACAGGAGCAGGGAAATCGGGCAGCTGTACACTATCCGCAATGTTTACATAATCAATACCGTGTAATTTAAGTCTATTAATATCAGAATCATCAAGGAGAGAGCCTGCTGGCATCAGCTGCACACCGGAATGATTAAATGCATCACTTTCCAGTAACTGACCGGGCTTAAGATCGGTGACATGTAATCTCAAACAAATAAACCACCTTTAAGCATTGAATTTAAAATGATCATAACAAGAAAAAAATGGTATGACAATGACCTGTTAAAGGAAACGGTCATGTTTTGGGATTCCACGGTCCGGTCTGATGGCCCTTCCACTCGGACCCGTCTGCCCATACTTCTTTTTTCCATATAGGCACAATTTCTTTTAGACGTTCAATAGCGTATCTGCTGGCATCATAGCAATCAGCTCGGTGAGGAGAAGAAACTGCGATGACTACACTAACCTCTGCAACTCCTACTTTACCCAGTCGATGAGAGATAGCACACCGCGTTCCAGGCCAGCGTTGGTCTATTTCTTGTCCTATCGTTTGCATCATAGATAAAGCCATAGGAATATAAGCCTCATACTCAAGGAGAATTGTCCGCTGATCGCCTGTCATTTCTCGTGTGGTACCAACAAAGGATAGGGAAGCTCCATGATTAGGAGTGATGACTTTATCGGTTACTTGTTCTACAGACAGCGGAGCGTACCCAATTGTATATAGACCATCTGACGTTGTGTGGATCTCTTCATGTTCAGCGGACCCCGAAGTAGTACCATCTCCACCAGAAACAGGCGGGATGAGGGCGACTTCATCGCCTGAATTCAGCAGTGAATGTGAGGGTGCGTATTCTTGGTTTATGGCAATAATTGCACTTTCGATTAGTCCCGCAGCGTCCGGATACTGATGAATGAGTTCTTCTTTTACTTGCCCAGCTGTTGTAGATTCTGTTAACGTAAGTTCGACTCTGGATTTGCCAATTCTTTCAGCTATTCCAGCAAATAATAAAACGGTTATTTTCATTTTTTCACCTCATTTTTGCTTGGTAAACCCTTTTAATATATCATATCTAACATAGAAATGTTATGCTTATCTATTAGAGGAAACAGGAAATAAGGGCCAGGCTGTATCATTTTTCCGGAGGAGGGAACGAAGATGAACGTTTCACACAAACAAATACTTACCATTCTTCACACGAATGATATCCATAGTCATTTTGAACAAATGGGCTCGCTCGCAGCGATGATTCATGAAGCTAAAGAACAATCTTCATCCGGAGAAGAAGTGCTCGTTCTTGATATAGGAGATCATATGGACCGGATGGCCGTAGAGACAGAGGGCACGATGGGCGGTGCAAATATAGATATCATCAATATGACAGGCTATGATGCGATTACAATCGGAAATAATGAAGGTCTAACGTTTACAGCAGACATTCTTGATCAAGCATATGCAGGAATTTTATGTCCGGTTGTCTGTGGGAACCTCCTATCAAAAAGCACAGGGAAACCTCCCCTATGGATGGAACCCTATCATATCCTAAATAAAGGCGGGATTCGGATTGGACTCCTCGGAGCGACTGCTCCGTTTAACTCTTTTTATGAACTCATTGGGCTTGAAGCACTTGATCCGATGGATACACTCCGAAGTCAGGTTGCCGAGATAAGGGATCAGGTTGATATTGTGATTGTATTGTCTCACTTAGGTATTATGATGGATGAGAGAATAGCCGAAATAATAGAAGGGATTGATGTGATTCTCGGGGGACATACACATCATGTGCTTAAAGAACCGCTGCTCATCAATCATACTGTGGTCTGCGGCGCGGGAAAATACGGTCAGTATTTGGGGAAAGTAACCCTCGAACGTCATCCTGGACAGGAGCGTTTTTCTTTGGTTTCTGGCGGATGTTATCCGGTAAAAGAGATGCTTTTAGATGAAAATGTAACTGCGGCCATTCTTGCTCATCGTGAGCAGGCTGAGATGAAGCTGAGCCGGACCGTAGCGATTACAGACAGAGAACTTCCGATTTCTTGGGATGTGGAATCCCCCTTTGGTAATTTATTAGCTCAAGCAGTAAGACAATTTACAGGGGCAGAACTCTCAATTGTGAATGCAGGTCAACTTTTAGGGGCGCTCCCAGCAGGAAATATTACGGAGGGTATGTTACATTCTTTATGTCCTTCTCCCATAAATGCGTGTACAATTCAGTTAAAAGGGTCAGATTTGCGCAGAGCGCTAGAACAAAGTCTGCTTCCTGAATTTAGAGAGCTGGTATTCAAAGGTTTTGGCTTCCGAGGTTATCAAATGGGAAATTTGTGTCTTGATGGTGCTGAAGTATATTATGATGATTCGCTGCCTCCTTATCATAAGATCACGGAGATTCGTGTTCAGGGAACGGTTCTTAGGGATGAGCAGCTTTATAAAGTAGGGACGCTTGATATGTTTACATTTAATATTGGTTATGAAAGTCTGTCTTTAGGGACCGATTTATCCTATCGATTACCCGAGTTTATTAGAGACTTGCTCGGTATAGAACTGCAAAGACCAGAGTCACTAGAAGAAAGTTCGTCAGCCCGTTGGCATCAAGCCATATCGAGGTAAAGGAACGGTTAGAGAGCATTTTAATGTAGGCAGGAGAGGGTGACCTTGCGTCTTGTACCCATTGCTATGCTTGAGCCGGGGATGAAACTCGGCAAGCGAATATATAATGATGAGGGTATTGTTTTACTCAGGGAACAAATTGAACTGACAACCCATCTGATCAAGCGAATCTCTCAGTTGGGTATTCGTTATGTATATATTCAGGATTCTCACATGGAAGATATTGAGTTTCCTGTTATGTTACGAGAAGAAACTAGAATCCGAGCTATGAAGGAAATTAAAGAGCAGTTCACCAGTCTAGCAGGCGGTAATATGAAAAATAAATATCCTTATTTAGGGAAAAAATTTACCGGTGTGATGGAGCTGATCCTTGAGGATATTTGTTCTCAGCCGGGTGTTATGATTATGATGTCGGGAATGCATACCATGGATCACACTTTGTATGATCATTCTCTTAATGTTTGTATTCATTCTCTGATTCTTGGTAAGGCACTCGGTTATGACAAAAACAAATTGATGGAGATCGGTCTTGGTGCGATGCTGCATGATATAGGAAAGACTCAAATCCCTCCTCACATTTTGCAAAAGCCAGGAAAGTTGACTCCTGAGGAATATGGAATCGTAAAGAATCATACGTTATATGGATTCAAACTTTTAAAAGATGAACCTGGCATCCCTTTATTATCAGCACATTGTGCACTTCAGCACCATGAACGAATGGATGGTCAAGGTTATCCTCAAGGCCTAAAGGGATCGGATATTCACGAATATGGCAAACTGCTTGCACTTACAGATTCTTATGATGCCATGACCACGAACCGTATATACCAGAATGCTCTGCTGCCTCATCAAGCAGTGGAAATGCTGTTCGCGGGTTCAGGAACACTCTATGATCAGCATATCTTGGAGGTTTTTAGGGATTATGTAGCTATTTATCCAATTGGTCTTACGGTACAGCTTATCACCGGGGACACGGCAGTTGTTGTTCGTATTCATCCCGAAGCACCGCATCGTCCCGTTGTTCGAGTTATTAAAGATTCGGAAGGCAGGAAGCTGCATACTCCGTATGATCTTGATTTAATGGAACATTTATCCGTTATGATTGCGGGTGTGGGCAGGGAGGCAGTCATGATGACTTCGGAAGAGCCTCAGTTTACATAACGAGGTATTTTTGTTCGGTAAACAGATGTGATATACGAAATGAATAATGTTAAGGATTGGTTTATGCAATCCGTTTATTTTAGGAAGTAAGGTGAATTAAAATGAGTTTATTAAATCATGAAACAAATTCTTTACAAATGATTTCTCCGTCTTATGATCCATGGGACCCGATTATGTCACTGCGAAAATATGGGCAGCATAAGCTGACAAGTGTAGAGATGACAGTGACTCACTTGTGTAATATGCGCTGTGAACATTGTGCGGTAGGAGACATGCTTGTCATGAAAGAGGCGCCTGCACTGCCTGTTTCTGAGATGATTAAGGCACTGGATCAGGTGGAGCATCTTGAAACGATTAGTTTGACAGGCGGAGAACCAAGTTTTCTCGAAAAAACGGTAGATGAAATGATTGTACCGCTGCTGAAATACGCAAGAGAACGGGGAATAAGATCCCAGATTAACTCTAACCTGACACTTGACCTGAGTCGTTATGAGAAAATGCTGCCTTATCTTGATGTTATGCATATTTCCTTTAATTATCTAAGCGCTAAGGATTTGCATGAGGTAGGATTTACAAACAGTCCTCGGCCAGTAAATTATGAAGTAGCAGCAAGAATGTACGATAAAATGATGGAGAATTCTTTGAAACTCAGTGAGCAAGGAATGTTTATATCAGCCGAATCCATGATTAATTATCGCACGCATGATAAATTGGCTGGTATTCATCGTTTAATCGGACAGATGGGGGCAAAACGTCATGAAGTGCACCCGATGTATGCGTCTAATTTTGCCGCTTCACTGCCGGTGCTTTCCTTAGATGACATGCGAGCCAGTATTCATGGACTGCTGGATGCTAGAGACAAAGACATGTGGATGTTGTTTGGAACCCTTCCATTCTACGCTTGTAATGGAGGAGAGGAAGATCGCAAGCTAATTTCTAGATTGCATAAAGAGCCAAATGTAACGGTTCGTAACGATCCGGATGGTCGCAATCGGGTTAATGTGAACATGTTTACCGGTAATGTGTATGTGACGGATTTTGCAGATATCCCTGCCTTCGGTAACATTAAAAATAAGAAGCTTGATGATATTTTTGAAGAATGGACGACAAATCATCCACTCAATCAGACCGTAAACTGTTTTTGTGACGCTGCTCAGTGCTGTGGTCCTAACCTGCTTGTAGCAGATATGTATTATAAGGATGTAGATTTCAAAACTAGAAAAGCACTCACTGATATGATGTAACTTAAGTAAACATAAGTGTTATCAGCAGGTAAAAAGAATTGTAATAAAGGAGAGGCAGTCACGTCATATACGTGACTGCCTCTTTTTAGATTCATTCGTTAGGAAGTGATCTTATCATCTTTACGCATGCTTACTCGAATAAATTTAATTACTTCCATCAGCAGTACGGAGCCGAGGGCAAGTCCACCGGCAATAAGGAACTCATTCCATCCAAACGTTGCTGGAATGGAGAAGATACCGCGCACACCAGGAAGCAAAGTAATACCGTAAAGAACGAAACAGAGTAGGACGGCTCCAATAACATACTTATTGGACAAGAAGCCAACCTGGAAAATGGTTTGCTGATTGGATCGTGCTGCAAAGGTCTGCAGGGTACGTGCCAAAATCAGCGTTGTAAAGGCCATAGCCACACTCATCTCCGGCGAATGTTGAAGCCCGATATACTGGGAGATAATAACGGCGATCCCGATGAGGAGACCTCTGGTAATCACTGCTGTGAGCGTTCCGCCGGCAAAGATACCTTCGTTAATATCACGCGGCTTCCGCGACATCACATTTGGTTCTGCTTTTTCCATCCCGAGTGCGATGGCAGGAAGCGAGTCATTCGCCAAATTGATGAACAAGAGCTGAATCGCTGTAAATGGATTAATCCAGTCCACAATCAAGGCGAAGAGAATCGCTATAATTGCACCTAAATTTCCCGCGAACAGATAAGCGATCGCTTTCTTGAT
This sequence comes from Paenibacillus sp. An7, assembly GCF_009870785.1. Taxonomy (GTDB): domain Bacteria; phylum Bacillota; class Bacilli; order Paenibacillales; family Paenibacillaceae; genus Paenibacillus. The sequence goes on from NZ_WTWX01000004.1 coordinate 135,038, forward strand.
GTTATCGAATACAGTACGACCTACTTCAACGGCGTTAACAATAGAAACGAAATTATCATCTGTCAGAATCATGGCCGACGCATCTTTGGCTACGTCCGTACCACTTCCCATTGCAACTCCAATATCCGCTTGTTTCAATGCAGGAGCATCGTTAACTCCGTCACCTGTCATTGCGGTAATTTTGCCTTTTTTCTGCCAAGCACGAACAATTCGAATTTTATTTTCCGGTGATACACGGGCATAGACGGAGATATGTTCTAACTTTTGATCAAGCTCTTGTTCAGACATGGCGTCAAGTTCTTGACCTGTTACTGCAATATCTCCTTCACTCATGAGTCCGATATCTCGTCCAATAGCCTCAGCTGTTGTTTTATGATCGCCTGTGATCATAACCGTACGGATTCCTGCTTTTTTGGATTCCATAATGGAGTCAAAGACCTCTTCACGTGGAGGATCGATCATCGCGGTAAGACCGACAAGAACAAGGTCATGCTCGTCATTCACACTAACTTCAGTGGTCTCATTAGGAATATTTTTATAGGCATATGCTAGAACACGAAGCGCTCGTTTAGAGAACTCTTCATTTTGATGACGAAACTGTTCGATCATTTCATCTGTGAGCGGTTGTTCTTCACCGTGGATGAAGACACGATTACAACGACTGAAGAGTACGTCAGGTCCGCCTTTTGTCAAAATAGTTTTCTGTCCATCAAACGTATGGATGGTAGACATCAGTTTTCGATCCGAGTCAAAAGGGATTTCTGCTTCCCGTGGGAATTGATCTCGAATTTCTCGGTAATGTTTGTTTTTATTATTGCTAAACGCAATAAGCGCTATCTCCGTTGGGTCGCCGAGTTCTTTTCCTTCTTCATTAATATGGGAATCATTACAAAGGACAGCAATGTGCAAAAGTCTTCGTTCTGCAGCGGTTAACGTATCTGGATCATCCGGAAATTCTTCTTTGGTTCCTTCAGGCAGATAATAATCGACCACGGTCATACGGTTTTGAGTCAGTGTTCCCGTTTTATCCGTACAAATGACGCTTGTCGAACCTAGAGACTCAACCGCAGGCAATTTACGAATAATCGCATGCTGTTTTGCCATTTTATTCGTTCCTACGGAAAGAACAATCGTCACAATGGATGATAAAGCTTCCGGGATCGCAGCAACCGCAACCGCAACAGCGAACATAAGAGCATTCAGGATCGATGCCGTCATATCTACGGAATTATTGTTAAAGTAGATACGCGCTGCTTCTACGCCGAAAATAATAACGGACAGGATGAGAATGAATATCCCGAGTTTTTTACTGAATTTATCTAATTTACGCTGGAGTGGTGTTTGCTTAGATTCTGCACTTTCGATCAGACCCGCAATTTTTCCAATCTCTGTTTGTTCTCCGGTAGCGGTAACGACAATCGTTCCTCGGCCGTAAACAGTAAGAGCACCGCTAAATACCATATTTAGGCGATCACCAATAGCAACTTCACCTTCTATAGGCTCTGTATGCTTCTCAACCGCTTCCGATTCACCAGTCAGCATTCCTTCATTTACTTTTAAGCTGCCTGATTCGATGACACGACCATCTGCAGGCACGTTGTCTCCTGCCTCAAGCAGTACAATGTCGCCGGGTACAAGTTCTCTGGCAGGTATCGTTACACGTTGTCCGTCTCGAATGACTTTCGCTTCCGGAGCAGAGAGGTTACGAAGGGCATCAAGTGAACTTTCTGCTTTTCTTGTTTGCACAACACTAACGATGGCATTAAGAACAAGAACAAGGAAAATAATCAAAGATTCAATATATTGCCCAAGGAAAAGCTGAACAGCAGCTGCAATGAGAAGTACAATGACCATAGGGTCTTTAAAGTTATCTAGGAAAAGTTTCCATAGGGGATCTCTATCTTTTGATTTCAGTTCATTATAGCCTTCTGAGTCCAGTCGTTTTTGTGCTTCTGTACTGGAAATCCCTTGTTCTGAACTATTTACTTTGCTGAGAACTTCTTCTTTACTTTGTTGATAGTAATTCAATTCGAATTTCCCTCCCTTGTTATTCTGGCTGTCGAAGATGTAAACCAGGCTTGCATTCTCTTTTGCCTTATGTATATTTCAAGCATCAGCAAAAGAAAGTTATTATCTCTCTCCAGTGTAATTTCTCCACACCCTCCTCTTGTTATGCTTGAATCATAAATACTCTGTTCATTACCCGCATAAATAAGCGGAGACACCCCATTTTTTCAGTTAAATATATATCTTTTGTGAATCGAATCCATTTAATGAGTTATGGAATGGATCCAAACAATTTATATTTTACATAACCCAGGTTTACATGGCTGTTAAAAAATGCGTATCATATATATAGATCGTTATATACTTCGAAATATTTTGTTACGGAAAGGATGCTGCAATAATGAATCAAATGGTTACCCTCAAAAAGCCGGAGGCCATGATCTTTGATATGGATGGTACTCTTTTTCAAACAGAATCACTTCTCATTCCCGTATATCACCGCCTGTTTGATATCTTGAGGGAGGAAGGTCATCATGAAGGTCCAACTCCGCCTGACGAACTCATGCTCGGATGTCTTGGGATGCTGCTGCCGGATATATGGAATAAAGTAATTCCGAATGCAACAGATGAGGCAAAGGCTCGTGCGGATGAGCTTCTTCTGCAGCTTGAACTAGAAGATCTAAAAGCAGGATCTGGAGTCCTTTATCCAGGAGTAAAAGAAACACTTCAAGAGCTTCATAACAGGGGTGTCAAACTTTTTGTAGCAAGTAATGGACTAGAACATTATGTAAAAGGGATAGCAGAAATCCACGGAATCACCGAATGGTTTGACGATCTATACAGTGCAGGTGAATTCAGTACCGCTTCAAAAGTTGATCTTGTGAAGCTGCTTTTAGATAAACACCAAATTAAAAATGCATGGATGGTAGGAGATCGTTCATCCGATGTGGAAGCGGGGGCCGAGAATGGTCAGACTGTTATTGGCTGCACCTATGCTGGGTTTGGTAAGGAAGACGAACTTAAGGGATCAAATGCATATATAAATGACTTCACGGAGCTTCTCGAGCTGTACAATCAAGCCGAGGAGTAGATAAATTAGGAATACCTATTAAAGCTGCATAATAAAAATAAAACAAGCCGCTATTTGTTATATGCTTTCCTACATGAAGGATGGAACGCTCCTTCAGTGGATAGATATAACATATACGGCTTATTTTTGGCATATCTTTTATAATAATGAACTGTTTTTTTGTTTGTAGAGCCAGAGCGAGTATTCAAGAGGTTTAATCATGGCCTGTCGGTATACCTCTTCTTGACCAATCTCAATAAATACTTCACGCGCAGGTTTAGGATTGACCTCAATAAGATAAATATGCCCCTTCTTATCAATAGCCAGATCGAGAGCCAGTTCACATAAATCTCCGTAGGTTTTCTCCAAATATTTAGCAACCTCAATACCGAATTCTTCTGCTGTTTCTCGGACCTCGTTTCGTTTTTCGGGAAGGGAGATCCATCTCGATAAAAGTTCGTTCATCTCTGCAGCTCTGCCGCCGCCATGCAGATTAGAAGTTACGCTACGTTCTGCACCAATTCGTCCCGCACAGCCGGTGCACTCCCACTGCCCATGTTTATTCTTCTGTACGAGCATACGGTAATCGTGAACACGACCATTGGGAAGTTTTAATTGAACGCCTTCTTGGATGATATAACGAGTTTTCGTATCTGCAGAAGGAAGTAACGTAGATATATTCTCTATTTCGATCTTTCTAGGGGACAGGATATGTCTCTGTTGATCCCGTCCTTGTACAAGTAAGGTGTTACCGTTTTTTGAGCTGTGCTCAATACGCAAAATTCCACGGCCGCCCGTACCGTTAATTGGTTTCAGGTAAAGAAGTTTGTGTTTTTTTAGCATTAATTTGACATCGGCTGTGCTTCCATACAGTTTGGTATCAAGTAAAAAAGGGCGAAAAAGTGCTTTTTTATTCAATGTTTGATGCAGGGTCCACTTATTACGAAGCGGACGATTTAGAAATAGTAGATGTGCATACTTTTTGCGAAAACGAAGCAGTTCCTGGAATCGTTCTCCTCGCTGAATTCGGCAACGATCAAAGATAAGGTCCGGAAAAGAACGCCATTTACGGATCCAGCGGTTCTGCTCAGGTAAATACATGAGGGCATGAATCAATTCTTTGCTGGAATTTACATCGGAGGGAGTGAATACATATACGTCAATGCCCAGCTTTTGGCCTTCCTCGATCATCATCTCATAGACTTTTTTCTCTTCAAGATGCTTTTTATCGTTAAGGTACAGCGTGAGTATGCCTAGGACAGGTGATGGCATAAAAGGATCACCTTCTCTAATTTTGTATTTGTCTCGCTAAATAGGTGCAGTAATGAATGATTCGCTCCAGTGATCGTTTGCGTATCAAAGGCTCATCAAATTTCATCGGTTTTGCATTCGCTTCAAAGAAACAGATGCCTCCGCTCGGGTTAACACCGAGATCCATGGACATCTCACCAAGCTTATGCCCAGCTGCCTTTTCCACTTGTTTTGCAATCGTGATGGCTGTTTCTTTCACATGATTCATAATTTGACTTGCCCCTTCTGAACCAAATACTTCACTCAGCAGTTCATACGGGTCTTCCACGCTGCCTCCGCGAGGAACATGTGTTGTAATACTTTTATGACCAGCAAGTCTTGCTCCAATTCCTGAGAGGCTCCATACGCCTTTGTTGTTCTTCTGAACCAGTACGCGAAGGTCAAAAGGCCGGCCCTTATAGGTGGCGAGTTTGATTCCTTGCTGAATGATATATTTGCAATCTTCCGTTTCTAGTTGGACTCTGTTCCAAAGTTTCTGGAGAGTAGCTGCCTTGTAAGTCACACTTTTTTTGTTATCTTGTATTCGAAGGATATAAGGCAGTTTCTCTTTTTGCTGAAAAGTAAGCCGCATAATTCCTTTTCCTGCTTTTCCATTTTCCGGTTTTAAATAAACATAGGGATATTGCTCCAGCACTTTTCCTAATCCTCGCCTGGTTCGAAGTCTTTTGGTATACGGGATAAAATCGCGGGTAGACTTTCCTTTACTAAGCCATTCAAACAGATCCCATTTATTAAAAAAATAAGGATTGAACAGAGTGATGCGGGGATGGTCCAGACACTCCTGTATTTTTTTCTTTACAAGTGGATCTTGTTCATCTTCCCGTTGAGGAATTCGGTTATAGATCACCTGAGGAAGGGGGAACAGGTCTTGGACCCATTCCTTTACGTGTTCATCATAACGATATCCTTTAATTTCACGAGAAGACAGCTTCAGGTCGCGAACGGTTACGATGTATACGGAACAACCAAGCTCTTCACCGGTACTTATAATGTCACGAAAATTGTTGCGATTTCCCCGAAAGAGAAGCTTCTTATCATGCATGGTCAGAATCGCAATAGTAGGCTTCGTGTCCCTGATCTCGCTAATCACAAATTTTCCCTCTGGTGGAACTGACTTAGATATAAACAGTGGTCTACTATGTGTTCCACCGATGCTTTCCCCTCTGTTCTGAGCTGAGGGTGACGGAAGATCGATCGCCCCGGTTTTGCGTTCGCTTCGAACATCCATACGTGTTCCTCCTGATCAATGCCAAGGTCAAATCCGATTTCACCAAGAACATGCTTATGATGAAATTCAATGGCCTCTGCAAGTTTTATAGCCACATCTTTTGTTTTTTGCAAAACTTCAGATGATCTGCTGCCAAATGTTTTGCTGAGCGCTTGTTCTGGTGTCATTAAAGAACCGCCATTTTTTATGTGGGTGGTAATGGATCCTTTTCCGGCTTTTTTAGCCCCGATTCCCACGACAACCCACTTATTGTTACCATTCTTGTGCATGTGAAATCGAAAATCGATAGGGCAGCGGTCAATTTCAATAAGCCTAATTCCTTGCTGTGCAACATAGTCATGAGACTCCGAGCCAACTTTTGCTTTTAACATTCGGGCAAGGCTTTTAAACGTCTTAAAGCGCAGAAGTACATTGCCGCCTGCTTTACGATAACGGCAAAAATATCCGCGGCTCGGCAAATAGGTCAATCGATAGATACCTTGACCCAGGCTTCCGGAAGAAGGTTTATAATACACAATTTGGTGTTTTTCTAACATTTCATTAATGAGCTCCATGCTTGGATTTAGATGGGACTCCGGTACATAACCATTGACGGTTTGATCATCTTCAAGGAGTTTGTAAATATCTGATTTGTTAAAGAAACTCCAGTTAAAGAAAGGGATATTTTTTCGTTCAAAACGATCTCGGAGCTGGTTTGTAGAATACGAGAAATCAGATCGTCTGCTCGGCAGGCGATTATAGATCACATCAGGAAGCGGCACACGCTTTCTGACAAAACTGCCAGAGCTGTTAAGAAAATAACCGTTTATCGTATCACTGCTCCAGTCAATATCTCGAGGTGTGAAACCAAAAGTGTACGATTTTTGGCTTCCCTCTCTGAGTAACTGTTTCACAAAGCCGGTTCTTGAACCAAAGGGTTTGACAGCAGAGGGAGGGCCATCTGATAAAATCCCGATTAGTGGTCCGAGATGCACTTCGTCTCCTTCCACATTTTTTACCAGGATGCCGCCTGTGGTTGGTACCTTAATCGCACTGCGAACACCATTTGAAAGATAGATATGTTTTCCGCTTTTCTTCATTGGCTTTAGATTGACTTGAATCCGATTTTTCCCCAGCCGGATATGAATATTTTTTTTACCGGATAATTGAAAATTTTTAATAAGGGCATTAGATAAATAGATGATTTTCTCCGGCCGCTTCGTAAAATGCAGATTGCATAATGTCAGGCTCATTTATTTTTATCCTCCTATCCCAAAAACGCAAAGGATTATTGATGTGTATATTTACAGAACTGTCAGCTTGCTTTGGAGGGATGTATTTCATTCTTATTTGTGATTACTCTAATGAATAGGTGAGTCATGTGAACGGAGCAGTAAATAACGAGCATACTCTAGCGGTCGATGACAAGCTTTATTTATACTCTCGGAATCACCGGAGAGAAGGAAGGCAGCACGCCCTGGTTTAGAGTTCACTTCAAGAATCCATAGTTGACCGTTTCGGTCGATTCCATAATCAATGCCAAGCTCGCTGAGTCTTCCATAGCGGCTTTCTAGAATGCTCGGAATAAGAGCAGACAGTGCTGTAGCTTTTGCGAAAAGGAGAGAGGTGGTTTCTTTTCCGTATTCTTGTTCAAGAAAGGTGAGGGCATCCCTAGCTGTTCCGCCCCCGTGAAGATTGGAGGTAAGACTGCCTGCCGGACCTTCTCGAATAACTAGCCCGCTAAGGTCCCACTGGCCAGCACCATTTTTTTGTACCAAAGCTCTAAGGTCAAATGGTTTCGTATCTTTATTTATAAGCGGCAGAAAGGGCTGGATAATGTAAGGTTTGGCGATGAGAATACGATGCAGCTGTGCAAGGCCGGAAGAGAGATGGGAGAATCGTTTTTCGAAGCTCCGGTTATACCGGTTTCGTCCCTGAATATATAGAGTTTGCTCTTCAGAGATCCACTGTGCTTTCACCGTACTTTTGCCATGGGATCCTGCTTGCGGTTTCAGAAAGACGCCATCCGGATGTTTTTTTAGCCATGCTTTTAGCTGCTCTTTAGAGGTGTAGAGTTCAGTCTCAGGTAAATGTTTATGCAGTATTTTACATGATTGTAGTGCCTGATATACATGCCATTTGCCTGGCAGGGCTCTAGAGAGAAACCGAATTTTGCGCGAAGCAGATTTGCTTGCCTGACGTAACCTGCGCCGAAATACTCCGGGAACTGGAGTGAGACAACGGTCATATATCAGGTCAGGTAAATCAATCGTTTCTTGAGTCCAGTTCTCATTTACATAGCGATAACCTTGATATTTTCCATTGGGTGCAGACCCTTTAGGAGTGATCACCACAACGTCCATATCAAATTTATCACTTTCCTCACATAACCTTTGGCAAAAGACTTCATCCGCAAAAGGAGGTGAACCTTCTCGTTCGTTAACGAGAACCCCGAGAGTACCGAGTGTTCCTTGCATATCTCATGTTCCTCCTTTCTGGTATATGGATTTAGAAGCCTGCCAAATAGGCAGAATATTCAAGCATTGCTTTTACAGAAGGTCGTATCTTGTTATCCGAAAGCGGTGTGTTATCATTTTTGGAAGGCTTGGAATTCACCTCAATAAGCCAAATGTTTCCTGATGTATCCATAGCAAGATCAATACCAAGTTCTCCAAAGTGAGCTGGGATGGTTTCTTCAATGGCTGCAGCAATATCAAGGGCTGCTCGGCGCATTTGCGGAAGGGCATTTTTTTTGACTTCAGGAGAAAGTGACGTTTTATTTACCGCTTCTTTTAACGTACTAAGTGAGCCGCCTCTAGCCAGATTCGACACAAAATGGCTTCCTCCGGCGATTCGCGCGACAATAGAGGTAACCTTCCATTTTCCTGTGTTATTCTTCTGGACCAAGGCTCTAAAGTCTACCGGTTTTTTCCCAATATCAATAAGCGAGATCCCTTGCTGGATCTGATATTTTGTTGTTTTCATTTTTCCTGATAATCCTGTGAAAAGTTTGGCTAGAGTCGGATAAGTCTGTTTCTGTACACCGCCTACTAAGGTGGCATGAGTCAGATAGGAGCCGTCCGTTTGCCGTGAAATTCGAATAATGCCTTTGCCAAGACTGCCCCGTACAGGTTTTAGAAATACAACGGGATGAGCCAAACACATACTTTTAAATCTAGAAAAGGACTTAAGCAGATGGGATTCAGGCAAATATCGTTTAAGTCCAGCATTTGTTTTCAGCGCTTCGAATACTTCATGCTTATCGAGAAATTTCTCATTATACATCTCTGTTCCGTGCAGGGATTTTACTTCCTTCACAAAATGCTGTACGCTAGGTTTATTCTCAAGTTTGCGTGAAGTAAGCCGATTATTGATGACGTCGGCTACTGGCATGACTGTTTTTTTCCAGCCATCGTCGTAGATCCAGCCTTCGATTTGCCCAGTTACCGTTTCGATGTGACTTGGAGTAATGAAATACACATACGCACCCTGTTTTTGACACGCACCGACCAGTTCTCTACAGAACATGGTGATTGAACCAAAAGGTTTTTCAAGCTGTTCCGGGTAGTCTCTGCTGATTAGAACACTAATGAGCGGACCAATACGTAGTGTACGGCTGTCGGCATGATAACGAATTTGAAGGACAGAACGGTGAATGAGACCCAGTTTCTTAGCAAAGGAGGGACTCATCCGCATCCCTTCGTATTTCGGGACGGAAAGAACGGTTACTTCTTGATTGAAACTTCCGAATGCGAGGATTAACGGACGTCCAGTGGGGATTTTCCACTGCTTGAGAAATTTATCCCCGAGCATCACGACGTCATCCTGCAGAAGGCCAGATCCGCTTATTTGGATCACTACTTTTTTCTTTGACATCGTGGATCTCCTTCCAGGGGGCAAACAAGATGTCTGTTTTAGGGTGGAATGGGTAATAGAACAATGCATGTAATTCATCATATGAGGACATATATCCCTTGGTGATTGACCTACTTTTTAAAATTGTTTTTAACTTGCCTGAAAACCTAACCTAGAAACGAAGTATTATTTAAAATCAGCTGGGAGGAATTATTAATGAATGTTCATGACAAAGCTAACGAACTTGCAAAAGCACTGAAAGAAAGTGAAGAAGTACAGGAAATTACAGCAGCTATGAAATTGGTGGATGCAGATCCAGACAGCAAACGTATGCTCGAGGACTTCCGCAGACGCCAGAACGAAATTCAGCAACGCATGATGTCAGGTGATATGCCGGCTCAAGAAGAGATGGAACAAATGGAAAAATCATTTGAAGTACTTAGCCTGAATCTTAATATCCGCAGACTATTTGAAGCTGAACGCCGTTTGAGTGTGATCATTGAAGATGTAAACAAAATTATTATGGAAAGTCTGCAACATCTATATGGCGGACCTGCAAATTAGTAGGATCGATTCTCTGATTTCTCACGCTTCCTAATTTGTCCACATATTTACCACTTCTCATTCATAGAGTAGATATATAGATTCATGAAAAAGAGGAGTGAGAAATGTGGCAGGAAAATTAAAATTATCGAAGGCAAAACATATTTTCTACATGCTTATTGCCGGTGGAATGACGCTTTATGCCTTGCCTAACCTATCGTTTACCGGATGGAGTGCAGCATTCAGTGCTACTTGGTTAGCTTTTGCCCTTCTCGTTATTGGTGCTAATCTGCACTTTATACTGGGTGTAGACGAGGAGAAGAAAAAAGCACTTGACCGAGTACGCAAATCGAAACTTCGTCAGTGGGAATTAAAGTGGATGGAAGATAAGGAGAGTGGGAAGACGGTGAAAATTGTTCCTGCTAAGGAGCGTTCACAGTGAATCTTTCACACGCAAGGGTTTGTTCTGTAAGCTGGAAATGGCTTCAGAACAACCCTTTTTTTGTTTCTATTAAAAACCTTTTTTTGGTTATTTTGTGTAGTTCGTGATATAATGAGTACAGACTAGTACAGTTCGGAAATAAAGGGGTGTAACAGATTGGAAGGGAACGAAGAAAACGTTACGAAGCATGTGCAGCTTCTTGAATACATAAGGCATCTCAAAATCGGAACAAAAATATCAGTTCGTGGATTGGCAAAAGAACTAGGTGTAAGTGAGGGAACGGCTTATCGGGCTGTAAAAGAAGCAGAAAATGCGGGACTTGTTGTTACGAGAGAAAGAGTAGGAACGATAAGAGTAGAGAAAAGACTGCGCGGTGCTTCAGAACAGTTGACGTTTGGAGATGTAGTAGAGATTGTAGAAGGGTATGTTCTTGGAGGCAGAGAGGGGCTTTCTAAACCACTGCACAAGTATGTTATCGGTGCAATGAAAGAAGAAGCGATGGCTAAATACATTGATGCAGACAGCTTGCTCATCGTAGGAAATCGCGACAATGCCCATTTACTGGCTTTGAATCAGGGGGCCGGGGTGCTAATTACAGGAGGATTCGAGACGAGTGCAGAGGTAATTCAGCTTGCGAATGAACTGAGCCTTCCTATTATCTCATCCCGACATGACACCTTTACAGTAGCATCTATGATCAATAGGGCTATTTTTGATCGGCTGATTAAGAAAAAGATTATGCTTGTTGAAGATATAGTAGGAGATAAGCCCAGATCCTATTATCTGAAACTTAGCAGTACAGTTTCCGATTTCAGCAGACTGGTCTTGGAAACAGGCGAGCTCCGTTTTCCGGTTATAGATGAATGGAATCGGGTGATCGGGATTATTACTCGCAAAGATGTCATCGAACTCGATCAGAACGAGGCGATCGAAAAATGTGTGGTTCGCAAGCCGGTTACAGCAACCCTCAAAACTTCTCTTGCTTCTGCGGCTCAGTTAATGGCTTCGGAGGGGATTGATTATTTACCTATTGTGGATCGAAATCGGAAGCTCATTACCTCGGTTAAACGCAGAGAAGTGCTGGATGCCATGCGAGAAGCACAGAAACAACCGCAGCTTGGCGAAACGTTCGATCATTTGATATGGAATGGTTTTGTAGAAGAGCGAGGACCCGAAGGAGAGACAAGATATAATGGGATTATCATTCCTCAGATGGCTACGGACTTAGGAACGATCTCGGAAGGTGTACTTGTCAACTTAATGACGCAGGCGGGTTATAAAGCCGCTCAGGAGAAGACAGGCAGTGATCATGTACTTGAGAATATAACAACTTACTTTGTCCGGCCTGTACAGATTGAAGACAAGATTAGTATTGTACCGAGAATACTTGAAGTCAGCAGACTTAACTGTAAATTGGATATTGATATTGTCCTTGAAGATAATAAGTTAATCTGTAAAGCAATCATGACCCTTCAAGCGATTGACCGGGTGTAAACTACAGCGAAAAGTCCACCTTATACAGGGGACTTTTCGCTTTTTTGATTTGCATAGTAACTATGGTTACGAATACCGGAAAATACATGGAATGCGCCTAGAACAAGAAAGATAGCTTCGATGATAACGGCAATCGTAGACCCCTGAAACATGAACATCTGGATACATGCCAGTACAATCAGCATGATGCCCATCCAAATATTGCTAAGCGCTTGTAAAATGCCTCTCTGCTGCAGATCACGTGACCGTCTGCTACGAACACTAGAGATACCCGCCGTGACTGTAGAGATAAGAAGCAGTGCGAATAAAACGTATCTAATGATATCTAGCATAGTTGGTAAGACAGCTCCTTTTTAGGAAAAATATACATGTTGTCCTCATTGTATCATGAATTTCCTCTAGTATATTAAAAAGATCCTGCGGGCTTTAGCCTTCCTTATCGAAAAGATGGCGTGATTTCGACCCATACTTGAAGCACACCTTCCATAACAAGCATGGTTGTAATTTTCACAGCGTAGGGCTTCTCTCTCACGGTGTATGTTTTTTTATCCATCATAATTCGTGTCATTTTACTGTACTCATCGATGTTATATACATCTCTGCCCCGCAGTACCTCGAGTTCATCGCCTAACAGTTGTATAATCTCCTTCACTGAAACCGAGTCGGGGATCTTGTCTGATTCTTCTGCACGAACATGAATTTCTTTGATTACAGTTTGTCGTTTACTATATTTTTTTAAGGTTTTTATATCTTCGATATACTGTTCTTCTTGAATCTTTAAATCCTTGTTTTCAAGCCAAAGCTCATTGTAACTTGCGTGAAATACGGCATTGTAGACGACGCATCCGATAATTATACCCAGCACAAAGACACCGGATAATTGTATAAAAGGACGTATAAGATAGGTTGGCGGTACACGCATGATACGTTTACCTCCTTCCTAGTTTCGTGTTGTGCATATCCATTTGACTAGCTCTGTCCCCATATGAGCACCTAAAAAAGCAAAAATCAGATACAAGATTTGTTTAATCGCAGGAGATAAGTTCCCATCCAGCATATTGCTTTCTATGACACGCATGGGATCAATCGTTCCACCGACAGCGGCGGCCAGGGCCCAGATTTTTATTTTGCCTGCAACATCCAGCATCGTCTGAGTAGGAGGCTGAAGGGATACAACTGCACCGACTCCGCCGAGCATTGCCCCGCCGAGTACAATGCCAAACGCAATAAAGAAATCAAGGATAATCTTAGACATGAAACTCATAATGTGGTCCGGCTCCTTTCTGTCCTCCTTCATGTGAATCCTAGAAAGGAAGGACACAGCTTGCTTGTACTCTATTCTATGGGCGGAGCCTGCCTTGATATGATAAAATAGAAAAGATAAAATACGTGAAATATGATTAAGGAAAGGATGTAACGGTCATGAGTTCATTTGTGCATTTACATGTTCATAGCGAATACAGCCTGCTTGACGGTGCTGCACGGATTGTAGAGCTCGTGGACAAGGCAGCGAACGATGGGATGAAGGCTCTTGCATTAACAGACCATGGGGTCATGTACGGAGCAATCCCTTTTTATAAAGCATGTGTAGCAAAAGGAATTAAGCCGATTATCGGCTGTGAAGCTTATATAACAGCAGGTTCTCGTCATGAACGGGGAAACCGTAAAGATCAGCCGATTTATCATTTGATATTGCTTGCTCAGAACCATATCGGTTATCAAAATCTAATGAAACTTTGCTCGATTGGTCATTTGGAAGGTTTTCATTATAAGCCTCGAATCGATATGGAGAGCCTTACGGAATATAGTGAAGGAATTATCTGTTTAAGTGCGTGTCTTGGTGGAGAGATTCCGCAGCATATACTCATGGGACGGATAGATGAGGCTAGAGAGGCTGCTACTCGTTATAAAACGATATTTGGAGACCGCTTTTATCTTGAACTGCAAGATCACGGTCTCTCAGAACAGAAACGAGTAAACCCTGAACTCATTCGTCTATCCAAAGAACTAGATATTCCGCTCGTTGCAACGAACGATGCTCATTATCTGTCGGAAGAAGATGCGGAAGTTCAGGACGTACTCATCTGCATTGGTACGGGGAAGACCGTGGATGATGAAGACCGGCTTCGCATCCCCTCAAGCCAGCTTTATTTAAAGAGCAGTGAGCAGATGCAAAGTTTGTTCCCGCATGTACCAGAAGCGGTTGAAAATACAGTGCGAATCGCGGAGCGTATCGACTTAAAACTTGAGTTTGGAAACTATATTCTCCCGGCTTATAGACCGATACCAGAAGGACTCACACCAGGCGAGTATCTTAAACAGCTGTGTGAAGAAGGACTTAGATCACGATATGAGGATACAAGCCACTGGAGCAGTGAAGAAGGGAAAAAGGAACTATTTGACCGGCTGTATTATGAGCTTGGTGTAATTGAAGAAATGGGTTTTTCTGATTACTTCTTAATTGTGTGGGATTTTATTGCCTATGCCCATCAGGAGGGCATTGCGACTGGACCAGGACGGGGCTCCTCAGCGGGCAGCCTTGTCGCTTATGTGCTGCGCATTACAAATGTCGATCCGATAAAATATCGGCTTCTTTTTGAAAGGTTCCTAAATCCCGAGCGGATTACGATGCCTGATATCGATATTGACTTTAGCGATGAGCGAAGAGATGAAGTTATTGACTATGTATCTAGAAAATATGGCCGCGAGCATGTCGCACAGATTATTACCTTTGGAACACTGGCTGCGAGGGCTGCAGTAAGGGATGTGGGAAGAGTACTCAGCATTCCGTATGCAGAAGTTGATAAAGCAGCAAAGCTGATTCCAGGTCAGATCGGCATGAATATTGCCAAGGCGCTCGAACTCACTCCTGAGCTCAAAGCACTCTATGAAACTAAACCCAAAACAAGAGCACTGCTGGATATGGCGAAAAAAGTAGAAGGCATGCCAAGACATGCTTCGACACACGCGGCTGGGGTTGTCATATCGAGAGATCCACTGACAGATGTGGTTCCTCTTCAGGAAGGCAGCGAAGGAGCAGCGCTGACGCAGTACTCTATGGAAAACCTCGAGTCGATTGGTTTGCTCAAGATGGACTTTTTGGGACTAAGAACGCTGTCCATCATCGAACGTTGTTTACGCTGGGTTAGTGAACAGGAAGGCAAAGCTCCAGATTTCCGGTATATTTCTGATGATGATCCGAAGACCTATGAAATGCTGGGAAATGGGGATACGACAGGCATTTTCCAATTGGAATCTGCAGGAATTCGTAAGGTGCTGAAGGATCTGAAACCTTCTGTTTTTGAAGATATCATCTCGGTACTTGCTCTTTATCGTCCGGGTCCAATGGAATTTATTCCTAAGTATATTCAGGGTAAGCATGGACTCATTGAAGTGGAGTATCCGCATAAAGATCTCATACCTGTTTTAGAAGACACGTACGGAATTATCGTATATCAGGAGCAGATTATGCAGATTGCTTCAGGCATGGCCGGTTTTTCACTTGGAGAAGCCGATTTGCTGCGCAGAGCTGTGTCTAAGAAAAAAAGAGAAGTACTCGATCTCGAGCGAGAACACTTTGTTAAAGGAAGTGCGGCGCAAGGTTATAGCCAGGAAGAGGCGGACCGAGTCTATGACATGATTGTTCGTTTTGCTAACTACGGGTTCCCGCGTGCGCATGCGGCAGCCTATGGGATTTTGGCATTTCAAACCGCGTATTTAAAAGCGCATTATCCTGCACCATTCATGGCTTCCATGTTAACTGCGGTCATGGGAAATCACCGGAAAGTAGCGGAATATGTTGTCGAATGCAGACGGATGGGTATTCCGATTCTTCCGCCTGATGTGAATGAGAGCGGGATTTTATTCACTCCAATTGCAGGACATAATGGAGACTCTCCTGGGGTTGAACCGGCCAAAGAAGAGAAGCCGCAGGGATGTATCCGATTCGGGCTTGCTGCCATTAAAAATGTGGGAACTCAAGCGATGGAGAGTATTCTTGCTGTTCGCAGCAAAGACGGTCCATTTGAAAGTTTGCTTGATTTTTGCAGAAGAGTTGATCTTAGAGTCTGCAATAAACGAGTAATTGAATCTCTGATTCAGGCAGGTGCTTTTGACAAGCTTCCAGGCCACCGGGCACAGCTGCTCGCCATGCTCGATGAGGTGGTAGAAGCGGCTCTGAAATGGCGGAAAGAGCGAGAAGATTTACAAATTCAACTTTTTGATTTTGTAGAAACGCCAAATTGGGAGATTGAGTATCCGAATATACCTGAACATAGCATGTCACAACAGTTAGAGCTCGAACGTGAACTGCTTGGGCTGTACCTCTCTGGCCACCCGCTTGACGATTATAGTGATGTTTTGGAGACAGAAGAAGCAAGCAAGCTGATGGAACTTACAGATGCCGAAGATGAGTCAGTGGTTGTAACCGCAGGCATGGTTGTATCGGTCAAACAGATTACGACCAAACAAGGGAAATCGATGGCCTTCATGGAGCTTGAGGATCAGATCGAGCGGACAGAAGTAGTTCTTTTTCCAGAAGTATGGCGAAAAAGCGAGCAATTGATTGACAAAGGTGCATTACTTGCGATTCGAGCTAAAGTACAGCTTCAGGATGAAGGATTTAAGCTTCTTGCTGACGAAATAGCTCCTTTATCCGGTGAGAACCTGCATCGTCTAGCCTTACAAAAACAGCGAAATACAGGGCGGCAGGATAAAAAATATGGTTCCTCTTTTCGGGCGAAGACAGCTCCTTCTCCTCTGCCGCAGCGAGCTTCCGAAGCAGCGAACCGTGCTAGAGTGAATACATCGCCGAGGGGGGATTCTTATGCTTCTCTCAAAGCGAAAGGGACAACAAAATCGGGGTCAGGGAACGAGTCGACACCTAAACTTAACGTGCATGTAAAACAGCGGGTGTATATGAAAATAACATCAGCAGCAGAAAAGTCAGGTGTCCTTACAAAACTGAAGGCTGTATTACAGCAGCATCCCGGACCTGTAACAACTGTCTTATTCTATGAAGAGCACAGGTCTTATAGAGCATTAAGTGATGCGTATAGTATTAAACCTTCTCCAGAACTGATTGCCGGGCTTGAAGAAATTCTGGGTAAGGGAACCGTCGTAGTGAAGTAATACCTGTGATTAAAGCAAGAGTAAGGTCTTGTGAAAATGATTCATTTAACGTACTTTTTACGAACAATTTCCATCCCCGCTGCATACACTTAGGAACACCAAACATTTGGTGCATTTTTAAGTAGATGATTTGCTCTCACTTTGGTATAGACGTTTTCAAAATGAGACAATCATGGCTACAGGGATGGGGGAATCAGCGGATGTCATATGAAATTGTGGAAGCGATGCTGAAACGACGAGGTGTGACGATTGAATCGATTGCAGAGATCGTGTTCACCCTTCAGAAGAAGTTTCACCCGGAACTGAGAGAACAAGAGTGTGTGGAAAGTGTTCGTGCGGTTTTAGGTAAACGAGAGGTCCAGTATACACTTTACACAGGAATTGCACTGGATGAGCTCGCAGAGAAAAAACTGTTACCGCAGCCGCTTCAAGCACTGCTCGAAGCTGATGAGCCACTTTATGGTGTGGACGAGACTCTAGCACTTGGTATTACTAGTGTATATGGAATGATTGGACTGACGAGTTTTGGCTACTTAGATAAAGAAAAAATGGGGATCATTGAAACACTGAATGACAAAAATTCAGGAGTTCATGTTTTTTTGGATGACTTAGTTGCTGGTCTTGCCGCTGCCGCATCTGCCAGAATTGCTCATAAGAACATCAGCGCTAAAAATTATCCTTTTAATCCATAAATAAAGGTTTATCTTCCGTGAAAATAGGCGAAAACAATAGTTACATGAATAGGGAAAAACACATGAATCATTCTGCCTCCAAGCCTTTCTTGCGAAAAAAAAGAGAGTTATGTTATCATTAAGCCATTATGCGAGCTTTAATCATAGGGCTTAGGGGGCGGAAATGGCATGTGGACGGTGATATATATTGCACCGACAGCAAAAGTTGCTGACAGACTAAAAACTCGGCTTGCGGATGAAGGATTTCTAGTACAGACCCGTCCCATCAGTTTATCCAAGCAACAGTATGAAATTCTCGTTCCCTCCGGTGAGTTAGAAGAGGTTCAGGAAGTACTGAATTCCATCTTGCATTCCTAGATGAAGCAATGGAGTTCTATTCTTGTTTGCGGACCTATTCTATGCGGCAGGGAATTTAAAGGAAAGAGCGAACGACTCCCTTGTCTGTGTGTGTCTGTCTCCTCTTTTTTTTGCGTATAGGCACTTTTTATGTTTGCCCATGCTATGTTGTTAATGGCTGGTCATTTCTAGACTAGCAAGCCATCAAATTTACGGCTGAAGAGGTGTAGTTGTGTTCAAAGATATATTCCAGAAAAAGCGGAAATACGCGACCATACCTTCAGAGCGAACAGGGCAGAATGATGCTCCTGAAGGAGTGGACCGCCCAAGACGTGAGATCCCGGAAGGGCTCATGAACAAGTGCAGTAAATGTGGCACGATTCAATATAGTAAAGAGCTTGAGAAGAATCTGAAAGTCTGTCCTTCGTGCGGCTATCATATGCGTTTAAATGCAATGGAACGTGTCAAGATGACACTTGATGAAGGCTTTATCGAATATGACGCAGATATGGTCTCAGTGGATCCATTAGATTTCCCTGGTTACAAATCAAAGCTGGAACAACAAACGATGAAATCAGGTCTGAAGGATGCTGTAGTTACTGGTGAAGGCAGCATAGATGGTCATCCTGTAGTGGTCTGTGTTATGAGTTTTGACTTCTTTTCAGGAAGTATGGGTTCCGTGGTTGGCGAAAAGATCACAAGGGCTATAGAGAAAGCGACCCAGAAAAAGTTGCCTCTCATTATCTTCTCCACATCCGGAGGAGCTAGAATGCAGGAGAGTATCTTAAGTTTAATGCAGATGGCTAAGACAAGCAGTGCTCTTGCAAGACTGGACGAGCAGGGAGGACTATATATCTCTGTCATCACTGATCCAACAACAGGCGGTGTATCTGCCAGCTTTGCTATGCTCGGCGATATTAATATTGCGGAGCCAGGAGCTATTTTTGGATTTGCTGGCCGAATTGTAATTGAGCAAACCATTCGTCAAAAGTTACCGGATGATTTTCAAACTGCTGAATTTAACTTGCAGCATGGACAGCTCGATATGGTAGTGCATCGTAAAGATTTACGGACTACTCTAGCCAAATTACTAGACATGCATGAAGTGAAGGGAGAGGTGTAAGTTGGCGGGAGAGTTGCCACATGAAGCGCCCCTTACGGAGATGCGCAAGAAGATTGAAGAGCTTCAGCAGTTCGGTCTTGAAAAAGGAATTGACTTTACAGATGAGGTAAACCGATTAGAAGAGCGATATGCCAAACTTGAGGAAGAAGTATATTCTTCGATCACGGCTCCTCAGAAAATGCATATTGCAAGGCATCACCAGCGTCCAACCTCACTAGATCTTATTACGCTTGTATTTTCCGATTTCATGGAACTTCATGGCGATCGCCTGTTTGGTGATGATCTAGCAGTAGTAGGAGGTCTTGCTAAACTTGGAGGCAGACCAGTGACGGTTATTGGTCAGCAACGAGGTAAAGATACTAAAGATAACATAGCACGATTTTTCGGAAGCGCTCATCCAGAAGGGTTTCGAAAAGCACTGCGTTTGATGCGCCAAGCGGACAAGTTTGGTCGTCCCATCATTACGTTTATTGATACTAAAGGTGCTTATCCTGGTAAAACGGCGGAAGAAAGAGGACAGTCAGAAGCGATTGCTCGCAATTTAATTGAAATGGCGAAGCTGTCTGTACCTGTCATTTGTGTCGTAATTGGAGAAGGCGGAAGCGGCGGAGCATTAGCGATGGCCGTTGGAAACCGGGTACTTATGTTGGAGCATGCCATTTATTCTGTCATTTCGCCTAACGGTGCAGCTTCTATTCTGTGGAAGGATGCCGCGAAGGCAGACCAAGCTGCAGAAGCTATGAAGATTACAGCACAGGATCTAATAGAGATGGAAGTTATTGAAGACATTGTTCCTGAACCTAAAGGCGGAGCCCATCTTGACTATGAAGCGACAGCCAAATCAATTAAACTAATGATTGAACAGCATCTTTCCGAGTTAATAAGTATGACAGGGGAAGAACTTCGTCAAGATCGATACAACAAATTCCGCAAAATCGGAAAGTTTCAAGAGAATTTAGAAAAAATAAAAGACCCTCTTATAGAAGATTCTTCTTTCGGCAAAGATTAATATGACAAAGTTCCTATACAAATGACGAAATTTGTAGTAGATTTAATTGTTGGAAAAGATATATAAAGAGAGTCTTGAAAACGGAGGAAACTACAAAAATGCGCAAAACAAAAATTGTATGTACCATTGGTCCTTCCAGTGAATCGTTGGAGAACACAAAAAAGTTGATCATGGCTGGTATGAATGTGGCACGTCTAAACTTCTCCCACGGTGATTATGAAGAGCACGGAGCACGTATCAAAACCATTCGTCAGGCTTCTGAAGAGTTGAACAAGACGGTTGCAATCTTGCTTGATACGAAAGGTCCTGAGATTCGTACAGGTAAACTTGAAGTAGAACCGATTGAACTAGTTCAAGATGAATTTGTTACCCTTACAACCGAAGAAATCCTCGGTACCAAAGATCGTATTTCTGTTACTTATGAAGATCTGCCAGGAGATGTATCTCCAGGATCAACAATTTTGATTGATGACGGTTTGATCGGTTTAACAGTAGTGGAAGTAAATGGCACAGAAATTAAATGCCGCATCGTTAACGGCGGTACGATTAAGAGCAAAAAAGGCGTTAACGTACCAGGAGTTAACATTTCCCTGCCAGGTATTACCGAGAAAGACGCTAACGATATCATTTTCGGAATTGAGCAAGGTATTGATTTTGTTGCGGCTTCCTTCGTACGTAAAGCAAGTGACGTACTTGAAATTCGCGAATTGCTTGAAAAGCATAACGCTGGTCATATCCACATTATCTCCAAAATTGAAAACCAACAAGGTGTAGATAACCTTGATGAAATTCTTGAAGTTTCCGATGGTTTAATGGTTGCTCGTGGTGATCTTGGAGTAGAAATTCCTGCAGAAGAGGTACCTCTTGCGCAAAAACGCATGATTGAGAAATGTAATATTGCTGGTAAACCAGTAATTACAGCAACTCAAATGTTGGATTCTATGCAGCGTAACCCTCGTCCTACTCGTGCAGAAGCGAGTGACGTTGCGAATGCAATCTTTGATGGTACAGATGCAATCATGTTGTCTGGTGAGACAGCAGCAGGGAAATACCCAGTTGAGTCTGTTCTAACCATGGCTCGTATTGCAGAAAAAGCAGAATCTGCTTTGAATTATAAAGAGCTTTACAAAAAACAACGCAGTGCTCAAGAAATCACAGTAACTGAGGCGATCAGCCAATCTGTTGCGATCAGTGCGTATGAACTACATGCAAAAGCGATTCTTACTTCAACGGAATCTGGTCATACTGCTCGTATGGTTTCCAAATACCGTCCTGAAGCTCCAATTGTAGCCGTAACAAATGAAGACCGTACAATGCGTAAGCTGGCTTTGACTTGGGGTGTAGCTCCTGTTAAAGGTAAACCTTGTGATACTACGGACGGATTGTTTGCAAATGCAGTAGAAGGCGGCAGAAAATCCGGTATTGTAGAAGAAGGCGATCTTGTTGTTATTACAGCAGGTATTCCACTTGGACGCTCTGGTTCTACAAACCTCATTAAAATTGATCATATCTAATCGATATAATTCAAATAATAGACGACAAAAAGCAATGGGGCCAATCGGTCCCATTGCTTTTTTCACAGTATGAAGCTATGTAAAGGGTGTGAACATCTATGAGTCCAATAAAGAATAGGGATGAACAAGAAAAAAGTGCGTGGTTTGGTACTCGTTTTCGTGTGCGTTATCAGGAAAGTGACCAAATGGGCGTTGTATATCATGCCAATTATGTGAATTGGTTTGAGATTGGCAGAACCGAGATGATCCGCAGTCTTGGGCTGACATATCGCAGTATGGAAGAAGCGGGGGTGCTGTTACCTGTAATCGGACTTGATCTAACATACAAAAAACCTGCCAGATATGATGATTGTGTCACGGTTTGGACTCGAATCAATCAAATGAGCAGTGTTCGGCTTACTTATGAGTATGAAGTGCGAAGAGATGAAAGTTTGTCATTACAAGGGCAAAGCCCCATCTCCTTAGGACCTATCCTCTCCTCTGCGAAGCTTCCAGGTGAACTTCTTGTTACCGGTACAACACAGCATGCGTGGGTAAACAGTGATTTCCGCCCTGTTAGACTTGATAAAAGTTTTCCGAACCTGTACGATGCATTAAGTAAGGCTTTAAGGCTTTAAGGCTTGGAAGGGAGTAACCGTACATGCGAAATTGGATGTGGGCTGCGCTTTTAATCATTCCCGGTGTGGAATTGTTTGGATTTATATGGGTAAGTGAAAGAATCGGCGCTGGATCCACGATTTTGATGATTGTTTTAACATCGCTGATTGGGATCGCGATGATGCAATTTGAAGGCCGTAAAGTAATGCAGGACACCCAGAGAGAAATGAAAAATGGCCAGGTGCCTGGCCGCAAGATGCTGGATGGCCTCTGTGTTTTTGTAGGGGGCATGCTGCTTGTCATTCCCGGATTTGTCACTGATATTATTGGCTTTACTCTTCTCTTTCCATTAACAAGACCATTATATCGAATCTTTTTATTAAAATGGCTGGAGAAGAAACTGAAAGAAGGAAAAATTAGAATTCATCGGCGATTCTGATTATTTATAGGAGCAGGAAGATTAATTTCTTTCTGCTCCTTTTTATGATAGGCAAATATATACATAAGGGTCCTTATTTGTCAATGAAAGTGATTACAAAAAAATACTTATGCCTCTGAAAGAAATCTTTGATATCCTTTGAAACCTTCAAATTGTTCACATCATCGACAAAATCCAGTATGATGATGGAAGTGATACTTTTACACATGATGTCTGCAGAGCCTAGAATTTCTTATGAATATTTAATAATGTAACTGTTTTCATTTTGATTAGAACTCTATTTTGTACAAAAGGAGAGGTGTAAAATGACAGCTACCAAAGGACTTGAAGGCATTGTGGCGACAACTTCCTCAATCAGTTCTATTGTTGACGGCGTCCTCACTTATCGTGGGTATGATATTGATGATTTAGCATCAAATGCTTGCTTTGAAGAAGTTGCTTATCTGCTCTGGTTTGGCAAACTGCCGAACAGGATTGAACTTGATAACCTAAAACAGAAGCTGAGTGAATATGCACCTATTCCTGATGCCCTTATTTCTCAAATTAAATTATATCCAAAAAAACTAAACACTATGGCGGCTCTTCGTTCTGCCATTTCAGCTTTGGCACTTTATGATGAGAATGCGGAAGATGATTCACAGGAAGCAAATGAGATCAAAGCAGTGAAATTGCAGGCTCAGCTTCCAACCATCGTTGCAGCGATTGCCCGAATTCGTGAAGGAAATGAACCCGTAGCGCCTAAACAGGGTGTATCCATCGCTGAGAATTTCTTGTATATGCTGACAGGTGAAGAACCGTCCGAAACATCTGTCAAAGCACTTGATCAAGCACTCGTGCTTCACGCAGACCACGAACTTAATGCCTCAACTTTTGCTGCCCGAGTGACAGTAGCCACGCTCTCTGATATTTATTCAGGGGTGACTTCAGCTATCGGAGCGCTCAAAGGCCCTCTTCATGGTGGAGCCAATGAGGCGGTAATGAAAATGCTTAGTGAGATCGGTTCTGTAGAAAAACTCGAATCCTATATTCAAGATAAACTGGATAACCGCCAGAAAATTATGGGTTTTGGTCATCGGGTATATAAAAATGGCGACCCGCGTGCGAAACATCTGCAAAGAATGTCTCTTGAACTTGGAGAGCAAAAAGGAAATACCGATCTATATGAGATGTCAGTTCAGATTGAAGAGTTGATTACCTCTCAAAAAGGTCTGAAACCTAATGTAGATTTCTATTCAGCCTCTGTGTACACACAGCTTGGTATTGATAGAGAATTGTTCACACCGATTTTTGCAATTAGTCGAGTGTCTGGATGGACTGCTCATATCCTGGAACAGCTTTCTGATAACCGGATTATTCGTCCTCGTGCAGAGTATACCGGTCCGACGAATCAGAAGTATATCCCGATTGAACGTCGCTAGTTACTAAGAAACATGTATAATAAAAGAAAGTGCCCTTGGCAATAGTTTCCGTGAAGGAAATTTGTTGCAGGGCTCTTCTATGCCCATGTAGTAATGCTGTAGATTTACAAAACAAGGAGGAAATATATTATGCCAAACTTTGAAAAATTCGTACTCCCTACAGAAGGCGAGCAAATTACCATTGATAATGGACAGCTTCAAGTTCCTAATAACCCGATTATTCCTTTTATTGAAGGGGACGGAACAGGCCGCGATATTTGGAAAGCATCCAAACGCGTACTAGATGCGGCTGTTGAGAAAGCATATAACGGCGAAAAGAAAATTGCTTGGTATGAAGTTTTTGCTGGTGAAAAAGCATTTAATACATACGGTGAGTGGCTTCCTGCGGATACACTTGAAGCAATCCGTGAGTATATCGTAGCAATTAAAGGACCGCTTACTACACCAATCGGTGGCGGAATTCGTTCACTAAACGTAGCACTTCGTCAAGAACTTGATCTGTATGTGTGCTTGCGTCCTGTACGTTATTTCGATGGTGTACCTTCTCCAGTAAAACGTCCTGAACTTGTTGACATGGTCATTTTCCGTGAAAATACAGAAGACATTTATGCAGGAATTGAATACCAAGAAGGTTCGGAAGAAGTGAAGAAAGTAATCCAATTCCTACAACAGGAAATGGGCGCTAACAAAATTCGCTTCCCTGAAACTTCCGGAATCGGCATTAAACCTGTTTCTTCCGAAGGATCCAAACGTCTTGTACGTGCAGCTGTTGAGTATGCGATCACTCATGGACGTAAGAGCGTTACCCTTGTACACAAAGGTAATATCATGAAGTTTACAGAGGGTGCTTTCAAAAACTGGGGTTATGAAGTGGCTGAAGCTGAATTCGGCGATAAAGTATTCACTTGGGCTCAGTATGATGAAATCAAAGAAAAAGAAGGTACGGATGCAGCGAATGCCGCTCAAAAAGCAGCAGAAGATGCAGGTAAAATTATCATTAAAGATGCGATTGCTGATATTGCCCTACAACAAGTGTTGACTCGTCCATCTGAATTTGATGTGATTGCAACGCTTAACTTGAACGGTGATTACCTGTCTGATGCTCTTGCTGCCCAAGTAGGCGGAATTGGTATTGCACCGGGAGCAAACATCAACTATGTAACAGGACATGCAATCTTTGAAGCAACACACGGTACTGCTCCTAAATATGCAGACAAAGACTTGGTTAACCCAGGTTCAGTAATTTTGTCCGGCGTAATGCTTCTTGAACATTTGGGATGGCAGGAAGCGGCAGACCTGATCTATAAAGGTATGGGAACTTCCATCAATAACAAAACAGTAACTTACGATTTCGCACGTTTGATGGATGGGGCTACTGAAGTGAAATGTTCCGAATTTGCTAATGAAATTATTAAAAACCTATAAGGAGCGAATCTATTGACAATTCAGCGTAAAAAAATTACTGTCGTTGGAGCCGGGTTTACCGGAGCTACTACCGCACTTATGATAGCTCAGAAAGAACTTGGTGACGTTGTTCTTGTTGATATTCCTCAACTTGAGAACCCAACGAAGGGAAAAGCGCTTGATATGCTCGAAGCAAGCCCAATTCAAGGTTTTGATAGTAACATCGTTGGTACTTCAGACTACGAAGATGCAGCTGATTCGGATATTGTTATTATCACTGCAGGAATTGCTCGGAAACCAGGAATGAGTCGTGATGATCTGGTGAACACCAATGCAGGGATTGTCAAATCGGTTTGTGAAAATATTAAAAGATATTGTCCTGATTCCATTGTTATTATATTAAGTAATCCAGTGGATGCGATGACTTATGTTGCATACCATGCACTTGATTTTCCAAAGAACCGTGTTATTGGGCAATCGGGTGTACTGGATACGGCTCGCTACTGCACTTTTATCGCTCAAGAACTGAACGTCTCTGTCGAGGATGTTCGCGGCTTCGTGCTTGGAGGTCATGGCGACGATATGGTACCTCTCGTACGTTACTCCAGTGTGGGCGGCATTCCTATCGAATCATTGATCTCAGAAGAACGGATAGAATCCATCGTAGAGCGAACTCGCGTTGGCGGTGGAGAAATTGTGAACTTGCTTGGTAACGGAAGTGCCTATTATGCGCCTGCTGCCTCCCTTGTACAAATGACGGAAGCTATTCTCAAGGATAAAAAGCGGATTATTCCTGTCATTGCTTATCTTGAAGGTGAATATGGTTACCATGATTTATTTCTTGGTGTTCCTACGATCCTGGGCGGTGGTGGAATTGAGCGAATATTTGAACTTGATCTTACAACAGAGGAAAAAGCAGCTCTTGATCAATCGGCTGAATCTGTGCGTAATGTCATGTCTGTCGTAACGGTATAGGACTCATTTAATAATAAAATGAATAAATAGTGAATAAATGATAAGGAAATCCTGTAAAAGAGCAGGGTTTCCTTTTCTTTATGCTTCATAATCAGTATAATTTGAGAGATAGGAATAAAGTCATTTATTATTGTCCATGGATTGATTCCGGCTTTATTTCTATGGGTAAGATCATACTAAAATAGTAGGGAAAGGAGTGAATGGAAAAAATGGGTTCAATTTTTTATTTTGTACACATCCTTGGTGCGGTATCAGTAGGTTATTATCTATTACTTCCTTTTGTGGTTAGTGCACTTATGAAACTAGCAGCACCCGCTCAAGAGGGAAGTATTGCCGCAGTAAGAACATTTAATCGTGTTGCTCAATACGGGTTGATCATTCAGTTTATTAGCGGTGGATACATCATGAGTCAAGGGGATTACGCTACTTCCTGGATGATTCTAGTTGTTGTGATCTTCGTCGCAATGCTTGCCATTGGTGGAATCATGGGTAAATCACTTCGTCTTGGCATTGCAGGCATTCAAGAGAAACGTGATATCAGTGCAGAAAAAAATAAACTGCGTATGTTCAGTATTATTTTAGCTGTATTGTTGCTCGCTATACTTGGAATCATGGTCTACCCTTGGTAGAAACCTGGTAAAGATACATATCGATATAGAGTATTTATCAACCTATATATGTTTAAGTAAGGCAGAATCATACGCAAATATTTGCGCAATGTTCTGTCTTTTTTTTGTGTTTTTCCATAGAAAAAGGATGAGTTTTCTTTTCATAGGGTGGGGCAAGAAAGTTTCATTAAGCAGAGGACGGGTAAAATCATTACGAAGAGGATTGTTGCTAGTCTACTGTAGGATTCAAAGCTTAACGTATAAGGACAGTAAGATGAGCCATCCTATAACTTGTTTATGGAAATACGTGATAGAACATTCTAGAAAAGGAAGGGAGAACGAGATCATGTCAGAGAATCAAAACAAAACGTTACCTCCACAGCAGCAAAGCAAACAGCCAGGGATTGAATCGGAAATGACCCCAAGACCGAAATACAAGGGAGAATCCTATAAAGCAGCAGGGAAATTGAAAGGAAAGAATGCTCTGATTACGGGCGGTGACAGCGGAATCGGACGTGCTGTAGCCGTTGCGTACGCAAAAGAGGGTGCAAACGTATCGATCGTCTACTTAGATGAGCATAGCGATGCTGAGGAGACAAAGAAATGCGTAGAGCAAGAGGGTGTGAAGTGTGTTCTGATCCCAGGTGATATTCGGGACTCCGCATTCTGCAGCGAAGCGATCAAACAAACGGTAGAGGAATTAGGCGGACTAGACATTCTAGTGAACAACGCAGCGGAACAGCATCCACAGCAGAACTTTGAAGATATTACCGATGAACAGCTGGAAAAAACGTTCCGTACGAACATATTCAGTATGTTCTACATGACAAGAGCAGCAATGCCTCATTTAACAAGCGGCAGTGCAGTCATTAATACGACTTCCATCACGGCTTACCGAGGCAGTGAAAATCTAATCGATTACTCTGCTACGAAAGGTGCCATTACTGCTTTCACACGTTCCTTGTCCATGCATGTGGCCGATAAAGGAATCAGAGTAAATGCGGTAGCACCGGGTCCAATCTGGACTCCGCTCATTCCTTCTACTTTTGATGAGAAGAAAGTAAGTGAATTCGGAGCAACGCAGCCGATGAAACGTCCAGGTGAACCTGAAGAACTCGCGCCAGCTTATGTATATCTCGCATCCAGTGATTCTTCTTACGTAAGCGGACAAGTGATTCATGTAAATGGCGGAGAAGTAGTCAACGGTTAATAACATCAGCACTAACTTAACTAATTAGGTCTTGTACGGTCTTACATCCGTATGAGACCTTTTTACATTAATTTGATAAAATTTACATAACGATCGAAGTACGCTGTTTAATGTGTGGTATGATCAATTTGATAGAATTAGGGAAAGGAATCGGATATGATATGGGATCTTGGTCACTTCGATTTGCAGCCTGGTTTGAGAAATATATGTTTGCTATTATTCCAATGACCCTAATTATAGGGATTATTTTTTCTGAACTATTTTTACCATTTGTCTCCTGGGTTCCCTACTTATTTGGCTTTGTCACGTTTGTCATGGCTTTGGGATGTGGTCTTACTCATTTGAAAAATGTAGTATACAAACCGTTGCCTGTATTTATTACACTGCTTCTAGCTCATGTGCTTACACCACTGATAGCTTTTGCGATTGGAGCCGCTCTGTTTGGCCCGAGTTCTGACTATACGGTGGGATTGGTCTTATTCTCGATTATTCCTTTAGGTGTTTCTTCGGTATTATGGGTCGGCATGTCTTATGGAAGTGTGCCCTTAATGCTTGCTATGGTAGTTGTAGATTCAGCACTTAGTCCGCTTACTGTACCTGGGCTCATTGAACTTTTTTTTGGAACTGCTATCAAATTTGACACCGTTTCACTTATGAAGGATCTCTTGTTAATAATCGTAGTTCCTACTGTACTTGGCGTAACCATCTACGAAATTTCAAAAGGAAGATTCAAAGCTTGGTCTGCTCCCGTTACGTTGCCTATTTCAAAAATATTCTTCGCTGCAGTCGTACTTCTAAATGCCGCAGCCATCGCTCCTCATATGAGAACATTGGAAACAAGTGTTATTCTCGCTTCTATTGCTGTCGTGTTGTTAGTTGCGTTATGCTATTGTATTGGATTTGCAGGCTCTTATCTTATGAGAAATGTTTCCCGGGAAATAAGGGTGACGATGTCTTATGCAGCTGGGATGCGTAATATCTCACTCGGCCTTGTTCTTGCGATGGGTTATTTTTCGCCGCAGGCAGCGATCCCTGTTGTGCTTGGAATTATGGTTCAGCAGCCGCTTGCAACACTGCATCATGCGCTATTGCAACGTTTTGTTCCTGTTCAAAAAGAAGAAATGTAAAATACAATGTTTAGAATAACTATATAAAGGATGAGTAAATAACGCATATGAAGACTTTTCGTTTTCGGCTTACAGCCATTATGATGACGCTGATCTTTATTTCTGTCTTAGCGGCAGGTGTGGCTCTGGGTCAAGTGTTCAAAGAAGTACATATTAATGCCCTTGAAGAAAATATGGTGCGTGAGATTAAACTACTACAAACCCATTTTCCTTTTATGAAGACGCAAGGGGACTCCGAGACGGTAACCAAATATTATACAGAAAATGCCAAAGAACTTGAGGAACTCACCGATTCTAGAACGACGTTCATTCTTAGAGATGGTACAGTCATTGGTGATTCGGAGCATAGTGCATCAAAAATGGATAACCATTTAAACCGTGAGGAAATTACATCCATTACCGAAGGGACTACTTCATACGGACATTCGATTCGAACGAGCGAAACACTTGGCGATAAGATGTTATATATCGCGCTTCCTGTAACTTCATCAGATGGGAACTTTGATGGGTACATCAGGCTTTCTATGAGCTTGAAAGCAGTGGACGAAGGTCTAGGCCGAGGCTGGTTTCTTATGTTTATCACTCTTATTATTTTGTTTGTATTAGTGGCATTTGTTTGCTATCGGGTGGGGAAAAGTCTTACGAGTCCTATTGAACACATTACGAAGGTAGCGAATCAAATATCAAAACTGGATTATGATGCAAGAGTTAAATTTAATCGTGATGATGAGATCGGCCAACTGGGGAAAGCGATTAACGGTATGGCTGACAGCCTGCAGACTCAGCTAAAAATGATCCGTGACAGTGAGGATTTGGTTCAGAGTGTAATGAGTAATATGACAGGTGGTATTATTATGATTGATGCCACGCAAAATATAGCTGTGCTCAATAAAGAAAGTGAGCGTATGCTTGGTATTGAACAGCATCGTGTGATGGGCAGACCCTATCATGAACTCAAAAAAAGACATTATGAGTTAACGAAACTCATTGAATCTTCTATAGATCATAGAGATCGTATACATGAAGAGGTGCGTTTATATACACCCGAAGAATTAATTGTTGGTTTAGACGGTGTTCCGATGTTGGAGAATGATGGAAGTTATCGAGGGATGCTATTTTTACTTCAAGATATCACAGCCATTCGGCGTCTGGAAAATATACGGAGTGAATTTGTAGCCAATGTATCCCATGAATTAAAGACACCAGTAGCAGCAGTGAAAGGTTTTGCAGAGACACTTCTTAGCGGTGCGGTAAAAGACGAGGAAACCGTACGATCCTTTTTGCAAATTATATATGATGAAGGTGATCGATTAAACCGGCTCATTGGTGACATATTAGAATTATCGAAAATAGAATCGAAAAGATCTAACCTGGATTGCTCTCCGGTTCATCTTCATTCGTTCTTTGATATGGTGATCGGAACGCTAAGCAATGAAGCAGAGAAAAAACAGATCCGTCTTCTTGTAGACGTGCCTAATGAATTATTTATGGAAGCGGATGAGGATAAGCTGAAACAAATCTTTTTGAATCTAATTAGTAATGGGATTAACTATACTCTTGAGGGTGGACAAGTGAAAATTCAGGCATCCATTGACAAGAATGAAGGAGAAGAAAA
This sequence comes from Paenibacillus sp. An7, assembly GCF_009870785.1. GTDB lineage: Bacteria > Bacillota > Bacilli > Paenibacillales > Paenibacillaceae > Paenibacillus. Next base: position 166,163 of record NZ_WTWX01000004.1, read on the forward strand.
TATAGTTTTCCAAATCAGTGATACGGGGATCGGTATACCAAAAGCCGACTTACCTAGAGTATTTGAGCGATTTTATCGGGTAGATAAAGGGAGATCGCGTAATTCAGGCGGTACGGGACTAGGACTTTCCATTGTAAAACATTTGGTTGAACTGCATCATGGAACGTTAATGGTGGAGAGCGAGCTGGGTACAGGAACGACATTTACCGTTGTTTTACCGCTTCTTCAGGAACATGCAGACGAGGAATAGATTATCTAATAGATAGCAGATTATATAGACTCTCATATTTTACACCACGATAACAAAGTGGTGGTATTATGGACTGAATGAACATGAAAAGAAAGCAGGGGATACCATGGCACAACGATTATTAGTTATTGAAGATGAGCCTACACTAGCAAGATTACTCTCCTATAATTTGACCCAAGAAGGTCATGATGTAACAGTAGAGGATCACGGTACATCCGGTTACGAACGAGCTTCTTCTCAGGAGTTTGATCTGATCCTGCTCGATATTATGCTTCCTGGGATGAATGGACTTGAGGTTCTAAGTAAACTTAGAAGTACGGGGGTAAAAACCCCTATTATTATTCTCACCGCTAAAAATGGGGAAAATGAAGTGGTTCAGGGACTCAAACTGGGTGCAGATGATTATATAACAAAACCATTTGGCGTATCGGAACTGCTGGCCAGAGTGGATGCCGTACTGCGCAGGGTATCGGGGATTGAGGAACAGCCCGTACCTGATGAAGAGGATGGATCAAGAATTGTTCTAGGAGAACTTGAGATTTATCCGAAGAAGTATGAAGTGACGCTGAGCGGACAACCTATACAGCTTCGACCGAAAGAGTTTGAAGTGCTTTTGTATTTAGCTAAAAAACCTGGTGTTGTATTAACTAGGGATGATTTAATGAATGCGGTATGGGGATTTGATTATATTGGAGGTCAGCGAACCGTAGATGTTCATGTAAGTTCTCTGCGCAAAAAGCTGGAGCTGGATCCCGAAACGGTTCATATTGACTCCATACGTGGTGTGGGATATAAGCTTGTAGCAGGGAAACGAAAGACGGTTTCGCCGCTCCGATGAATCTATATGCAAAGCCTTTTAAGCCTAAAAGTCTACTTCTTGAGGCTGAAAAATAACCGGATGAGGGGAATGGTCTGATTTACATTTTACATAGCGTTAACAATTGTTTATATAGCCTTTACAATGAGACGTTACAATGTTGTAGAGCTTTTATTTTGTGAGGTTTGTTATCTGTAGATCAGATGATCCTCACTATGCAGTAAAGGAGATAAACCAGGGATGAACAGCACGATGATAAATATTAAAAACCTGAACTTATACTATGAATCTTTTCATGCGCTAAAAAATGTGAATCTTCAGATTCCCAAAAATACAGTAACCGCTTTTATCGGACCTTCTGGCTGTGGTAAATCTACACTTCTTCGTACACTCAATCGTATGAATGATATGATTACGGGCACACGAATTGAAGGGAAAGTAGAGATAGACGGACAAGATATTTATAGTGATAACCTGCCGATAGAGACCCTTCGTAAACGGGTAGGCATGGTGTTTCAACAACCCAATCCTTTTCCTAAGACGATCTATGATAACATCGCTTATGGTCCGCGCCTTCACGGCACAACGGATAAAAAGGTACTTGATGAGATTGTTGAACAAAGTTTACGCCGATCTGCACTGTGGGATGAAGTGAAAGATTATTTGAAACGCTCGGCAATGAGTCTGTCTGGAGGACAACAACAGCGTTTATGTATTGCCCGTGCTTTGGCAGTTCAGCCTGAGGTGCTGCTTATGGATGAAGCAACATCAGCTCTCGATCCGATCTCTACCCTCAAAATCGAGGAACTTGTACAAGAGTTAAAAGATCACTACACGATTGTTATGGTTACACATAATATGCATCAAGCTGCTCGCGTATCTGGAAAAACGGTCTTTTTCCTGAATGGGGAAGTGATCGAAGCGGCAGAAACGAACGAAATTTTCTCTAATCCACAAGACCCTAGAACGGAAGACTATGTATCCGGGCGTTTTGGTTAACGGATTGTACGTATAACATAGCTACACTTCATTTACATGAGGAGGAACAGCAGGGATGATTCGTAGAAAGGGATTTGACCGGGAATTAAATCAGCTTCGAGATGTATTGCTTAAGATGGCGGAACATGTAAACACAGCATTGGTAGATGCCATTAGCAGTTTAAAGTCAGGTGATCTCAAACTTGCGCAAAAGGTAGTATCGGAAGATATCCAGCTGAATGCAATGGAAGAAGAGATTATGGAACTTGGAACGAAGCTAATTATTACACAACAGCCTGTCGCTAAAGATCTAAGAAGAATTATCGTAGCTTTCAAAATCTCAAGTGACCTCGAACGAATGGGTGATCTTGCACTGGATATAGCCAAAGTGACACTGCGAATGGAAGGTCAGAAACTAATTAAACCTCTTGTTGATATCCCGCGAATGGGCGAGATTGTAAAGCTTATGATTAATGATTCCATTACCTCTTATCTTGATGAAAATGCAGATTTGGCTTACAAAATGGCAAAAACGGATGATGAAGTGGATGAACTGTACAGTCATATGATAACAGACCTATATGCACTCATGGTGGATCACCCGCAAGATGCTTCCCAGGCTATGCTTCTTATGCTCGTGGGTCGTTATATCGAACGGATAGGTGACCATGCAACGAATATTGGTGAGAGTGCTGTATATTTAGTTACAGGTAAACGTCCTGATCTGAATCAATAAGAGGACGAAAAGCATAGTAATATACTTTATAATATAGGGTTCTTAGACCCAAATAACAGCAGAATTATTCTTGAATTTCTATTTTTTTTTAGAAATTTTCGGGTAATTCTGTTTCTTTTTGTGCTGTAGTGGGTAATTATACTCTGTCAGTTAAGCAACTCACCTAGCAAATTTCGTAAAGATAGTGAAATGAGCCGCTGTTGACATCGGCTTTTTTTGCTATATGCTGGGAGTTTTTTAGGCGCAGTGACGAAATATGACAGGGGGAAACGATTCATGATTGAATTTAAAGGTGTTAAGAAAGTGTATGATGATGGTTTTGAAGCATTAAAAGGCATTGATCTTACGATCAAAGAAGGTGAAATCACGGTGTTCATTGGTCCTTCTGGTTGTGGTAAAACAACCACGATGCGAATGATCAATCGTTTGAATGTTCCATCCCATGGTCAAATATTGATTAACGGGAAAGATATATCGAAAACGGATGCAGTTGACCTCAGAAGAAGCATCGGTTATGTCATTCAAAGTGTGGGTCTATTCCCCAATATGACAATTGCTAAAAACGTAGGTGTCGTACCTCGTTTGCTGAAATGGGATAAAACAAAAATCGATGCACGTGTAGATGAACTCCTTAATCAAGTCAGACTTGAACCCGAGACATTTGGAAATCGTTATCCTTCCGAACTCAGTGGTGGACAACAACAGCGGATTGGTGTTATTCGTGCACTAGCAGCAGATCCCGATATTATTTTGCTCGATGAACCTTTTAGTGCACTTGACCCGATTAGCAGAGAAGAACTGCAAGATGAGTTAATTCGTCTTCAAACAGAAGTGAAAAAAACCATTGTTTTCGTTACACATGATATGGATGAAGCGATTAAACTCGCCGATACCATTGTCCTGATGAAAGGTGGGCAAATAGAACAAGTAGGAACACCAGATCAGATCTTACGTCACCCGGCAAGTGAATTCGTGGAAAGCTTTATCGGTAAAGATCGCTTGCTGTCAGACGACCTCACTGAATTCCCGAATGTGGAAGAAGTTATGATTAATAATCCAGCTACTGCGTTCCCATCCAGAGGGATTGCAGAAGCAATTACGATTCTACAAAGACGTAAAGTAGACTCATTGCTGGTGGTTGATAAGAATAAACGTTTGCTCGGTAACGTAACGATCTATCAGTTAATTAAACATTATCGTGAAGAAGATAAGAAAATAGTCGATGTTATGAACCCCGTAGAGCACGTACTTTATAGAGGAGATTCGGTGACCACCGCGCTTACGATAATGAATGAGAACCAGCTTTCTAATTTGCCTGTCGTGGATGAAGATGGAATTTTCCTTGGTCTCATCACAAGAGGTAGTGTGGTAAGACTGCTTGCAGACGTCTATACTCCAGAACCAGAGGAGGCAGAAGTGAATGCAGGTATTTGAATCGATAAGAAGTTTCTTTGTTTTCATAGGTGAACGTTACCCAGATATTCTTAGTGCAGCAGGTCAGCATGGTTTAATCGCAGCGATTGCTACCATTTTAGGCATTGTTGTTGCGATACCCGTAGCGATCATGATCTCAAGCTCAGAGATAAAATGGGTGAATTCCCTGGTATTTAGTGTCGCGAATCTATTTCAAACCATCCCAAGTTTAGCACTTCTTGCTTTGATGATTCCTTTATTCGGTATTGGAATGACACCGGCCATTGTTGCCTTATTTTTATATTCTTTGTTGCCGCTTTTACGAAATACATATGCTGGACTACAGGCAGTTGACCCTGCACTGAGAGATGCATCGAAGGGAATGGGCTACAGCAGACTTCAAAGTTTATTTCAGATCGAGCTGCCTTTGGCGGTTCCGTACATTATGTCAGGTATTAGAATAACGACAGTCTATATCATTAGTTGGACTACTCTCGCTGGACTTATTGGAGCTGGTGGACTCGGACAGTTAATTATGTCGGGACTTGGGGTTAACAAGACCGAACTTATTGTAGCAGGCGCACTTTCAGCTATTCTTTTTGCACTGCTTGCTGACTTGTTACTTGGAGCGCTAGAGAAAGCAATTAGACCGAACCAAAATAGTGCAAAGGCGTAGGTTTCCTAATTGTCTGAAGAAATCATATGAGATATAAAGATCAAAGTCTCATAAGCTACTAAGGAAAGAGGGAGATCGTACAAATGAGAATTATTAAACAAAAATCGTGGAAAGCCACGCGCACATTGGTTCTATTCATGCTCATTCTGTCTATTTTTTCAGTAAACTTGCCTGGTAAGGCAGCAGCTGCAGACAGGGTGAGAATTGGAACGCAAACCTTTACGGAATCCAAGGTGCTTGCTGAGATATATAAAGCCATAATTGAAGATCGCACCGATCTAAATGTAGATGTAACGACAGACCTAGCTTCTTCCAGTCTACTGCTAAGATCACTTAGCAAAGGCGAAATGGATATGGGAAGTTTATATTCAGGAGAAATTTTTAACGGTTATTTTGAAGTTGAGGATACTAGAGATCGAGATGAAGTCCTCCGTCAGGCTCAGGAAGGTTTTGATAAGCTATGGAATCTGAAATGGTATGAGCCGCTTGGCTTTGAGAACACGTATACATTAGCGGTAAAACAAGAAGTTGCAGATAAATACGGTCTTAGCAAGATGTCTGATTTAAAAGAACATGCAGCAGATATGAGAATTGGAGTGGATACGACTTGGCTTGAGCGTCCGACTGACGGCTATCCGGCATTCACAAAAGAGTACGGGTTTACTTTTGCTCAGACCTCTCCTATGGAAATTTCACTCGTATATTCAGCAGTTTCGGATAACATTGTAGATGTTGTGCTAGCGTATACTACAGATCCAGGGCTAAAAGAATTTAATCTTGTGACCCTTGAAGATGACAAACAATTCTTCCCTCCATTTGATGCTTCAACGGTTGTTCGTAAAGAGTTGATTGAAGAGCATCCTGAACTGGATGAAGTGCTTTCTTCTCTAGTGGGAACCATTGATGAAGAGACAATGACAGGGCTTAGTTATCAAGTAGATGTAGAAAAAATGGAACCGAAAACGGTAGCGATGAAGTATCTGGTCGATTTAGGATTGCTTGATCAATCTAAGCTTCCTGCATCAGCGATGCATCCAGATGCAAATTCATTTATGAAATTTTATTATTACGTTACGGAAAATGCATCTTACTTATTTCATTTAACATGGGTACATATTTTAATGGTGCTTTGCGGGCTGGGACTTGCTTTAGTTATTGGGATTCCACTTGGTATTCTTAGTGCTCGTTATGACAAAACAGGCAGAGTCATCATGTTCATTACAAACATTATTCAAGTACTTCCAAGTATGGCACTGCTCGTTCTACTCATGGTTATGTTCGGTCTCGGATTTAAGAGTGTTGTGATCGGCTTATTCCTTTACTCTTTAAATCCCGTCGTGCGTAATACTTATGTTGGCTTAAAGGAAGTAAGTCCCGCACTCCAAGATGCAGGAAAAGGGATGGGCATGAGCAGGTTCCAACTGCTGTGGAAAGTGGAAATGCCTTTATCCATTCCATTCCTCATGGCAGGTTTACGTGTAGCAGCGGTCATTGCAATTGGGGTGGCTGCACTCGCACCGATTATCGGAGGAGATGGACTAGGCCGTGAAATCTATGCAGGTCTGAATCAGCGGCATAATATCAAAATATTAGCTGGAGCTATTCCCGCTGCTTTACTTGCCATTCTGGCTGATATCTTCCTTGGTAGACTGGCACAACGATTTAAAATAGCAAAACGGTAAAAGGAAACAGTCTGAACTCCGGTTCGGACTGTTTTTCTTTCATTTGGCCGATAATGCTGGAGAGTGACTAGTTATTTGGTTTTGTTTTTTGAAGCAGAGTTCCCTTGTGTTATCATATAGGAAGAAGTGAAACAAGAGTAAGAGAGGTGTATCTATGGAAAAGTTTGTTTTAATTGATGGGAATAGTATTATTTATCGAGCCTTTTTTGCCATGCCCCCGCTGACGAATTCAAGCGGATTACATACAAACGCGGTGTACGGATTTACGACCATGCTTCTTCGGTTGCTGGAAGAACACAAGCCGACACATATGATGGTGGCTTTTGATGCAGGGAAAGTAACGTTCCGCCATGAAGGTTATGAAGAATATAAGGGCGGACGCCAAAAAACACCGCCTGAATTATCGGAACAATTCCCTGTACTGAAAGAACTGCTTACCGCATTCGGTATTGCTCAGTTTGAACTATCTGGCTACGAAGCGGACGATATCATTGGAACGCTCACAAAACGTGCCGATGAAGCGGGCCGCGAAGTTCTTGTGGTTACGGGTGACAAGGATATGTTACAGCTGGCATCGGAGAACGTAAATATTGCACTTACTCGTAAAGGCGTATCTGAAATTGAAAATTACGGTCCAAAAGAAATTGAAGAACGCTACGGTCTTTCTCCGCTGCAGATTATTGACCTTAAAGGATTGATGGGGGATCCTTCTGATAATATCCCTGGTGTTCCTGGAGTGGGAGAAAAAACAGCACTGAAGTTGCTTCATCAGTTTGGTTCAGTTGAAGAGGTGCTGAACAATACTTCGGAACTCAAAGGGAAAATGAAAGAAAAAATAGAGACGCATGCAGAAGATGCACGGCTCAGTAAACGGCTGGCTACTATTTACCGTGAAGTACCGCTGGAGAAAACTTGGGATGACATGGTTTTCGGAGGTATTCAGGAAGAGTCTGCTGCTCCGGCACTTGCGAAACTGGAATTCAAATCATTGTTAGAGCGACTTGCTTTTACTGTTAAACAGGCAGATGCAGATGAGAATACACCGGAAGAAGAAGAGATTGAGACTGTTATTGTAACGGAAGAAAACATAGCAGACTTGCTGCCGTTACTTCCTCGTATCAAGATCGTTCATGTCGAATCACGAGGTGATAACCCTCATCACGCTACTTTGATTGGGATTGTACTAACTGATTGCGAAAAATATTATTTTATTTCTCCAGAGATGCTCTCTACGGAAGCATGCGCAGGGGTAAGAGAGTGGCTTGGCAATGCGGCGTACCCGAAACAGGGATATGATTTGCATAGAGTAGATCTTGTACTGCATGCAAATGGGTTGCCGTTTGCAGGTGCTAATTTTGATGTGCATCTTGCAGGTTATCTGCTCGATCCCACAGATTCAAACCAAACGCTATGGGGAGTCGCATCGAAATATGGTCTGGCTCGCCTGCAGTCAGATGATGAAGTGTTTGGTAAAGGGGCTAAATATAAACTTCCCGAAGAGAAAGTGGTATGCGAGTATTTATGCCGCAAAGCAGAGACAATCTCCCGTCTGATTCCTATACAGCAGAAGGATTTGGAAGAGACAGGGATGCATGAACTTTTCTATGATCTAGAAATGCCTTTGTCACGCATCCTTGCTGACATGGAGAAGCAGGGAATCAAAGCAAATGTAGATGAGCTTAAAGCGCTTGGATCTGAATTTGAACAGACAATAGCTTCTTTAGTTGCGAATATTTATGAGATTGCGGGAACTGAATTTAATCTGAACTCGCCAAAACAACTAGGCGAAATTCTTTTTGATAAATTGGGATTACCGGTTATTAAAAAAACAAAGACAGGTTACTCAACAGATGCAGAAGTACTAGAGAAACTCGCTCCGTATCATGAAATTGTTCAGCACATCTTAGAGTACCGCTCCATTGCGAAACTGCAATCGACGTATGTAGAAGGATTACTGAAAGAAATTTCGGATAAAACAGGAAAAGTGCATACGTACTATCGACAAACGATTGCTGCCACCGGCAGACTCAGCAGTCAGTTTCCAAACCTGCAGAACATTCCGATTCGTCTCGAAGAAGGACGTAAGATCCGCAAAGTGTTTGTTCCTTCTGAAGAGAATTGGTACATTCTCGCTGCCGATTATTCTCAGATTGAACTTCGTGTGCTTGCTCACATCTCGGATGACGATAATCTAAAAGAAGCTTTTGTACATGATATGGATATTCATACCAAAACGGCAATGGATGTATTTGGAGTAGAGGAATCAGCGGTAGACAGCAATATGCGAAGATCCGCAAAAGCTGTTAACTTCGGAATCGTATATGGAATTAGCGATTACGGTCTGTCTCAGAATTTGAACATCACAAGAAAAGAAGCATCACAGTTTATTGAGCAGTATTTTGATGTGTTCAAAGGTGTTCGTAAATTCATGGACGATATTGTGAAACAGGCTAAACAAGATGGGTATGTAACGACACTTCTTGGACGCCGCCGTTATTTACCAGAAATTAATGCAAGCAACTTTAATCTTCGCTCTTTTGCAGAACGTACAGCGATGAATACGCCGATTCAAGGAACTGCTGCTGATATTATCAAGCTGGCTATGGTGCACATGGATGCAGCACTTACGGAGAAAAATCTGAAAAGCCGTATGCTGTTGCAGGTACACGATGAATTGGTATTTGAAGTACCGGAAGAGGAATTAGAAATAATGAAGGAATTAGTACCTGAAGTGATGGGGAAAGCTTTGAAATTAGCCGTTCCACTTAAAGCAGAAGTCAGCTTCGGTAGAAACTGGTATGAGGCCAAGTAAATCCGAGGAAAAGGGTATAAGAGTGCCTTAAAATCCGCTATAATGGAGGATGAGGTGAAGACATCATGCCGGAACTTCCGGAAGTAGAAACAGTCAAAAGAACATTAAATTCGTTAATCGTAGGAAAATATATAGATCGTGTTACCGTTCATTTACCGCGAATCATTCAGCGGCCAGATGATATTGATGCATTTGCTATGGAACTTGTCGGACACACCATTCAAGGTGTGGAGCGTAGAGGTAAATTTTTGAGAATCATACTGGATGGACTTGTACTTGTTTCCCATCTCCGGATGGAAGGACGTTATGGCTTATATTCCGAAGAAGAGCCCCTAGAGAAACATACTCACGTTGTATTTCACTTCTCTGATGGAACAGAGCTTCGTTACAAGGACGTTAGACAATTTGGAACCATGCATCTGTTCCGCACGGGAGAAGACCTTACGAATAAACCGCTGATGAAGCTTGGGCTAGAGCCGCTAGATGAATCCTTTACACTGGAAGCTTTTCGTAAAGTGATTGGGAAACGATCAACCAAGATCAAGACTGCGCTGCTTAATCAGGAATATGTCGTAGGGATTGGGAATATTTATGTTGATGAGTCGCTTTTTAGGGCAGGGATCCATCCAGAACAACCCGCGAATACGCTGACTGACGAGCAGTTTGAGCTCCTACATCAGTCTATTATTGATACACTTCTTGAAGCGGTACAAGCTGGCGGATCTACCATTAAATCTTATGTCAACGGCCAAGGTGAAATGGGCATGTTTCAGCATCAGTTCAAAATATACGGCCGTCAAAATCAGCCTTGTGAACATTGTGGAACAATGATTGTCAAGACTGTGGTAGGTGGACGCGGGACTCATACCTGCCCAAGATGTCAGGTTTTTGTGTAGCGAATGGATATAAACAAGCTTCAGGTAAGCGAGGCTTTATGAATAGGCACCCTTTTAACCCGGTTCCCATATACTGCTAGGGCAACGCAGTTTTAGGCATTAGCCTGCTTTCTGCTAAGAAGCAGCTTTGCGGCCTAGTTAGGGGAGGAATGAAGGGTGCCTCATTTATTGACGTTATTTTTGCTTGCTTTTGCGCTTAGTCTGGATGGCTTTGGTATAGGCATTACATACGGACTTCGCAAAATGAAAATTCCTTGGCTATCGATCGCAATTATCTCCATCTGCTCTGGTCTTGTGATTGGAGTTTCGATGCAAATTGGAGTTTTATTATCCGCTTTCGTATCTCCGAGTGTAGCATCATGGATTGGAGCAGGGATTCTCATTGCTATGGGAACCTGGTCACTCATTCAGTCATTCAGGTCCAAATCTGCAGATTCGGAGACGGATCCATGGAAAGAAAAAGCGAACTTATCTTCAGATACTTCCCTTTTATCTCAGGAAACGGGAAAGAATAGGGTGGCTGAGGATGGAACGTCCGAATCGGAATCAAAAACAACCGTTTTTTTATTGGAGATTCAAAAGTTTGGTCTTGTAATCCAAATATTAAAGAAACCTTCTGCTGCAGATATGGACGATTCAGGAAGTATTTCGGGTTATGAAGCGATGTGGCTTGGGATTGCATTATCTTTAGACGCCTTTGGCGCTGGGCTCGGTGCTGCACTGCTTGGTTTACCACCTTTATTAACCTCAGTAATGATCGCTTTTTTCAGCGGTTTGTTTCTCGTCTTTGGTTTAAAGGCAGGTTTTCGTTTTGCAAACTCAAGTTTTGTACAGTCTCTGACAGCCCTGCCTGCCATTATGTTAATTATTATGGGAATATTGAAGCTGATTTAATTTGAGGTGAATACATGAATATTGGATTAACAGGCGGAATTGCGTCAGGTAAAAGCAGTGTTTCCAAGCTTCTTGTAAGCCTTGGAGCGATTTTAATTGATGCAGATCAGATCGCTCGGGAAGTCATGCTTCCCGGGCACCCTGTGCTTGCTGCTGTCGCAAAACATTTCGGACAAGTTGTTCTGCAAGAAGATGGATCACTGAACCGTAAGAAGCTCGGTGAGCTAGTTTTTAATCATCCAGATCAGCTTCAAGCATTAAATCAAATTACCCATCCTGCCATTCGTCAGGAGATGAGAGACCGTAAGCATAAATTCGAAGAGCAGTTTCCAGACCGTCTTGTTGTTGCTGATATTCCTCTTCTTTACGAGTCAGGACTTGAAGATGGGTATGATCAGATCATGCTGGTATATGTACCAAGAGAAGTTCAATTAGAGCGGTTAATGACGAGAGATGGATTGGACAAGGATCAGGCAATTCTTCGCCTAAAAGCACAGATGGATATAGAAGAGAAGAAACAAAAGGCAGATATTATTATAGATAACAGCGGGGATTTTGAAGAAACGAAGAAGCAAATTTTGGCCTTTTGGCGTGACACGGGTCTATCATGAGATGGCTTCGTAAAAAAAGAGTACTGCTTGTTATACTTGTTTCCTTTTTATTTCTTCTATTTTTTAATACCAATTGGATGTCTTGGTTTTATCCCATTCATTATAAAGATGAAATTCGTACACAAGCAGAAGCTTATGATGTGGACCCATTTCTCGTAGCCTCCATTATTCGAGTGGAGTCCAATTTTAAACTGAGCCGTGAATCGAAAAAGGGAGCCATTGGTTTAATGCAACTGATGCCAGACACAGCGAACTGGGTGCTGGAGAAAAAACAGAAAAAGAACGTTACGTTGGATGAACTGAAGCATGAACCTGAGGCAAATATAGAAATTGGTACTTGGTATCTTGATTATTTATCCGATCATTTTGACGGTAATCCGATCGCAGCGATCGCAGCTTATAACGCAGGACAAGGGAATGTAGGCAGTTGGATTAAAAAAGGCTTATGGGATGGGAAACTAGATACCATTAATGAAATTCCGGTAGGAGAAACCCGGCATTATGTTCAGCGAGTTATTTATTATTATAATCAGTATAAAGACATTTATAAGGAATTTTGATTTCTTATTATTTGTACCGCTAAAATACGAATAAATGCTGGACAGGCCAGCCTATTGGCCAACCTGTCCAGCACTTTATAATTACTAATTATTGAAATTGACCAGCGAGTTGTTGTTCACCGATTGTTACAAGACGTTTTGTGATGTAACCACCGATTGAACCGTTCTCGTAGGAAGTCATGTTACCTTGGTATCCATCTTGTGGGATACTGATACCTAGTTCTTGAGCGATCTCATACTTCATTTGCTCAAGAGCACCAGAAGCGCTAGATACAACTAGTTGGTTTGAGTTTCCGTTGTTACCTTGTGCCATTGCCTTTCACCTCCTTGCGAGTTGGTAAAAGTATTATGTCTCGGAAATGTGATTTTCATTACACTTTTTATAAGAAAAATAGTTGGAAAGTATATACAATAAAAGGAGTGATGTTCGTGAAATGTCCGTATTGCGCGTACGAAGGTACGAAAGTACTGGATTCTCGGCCCGCTAATGAGAACAAGTCCATTCGCAGACGTCGTGAATGTGAACAATGTAACCGCAGGTTTACCACTTTTGAGACGATTGAGGAGACACCGCTGATCGTTATCAAAAAAGATGGAAGCAGAGAAGAGTTTAGCAGAGAAAAACTGCTTAGAGGATTGATAAGGGCTTGTGAGAAACGTCCTGTATCTGTTGAACAGCTGGATCATATTGCGTCTATCGTAGAGTCTTCTTTACGGAATACAGCAGTTGCTGAAGTAGAGAGCAGAGACATTGGAGAGCTTGTGATGGAACAGCTGTATCCCGTAGATGAAGTTGCTTATGTGCGTTTTGCTTCAGTATATAGGCAGTTCAAAGATATTAATATGTTTATGAAAGAACTAAAAACGTTATTATCCAAAGAACCCTACGAAGAGTAAAGATACCTTTATAATAAAGGAGAATTCACTTTCATGATAAATAGTCGCAAGTTATGGCTTGAATCGATGTTTCGTATAGCAGATCCTGTATTGGAAACTTTATCGAACCGGAAGTTAAAGGAACTCATGCCTGTGGATTCTCCCTTAGCGGGTAGGGAAACCTATGCTCATCTCGAAGCACTTGGCAGATTGCTTGCTGGAATAGCTCCATGGCTAGAACGTAAGCAGGATGGAGAAGAAGAAGTTCTAAGAGATAAATATGCATCGATGGCTAGACAAGCGATTGATGCCGGAACGGATCCGAATTCACCAGATTTTATGAATTTTACAGAAGGTGGTCAGCCGCTGGTAGATGCAGCTTTTTTATCCCATGCGATTGTGAGAGCTCCTCAGGAACTTTACGGACAGCTCGAACCGAGAGTAAAGCAGCAACTTATTGAGTGCTTAAAGAAGACTCGCCGTATCAAAGCAGTTCCCTCGAACTGGCTGTTATTCTCTGCTATGGTTGAGGCAGCCTTGTATATAATGGGAGAAGAGGACTTTGATGTGATGAGAGTCGATTACGCTCTCAAACAGCATGAGCATTGGTATCTAGGGGATGGAACCTACGGAGATGGTCCTCATTTTCACTGGGACTACTATAACAGTTTTGTCATTCAGCCTATGCTTATTGATATCCACCTTACATTCAAAGGGATGTATCCGGATTGGGACTCGGCTTACGAGTTTGTACTTCCCCGAGCACGGAGATATGGTGCAGTGCTTGAACGTATGATTTCACCAGAAGGAACATTTCCTCCAGTAGGTCGTTCGCTTGCATACCGTTTTGGCGCTTTTCAGCTATTATCTCAGCTTGCACTGATGGAAACGCTTCCTGAGGAGCTAGATGGTGGAAGTGTACGCTGTGCGCTTACTGCAGTACTGCAGAGAACACTTGCTGGAGAAGGTACATTTGATGAGAATGGATGGCTTCGGATTGGATTTTGCGGCAATCAACCAGATCTAGCGGAAGGTTATATTTCTACAGGAAGTTTATATCTATGTAGTACCTTGTTCTTGCCGCTGGGACTTTCAAGTGATCATCCATTTTGGGCAATGCGAGACGCACCCTGGACACAGAAGAGAGCATGGAACGGGCAGTCCTTTTCGCTGGATCATTCAGTATTCTAACTACATAGTTGGAGGAGTGGTGAAGAAGATGAGTAAGATGCAAATTGCAGAAAAGCTGTGGAATATTTTCTTGTTTGCTTTACTCTTTATCCTTTTTTTTATAGCAGGTAAATATATAATCTTCTCTTATGTTCAATTGGATTCATATTTATACCAAAATTTAATTGAAATTGTTTATGTTGTAGTTGCAGTAATGTTATCTCGATTGTTGTCTGTGACTGCATTATCATTTGAGCGAATGAATCCTAGTCATCATTGAGCCCAGCAGTAAGTTGAAAGTGTCACTGAAAAAGGTGTTGCGTACCTAATATAATAATGATTACCCCCATGATTATGCTGATGATTCCAGCGAACTTAACATAGGAAAGCCACATATCACTGGGTTCTCTGTCATAACCTAGTCTTTTGAATAACCAAGAATCAGGACGCTTCATAGCGAAAATTCCAAGTGCTATTACACAAACACTCATTAGAAAATAAAAAACGAACATCAGATCAGCTCCTTTTAAGTAATTACGCTATAGCAGGGAATTAAGTTCTAATTTATTCTATTTTTGAGTCTGAATTTCAATAAAAATACTTGCGAGGATGCGTACTTAAGTGTATAATAACTAAGTCGGAAAGTTACTGCAGACACAAATGTTGAATTCATATCAACTACATAATTAAGGGGCCTTAGCTCAGCTGGGAGAGCGCATCGCTGGCAGCGATGAGGTCAGGGGTTCGATCCCCCTAGGCTCCATACACAAAAACCCTTGATACATAAGGGTTTTTTCTTTTTTTATGGCTTAAAATATTGGGGACGAATAAACATAGGGGCGCCCTTTTGGTACCATAGCTGCATTGAAATATTGCCGGCATTTATGGGGACATTTTCTTGTGTCGGGTTATTCTCATATAAGAATGAACCAATTTTGTCGCCGAGCAAACTGCATGTTAGGAAGTACAAGGCGGTACAGATCAAGAGTGATAACGATACTCTTGCGGCCAAGTCTCTCTTAAAGAAATTATAACAGAAAATGATCTATAAAGAAGCACGCCTCAATAGGAGAGCGTGTTTTTTTGTCTATTGTGATCCGAAAGCACTTTTATTTAGAGAGAAGGGGAAGGAAAGGTGGACTGAAACGTGTTTACAACCTTAATCACAGCGTTAGCTGTGATTAGTGATATTTGGCTGGGATGGACAGGTAACAAAAGCCTTCCGAGCAGAAGCGAGGAATGAATGACAGTGGGCTTTACCCTAAAACGAACACCGAAAGTGACGAGCAGGACTATTGTATATCGAGTGACTTTATTTGCAGTAGTACGAACCGTATGGATGCCTGGTTGGAGTCCTGAGTCACTCACACAAGGAGTTTCTATTGGTGCATTTGCTGCTTACATGGTCATCCATTTGTAAAGAAACCATACAGGGAGCTCACCAAGGGAACTAACTTACGAAGAGGGGAGGGGATTCTAATTGTCTACGCTAGCTGAAGTCCAAGCAAAGTCTGCTCCTATTATCAGTCAGATACAAAATGAAGCTGTCCGTCTTGCCACTTTGAAGCTTATCGAGCGATGTTATAAACGAGGAGTCGAGATCAGGATAACCCAAGGATTTAGAACTACAGAAGAACAAAACGCGCTTTATGCCCAAGGGAGAACTACTCCCGGCGCTATCGTAACGAACGCACGCGGTGGACAGTCTTATCACAACTTTAGTTTGGCGATTGATTTTGTCTTGATCAAAGGCGGATACAATATGAAATATGATGGAGATAGTGACGGAATTGCGGATTGGGTAGAAGTGGTTACAGAAGCAAAATCGCTTGGTTTTGCATGGGGTGGAGATTGGAAATCTTTCAAAGACGATCCACACTTTGAGATGACCTTTGGTTTATTTTTGGCTGATCTTAGATCCGGAAAGCGACCGAGCAGCACACAGATTTCAAAGGCCATATCCCAAATAAATGCTTTAGATGATAAGGAGGAGGAGGAGCGTATGTATGAACAACTGGAAAAGAAATTCGATGAGTTCAAGAAAGCTGCAGAGGCACAATTCACAGCATTGGATGAAAAGCTCAAGTTGCTCGAAAAGAGACACGCTGTGCCCGCTTGGGCAGATAAACTTTTATCTGACATGAAGCAAAAGAACTTAATTACTTCTATTAATGATAAGGGGTATGATTTTTCTACTATTGCTCAGATGATGAAGAATGCGGGGATGCTTGAAAAAGCTTTTCTTGATCACGTTGCCCAGATCAACAAAGGGGAACACAAAAACGAATCAAAGTAAGATGAAATTGTATTAAAGCCCGGGGTATGGTATCCTCGGGCTTTTTAGAGTTTTAAGATTCCAAAGTAAATGATGCCAGACTGGCATTTCCCATTCCTTTGTATTGGAAATACAAGGCATGATCTCCGTCAGGAATGGCAATTTCGGCTGTATAAGTCGTCCATATATTTGTGAAATCGATAGGAATAGATCCGAGTGAAGGACCGTTCCAATCCGTCCTTACTTCAAAACTTCCGCGGGCATAACCGCGAGTCTTGATCTTGACACGTTTTATTCCCTCGCAGTGGAAGTACTTGAATCCGGCAACAGCAGAATCCTGCATATTGGCGATATAACCGATTTCTTCATCTCCGTCTTTACCGTCTTGAGTAATCTTTGGGAAACGACCGTCCATCCAAGCACCAAAAGAGCCAGTATATTGTTCATCGATGTTTGTGAATAGATTGCAGGCCAAGTACGTCGGATATTCACCTTGGCCGATAAGTGGACCGCAGTTCGGACCGCTTGTTGTAATCTCGACTTGCGGTATAGTACCGTCTTCGAGGAAGGAAATCGGTTCGAAACAGCCTTGGCGGCTAAAACTTGTCCCGTTCGTGTGTCGGTGGTAGAATATGTACCATTGTTCATTCACTTCTACCATACCGCCATGGTTGTTGCCTCCATAATACGTAGGCTTATCTGCTGGCTTGTAGGTGTCGATATGCAGGTCGTTGTTGCTAACGATAACGCCGCGATACGTAAAGTCTTTGGTCGGATGGTGACTAGTCGCATAGCACAATTCATGCATGACAACCGAGGAATAAACTACATAGTACATATCGCCTCGCTTCCTGATGGAAGGTGCTTCAAAAAATTCATGCCCTTCAAAGCCAGTACCTTCGCTAAAGGGCTCACTTGGCACAATGATAACGGGTTCTTCCTTAATCGTTAGCATATCCGGTCCGATCACAGTGGCCATAGCACCTTTACGCGTTCGATCGCCTTTGGCGCAAAATCCGGTATATAGATAAACTTGGTCCTCTTCCAATAAGACAGCTGGATCAAATTGCGGCTGGTCACCCCCGCGCTCGCCTAAAAGTGTCCCATCTGCGTATCGTACGTATCCGTAGAACTCGTACTTGCCTGCAGGCGTATCGCAGACTGCAACGGAGACAACAGACACTTTATCCAGAACATAGTACAAATAATAACGTCCGTCCGGACCAAGGGTGACGTCAGGTGCGTAGAGACACATTTGTCCGTCTTGATTTAGCGGATCGTTCGTTTTTTCGTATATGACACCTTCATACCTCCAGTCCGTCAAATGATCAGCGGGTGCCGACCAACAAACATAATCGTTTAGACAGAAGGCATGCCCGTTAAAGCGGTCATGCGAACCGTATACATAGACTCTATCCTGAAATAAATGAGGTTCTCCATCAGGGACATATTCCCATGAAGGTAAATAAGGATTTACCCCTTGTTTTATCATAAGCGTTCCGCTCCTCTATGCATGCTAATATTTGAAGTTGAATTTAAAAGATAAGGGTATGATCGACGAATCAATCAATATGTAACTCTTCTTGATTATTTGTTACAGCTCAGGATAATGAATCCTGAGCTGTTATAAGAATCCTGTATGAAATCTTATGAAATCGACAATGATTGTCTAATTACTAAATAGGTCTGGCAAAATATTATAAATATACTGGTTCTGCCAGTTCCAAGCATGCGTGCCGCTATCGGCTGCCATGAAGTAAAAATTCCCTTTCTTTGTATCCGATGAATAAACGAAGACATCCGTTAATTTTTTCATCGCATCAATTTGAGGCTTCAAATTCGGGTATGCGATATCAAGCTTACCCGTGGCACTGAAGATGTAATAGTCCTGCGGCTTATATCCAGATTTTTTTGCCACATTGGCAAGGTACTCTGCTGTTTTCTCCGGTTGAAGACCGCCTCCGCGCTGTTCAATGACCCAGCTGTCACCACTTAACGGTATATAATATTTGAAATAGTCTAGAGCATGGATGAAGGTATACCATGTCGTGACCGACCCCATAGAGAAACCGCCGAATGCTCGGTGCTCCCGAGAATTTTTCAAATCTTCTAAACTTCCTGATTTGGCATAGGTATTGTACTTTTTCTCCACTAAAGGAACAATAGTGTCGATCAGCTCCTCATTGAATAGCGCAACGTCATTCTTACCGTCATTAAAGGTAGGCGTCACCACGATAAGAGGTTCAATATCCCCTAAGGCAATCATATTATCTAAGATTTTCTTCAATTCTTTGCTCTGCCCAGGACCACCGAAGAGGAGATCCTCGTTCTCACCGCCGCCATGCATCAAATAGAGAACATTGTATTTCTTATCTGCAGCGGAAGCATCATAACCATAAGGAAGATAAACATTTAATTTTTTATCGTCCATACCGTCCTTTACATTCGGCGTTTTGTAATGGATGCTTTCAATTTTTCCTGACTTGGTGTTTTCGGCTCGATAAGCATTTGGAAGCGGCTTGAAGTATTTCTCATTCGCGGCTTCTTCCGTCATCTCAAGCTTGCTGATTGCACTTGTAATTGCAGCATACTGACTGTCAATTTGTTCTTGGGTAATCTTTTGACCATTGAGTACGCTTTCAGTCACAACGTTAGTAAGAGCATCGGTTACCAAATTTGCATTCTTATAAAGCTTGAAATCAAGCTGTAGTGCGTTTTTAACTAAGCTAAAAAGATCATATGGATTTAATCCGCTGACATCTTTTTTTGCCTTTCCAGTAAGGAGAATTTCCCCGAATTTCGATGGATCATTCCAGGCAGTTCCTGTTGCATCAAACAAATTTAAGGAACCTATACGCTCCGTTCCTACCGCATCGTTAATTTGTAATTCAATCCCAAGTACTTTTCCGTTTTCTGGTTTTGTCTTCAGCGCAATTCTTGTTTCAATTACATAACCGTCCTTCACTTTTTTTGCTGCTGTATAGTACAGATTTGGATCTCCGTTATCCACGGATAGCGCATTCTCATAATTGACGCGGATATGCAAATCTTCTGCGCCATAGTCTGTCGTTTTGTCATTGTTCTCGTCGAGAAATACTTCCACCGAATCTTGCATGTGAGGGGTTCCAGATTGAACAGACAGATTCTTATCTTTGACTTCTGCTAGAATGTATAACGCACGGTCATCCCATAATGCTTTAAATGTAGCGGAAGTATCAATGTTAGCGGATACATGTTTAGGTGATACAGAATGTGCTTTATTCCATATCGGATCAATCTTTCCGTCAATGACGGGGGAACCGAATTGAGCCACCATTCTTCCTTTAGAATCCAGACCATTCGTACCCACAGATATTTTGCCAGGATCTGTTTTCACGGGAGCCTCCTTATTTACGGATTTTGTTACGAGAACGTCATTCTGTGTGAATGCAGGTTCAGCCTTAACTGCAGCTGCAGAGATATCAGGTAATGAGCCGAGTGATAACATAAATACCAAGGATCCAACAGTCAACGTTTTCATAATGGGATGAAGCAGTAGCCTTATACCATTCTTCAAAAGTTCTCCTCCTTTTAAATGTAATCATTAGACTGATTTCTTACTTTTTATCTTACCTATAATAACCACATCCTTTTGCTTTATATTTAATGTTCGTTTCTGAGAGAATTTAACGTTAATTATAGAAAATGTCAACATGGTATTAACATGATGTTTGTTATGTGTAAAGGTGAGATATTTCGAAGAGAATTGCCTCACAGCATGATTTAAATCTTAGGTCAAAAAGATGTTTCCCTGGACTCAGTTATGATTCAAAGCTGGTTCAGTTTTTCTTCATTATGTTATAGGGAAGAAACTGATTCATCATATGTTGCTTACCTGCCTCATTAGCGGTACGTCGGATAGATGATTCCGATATCCCTCTCTGTTTTTAAGTTTCCATCGTTATAGCACTGCATTTCATTTCCTTTAATTCGCAGAGAAATAGACTTCCCTTGATAAAAAATCTCCCCCTCTACCGTACGAACGCTCATACCAATGACTCCTTTTAGGTGTCCACTGCGATCAGTAATTAGGCGAATTCCTGATGGTGCTTGAATATAAAGGACGCCGCCTTGATAAATTGTTACATGCTCTTGCGTGTTCACTAATTCATAATGCAGCCCATTTATGGTCCTGCTATAGGCGGTCTCTTCTGCAACTTCCTCGCCGTGGTCCATATCGACCGGAAGAAGACCAGTAAACCAGAGTTCATCAGAACCTATGGGCATAATACCGCATAGACGTTCTACATAATCTAGAAGACAGAGGATAGAAGGAGAATATGATTCAGCAAAACCTTCTTCTCCTGTCCACGGACTTAAGGTTTGCCCAAATCGCTTTGCTCTCGAAAGTGCCGATAGGATCGGGTACTGCACCCATGTCAATTCAACATAACGGTGATGATACTCAAAGGCATGGGGGGCACGAATCAGGCTGAGGAAATTAGAAGAACCACCCCAAGTGTTGTATGTAGAAAATGGATCAAAACGCGGATCATCCATCGCTAGAGAGGTAAACGGGTATTTAGCGAAAAACTTGCTTGTATTCAGCAAATATCTGCGCAGTATTTTATCGAATAGTTCACGATTCCCTACCTCACACGCCATTACTTGAAGCAGCACATCGGACTGGACTTTAACAAGTTCATCATTTCGATCCCGGTCATAGAAGAACATATCCTCTTCGTCATAACAGTAATGAAATAGACATTCGAGGCTAGTCTCAGCTTTTGCTTTCCAGCCTGCTCCTGATTCACCAAGTTCCTCGGCTATTAGGGATAAATACTTTCGCTGGCAATATATATTTGCGGTTAAATCCGGCGCGAGTAAGGGAAGGATCGGTGAATCGGGATGATAACTTGCAGCATCATTCTTATAAGGAGTATCGGGAACATGCCAGAAGCGAGGTGAGAGGTCATGCCCAGTGTCAAAGGTACTAAACGCCTCCACACACCCGGTTCCTCGGGTATTGCGGTATTTTGTAATCCATTCATCATAGCGAGACATAGCTTTATACATTGTCTGTAGAAAGCTTTTGTTCTTGCCATGCAGCCGATCATGGTTCCATACACTTCTAGCCAGGGGTGTAACCAGCTGAATTTGGCGGAAGGAGGGCCCTTTTTCTGTTAGCTTATAGGGGAGGAGTCCATCTTCTCTTTGTTCAGCAGCAAAAGTAAGATAGGTCGTTTCTGATACTGCTGGAATAAGGCGTGACAACAGCTCAGCGTTAATCGTTCCTGTGCTCTCCAGCCAGCATCCAAGATAGTTGCCTCCTTCCTGCAAAATGAGCTTGTCTCCTCCCATAGGTTTGATACAAACGAGTAGTTTCTGCAGTGCTGAATAATAGGTGTCCTCCAGATGTCCGGCCGATGCTGCAAATTTCACACCGGACACGATCCATGATTCTAACAACTTCTGGTCTTCAGGTTTCTCTGCAAATACTCGATCCTGAACTCAATCGATTTAGCATAACTTCGATCATATTAGCTCTCCTTGTACATCCATAATTTATCGATTCATAGAGTTCCATAAATAAATAGAGGGTCTAAGCTAAATGAAATGTGTAATTTATTTACATTTGAGTAAGTTAACCATACTTGATTGGCGGCTATATTTCAAAGCTGGAAATCACTTGAATGTGTAGAAATGGGAGCAGTGTATAAGAGGTGTTCTAAGGACAAGCAGAGAATAGGTTGTAAAAGGGCAACCATCCAAGTAGAGAGGGGATAACAAATTTATGCGGAATCATGGAGGAGCGTCATTACCTAATAGAGAGGAAACAGAAAAGTGGAATCCAGGTCATTATTTTGCTCAGTATAGTCAGAAGATACAGCCGGAGAGCGCATTTACATCAGAAAAAGAGTGGGGACTATGGAGAAAAACACTAACAGAACGTTTAATACTGCTTCTGGGTAAATTCCCGGAATATCCCGCATCTCTAGCTCCTGTATTGTTGGAACGAACGGAACGTCCAGACCATATCCGCGAACGGATAGAGATTACTACTTATGAAGGGCTCCGCATGCCCATGTATATTCTGTCCCCCCTTGAGTCTAGGCACGAACCTCGGCCCGTAGTGCTCGCGTTACATGGACATGGATATGGAAGTCGTGAGATTGTGGGGCTGGAAGCAGATAGTGCGGAGCGAACAGGATCGCCCGGGTTACACAAGGACTTTGCACTCGAATGGGTTAGGCGTGGATTTATTGTTATTGCTCCTGAGCTGCTTGGCTTTGGAGACCGCAGGCTCACAGAAGACCTTACAGATGATCCGAAAAAAAGTTCCTGTCAGCGTCTTGCCTTGGCTCTGCTGATGGCAGGAGAGACACTTGCTGGTTACCGCGTCTATGAAACGATGCGTGCGCTCGATTACATAGAGCTCAGAGAAGAGGCAGATGTAAAGCGTATAGGATGTATGGGGATCTCCGGTGGGGGCATGATTGCTTCTTTGGTATCAGCGCTCGATGAACGTATTGGCGCAGCTGTCATTAGTGGATATGCCAATACGTTTGAAGACAGCATTTTATCAAGAAATCATTGTCTCGATAATTACATTCCAGGTATCTTACGAGAGGCAAGGATGGCGGATCTGATCGGTCTAATTGCTCCTAGACCACTGCTAATCGAAGCAGGGAGCGAGGATCAGGTATTTCCTTTAGCAGGGGCTAAACGGGCATACACCATTCTCGAACAAATTTATGAAACAGCCGGGGTAAAGGAGAAGCTCGCTGCCGACTTTTTTACTGGCGGTCATGAAATCAGCGGTCACATTGCCTATGACTGGATGGTAGAACAGTTTGGAATGGAGAACGAGAACGGAGTTTGATATTCGGAAAACGAAAATGTGTAATCGCTTCCCAGTGACTGATTAGATTACAAGAGTTAGTCAATAGAAAACAAAAGAGGACAAATAAAGATAACTTTAATCGATTTGAACAAGCGAACAGAGAGATTTGGTAATTTTCTTACTTTATAATGAAAGCGATTCAAAACGTAGGTATATCTGTTGAACACATTCATACGGGAGCTTATATAGGTATGTATGCAAGCAGTGAGGGAAAGAACAGCGACAATGCAGCGGATTTTGACTGGTTTGAATATATTGCCCTGACAGAGTAACAAACAAGGACTCTAGATTGAAATCGAGCGAAAAAAAGGAGCGAAAGAACTTATGGAAAAGATGACTGAAGCATGGTCAAGTGTGAACCAAAATATTGAACTGCCTACTATACCGGATCGGACATTTATGATTACAGATTTCGGAGCTGCAGGTGATGGTGTAACGGACAATACGGAAGCATTTCGGTTAACGATTGAAGCATGTCATCAGGCCGGGGGTGGAAAAGTAGTTATTCCTCCAGGGGTATGGAGTACAGGACCTATCGTACTGAAGAGCAGAATCAATCTGCATGCCGAGGCAGGAGCACTAATTAGCTTCAGTCAGTGTAGAGACGACTACCCGCTTGTTTATTCAACGTTTGAGGGACTGGCGACTTATCGATGTCAATCACCACTGGACGGGGAGGGACTAGAAGATATAGCGATTACCGGACAAGGGATATTTGATGGGGGCGGAGAGGTCTGGCGTCCTGTCAAAAAGATGAAGCTGAATGCACGGGAATGGGAACAGCTGATAAGTAACGGTGGAGTTGTAGACAGTGAAGGGGAGGTTTGGTGGCCTTCCATAGGTGCAATGAACGGCAGAACCCTGGTAGATCGGCTAGATCAGGAAGGATGTAAAGATAAGCAGTCGTATGAGGTTGCTAGAGACTACTTGCGTCCGGCGCTCCTAAGTCTGCGGAAATGTAATCGTATTTTGCTCGAAGCAGCTACCTTTCAGAATTCGGCAGCCTGGTGTCTTCATCCATGGGCTTCCAAGCATCTGACCATTCGCTCTATTACGGTTCGTAATCCTTGGTATGCTCAGAATGGAGATGGACTGGATCTTGATTCCTGTTCTTTGGCTTTGGTCGAGAATTGTATGTTTGATGTAGGTGATGATGCGATTTGTTTTAAGTCGGGTAAAGATAAACCGGGCAGAGACTTGGGAATTCCTTGCGAGGATATCACTATTCGAGGCTGTGTTGTCTATCATGGTCATGGGGGCGTTGTGATTGGTAGTGAGATGTCCGGCGGTGTCCGCCGCGTTCATATCACAGACTGTACATTTATCGGTACGGATATAGGAATTCGATTTAAAAGCGCACGCGGTAGAGGAGGCATTGTTGAGGATATCCTTATCCAGAATATTCGGATGAGAGAGATCGCTGGAGATGCCATATCTATGAATATGTTCTACAACGGAAATGAAGGCTCCGGCATCTGGGCGGATGACAAATATCCTATATCCGATGAAACGCCTATTTTCCGAAATATCCGAATGGAGGGCATTGTTTGTCTCGGTGCTGAGTCGGCTGTTTATGCGGGGGGCCTTTCAGAAATGCCGCTTTCAAATATGGACATATCGAGTTCGATTTTCAAGTGCCGCAGCGGAATAAAGCTTGCCCATGCGCAGCATTTTCAGATTAGGGATGTACAATTGTACACCGATCATGGACCTTTGATTGAACTTCATCAATGTCGTTCTGTGTCAGCGGCGGGAGTGAAAGGAGAGTCTCATGAGGGAGGAGATCGCCAAATTTCTGTTTTTGGAGCCAATACTTCAGATATTACCCTCCGGCGTTCCACTGCTGAAACCATGCAGATTATAACGGGGCAAGGTGTTTTACAAGAAGAAATCAAAAGACTCTCCTATTAAACTTTTTATTTGCTGTGTTGTTTTCGGTAGCGCAGGGGAGAGGTGCCCGTCAATTTTTTGAAAGTCTTATTAAAATGATTGATATGCTCAAATCCCGTTTGCTCTGCAATCGACTGTACTTTATCACGTGTTTCAGCAAGTCTTTTCTGAGCTTCGCGGATGCGAACGACTTGTAAATATTCTTTGAAATGGAATCCTGTTAACTTGGAAAAGATTCGGCTTAGATAAGAAGGACTAATATAAAACTGCCGTGCGAGCTGCTCGAGTGTGAGCGGCTGTGCATAATGTTCATTCATATAGTTAGCAATTTCGGATACCTTGGCATGCATGGGATTTCTGTCTTCGATCATGACTTTCTTAGTCTGGTCACTATGAAGATGGCGATCGAGATGGATCAGCAGCTCCGTAAGTAATGAACGAACATAAGCTACATAGTGAAGGGGCTGCTCCCTGCATTCCTTTAGCATTTGCCGCAAAAGGTGTTCAATGAAAGGTTGTTCCTTCAAGGTAAATCTTATAAGAAGGGATTCACGAAAGGGAAGCTCCACTCCAGTACGAGGATTACCCTCTGTAAAGAATTGATGTGAGAAACTGACAAGTACACGCTCGAATTCTGGTACATCCGAACTTGCTGTGGAATGAAAGTCATCTGGATTGACGACCATCATATCACCCTTTCGGGCAGTATAGACGGAACCATTCATAAAATATACTCTTTCCCCATCGAGTAAATAGTAGAGCTCATAATAAGGATGGCTATGAGGTCGCTTCATTGCGGAAACCCCGCTTTTTTTCATCAATTGAATCGAAAAGGCGTGTTCGCCGATGATATGTTTTGGTTCGGTACGATCACTCATGAGGAAATCCCTCCCTAGGAGAATAAGTAGAAGAATGATAAATAACCCGGATTATTCACTCGTAAATTAGAATGATTATACACAATAATGTAAACGTTAACAATAGAGAGGAGAGGTTGATCAAATCATGGATAATAAGCAGATCATTGTTGTTTCCCAGCAAGGAACAGGAGACTTTGTAACGGTACAGGAGGCTGTGGATTCGGTGGGGAATGAACCTGTGGTGATTCAAGTCGAGCCAGGAATCTATAAAGAAAAAATCGTTATCCATAAAAATTTGCCGCCTATCACTTTACTAGGAAAAGATCTGAAAAACACCATTCTTACTTACGATGATAATGCACATACCCTAGGGGATGATGGAAGTCCAATCGGTACTTTTCGAAGTGCCAGTCTGTTTATTTATGCGCCTGACTTCATGATGGAGAATATGACGATTGTAAACAGTTCAGGTCCAGGAACGGGTCAGGCGGTTGCCGCATTTGTAGATGCGGATCGGGCTTTGTTCAGAAATGTGCAGTTTTTGGGGGATCAAGATACGCTGTATACGGGCCCTGGAAGACAATATTATGACCAATGTTATATTGAGGGAGATGTCGATTTTATTTTTGGGCCAGCAACAGCAGTATTTGATCATTGTCATATCCACTGTAAACGAAAAGGCGGGTACATTACCGCTGCATCCACACCGGAGAACGAGGAGCACGGATACATTTTTCTTGATTGCAAGGTTACAGGAGACGCTGGGGTAGAGAAGGTGTATTTGGGGAGACCATGGAGACCTTATGCGAAGGTTACCTGGGTCCGAACAAATATGGATGCGTCCGTTCATCCTTCAGGTTGGCATAATTGGGGTGATCTGGAGAAAGAAAAAACATCCAGATATTCAGAATATGGATCTTATGGGCTCGGCGCAAATGACATGGAGCGGGTGACCTGGGCGCAGCTCATAAGCAAGGAAGAAGCAAGCGAACTCACACCTGATTTTGTCTTGGGAGGTCTAGATCAGTGGCAGCCAGCAAAGCGTTCCGCAAGGGTGTAGGAGGGGAGGCGAATGGATAATCTCGCGATGCGGCTCGTGACACAGTGGATCAAGAACTATCCGATGTTGATTCATTGTACCTGGGTTTCTGATCGTTGGCACTACGAACAAGGTTGCTTGTTGAAAGGAATCCATGATGTTTACATGCATACGGGAGAGAACGACCTGTTGGAATATATACGGACGAATATGGACCGTTATGTAGAGAACGATGGGAATATCCGTACTTACCGGGAGCAGGATTACAATTTGGATCAAATCAATAACGGTAAGATGCAGCTTCAGCTCTATCGGTATATGGGATTCTGTAGGTCGTGCATCGGTGAAGAATCAGGTTGTTTATGAAAATAAAAGACAGGATCATGGAATTTACTTGAGGTAAAGTTCCAGTGATCCTGTCTTCTTTTGTATTCACGAGTAAAGGAAAATGCAATTTCTTAATGATTCAGTACCTGATCTTTATTTTTGTGAAAGGCAATGGTTACAGAAGTAAGCAATAGGATCACTCCCGTAAATAAAAAACCTCCGATAATACTGAGAGACAGCCATCCTAATACGGAAGACCCAGCGACTACACCTAGAGAGAAGAAGGCGTAAAAGTAACCGTAAGCTTTGCCTCGCAGTTCCGCTGTGGTAGCTCTAATGAGCATGGTATTAATGGATGGGAACAAGAGTGCAAAGCCGATTCCGTATAAACCGAGTACGATGTAAAGGGCGAGTGTCGTTGTTGATTGGCTAATCAGCATTTGACTAATTCCAAGCAGGCCCATTCCAAGTGCCATCGTTACCGATGGAGCAACACGATCGAAAATACGATTCGTAGGAAGTACAAACATTAGAACAGCAATAATCCCGAACGTACTAAGCAGCGTGCCGCTTAATCTCGAATCATATCCAAGCGTTTGAACATGCAGGGGTAGTAAATAAGCAATTACGCCTTGAGAGAACATCAAGAAAAATGCTCCGCAATAGGCTTTTATGACCCCTATATTAAAGAACGATCCAGCAGATGTGTGGACGTTAACCTCTTTTTCTGTCTTAGACACTTTATATTTACGAAGAAAGATAGCAGATAATACGGTTAAAATTAATCCCAGTACGGCTATACAAGTAAAAACGAAAGGTACTGAGGTTTTACTTGCCATAATTCCGCTGAAAGCAGGTCCGATAATCGCAGCTAGCCCTACAAAAGTACCGGTGAATGCAACTTTTTTACCTTGTTCATTATTGATCGTTGTATTTGCGGAGAAGGTGAACGCAGCAGGAACAATGAGTCCAGCCACAAAACCATGAAAAATACGTACAATGATCAGAAACGCAGGTGATTCGACAAAATAATATAACAGCAATGTACAGCTTGTTAATACTAAACCGGCCATAAGCAACTTGAAAGGTCCGATCTTATCGGTCAGAATACCAGATAAGACATTGCCCGCCGTATTGGTTAATGAATATAGTCCTACCACAAAGCCTACAATAAATGTGCTTGCCCCAACGGAAGCTGCAAATGTGCTCATAACGGGCAGTTGTGCAAATAAATCGATAAAAGAGAAGAACACAATACTATATACAATCAGGGCAGGATTAAAAGGTTTCATCTTGTATTTAGTTACAGCTTTCTTCAGCTTAAAATCAAATACAAAATTGCCAAACGGAATAAAAGCGACAATGAATGCTGCAGCTGACCACCATAAGCTCCAATCGACCCGAATAGCAGCATAAAGGATCGCAAGAGCATATAGGCAGAAGACAGCACCGTGAATACTACCCATGACCGAGACTGCTGCATCGATGCCAAGGGCATACTTCATTGGCATGGCGATACATAACAAGAATAAAAATGAAAAACCGTCTAATAGGCCTGTAATACGCAGAAAATTAATTGGATGTGTACGCAATTCTTTTGCTCCTAATGCAAATTTTGAACATATAAATTCATTCTAACATTCTCATGGACGATAAAAAATGGGATGACAAAGTAAATTATAACGTTATTGTGAAAACTATCGATTTACACCCCAACTTCAAAGGTTGACATCAAAAAATTATTTCTCTATACTGTCAATAATCTTATATATGATATACGTTGAAAGAGCCCAGTAGCAGCTTAGTCCCTGTTCTAGAAAGCCGGGGGTTGATGGAACCCGGTACACACTAAGATCGCGAATTACACTCTGGAGTATCTCGGGTAATGCCGAGCGGAAGTGGCGAACGATACCTCGTGATAAAAGCGGCATAAATGGCACACATGATGTGTGGTGTTCATTATATGCAATCTGGGTGGTACCACGGTTGTTCAATCGTCCCTATGTCTACAATAGACATAGGGACGATTTTTTTTTATATTTGCCGTGCTGGTCTATCTCTAATTATAAGAAAACTTACGAACCTAAAGGAGTGTTATCACTGTGAATATTATTGATGAACTGGAATGGCGTGACGCCATTAATCAACAAACGGATGCGGAAGGTCTTAGAGAATTAACGAACCAAAAGTCAATATCTCTGTACTGCGGTGTAGATCCAACCGGCGATAGTATGCATATTGGTCACTTGATTCCCTTCATGGTACTCAAACGATTCCAACTAGCCGGGCATCGTCCGGTGATTCTGATCGGTGGGGCTACGGGAACCATTGGAGATCCAAGTGGGCGTCAATCAGAACGTTCACTGCAAACACTCGAAGAAGTACAAGCGAACGTGGATGCACTCACGAATCAAATGAAAAAACTGTTTATTACAGAAGGCGATAACCAAATCCGCATGGTTAATAACTATGACTGGACCCATAAGATTAATGTCATTGAATTCTTGCGCGACTATGGTAAGAACTTTAGCCTCAATTCCATGCTTGCTAAGGATGTTGTAGCAAGCAGACTCGAAAGTGGGATTTCCTTTACCGAGTTTTCTTACCAAATTCTGCAGTCTCTGGACTTCTTGCATTTGTACCAAAACGAAGATGTTCAGCTGCAAATCGGCGGTTCAGACCAGTGGGGTAACATTACAAGTGGTCTGGATCTAATTCGGAAAAAAGAAGGAGCAGAAGCAAAAGCGTTCGGTCTAACAATTCCCCTGATGCTGAAAGCAGATGGAACGAAATTCGGTAAATCAGCGGGTGGTTCGATCTGGCTCGATCCGAAGAAAACAACTCCATTTGAGTTCTACCAATTCTGGGCTAATACGGATGATCGCGATGTTGTGAAATACTTGAAGTACTTTACCTTCCTATCCAAAGAAGAAATTGACGAGCTGGCTGAAAAAGTACAGACAGAACCGCACAAGCGGGCAGCTCAGAAGAAGCTTGCTGAAGAAATGACAAGATTTGTACACGGCGAAGAAATGCTTGAGCAAGCGCTTCGTATTACAGCAGCACTCTTTAGCGGCGATATTAAATCCCTTACGGCAGATGAAATTGAGCAAGGGTTTAAAGAAATGCCAACCTTTGAAGCAACGAATGAATCGAAAAATATCGTAGACTGGCTTGTTGATCTGGGAATTGAACCATCTAAGCGTCAAGCGCGCGAAGATATTACAAAAGGTGCAATTTCGATGAATGGTGAGCGAGTTACGGATGTGAACTTTGAAGTGACAGCAAGTGAAGCCATTGGCGGTCGGTTTATCATTATCCGTAAAGGTAAGAAAAACTACAGCTTGGTGAAAATGTCTTAGTAGACAGTTAAACCACAGCAAGGCTGCAGCATTTCTGCACTAGGTAACTAGTTCATTTTCATTACAATCATAAACTGCGGGACACTTTTACGTGTTCCGCGGTTTTATAACATCTAACTAGGTAGATCTGCCGATTCAATTTATGATCTAGGTAAGAAAATAATAGATTAATATTGCAAAATTAAATTTCATATGTTAATATAGACACATTGATTGATTTTACATGAAAACATCATGGGTTCTTAGCTCAGTTGGTAGAGCAGTTGACTCTTAATCAATAGGTCGAGGGTTCGAGTCCCTCAGAACCCATCCTACTTAAAGATGGCCGAGTATTCGTCGTCTCAGACTGTAGATAAACTAGTTTAAATTACTAGTTTATCTACAGTCTTTTTTTATTTTTATATGTATTCAGTGCTCATTTTATACTTGCGAACATTCCTTATTTCCTTCTAATGACTAGGTGATAAGGTGAAGGATCTAGCTGAATTTAGGGTAAAGGAGATAGAGAACGAATTTATCTGCTTTACAATAAATACGGATAGGTGGTGTTGTCATGACAGTCATTCATGGAAATCAATTTATGGAACTTACTTTCCTTGAGAAACATATTTTAGATACCGTTGATTTTTATGCTGAGCATACAGAAGACGAAATAGGAGGAGGTTATTTTAACACTTATATGGATGATGGAACGGTGTCCGATTCCGAGATCAGACCGCTCGTAGGTACAGCTCGTTTAATTTACATTTATAGTTCTGCAGCTATTTTAACGGGGTCGAATAAATACCGTGATTTGGCGAAGCGTGGTTTAAACTACTTAGAAGAAATACATCGTGATAAAGAATATGGCGGATATTATTGGAAAGTGAAAGGGCACAGAGTAGAGGATAACAGGAAAATGGCATATGGACATGCTTTTGCTCTTTTAGCTGCTGCTTCTGCTTATAAGGCGGATATTGTCGAAGCAAAACCGATGATAGAGTATATATACGAAATACTTGAAGAACACTTTTGGCGTGAGGAAGACGGACTTTATGTGGATGAAATAACGGCAGATTGGTCGCTAACGTCTTCCTATCGCGGACAGAATGCAAACATGCATCTGTGTGAAGCAATGATGGCAGCTTTTGAAGCCACAGGGGACGGTAAATATGATGAACGAGCTAGAACATTAGCACATTCGGTGATGTTTAAGTTGCTTCCTCAGTCCGGTACAGAAATGTTATGGGAGCACTACGATGAGAACTGGAAGATTGACTGGAATTATGAAAAAGGAAATACAAAAAATGAATTCCGTCCCTATGGATTTGTGGTTGGACACTCGATAGAGTGGAGTAAACTGTTGCAACTGCTAGATCGACATCAGCCAGAAGAGTGGCTGTTTCCAAGAGCAGAAGCTCTTTTTAGGCATGCAACAAATAAGGGAGTGGATCGAAAATATGGAGGCATTGTATACGCCATTTCTCCCGATAACAAGTCCGTTATTGATAATGATAAACTGTACTGGGTACAGACAGAGGCTCTAGGAGCTGCTGCTTTATTTGCAGCGAGAACGGACTCAGCGGAATATAAAGAGTTTTATATTTCTTTATTTGACTACTGCTTTACGCATTTTGTCGATCATGAGCATGGGGGATGGTATGAGCAGCTTGATCGTCGGAACGCTTTGTATAGTACCTTGAAAAGTCCATCACCTAAGGCGGATTACCATCCGGTTACAAATGCCATGACTGCTATGCTCGCATTTGGAGGCGCAGCAATGAAATCCAAACTAAAGATGTAAGCGTAATGTAAAGAATTAAAGCTACATCTGTTCTTCTAATTTGTCTACGTACAATTTAGCAGTCATAAGATCCATATTTTTCGCTTCTCTGAGTTTTTTGATAGCAGCTATTTTCTGACCTTTTTGGATCATGAATTGAAGCTGTTTATCAATTGCAGTCCCCTTTATTTCTTCAGATGTCGTGTTAAAAGAGGCAGCTTGACCTTGATTCCGATCAGAAACAGAGGAGTAGGGAGTAAAATCCGCTCGAGCTGTTTGATTCCTGATAAGATCAAGTTCAAGCTGAATTTCTTTAATTTGGCGTTTTACTTTCATTACGATAAGCAGCAGGATACAAGATAAAATAACCGCAAGTGTGGCAATGAGTTCAAAGGGTTCCATCTTCTCTCTGGTTCTCCTTTCTTTTGTATTAATGGATAATTCATGACTTGAAGGAGATTTCTTATAAGAGAGTATATCATATAGGTTGGATGCAGGTTAGGAAATAATGACAGTTGGCTCGACGACAGTCAGCTGATTGGCTGCTGTATTCAGATTTACAACGGCTCCAATAGGAAGTGCGGCTTTGTAAATACCATGTGCTGTTGTTACATTCGTCATTAAGGGTTTACCTAAGGGTACAATCACGTCTTCAATCAGTTGCTGATAGGATACACCGTAAGCTTCCAGGCAACCTGTACATTCACCCATAATGATCCCCGCGCACTCTTCGAGTTTACCCGCCAGCTGAAGATGATTTAAATAACGATATACCGTATTCGTTGGCTCATGCGTCTCTTCCAGTACGAGAATTTTGTTCCTGATATCAATCTCATAAGGGGTACCGAGTGTATCAACAAAAGAAGTGAGATTTCCTCCGACAAGCGGACCTGTCACATTTCCCGGGATGCGGCTTATCATTGGAATACTTGGAGGGTTAGAGATACGGCGAGTAGGGGTAGGAATGGAAGTGGCTGTGAAGAACTGTTCAAAGTTATAAGCAGGGGTCTGGAGAGTGAAGTCAATTAACATTAAGCTTTGAAGTGTAATCAGATCAGCATATTGATAAAGAGCGTTCAGCAGAATGGTAATATCGCTGTATCCTGATATCAGTTTCGGGTTGTTACGTATGATATCAAAATCAAGATAAGGAAGGATTCCTGCGACCCCCGTTCCTCCCCGAGTGGGAAGAATCAATCTGACCTCATCATTTTGAAACATTGCCATTAGATCTGCCGCTCGGTCTTCATCTGTACCCGCTAGAAAGCCATCTTGCTCATATACATGTTCACCCACGATCGTGTTCAGCCCTGTAGATCTCAAAACCGCAATTCGCGCATCAATTGTTGCACGGTTTAGCGGACTCCCTAGTGTGACAATTCCAACGGTATCTCCTCTACGCAGAATCGGCGGTGCAATAGCCATAGATACTTCACCCCATTTACAGATAATTACGAACCTAAATACTTATTGAATATGTTGATACATAGTAAAACATACCGAAATTAGCGATAAAAACGAATCTTACTACTGGTATAATGAGGATAGAAATTTTCACCTGAGAAAGAGGGATGGTATGGCGACACTTACCCAACTTAAATATGTTATTGAGGTAGCCAATCGAGGTTCGATGAACGAAGCAGCTAAACGACTTTTTATATCACAGCCGAGTTTATCCAAGGCAATTCGAGATCTGGAAGAAGATATCGGCATTACTATTTTCGAACGTACCAATAAAGGGATCTCGCTTTCAATGGAAGGCGTTGAATTTATGGGATATGCAAGACAGGTCGCTGAACAAGCAGAACTTCTTGAGAGTCGGTATATGAACGCTAAACCTTCGCCGCAACATTTTGCCGTATCCACGCAGCACTACGCTTTTGCTGTGAATGCTTTTGTTAAGCTGGTTCAGCAGTATGGGCAGGAGGAATATGAACTTGCACTCAGAGAAACCAAGACACATGAAATCATCGAAGATGTAAAAACGCTGCGCAGTGAAATTGGAATTCTTTATTTAAATGAATTTAATAGTAAGGTGATGAGTAAATTGCTCGACGCAGCGAACCTGCATTTTCATAGTTTGTTCACAGCGAAGCCACACATCTTTGTCAGTGTGCAGAATCCGCTTGCACGGCAATCGAAGGTTACCATTGAGGATTTAGAAGAGTATCCTTATCTGTCATTTGAACAAGGGGAGTATAATTCGTTTCATTTCTCAGAGGAAATTTTAAGTACGTTATCACATAAAAAAAGCATTCGAGTAAATGACAGAGCGACATTATTTAATCTTTTGATTGGTTTGAACGGGTACACGATTTCAACCGGGGTTTTGAGTGCGGATCTAAATGGCCATGACATTATCCCTGTACCGCTGGATTATCATGAGACTATAAATGTAGGCTGGATCTCTCATAAAAATGCGATGCTTTCAAAGCTAGCACTAGCCTATGTAGAAGCCTTGCAGGAAGCGACACAAAAGTTTGATATAGTCTAAAGTTATAACCAGCTATAGTTTATTGAAGTTACGCTATAACTGATCTTTCATGGTATCTTTCTATTACGAACTTATGAAATACCAATTAAAGGAGATCAGTAATATGAGCCAAATTACAAAAGCAGGTACAGTGAGAAATGTTACTCCCTATCGTTTTGATGTGGTTGGAAGCTTCTTACGCCCCGAAGTGTTAAAACAAGCAAGAGCTAAATTTCTAGCAGGAGAAATCACTGAGGCAGAATTAACCAAAGTGGAAGATCAGGAGATTATTCGCCTCGTTGAAAAACAAAAAGAAGTGGGCTTAAAGGCAGTAACAGACGGAGAATTCCGCCGTTCTTGGTGGCATCTTGATTTCATGTGGGGACTCGATGGAGTAGAGAAAGCAAGCGATGTTAAGGGCTATCCATTCCAAGGGGAAACTACAAGAGGAGAAACAGCACGTCTTGTGGGTAAAATCGGATTTTCTTCTTCTCATCCATTTGTTGCTCATTATCAGTTCTTGAAAGAAGCAGCAGGCGATGATGTGGTAGCTCGTCAAACGATTCCTGCACCGGCACAGTTCCTCTCTGAGCTTTATCGTCCAGAGAATAAAGCTGCTATAGATCAGTTCTACAGCAGTGAAGAAGAACTTGTAAAAGACATTGCTAAAGCTTATTATGATGCCATTCTTGCCTTTTATGAAGCAGGTTGCCGCAGTATTCAGCTTGATGACTGCACATGGGGAATGCTGTGTGATAAAAACTATCTAGAAGCAAAACAGCAAGCAGGCGTGAACGTTGCTGACACGGCTAAGCTGTATGCAAGGCTCAATGAGCTGGCAGTATCCTCTTTGCCATCTGATCTTATCGTTACAACACATGTATGCCGTGGTAATTATCATTCCACATGGGCCTCTTCAGGCGGATATGAACCGATCGCTGAAACTTTGCTTGGAATTGATAACATTTCAGGTTACTACCTTGAGTTTGATACGGACCGTGCGGGAGATTTCAAACCTCTTCGTTTTTTGAAAGAAGATCAACAAGTGGTACTTGGTCTATTCTCATCTAAGATTGGGGAGCTGGAGAGCAAGGAAGAAATTATCAAACGTATTGAAGAAGCAACGGAGTATGTTGATATTAATCGAATTTGCCTTAGTCCTCAGTGCGGATTTGCTTCGACAGAAGAAGGAAATATCCTAACAGAAGAACAACAATGGAACAAACTTGCTTTTATTAAAGAAATCGCAGAGCAAATCTGGCAATAAGCCGCATGTTATTATCCCTCTGATGCTACTCGGAAATGAGCTTTCTTAGAAAGACATTGGCATTTAAGAGGGATTTTTTTCTATTTTCACTTACACTTGCTAATCTTAAAAACTACCATTATAATACAGGAATATAGTAAATTATGCGGCCGTGGCGGAATTGGCAGACGCGCACGGTTCAGGTCCGTGTGGGCTAACCCCCGTGGAGGTTCGAGTCCTCTCGGCCGCATCCTACTTAAGAAGGCTCGTCACTTTGCTCTTGCAGCAACTAGTGACGAGCTTTTTTTATTGCACCTGTTTCTACTCCTGTGTTCTTGTGGCTCTTTTTAATAATGCAACAAACGTCCATATATGTCTTGTGTTTCTCCATATTCATTTCTCTCTTCTTGTTTTATATTGAAAGCGTAACAAAAAAACGAAGAATACATTAGAAAACACTGTAATACAGGTGAAACTAAGCTTTAAACGACAGTGAGTCATACGTTACATCCTAACAAGTGAATATTTTTTAATTGCAGCTAAGGAGGAATGAAAAAGTGGACAAAATTACATTTATCGGGGCAGGAAGCATCGTGTTTGCTAAAAATGTGTTAGGTGACTGTATGATGACCCCTGCTTTGCAAGGTTTTGAATTAGCTTTATTTGATATTAATCTAGAGCGACTGACGGACTCGGAGAAAATGCTGACTAATTTGAAAAAAAGCGTTGGTAGCACATGTAGGGTTACGGCCTACACCGATCGTAAGGAAGCACTGAGAGGTGCTAAATATGTGATTAATGCGATTCAAGTTGGCGGGTATGATCCTTGCACGATTACCGATTTTGAAATTCCAAAGAAGTATGGTCTTCGTCAAACGATTGCCGATACCGTTGGCATCGGCGGCATATTCCGTAATCTGCGTACGATTCCAGTAATGATGGATATTGCTGCAGATATGCGGGAAGTATGTCCTGATGCCTTATTTTTGAATTACACGAATCCAATGGCTGTGCTTACGAATGTAATGAATACATACGGAGGAATTAAAACAGTAGGATTATGTCATAGTGTGCAGGTCTGTGTACCTCATATGTTTGCACACCTTGGTATAGATCAAACGGGAGTACAGGCAAAGATCGCGGGAATTAATCATATGGCATGGCTTCTGGAAGTAACGCGGGATGGGGAGGATTTATACCCCGAGATTAAGCGAAGAGCAGCAGAGAAACAGAAGGAATCTCATGGAGATATGGTTCGATACGAGATGATGCTGAAGTTTGGATATTACATCACAGAATCATCAGAGCACAATGCGGAATACCACCCTTACTTTATTAAAAAGAATTATCCGGAACTCATTGAAAGATTCCAAATCCCGCTTGACGAGTACCCGCGTAGGTGTGTAGAACAAATTGCAGGCTGGGAACGTATGCGGGATGAGATCGTAAATAATGCGGAACTGAAACACCAGCGTACTCATGAATATGCTTCCTACATTTTAGAAGCAATTGAAACCGGTAATCCATATAAAATCGGCGGCAATGTAATGAACCACGGTCTTATTACCAATCTTCCGAAAGAAGCTTGTGTAGAAGTACCTTGTCTCGTGGATCGGAGTGGAATAAGTCCAACGTATGTTGGCGATCTGCCTCCGCAGTGTGCAGCGCTTAACCTGACGAATATTAATACACAGCTACTTACCATTGAAGCTGCGATGACAGGCAAGAAAGAACATATTTATCATGCAGCCATGCTCGACCCGCACACAGCAGCAGAGCTTTCGATGGATGATATCATAAGTATGTGCGATGAGTTAATAGAGGCTCATGGAGATTGGCTTCCTAGATATAAATAAGTCATTCTTAGCCAGATAGGAATAAACGAGATAACAAATCTGGTATTTAGAAAAGTATGGGAAGAAAAACAAGACTGTTCAGACATTTAGCCGTGTTAGAGCAGTCTTTTCAGTTGACAATTTGTACGTACATATTACACACTGGAGAGTGAATTCATCTTACAGGAGGCGTTTATAGTCATGGATATGAATGAACGTATAGAAAGATGGAATGAAGAGGCGAGTTATTGTGAATGTGGCTCAGCACATTATAAAGTGAATATTCAGATTTTTATGGAAAAAGGGGCGCTGAATAAGATTGCACCCTATGTGGTGAGTCAAGGTTATAAACAGGTCAGTGTCGTTTACGATGAAAATACAGGAGAGGCTGCGGGAAGAAAAGTTACTGCTCTTCTTGGAGATGCCGGCCTTACCGTAAGTGAAGTACTTTTTAACCCTAATAAGGCAGGAGATGTCATTGCTGACGAAGCATTTATTGTAGAGCTGCTTCTGGCTCTCTCCCATAGCAGTGAGGCGGTTCTTGCCGTAGGATCCGGTACTATTCATGATCTGGTAAGGATCGTATGCTTTAAAATGAAGATTCCGTTCATTTCTGTTCCGTCCGCAGCTTCCGTAGATGGATTTACTTCTGCAGGAGCGCCCCTGGTTATCCGAGGGGTGAAACAAACGTATCAGGCGACAGCACCCCGTGCTATTTTTGTGGATCTAGAAGTTTTGTCTGCGGCTCCCCAGGTACTGACGGCCGCTGGTTTTGGTGATATGCTGGGTAAATTTACTTCACTTGCAGATTGGAAAGTGTCGCGCGATCTCGGCAAAGAACCATTTTGCCCGCTCGCTTATCAATTGACAGAGGAAGCTCTACATCGGTGTGTTCTTCATGTGGATGATATTGCAAAAGGGAGCGAGAAAGGCGTATCGATCTTGATGGATGCCCTTATTGTATCTGGGATTTCGATGCTAATGATTGATCACTCTCGCCCAGCATCAGGAGGAGAACATCATATTTCTCATCGTCTCGAAATGAAATTTATGGAGCAGGGAAGACAACCTATTCTTCATGGAGCAAAGGTAGGGGTAGCTTCTGCGCTGCTAACTGATATCTACCGCGATTTATATCAAGCAGAGAATGTCTCTGCCTTCGGTGCGTATAAAGATTTGCCGCAAAGAGAGCAGATGCAGGGTTGGCTTAGCAAAGTGGGAGGGCCAGCAACACTTGCAGACATGGATGTATCAGAAGCTGAATTTAAAGAGGCAATGGCTAGCGCTCACACCTTGAGACCCCGATATACGGGCTTGACGTATCGAAATGAGAAAGTGGTTCCTAATATGTAATAAATGATTGAACATCTGTAATGCAGACCCTAATTTTTTAAGGAATGTGGTACAAATTGTGCGTACAATTATTAAAAAAGGATGTTCCAAGCCAGAGTATTGCATGATCTGCCTTGGAACATCCTTATGTATTCAGTCTATGAATTTTGTTTTAATATGGCATCCGCAAATAAAATGGATTTTGGAATTTTAAAAAATTGCTCTGCCTGCTCTTGGAATGCCGGTGAAGGCAACGTTCCTTGATGAAGCCATTTGCGGAAGGTTCCTGGATGTACGCCGATCCAGTGACTTACGTCCGTTACGGACAAATCATGTACCATACAGAGCCCCGTAAGAATGCGATTGCTCACAGGTGAACGGGTCACTGTCCGTTTCATAAACCGAGAAGCTTCGGGCTGACAAATGACAGGACTTGTACGAATTACTTCTTCATTGAACAAAATGTGGCGCGGATAACCAAGCAACTGACATACCTTTTCGAGATTGGTATTTCCAGGAATACGACCTTCATATACCCATGCGCTTACACTGCGGGAAGATATGGATAAATCTTCTGCTAATTGAGACAATTTAATGTCATTAGCCATGAGAACAGCAAGCAAAATTCGATTGCGGACTTGACAGCGAGTCGGTCTGCGGAAACGCTTAACGCGGACGCCTTTTCCTAGATATTTGCGGTTGATCAGAGACCAGGCCTGGATTGAGTGTTGATCTTGTTGTTTAGGCATATTTCCTCCGATTTTTTAATCAAATACTACAACAAGTAATGTTCACTTTCAAGTATACTGTTAACAGCGTATACATGACCTTTTTATATGTGATAAGTCCTTGTTAGGTGAATAATGCACTATTTTTCGATCCATATAATGTATATTATATCTATTTTATAGGATGTTTTTATGCGTTTTTTTTATTTCACCCATAAAAAATAGGTCTAAAATACTAATTTTATCTTTCGTAAAAACCATATTTATTTTCTTGTTCTATACTAAGTAGTTGAAAGCACTGTCAAATTTTATCTATTTTCATAGATTAATAGGAAGGAGGAAAGAAGGGGGGCTGAAAGTGAACCCAGCACTGATTAATGTAGGTTTCGTAGGAATGTTGTTTACGTATGCGTTTGGGGGCTGGTCTGAAGTCTTGATTTTCTTGTGTATTGCTATGGCCGTAGACTATATAACAGGTGTAGTAGCTGCAATCAGAACAGGAAATAAACTGAACAGTGAAATCGGTCATTGGGGACTGTGTCGTAAAGGGTTAATCCTGCTTGTAATTCTCATTGCCAATCAATTAGATCTGTTGATGAATACGGATATGATAAAAGGAGGAGCCATTTATTTTTATTTGGCCAATGAACTGATCTCGATCACTGAAAATTATTCTCGTATTGGTTTTCCTCTCCCGAAAATCTTAAAAAAAGTTATTTGTGTTTTGAAATCGCAGTCAGATGAAGAAGAAAAGAAAGAAAAAGAATCGAATGAAGAGATGACGAGAAAGACGAACACTGTGCAAGATTTAGCAGATAAAGATAGAGAAGCAGAATCGGAAAAAGACTCCAAAAAGTAAATATCGAAGACTTGTTAAAGGACTATCTCTTCGTAGATGGAGCCTTTTTTTATTCTCTTTAGAGAAACGAGGCTGATAATTTTCCAATGTTCGCTTGTTTATGATATATTTTTTGTAACGTATCTAAACAACTGATATATAAGAACTATTTATACACAAAGGAGCCGATATATATGATTAAACACATTGTATTCTTCAAACTAAAAGATCGTTCAGAGGAAGGAATTCAGCGTACGGCTGAAATTCTTCGCAGCATGGATGGAAAGATAGAATTTGTAAGATCTTTGGAAATTGGCGTAGATGTCCTAAAAACAGAGCGTTCTTTTGACATATCCCTAACGGCAGTAGTTGATTCCCTAGAGGATCTAGAGGCTTATCAAGTTCATCCTGTTCACCAAGAAATTATCAAACATATGAGTGAAGTCAAAGACTCTGCTGTTGCAGTGGATTACGAAGTGTAAGACCATATCTTAACAAGTAGAGAGAGGGAACTTACAAGTGGGCGATTTAAAAGATGTAATGGAAACCATGTTTATACTGATCGTCATTTTAATCGCATGTCCTGTCATGCTCATCTGGTTAAAGCGGAAAAACAAACGTAACCGACAACATACGAAACGGATGTGACTTCGATGTACTACGTAAATATAGATCAAATCAATTTGCGCCTTAACAGTGTTCCTGAAATTACAGCTGCACTTAGGGAAGTTTCTTCTAATTGGGATGGAAGCCTGCTTTACGGCATGGTTCAGGAAAGAGCACTTCATCTGGCTATAGAGACGGTGACAGACATTGGAAGTTACCTCATTGATGGTTTTATTCTTCGCGATGCGAGCAGTTATGAAGATATTGTTGAAATTGTTCATGAAGCAGGAGCTTTTGACGAAGAGAGTTACCGTTTATTTATGAAGCTTGTATCTCTTCGTAAACCGCTCGTTCAGGATTATTATGCCTGGGATCGGACAAGTCTTCATGAGATGACAGTACAGCTACCTGCTGTATTGGACCGTTTTGGAGAGCAGGTTCGTGCATATCTTGAGCTTGAACTTGGACCGTTTCAGAAAGCCAGAAGCTAATAAAAAGGTATCCAAGAATTATTAACGTTAGTAAAAGCAGTACCTTTCTTCAGGAGGAATCGTCATGTCAGTTTCACAAAATACAGATCAAAAACAGAATTCAGGGTTTCACCCAGTATATATGGTCGAGCTATTGTTTAAAGAACGTCCTGTATTTCGTGAGGAAAAATTAATGGAAGTGATGCGGCGAATAACCGGGAATGCCCGCGTGCTTAAGAAACGTTTAAAAGATGGAGCGGCAGTCCCTTTGGGAACTTCACCTTCGTCAAGCGGAGTTTCCGAGACAGAAGAGCAGGAACCTCTACTCATTATGCATACAGAGTTCATGGTACCATTTGAGGATGGCACGGTTCCTGCACAGACTTGTATTTTACCGGTCCAAGAAATCACAGACAAAAATCGATTTAAAGGATCATTAGAGCAGTCATGGCACTGGAAAGAAGCTATAGGTGTTATTGGTGAGTGTAAATACCAGCTTCGAATTCATGACTTGTTTACAGCAGCACTGCCTCACAAAGAACGGTTACAGCTCTTTCAGCAGGCACTCCGTGCTGTACTTGAGGTTGCCCCTTGTGACGCGCTTTACTTCTATGGCAGTGACAAGGTTGTTGAACCTGGTGCCTATACGCAGGCTTTGCAGAATGGAGATCATCTCTACGGTGCGATGAATGTTCGTTTGTATCAAGCGGGCGGAACGGAGGCTCGCCGAGAACTCGTGATGGATACGGTGGGGCTTTCTTCACTTGGTGTTCCGGATTTTCAGTGTCACTTCTCGGGTCTCGATCCCGACAAAGTAGCACAAACGCTGTTTGGTGCAGCTTATTATCTATTTGATCAAGGAGATGTTATTCTCGACGGTCAGTTACTGGGTACAGCGGATTCCCAGCGCTGGCGGTGTGAGCATCAGGAATCGATTGTATCGCCTAGAAGGTATGTTATTGATCTCGATCCAGGGGCTCCCTATTACGCTGGTCAAATCGAGCCGTAAGTGGTTTTGAATAAATAATTCTCCGTAAGTGTGTCAAGTCAAGCTCCTCCTGCTTATAATGCGGTAACAAGAGATGGGCATTCGCCCGGATAGCAGGAGGAAGGAATATGATGGAATGGAGTGTGGCTGTTGCTGCGGGAGTGTTTGTTATCCTCTCCGCCTTCATGATTGCGGTGCTTATGAATCTGCGAAGACTCATTAAGCAGTTACAAGGCACCGCCTTACAGATGGAAGAACGAGCGCGTTTATTAACCGTGGAGGCAGTTCAGCTGCTTCAAAGAACGGATCATACGGTGCTCATGATGCAGGAGCATCTCCGTAAGTCAGCTTCTTTTATGGAATCCATGGAAGCAGCGGGAACGGTGATTAAATCGACGACGCAGCAGGTTGATAACATCAGCTCTGCCATTACCCATTCTGTTATGCAGCATGTACAGCATGCTCATGAAGAGAATCAGCAGCGTATGAGTCCATTGTTTCGTTCTCTTGATGCCGGACTGACCTTATGGTCTGCCTGGCAGCGTTTCTCCAAAGCGTCCGGTGATCCGACCCAGGGTGAGAAGGAGTGAGCTTGTCATGAATGAGAAAAACAAAGGTTTGCTATGGGGAACATTAATTGGAAGTATTGCAGGTTCAATTACTGCGCTGCTCTTCGCGCCTAAAGCAGGAACAGAACTGCGTCAAGATATTTCAGATGGTGCAAAGCTGGTTACAGAAAGAAGTCAAGACCTGGCAACTAAAATCACGGATCAAAGTTCTCAGTTTTCTGCTAAAGTTGTGGAGAAGACAGAAGGAATCATTCAAGAATTCCGTTCAATCGGTAAAACAAAACCGGTGTTCGTAACGGTATCATCCCTCAGCAGCGAGGAAGAAGAAGCTAATTTAGAGGAATCTATTCTAGCCGAAATTAATAAAATTAATGAGAGTAAGTAATTTATAACTTAGTTATATACATTAGTTATAACTTAGGATTCCATAAGAATTCATGATTAAGCTGCGTAGCTGAAAAAAGGTCTGTGACTTCTTCCTGCGGTTCATTACTGTAGGAAGAAGTCAGGCCTTTTTGTACTGTGGAATTGTTGAAGGCTTGTGTGAAATGGAGTAAGATGTAGGTACCTTTTTGCCAAGTGAATCATAATGTAAAGGTGAAAAGAAGGGAAATTATTGAAGAAGGAAGCGGTGTGTTCGTGCAACAAGCTATTGCTATATTAGACTCTGGTGTTGGAGGATTGACCGTTGCCAAAGAAATTATGCGACAACTCCCTCGGGAAAAAGTGATTTATTTTGGAGACACTGCCCGTAC
Source organism: Paenibacillus sp. An7 (assembly GCF_009870785.1). Classification (GTDB taxonomy): domain Bacteria; phylum Bacillota; class Bacilli; order Paenibacillales; family Paenibacillaceae; genus Paenibacillus. The sequence continues at coordinate 210,772 of NZ_WTWX01000004.1, forward strand.
ACCATACGGACCCCGTACGTCCGAAGAAGTAATACATTTTACAGAACAGATTGTTGATTTTTTGGTTCAGTTTGACCCAAAAGTGATTGTGATTGCATGTAATACAGCTACAGCTGCTGCCCTTGAGCATATTAAGAAAAAAGTAGATATTCCGGTTATTGGTGTCATTCATCCTGGGGCTCGTGCAGCGATTAGCGCTACAAAAACAGCGAATATTGGTGTCATTGGCACGGTAGGTACGATTAACAGCGGGGCTTACACCGAAGCATTGAAACAGTTATCTCCTTATGTTCATGTGGAAAGCTTAGCTTGTCCTGCACTCGTTCCACTTGTGGAGCAAGGGGATTTTCGTTCGGAACATGCCAAAAACACGGTAGAAACTTCACTATCACGAATGAAGGAATTACCTATAGATACACTCATTCTGGGATGTACGCATTATCCATTTTTGACGGATTGTATCAAAGAAGTGATGGGACCGGGCGTGAAGCTGATTAGCTCAGCAGATGAAACTGCGAGAGAAACCAGCACGATTTTATATGATAAACGGAAGCTTGCTACGATAGAGGATACGCCCGTTCACCAGTTTTTCTGCAGCGGAGATCCAGAGATGTTCCAAAGCATAGCCCGTTCATGGCTTGGGGAACAGATTAAGAATACTCCTGTTGTATGGCAAGTATCCAAAATGCTGTAACGATAACTTCATTTCATTCGTATAAAAAAGCAACCTCTAGTCTGATATTTTTTGCGGGCTTAGGTTGCTTTTTTTGTGGTTTGTGATCTTGACTTTGATATAGATGATTTTCACGGTGGACAAAGACATATGCATATACTGCGGTAACATACGTTTTCGTTTTCTCATAGGAGGGATAAGGATGGAACGGTATGGATATCAGGAATTAGTAAATGACCTGGAAGAAATCTGCTCGGGCAATCCTGGGATAAGATACGGTGTAATCGGAAAAAGCGTGATGGGGAAAGATATCCCCTATATTGCCATAGGGAAGGGGGAAACCCACCTACATGTTAATGCAGGGATGCATGCAAATGAATGGCTAAATGTTCCGTGTCTGATGTTTTTTGTGAAAAATTATATTAAAGCATTGAATGAAAGATCGACATTTCATGGTCATTCGCCGGAACTTTGGTTTGAAGAAATTACATTGTGGGTACTACCTATGTTAAACCCAGATGGGATTGAACTCGTACTCAGTGGACCTCAGGAAGACCATCCTTGGAAGCAAGAATTACTGGAGTTAAATGGGGGAGAGACTGATTTTTCTAACTGGAAAGCCAACATTCGCGGTGTAGATTTAAACGATCAGTTTCCCGCCTTTTGGCAGGAGGAGGCAAGCCGGCGAGAGAAAACTAGGCCCGGTCCAAGAGATTTTGGGGGAGAGAGCCCTTTGTCTGAACCTGAATCTGTTGCTTTGGCAAGCTTCACAAAAGAAAGAAAGTTTGATGCGGTTATTGCTCTTCACAGCCAGGGTCAAGAAGTATACTGGAATTATCGTAATGCGGAACCAGTTTATAGTGAGAACTGGGCTGTGCAGCTGGCTGATGCTGCCGGGTACAAAGCGGTGAAACTTTTCGGAAGTGATGCAGGATATAAAGACTGGTTTATTCTTGAGTTCAGAAGACCAGGATTTACGGTGGAAACAGGACTTGGTGTGAATCCGCTGCCCGTATCACAGTACGATACGATTGCTCAGGAAGTGGAGCGGATTATGGTGACCGCGATGACGCTCGTGAGTGCAAAACAAAACGGTGAATAGGATGAAGAAGGCGCAGGAGGGAAATGATACATGCCCTCCGTATGCCTTCATTATGCTATGATAATCATATTCTGAACTAAGGAAGGAGTACATGACAATGAAATGGAGAAGATTATTTTCATTAAACAGATGGTCCCATGTTTTTAGACGTTTACCTGCATTGCTCACTTCTTCTAAGGTGTCGATGTTTGATAAAATGTTATTTCTTGTTCCTGCTCTTTTGTACTGGGTTCTGCCAGATGTGCTGCCGTTCATGCCCATTGATGATATCGGTGTGACGATGCTGCTGATGAACTGGTTCGTGACAAGAGCAGAGCGTAAATATTCAATTAATGCTCCTAGTGATCTAAGTAATCGGTAAAAATGAGAGGTTATTCCTTGCGATTTAAGCTGTTCTTGATTAAAATATATTGTATTGTCAATGGACAGGCTTATCATCTTCACATTTAATGCCTGAAGCACTGATCACTATTTATAGATTCTAGGAGATGAATATACATGAAAGTAAAGATCACTCGTAACGCTGCAAAAGTATTGAAACGCGAACTGGACTTACCTGAGAATGAAGGGAAATTGGTACGCGTTCTGATTACGCTGGATCATGGCGATCACGTGCATTATGGTATTGATTTTGATACACAAAAAGAAAATGATGAACTTGTTTCCACAGATAAAGAAATTGATGTTTTGCTTGAAAAAGGAAAACCAATGCTTGAAAATATTAAAGTGGACTACCTTTATTTTCCAAGAGAAGGTTTTGTAATTACAGACCCTTCACAAGGGAACAATATTAATCATTAAGCCTTTGGTGAAAGAAGAAGGGGAATAAATGGCTAACGATATTAGAGTATGTGAGAAATGTAAGCACATCAAGCTGAAAAGTATGGTTCCAAAACTACAGAAGATGGCTCCTGATGCTGATATTAAGATCGGATGTAAATCTTACTGCGGTCCTTGCGGTAAACGTGCATTTGTGTATATCAATGGACGATATATCAGTGCCCCTACCGAAGATGAAGTGCTTGCGAAAGCAGCTCCATTTATAAAAAAATAAAGACCACTGCATAACCAACCTACTTTCAAACCATGCTAAGATTGCAGCAGGATTTTGAGAGAAGGAGAGTGGTTTTTAACAATGAAGCACGATCATTCCAGTTTGCAATCTTCCACTTTGGTTGCCCAGGCTTCGAGTTCCGTCAAGAAACTGCACCATGCAGTAACTGCGGCGGTATCTCAGCCTACAGAAGAGCTCGTACAGCAGGCACAGAATCGATTGGTTCGTACCGAGAATGCGGTGAGAGCAGCTGAGCAGCAAACCACATATAGCGGAGTGGAATTTGCACAGGAGATTCTCTCAGAAGAGAAAGAACGTCTTTCATCCCTGAATGTGAGCAAGAAGTAAATATTCAGTGAGTAGCGGCTTTATCACCCTGCACACCCAAAAAAACCTGTCCGCACGAAGTGCGAACAGGTTTTTTGGTGTGTAGAAACATCACTCTTTAGCACGAAGCTTATGAATTAAGTTGTGTGTGATAAGCTGGTCTGATATGGATAATTCTAATTTGCTTTTTTCGTAAGATGGTTTGCACGCTTCGATATCGGTCTGTTTACCTGCGGGCAATTCATAACATGATCCATTTTCGAACTGACGATCCTCCGAAGGAATATATACAAGATCACTGTTTGCGAAAGCGCCGGTACGAAGTACAGTCATCCGTTTGGAGGTACTTAGTAAGTCCGATCCCATAAGGTAATTATCTTCGGTAGAGATGCCGAGCAGATGCAGAACAGTTGGGGCTATATCTATTTGTCCAGCAGGTTCAAGATAAATCCCGGCTTGGTCTCCATCTGGAAGGTGCATGAGCAAGGGAACCTGGTTCATAATTTGATGCATCTCAAGGTCGCTGAGTGATGTACCAAGAAATGTTTCATAATCTGCTTTTTCCTTGATGGAATTATCATGGTCTCCATAGACGACAAACAGGGTGTCATCCCACAGTCCTTCTTTCTTTAATTGTTCCACAAGTTCTCCTAGCGCTGCATCTACATAATGAATGGATTGTAAGTAATTCCCCATCATACTTTTCCCAAGAGAATCGGTGTTTAGTTCTCGCAGAGAAGCAGGCAAGCCATAAGGATGGTGACTGGTCAGTGTAGTCATAAAAGAATAGAACGGAGCCGGATTTTTCAATCGCTCTTCCGTTATATAATCGACAGATTGTTTGAAAAAAGACTTATCACCAAGCGACCAGCCTACAGCTTCGTCCATAATATAGTTATTGCGGTTCTTAAATTCATCGTACCCCATGTTTTTATACATCATATACCGATTCCAGAAACTGCTCTCATAGGCATGATAAGCGGCTGTATGGTATCCTTCGATGCCCAGGATCGATGAGAGAGCGTCGTATTCGTGATCCGGGTATCTAACAAAAACAGAACCCGTAGGGAGAGGATGCAGCGATATATTTGTCACAAAATCGGCGTCTGAAGTTCTTCCTTGGCCAGTTTGATGATAGAAATTTTTGAAATAAAGACTCTCCTTCATTAAGTTGTTAAAGTGAGGTGTGATTTCTTCTCCGCCAATTTCTTTACCAATTACAAAGTTCATGAAAGCTTCCACTTGAACAATGATTACATTTTTTCCTTTATATTTCCCAAAAGTCTCGGCCCGGATGGCTTTTCTTGCTTCTTCTTGTTTTTTAGAAAAATAAGCAATGGTTTCTTCCAGTTGTTCATGAGAGACCGGTGCCTGACTATTCATACGTTCTTTGTTGTAGCGATAAACATCGTAGCCATGGAAAGCAAGCAGACCGGTGACATTATAAAGAGTCATGTTCCACCAGTTTCCTTCAAAAAGTCCCGCAGCCCAAGTTTTGCTGGAATGCTGAATAGGTCCGACTGTGAGTACTGTGCCTAGAACGAGAGCGAGTACTCCGCTTACAAATCTGCTACGCAAAGAAACTTGCTGATTCGTTTTTTGTTTTTGTACAGAATAGAGAGAACTGCGATTTTTTCTGCCTTTTCGATATAAATGTATTACATAAAGCAGCCCGCCTATGGCTAACAAGATAAGATCTATAAAGAACCATAGATCACTGCTATAGATTAGAGAACGAATACTATCTCCGAGTGAGCCGACTTGTCCGGTCTGCAGCAATACCGGGACGGTAATAAAATCACCGAAATAACGATAATAGACAAGATCTGCAAAGATGATTCCCGTTAGAAGGAGGTTTAATAACGACAAAGTAAAGATCCGAATCCGTACAGGCAGCCACAATACCCAAAATGAAACGATGAGTAAGGAACCAGCGGCGATGACATAATCCGTTCGGCTCATATCTATATCTCTTGCGTTCAGTTCATCATGGAAATATCTGAGTTTTAGAATCATGATGATCAGAAATAGAAGATAAGGTAGATAACTTCTGAGCCAGGTGAACTTTTTTGGATGTGAGATGAGTATGGGGTTTGAGATGTTAGGCAATAGGTACCCTCCAAGTAAGCTTTTTCAAATTGAGATGTTGAATTTCCTGTCTTATTATATCGCCTTAAACCAGAGTAATAAACATCAAGGTCTACAAAGGAGAAGATATCGCTTTGTAATAACGACTTACTAAGGGGAAAATAAAAAAAGAGGGTAAACATTACGTTTACTCCCTCTTTGTGTATTTTACGACCGATCGGGTCTTGGCGGCAATGGACCCAAAAATTGATAAAATTGAGTTTCAATTCGACCATTGTACAATTTTCTGCGTTTGTCTGCTTTTTGATTGAAATGTTTTTCGAATGATGTAGTGGAGGTAATGGCAAAGAAAGACCATGTTGGCACTTCTGCCGCAACTCTCCCTAAGGAGTAGATCAGTCTTTCAATTTCCGTTTGCTCACCAATCCGTTCCCCGTAAGGTGGGTTTGTAATCAGACAGCCATAATCGCCTTTTAGGCGTACACGGGAAACAGGAAGAACATCAAGCTTAATTTCTTTTGCAAAACCGGCGCTTCTGACTGCCGCTTCTGCAACTTCAATAGCTTGCGGGTCAATATCACTGCCTGCGATTTGCAACGGTACGTCGTCTTTTACGAGGTCAAAGGCTTCTTCCCGTGCTTGGTTCCACACTTCAGCAGGGATAATCGGCCAGTGCTCAGCACTGAACGAGCGGCGCAGACCAGGAGCAATGTTCCACCCAATCATTGCAGCTTCAACCAGCAGGGTTCCAGAACCGCAGAACGGGTCATAAAACGGGCGATGCGGGCCCCATCTGCTTAGTTGAATAAGAGCGGCTGCGAGTGTCTCTTTAAGTGGAGCCTCGGTGACGAGTTTACGGTAACCACGTTTATGGAGACCGGCTCCGCTGGTATCGATCGTCAGCATAGCGATATCATTGAGCAAATGGACCTCGATGACGAGACGCGGGCCATCTTCCGGAAACCATTCCGTATGATGAGTCTGCTTTAATTTTTCTACAATGGCTTTCTTGACGATCCCTTGGCAAGCGGGAACACTGGATAATTGCGATTTATGGGAACGTCCTTGGACTGGAAATTCACCATCCGCAGGAATCCAGTCTTGCCAAGGCAGCGCTTTTGTTCCTTCAAATAGTTCATCAAACGTAGTAGCTTTGAATTCGCCCATTTTAATCAGGATCCGGTCAGCACTGCGCAGCCAAAGATTACATCTGGCAATATCAATAAAATCACCGGAGAACATCACCCGTCCATTCTGGGTGGTTACGTCGGTATAGCCGAGCAGTTTCAATTCTCTTGAAACGACGGCTTCTGTCCCCATTGGGGTCGTTGCAATTAATTGCAAAGGTTGCATAAAAAACGTCAACTCCATCTTGGTCATCACTGCTGCTTATGAAAGAAGCGGCAGGATTACCTTTCTTATATTTTCTTATATTTGAGTGTGTTCTTGCCTGATTGAATCAGGACCAGTACAATGATATACGCACCTTTCGTCTTTCGTCTAGAGTAGACAAAAACAAGGGTATATAAAACAAACATTTATTATAGAACAATTATGTCCATAAGGAAAGTAGAATGAAGGAGGAATTGAGTGAAGTGAATATTCATCCAGATGATTATGTAAATGATTTATATAAGGAAGATCCGCTCTTGGCTGAAGTCATCCAGACAATTAAGGAAAAAGGAATGCCAGAGGTATCTGTTGCCCCTGCCTATGGCCGATTATTGACGTTTCTCGTACAAACATCAGGAGCCAAAAAAGTGCTCGAAATTGGAGCTTTGGGTGGTTACAGCGGCATTTGTTTATCCCGAGGAATGTCTGAAGATGGGAAACTTACATCTCTGGAACTTAAGGAAGAATATGCGGCACTTGCACATGCCCATCTGACAAAAGCAGGATATGGGGAGAAAGTGGAATACAAGATTGGACCTGCAGCAGACAGTCTCGAAGAGCTCAAAAAAGAAGGGGAGAAATTTGATTTCTTTTTTATTGATGCAGATAAAGAAAACTATCCGGTATATCTTGAATACGCAATTCAGCTGGCAAATCCGGGAGCGATCATTGCGGGTGATAATTGTTTCTTGCGCGGCAGAACGCTGAACACAGAGAAAAATGGGCCTTCCGTTAAGGCCGTTCGTAAATTTAATGAAAGCATTGCGACTGATGAACGCCTGATGAGTACCATGCTTCCTGCTTATGATGGACTTGCTCTGGCGATCGTGAAATAGATTCGTCTAAAAGTTCATACGAAATTAAAAATAGCAGCACTCCCGCAAATCCATGAGCCCGGGGGTGCTGCTGTTTATACGTCTGCTTTTTCATAGTATAGTTTGAACACCAAGTCCTGATTGTAGTTGCCGAACCCTGTTCCAAATAAAGTAGCTCCTCCGATATGCTCGGCATCTTCTTCCACGGCAATTCGAAATGTCCACTGCTTTGATCGAATATCAACATCGTCTAGTGTAATATCTGAGATTTTGTGTCCATCGATAAAGGTGCCGTCATTGTTTACACGAAGTACCTTATACAGTCCATATTGGTTAATCTCATCCCACCACCAATCGGGTGTGAATTTGCCGCGTGATCCGCCAAAATCTCCAGGGCTCGTCCAAATACCAAGCCGTATTCCATTGAAGAAGAAAGAGATATCAGAAGGCCAATTATCATTAGCTGAAGGGGCTTCGGAAGAAATCTCAAAGGAAATCTCAAGTTCCGTAGGTTCTTCGCTTTTTAAAATGAAATTTGCAGTTCGATACTCTACATAACCTTTGGTAAACCATAAAATTTTTGCATTTACTCTTTCCGCATCTAGAAAATATCGGGGTTCGTCAAACATACCAATCACTTTTGTGGTTGTTGCAAGACCGCAGGTTGGCTCAACAACAAAATCACTATAATGACCTATGGATACGATGTATTCGTGGAATCTGCGGCGTGTTCTTTCTTTTTGAGGAAAGACGATTTCAATACCTTCCGTAGTCAGCTTGCACATTTTTTTAGTCCCGTTTTGACCCGAAACAAGACTGGATGTAATAATTCCTGCTTTCTCTAGCTTCTTCACATGCATCGTCATGATCGCACTGCTTAAGTTTAGAGCTTGTGCTAGTTCTTTTACGTTCATATCTTGGTGTGACAGCAGCTCGATCATTCGCAGTCTCACATCACTTGCAAGTGCCTCATATACAGGTAGATATAATTCATTGGTATTAATGATCATGAAAGTGAAGTCTCCTTCGGTCAATTGATGTTTAAGTATATATTTGGAATAGATGGATTAATTATATTATAAAAAGTCCAAGGATACTATGCTAAGGTTTCTATGATATGTGATCATATGTATCCTTATATCATACGCTAGTTGAAGTATAAAATAAAAAAGGATTTTCTTATCAAGCCTCACTTAGCCGCTTGAAGAAAATCCTTTTTTACAAACAAAATCAACGAGATCGATATAACGATGGTTATTGTGATCTAATAGATTTTCGTGAATAGAGTTTTGTCCGTACCCAAACCACATTAACGAGAAGAAGCACCCCTGAAATAATAAAGAGACCTTCAATTCCAATAAAACCGGATAAGAACCCTCCGACTACTGCACCAATCATATTTCCTAACGCCAGTGTACTGCTGTTGAATCCAAAGGCCCGGCTTTCCATTCCGTCAGGGGTATACTTGCGAATTAGAGAGTTGACGCTCGGAAGCAGTCCTCCCATAAATACACCCATAAGGAACCGGATCGCGACAAGCTGCCATACACTATGGACGAAAGCTTGAGGAATCAGAGTCAAGGCGGCTCCAATCAGTGCGAAAGTCAAGATACGATGGGATCCAACCTTGTCGCTCAGCTTACCAAGTAGAGGAGAAGTAATCATATTCGAAATTCCTGCTACTGCACTGACCACTCCTGCAAAAAAAGCAAGATTCTCTGCTGTACCATGGAGCTTAAGTACATACAGCGGCAAGAGTGACATGGGACTTACCATTGCAAACTGTAGGAGAAAAGTAACGGCAAATAACGCAGGTAACTGAGGCGCTTTTGTCAGTTCACGTAAACCTTCCAAAACGGACTGCTGGGGCAGATGCGAAGCTTCTTCCCGATCGAATTTTTCTCTGACCAAAAAGAGTGCCAGCATAGATGCCACAAAAATAAGCGAACCCGTAATGTAAAAAATAGGTCTAAACCCTACCAGATCGGCTAGAATACCGCCAATGAGAGGTCCAAGAATCGTACCTGCAACTTGTCCTGATTGAACCGTTCCCATGGCAAAACCCATTTGTTTCTTCGGTGTCGTTCCAGAGATGAGTGCTACAGCAGCGGGATTAAAGCCGGATATTGTACCGTTTAATAAGCGAAGGAACAACAGATGCCAGGGGCTCGTAGCGAGTCCCATAAGGGCAATTACAATCGCCATTCCGAATCCGGAGCGAAGCAACATGATTTTTCTGCCATATTTATCTGCGAGTTTCCCCCACAGAGGCTGAAAGATAAAGGATGTTAAAAAGTTAGCAGCAAAAATAAAACCTGCCCATAGTCCGATTTCTCGTTCACCCGTTACACCGAGGTCTTGAGCGAGGTAAAGGGACAAAAACGGAGTTACCATCGTCATGCCTGCGTTAACGAGAAACTGTCCGAACCAGAGCACAATGAGATTGACTTTCCATGATTTCAAGGCGCCAGTTCACTTCCTTTCTGCCGTTTCTTAAGTTGAGTCTTTCCATTACTTTAGTATAGCACACTAAATTTTAGTTATCGGTTAAGCCGTTTAATGACAGAAATACTTTACAACTTCTTCAGATGTCTTTCATATTAGCCTGAAAAGCTTCATCTAATTGTCAAGGGATGTTCGCTTTGCTATCCTTGTTACCCACTCATAAAAAGGGCATAATGAAGTAAATACTTTACAATAGGGGAGGCCCCAAAATGGCATACAATAATACGTTTATAGAAGCCAGCTTCAAAAGACAGGTAGATCGGTTGCCTGTATGGTACATGAGACAAGCGGGGCGCTATGACCCTGAATATCGGAAGATAAAAGAAAAATACACACTTTTGGAGATTTGTAAACAGCCTGAGCTTGCAGCTGAGGTGACAATGTTACCCATACGCAAGCTGGGTGTGGATGCAGCGATTCTATATTCTGACATTATGAATCCGGTAGCTTCTCTTGGTGTTGACTTTGATATCGTCAAAGATATTGGACCTGTCATCGATAATCCAATTCGCTCAGCAGCTGATATTGAACGTCTTAAACCCATTGATGTCGATAAGGATCTATCTCACATCATGGAGACAATCAGAATATTAGACCATGAACTTCAGGTTCCGCTTATTACTTTTGCAGGGGCACCTTTTACAATAGCAAGCTATTTAATCGAAGGTCGTCCGTCGAAGAGTTACATACGAACGAAAGAGATGATGTACAGCGAGCCCGCTCTTTGGTTTACATTAATGGACAAACTTGGAGATATGGTCATTACTTATGTTCGTCATCAGATTGAAAATGGAGGAAAAGCTTTTCAGGTGTTTGACAGCTGGGTAGGAGCGCTTGCCCCGCAAGACTTCAAATATTATGTACTGCCTACCATTACTCGTATCTTTGATGAACTGTCGGATCTAAAGGTACCTAAAATTTACTTCCCAGGCGTAAGTTCAGGTGAGCTGCTTCCTACACTGCATGAGGTCAAAGCTAATATTATTGGACTTGACTGGAGAGTCTCTATTACCGAAGGTCGCTTACGACTCGGTGAGAAATTTGCCGTACAAGGCAATCTGGATCCTTATGTGCTGACTGCCCCAATAGACACGATCAAGGAATATGCCAAAGATATAATTGATCAAGGCATTCAGTCTCCTGGCTTTATATTCAATCTGGGGCATGGTTTATTTCCAGAGGCTTCGATTGAGAAATTGAAAGAACTTACGGATTTTGTCCATGAATATTCAGAGCAAGCTATTCGTGCACAGAAGTCAACTGTATTTTAAATAAGACGACAAGGGATGGATGAGATAATGAATCAAATAGGTGTACTTGTCATGTCATACGGCACTCCTCAAAGTATGGAGGATATTGAAGCATATTATACACATATTAGACGCGGAAATAAGCCAACGGAAGAACAACTCTCTGAACTTACCGAACGATATGAAGCGATTGTTGGAGGAGTTTTTCCGCTTCGCGAGAATACGAACAAGCAAGTGGAATCATTAGAGCAGACTTTGAAAAAGGATGCTAGAACCGCAGGGACAGAGTATCGTTGTTATCAAGGTTTGAAGCATGCGAGCCCATTTATCGAAGATGGAGTAGATGCGATGGCAGCAGACGGTATTAAGAAAGCTATTGGAATTGTTCTCGCTCCTCATTACTCTACAATGAGTGTTGGTTCTTACAACAAGAGAGCTGAAGCAAAAGCAGAGGAACATGGGATCGACATGAGTTTTATTGAGTCCTATCATTTACATCCAAAGCTCATAGAGGCACTTACCATGCTAGTGGTTGCTAAGTTGAATGATTTTGAAGAGGCCGGAGCGATCCGTAAACATGTTCAGGTATTGTTCAGTGCTCATAGTTTGCCGTCAAAAATCGTAGAGATGGGTGACCCTTATCCAGAACAGCTGCTTGAGACTTCCAAAGTCGTAGCAAAACAAGCCGGGGTAGATCGATGGCAGTTCACGTGGCAAAGTGCAGGTCGTACAGCAACGCCGTGGCTTGGACCGGATATTCTTGATACACTGCAGGAACTTAGCAAAGAAGAGGTTGAGGATGTACTTGTCGCACCTATTGGTTTTGTATCCGATCATCTAGAAGTACTGTATGATCTGGATATTGAAGCAAAAGCAGTCGCTAAAGAACTGGATATGCGACTCATGCGCATCGATTCGCTGAATAGTGACCCGCTTTATATGGAAGCACTCAGTGATGTTATTATTAGACGTGCTGACGAAAAGTGGAATGCTTAATTAGCAATCTAATATAACGTGCGATTTACATTTTCATAGAAATAACTGCAAGGCTTCTCTCTATACGAGATCGCTTTGCGGTTATTTTGTTTGCTTATACATTTCTTCGTCTCTATGAATTCACACCCAATATCCTTTAAATGGTATAATAGATTCGTTTCATAGACTTGTAAGATTTCTTTACTAGTCAATTATAGGAGAAGGAGATTGTATGCTACCCTCAAGAACAGAAAGAAGTAAAGCAGCTAAGAAGAAAAAACAACGTAAAAGAACTCGAAAATGGATAACCATTAATATGGTGTTAGTTTTACTGGTTGCAGGTTGTATGATTGCGATTAGGACAGGTAATATGCCGTGGATCTTAAACAATAACCAGGATCAAGCTGATATGGTGGATCAATCAGATGTATCAAATTTAGCTCCAGAGAGTAACGAGCAGTTTACTCATGATACGGAGCAGGATATAGCTGATGATATGGAACAAGAGGCAGCTAATGATAAGGAACAAGAAGTAGATGATCAACAGCAGGGCAGTGAAGAACAAGCTCCAGGTCCGTCCCAAGGCGAGGGACAGAAGCTGGAACCGGAGTCTACAACACAAGAAGAGCAAGACTTGATAAACGAACCTGATCTGAAACTTGATGATGAATCAAATAAGTCAGATGAGACCAAAGAAGCAGCAAAGAAAGAAGAATTATTAAATACATCTGCTAAAGAGTCAATTACGATCCACTTTGCAGGGGATGTTCAATTCTCAGGTAAAGTAGAGGATTTATTATTAAAAAAAGGGTTCGACTATCCTTATCAACACTTGGGCTCTTTGTTTACAAATGACGATCTTACCTTTATTAATTTGGAGACACCTGTCACTACAGGCGGCGTAGCAGCTCAGGATAAAAGCTTTGTATATAAATCCTCTCCAAAAGCGCTCAAATCACTGGCTGAAGCGGGTGTGGATGTCGTAAACCTGGCCAATAATCATATATTGGACCAAGGAGTAAAGGGCCTAACGGATACACTTACACATCTAAAAAGCAATAAACTCAGCTATGTGGGTGCTGGCCTGAATCGAAAGGAAGCCTATAGCCCCGTTTATTTCGAGAAAAATGGAATCAAAATTGCATTATTAGGTTTTACAAGAGTTATTCCTGAAGCAAGTTGGCGGGCAGAAGCAGGGAAACCTGGTGTGGCGGACGCATATAATAGCACGGAAGCGGTAAAAGCCATAAAGCAAGCACATAAAAAGGCAGATCTCGTCATTGTCATGGCTCATTGGGGAAAAGAGCGGCATACAACCCCTGATGAGAATCAAAAAAAATTAGGTTATGAATTTATTGATGCAGGCGCAGATCTTGTGATTGGCGGTCATCCCCATGTCCTTCAAGGATTAGAGTCCTATAAAGGGAAATGGATCGCCTATAGCACGGGTAATTTTATTTTTTCAAGATCAGCTACTGCGGAAACATGGAAAACGGCGATCTTTGAGGCAACATGTCAAAAAGACGGGAAATGCGGTATCAAAGTATTACCTTATCATGCGGAGCTTGCTCAGCCCGTTCCCATGGACAAGAAAAAGGGAGCAGCACTGCTGCGTGAGATTCAGAATAGATCATTTGGAGCTAAAATAAGCGAAGATGGGACCGTTTCATCCACAAAATAAAATCGTTCCTGCAAAGAGGGTGAAGTTAGATGGACAATCCATGTGTAGCGCATCGCGGGTATTCTTCCCTTGCTCCTGAGAATACAATGGCTGCTTTCAAACTGGCTATGGAGCAAAAGCAGGTTTCCTGGATTGAGCTTGATGTGCAGCTCTCTCGCGATGGAGTTCCTGTGGTCATCCATGACTTCCGTCTAGAACGAACAACGAATGGCAGTGGCAATATTAGTGATCATACCCTTGCTGAACTAAAGAAACTGGATGCGGGAAGCTGGAAATCAAAAAAGTTTGCGGGGGAACGTATTCCTACGCTTATGGAAGTACTTAAACTTACCAAGGGGAAAGTGAAGCTTAATATTGAACTGAAAACAGTTGGTAATATGTATCCGGATTTGGCAGCTACCGTTATTGAAAAACTGCAAAACGCATGGAAACCTCGCGATTATGTCATTACCTCGTTTGAGAAGAAGGCATTACAGCAGGTAAAACGAATTCATCCTGATCTTCCAACAGGGCTAATTATTAATGCATCTCCTGCAGACCTTTCAAGGCAACTAGAAGAACTAGGATGTCATTTTCTATCCATTGGATTTCCTTATGTCACGAAGTCGCTTATAAAGGAGATGAATAGCAAAAATATTACAGTCATGGCATGGACGATTGATTCATCGCGTATCATGCGTAATATTGCAGCGCTGGACCCGAGTATTATGCTGTGCACGAATCGGCCTGAATTGTGGAACAAAGCGAACTCCAGGAAGTTATCGAAATTATTTAAATCTAATTCATCCAAGTAGACATGACAAGAGGAGAGAAGAGATATGCAAAAAACAATTCGAAATGTATATTGTGTGGGGCGAAATTACCGGCTTCATGCGGAAGAACTAGGGAATGCTGTTCCAGAAGAACCAATGATTTTTATGAAACCATCTCATGCACTTGTAATGATGAATGGACAGACTCTCGCACTACCCGAAGGACGCGGTGAAATCCATTATGAAGCAGAACTTGTCATCAAAATAGGAAAAGAAGTTTGTCCTGGAGAAGTTATAAATCAAGTAGTGGACTCCTACGCTTTTGGCATTGATTTTACCCTGCGAGATGTACAGTCTAAACTAAAAAGCAAGGGTCACCCTTGGACAGCAGCGAAAGGTTTCCTTGGTTCTGCTCCCATCAGTGAGTTTAAACCTTTTGAAGGAATAGACGCTCTTATGGCATCTGATTTTACGCTAAATAAGAATGATGAGGAAGTGCAGCGGGGCAATATTCAGGACATGATCTTTAGTCTTCAGGAAATCGTAGATTATGTAGCACTGCATTATGGACTTGGCGAAGGAGATCTTATATTTACAGGAACGCCTGCAGGCGTAGGACCAGTCAAGTCGGGAGATATGCTAAAACTAAACTTTGCTGGTGAAGATATGGGCAGTATTACGATTAAGTAATTAGATGTATGACAAATGACAAAAAGGAACTAAATAAGGACACGCTTTTGCGACTATCCTGAATCAGCTGGTTGCGATTGCGTGTTTTTTATATTGTCTGATTCATTAGCTGGACTGACTCGGCATGGATCCGCGTGTTATACTATTGAAATATAAAATAGATGTACAGGAGAACTGACACATATGGATTATATATGGGGCACTTTATTTGCACTCCTTGTGGCTGGTGCTGCCTATAGAAAGAAGTCACTGACAGGTTCGGGTTTTGCTGCAGCTGTTGTGATGGGTGCAGTATACTATGGAGCAGGCAATTTATTCTGGTTCGGCACATTGCTGCTATTTTTTATTACTTCGACCCTGCTCTCGAGATATAAGAAACGTGAGAAGCGTGAATTAGAAGCATCCTATGCAAAGAGCGGAAACCGGGATGCTGCTCAAGTATTTGCCAATGGCGGACTTGGGATGATAGCAGTCATTCTATATGCTCTTTTTCCGCATCCCGTGTGGATGTATGTTTTCATAGGGATCATGGCAACGGTTACAGCGGATACGTGGGCTACGGAAATTGGAAGTCTTAGCCGTAGAAGACCGAGATCGGTCATTACAATGCAACCAGTAGCTCTCGGTGCTTCTGGGGGAGTGACATGGACGGGTAATCTCGCATCGATGTCAGGGGCGCTTCTTATTGGTGTGGGAGCTTCCCTTTTCTTACAAGTCACAGGGCAAGAGATGCCGGATTCCTTATTAGCATATGCACTAATTGGGCTTATCTCTGGTTTTGCTGGAGCTTATCTTGATTCTCTGTTAGGAGCGACGGTGCAGCGAATGTATTGCTGTAGGGTATGCGGTAAAGAAGTAGAAGTGCATGAGCACTGCGGTGTTAGGACGATAAAAAGCCGTGGTTTAGGCTGGATGAGCAATGACCTTGTGAATTTATTAAGTTCCTTGTTCGGCGGAGCTCTGGCAGGTATTTTGGGGCACTTTATATTTTAAATGATTAGATTTACAGGGTGGTGATAAGTATGGATCCAATAGACAAACAAGAAGCGATCTTGGACGCGGGTTATCATCTATTTGGGATGAAAGGTTTTTACGAAACTAAAATGTCCGAAATTGCCGATGAGGCTGGCATTGCCAAAGGAACTATTTATTTATATTTTAAAAATAAAGAAGCTCTTTTTACAGCAGTGACTCGCAGAGATTGCGATCGTTTTCTTCAGTCAGCCAAAGCTATTTTAAAAGACTCTTCTATGAACATGCAAGATAAATTAATTGTTTTCGCGCGGAATCATTTAACATACTATTATGAGCGGCGGCAGCACACAAAGCTGTTCTTTATGACGCCGAATAATGATCCTGAGCTCATAGAGTATATGAAACGTTTTTTACAGGAGTATATGTATATTGTGCAAGAAATGCTCGCAGAGGGTGGATTACCAGATCCGGAACTGTATGCTGTATCTTATATTGGTATTTTAGACCGGCATAAGATGGATATATTGGTCAAACCAAATTTTGGGGCAGAGGAACTGGAGAAAAGAGTGAATTTTGCTAGCAACTTATTCATCAATGGTTGTGGTAAAGAGCTTGCAAGTTCGTACTTCACCTAATAAAAAACACTAATAAGATGTATCTAAACTGAAGTAAAGTAGGGAAATTTCATAATGAATATAATGACAGTTGAACATATTTCCAAAAGCTATGGAGAAAAGATTCTTTTCAAAGATGCGTCGTTTGGTATGAACGATCAAGATAAAATCGGTATTGTGGGAGTAAATGGTACAGGTAAATCCACATTTCTTCGCGTAATTGCAGGTAAGGAACAAGCAGACGAAGGGAATGTAGCGATCGGTAATCATGTACGGATTGAGATGTTAGATCAGAATCCGGATTATGACCCCGATATCACGGTGCTACAGCAAGTATTTCAAGGCGACTCACCCGAGATGCAGACCGTTCGCAGCTATATGGAAATTATGGAACTGCTAGAACTAAAGCCAAGTGATGAAATGCTGCTGCAAAAGCTAACTTCAATTAGTGAAAAGATGGAAGCCCATGATGTATGGCAGCTAGAGAGTGAAGCTAAGACCATTCTCTCTAAACTGGGCATTCAGCAGTTCGATGCAAAAATGGGCAGTTTATCGGGTGGACAGCGAAAAAGGGTAGCGCTTGCTGCTGCACTCATTCATCCATCGGATCTTCTTATACTGGATGAGCCTACAAACCATATTGATAATGATTCTGTCGTTTGGCTGGAACAATATTTACAAAAACGCCGCGGTGCGCTTCTTATGATCACGCATGATCGTTATTTTTTGGACCGAGTAGCGAATGTGATGATTGAACTTGATCATGGACGTCTTTTCCGGTATGAAGCTAACTACACTAAATTTCTAGAACTGAAAGCAGAACGTGAAGAGAGAGAAGCGTCTTCAGAGCAAAAACGGCAAAATTTATTACGCAGCGAACTTGCCTGGATTCGCCGAGGCGCGAAAGCACGGACGACAAAACAAAAAGCGAGAATTGACCGATTTGAAAAATTGAAAGATCAGGACATTCTTCATCGCTCAGGGGATCTGGAAATGTCAGTGGCTTCTGCTAGACTCGGCAAGAAGATTCTAGAAATAGAACATCTGTCTAAAAAAATCGAAGATCGCACCTTGGTAGATGATCTAAGTTATATTGCAGTTCCTGGTGACCGTGTAGGTATTGTAGGTCCAAACGGCAGTGGTAAATCAACACTGCTCAATATGATTGCAGGCCGAATTCAGCCAGATTCTGGTGAGATTGTAGTAGGACCTACTGTTAAACTGGGTTACTTTACACAAGAACATCAAGAAATGGACGAGAACCTAAGGGTTATCGAATATATCAAAGAAGAAGCAGAAGTGATTCGCACAGGAGATGGAGAAACCATTACTGCGGCTCAGATGCTCGAACGATTCTTATTTCCTCCTGCAGCGCAGTGGACGTATATTTCCCGTTTGTCTGGGGGAGAAAAGCGCCGTCTGTATTTGCTAAGAGTCCTTATGTCTGCACCGAACGTACTTCTTCTAGATGAGCCTACGAATGATCTGGATATCAGTACCCTTAGTGTTCTCGAAACCTACCTGGAAGATTTCCCTGGCGTTGTTTTTGTCGTATCGCATGATCGATATTTCCTTGATCGTACAATTGATAAAGTGCTTGCCTTTGAAGGCGAAGGTCAGGTGAGAGTACATGTAGGAGATTACTCTGAGTACGCAGAGTGGCTTGTTAAGAACGGGCAAGAGCCAGGGAAAGAAATGAATAAGAAAGAATCAAGTGTGGAGAAAAAAGATTCTTCAGCTGCATCTGTAAAGTCTGAAGATACGCCAAAAACGAAACTGAAATTTAGTTTTAAAGAACAGCGGGAATATGAGCAGATTGATACAATGATCGAATCTGCTGAGCAGAAGATAGCAGATCTTACTTCTCAGATGGAAGAAGCTTTTGCAGATGCATCAAGACTCCAAGAATTAATGAAGCAACAGACAGAGGCGGAGTTAGAGCTGGAACATTTAATGGAAAGATGGACTTATTTAAACGAACTAGCAGAGCAGATTGAACAGAACAAGAAGTAAGTAATATGGATCGTCGTAAGTCTTGGAAGTACCAGAAGGGAGAGAATGTCTGTGTATGAGGAAATGAATGAACGTCTTGCACTATTGAAGGAAAAAGGCAGATTGCTTCACAAATGGACTTCCCGGGAAGAAAACCTGCAAGAGCTTGAAAAGAGGGGAGAAGAACTCCTTTATGTTCGTAAAGAACATCTGCGTGCAGAACAAAAGGACGTAGATCAGCTCCTTAAGACTTCTTTGTCTTCTTTATTTTACAGTTTGGTAGGAAGAAAAGAAGAGAAGCTGGAGAAAGAGGAGAATGAACTTTTAGAGAGCAAAGCATTGTATGACGAAGCATCCCGGGCTCTTGAGGATATTCGCAGACAGCTGTCTGAGGTGAGAAGCGAGATTGCAGCTTTGTATGAGTGGCAGCACTGGAAACAAGAATACGACGAACTTATGGCTGATAAACAGAAAAGCTTGGCAGACTCAGATGATTTTATTCAGAATTGTCTGGAAAATGAGGTCAAGATCAAGGGACAACTGAAAGAGATCGATGAAGCACTGGGTGCAGGTAATCGAGTACTCGATAGTCTTGATGAGGCTGCGGAATCTTTAAAATCAGCGGGAAATTGGGGAACCTACGCTTGGTGGAGGAATGATCTCCACACATATTAAACATAACCGAATTGGAGATGCAGAAGATCATGTTCATGAGGCTCAGTTCCATCTTCGTAAATTTCAGGAAGAGCTTCGTGATGTCAATGTAATTCTGGATAGTGATTTTGAAATTCGAGGTATGCTTACTTTTGCGGATTATTTCCTTGATGGATTTTTTAGTGACTGGTTGGTACAAAATAAAATCCATGATGCAGAGGATCGTGTTAGCAAAGGTATGGGAGAGGTGGGCAGAGTTTTAATAAAACTCGATTCCACAAAGCAGAAACTACTCAGTGAACTTATGGATTGGGAGAATAAGCGAAAGAGAGCGGTAGAAGAAGCTTAAGGATTTTTGACATTACTATTGAGGTTGAATATATAAAGCTCTTTCAGCGGTGGTGGTGAAATGTATTTCGGAGAACATATCGGTGATACGTCAAGAGCAGCTAATGCCGATTCAAAGGGATATCTTCAAGAGTATGAACTCATTACCTTATAATAATAAAATAAGACCCCGTGAGGGGTCTATTGTTGAAGGAGAGTATTAAGTTCAATCCTTTATTCTATCAGGATTTATGCTTTTTCAATCAATAGAAATTTAAGCAGTGATGTATGCAGCTAACAGTCTAGCTGTATTCATTACTGCTTTTTTGTGCGTACGTTCCATAGCATGGGAAGCATGTACACCAGGTCCGATCAAAGCCGCACGAATATTGTTACCGCCGCGTAGTGCAGCTGTAGCATCCGAACCATAGAAAGGATAGATATCGACAGCGTAGTCGATGTCAGAAGCTTTTGCTAGTTCAATCAGCCGGGATGTCATTTCATAATCATAGGGTCCCGAAGAATCTTTTGCGCAGATGGATACGTCGGTTTCTTTACAAGATAGATCGTCTCCAATACAGCCCATATCCACAGCAATCATTTCATCAATATCACTTGGAATATAAGCAGTACCGTGACCAACTTCCTCATAATTGCTGATTAACAGTTTAACTTGATGTTTAGGCATCCATTGATTACTCTTAGCAGATTCTAGTAAGGCAAAGAGAGCAGAGACACTTGCTTTGTCATCCAGATGGCGAGATTTGATATACCCGCTGGCAGTAAACTCGGCACGTGGGTTAAAAGAAATGAAATCGCCTACTCCGATTCCTAAATCCAAAACATCTTGTTTTGTTTCTACCATCTCATCAATTCGAATTTCCATATGATTTTCTTCTCGTTTGAATTCTCTGGCACCTGCATAGACGTGAACGGATGGGGCCGTAGACATAATTGTACCCGTGTAGGATTTACCGCTACGAGTATGAATGATGCAGTACTCATTTTCGATCGAATTCATCATGAATCCACCGATGGATGTTAATTTTAGAGTTCCATTAGAGGTAATGGAACGAACCATGGCACCCAAGGTATCGACATGAGCACTTAACGCGATCGTTCTGCTGTTGTCCTCACCTGGAAGCGTGATAATGGCGCCGCCTTTTGCATTACGTTCATATGAAAATCCCAGTCTCGACGCTTCTGTTTCGATGACTTTCATAATGTGATGAGTAAACCCGCTCGGGCTAGGAGTGTTAAGTAATGTATCAAGTAATTGTAAAGTGTATTCCTCGTTGATTTGAATGCTCATCGTTCCATCTCCCTTATCCTGTGTATTATCTGGCCCTGCTTGAAATTGCTGTAAATCATGGAGAATCCCTTACCGGTGGCGGCAAGGGATTCTAAGTACAACATTTTATTTCGTAAGTTGTTCCATTTGGGTAATTACCTCTTCGAATACGGCCATAGCCTCGCGAATCGGTTCTGGAGAAGACATATCAACCCCCGCTTTTTTCAGGATATTGATAGAGTAGTCACTTCCACCGCTTTGCAGGAAACCAAGGTAACGATCTACGGCAGGTTGACCTTCTTCCAAAATCTGTTTGGAGAAGCTGGTCGCTGCAGAGAATCCGGTAGCATATTTATAAACGTAGAAGCTGTTGTAGAAATGTGGGATACGAGCCCATTCCATCTCAATATCCTGATCAACTACCATATCATCTCCATGATACTTTTTGTTCAGTTCATAGTAGATTTCGGAGAGAAGCTGAGGTGTTAAAGATTCTCCTTGTTCTGCACGCTCATGAATGATCTTCTCGAATTCAGCAAACATCGTTTGGCGGAATACGGTTGTACGGAACTGATCTGCATAATAGGTGAGCAGATACAACTTCTCTTTTGGATCTGTTGATTTTTTAAGCATATAATCCATCAGCAGAGCTTCGTTCGTTGTAGACGCAACTTCAGCCAAGAAAATGGTGTATTGCGCGTCTCTATATTTCTGTGCATGGTCTGAGAAATAAGAGTGAAGAGCGTGACCCATCTCATGAGTTAACGTGAACATGCTGTTCAAGTTATCTTTATGATTCAGGAGTACATAAGGATGTGTGCCGTAAGCGCCCCAGCTGTATGCTCCTGTGCGTTTGTTTTCATTTTCGTATACATCAATCCAGCGGTCATTGAAACCTTCCTGAAGAGCATCCAGGTACTTCTCACCAAGAGGCTTCAAACTTTCTTTAACAGTCTTTTTCGCTTCATCGTAGGAGATATCCATTTTGTATTCATCGACGAGAGGAGCGAAGAGATCATACATATGCAGTTCATCTACTCCGAGCAACTTTTTGCGCAGTTTCATATAACGCTGAAGCAGCGGCAAGCTTTCATGGATGGTATCAACGAGGTTCGTATACACTTCGGTTGGAATGTTGTCACCATAGAGGGACATTTCCATAACAGAAGGATATTTACGAACGGTTGAATAAAAAATGTTTTTATTTACACTCGCGCTAAGCGTAGCAGCGATTGTATTTTTATTTTTCGCGTAAGTGCTGTAGACCGCTTTGAATGCTCTCTCACGCACTTCACGATTTGGATTCTCCAGAAACTGAATATAGCTGCCGTGAGTCAGTTCAACTTCGTTTCCATGCTCATCCTTAATTTTCGGGAATTTGAGATCGGCATTATTCAGCATGCCAAAAATCGTCTGCGGAGCTTGAGACAAGTTGCCAACTTGAGCAAGTAAAGCTTCTTCCGCTTTGGATAGAACATGTGCTTTTTCGCGTTTCATCTCTACTAACGTGAATTGGTAAGGCTTAAGAATAGGATTTTCGATAAAAGCATCGAGTTCCTGATCCGGTAAAGCGAGAATTTCCGGAGTTACAAAAGATAAAGATTCGCTGATCTGCACACTCAACTTTTTCGCCTTTTGAGAAAGTGCTTGATATGTAGGATTTGCCGTATCTTCATCATGATGCATATGAGCGTAAACATACAAACGTTCTGTTTTGAGGGAAATATCATCTTCGAGTTCAAAACAGGATTTTACAGCTTCCGCTTGACTCAGTTTGCCTTGGAATTCTGCTGCTTTTTTGGTCAAGGTTTTAACCTCTTCATATTCTTTATCCCATGCAGCTTGATTCTCAAATAAATCTTGCAGGTTCCACTGATCTTCTAAAGGTACTTCACTTCGTTTCACTACTTTACTCATATTCATCCTCCTTTGATGATCATTAAATAAAGACGGGCCGGAACGGTCAGCTTGTGCATGAACGGCACCATTTGCAAACATGAAACTGACTGCAAGCACTAAGAGCAATGTCTTTCGGGCATACAAAGCGGTTCCTCCTTAATGTAAGGCACTGATGCATAGTATGACCGTTCCGGTAATGAAATATTTGAAAAGGAAGTAACCGCCAGGGTACCAGGTGAGCGGTTAGCTCCCCATTGTCAACAAACTGTACATAATAAGGAAGAAGGCAAACGCAATCAATAGAATAGAAATAATAGCAAGCGGTCTGCGAAGTCTTTGTGGAAGCGAGTCTTTTTTCACAATAACAACAACGCCGAGCAGGAAGGCAGAAACAATAAAAATAAGTATGTTACTGCTAACATCCATATATTCTATACCTCTTTGAAAGCAGCCATAATTTCAGCCCATTCTTCTTCTCTGTCTACAAAGTCTTCTTTAGGGAATCGATTCTTTGCCCACTGCATAAGAGCAGGTCTGCTCATAAATGTATGAGTATCTTCTCCCCATTGATCAGAGATTTCACGAAGCACTATATAACGACCTTGTACCTCTACAGTCATCATATTCCATTTGTCTTTTTTGTATATTTGATGTTTTTTAATCATGTGCATTTCTCCATTTGCGGTTTTGGTAAAATGATACCTTACCCGAGTTCCAGAAGCAAATTATTTTATAGGTTTGATCAAAACAGGAATTGCATTGTAAAAACTTATGCAGT
This sequence comes from Paenibacillus sp. An7, assembly GCF_009870785.1. Taxonomy (GTDB): domain Bacteria; phylum Bacillota; class Bacilli; order Paenibacillales; family Paenibacillaceae; genus Paenibacillus. Next base: position 234,606 of record NZ_WTWX01000004.1, read on the forward strand.
ATAATATAGACATTCGCCATAGATGGCGGTATTTTTAGGAGGTTGTTCATTTGAAAGGTACAGTTAAATGGTTTAATGCAGAAAAAGGTTATGGTTTTCTTCAAGTTGAAGGCGGCGACGATGTATTCGTTCACTTCTCCGCTATTCAAGGAGACGGATTCAAAACTCTAGAAGAAGGTCAAGCGGTAGAATTCGAAATTACTGATGGAAACCGTGGTCCTCAAGCAGCTAACGTAATCAAACTGTAAGAATTTTTCCGTACTTATCGGATTTCTTATACAAGTTTGTTTGAACCATGTATTGAAAGCGCAGTTTTCCCGATTTGGGGAGCTGCGCTTTTTTTGACTGTTCGTGTGATTATATTCACACATGCTATAATATAAATATGATAAAAAATGGGTAGAGGGCTAAAGTCCGATAATATAAATAAGTGACTTAGATTATTTGTACAAAATGGCATGTCATATTATAATGGGTATTGGTTTGAACAGGTATGAATATGTAAAGAACAAAGTGGAGGCACCGTCATTTGATTAACCAAAAACAAAGTAATCGTAATGTTCCACGGGGGCCCATTGGACTAATGAACCGGGTATACAGACATATTTTCCCCGGTGTAAGACAAGAACTTAGTCGAATTAAAATGAGAGCAGAAGAGATTCCAGACCCGGAGCTTAGAACACAGGCACTAGCCAGTATTGCAAGCAAACAGTTTCACTGCGAAGGAGGCGCTGTTTATGCAGCTGCCAATTTGTCGATGAAGGAAATCCTTATTCCGCTCATCGTATCGTACCAAACGATCAGTGATTATTTGGATAATTTATGCGATCGAAGCACTTCCATGGATGCCGAAGATTTTAGGCTGCTACATAAATCGATGCTTGACGCGGTTAATCCTGACGCGAAATTAGTAAATTATTATGCACTTCGTAAGGAACAAGAAGATGGTGGATATTTGCATAGTCTTGTATCTACTTGTCAATCCTGCTTAAAGAGGTTGCACGGATATTCGGCTGTTAAATCTTATGTTCAGGATTTGGTAGGACTCTACGTTGACTTACAAGTGTACAAGCATATTAAGCCTGAACTTCGTGAACAAGCTTTACTCGATTGGTGGGAACTTCATAAGCAGCGCACGCCGGAATTACAATGGAATGAGTTTGCAGCAGCTACGGGTTCAACACTAGGGGTATTCATGCTTTTCCTTGCTGCTACAGACCCACATCTAGATGATGTTGAAGCTTCCTCTATTCATGCATCCTATTTCCCGCATGTGACAGGACTACACATCATGCTCGATTACTTAATCGATCAGGAGGAAGACAGGCAGGGTGGGGATCTTAACTTTTGTAACTATTACGAAAGCGAGAATGAAATGATCGAACGTATCGCCTATATTGTTGATGAGGCTCGTAATGACGTTTCGCACATTCCTGCAAGCTCTTTTCACCAGATGATTATTGAAGGACTGCTTGCACTATACTTGACTGATCCTAAGGTCAGCGAGCAGCAGGAGGTTCGTTCCGTTTCCAAAAGGTTACTAAGAAATAGCCCGTTAACTAGACGCTTTTTCTTGGTCAATACCAAATGGATCCGTAAACATATGTATGAGAAATAAGAGGAGGAAATCATAATGTCAGCAGTCAAAAAAATAGCAGTGTTAACTAGTGGGGGAGACTCTCAAGGTATGAACGCGGCTGTTCGTGCCGTGGTACGTAGTGCACTTTTCTATGGGCTTGAAGTATTTGGGATTCAACGTGGGTATCAAGGTCTTCTGAATAACGATATACGTCAAATGGATCTTCGCAGTGTTGGAGATATTATTCAGCGCGGAGGAACCGTGCTTCAATCTGCACGTTGTAAAGAATTCATGACCCCAGAAGGTCAACAAAAAGGTGCGGACATTTTAAGAGAGCACGGAATCGATGGTCTTGTCGTTATTGGTGGGGATGGATCTTATCACGGGGCTAACAAACTAAGTAAACTCGGAATTAATACGATGGCTCTCCCTGGTACGATCGACAATGATATCTCTTATACGGATTACACGATTGGTTTTGACACAGCAACAAGTATTGTTGTGGATGCCATTAACAAACTTCGTGACACGATGTCTTCTCATGAACGTTCTTCTATCGTAGAGGTTATGGGTCGCCACTGTGGTGATATCGCACTTCATGCAGGATTAGCATCTGGTGCTGAGACTATTCTTGTTCCAGAAGTTCCATTTGATATGGACGAAGTGGCAAATCGAATGAGATCAAACTTTGAACACGGAAAACGTCATAGTATCATTGTTGTGGCAGAAGGTGTCGGCAAGGGAGAAGACGTGGCTAAAGAAATTATGGAGCGCTGCCCAGCTTATGAGCCGCGAGTAACCGTCCTGGGTCACATTCAGCGTGGTGGTACGCCAACTCCGTTCGATCGTAACTTAGCCAGCCGTCTAGGTGATTTTGCTGTTCGTAAACTGATTGAAGGTGAATCCGATAAAGCTTGTGGAATTATTAATAATCAGTTGACTCTTACAGACATTGACCTTGTAGTTAATACGAAAAAATCAATTAATATGGAATTGTATGATCTTGCACTTCGCCTTTCACAATAACCTATATAAATTAATTAAAATATAAATTAACCAAAAAGCTGCTCTGTGAATACCGTTTAGGTACACTGAGCAGCTTTTTTTTACTTGCTTGTTAATATTTGATTGTATTTTCGTTGTATTCTTACAAGACGCCACAGCAAAGCGAGTGCGCCGAAGCCAAGACCGACAATTAATCCGATCCAATAGCCATAAGGTCCAAGCGTAGTGTAAGTAGCGGTTATAAACCCGACTGGCAGTCCAATTACCCAAAAAGCAATAAAAGTGATGATAAAAGCAGGGGAAACATCCTTGTATCCTCGTAATGAACCTTGTACGGGTGTGGCTACTGCATCTGAAATTTGGAAGAAAATAGCATATACTAAAAAATGCTGAATCAGATTAATGACCATAGGGTCGGCAGAGTATATACCAGCAACCTGCTTACCAAAGACAATAAGCACCACAGCAGTGAGTAATGATAACGTTACAGCACTGCCGATTCCAATGATGCTGTATTTCTTGGCATCCTGTAATCGTCTTGCTCCAACTTCAAAACCGACCAGAATCGTGAGTGCCATACTGATACTAAGAGGAATCATGTATAAGGTAGATGCAAAGTTTAGGGCAGCTTGATGTGCTGCAATGGTTGCTGTATCAAATCTGCTCATAAGTAGGGTAACAGCTGAGAATACAGAGGTCTCAAAAAATATCGCAAATCCAATGGGTATACCTATTGTCAAAAGCTCTTTCCATTTACGAATAGAAAGACCATGCCACTTCCGGAAGATACCATACTCGGCAAAAGGGTGTATACGATGCACGACAACGATCGATATGAAGAATATAATCCAGTAAGTACATGCGGAAGCAACACCTGCTCCAACCCCGCCTAGACGAGGGAAGCCAAGTTGACCAAATATCAGTAGATAATTTAGCAAGATATTGATTGGCAAGGAAATGAGCGTTATGATCATCGTTATTCTTGTTTGGCCAAGAGAATCCATAAAGTTACGAAGTACGGTATATCCGAAGAGCGGGATAACCCCGAATGAAATGGCGCATAGAAAATAATAAGCAACCGATTGAACCCGATCTTCAAGGCTCATAAATTCCAAAACAGGGCCAATGACGACACTTCCCACAAGAAGAATAAGAATCGCGATGGTAACAGCAAAATAAAGTGCCTGTATCACATTGAAACGCACCTCACTCTTGCGACCGCTGCCAATCAACTGAGATACAATCGGTGTAATTCCCATAAGAATACCGCTGAGCCCAGTTTGGATGGGCACCCAGAGACTAGCTCCAATCGCTACACCTGCTAAATCTTGCGGGCTGTAGTGGCCTGACATATTGGTGTCAAAAAAAGTGATTGCCGATAACGAAATCTGCGTAATCAGGATGGGGAGCAAAATGATAAGAAATTGCTTCCATTTTTGTGAAGTTGTAAATGTCTGATTCATGTCTAATCTCCATTTAAATGTTTATATATGATTTGTGAATGCACACAAAGAAATATTTTAATAGAAGTGCCGGAGAATGAACAGAGTAATTTAATAAAACAAAAAAACCGCTATGCCTAGAAACGGCGATAGCGGCGGCGTGCGGTTTTATTGTAAATACATATTGTCTTGCTGTTCACAAATACTGTACTGAATAATTTCCATAGCATCCTCTGGTTCCAAAATTCCGAATCCATCCCGAAGCACAATTAACGAATTGAGTTCATGTTGCCTTAGAGTGGGGAGCATTTCTGGAAACCATTTTGAGACGATATCAGACAGTTTTACCCTTTCCATTTCCACAAATAATCACCCTTTCCTCACTTAGAATCATTCAGCAAAGAATCATTCATTGCCTGGAAAAGCCGTGTGCTTGGTGAGATTACGGATAGACAAGATAAGCTCTTGAGAACATGGGTTGCAATAACACGTATGCATTCATAGTATACCACAAGGACCTTAAATATTACACTTGACAAACACCCTAATTCTTCCTAAAAGAACCCATAATCCCTACAGTTTCTACAATGTTAACAAACGCCTTGGGATCGGTATCCTTGATAATCTGTTTAATTTCATCGAGTTCATATTTCGTCGTTACCGTCATCAGCATATCTTTTTCATGATCAGTGAAGGCACCTTGTGTTTTGATTTTGGTGACTCCTCGCTGCCTTGGCAACAATTTTTTTAGCATGATCTCTGTCTCATTGGTAACGATAAATAAAGTCACTTTCACATGCCCGATATGAATAAGGTCTATAATTTTGCCTGTAATGTAAATGGATAGTACAGAGATTAAGGCTATATTCCAGTCATCATTCAAATATCCGGCAAGCATAATGATAATCCCGTTCATACACGCCATAATCGTTCCGATTGGAAAATCTCGATACCGGGTGATAATGGAAGCAACGATATCCAGTCCTCCAGATGATCCTCCTGCCCGGTATGCAAGGCCAGTTCCTACCCCAATCAGTACCCCGCCAAATACAGAAGAGAGGAGGGGGTCTACTGCAACGGCAGTTACAGGTACTAAATTTAGCATCCACGTTGTCGCTATAACATTCACAATGCTAAAAGTGATAAACCTTCTACCGAGCATGAACCAACCGGCAACAAGGAGTGGAATGTTAAAAGCAAAGTACATGAAATTAAAATTTAGACTGGTGAAATATCCGATCAGCATGGATACACCAGAAATACCCCCACTTAGAAGCTCATGAGGGATTAGAAAAAGATTGAAGCCTGCTGCAATAATGGCACCGCCTATAAAAACAAGAGCGGATTTTGTAAGTAATTTAAACACTTTCTCACCTCAACAATAATTCATATTATAATGCTAGCTGGTAATTGTAAATCGTTTTGTGATATAATATTGTTTAGATGTTCTTGAGTAGGTCGCTTTTTTCGGAAAAAGCATGTTTTGTTTTCAGCAAGTTTCAATTAAAACATCATATGTAGTTTAGTCAATAATAGAGAGAAAGTATTCTCTGAATTATTGAAAAAGGTGAAATCGTGCAGAAAACTTCGCATGATCCAACAGCCAATAAATGTAACGCTACTTAAGAATACAGATAAACGAAGTGGATTTGTCCACATGTCCACCATATAAAAGGAGTTTGAAAAAATTTGACAACTTTCTCAGAATTTAATTTGGAACCTAAGGTTCTACAAGCTATTACAGAACTAGGATTCGAAGAAGCGACACCCATTCAATCTAAATCGATCCCATTAGCACTTGGCGGAAGAGATTTGATTGGACAAGCACAAACAGGTACAGGTAAAACTGCTGCATTTGGTATTCCACTCATCAGCAAAATCGAAAAAACTGACGAAAAAATTCGTGCACTGATTATGGCTCCTACACGTGAACTTGCCATTCAGGTAGCAGAAGAAATCGAGAAACTTTCTCGTTTCAAAGGAATCCGCACTCTTCCAATCTACGGCGGTCAAGATATTGTTCGCCAAATTCGCGCTTTGAAAAAGAAACCACAAGTGATTATCGGTACACCAGGTCGTTTGCTTGACCACATCAACCGTAAAACAATCAAACTTGAAGATGTACAAACTGTTGTCCTTGACGAAGCAGATGAAATGCTCGATATGGGTTTCATGGAAGATATTCAATCGATCCTGAAACAAGTTCCGAAGGAGCGTCAAACGATGTTGTTCTCGGCTACAATGCCTACTAACATCCAAAAGCTCGCACAACAATTCTTGAATAACCCAGAGCACGTATCTGTTATTCCTAAACAAGTAAGCGCACCGCTTATTGAGCAATCTTATATCGAAGTACCTGAACGTCAAAAATTTGACGCATTGAGCCGTTTGCTTGACATGGAATCTCCTGAGCTTGCTATCGTATTCGGCCGTACGAAACGCCGTGTAGATGAGCTTGCAGAAGCCTTGCAAAAACGTGGATACTCTGCAGATGGTCTTCATGGTGACCTTTCTCAAAATCAACGTGATGCTGTAATGCGTAAATTCCGTGATGGAAGCATTGATGTACTCGTAGCTACAGACGTAGCAGCTCGGGGACTTGACGTTTCTGGTGTAACGCATGTAATTAACTTTGACCTTCCGCAAGATCCTGAGAGCTATGTTCACCGTATTGGTCGTACAGGCCGTGCAGGTAAAGAAGGTGCAGCTTACTCTTTCGTGACTCCGCGTGAGATTGATCATCTGCACTTCATCGAGCGTGTAACTCGTCACCGTATTCCGCGTAAACCGCTTCCTACACTTGCAGAAGCAATTGAAGGTAAACAACGCGTAACAGCAGAGCGTCTTCTTGATATTGTACAAGATGGCGAACTGAACGAGTACAAAGGAATTGCGATTCAAATGCTCGAGCAGTACGACTCTGTACAACTCTTGTCTGCAGCTCTTAAACTCCTTACAGGAGACAAGAAAGATGCAGCAGTTGAACTTACACCTGAGGATCCGATTCGTGCTAAACGTCGTAAACCAGATGTTCGTTCTAGTGGACGTAAGCCTTCTGGCAGCTACGGTGGTAATCGTAGTGGTGGATACAACCGCAGTGGTAGCGGTAGTGGAAGCAGCAGCAACCGAGGCGGATACAGCAGTGGTGGACGTAAAGAAGGCGGATATAATCGTGACCGCGATCGCGATCGCAGTAAACCGCGTTCATACAGCAACAATAACAGCACTACTGGTAGCAGCAACAATAGCGGTGAGCGTAGACCTCGTCGTGAAGATTCTTCATTTGAATAAGATACAAAAAGAAGACGAAGCATATGATGCTTCGTCTTTTCTGTTATTTAACAGAAAAAGGTTTTAGAAATAATGACAAGCAGGATGAATAGAACGAGAATCGTACCTGTGGAGAACCATTCAAAACCACCAGTACCACATCCACCAACAACAGGGCCATAGCCGTAAGACATCGCTTTCACCTCCCTACGATCAGAAGCTTGCTTTGCTCTGCTACTACACTTTATCCTATGGATGAATTAAGAAATATGACTAGATATATGCCTAAAGGTATAATAAATAGGCTTATACCTTTAAATTTCAGTAAAATATACATTTTTTTATAAATGGAAAGGCTCGTATTTGCCTGAGATGCTAGCTTTTCATTATAGTTATGCGGTATAGTTACTAGTAGAGATCACGAATAACTCTGGATTTTCTGGAGCGGTCAATTTACATTATGAATGGATATTCTTTGCTAACAGAGCTGCGTTTGCCTTGTATTCATACATAATATAAAGCACTACTCGGATTCGGGAATCCGCATCTAAGATGATACATGGGGTTGAATTTCGGAATAATTGAAATTTTTCCTGTGTGTAAGGAGGAGAAAAATTTGGAGTTTAAGGGAGCAATGGGAGGCATTTATCGCCTTACGGAATGGATCACTAGATTTGCAGGGGCTAACCTGTTATGGGTACTCTGTGCTTCACCATTCTTTTTCTTTACGATTGTGAAGATTCTCGTTTTGGGGCAAGGAATGACGAATGAATCGCTGCAAATGAACTGGGCCATCGCAGTCGTGGCACCGTTTACATTCTTTCCTGCGACAGCAGCCTTATTTGGTGTAGTTCGTAAATGGGTCATGGGGGATGCTGATGTCCCTGTATTCAAAACCTTTTTTGCCGGTTACAAAGATAACTTTAAGCAAAGTATGTTAGGTGGTATTTTCTATACTATTCTATTTGTTGTAATGTATTTGGATTATACCGTATACATGACACAATTTAAGAATTTGCAGTTAATTGGTATTATTATGCTGATTCTATTACTATTACTTGGTGTTTCTATGTTTAACTTCTTTTCGATGGTGGTCCATTATCACATGTCGATTGGACTCATCATTAAGAATGCTGTGCTCATTACGTTAATCCGTCCCTTCCGCGTATTCTCAACTCTGCTTGGAGCGGGATTAGTAACTTATATTGGTGCACAGTATCCAGCATTGTTCTTTTTCTTTATTGGCAGCATCATTGCATGGTTTGCTTTCTTTAATTTCTACGCTACTTTCACCAAAATGCAGGAACAAATAGAGAAAATGCAAGCAGATCAGGCAGATGAAGAGGGAACTCTTGAAGAACCATCCTCTGAGTCCCGCACAGAATTGAAATAAGAAGAGTCGTGATGATTAGCATATTCTGTTTTCTTATTTACATTTACATGGAATAGCGCTATAATTGTTTCTACATCCTGCGGTGTTCGTATCGGTTATTCGTTGTTTTTGAACCAATGACTATGTCTCGGGAGATCAAACGAGGTGCGGCTGAAACGCCCTGTCTATATGACATGGGGACTTCATAACCAGCTCTGAGATCACCCACCTGCTATCGCAGGTTCAGAAGACAATATAATCGGACGGCATTTGCGGGAATCCTTTTCAGGATTTAAGAAACATCTCCACGTACTCTGTAAGGGTGCTTTGAGATGTTTTTTTTAGTTTTATTAGACATGGCGAATAGACAGCAGCTCATTAGTCTTCCCGTTCTAATTACGAATGGATTTTATTATAATTACATAGGTTGTTTCTGCTCACTTTTGTTCTGTAATAGAGAATGTTACACTAGATTACAGAAAAAAGGGACGGCTATATATAAAGGGGGAAGAGTCTTGTCACTCAAAAGAACACTTGTCGGTATTATCCGCAGTATGGAAGGAACAAGCGATCGAGCTAAGGATCCCAAAATGAAAACACGTTACTATAACTTGTCTAGAGACAAAGCATGGGATGAAATTTCCTCTCTAATGAAGAAGATTCCTGGCTACAAAGTACTTCACGAGGTACCTTCTGTTGGTGAAATTACGATGGAGAAACGCACTACATTTGGCCGTACATTAGATATTACGGTGACTTTAATTCAAGTGACACCTGTCCGTACGGCGGTTGATATTTATTCTGCTTCAAAAGGTTCATTAGGTGATCTTGGAGCGAACTATCGGATTATACTTCAACTTTTTGATATTATTGATAAGAAGCTCTCCAGGTATAAAGTGACCGGAGAATAAAATAAAAAGCGAGCAAGGACAAGTCCTCGTTCGCTTTTTTTGTGTGACAGGTATTACAAAAGTTCTTTTACTGCTTGAATTGCTGCTTCAAAGTTAGGCGGCTCTGTCATTTCTGCCAGATACTCTACATATGTAATTTTGTCGTTTGCATCAATTACAAAAATAGAACGCATATCAAGTGCGAATTCTTTAATGAGAACACCATATGCTTGGCCAAAGGAGTTCGTTTTGTAATCCGAAAGGGTTACCACTTTATCTACGCCTGCTGCACCGCACCAACGAGCTTGAGCAAAAGGTAGATCTGCGCTTACTGTTAAGATAACTACATTCTCTCCAAGAGAAGCAGCCTCTTCATTGAAACGGCGAGTTTGTGCATCGCACACACCCGTATCAAGGGAAGGAACGACGCTAATCAGTTTGACTTTGCCAGCATAGTCCGAAAGATTTACTTCAGTAAGCAAGTCTTTGTTTAGTGTAAAGTTGGGAGCTTGATCTCCCGCTTTCAGTTCAGGTCCGATCAGTGTAAGGGGACTACCTTTAAATGTGGCTACGCCACTACGTTCTTGGGACATCTATGTGTACCTCCTTAAAATTGGTTATCTTCATACTTATCTATTATAATCGTATTAGCAAGTTTATGTCCAATGCAGGGCATTTAAGAAAGGGTGTAGTTATGATTTTTTTACGTTATGAAAACTGGAAAGGGTACATAAAGTACTATCCGGTAACTACGTTACTGCTTGCAGCTAACGTCATTATGTTTATGGTATTAGTCTTTAATGGCGGATCGGAGAATCCATATACCTTATTAAAGTTTGGAGCATTAGCTAATATCCCTCCATTGAATGAGGAAGTATGGCGCTTGTTCGCTTCTATGTTCCTTCATTCTGGATTTAGTCATTTGTTCTTTAATTGTTTTGCCTTACTGGTATTTGCACCGCCGCTGGAAAGATTACTCGGTTGGTGGAAATATGCTTTTTTATACGTAGCAAGTGGTTTTATTGGTAATTTGATCACACAGGGTTATTATAATAACCTGTCGTCACCCACGTATGCGGTGGGAGCATCAGGTGCAATCTATGGTGTCTATGGTGCATTTTTATATATAGCTATTTTCCAGCGCAACAAGATGGATGAAGCCTCAAGGAAAGTGATGTATACCATTTTAGGATTCGGTATTATTTTTTCTTTGGGTGTAGCGAATATTAATTTAGTTGCTCATTTTGGCGGGCTGATTGCTGGCTTTTTCATATACGGGTTACTAATTAGATTATTTAAACAGAAGCATCGTTGATTCATTCGTGCTTGCATGATACAGTAGAGTCAAGAAGAGCATCCTTGGTATACTTGGATGGTTTTAGTAGATTGGAGCGATTAAACGAGTGGAACTACGACAGTTGCAGTACTTTTTAAAGGTTGCACAGAAAGAACACGTGACTCAAGCTGCGGAAGAGCTTCATGTAGCTCAATCCGCAGTAAGTCGCCAGATTCATCATCTTGAAGAGGAACTCGGAGTCGACTTGTTTATGCACAAGGGAAGAAATTTGCAACTTACTCCTGTGGGACAATTATTCTGTAAAAGAGTAGAGGGAATTCTTAAGGACTTGGATCGGGCTGTTGGTGAGGTACATGAATTTTCGGACCCAGAAAAAGGGGAAATTCGTATTGGTTTCCCGCATAGTCTTGGTATTCACCTTATTCCTTCTGTCGTTTCGGAGTTTAGAAAGCGCTATCCTAATGTGAAATTTAAGTTTAAACAAGGTATGTACCCAACATTGATTAGAGATGTATTATCTTCAGAAGTAGATCTAGCGTTTATTTCTCCTTTTCCTGAAAAACATGAGCAGATCGGCGGGGATGTCGTTCTTACAGAAGAGTTGTATGCCATTTTACCACAAAACCACCCGCTTGCTGGAGAAGAAACCATTCGATTGGAACAATTAAAGGAAGATAAGTTTATCTTATTTAGCAAAGGTTATTCTCTAAGGCCGATCGTATGGCATGCTTGTTTAGAAGCAGGATTTACTCCGAGGATTGCATTTGAAGGTGAAGAGACAGATGCTATACGCGGTCTTGTAGCAGCTGGAATGGGTGTGAGTGTTCTTCCGGAAATGGCTTTATTTCAAACTAACCCGCTTCAACCTGCTAGAGTAAGATTATCAAGCCCGAGAGTAACTCGTTCTATCGGACTGATTCATCGAAATGATGAGAAGTTGCCTCTGGTTGCGCAGTCTTTCCGGTCATTTTTACTTGATTACTTTGGCTTAGAAAATAACAAAACCCCAGTCAATTAAGACTGGGGTTCTTATATATTTACTATTCACGGTTACTTGTGAAGATCGCAATGTATCTAATAAGCTCAAGTAGAGAGATAAGAGCAGCTGCTACATAAGTCAGGGCTGCGGCATTAAGAACTTTACCAACACCACGTTCTTCTTCCCTCTGAATAAAGCCTTCTTGTACAATAATGTCGCGAGCACGGTTACTGGCATTAAATTCAACAGGAAGGGTAATCAATTGAAAAGCTACCGTTACCGAGAAGAAAATGATACCAAGACCAATTAAATTAAGTGCATTAAAGAAAAATCCACCCAAAATAAGAAATGGTGCAATACCGGATGCAAAGTTCACGACTGGGAAAATTCTGTGACGCAATACGAGCATTGGATAATGTTCTTTATGCTGAATCGCGTGACCCACCTCGTGAGATGCAACAGAAACGGCTGAAATGGATCTTTCGTAATATACTGGCTCTGACAGACGAACCACACGGTGAATCGGGTCATAGTGGTCAGAAAGAGCTCCACGCACAGGCTCAATCGGTACATCATGAAGTCCATTTAGATCGAGCATGCGTCTTGCAACATCATAGCCCGTCATTCCTGTTGTGTTTTCCACTTTAGCCCATTTGTTAAAAGTACCTTTTACTCGGAACTGGGCCCAAAGTGACAATATAAATGCAACAATAATTAGAACATACAGAAATCCCATAAACTTACCTCCATATTATTATAAATAACTACATCATGGAGCTTTCAAGCAAAATTTTCAGTGCTTCCATACAAGCCGCACTTTTCGTTAATAACCCTGCAACGACTTTGCGCTGATGGGTTGGTTTCATGTCTTGAAGGAGTGGTTTCAGTTCGTTCATTTCTCGTTCAAGCTGCTGTACATGAATTTCCAGACTGTTAAGTTTGCTTGTAACCTGCTCATTTGAGGAAACGGAGCTCCATTTTTCTAAAGACTGTTTAATCTCTTCGAGACTATACTTCTCTAGTTTCATCTGGATAATACGTTCGAGACGAGACAAGGTTTCATGAGTGTATAATCTATAGTTTTTTTGTGTACGTTGCTCTGGCGTGATTAGCCCAAGCTTCGTGTAATAGTCAATCGTACGTTCACTGACACCGGCAGCTTTCGACAATTCACCGATTCGATACAGTTTCATATCCCCATCGAGAACACTCACCTTTCCCTATTCAATAAACAATATGATACATGAAGAAGAACCGTACAGTCAAACGTTACACTTTTTAGGTCCTTATATACACTTGCTCTCATATTAGTCAAAAAAATAAACGAAAGTGGTAACGATTTCATAAAAATATATACATTGTAATAATAATATGGTAATGATTATAATCTTGATGATAATTAATTTCTTATTGGTTGTTAATTTATATGACATATATGTTTCGATTTATAAAAATGATGGACCTATGCGAAAAGGACAGGGGGCAGGAGATATGGATAACCTGGAAGATGTGGATTCCGCCTTTACACTAAAGCAAGCTCGCATGAAGAGACAAGAGGAATTACAGAATGAGATAGATCAAATAAGTATACTGGATTGGTATCGACGCGTTAATGATTTGCATGATGCCATCGCGACAAAAGCGATCGAGCTTACAGAAAAAGAAATGTGGAAGGAGGGGTATGGCCTGGCCCCCGTTCCTTATGCTTTCGTTGTATTTGGAAGTTCTGGAAGAAGAGAAGCTACGCTATGGAGCGATCAGGATAACGGACTTATTATTAGTGACAAAGAGCATCCAGACAAAGAACGTTTTTTCAAAGAGTTTGGTATAAGACTAAGTAATATGCTGGAGTCAGCAGGTTATGCTAAATGTGAAGGAAAAGTAATGTGTTCTGAAGCGTTATGGGCGAGAACGCTCTCTTCCTGGAGAGAGCAGCTTAGTGAATGGTCGAATGACTTACAATGGGAACCGGTACGCTACTATATTATTGCTGCTGATATGAGGCATGTTGCGGGGGATCTCACGTTATCCCATCAGTTTCAGAAATATTATTCTTTCCTATTTGAATCCACGCCTGATCTGGCTGCGGCTGTATTACGTAACACGGTAAGGCATAAGGCTACTTTAAATATCCTTGGCCAAGTCGTGAAGGAACGTTTTGGGGAGCATGCTGGAGGATTTGATGTGAAATACGGTATGTATATTCCGCTTGTGAACAGCGGGCGCTATTTCGCTTTACAGAACGGTCTGAAAGAGACAAATACACTTCAGCGCTTAAAGAAACTTTCGACTCTCGAAGCAGCTCCGTCCAGCCTTATTGAACCATGTGAGAAAGCATTCTTGATTGCACTGCATTTAAGAAGAAGCGCTCAGATGAAGGAAGATCATAGTGTGCTATCAAGCAGCGGATATATTGATCAAGATCAGTTAAGAGATAAAGACACGTTATATAAACTGAGAATAGGACTGTCTGCTGTGAAGAAAATTCACCGGAATCTGCAAAGACAACTTCGGTTTGTCGAGAGGGGCCGTCTATGAAAGAGCCAAGCAGGGGAAATAACGGTTTTTGGAACTCGTTCAGACAAGGCGGAATACCATCTGCAATCGCTTCTATGATGGGGACTCCTACGGCACAGCACATGGCTTTTTTACGGTCTCTCATGAGAGAAAATCGACGGCCTGAGACCTTGCGAACACCGCTTCATGAACTTGACGCCGTTGTATTTGATTTAGAGACGACAGGTTTTGCGCCCCAGCATGGAGATGAGATTTTGTCTTTTGGTGCTGTGCGGGTTATCGGGGGGGGAATAATAGAAGAGGAGCAGTTTTATACTCTTGTTAAAACGAAGAACCGTATTCCGGAGCACATTGCTGAGCTTACTGGAATTACAAGCGAAATGACCCAGGATGCTCCTCAGCTTTTGAATGGACTGCATGATTTTATGTCTTTTGTAGGCGGGCGGGTTCTTGTAGCTCATGCGAGTGCACATGACAAATCTTTTCTGAATGCAGCTTTATGGAAAACCTCAAAAGTGAGACTAAGCCACCGCGTTATTGATACCATGATGCTGGCGAGATGGCTTGAACCGCAGCGATCTGGTTATGGACTTGATGAACTCCTTCAATCAAGAAATATTGAAATTAAGGGGAGACACCATGCATTAGAAGATGCGATGATGACAGCCCGTTTATGGGGAGCCTATCTCGATGATATTTCAAAAATGAATGTGGTAACCTTATCTGATCTTTATCATCACCTAAGTCACGCATAGTGCGACATGCCTAAGCCTGTATCCATGTTCTTGCTTTATGACCTCGTAAGCTTTAACTTCTAATTGCTGCTCGTTGGGATCGATTCCTGCAATAAGATAGATCCTCATCAATTGTCCGTATGACTGCAAGTTCTGAAGATCCTCAGCTGAGGGAAGTGGAGCGGAAATAGGATGCGTGTGATATAGACCTATTAAATCAGGAGATGTCAGCAGATGATGGACCCACACTTCGGGTTCAAGTTCAAAGTGATGATTGGGTTCTGCTGCTACGTTTTTGACAGGTATTATGGAATGGATGTCAACTGAATCGTCAATTGACGAAGTTCCTAGTAGTAAACCGCATCCTTCAAAAGGCCGGGATGTATGGAAGTGTTTTTTTATTTGTTCATAAGTTTCAGCCGTCATTCGGATGATCATGTTAAGAGGCTCCTTCTTCTTTTTGAGATAAGATTGAGATAGGAAACATGCAGCTCCTTTTTAGAAAAGGAGTTTTTTGTGATATAATGAACCAAAATTAGGGATAAAATGAGATCAATAGGAAATCAATAATGAAAGCATATATAGTCTATAACATGGAAAAAGGATGGGCAAATGAAACGTAACTTGTATATATGGGCTGGGATTCTACTGCTGATCGGTTTTGCTTTTTGGCAAACGAGTAATAAAGAAGGAGGTCTGTCCATTCAAAATGTATTCCAACCGGACAAACCTCTTCCTACAGAAACGGGGGCGAAAGCAGGACTGCTTGCTCCACCTTTTGAGTTAAAGGGGCTAGAGAATAAAGAAGAAACTTATAGAGTAGGCGGGACAAGAGAAAAAGCACTCCTGATTAATTTTTGGGCTTCATGGTGTGATCCTTGTAAGATGGAAGCTGCCTCGTTAAATTTGCTTGCGAAAAACTACAAAGATGAGCTTGATGTATACGGAGTTAATGTAACGAAATATGATACAGTAAAAGATGCCAAACAATTTGTTGACACGTTTAAACTTCAATTTCCAATCCTAACGGATGAAGATGGAACAGTTTATGATTTATATAAAGGAATGGCATTTCCGACGAACGTTCTGATTGATAAAAACGGCGTGATTCAAGAAATTATTCTGGGCATTCTGACAGAAGAAGAACTAGAGAAGAAAGTTGAGGCACTTGTGAAAAAATAAAAAGAGGCTGCAGATGATGAGATCTGCAGCCTCTTTTGCATAGATAAGATCGGCGCTTAATGGTTTACTAATCCTTGGTGCGGCAAAGCATCGGGTTCAATGAATTCGGAGGGATCTTCCTCGAGAAGAGCATACCGGAAACTGTGTACGAGTGCTTCCCAGCTCGCTTCAATAATATTCTCAGAAACCCCTACGGTGTTCCAGGAATCAGTGAAGTTTTTGGATTCGATAAGAACCCTAACTTTGGCAGCTGTCGTATCTTTATCGTCAAGGACTCTAACTTTATAATCGGATAAATGCATGTTTTTTAAAGATGGATAATAAGTAATGAGTGCTTTACGAAGTGCATTATCCAGTGCATTCAGCGGACCATTACCTTCTGCAGCAGTATAGTGACTGCGTCCACCAACGTTGATTTTGACAAAGGCTTCGGATACAACGGGTTTACCAACATTTTTCTCAACCAACATCTTAAAAGACTCAAAGGTAAACAGCTCTTGCATTTCACCGTTTGCTTCCCGAATGAGGAGTTCAAGAGAAGCATCTGCTCCTTCAAACTGATAGCCTTGATGTTCGAGATCTTTAATTTTGTTAATTACGTTCTTTGTCTGTTCACTGGTTGGATCAAATTCAATTCCCATGTCTTTGGCCTTGGAAACAATGTTGCTCTGTCCTGCGAGCTCAGATACGAGTATTCTTTGTTTGTTACCGACTTGTTCGGGAACAATATGTTCATAAGTACGAGAATCACGCATGATGGCTGATACGTGAATGCCGCCTTTATGTGCAAAAGCTGCATTACCTACATACGGCTGATTCACCGGCATATTCACATTGGCAATCTCACTAATATATCTAGCGACATTGGTTAATTGTGCAAGTTTTTCTTCTTCAACGCATTCATAACCGAATTTAAGCTGCAAATTAGGAATGACGGAGCACAGATTCGCGTTACCACAACGTTCTCCGTAGCCATTGATTGTCCCTTGGACTTGTCTTGCCCCGCTATTGATGGCTGCCAGTGTATTGGCTACAGCCAGCTCACAGTCATTGTGGGTATGGATGCCAAAGTTTGCATTTGGCAGTTGCTCTGTCAGGGACGAGACCACCTCATGTACTTCATGCGGCATCGTTCCCCCGTTCGTATCACACATTACAAGCCAGTCTGCGCCGGCTTCATATGCCTTTTTCATGACAGAAACGGCATACGCCGCATTATTTTTATAGCCGTCAAAAAAATGTTCTGCATCAAAAATGACCTCTAGTCCGCTTTGTTTCAGGTAACGGATGGAGTCATAAATCATTTCTAAGTTCTCTTCCAGTGTCGTTTGGAGTGCAGTATGCACATGAAAATCCCAAGACTTGCCCACGAGCGTAGCTGCATCTGCACCTGATTCAATAATACGATTTAAATTCGCATCTTCTGCAGCAACACTGCCCTTGCGGCGTGTACTGCCAAAGGCTACGATTTTTGCAGAAAGCCCGAGTTCCTGAACTCGCTTGAAGAATTCAATGTCTTTCGTGTTACTGCCTGGAATGCCGCCTTCAATATACTGTACTCCAAGGTAATCAAGCTTCCTCGCAATATGTAATTTGTCGTCTACAGATAAACTGATTCCTTCACCTTGTGTGCCATCGCGAAGTGTAGTATCAAAGATAGAGATGGACTTAGACATGATATGTTATCCCCCTTTTAAGAAGTCACCCTTAACTTTATAATTTTACTATTATATCAGTTCTTACCTAGAAAGTAAGATGTTATTTTGTAATTATTGTAGATGAATCCATTTATTTTAGACGTATTCCGGTATACTTAAGGAGATATTAACGGTAAAATAAAGTTTTGATGAATTGAATTTATATCTATTTTTTAGTGAGTAAAGAGTAAAGAAGGTATCCGCATGGAGAACGTAAAGGATTATTATCCAGTGAAGGGCCGCGTCATTTTACATGTAGATATGAATGCTTTTTATTGCTCCGTTCATGCTGCGGAAAGACCTGATCTATATGCAGGAAAACCAACAGCCGTTGCGGGCAGCAGTGAAAAGCGGAAAGGTGTTATCGTCACCTGTTCTTACGAAGCACGTAAACTAGGAATCAGTACAGGAATGGTTGTAAATCAGGGACTTCGAAAATGCCCTGAACTTATCGTTATTACACCGGACTTTCACCTATATCGTAAATACTCCAAGGCATTTATGAAGATCGCCTATGAATATACGCCGGAACTAGAGGCCACTTCTATTGATGAATGTTATTTAGATATTACGGGATCAAAACAATTCGGCACGCCGATCCAGATTGCAGAAGAAATTCAAAGAAGAATTAATGAAGAACTGGGGATTCCTTGTTCTATAGGAATTGCTCCTAATAAACTGCTGGCAAAAATGGGCTCAGATATGAAAAAGCCAAACGGTATTACCGTTCTTCGGTTGCGGGATGTTGAAAAAATACTATGGAGTAAGCCATGCGCGGAATTGTTTGGGATTGGACAAAAAACAGCAGAGAAACTGCGAAAACTTAACATTATGACTATTGGGCAGCTTGCGAATGCAGATGAACAAATGTTAAAAGATTATTTTGGCGTGCTTGGGACATGGATGAAGCAAGCAGCGAATGGAATCAGTCATACACCAGTACTCGCTAATCGTGAGCCGAATAAGTCAATCGGTCATACCACAACGCTACCTGAAGATATTTCGAATGAAAGCGACATTAACCGGGTACTGCTGAATATCAGTGACCAAGTGGGACGGCGTTTGAGAAGACAAGGAATGATGGCCGGCGGGATACAGCTTACCATTCGCACACCTGATATGAGAACCATTACTCGGTCCCATGCGCTGCAGGCACCTACTGACTTCGACAAGGATATTTATAAAGAGGCTGTAAATTTATTTTACCGGCAGTTTGGTGCAGGGAAACCGATTAGGCTGCTTGGGATTACGCTTCAAAATCTAATTCCGAAGAGTGAATCTGTAGTGCAGCTGGATCTTTTCGATTATCAAGAACAGCCGAAGAAAGAATCTCTTATTAAGGTAATGGACACATTAAGAGATAAATTTGGAGAAAATGCGGTGGTAACTGCGGGGATGCTTGGAGACGATCCATCGACACTGATCCGTAACTATAAATCGCGTGGAACATCATTACAAAAGGATAATCTTTCTCTTCCAGAATAGGGACTTGACAATGTCCTAAGTACAGTTCAAAATGATTTGTGTTTGTTATCAGTTTGTATTAAACTATTTGTTAGTATAGGTAAAACCTACTGTTTGTTGTGTTTAAATATAGGAGGCAGAGAAAAAATGGCTAAGTATACTTGGGTAGAAAAAGATACATGTATCGCTTGCGGTGCTTGTGGTGCCACAGCACCTGATATTTACGATTACGATGATGAAGGTCTTGCAGAAGTGATTTATAGCGGGGATGCGAACCACGGTAACGTTGAAATCCCAGAAGATCTTCATGAAGATATGCAAGATGCTTGTGATGGATGCCCTACCGATTCCATTAAAGTTGCAGATACACCATTTAACATGGAAGGTTAATTTCATCCATTTCAGACGCCTTGGTGCCGAGTTTCGGTGCCGGGCGTTTTTTTATGAAAAAAAGCGGTGTGTGTGTACTTTCCGGCACAGGCCGAGGACGGAACTTAAGCGAGGCTTGTCCACGGCCGAACGAATCCGGATAAACGTATTACTGCTGCATTAAGGGTTTGTTGATTCGCCGATAATGACGAAGACCGCAATTAAGATAATTAGGAGCAAAACGCTTAGAGCAGTCCAGAATAAGGCTTTCCGATTTACTTCCTCTTTCTTTTGCTGCAAGCTTGGTTTCTTCCTCTTTTGAGACATGTCAGATGCTCCTTTCACGACAAAAGTTAGGTTTTATCATAAGCTTTCTCTATTGTATTCAAACTGGGATAAATTATCAAAGTATTATATCTATCTAGATCTTCGTAAAAGGGCAGGAGTTGGGTCGCTATCCCTTTTCTTTTGCAACAAAAAACGCTAAACTGGAGAGTAGAGGGGAAGCTGGTGATATCAAAAAGCAAGCTGTATTCATACTATATGTTGTAAGTTTACATACGATATAGCTAGATATAGCAACCATGTTTTGATACATTTGTAAGCTCCCATAAATAGATCTAGTAAACGGAGTGGATGATTTGCTGTATCGTAATTTCGGAAAACCTTTTTTCTTCGCAATGGACGCTGAAAAAGCACACCATCTTGTAATAGGCAGTCTAAACAAAGCAGGCCGAATACCAGGAGGGGTGAGTTTGCTTCGCTCCATGTATCGTGTACGTGAAACAGCGGATCTAGCCACCGATTTATTCGGTCTCCATTTTCCAACGCCTATAGGTCTTGCTGCAGGACTGGATAAGAATGGGGAAGCTGTTCCTGGATTTTCTTCCATTGGATTTGGTTTCATGGAAGTGGGAACTGTAACGCCAGAACCACAACCAGGAAATGAACAGCCTAGACTGTTCAGACTTCCTCAAGATGAAGCACTTATTAACCGAATGGGCTTTAATAACCAAGGTGTAGCAGCCATGGCAACGGTTTTATCTGGGATAAAGGAACGACCCATACCGGTTGGCATTAATATTGGAAAAAACAAGATCACTGCGAATGAGGATGCTCCATTAGATTATCGCAAGTGTATCGAAAAGTTGTATTCGCATGCTGACTTTTTTGTTGTAAATATCAGTTCCCCAAATACACCGGATCTGCGCAGCTTGCAGCACGGAAGCGAACTTAGTGACTTGCTTGCCGCGGTTATGGATCAGATGAAGAAAGAATCTCAGAAATCAGGTGTAAAGAAGCCTGTTTTAGTTAAGATTGCACCGGATGTAACTGAGGTTGAATTGAAATATATGGTGGATACGATTTCAAAAAGCGGTGTTTCGGGTATCATAGCTACGAATACAACAATAAGCCGCGAAGGATTGACTCATGAGAATGCGAAAGAAACAGGTGGACTGAGTGGTAAGCCACTTCGTGATCGTTCAACAGAAATCATTAGCCAGGTTTACCGTCAAACGAATGGGAAGCTCCCTATAATCGGATCGGGAGGCATTTTTACAGCGAAAGATGCTTACGACAAAATTAAAGCGGGAGCAAGCTTGGTTGAGATTTATACCGCACTTATTTATGAAGGTCCTGAGATTAATCAACGTCTTCATGAAGGACTCAGGGAACTGCTTCGTAAGGATGGCTATCGTCACATTTCCGAAGCGGTCGGAGCAGATCATAGATAAGTGGCTGGTACTATAATGAATTAAGCTTTAGGTATGAGCATAAGACAGGAGGCATAGGCAATGGACGGAAGAGACTGGGGGACATTTTTGCTTCCTTACGAACAGGCCGTAGAGGAACTTAAGGTTAAGTTTAAAACAATGCGGGCAGAACTTAAAAAACGTGAAGAGTATGCACCTATCGAATTCGTAACCGGTCGCGTCAAGAAAATTTCAAGTATCTTGGATAAAGCCAAACGGCTTTCCGTGCCCATGAATGAAATTGAAACTGGGATTGAGGATATAGCAGGTATTCGGATTATGTGCCAATTTGTGGAGGATATTCGCAGAGTGGCCGAGTATATTCGGGAACGGAAGGATTTGAAAGTTCTTTATGAAAAGGACTACATTACCAATTTCAAGGAAAGCGGTTATCGTAGTTTCCATATGATTATTGAGTATCCTGTCCAGACAGCGCTTGGTCAAAAGCATGTGCTTGCTGAGATCCAGATTCGAACCCTAGCGATGAATTTTTGGGCAACCATTGAGCATTCCTTGAACTACAAATTTAGAGACAACCTGCCTGACATGGTCAGAGAACGACTGAAGAAAACGTCTGAA
The DNA here is from genome assembly GCF_009870785.1 of Paenibacillus sp. An7. GTDB lineage: Bacteria > Bacillota > Bacilli > Paenibacillales > Paenibacillaceae > Paenibacillus. The sequence goes on from NZ_WTWX01000004.1 coordinate 256,736, forward strand.
GCCGCCTTTATCCTGGACAATGAGATGTCTGCAATACGGCTTGAGATTTTGGAAGCACAAAAAACGTTTGAAGATGAGTCCAGTATCATTTCCAAGACACTCGCCATCATTCATCAGTTATACTTCTATCATCTTGTGGATGAGGCAATTGATGCACAAGAGAAATTTAATACGTACTGGCAGGCACACGATATCGAGGCGATTAAGCATTTATCCGGAGAAGTAAAGGAGCTGCTTAATAACGCAAGAAAAAGCAGTGAAACTGATGAGTTCTAAATACCATCCCCTCTATGTCGATTATCTGGTCTATTTTAACCGGGATCAGGACTATTTTGAGTGTCATGAAGTACTTGAGGAATTGTGGCTTGCTGAGGATCGTGAGCCAGTATATAAAGGATTGTTGCAAGTCGCCGTAGGGATGTATCATTATCGGAATCAGAATCTGCGCGGTGCACAGTTAATGCTTACCAGCGCGATTCAGATTCTTGAACCGTATCCCGAGCAGTTCCTGGGTATAGAACTTGGACTCCTTCTCTCATCTTGCCGTGATGCCCTTGAGAAACTGCAGCATTCGGACCAGATTCCAGTACCTTATCAGGATTATACAATCGTGATATGGGATGATGAACTCGAAGAAGCGGTATACCAGAGATCGAAGGAATTAAAACCGAGTATACCTCAGCGGAGAAGCCCGACACGGGGGAAAGTGTACGAGGAACGAATGAAAGCAATGGGTAAAAACGGATTCACATCCTAATCATATAAACCCCCGACTCTTCACTGAGAAAGTGAAAGAAATCGGGGGTTTATATGATTATATATTTGCTTTTGGCAGGATTAACCGGGATGTACTTCGCTAGAAGAAGGAGCACCTTCGGGAGCATATTTATCATCAATAAAGGTTTGGATTTCCTCTATCGATTTCCCTGCTGCACTGAGTTCTACGGTATCTCGTAGTTCTTCTAGACAAATACCGCACTGGGCTCCGTGATCGGTCCAAGTCACTTTACCGTTCTCTTCTAGAGCGATAAAGCAGCGGTAAAGGGAATCATGAGCTGATTCATAATCCATACATCCACAGTAACAGTTGAGCATTTTCAGCTTCTCTTTAACTTGTCCAACAAGAGCATAGGTCGCTTGTGTGTTATCCGTATATTTTGTGAGGAATTCAGGCATTTCAGTGAGAGAGGCACTTGCCTCATACTGTTCGCTTTCTTTGCCATGCATGGTGTGGTCGTGTCCTGCTTCTTTTTGCCCACAGGCACTTAGAGCAAGGCTGCCGAAGATTAGACCGGCGAAGAGGGTTCCATACCATTTGGTTTTCAATTTGCAGCCTCTCCTTTATATTTCGAAAAGAAGGTTCTGATATCTTCTTCCGTATAACCGGTATTCGTACCTTCTTCTTGAATACCGCCAACAAGACGCTCTTTCTGTACACCTTTCTCAAAATAAACAAGGGTTGGTGTGAATTCAATATTGTATTCTCTCCAGCCGCTGTCAAACTCCCTTAGATTAAACTGGGGAAGATCGATACCTAAATCGCCGGCAATCGGCATGAGTTTTGGAGTCGTTGCACGGCAGTGAGGACAATCAGAAGCAAAGAAATATACGAAAAAGTCCTCTTTGTTATCAATTTTCCCTTTGAGTTCTTCTGGAAGGATGATATTCTGATAATTTGGGTCATCTAATATTTCGATTGTTGAGGCACTCAGCTTCGACTGAGGAAGCCCGTATACTTCGTTAATATCTTTGTTATTGATCATATTCATGGTGATAAGTGCGCCGATCAGTATGACAAATGCAGCAATAAAGGCAATAATAGCAGTGTTCGATTTTTTGTTTTTCTTACCGGTATAGCCTGTCTTCGTTTTGGTTTGTGTTTTAGAACTCATTGTTCATCCCCCGTCAATATGATAAATTATGGAACTGGTTTAATGCCCTTCATTATACAACATTACGCATTGTAGTGGAACAGGAATACGGGGATGGATTTATTAAATAAGATACAGACTGCGGGCAGATATTCTAATAACAGAACTGCATGATCGTAATCTTATAGCGTTACAACTGCCTTTACGCTCTACAGACCGTATGTAATCTTTGTATTTTAAGTAATATGAACAATTTGTGAAGTCTTATTTGAAAAATCAGATCCGGAAGGATGGAGGTGGATTTTAGTATGAGTCAGCAAATCAATCAAAAGAAAACGGTGAAAAAGTTGCGCATAGATAAAATTTTAAGTCATATGGGATATGGCACTCGTTCGGAAATTAAGAAAGCAGTAAAGAATGGCTATGTTACGGTGAACGGAAAGCGGATCAAGGACAGCGGGATGCAAGTCGATCCTTATAAAGATATGATTGAAATTGACGGTGAAACGGTGAAGTACAGAGAGTTCATTTATTTAATGCTTCATAAGCCGCCAGGGGTGATATCAGCTACAGAGGATGTAAGGGAAGAAACAGTAATTGATCTTCTCGATCCGGAATACGCATTGTTCCAGCCTTTTCCGGTGGGACGTTTAGACAAGGATACCGAAGGGCTGCTGATTCTCACGAATGATGGACAACTCTCACATAATTTATTGTCTCCGAAGAAGCATGTACCCAAAACATATGAAGCCATTGTCTCAGGGGAGATCGGAGAGAAAGAAATCCATGCTTTTCAGCAGGGCGTAACCCTGGATGATGGATACACAACGAAACCGGCAGTTCTAGAGATTATCTCTGTCGATCTTGATAAAGAGGGAACTACCTCTCGCGTGCTGGTTACGATTCATGAAGGGAAATTCCATCAAGTGAAGCGGATGTTTGAAGCAGTCCAGTCGAAAGTCTTATATTTGAAGCGCATCTCTATGGGAGCTTTGCAGTTAGATTCACTACTTCCGATTGGATCTTATCGTGAACTAACGGAGGAAGAACTGAACATTCTCACCGAGACAGAAATAACAAAATAATAAAGAAATAAGGATGGTTAGCATATGAATTATAAACTGATTGCACTAGACGTAGATGGAACTCTCCTACATGATAACCATGAATTATCGCAAGAGAATAAAGATAGCATTAAGGCAGCGGTCAGCCTCGGGGCTGAGCTGGTGCTTTGCACCGGCAGAGGACCGGTAAGTACGATGCCGATTATGGAAAAAATGGGACTCAGCGGATATGTGATCACACATAACGGAGCCGTTACCGTTGACCTAAAAACGCAGGAAGTTATCGACCAGTTCCCAATGGATGCAGAGGGACTGCAGCCTTATGTAGATTATTGCAGAGAGCATGGCATTCATTTTGATGTCAATACGGCGTTTGGTTTGTATATTGATAAAGCAGATCAAATGACCCCGAAAATGCGCAGTATGTATGATGAAGTTTTTCTTGAACCTATGAACTTGCCGCACTGGTCAGAATTAAGTGAACCGGTTGTGAAATTCTCGGCTTTTGGCGATCTTGAAACGATGAATGAGCTTGAAAAAGAATGGAACACTTGGAACAGCCCATTTTATATGGTCCGCAGCGGCGATTTCTTCCTGGATCTTATGCATAAGGATGCTTCTAAAGGAGAGGCACTGAGACGTCTCGCAGCGAGCAAGGGAATTGCTCGGGAGAATGTTCTGGCTATGGGAAACTACTATAATGATATTACGATGCTAACATTTGCAGGTAAGGGCATCGCGATGGATAATTCTCCTGTTGATGTAAAGGCAGCCGCTGACGAAGTTACCCTGTCTAATAACGAAGATGGAGTTCATCATGCCCTCGAAAAATTTGTAATCGGCGTTAAGTAATATTCTTCCTTGTCCGAGGGTACTACTATGGATATCAGATACTCTTCAAGCAAGAGTGAAATGGTCTACAGGAGGTTAACATAAGATGAGCTATCATATTCGGCTGCGGCCCGATTTGCGAACAGCAAATGGAGAAGTTCAAGATATTTTAATTGAAGACAGGTATGCCGGCACGCTTATTCTTGTCTTCCGGGAAGGCCATCGGCTTGCAGGTAGTGTTCAGCTGGATGCCAAAAGCGTCCCCTTGAAGGCCAAAGAAGAGATTGTTACTTATATCGAGCAATATTTACTGCAATATCGTGATGCGGTAGATGCCGAACATATTGATATTTTGTTAACCTGGGGCGAGGTGGAAAGCGTCCTTGAAGATGAGGAAGGTTACGAGGAAGATACACCGCCGCCTGCATCAGAGTCTATTATTCCTGAGCCATCGCCTCTTTTCCTATATGAAGATGAGAGCGGTGAAATGCAGATTGAGTTGATCTCTGCCGGACGATTCGTGTCTTCCTTTGAACTGCAAAATGGGAAGGGACAGACGATAGCTCATGCGGTTCTAAAGCAGTATGGTACAGATATCCAAGGAAAAGTAGAATGGCTGAAGGAACCGCTGGAGGAGGAACTTGAATCCGCGGAAGAACTTTTAGTTGCCGAGGTGGATGATGGGGAGATTGATACCATTACCATTGAGATGAAATATAAAGATAAAATGATTACCATCCTTGAACTCGTTAGACAAGATCATACCTCTTACACTGCATCAGATGAGGCAGATGGTCCCGATTGGGATGAGGATGGACTAGAACTGCAATCTATCTTAGATCAGGATGAAGAGGAAGCAGAAGAATCCTGCTACGTGAGAATGATTCGTCACGATCAGGAGATTGTATCTTACGATCTATTTCTTCAGGAGCACGGGGGATTACCTGTCGCTTCTGCTACCGTAGATATAAGTGAAGCAGTAGTTTCGGGATATATGGATTTCTATATAGAACCTTCGGAAGAACAGCGACATGACCTTGTCCTGGTCCTTTCCAAAGAAATTGAAAAAGAGGTCGATATAAAACAGCTGCACATTACCATGTTATATCGAAATGTCGTTATTGATGAAATGCTGCTGACTTCGGATGAAGACTAAAAATAAATAAAGCTATAAGTTAAAAGGTATCCTTCTCGGGGTGCCTTTTTCTTATGTATATACAAGGAAACGGACACTTAGCTCTCCTCTGTTTTTATGAAAAGAATGGGGTACCTTCTTTACTAATTTACATAAGCTAAGATATCATGATGAAAGAATTACTTGATAAGATGACTACGAGAAAGGGGCTCTAATATATGCGATTGCTCCAAGCATTATTTTTCCCTCCTGAACAGCCGGGCGGGGTATCCTCCATGATTCCTTATATGCAAGAACGTTTTAGCAGCCCAAGATGGGAGATGGAATTGTTCTCCTTGCCAAAACGGATTCGGAATAAAGGCAGTGAGGAAGTTGTATTTGATACGTTTGATTGGACTCTTTATCAGGACAGTCCTGTGGTCACCAAATACATTCAAACATACCGTGATTACTTATGGTGGGTGAAGCTCCGGCTACATAAATCTTATGATCTTATTCATGCACATCATCCCATTGCCGGACTTGCCATGAAAGAAGCATTTCCTGAGGTTCCTCTTATTCAAACCATTCACTCAAGTTACGAGAGAGAACTCATACTCAACGGAAGAATTAAAGAGGGGGGATTGGAACATCAGTTTCTGACTTCGCTCTATAAAGAATTAGAAGCTAAAGCGGATTGTCTCCTTACGGTTTCTGAATCATTTAAAGACTATTTGAGACCTTATATACAGCATCCTGAGAAGATTGATATTATTCCTAATGGATTTGATGAGAAGCGTTTTAAGCCTGTCCCTCATGAAAATGAAGTGTCTCAGCTTGTCACTGTATGCCGCCTTGTCCCAGCAAAAGGAATTGATACGCTGCTGAGGGCTTGTTATGAGCTCAAAAAGAAAGGGCATGACTATGTCCTTCATATTATTGGGGATGGTCCGATCCGTTCCGAGCTTGAGAAGTTGGCACAGGAGCTTGGCATATATAACGAAACGATATTTTATGGGTACACGCTTCATCCCGAGGAGTTTATGCCGTTCTTTGATATCTTTGTTCTTCCCTCGAGAGCAGAAGCATTCGGTTCGGTATTTGCAGAAGCAGCACTAAGCTCACTTGCACTAGTTGGGACGGATATCGGAGGGATTGCAGAACAAATCGAAGATGGAGTAAATGGACTGCTTGTTCCCGAGAACAACCCTGTTGCGCTTGCTGATGCACTGGAAAAAGTCATTCTTGATCCAGCGTACCGATATGAACTGGCCCGTACGGCAAGTGAGAAGGCAAAATCAGAATACTCGCTCAGCCGTTCTGTTCATTTGCTCAAGAAGCTGTATTTACAGTATGAAGTATGCAGTTAAGAGTTACGATTTGCTGCGAAAGGAACCGAGCGGGCTTTTGATTAGATGAAAAACCCAGACGATCGCAAGCAGCCCGTAAACGGGATATAAGATGGATAGCAAGGAACTGAATCCAAACTGGCTTACTAAATAACAAGTTGTCATGATGAACAAGGTGAGAAGTTTTGGCGACACTTGGATATGCTGACGCACTTGCAGTGTAATTCCATAAATATCGGCAACAAACGTACTGAAAATTTCCATGAAGATAAGAATAACATAGATGATCTGTATGGCGGCTCCCAAAGCGAAGGCAATACTCCCCATTGGAATCTCGAATTGCCGAATTCCAGGCATATAGGCGGAGATCGCGAAGTGGGCCGTCATTAGCATGCAGCCAATCCCAATTCCTCCAATGATTCCTCCATACTTAATAACATTCCTGTCTTTTAGCTGACTGCCAAGAGGGACAAGTATAGCTTGAGCCATAGCTAGGTTAAAGGACGTATACAATAGCGGAGACAACCAAGTGGCAAACATGCTGCGGTCGTATTCCAAGCGGATGAAATTAAAAGCTGATGGATGATGAATCGTATTGATGAGAATCATGAGCGATAACAGAAGCATGAAAGGTACAATGATACTATTCAATTGCAAAATAGCTTTAATTCCTCTTCCAAGCAGTATATAAGTACCGATGAGGGTGATGAGAAGACCTGTTTGATAGGATAGATGAAGATTTTCTACGAAGACAGAACCTGCACCTGCAAGGATTACACTATTGACCCCGATTAGTACAAATAAAGTAAAAAAACTAATCCATTTCCCTGCTTTTTTGCCAAAAAGCTCCGCGTTTAAATCCTCATATGAATTCGCTCCGGTATCATGCGCGATCAGCATCATTTTCGTACCCAGCCATACAAATAGCAGGCTCGACAAGACAATGGTAAGACTGGCCCATTTTCCATACTCCGTAAAAAAGTGTAAGATTTCTTGGCCTGTGGCAAAGCCAGCTCCGACAATTGTGCCAATATAAGTGAATGCAACCTGTAAGACCTTGAAACCCTGTCTCATGCGTATCCTCCTTGTCCGATCTGTATAACAACAGCTTATAGTCGTCCTAAAAAATAACTACTCGTACAAGGTATGCTCTTGTCCATCTGGACATGACAAAGAGTAAGATTAGGAAAGTGTAAGGTAGATATAGTTACATACCAATGGAAGAAATAAACTTTCATATTGAAAGCCACCCATATTTTATGATACTTTTACGTCATAGGATGGGCTGGGAGGTCATAACATTGGAAGTACTAAAACAAAAAATCAGAGAACAGGGCGTTGTTATTTCAGATCAGGTTCTGAAGCTTGATGCATTACTGAATCACCAGATTGATCCTGCACTAACCATGCAGATGGGCCGGGAGTTTGCGGCAAAATTTAGTGAAGATGGAGTCACACGTATCGTTACCGTTGAATCATCAGGAATTCCGGTTGCTTTTGCTGCTGCTGTGGAAATGGGGGTGCCTCTTGTTTTTGCTAGAAGAAAGAAAACATTGCTGGCCGACCCGGATGCATATTGTGAGCGTGTACCTTCGTTTACGAAGGGGATTGTAACGGATATTATGGTATCGCGCGAGTTTCTTGGTCCAGAGGATCGGGTTCTATTTATCGATGATATTATCGCAAATGGGGATGCAGCCAAGGGTGTCATTAAAATTATCGAGCGCTCTGGAGCAGAACTCGTCGGATTTGGAGTTGTGGTTGAGAAGTGTTTCCAATCGGGTGCGAGCACCCTTCGTGAACAAGGGGTTAGAGTAGAATCACTTGCGAAGATCAAGTCGCTGTCTGATGGCAAAGTCCACTTTGTTTAATCTTTTGTAAACCTCATTTTCTTTTTTGATTTATATGCCGATTGCCTAATTTTGTTTAAATGCCTTTGCATCGCGTTTCGTATGGATTATAATATAAATAGGTTAGGGAGAGGAGGCAACACCCATGGGGAAAGAACCAAACGAACAGTATTTCCTTGATAAGTTAGCGCAGTCCAAAGTTCATTTTGAGCGTGCCCTTGATTGTAAGCATACGGAGTTTGATGACCTTTATCCCTATATGCTTGAACATCCACAGTTCTTCTGGTATAAAAGGTATGTTGCTTGGTCTGAACTTCTCACTATTGTAAACCTGTGTGAAGAATTGTCCTTCTCATGGAAAGATGAATTTACACCTCACCAGGTCGAATATGTTGAACAGCGTGTGATGTCGGCGAAGGTGCTTGATTTCTGGTTCGAGAAGAACGACAGTAAAGAGCATGCTTCACGTTGATTTTTCTAGTGATTAGCCTTAAAGACCTAAATGCATGCATTTAGGTCTTTTTTTGCATGTTAGAAGAGACAAGCTGCGAAGAACGCAGCAGCTGTAAGGAGGGGGATTAATAATGATAACAGATGAACGATTAAATGAACTCCGTGAGTCGGGTGAACGTGTTCGTGTCGTAAGAGACAATTTGGAAGTTAACGATGTGGTGGGTATCATCGTGGCTTGGAGTGATGAACAAATTATGGTTCGGAAACGCAATCGGCGTATTGTAAAATTAGATCGGAATTATCTGATTCAGCTGGAAAGTGAGCCAAGACAGAGTCCTACAGACATATAACTTGCACGATACCCCCGTTCTTATTCTTATCCTTTTTCATAGAAAGGGCATAAGAGAGAGAACGGTTTTTTTATTATATTTATGTATTTATCCCACCAAGGTAAACTCTCATTCTTGAGTATAATTCGTTTTTATACTGAGATAAGGGAAAAACAACGCGCATTTCTTCTCCTCTTATTTTGGCATCTGCCCATAATCCTTCCTTATTCGATCTGATATTCGTAATCCGTATATCCTTTCGGGCAAACTCCATTTGTATTTCTGACAATAGTAAAGTGACACGCTCTATTCCACTGGACAGCACTTCTCTATAAAGAATCGGAGTTCGAAGGACCGGATGGTTTGTTAATACCTGCAGATCGCGGCAAAAAATGCGGTCAACGAGCAATAACTGCAAATAGCTGTAAATCAGGTTTTGTTCTTCATATGATGCGTCTGCCTTCAAGTGAATCTCCCCTTCCCGTCATAAGAACTTATGTTCTTATTTTATGCTGTCTTCAGCAAATTAATCAATGAATCATTTACTAAATATAAGAAATTAGATTTCTATAAAACTCCACATATTTTTTTGGATCTAAACCAATAATGTATATATCCTCAATAATAAGAAAAATTTCACATCAGAAGGAGGGGGAAACATGGCAACTCGAAAACAAAAACGAAGACAACTTAAGAAAAAAGTGCTGACTTCTTTTCGGTGGGGGAGTCTCGGTTTAATCGTATGGTGTATAGCGTTAAATATAATGATATCTGCCACGATAGGAGCGGTTCCGGTTCATGCTGAGCCTGTGAAGAAAATGGTTATCATCATTGATGACCTTGGTAATGGGATGAAAGGTACGGATGAAATGCTGAATATGCCGACAACAATAAATGTGGCGATCATGCCTTTCTTGCCGACAACGAAAAAAGATGCAGAACTTGCTCATCAAAAGGGCATTGATGTGCTTGTTCATATGCCTATGGAACCACGTAAAGGAAAAAAAGAATGGTTAGGTCCGGGCGCAATTACGACGGATTTGTCCGATGAAGAGATTCGCAAAAGAGTGAATGCAGCCATTGATGAGGTTCCTTATGCAGTTGCGATGAACAATCATATGGGATCTAAAGTCACTTCGGATCGGCGCATCATGTCCATTGTGCTGGATGTATGTAAAGAAAGAGGACTCTTTTTTGTGGATAGTAAAACCGATCCTCATTCGGTTGTGGCCGAACTTGCCGCAGAAAGGGGCATGCCGCCCGTAGAAAATGATATCTTTCTGGATGATAATTACACCATTAGCCATATATCAAGGCAGATGAGACTTGCTGAAGAGAAGTTAAAGCAACAAGATATCTGTGTAACGATTGGGCATGTCGGAGTGCCAGGGCTTATGACGGCAGGCATAATCAGAGATGCCCTTCCCCGATTAACGGGGAAGGTCGAACTAATCAGCATCAGTGATATGGTGAAACAAGTATGGAACTGGAATCCAAATCCTACAGTACCGACAAATAATAAATAATGCCTGCACTGATAGCTTCGGCTATTTTCTTTTGTCCACGGCTTGAGCGAAGCATCTCCCGATCTTGTAAGTTACTGATGAAACCGGCCTCAACGATAACGGCTGGTTTCTTTACATAATTGAGTAAATAAAAAGGTTTACCCCATTCTACCTGGCGATCCGTCTGATACATCGTATTCAGTGAACTTTGAATCGATTCAGCAAGCATATAACTTTTCCCTTCCCGCTGATGAAGGACGACTGGACCGTGTGATTTTTCCTTTTTGCTCCAGTTGATATGAATACTGACAATAATCTCGGAAGGAAGCTCTTCACTCAGTGCTTTTCGTTGTGCCAAGTCTTTTAAATGTCTTGAACGGCTTTTAAGCCAAGTATTGTCATCGCTGAGTGCGTAATCTCCATTTCGATTCAGTACGACAGCATAACCTTTTGATTTGAGCATTAAATACATTTTTTGAGAGATCGCAAGATTAATGTTTTTTTCAAGTAAATCATCAGCAGACGTTCCTCCGTCAATCCCCCCATGTCCTGCATCAATAATGATAACGGGGTGACGAAATGCAGCATGCGATACGTGATCATCATCCTTTTGTAAGACAGCAGGCGTTGCTGCTCCGTTCACAGATCCGATAAGGAAAAGAAAAAGTACAGAAAAACACATTATAATTCGTCTGGGCATCTAAACTAAACCTTCCTTCCCGTATATTGCTTCTCATTTCAAACTCTTTACCATAGGCTGTACAAATTTCAATGTTTCATTCAGTTGTAAAAATAGAAATGTTTATTTATTTCGTTTCCGTACACACTAAGAATAAGAACTTCAGGTTATAAGGGAGTGAATGAACATGGCTAAAGGAAATGATTTAATTAGATATATAACCGAGCAAGTGGTTGATTATATGGAAAAGCCGAAAGAGGAGCGTAAATCCCAAAGAAAGAGAAAAGAACCTTGGCAGACAAAATGGTTTGGGATGCTTCCGCTTGGAGTTTCCATGTGGGCAAGAGATAAGAAACAAGATCACAAAAAAAAGAATCAGAATACAGCATCTGATTCTTGAGTTCAAAAGCCTTATTCCAAATACATGAAGGGATAGGGCTTATTTTATGTTTTCATAAAATTCTCCATTTTCAATCAGTCTGTTCACGGGAATATACCTAATCAGGGATTGATCTGTGCCAATACGAACGTAAGAGACTTTAGTTGCACCAGGACTGGTCCATGTTGTATATCCTGAGATGGAAAGTGGTCCGCTGAACCACATATTGAAATCAGAAGAACGAAAGATGAGCTGTTTTGACGTATCTAACTCTCTTAGAAGCAGAAGGTCAGATGCGATAGGTAACGAGTTTGAAACCCGCCACTTCAAATTCTCCGAAGAATCAAACAGGGGAGAGGTTTGTTGTATTTTTTGAATGGTATGGCTAGTCCCAATTGAATCGGAACGGTCATCTACAATAAGCGGCTTAGCGAGCCTTTCAGGGTTGTCAGGAAGCACATCGCCATTACTGGCGTCTACATAGGTCTTTTTCGCTTCTTTTTCTATCACCCAATAGGGTAATCCCCCTGTATACTCCATTACATAAAGACTTGAATGTACCGAACTCTGTTCTTGGCGAGAAAGATGACCCAGAGAATATAACAATTCGGGATCGAAAACGGAGGAAGTTCCTACCCCATATTCAGTGACTAGATATTTGATCTCTGAAGCCTTCGTTTCTTCTATAGATGATTGTTCTGCTGTAATGATGAGGTATCCTACGATCTCTTTTCCTTGATAAACATGCACAAGAAAACTGTGCGTTCCGGGACCAAGCGGCATAATATGAAGACTTGAGTTAATAAAGTCAGCAAATTCGCTCGTTTGTGAAAGCTCTTTTATGGTATGCTCTGCAACCTGAAAGACGGGGGCAGGAGCGGTATTAAGATGATAAATAGAGCTTTGACCAGCATAGGATGGAGTATGGCAAGCGAAAGAAAACAATAAGGCACACAACAGGCTCAGCATATATTTTTTTCGTTTCAAGGAAAGGACACCTTCTTTTCTGCAAGCATAAAACGGCACCTGCTGTTCTTATCTACATTTTACCGAGGAAAGAACGAGAAAGGTGCTGTTTACTGGAGTGGACTTTAAGAAAGACACGCACTAGTTTTGACGAAAAAAGTGATGTTTCCTTTTCCTGTGCCGAAGATTGAGGAAACAGCTTTCACCCTTTACCTTAGATGCATAATTCCACAGCTAATTGTACTTACGTTAATTTTAGGTTCATACTGCCATTTCATTTCGCTGCGCCTGCGGTTATATTGTTCCTGAATAGGGAGTTTCTGTTCTTCATCCGGTTGTTCTTTGAGTAAATCTTCATAATAAGTATCCAGGACAGCTAGTTCTTCTTCTAAGCGGTTCTTTGCAGCATCTGCCCAGCTGTAATCAAGTAACCGAAGTTTACCCTGGATATGTTTTTCCAGTGACTCAGCTGCTTGCTTGAGAGGAATTCGCCCTCCCTGAACATGCATATTATCGGGGAGCCTTGGACTGAGTTCTCTTTTATCCAGTACGAGGCCAAAGTCTTCTGCAATTCTGCCGGTCAGCAGTGAAATGCCTAGAAAATGAAGTTCCTCTCGTTTGAGATCGCAAGATAGTTCAACTTTAAAGCAGACACTAAGCCATGGCTCGTAAGCTTTTGGAATGGAACCGCTGGCCTGCCTTTTAGAAGGGAGCTCAAACAAGTTAACGTAAGCTCCACCTTCACGAGAAGCCGTGAAAATTTGCTTAAGACGCGGGCTTCCATAGACGATCTGTTCACGAAGTACTCGCCCCGGGCCAAGAACAGGGAGGGAAGGAACGTTTCCAAAGTAGCGTCCCAGCACGGTGTCTTGATTGGCTCCCGTTGTACCGAGTTCCGCAGCCGATTCTAAACTGGCTTGCTGCTTCTGTATTTGTTCAGCCTTTTCATGTGCTTCTTGGTCAAAAATAAAAGTAAAAGACATCGTCTCCGCAGGAGTGCCTGTCCGGTCTACAAATCCCCAGTAATAAGGACGATTGGTGAGTGCTTTATCTGCTTCTACTGATAATTTCACGGTAACATGAGCAGGAGACTTCTCAATCACTTGGCAATCCATTGCTTCAAGATATGTCATAACATAAGACTGTACCTCGTCTTTAGACATCGTCATAAAGAGCTCCCCCTTTTGCGGCTTTTGGCGGAAGAACGAGCTTGCTGCTTCATTGGATCCAGAACGCTGCCTACGGCATCTTTAACAAAAGACGCGTTAGGATGTTGTTTGACCTCTTCTTTGAGCGAATGAATGTTATGAGACAGGGCATTCATTTTTTCATTGATTTCGTCTTCACTTGAAGATTCAAGTATGATTTTCGTGAGACTTTTCTCAATAGATTCTTGTTTCTCAAGCCGTTCAAGGATGACGTCAAGTCCGCCGATGACCATCTCAAACATATTAATTTTTTCATGTAAGAGGTGCAAGATATGCTCTTCAATGGTGCCGCGCGTTGCTAAATTATATATATTCACGTCATGTTGCTGACCGAGCCGGTGAACCCGCCCAATCCGCTGTTCAACTCGCATCGGATTCCAAGGCAGATCAAAGTTGATCATGTTATGACAAAACTGCAGATTAATTCCCTCACCGCCGGCTTCTGTAGCGATCATAACTTGAACCCTTCCGCGAAATAGATCCATCATCCAGTCTTTTTTACCCCGGTTCATACCACCCCGGTAAGGTACCGCTGTTAGACCGCGGTCGCGGAAATAGTTAAGCAAATACTCCTGAGTAGCTCGGTATTCAGTGAAAACAATCACTTTCTCATTCATTTCACGAATAAGCTCCATCGTTTTCTCTGCTTTCGTATTCGCTTTGATCGCTTTAATATTGGCAACAAGATCCCAAATTCGGTCACGCCACGGGGAATCTGGGGCCAGTTTCTTAGATAGATTTACAAGAGTAACGAATACAGCATCACGACTGCTGCATACTTCACGTTGTAAAGTTACCATCGAGAACATACTGGTCATATTACCTCCCGCTGAGTGAAACTGGTCTTTTACGAAAGCGGTAACTCCATCATAAAGAGCTTGCTCTTCCGGTGAGAGGGTGAGATTAATATTCGTAACTTTACGTTTCGTAAATTGAACAGGCCCTTCGCCTCTGCGATTACGAATCATAACTTTAGCCAGCTCATCCTTCAGCTGATCCTCATTTTTCGCCATTCGTTTGTCAACGACAAAATTAGCGGCAAAGTCGCCTTGACGTCCTAGTTGTCCTGGTTTTAAAAGTGTAATGAGATTGAATAACTCACTTAAATCATTTTGGACCGGCGTTGCAGTTAACAATAGACAATACTTTTTACGAAGTTTCAGCATAAATTGATAATTAGAAGTTTTTTTATTTTTTAATTTATGGGCTTCATCGACGATAATCATATCGTAGTCAGTACTCATGAGTATTTCCTGATGGGGGTCGCGCTTGGCTGTATCCATGGAAGCGACAACAATATCATTTTGCCAGGAGTACGCTTTTTTCTGTGCGACCGCCGGTATGCCAAACTTAGAATTGAGTTCTCTTACCCATTGCAGAACAAGTGATGCAGGGACAAGAATAAGGACTTTAGATACGAGACCGCGAATTAAATATTCTTTTAAAATAAGGCCCGCTTCAATCGTTTTCCCAAGACCTACTTCATCTGCAAGAATGGCACGCCCCGACATTTCAAAGAGCACTCTGCGAGCAGTGTCAATCTGATGCGGCAGCGGTGTAAGCTCAGGGATATGTTTTAAGCACTGCATATCATCAAAACTTGGTATGAGTCCTCTTTCTTCAGCCTCTACGGCAAGCTGAAAAAGACGATAGTCGCCCCATGGTCCGCCTTTGTCTAGTCTATTTGTAAGTTCATTAAGCCAATTTTGATCAAAGTGAATTGGAACGGGCAGTGGTTCCGGCTGAAAGCTCGCGCGGTCAGGTGATATTTTTCTATTCACTGGTGTTATTGCCTCCCCTGTCGTCTCTTAAGTCTTCATAGTATGGACGAAAGCGAAGAGATTCATAACTGAGTCCGTATTTAACGATAGAAGCGATAGAATAAAGGTCATGAAATTTATTTGACTTACCATAGGCGCGTATACATAATGGCTACATACAATATAATTGTATATAATGGTTAGGCATCATGAAGCGATTTTGTTTTGTACAGCAGTAGGAGGGACACAGGGTGAATAAACAATTCATACAATGTAATGCAGATTTATCAGCTTATTCTACTTATGAGATCGGAGGCAAAGCTAAATATCTAGCTGCGCCTGCCACAATAGAGGAATTAACTTCTGTACTAGAATTTGCAAAAGAAAAAGAATTAAAACCATTTTGGTTTGGCATGGGATCGAACATCCTTTTTCCGGATGAACCAAAAGAAGATATGATCTTTATCAGTCTTAAAGAATTGAAAGAAACCCATATTGATGAGAAGGGCTGGTTTGTTTCTGCTGGTATGCCGATGTCGCATCTATCGCTTATTGGTCTTGCTTCAGGAACAGCTGACTTTGATTTTTGTTTCCTGCTTCCGGGTACAGTGGGCGCAGGAATCTATATGAACGCGAAATATTATAACAGACAAATTTGTGACATTCTTGATACTGCCTTTTATATTGATTTGAAAGACCCGGAATTCAAAGTGCAGAGCATTCACGTAGATGGATGCGGGTATAGTTACAAAAATTCGATCTTTATGAATAATGATTGGATTATTGTGGGCGCATACTTACACCATCCTGACTTTAACGCGCTTGAGCAGGGCATACGTGAAGTGGGAAGACTAGAGCAAATCGTAGAATACCAAAACCCATCTGTCTTGCCTAATTTCTATAAATACTACACTGCTATGGCCGAGACTTGGGCACAGGATCATGGAGCAGAGGTTCCTGAATCGTTCAAAAGCGTAATTCAGGATCGCGGAAGTAAGTTCCATTTTGATTATCCTTCTTGCGGATCTGTTTTCAAAAACAACTATGATTTTGGTGAACCAATGGGTAAAGTGGTCGATCGGCTGAACATGAGAGGGACGGTGCACGGGGGTGCATCTATTTCATCTTGGCATGGAAATATGATTGTAAATCAAGGGAATGCAAAAGCAGAAGATATCGTACATTTGGTTGAACAAGTGAAAAAATCAGTGAATGAAGCATTTGATTTTATCCCAGAAGAAGAACTCATTATTGTAGAAAAGAAATAAGATTATATAGTTAGTCCATGATAATTAAAAAACCAGGTCTGGTTCCTTTTGTTGAACTGTACCCTATTGTTAGATACACCTAACAATAGGGTACGGTTCATATTAGGAATCTTGACCTGGTTTTTTGTATGATTCATAAGTTTATGATAAAGTTAACATAATAAATAGCTATTTTTGGGCAAAGAAAGCTGATTTTGTTCGTTTAGGCGCTGAATGTGATGATAAGAATTTCTATATCTGAGAGTATAGACTATGATTGAATTATTTATTTTCTATTATCAGAAAGGTGAGAAATTCGGGTGGTAAATAACAATGAGCTGCAGGCAGAAGAACTAGAAATGTTTGACCAGTTTTTAATGGCGTTTATTCGGTTTAAACATAAAATATATGCAGAACAGCAAAAAGAACTTAATCACAAGCTAAACCCCACAAAGATACGAATCATATATATGTTATCTCGTGAACGTCTCATGGCGGTTGATATTGTAAAGCGGCTCCAGCTTACTTCGGGGGCAACCACGGTCATACTTAACCAATTGGAAGCAGAAGGATACATTATCCGGGCTCGAAGTGAGGAAGACAGACGAATCGTGTGGTTATACCTAACGGAGGAAGGGCAGCACGTTGCAGATAAGCTGCGTGAAAATCGCGAACGTATGAATAAAGAGATTCTAGGGCTTCTATCAAAAGAGGAGAGAGTACCTTTTCTGGATATCGTTAAAAGAATCGAAGAACGAATCCTTGCTGCTCTTACATAAAAAGAACCAGACTCTTGAAGCCTAGGGCTGCCTTGAGTTTGGTCTTTTTTATAATTTGAATCTTTGAATATGGTCATATCGCTTTTCTTGTAATAGAATTTCTTTTTGCCTTGACCCCAGAAGATCAAAGTGCGGGAATGGTTCTCGATGATGAATATATTTGGGATTAAGTTCATGCTTTTTGCACCAGCGCTGTAATCGCTTAAGATCAGAGCAACCTACCTTTGTAACGCTGGTTATACCAGGAAAACGGGGGTCAATCCAGTAATGAGTCAGATAAGCAATTTGACCTTCTCTCACTTTTTCTTTCCACTCACTCAGTTCACTTCGTGTAATGCCAAAAGCCATGTTATTCATCCTTTGCTTCATTACGTTTAGACGATCTATTCTTATATTTTACCTCATAAATGAGATAGAAGCGAACAGGATACGGAAAAAACCGTGCTGTATTTATCAGAATATAAAGCTCATAGGAAAGAAGCAAGAGAGGAATTGATGAAGAGATATGGAGCTTTTTATAACCATACTTATTATGCTCATAATTATTGGCTTATCCAACGTAATTAACCGGTTTGTTCCATTTATTCCGGTACCGCTTATCCAAATTGCGCTTGGAGTGGTCTTTGAAGTTGTTCCTTTCGGGATTCACCTCGATTTAAATCCAGAACTTTTTTTTGTGCTGTTCATCGCTCCGCTGCTCTATAATGATGGACGTAAAACACCGCGAGATGAACTGTGGAGTCTTCGTACTCCAATTTTGCTGCTTGCACTAGGACTCGTCTTTTTAACCGTACTTGTCGCAGGTTATGGTATTCATATGCTGATTCCAAGCATACCGCTTCCCGCAGCGTTTGCGCTTGCGGCCATATTATCTCCAACGGATGCTGTAGCGGTAGGAGCCATGGCTGAGCGTGTTCATCTGCCAAAGAGTATATTGCGGACGCTTGAAGGTGAAGCGCTTATGAACGATGCTTCCGGTCTTGTCGCTTTTAAATTTGCGCTTGCTGCGACGGTAACGGGTGTATTTTCTTTAGCAGATGCTTCTATTAGTTTTGTAATTATTGCGGCCGGCGGACTGCTCCTTGGGGCAGTGATGTCTTTTCTCATTCGTAAAATCGGAGTGTTGCTTCGAAGACTAGGCATGGAAGACGTAACCGTTCATATGCTGATTCAAATTATTACGCCATTTATTATTTACCTCGTAGCTGAAGAACTTGGTTTATCAGGGATTTTAGCGGTGGTCGCAGGTGGAATTATCCATGCTATTGACCGAGATCGGGCGGATACGATTCAGCCCAAAATGCAAATTGTGGCAGAAAGCACTTGGTCTGTAATTGTATATATACTAAATGGACTTGTCTTTGTTATTCTCGGCTTACAGCTGCCGAATGTAATCAGTAAGATTTGGGATAATAATGCATTCAATCATGTGCAGATTATGACCTATATTTTCATCATTACGCTGATGCTGTTTGTTCTGCGTTTTCTATGGATTTATGCATTTGAGACGACAGCATGGAAAACGAATAAGCAGGAAAAACCGCTTTTGAAACATATTATTTTAACAACCTTATCTGGTGTACGCGGAGCTGTGACGTTAGCCGGTGCCTTTTCCATTCCCTTTGTGCTGATGGATGGATCCCCGTTTCCTGAACGAGATCTCATCCTCTTTATATCTGCTGGGGTGATTCTGCTTACCCTGATTACAGCGAGTGTCACACTTCCGCTTATTGCAGATAAAGAAGAGGAAACCGGCGCAGATGTCGCTCAAATTCGTGCGTTAACCAAAATATTTGATCGTTCCATCCAAGTAATTAAAGCCGAGATGAATGATGACAATAAAGCGGCCGTGTTGTCGGTGATCGCGGACCTCAACAAATACTTGAACCGCTATTCGGCTCAAGACGATAAGAAAAAATGGGGAAGCCATTATCAAAAACAAGAAATGTCCATTCGAATGAAAGCCATTCATGCAGAGCGAAAAGAAATTGAGCACCTTCTGAAAACAGGAGAAGTCAATGAAGAACTGGGGATATTCTATTTAAAAGTTCTGGATCGACGTGAAATTGTCATGTCCAGCCGAATGAAATCACAGATTTGGTCTTCTTTACGCAGTATTGGGCGAACGATCGGAAGAGTCTTTATGAAGAAACAGCTGGATCCAAGCAACCCAATGAGAGAAAGAGTCAATGCATCTCGGAACCTTCGTATTCAGACCTGTGAGAGTGCGATCACAGCGATCCGAAATCAAATGAACGATGAAAACAGAGCTGCATCACTGACGATTATTTCTCATTATGAACGGATCTTATTCATGCTTCGTGCAGGTGCTACCGAACTTGATGATAATGCATTTAATGAGAAGAAATTGGAGCTGCAAATTAAAGCGATTCAGGAACAAAGGAATGCCGTTCAAGAGTTGTTTGAAACGGGCGGAATCCAACGGAACACAGCTGCTTCTTTACGTCATTATATAAACAGTTTAGAATCTAATCTTCTCAGTGAAGAATAAAGAAAATCAGTTTAATTAAAAGAGTTGTCCTGTTGCCGCACTGGTGATGGGATAACTCTTTTTAAGTTGAAACTCATGATGGATGTATTTTTTTACAAAACAGAAAATTATATATTTCCTGAGCGCTTGTGGGATACTACGGAGCAGTTATGTACACAAGACAAATGTAAGGTGAGGATGATATGACAATAAGAAAATGGTGCATTGCACTAGCATCCGCTATACTTGTATGTTCGATGATCGCCTCCGAGGCAAAAGCTATTCAGCCCATAGTAAAGGACAGAACGTATTATGAAAAAAGAGGCGATATTGTATGGGAAGCTCCTATTTCTAAAAAACAGATTGCTCTTACCTTTGATGACGGACCAGATGAGCTGGAAACGGTACAAATTTTAGATCTGCTTAAAAAATATGACGCGAAAGCTACCTTTTTTGTAGTGGGCCAGCAATCAAAAAAGAAAGCTCATCTTATTCGCAAGGAGATTGAAGAAGGTCATGAAGTGGGAAATCACACCTATTTTCATACTTTTGCAGATAAAATTAAAAATAAAGAAGATTATATGAAAGAACTGGAAGACACAGATCGTTTAATTGAGGAAGCGGGTGGACCCAAACCAACCCTTTTTCGCCCGCCGGGCGGTGTATATAACGACATTGTGCTAGACAGTGCTAAAAAAAGGGGATATACAATTGTGTTGTGGTCTTGGCATCAGGATACAGAGGACTGGAGCAGACCAGGAAAACAGCGTATTATTAATAAAGTACTTCGCAATGCCCGTAATGGGGATATCGTTCTTTTTCATGATAATGTACATGGACAGAGTCAGACAATAAAAGCACTAGAGCGAATATTACCCGAACTGAAAAAGCAAGGGTATCAGTTTGTGACAGTATCACAGCTGCTGAAGACGAAGGAAAAGGAAGTCATGGAATTACCTTAAATCATGGGATGGCTAGAAGAGAAGGGGAGAAATAAAGAGATGAATGGAAACAGCAGAGCCGATATCCGCGCAGGAATTGAAGTTGATATTGTACTTAAACAGGATCAAAGAACAGGGAAATTAACGAGGGGAATGGTCAAAGATATTTTAACCAATACTCCGTCACATCCGCATGGCATCAAGGTTCGTCTTGAAAACGGTAAGGTAGGCAGAGTAAAGCATATTCTACAAAAGTAAAAGATAGTGTAGCAATCAAAAAGATGAGAAGGACTCCGCATGTAGGAGTCCTTTTTTGGCTTTTATTAAGCGCTTCGCCTCACGAATTGTTTCAATAACTAGATTGTTTTTACTTTTATGTTGAAAATTAAGTAGAAAGTGAGTACTATAACCTGTAAGTGATTCATTTATATATTTATAAATCGATTTACATTTATTCAAATCAAACGATTATCTACATAGGAGGCAGAAGAATGAGCAATTTTAATGAAAAACTCATTGCACACTATAAGTTCGATAATGCAGCACACCTTGGTGAAGACAGCTCAGGAAATGGACATGATGGCGAAGCTATGGGCACGTTGAAACCTGAAATTACACGTATCGCAGGCAGATCTGCAGCTCAATTTCCAGGTGGAGCAAATGGAACTTCTTATATACAGCTTCCATCTAATTTACTAGCAGATGTAAGCGATAACACAGGTCTGACTGTGACAGCATGGGTTAATCTTGGTAAAGGTTCGAACGTTTGGGAACGAATTTTTGACTTTGGTAAAGGTGAACAAGGGCCTTATGCCTTTTTGACCCGTCAGCTTAGAGGGACTCTATATGCTGGAGATGATCTGGTCGTAGACCCAGGTCGGGGATTTACTGCCGGTGAATGGATGCATATTGCATTTTCGGTGACAGGTACAGAGGGTGGTAAACTGAGCAGTGCTGGTCCGGTTGTCTATGTGAACGGAGAAAAAGTCGCAGACGGTTCCATCAGTCAAACTTCCAGTGGAACGTATGCTAAGCTGCGCAGCTGGTTCGATACGTTTACCAAATCTTCGAATTACAGCCAAAATTATATTGGACGTTCTCAGTATGCAGCCGATGTGGACTTTACGGGTTCGCTATCTGATTTTCGGATTTATCGGGATGGTCTGACGATCGATGAAGTGATTGAAGTCATGTGTGAGTCATTGACCGATGAAGAGATTGTAAAACTTGCAGGAGATAAATATTTGTCTTTTCCAACGAAGATTGTTACAAAAGACATAACACTCCCTGCTAGTTTACTAGGCGGTAAAGTACAAGTCAGCTGGAACTCAAGTAATCCGGAATCTCTATCTCATACAGGTAAAGTTCAGTCCATTACATCTGCTGAGGAAATCACACTCCGCGCGGTATTAAGTAAAGGAGAAAGTACGCTGAGCAAACATTTTGAGATTTCGGTTGTACCGGGGCATCTTCCACCCTATACAGTAACGATACACGGAGATCAAAAAGTAGCAGATATCAGTGAAGTGATGTATGGTCTCTTTTATGAGGATATTAATAACGCGGCGGATGGCGGAATTTACGCAGAGCTGGTACAGAATCGTTCGTTTGAATCTTTTGCCTTCGATACGTACTCACCTGAATCAGGGGAATGTGGCTGTTCTACAGGCCGAAATCGTGATCCTTTGTTTGCGTGGTCTGGAGACACCCATCTGATGAACCCGCAAAATAAAGGCGGATTAAATGAATACTTTGGAGCCAGTGATCCAGAAGTGAACGCTTATTATGTAACGGTTCAAAATGGAGCAACGATTTGCAACCGTGGATTTTCGGATTCCAATCACCATTGTGCGATGTCGATTAAGCAGGGAGAAGACTATAACTTTACCATTTGGGCAAAAGCAGATGCTCCTGGTTATATAACCGTTCAATTGCAAGATGCTGATAATAAACCGATCAGTGAACCGATCACACTGCAAGTAGAAGGCGGGGGCACATGGAGAAAATACGGTGAGCAGGATCAAGAGAGCATTGTTCTTACAGGTACGGGAACGGCTCTTGGTCAGCTGGTTCTTACCTTTGAAGGTGATATTTCTATCGATATGGTGTCACTTACGCCGCAAGATGTGTGGGGAGCAGATCCAGGGGAGAAAGGGATATCCGCTTCAGCACACGCGAACTATACAGGAAATCCAAATTACCGACTGAGAAAAGATCTAATTCAAGCGCTTGCTGACCTGCATCCAACATTTTTACGTTTTCCTGGCGGCTGTATCTCCGAAGGATCTTTTATATGGGAGAATGTCTATGACTGGAAGGACTCTGTAGGCCCAGTTGAGCTAAGAAAAGAGAACTATAATGTGTGGGGTTATATGATGACGATGGGGCTTGGCTATATGGAATACTTCCAATTGGCGGAGGATTTGAATGCTCTTCCGGTTCCGGTTATGGCATGCGGTGTTCTGTGTCAGGCACGTTCTGACTATGCGCATCCGGCAGGCGGAGCTTTGAGGGAGTATTATATTAAGAACTTTACAGATCTGATCGACTTTGCCCTAAGTACAGATATGGAGCATAACCAGTGGGCACAAGTACGCAGCAGCATGGGACATCCGGAGCCATTTGATCTTCGCTACCTGGGCGTAGGAAATGAGAACTGGGGAAATGAATTTTTCGCTAACTTTGAAGTGTTTAAAGCTTCAATTGATGAATATATGGAACGAAACTATCCCGATCATGAACTTCATATTATTTCTACGGTTGGTGCACAGGCAGATGATGATGCATACCAGCAAGGATGGAAATTCCTTAGTGGGAACCTTACCGGCTCAGCCCAGGTGGCTTTTGCAGATGGCAAAGGGGTAATTGAGGAGACGGTAACCTGGTATGAGAATCAGAAGGATTACATGGATACCATTGCAGATGAGCACTACTATAGATCGAATGAATATCTACTGAATAATGCCGATCGTTACAATTACTATGACCGTGCCTACAACGCGGATGGAAGCATAGACTTTAAAAAGACATCCAAGGTATTTGTAGGGGAATATGCCTCCACGGATAAAAATACACTGGCAGGGGCTATCGCCGAAGCTGCGATCATGACCAGTTTTGAAAACAATGCAGATGTTGTCCGCCTGGCAGCCTATGCGCCGCTGTTTAATAAGGTGCTGACAGATGGTACGTACCGCTGGACCCCGGACTGCATCTGGTTTGATGATGAGACAGTGTGGTTTACTCCGAACTATTATGTTCAGCAGATGTTTGCTAAGAGTGTAGGTGAAGAGGTGCTTCGCACATCGTTTGGTACCTACAGCAAAGGTAAGCCGGTGGAACTCATTCCGCACGGAGGAATCGAAATCGCTGCTGGCAATGCCGATATTCTTGTGAAGAAAGTGGTTGTCATTTCGAACAAGGACGGCCGTGTTCTTTTTGAGGAAGATTTTCGGGAACAAGAGGGACCGAGTGAAGCATGGAGTCTCATTCCTGGATCGGAAGGCTATACATCGATGCCTGGCAAAGGATTACTTTTGAAGGCGCAGAAGAGTGGCCTAAACGGGTTGTACCTGATGAATGATGAGTGGATCAACTACAAGGTGCAGGTAGAAGCAAGCCGGATGAAGGGTGAGGATGGATTCTATATTGGTGTAGGACTGACGGATATCTCTCCTGAGAAAAAAGATGTCATCGAGTATGCGATTAATTACGGCGGAGAGGCCACAGGAGTGAAAGTGTACAAACAAGGAATCGAAGGGTATACACTGGGTGATTATTCGTCGAGTACAGCAGCTGGGAACCTCAGAGCGGCAAATTATGAACCACTGGAAAACGAGAAGGATTATGTGATTACCGTGAATTACGGC
This sequence comes from Paenibacillus sp. An7, assembly GCF_009870785.1. Taxonomy (GTDB): domain Bacteria; phylum Bacillota; class Bacilli; order Paenibacillales; family Paenibacillaceae; genus Paenibacillus. The sequence goes on from NZ_WTWX01000004.1 coordinate 281,418, forward strand.
GGAGAGAATGGAAAGAATCTAATTTGCTCTTATACAGACGGAGACTTCACTAGTAAAACGCTGGATTACAAGCTCGAAGCATATAACCGGGAGGTATTCCATTCGGTTACGAGAGATGCACAGCATGTATATGTGAAATTGGTGAATGCAGATGGTGTCGATAAGGCGACACGGATTAACTTGCAAAATCTAACCGTTCAGCCAAATGCAACACTGGTAACGCTAAGCGGAGAAGAAAGTCTGCTTCATGTTCCGAATGTAAATAAGAAAAATGATGAGAAAATTACACCGCAAGAGCAAAACATAGAACTCCAAGGAGATAGCGTTGTACTTCAGCTTCCTGCGAATTCTGTGAGCTTGCTGGTGATGTCGATCTAGACTAGGTTTTATCTATAAGTTCTTCATCTTGTAGGAAGCCTTTGCACTCCTGACAGGATGGAAGATGATATAACAATGTGAAAGAGACTTCATATAGGAGCCTCTTGGACTGTAGACAAATTAGCCTAAACTAGTTTGCCTGCAGTCCTTATTTATTTTTGTACTTACATTAATAAAATGGCTACGATCGTCGTTACAGTAAGCCCTGTTAGGACAGGGATAAGATTTCGTTTGGCAAGTTCAAATGGACTCACGTTACAAATGGCTGCGGCTGGAATAAGAGCCCAAGGAATCAGCGTTCCTCCTCCCACCCAGATGCCTGCAATCTGTCCAAGTGCTGTGAGCAGAGGAGCTGAATCGATAGAAGCAGAGAACATTTGTGCGATCGAACCGACGAGTGAAATACCAGAAAAACCGGAACCGTCCATTCCTGTAATGGCACCAACGAGCGTCATAATGATTGCACCAATGGTTTCATTAAGTGGAACCAGATGTGCTAAGGCAACACCAAGATCATTTACAATGCCGTGAGACGATTCGGGTAGCGGATTTTGGAACAATTCAGTGAGTGCGGCATCTCCTAGATAAAAGAAAGCAGCAATGGGGATGACAGGACCAAACACACGGAATCCAAATTGAAATCCTTCAATCAGATATTCAGTAGTTTCTTCGAGTCCTTTATTGCGGTGGGCAATAATCGTTACACCAATGAGAATGATTACGGCAGTCCCGCCAATAAGAGCAGTGGCATCGCCGCCTTGGAGTTTAAATATATACATACCAGCAACATCAAGGGCGAAGAAAAAAGGGATGAGTGTTGCAATGATTTGTTTGGTACGAAGAGGAATCGCAAGATCTTCTAGATGAGCCTGATCTGTGGACACTGAATTTTTCGTCTCTTTATCTGTAGAAGGAGATGCTGTCCCAGTAGATTGGAACGCACCTCTTTTCATATCCCTGCGAAGCAGTATATAGGCCGTTACGGTAGAGACGAGCCCCATTGTGATGACAAGCGGTATGCTGGCTTCAAGTACACTAGATACAGGGAGGCCGGCAGCATCGGCAGTCAGCTTAGGTGCACCCTGAATAATATAATCTCCGGATAAAGCGATACCGTGACCAAAAAGATTCATTGCCATGGCAGCCCCAATAGCCGGCAGGCCGACTCGAATGGCAACAGGCAGCATCACTGCCCCAATAAGTGCAACACCAGGGGAAGGCCAGAAGAATAAAGATACGAATAGCATAATGAGTCCGATGCCCCAAAAAGCCATCGTTGGCGTACGCATGAGCTTTGTAAAAGGGGCGATCATTATTTCGTTAATGCCAGTGCGAACAAGCACTCTGCTCATTGCGACAACGATAGAAATAATAAATATGGTGCTGATCAGCTCTTTCGCTGCGTAGATGAAACTACCAAAAATGCCAGATATAGAATCATGAAAGTGATCCGACGCAAGAAAGCCTAGAGAAATAATTCCAAGGACGCAAACGACGGTGGTATCTCTTCTACGAATGAGCAGCCCCATGATAAACACGATAAAAGCTAAATAAACGTAGTGAAGCGGAAGTAATTGAATCACCATAAATTTTCATCCCTCTCACTCTGCCGAGTGTTTGCTTTCTGCGGTATTCTATGCTGCATTTTTTCTGGGTGTTCGTTTGTATGGAGCAGGCATTCCTGAAAACATCATGATTCCTTTGCACTGCATACATTAAATAGAGAACCCCGATTGTAACAGCACAAGGGAGGCGAAATAGATGAAATCTTCAACAGATATCATGTCTCAGACCGAAAGGCTTGGCGCCCATAATTATCATCCACTTCCGATTGTTATTCATAAGGCGGAGGGGGTGTGGGTTGAGGACCAAGAGGGACGGCGTTATATGGATATGCTCAGCGGGTACTCTGCTTTGAATCAAGGGCATCGACATCCTCGTATTATTGAAGCGCTCAAACGACAGGCAGACGAGGTGACGCTTACTTCAAGGGCCTTTTATAATACGCCTCTTGCTGAACTAATGGAAGTACTTACGAAGCTGACAGGGAAAAATAAAATGCTGCCCATGAATACAGGTGCAGAAGCAGTGGAGACTGCGGTGAAAGCGGCAAGGCGCTGGGCCTACCGTGTTAAGGGAGTGGGTCCTGATCAAGCAGAAATCATTGTTTGCGAAGGGAATTTTCATGGAAGAACAACAACCATTACATCTTTCTCATCAGAACCGGATTATAAAAGAGAGTTTGGTCCTTTTACTCCCGGGTTCACCATTATTCCTTATGGAGACATTGATGCACTGAAGGTTGCAATCACACGGAATACGGCAGCTTTTTTAGTAGAGCCTATTCAGGGTGAGGCTGGAATTGTCATACCAAGGGAAGGTTACCTGCGAGAAGCAAGAGAGATTTGCGATCAAGAGAAGGTACTTCTCTTAGCCGATGAAATACAGACTGGATTCGGCAGAACAGGTAAGCGGTTTGCATGTGATTGGGAGAAGGTAGTTCCGGATATCTACATTATGGGAAAAGCACTCGGGGGAGGGGTGCTGCCCGTATCTGCGGTTGCTGCAAATGATGATATTCTCGGACTATTTGAACCAGGATCTCACGGCTCAACTTTTGGGGGGAATCCACTGGCAAGCAGTGTAGCCATAGCAGCACTAGCTGTGATTGAAGATGAAAAGCTTGCAGATCGCTCTCTTGACCTCGGCATGAAGATGCTGAAGAGGTTACAAGCCATCCATTCTCAAGAAATTGTAACCATTCGCGGGCGCGGTTTATTTATTGGCATCGAAACCAAAGGTTCAGCACGGCCGTACTGCGAGAAGTTAATGCAGCTAGGACTGCTGTGCAAAGAAACACATGAAAATGTGATTCGATTGGCTCCCCCGCTCATTATCTCTGACCAGGAACTAGAATGGGCAATAACACAATTGGAGCAGGTGTTTACGTAATACAGACAATGGTAAACTAACAGAAATCGTCATTTTGTTACCCGCTTGCGCAATATAACGAAATGCATAAAAGTATGTCATCGATCAGTGCGGTGAATGTCGAGGAGACGGGATCCATTCGTTCTCGAAAGATGTCATAATATAGTGTGGATTTTATAGTAATATTTTTGGGTAGACGTGAAAGTCTGCCTTTTTTTTGCATGAGAAACAGAAAAAGTTTTACTTTTTCCATATCAAACGCTTACAATTAGTTCGTCCGACATTTTTCGATTATTATTTCAGTCATTCGTCATTATTTATGATATATATCTTTAGATTTGGGGTGGATTACACGGCTATGGTTCGATATCACTTGTTTACGAAAATGGTACTTCTCATTGTAATTATGCTAATTCCTGTTGTGCTGTTATACAGTTACTCGAACAAAATGACAACAAACGTCGTTGTGAGTGAACTCAATCGATCTAGTAGTAATCAACTTGCTTTTTTTCAAAGTCAAGTGAATACAAGCATCGAGGAATTATCCTCCTGGCCTATTATATTAATCCATGATCCGGATATTGAGAGCTTTGAACAACAGGATTTGGAGAGTGAATATCTAAATTTGGATCTTATTAACCATGTGAAAAGAATCCAGAATAAGCTAAGTATTCAGGAGAGTTCTTCGAATTGGAGAAGCAGTTTGAGCTTATATTCATCTTCTATGAAACGTATGATTACCGAAAATGATTCGAGAACATACGATAATAAGGAGCTGGATAATGCCAATTTACCTGGCTGGCAGGTACAAAAAGTGACAACAGGAAATGAAGATCGTTACCTCTTTTCCTGGTATACAGCATCTCCATATTCAGCTAGAGATGTAGTGGGAAATGCGAGAAGTATTATCAAGCTTGAATTCGACAGTACTAATATTCAGGATATGTTGGACAAGTTCAAAAGTAATGGAAGGAGAGATCCTTTTTATTATATACCTGGGACAGGCACCATTTATAACCGCACAGCGGATATTGACCGGAGTAAGGAACTATTGAAACAGCTGGATTTTACCGAAATAAAAGATGTGGATTACCGCACGATTGAGCTTGGAGAGGAAGTCTATAGTGTTCACACGGTGATATCGCCCGCAACAGGCTGGTATTTAATTGATTATATTCCGCTGACCGATGTGCTCGCTCCCATTAAGAACTCGAATCGGTTGTTTTATGGAGCGGTTGCCTGCCTTTTATTTATGAGTTTTTTGGCAGCTTACTTGTTATATGTACAAGTGCAGATTCCAGTCAGAGATTTAATGCACGGCTTTCAGCGTTTAAAGATTGGGGACTATTCTGTCCGGCTTAAGCCAAAAGGACGGAATGAATTCAGCTTTTTATCAGAGCGTTTTAACTCTATGGTTATACAGATCCAAGAGCTGTTCGAACACGTATACCTAGAGCAGATCCAAGTGCGCGAAGCAAGGCTCAAACAGCTGCAGTCTCAAATTAATCCTCATTTTTTCTATAATTGTTTTTCATATATTACGAGTATGGCGAAGCTTGGAAAAACAGATGCAGTGGTTGCGATGTCCCATAACCTTTCCCGATATTATCGTTACACGACACGTCAAGAAAAGGACCTCGTTCCTTTGAAAGAAGAGATTGCTTTTGTCATTTCTTATTTAAAGATTCAAAAGATGAGAATGAGCCGTTTGGATTATGTGATGGAAATACCAGAAGAAATGATGGAACTACTGGTTCCCCCGCTTGTCCTTCAGCCGCTGATCGAAAATGCAGTTATTCATGGAATTGAGAGGTCAGCAGATGCGTCTTTTATTCGCGTATCCGGATTTGAAGATGAGGGGCGTCTATGCCTTGAGGTCGAAGATGATGGACTGGGAATGAATGATGAGGCAATGAAGTTACTACAAGACCAACTTGCCAGACCTATGGACGAACACAGCGGCTGCGGACTATGGAATGTGAATCAAAGAGTGCAGCTGCGGTATGGGGAAAGAAGCAATTTAACCTTTGAAAGATCTCCTATGGGCGGCCTGAAAGCAACGATTTATATAGATAATATAAGGAAGGGATGATCATGTATGATTAATGTTTTGCTTGTAGATGATGAGACCTATGTGACAGAAAGTTTGGAAGCAACAATCCCTTGGGATGAGCTGGGAATCAGCGAAGTATATAGGAGTGATTCAGCAGGAAATGCCCTTGAGCTGCTTGCTGCTCACCCCGTCGATATTTTGATAACAGATATAAGAATGCCCGGTATGAATGGACTTGAACTGATCGAAAAAGCAAGTGTACTGTACCCGAGTCTGCGTTCAATTCTGCTAACGGGATATGGTGAGTTTGAATATGCGAAAAAAGCGATTCAATTAGGTGCATCGGATTATATTATCAAACCTGTAGATGATGATGATTTTATAAAAAGCGTGAAGCAGGTCGTTCAGTCCATTGACGAAGAAGGAAAACAAGCTACAAAGTATCAACAGTTGTTATATAAGCGTAAATCAGACTATACGCTCCTTAGAGAAAATTTACTCCGTCAACTTCTTATGGGTGATCAGATCGAGACCGAGAGAATGATCCAACTTCTACATGATTATGAGATTAAGCTTTTCTATTCTTCTATGACAACGATGATCCTTGTTCATTTACATAAAGGTTTTATGGAACATGATGAAAAAACAAGAGTGCTTATGGAGTATGCAATTGGTAATATGGCCGAAGAAATTTTTGGAGAAACATATGATGTCTGGCAAGGGAGAACACCTCACCATTGTCTATTGATCTTGTTACAGTCGAAAGATCAACATGATCTAGAAAGTGGGGGATCGGAGTTTTTACAACCGAAACATCTTCGGCCCTATATTGAGAATTTTCGTTCCAGTGTATTGGCATATTTGCGAGGAGAGGTGCATGTCATCGTAAGTCGTCCATGTATGTTTCCACAGGATATCAGTGAAACCTACAGACGCGCTTTAAACTCTGTTTATTTAGCGGACCGTCAGATGGAGTCAGGTGTAGTATTTATCGAAGGAGAAAATGTAAGTATAGAATCTCCATCATCAAAAGCTGCTTTTGAAGTATTGTACAGACCACCGATGCTGCAGCAACTTTTAGAACGAAAATCGTGGGAAGCAGCTTCACAGCGTTTAGATGAAGCGTTTGCCATTATCGAAAAAAATCCGGTCTCACGTGAGCACATGTATGAGATTTATCTAGCAATTATCAATTCTTTTCTCTATATCACCCATCAAACGGGACTTCGGATCAGTGAATTGAATGCAAAGGGTCTTGAACCTCATTTGGTGGAACGAATGATTCACTATCCGCCGCTGTTAAAAGATTACACAGAGCAAATACTTTATAAGTTTCAACAGGCAGTATCTGTTCCTGCAGAACCGAAAAGCCATATTGTAAGTCAGGTAAAAGATATGATACTGCAAGAAGAAGGAATTGAGTTAACGGTCAAAATGCTGGCTGATCGAGTATTTCTTCATCCCGTGTACTTATCGAAGATTTTCAAAGCCGAGACAGGAGAGAGCCTCAGTGAATATTTGATTCGTACAAGGCTTGAACGAGCTTTATATCTGCTTAAACATACGAATAAAAAAATATATGAGATCACTGCTGAGCTTGGCTATCAAAATCCTCAATACTTTAGCAAGCTGTTTAAGAAGCACTATGGCATAACTCCAAATGAGTATAGAGAGCAATAAGTTGTAAAAGGTGCTGAAACCTTAAATTAGTGTCATAGGAAAAAATAGACATGTCATCCATAATAAAAATATGAAGATAAAGAAATTTAGGGGGAAACAAAATGGCACGAACGTGGAAAACTTCTTCACTTGCTGTCCTTGCATTAACGATGGTCATCAGTGCAGGTCTTATGGGATGTTCAGGTAAAGATTCAGGTGATAGTAATGCATCTGTACCGGCAAATACTGAAAACGTATACAAGGAAAAGTACGATCCGGAAGTCACGATCTCCACTGCATGGGGAATTGATCCGACAGTCACATTTAAGAATGGGGAAACGATAGAAAATAGTGTCGCAACGAAATGGGCAAAAGAAGAGCTGGGAATTAATATCAACTCTCTATGGTCTGTAACCGATACGAATGGTGCTTTTGCAACGAAAGTAAGATTGTCGATGTCATCAAGACAGAATATGCCGGATATCATCACAATCGGATCTAATGAATCACAACTAATACAAGATCTAATTGAATCAGGTATTTACGGAGAAGTGGGCGAGCTTTTTGATACATATGCTTCAGACACTTGGAAAAAAGCAATGGAAATTGACCCTACGGTATGGAATTCAGTAACGCGTGATGGTAAGAAAATGGGGATTCCTGTACTGGATTATGCGTACAACAATGATTACTTACTGTGGATACGTCAAGACTGGCTTGATGCACTAAATCTTAAAGCACCAACAACGCTTGATGAACTTGAAAAAGTAATGGATGCCTTCAAGAACAATAATCCAAGCGGTCTTGCTCCGAATAAAGTAATTCCACTGAGTATTGGGTTCAAAAATTCAATGAATACTTGGATGGGCGATCCTTCCTGGGTCTTTGGGGCAGAAGGTACGCTACCTCAGCAATGGAATGTAGACGAAAATGGAAAACTTGAATATGGATCTGTACAGCCAGAGATGAAAGCAGGTCTTGAAACATTAAGAAATTGGTTTGAAAAAGGGTACATTCCACAAGAAGTAGCTCTATGGGATGAAAATAAAACTGCTGAGCCTGCTGTGGCCGGTACAGCTGGTATTATCCCTGGACCTTACTGGATGAGCGGCTGGCCGCTGACGGATACTGTGAAAAATGATCCAAAAGCAGTGTGGAAACCATATGCAATACCAACGGGAGCAGATGGTACAGCAATGCGTCATGGAACAAACTATGCTAGTGCAGTGACTCTTATTAAGAAAGATATGGAACATCCGGAAGCATTCTTTACTTACCAAAACTACATGTTTGACCAGTTTGCAGATCCGGCTGCAGGAAGTAAACATGATTTCGGTTTATTCGAAGGATATGACTATGAGCTCGATGCAAATGGGAACCAGAAGAGATACGACGAAATTGAAGGCGGATATGTAAATGTGCTTCGTTATCTACTTGTTCGTGATGGTGCACGGATACCAGATGCACAAATGAAAGCTCTGCTCAGTCTCGCAGATGGTAAGGAAGCAGCTACAAGACTAGAACGTGAAGTGCAAGCGAACTATGGCCTTGAAACTCCTAATGCTGCGAAGGTGCTTATGTCGCAAGAAGATATTTCATTCAAAGATATGTTCACAGGTCCACCTACAGAAACAATGAAATCAAAACTTGACTATCTTAATAAAATTGAGAATCAAACCTTCAATGAAATTATTTATGGCAACAAACCTGTAGACTCTTTTGATTCTTTTGTAGAGACCTGGAAAGCTGGAGGCGGCGACAAAATTACAGAAGAAGTGAACACATGGTATGACAGTGTCCAATAAGATTGCAATTCGATTGTAAGACTACCACGATAAACTCCCGAAAAGCAGCATGCATTCATTCATGCATGCTGCTTTTCTTCACTCAAAATGAGCTGGGAGACGAAATTTAGGAGGAAAAGTGGATGAAAATGTTGAAAAAAACATGGCCTTTTCATGTAATGCTGCTGCCTGCCATGATCTTCTTATTCTTATTTAGTTATCTGCCAATGGGCGGGATCGTCATGGCTTTTCAAGATTATAAACCTTGGGAAGGCATCTCAGGTTCTGCATGGGTAGGACTTGATAACTTCCGCTATTTATTTGAGAGAGATGACAGTGTTCAGGTTATCTGGAACACACTTGTCATTGCCGTAGCGAAGATGATCTTCAATCTTCTTGTTCCTTTTGTGTTTGCCATCTTGCTGAACGAGATTAGACAAGTTGGACTTCAGCGCTCTATACAAACGCTTGTATACCTGCCTCACTTTCTATCTTGGGTAATTCTTGGAGGAATATTGGTGGACTTGCTTGCTCCAGGTGGCCTAGTAAACCGAGTACTTGGAGAGTTCGGGGTTAACCCTATCCTATTTCTAGGGGATAACAATTGGTTCCGTTTCACTGTAATTTTATCTGATGTCTGGAAGGAATTTGGATATAACACCATTATATTCTTAGCGGCTCTTGCTACAATTAATCCTTCATTATATGAAGCTGCTGAGATGGATGGAGCAACTCGTTTTAAACAAACTCTTCATATTACGATCCCTTCCTTAATTCCAATCACGATTGTGGTGGGAACGCTTGCTTTAGGGAATGTGCTTAATGCCGGATTTGACCAAATCTTTAACCTCTATAATCCGCTTGTATATGAAACAGGAGATATTATTGATACCTTTGTATACCGCACTGCGATTCTAAACGGAGAGATGGGCTTTGGTACAGCCATTGGATTGTTTAAATCCGTGATTAGTATGGTCCTTATCTTAATCTCCTATAGACTTGCCTACAAGTGGGCAGGGTACCGTATCTTCTAAATAAAGGATAAGAGAGGAAGGAAAAACTGTGTATCATAAATCAAAATCATACCGTGTCTTTAACGTTGTAAATACGATTTTCCTTATTATTTTATCTATACTTTGTATCGTTCCACTTATACACGTACTTGCCATTTCGTTTAGTAGTAAAGCAGCGGCCGATGCCAATATTGTATCGCTGATTCCGATTGATTTTTCTTTAGAAGCTTATAAAAAGACAATAAATAATCCTGCGTTTCTTAGATCAATCATGATTTCGGTAGCACGTACCATCGTTGGTACGCTCATTACACTCGTGATTACTTTTTTAGCGGCATATCCACTATCTAAAGAAAATAGCGTTTTTAGAAGCCGTACAATTTATTCCTGGATCTTCGTATTCAGCATGGTGTTTAATGGAGGACTTGTACCGTTTTACGAAGTTATTCAATCCCTTCATTTGATGAATACATTCTGGGTACTGGTTCTTCCGTCCGCTGTAAATACATTTCTCGTAATTCTGATGCTGAACTTTTTCAGAGGCATCCCGAAAGAACTCGAAGAGGCATCTCTTATGGATGGAGCAGGACATTTCCGAACTTTGTTCTCGGTATATCTTCCGATTTCACTGCCTTCGATCGCAACGATTAGTTTGTTCAGTATGGTATTTCACTGGAATTCTTGGTTTGATGGACTGTTGTATATTAATAATGCAAAAGATTTCCCGCTTGCTACATTTCTGCAAACGATTATCATTCAGCGTGATATGAGCTCAATGAGTATGAATCCACAAGAGATGGAGCTCATCAGCCAAACAACGGTGAAAGCAGCGCAAATCTTTATCGGAGCAGCTCCGATTCTTATTGTGTATCCATTCCTGCAAAAGTATTTTGTAAAAGGAATGACGGTGGGGTCTGTTAAAGGTTAATAGATCCTTTCAAGTGAACATATGAAATATAAATGCGATGGAAATAAAGGAGAGAATACAAAATTATGATACAGAAATATCCACCTCTATTTGATAAAGCACCTATTATGCTACACGGCGCTGACTATAACCCAGAACAATGGCTGAAATATCCAGAAGTACTAGAAGAAGATATTAGACTGATGAAAAAATCTCACTCCAATGTAATGTCCGTTGGTATTTTCTCTTGGGTTTCTTTGGAACCTGAGGAAGGAGTATTTACATTTGAGTGGCTTGACCATATATTAGATTCTTTCGCTGAGAATGGAATCTATGCACTGCTTGCGACACCAAGCGGGGCGAGACCGGCATGGATGTCACACAAATACCCGGAAGTACTGCGAGTAGGCAGTAACCGGGTTCGCAACTTGCATGGTTTCCGTCACAATCACTGTTATTCGTCTCCTGTATATCGGGAGAAAGTGAATATTATCAATACTAAACTTGCCGAGCGATACGCAAATCATCCAGCTGTTATTGGCTGGCATATTTCGAACGAACTTGGTGGTGATTGTCACTGTGATTACTGTCAGGATGCGTTTAGAAAATGGGTTAAAGATCGATACGAAACGCTTGATGAACTGAACCATGCCTGGTGGACAACTTTCTGGAGTCATACCTATACGGATTATAGCCAGATCGAATCTCCGGCGCCTCACGGTGAAACTCAGGTTCATGCAATGAATTTAGACTGGAAACGATTTGTTACAGATCAAACCGTTGATTTCTTGAAGCATGAGATTGCTCCGCTTAGACAGGTGAACCCAGATTTACCGGTAACGACTAATTTTATGAGTTACTTTGACGGTCTGGATTATTGGAAATTTGCTGACGTTCTTGATGTTCTATCCTGGGATAGTTATCCGACATGGCATGATACAGAGCAAGATGATAGCAAGCAGGCAACTTCTGTTGCATTAATGCATGATATCGTTCGTACAATTAAAGGCGGCAAACCATTTATGCTGATGGAGAGCACACCTAGCATGACGAACTGGCAGGATGTCAGCAAACTGAAAAAACCAGGCATGCATTTGCTTTCTTCTCTTCAAGCAGTGGCACATGGTTCGGATACTGTACAGTACTTCCAGTGGCGTAAGAGCCGCGGTTCAAGTGAAAAACTGCATGGTGCAGTAGTAGACCATGTGGGAAATGAACACACCCGCGTTTTTAAAGAAGTAACCGAGGTAGGAAGCTTCCTGCAAGAACTCCAAGATGTCGTAGGAACCGTAGTTCCAGCAGAGGTTGCTATCGTATTTGATTGGGAGAATCGCTGGGCAATAACGGATTCACAAGGACCTAGAAATATCGGAATTAAATATGATGAAACGATCCAATCACACTATAAAGTATTCTGGGATCAAGGGATTCCTGTGGATATCATTAATATGGATGCAGATCTGTCCAAATACAAACTTGTTATAGCGCCGATGCTCTATATGGTAAAAACAGGGGTTGGGGAGAGAATTGAAAAGTATGTGGAGAATGGAGGCACGTTTGTCTCTACATATTGGTCAGGGATCGTTAATGAAAATGATTTGTGTCATTTAGGAGGGTTCCCAGGACCGCTTCGTAAGACACTTGGCATCTGGTCAGAAGAAATTGATGGACTTCATGATGGACAAATCAACCGAATTGAAGCTCTAGCTGATAATTCTTTAGGACTTACCGGCGAATATGAAGCGATAGAACTTTGTGACTTAATTCATCTGGAAGGTGCGACTGCACTAGCGGTTTATGGAAGTGATTTTTATAAAGGCAGACCGGCAGCAACCGTACACGCTTTTGGAGAAGGAAAATCATATTATATTGCTTCTCGCAACTCGGAATCATTCCATAAAACATTCTATCAAGGGATTATTAAAGAAGCAGGAATTAAGAAATCCATGGATAGTGAATTACCTAGCGGGGTAACGGTATCCGTTCGTACAGATGGAGAGCATGATTATGTATTTGTACAGAACTATACGGGAGAAGAACAAGTTCTTCCTTTAGACAGCGCGGATTACACCGAAATCGGACTTCCATCGTCCGAGCGTAATCAATCATTGCAAGAACAGGTTGTATTAGAGCCATATAGTGTTCGTATTATAAAAAGAGAGCATATGATCAAATAATATTGAAATAATAATAAAATCATAAAGCAGAAGGCGGCACTCATCTCTGATAAGTAATAATCAGCAGAAGGGATGCCGCCTTCTTTGTTAAATCCTGAGGCAGGAAGGAAAAGGGAAGCATCATCACGAAATGGTAAAAGAACAAGCTTGGAATATTATTTGCGGGAGGGAACATCATGATTCAGCGTAATCTGGATGGAAACAGTATCATTATCCGCCTTGAAATGAAAACAAAGACCATTAATTTTGGAGAAGTTGCTTCTGCCATCTCCATTGCTGGTGGAGACATTGTAGCCATTGACGTCATTTCAACCAATCAAGATGTAACGGTCCGTGATTTAACGGTAGCGATTACGGATAGTGAACAGAACAAACGAATCATTGATCAAGTTCGTAAATTAGATGGCGTGACGATTATTAACGTATCTGACCGTACATTTCTCCTGCATTTGGGCGGGAAAATCGAAATCACTCCCAAAACGCCGATTAATAACCGAGAAGACTTATCAAGGGTCTACACCCCTGATGTGGCAAGAATCTGTACCGCCATTGCAGAGGAACCCCATAAAGCTTATTCATTAACGATTAAAAGAAATACGGTAGCTGTCGTATCCGACGGCAGTGCTGTCCTTGGGCTTGGTAATATCGGTCCTGAAGCCGCGATGCCTGTAATGGAAGGTAAGGCAATGTTATTTAAACAGTTTGCTGGTGTGGATGCTTTTCCGATATGCCTGCAGACTCAAGATACAGAAGAAATTATTCGCACCATAAAAGCAATCTCGCCTGCTTTTGGAGGAATCAATCTGGAGGATATCTCCTCTCCGCGTTGTTTTGAAATTGAAGAAAGATTAAACAAGGAACTAGATATCCCGGTATTTCATGATGATCAGCATGGAACAGCCGTAGTCCTGTATGCAGGTCTGATTAATGCACTTAAACTCGCAGGAAAAACGCTGGAGGATAGTAAAATTGTCATTTGTGGAATTGGAGCTGCTGGAGTAGCCTGCAGTAACATCTTGTTATCCGCTGGAGCAAAACGACTCATTGGTGTCGATCGCGAAGGTGCACTCGTGCGCACAGCAGTTTATGATAATCCCGTATGGCAGAGTTATGCAGAGCGGACAAATCCAGAACTCGAGGAAGGCACGCTTCATGAAGTTTTGAAAGGTGCAGATGTCTTCATTGGAGTATCCAAAGGGAACTTGCTAACAAGGGAACATATACTTACGATGGCAAAAGATCCAATTGTATTTGCGATGGCAAATCCTGTTCCTGAAATTATGCCGAGTGTAATCGAAGATATTGTCGCAGTCGCAGCCACTGGACGATCTGATTATCCGAATCAGATTAATAATGTGTTATGTTTTCCTGGTATTTTCCGAGCCGCACTCGACTGCCGTGCTTCTGTAATTAATGAAGAGATGAAACTTGCAGCAGCCACTGCGATTGCCTCCTCCATTTCAGATGAAGAACGTACGAAATACTATATTATTCCAAGTGTATTTAATGATCGTGTGGTGAAAAGGATTCGAGAACGAGTCATTGAAGCTGCGATCCAGACGGGTGTTGCAAGAAGATTTCCCAGAAAAAACAATGAAACCAAATCATGATGAAACGAGATATAGCAATAAAGGAACGTGGATTAAGAGAAACCCGGCAAACGCATTTGCGTTTCCGGGTTTTTTTTTAGTGTATCAACTTCGCTTCTCTTGAATCACTAAGAGAGGATCTGATTTTGCCATCTTCATCGCGTAGTATAACAAAAGTGTCAGCAATCAGCCATTTACCTGCTAGGTTTTGCTTCATATAGTACATGCTTGTATGATCACCTTCAAGATCTGTTTCTTCCGTATGAACGATCGCTGTTTCGCCATCATATTGTACGATGTTCATCTCAGTAGCTGATAAACTGTAATCAAATTCTTCGAACCAACCGTCTTCAAGAACAGAGATGACATCACGATAAATCCATGTCGTAGGATCAAATGATGATAATAAGAGCTGTTTATTCTCTGTGTTGTATCCTTCGTATTGCGTATTTAATGTTTCCTCAATAGCTGATTTTACTTTCACCGGCACAACGGGTTTCTTACCGATGAGCTCCTCGGCTGCGTAGGATTCTGAAATGACACCTTCATAGAATACCTGCAGGTTGCCATTCGATGCCTTGGTGAGTTTCAAGATAAGATCCTGTTTGACGTCAAAATAAAAAGGACCGCTCTTCCATGTATTTGTCTTTGTAACAAACACAGTGGCCCCGTAATCATACATGTTAACAGGATTAATTTTTGTATAGGTGACTTGACCTTGTGATTTGAAGTATTCACGGTAATCATGAATCATTTCTTCATAGAAAGGGGCATAGTTATCGACTAATGCGGACACTTTCTCAATACTGCGTTCATTTTCTGCCTGACTCAGTTTGCTTAGAAAGGCATTCACCTGTGCTTTTGTTTTGTCATCGACTTTACCGGTTTCGATCTGAATCGTTTTCTTTTTTTGATCCCAGATTACGTTATAACCCGTAGCTTCTGCAACAAAGCGAAGCGGAACTAACATGCTTCCTTTGCTTATGTATGGCGCAGCAGGTAATTTTGTTCTTTGTCCATTAATGTGTGCAGATTTTTTGCCTACAATTAATTGCAGTTTGGTCTCACCATTGTCTGCGTTAATTCGTTTATCGGCATTGTTCCATTTTACGGTGTAGTCAAGTCCTTCAAAAAGAGGACGGAATTGTACAAAAGTCACTCCATTTTTAATGGTTGGCGGAACATCAAATTTCATTTCAACCTGGTCCAAATATACTCGGATTGGGTTCTGTGATGCAGCTGCACTTACAGTGCTGCCCATGATGGACCATACCATTACTAGTGCGAGGGTGATTAGGCCCCATTGTTTTTTTAGCATGACGTCAACTCCTCTAGGTTGTAGGTAAGTGCACTGTCTAACTCAAATACATCATGAGTGGTTAAATCTAGTATAAGACAATGCAAACATTCAGTTTACCTGTAGAGGAAAATTAATGCAAGAAAGTTGGGAGGATTTTCTATTAAAAAATGATTCAAGCGAATCAGCGTTATTTTATTAGAGGAGAGTACACCAAATACACTTTTTTTAAAAAAATATGTTAGAAACATACTCGTAAGTCATACTAAGATATGTTACAATAAATCGTTATGCTTTTTAGGGAAATCATCTAGTACAAAGCTAAACTGCACATTAAAAAGTAAAGAAAGAAATCATCCATAAACATAAAGAAATAAGGAGGAGGAAAGTCATGTCATTTGGCGCTCGTGTATTGAAAACCGGTATAGCAGTAACACTTGCTCTTTACGTAAGTATGCTGCTAGGTATCGATCAGTCACCCGTTGGTGCAGCGATCGCCGCAATTTTTGCCATGCAGCCTTCCATATACCGTTCGTGGCGGTATTTTTTGGACCAACTTCAATCTACTACGCTTGGAGCCATTGTTGCACTAGTTGGAGGAATGATATTCTCCAATGAACCTATTGCGGTGGGTGCTGCTTGTATTCTCGTAATAAGTATTTGTCTGAAACTGAACATGGGGGATACCATTGGGCTTACACTAGTGACCGTTGTATCCATTATGGAAGCTTCTGGGGATTGGAATTATGCACTTAATCGATTTTTGCTCACCTTAGTGGGGATTATTTGCGCATCGGTTATTAACGTGACAGTATCGCCTCCAAAGCCTAAAATTCAGTTTGTTATGCAGATACGCAGTGTATTTGACCGTATGTCGCTTCTGCTGCGAACTTCGATATCCGATGAAATTAAGGAATCCGTGTTCCGCGACGAAAAGAACGACCTAGAGGGTCAGATCAAATCTCTTGTAGATAAATATCGCTTATTTGAGGAAGAGACCCAAAAGCTGAGAAGAGCAAAATTCAGTACAACAAGACAGATGGTTGTCTACAAACTCATGTTATCTTCTCTTCAAAAAGGGTACGCTGTACTTGATGCAGTAGACAGACATTATTTTCAGTCAGAGAGAACAGAGAAGACGGATGAATATTTTGACAATCATTTGGAAAAATTGATTAAATTTCATGAGCATGTACTGCTTAAATTTGAAGATAAACTGAAACCGAACGATCATGAAGGGGAAGAACTCGTTAGGACAAATGTGGAATTTATGGAATCCGCTATAGAGCGAATTGATTTTGACAGAGAAGGAATGTTAAGGTTATCGATTGTTGCTGCTGCAATGTATGATTACGGATATCAGTTAGAACGACTAAACAGACTTGCAGATCACATACTTGATTCAGAAGAGACGAAAGACAATTCAGACGGACTTTCTGCTTGGTTGAAAAAATAGTGGTTTATTTGCATCCATTCCGTGGATTGGATACAATAATAAAACAGCCCGGACACCGACTACATTGTCCGGGTTTATTCTTTTTGTAGAGCTTGGGGGACGATCAGGATGATGAAAACCGCCATTCCAGAAGCACTGATGACACTGCTGAGCGGTGAAAATTTAAAAGATAAGCAGCAAGAGGCTTTCTTATTACAGACGGTGAACGAGGATGGCTGGCCGCACTCGGCAATGATAAGTGTGGGTGAAGTGCTTGCAGCTGATCCGTATACATTTCACCTGATGTTATGGCCAAACACAATGACCACGATAAACCTCATGCGGAGTAAAAAAGCGCAGCTCGTTATCGTTTATGATGGTCTTGTATATTATATAAAACTTCAGATAAAGCATCATTCTGCTGTTCTTTCTGATATACATACAGGAGAGCGATTCAGTGCGCATATTCATGCGTTAAAAATAGACAAAGCAAAGTATGCCAAGATTGAGACGGGGATCCAGGTCAGACTTCATAATCCCGACTCTGTAATTGATCGATGGCAGGCCCAAGTTGAAATACTAAAACATAATCCATATTGACATAAAGTGAAGTAAAAAGGAGAGAGCGTCTTGAGCACGGACAATGAGTGGCAATTAGAACAAGAACGAGTAGATGAAGTAACAACGCAAATAAGTCAAGCGATTGAAAAACTTGAAAAGGAAGTCGGATCAGTCCGCGGCGAAGTCGTAGAGATGAGAAAAGACTTCTGGGATGAAGTGACAATTAACTTCAGTGAAGCAGATGATGTTGGGGAAACTTCAACGAATTTAAGACAGCAGTCAGAAGTGCTTTCTGAACGCGAACGCAGTCACAAAAATACGTTTCAAGCGCTTAGTAAAATGAATAAGCTTGTCTCGAGTCCATACTTCGGGAGAATTGATTTTATAGAAGAAGGTTCTAAGGAGAAGGAGTCAATCTATCTCGGAATCGCCTCTTTCTTATCAGAAAAAGAACAGGATTTCCTAGTATATGACTGGCGGGCACCTATCTCTAATTTATACTACGATGGGGCTCCCGGTCATTCTTCTTATGACACGCCCTCCGGATTAATTGAAGGTGAAATTACACTGAAACGACAGTTCACCATTCGAGATGCGGATATTAAGTTCATGTTCGATACCGGGGTTACGATCGGTGATCAATTACTGCAGGCGGTATTAAGCCGGAGTTCTGATGCGACAATGAAGAGTATTGTGGCAACGATTCAGAAAGAACAGAATCAGATCATTCGAAATGATAAGAGCAAATATCTAATCGTACAAGGAGCGGCGGGAAGTGGAAAAACATCAGCCGCTCTCCAGCGTGTTGCTTATTTATTATATAAAGATAGAGAACACCTGAAAGCAGATCAGATGATCTTATTTTCACCAAACCCTATGTTTAACAGCTATGTGTCTACCGTACTGCCTGAGCTCGGTGAGGAAAACATGATTCAAACTACATTCCAAGAATATTTAGAGCGCAGAATCGGCAGAGAGTATCAGCTGGAAGATCCATTTGTGCAATTAGAGTATGTATTGTCGCAGAAAGATGATCCTTCTTATGAGGCTAGAATTCAAGGGATTGAATTCAAATCCTCTCCATCGTTTCTGACCATGATTACGAAATATAGAGAAATGCTGGCTAAGCGGGGGATGATGTTTCGGCCGCTGCGTTTTCTAGGGAAAGAAGTCGTATCCGCAGAACAGATCCGTATAAAGTTTTATGAATATGATCAAAGCATCCGTATTGCTAACCGTTTAGAGCTGTTAAAAGATTGGCTCTTAAAAGAGTTATCTCTATTCGGAAAAAGTGAACTGAATGCACCTTGGGTAGATGAACAGATTCAGCTTCTTAGCAAGGAAGATTATCACCGGGCTTATCAGAGATTGAAACGGAAACAACAAGGCAAGAAGGAAACCTTTGATGATTATGATTTAGAACGAGAGATTTTAGCGAGAATGGTGGTATCGGATCGGTTGAAGCCGCTGAGAAAATGGGTGAAAGCCATTCGTTTTGTGGATATGAAAAAGTTGTATCGCGCTATTTTCAATGATCCTGAGGTACTGTCTTTCATTTCGTCAGGAGTGAATTTACCTGCTGCATGGGAGGAGATTAGCCGGTTTACTACCGATCATTTGCAAGCTCAGGAACTGGCATATGAAGATACAACACCCTTTTTATATTTAAAGGATTCTCTGCTTGGATTCCGGATCTTTACAGGTATTCGCCATGTCATTATTGATGAAGCACAGGACTACTCTCCATTTCAGTTAGCGTTCTTTAAACGAATCTTTCCTCGGGCCAAAATCACTGCACTTGGTGACTTTAATCAAGCGATCTATGCTCACTCGTCTGTGCTGCAGGCGGCAAGTCCGCTAGGAGAGATATTTGGAACGGAATCGACGGAAGTCATTCGTTTGACACGAAGCTATCGTTCGACGAAAGAGATTGTGGAATTTACAAAAGCAATGCTGCCAAACGGCGAAGAGATCGTTCCGTTTAATCGGGAGGGAGAACTGCCCACGGTTCACGAGTTTACTCAGTCCCTCAAAATGGAAGAAGCCATCCATCATCAATTGGAACAATTAATTTCGGAAGGCTATGAATCCATAGCTGTAATATGTAAAACAGCAGACCAAAGTAAAGATGTATATGAGAGAATGTCGAATAAACTTAGTAGGCCATCAAAACTTGTCAAGAAAACTACGCTCGGTTTTGACAAAGGTGTGCAGATTATTCCGGCATATCTTGCAAAAGGCGTCGAATTTGATGCTGTCATTATTTATGACGGTTCAAAAGAAATGTATGCTGCAGAAAGTGAGCGGAAGCTGTTCTATACTGCTTGCACTAGAGCTATGCATTTGCTGGATATTTACTCTCTCGGTCCTGTAAGTCCATTTATAGCCGATGTGCCTTCTGAGAAGTACAAACGAAGCAAGGAGTTACAAAGCCACTAAAGAGAAAGCATTTCAGATGAAAATCTGGAGTGCTTTTTTTATTAACAAAATATTGATTTTTTGAGTTAAATTTATTTACATGTGAGGCGTCGGCTACTATAATCGGTAACAATATATTTTTCTAAAGTAAATGAATGGGAGAGATCATACTTGAAAACAAAACGTTTCGAAAGACCTGGATTAGAAGAGTGCATAAAGGATTTAGTAGCGACTGCCAGAGGAGATTTGAAAGCTACCATGGTTATTCAAGGTGGATCTCTTGTTAATGTAATTTCTGGTGAAATCATCAAACAGATATCGGTAGCAGTACAAGGAGCAAGAATTGCTTATGTTGGTAAAGATGTGTCACACACGATTGGACCAGATACTGAAATCATAGATGCCACAGGAATGTATATTGCCCCCGGTTTACTCGATGGTCACTGCCATATTGAAAGCACGCAGCTGAAAGTATCCGAGTTTGCAAGGGCAGTTCTGCCACTTGGGACAACAGGGGGGTTCTTTGATGCGCATGAAATTTCAAATGTACTCGGATTAAAAGGACTTAAGTACATGCTGGAGGAAGCGAGAATTACTCCGATGGCAGCATATATGCAGGCTCCTTCCTGTGTGCCTTCTACAAGTCCTGAGCTTGAAACAACAGGTGCCTGGATTGGTCCAGAGGAAGTAGCAGAAGCTTTGTCTTGGGGAGACGATATGATTGGACTTGGTGAAGTGATGAACTTTCCGGGTGTAGTCTATAGTGAAGATAAAATGATTGGCGAAATTGAAGCAACACTCAGAGCCGGAAAGGCAGTAGACGGTCATTTTACTTGGGCATCTGATGATTGGAGACTTCCTGTTTACGCGGCTGCAGGCGTTACCGGAGATCACGAATGTGTGACAAAGGAAGATGTTCTAGAACGAGTTCGACTGGGCATGTATGCAAAATTACGACAAGGTTCCGCTTGGCACGATGTAGCAGAAACTGTAAAAGCGGCAACAGAACTTGGTCTCGATACTCGGCGGATGATGCTTGTCACCGATGATCGAAGTTCAGAGTCCTTGCTGGACGAAGGACATATGAATTTTGTTGTGAGACATGCAATTTCTCAGGGGCTAAAGCCGATTACCGCTTTCCAGATGGCCACCATTAATACAGCCGAACGATTTGGGGTTCAGAGGGATGTAGGTTCGGTTACTCCTGGCTCCATTGCAGATATTATTCTATTAAAGGGACATCTCGCGGATGTGAACGTAGATACGACGATCGCTGCCGGGCAAGTGGTCGCACGTTCAGGAAAAATGGTTGCAGAATGGGAAACCTATGTATATTCTGAGGATGCGCTGGGTACAGTTCACCTTGCAGAACCCGTTCGAACCGAAGATTTTCGTATTATGGCTCCGATCTCGGAGGGAGAGGTCAAAGCAAGAATCATTCAAGTGACAGAAAACCATGTAGAAACGAAAGAAATATGGGAACAAGTGCAAGTGGAGTCTGGGTTAGTAAAACTAAGTACGGAAAAGGACATTTGCAAAATTGCTGTCATCGAAAGACATCATATGACGGGGGACAAATCCGTTGCCCTTGTTTCAGGGGTTGGATTCCGTGGTCCAGCAGCCATCGCGATGACGGTAGCCCATGACAGTCACAATCTGATGGTCATTGGCACGAATGATGAGCTAATGGCTGAAGCAGCTAATCGAGTAGCGGCAATGCAGGGCGGAGTTGTGGTTATAACGGAGGAAGGGACGACAGAATTCCCACTGAAAATAGCGGGTTTGATGTCTACGGAACCATTTGAAGTGGTCGCATCGCAATCAGCAGGAATTAGTACCGCATTACAGAATGCAGGATGTAATCTGAATAATGCATTTATGACCTTATCTTTACTTGCATTAGTGGTGATTCCTGAACTTCGCTTATCTGATAAAGGACTTGTTCAGATTTCCGCAGAGGGAATTAATATTGTTTCCTTATTCGAGTAATGAAATAGTTATCCTCCCAAAATAGGCGAGCAGACACATGTCTGCTCGCCTATTTTTTGTTTTATTTTATGAAATTATAGTGTATTATACCTAAATGAGTCTAAAGACCTATAATCAGACTGCGTATTAATTACGAAATATATAATGTAAGGCTTCGGACCTTCATTGTAAGCAAAGAAAATGAGTCTTTCGTATTTCTGTATTAGGTATGACTAGTTCAAAGTAATGAGTAAAAAGAAAAAGATTGTGACTATTGGATAGTTGTATTTACACTGAGGGCAAATTTACCGAAAGGTAAAGACGCAAAGCCATAGGGTCTAAAGTAAGTCTTAGGGCTTACGATGATAGCCGGTTGCCGATGTGAAAAATCGAAGGAGTGTGCAGACATATGTGGAGAAAAAACAGCAGGAAATTAAGCGCCATGATTTTGGCAACCGTTATCGCATTCGTACCCTGGGCAGGGACAATGGAAGAAGTGCAAGCTACCGGAGCGATGAAAGCTACCAAGGCTACCGAGTCCACTTCGGTTAGGGCCAGTCAAACTGCCACTTGGCTCTGGGATGCAACACAGATTAAAACAGCACCCGATTCTGTTCTGACTTTTGCTAAGGAGAACAATATAAACGTTATTTATTTACAAATTAATCGTGATGTGCGAACTCGTTATTATCAAGCTTTTATACATAACGCAACGCTTGCAGGCATTAAAGTGGAGATTTTAGACGGTCGTCCTTCATGGGGACTTACTAAATCCAGACAGGGCTTGAGCGATTTTATTGATTGGATTGAGAAATACCAGAATGAAGCAAGCGAGACTGAAAAATTTTCCGGGATTCATGTGGACATTGAACCTCACGTTCTTCCTGAATGGAAAGAGGACCTTGATGAGGTAGTGAAACAGTGGCAATCGAATGTGAATTATTTAACTAGTGAAGCTAAGCGTCTCAATATGGAGATCGGAGCAGATATTCCGTTTTGGCTTGATAACTATACAACTCCTGATAAAGATATGAAGATAAGCAGTTGGATGATTCGTCAGTATGATTCGGTTACCATTATGGCTTATCGTGATAAAGCAAGTGCAATCTATGATGTGGCTTCTGATGAACTGGCTGAAGCTTCTGCTCTTGGCAAGAAGGTATCTATAGCTGTGGAAACAAATAAAAGCAGTGAAGGAGATTTCATTACGTTTTATGAAGAAGGACCCGAGTATATGGCCGAACAGCTTCAAATAGTTGAACAAAAAGCGAGCATTCATAGCTCGTATACCGGAATATCGATTCATGAATATGCCAGCTGGTTAAAGCTCGTAAGACGTTAATAAAAAAGGTGCTAAGAGATATCCATGGATACTCTTCCGCACCTTTTTCTCATGTGCGCCCGGCATGGGCGATAACTCGGCGGTGAAAGTCCGCTACAGGCTTGGCAGTAGGAACTGTTAGCCAAGGGCAAGGGTGTCCGCCGCGAGGCGGAATCTGAAG
>NZ_WTWX01000105.1 GCF_009870785.1 Paenibacillus sp. An7
TATATAAAATCGCAAAGATTGTTTCGTATCTAGTTTTCAGGGAGCAAATCCTTGAGGAAAACTAAATGCTTGTTTCTTGATTCACACATCCGTGTTGAACCCAAGTAAACGCGAAGAGCGTATCGATTTTCCAATGATTTTAAGCTGCATGTCCTTTCTAAGGTCTGATATTTTGCTGGTGAGTATTCACTGGAGATATTACAGCGCAAAAATCCTGTTTGGTGGCGATAGCGGAGGGGTTCCACACGTACCCATCCCGAACACGACCGT
>NZ_WTWX01000046.1:0-4120 GCF_009870785.1 Paenibacillus sp. An7
GCCAAGCCTGTAGCGGACTTTCACCGCCGAGTTATCGCCCATGCCGGGCGCACATAGAAAGAACTCAATTCGAGTGAAATCGAATTGAGTTCTTAGGAAGCAGGTTGGATCGAATCCAGCCTGCTTTTTATTTTAATTTCGAACCTTTAATCCATACATCTGTAAGCTCTAGGGAAGAATCCAGCAGCACAATATCGGCTTGTTTCCCCTGTTCAATTGT
Organism: Paenibacillus sp. An7; assembly: GCF_009870785.1. Lineage (GTDB taxonomy): Bacteria > Bacillota > Bacilli > Paenibacillales > Paenibacillaceae > Paenibacillus. Next base: position 221 of record NZ_WTWX01000046.1, read on the forward strand.
ACCTGTTACATCAAGAAGTCCAAGCAGGCTCGCCGGATTGTGACTTGCTGCCTGAGAAGCTTCTACTATACTCAGCCCCACTTCCTTAACTAGGAACTGGAATCCTCGAATCATAGTAAGCGTACTTCCTGCAAGTGTAATTCCATCTTCCAGCCGGGCTACCCCCTCTTTTACTACAACAGGCAAATCTCCTAATGTATAATTTCCATCGGGAAGACCCGTAGCTGACATGGCATCTGTGATGAGTACCAGCTTGTGAATACTGCTTTTGAGCTGTGCAATGAGAGATACTGCAGCGGGGTGCACATGAATCCCATCGGCAATCACTTCTGCACTGATTCGCGGGTCACTTAACACTGCCCCTGCCGTTCCGGGCTTACGATGATGAAGCGGGGTCATCGCATTAAATGTATGAACTGCGTGATGAAGTCCAACTTCCACGGCAGCTTCCACTTCTTCATAAGTAGCATCCGTATGCCCTAGAGCAGCAGTAATATGCTGTTCTCGCAGCCATGTAATCACTTCGTGCGCCCCTTCTCGCTCAGGAGCAAGGGTAACTTGGCGAATAAGTCCTGGGTACAGCTTTTCCCAGGAAATAAGCCAGTTCACATCAGGCAGAGAAATATGTTCTGGATTTTGTGCACCGGGCCATTTTGGGCTAATAAATGGACCTTCTAGATGAACTCCTGCCAGCTGTGCATAAGGCATCGGCTGCGCGCGATATTCATTCACTTCATGGAGAACTTTATCAATCCATTCTTTGGGAGCCGTCATCGTTGTTGCCAGCATGGTTGTCGTCCCTTGTGAAGCATGATACGAAGTAATCGTGTCTAAGACCTCTTTTGAGGAATCCATAAAATCTTCCCCGCCGCCGCCGTGAACATGAATATCTATAAAGCCAGGAACAATGTATCCGTCATTTCCCTGGATCACTTCTCCTTGTTCATCCGTCCATCGATCGGGAATATCAGAGGCAGGTCCTGCGTAAACGATTGTATCATTTTGTATAATTACAGCGCCTCGTTCTAGAACCTCATCTTTCATTACTACATTTCCATAAATGGAGGTCAAGCTGTTTTTATGATTTATCATATTACATGAACCTCCCAGCCCCCCGGTCCAGCAAAACAGTCACATTTGGATGGCATTGCAAAAGAGATGCTGGACATTCGGTCGTAATTGGACCCGTCAGTGCCGTGCGAATAATCTCAGCCTTATCCTCACCACGGGCTATAAGTACTATATGCTTCGCCTTGAGAATGGAGGCAACCCCCATCGTCATCGCTTGTTTTGGCACATCCTCAACGGATGGGAAGAAACGAGCATTCGCCTTCAGGGTTTCCTCTTTCAAGTTCACCACGTGAGTTCCTCCCGTAAGACTTGCTCCTGGTTCATTAAATCCAATATGTCCGTTATGTCCAATACCGAGCAGCTGAAGATCTACCGGTCCCTGATTACTGAGCAGTTCCTCATAACGCGCACATTCTGCAGCCAAATCTGCTGCATTTCCATCAGGTACGTGTGTATTCTCCATCTTGATATCTATATGATGAAACAGCTTGCTATTCATGAAGCTGCGATAACTTTCCGAGTGACTTACAGGCAGCCCAACATACTCATCCAAATTAAAAGAAGAAGTATCCGCAAAACTGACAAGTCCGCGGTTATACATATCAATTAGTTCATTATAAATTCCAACAGGTGAGCTCCCTGTGGCAAGGCCGAGTACTGCTTTTGGTTTACTCTGTAAAAGTGATGCGATAAGTTCTGCTCCGGTTGTGTTAAGCTCTTTTTCTTGATCAAAAATTCTAATATTCATCTTATTCATCCTCCATTCCGTAATTTCACACGTTGTACTTGCTCATAAGAGCCATCTAGTCTTGGAACAAATCGTTCAAAATCCTGACTGACCATGCCTGTAAATAAAATATCAATCACATGCAGCAAGGCGATACGCGAAGCCATATCTCCTCGGCGCATCCCCTGTTCGAGTGAGGAAGTAAACAAGGGAATATCAGCGACAGATGCAAGGGTGTTGTGTCCATACGAAGTAAGAGAAATCGTGCTTGCTCCGTGTTCTTTCGCACAAACGAGCGCGTCGATCGTGTCCTTCGTCTCACCTGAATACGAAACCGCAAAAGCAACATCCTCAGCACCCAGGGACGAAGCAGATGTAATCTGCATATGACCGTCGGAAAATGCGGTACAGGAAACCCCAATTCGAATTAATTTCTGATAAAAGTCCTGCGTCACGATCGATGAAGTAGCCACTCCGTATAGATCCACTCGTCTTGCTCGGCAAAGCAGATGGATTGATTTCTCAAGACGTTCCATATCCAGCAGTCTTGTGGTGTCTGTAATCGATGCTAAGTGATTCGCTTCGATGGCTTCTACAATCGTAGTAAGTGAATTTCCTGCAATAATATCTTGATACACCTCATTACCCGAATGTTGAAAAGTTTCTGCTGCAAGCTTCATTTTGAAATCTGGGAATCCTCGAAAATGCCTGGATTTACAGAACCGAGTCACTGTTGCCGGGCTGGTTCCACTTCTTTCGGCGAGTTCCTTAATAGATAACCGCGTGATCATAGAAGGGGATTCTAAAATGACCTCGGCAATTCTTCTCTCTTGAGGAGGAAGTTGCTCCATTTCTTGGAGTAACGCATGTAAGATCGCTGCCATAGGTTGAATCCACCTCGATATGAAAATTATTTTAATAAATTAGCTATTTATTTAAGAAAATTATTTTTACTGCCAACTCATCATAATCCATTATAGATGGTGAAATCAACCAGGTTTCGGGTTATATCGGTAACACATTCCACTAATAAATGGATTAGCCCAAAATTTTGCACAAACCGAACCATTCTAGGTGACTTTACATAAGATGATTTGACTGTATCCCTTAACCTTGTTACACCATACAAACCCGGGCAAGGAGGGGTGAACATTGAAGGGTGACCACAAGAGCAAATTTTTGTTGACCCACCGTGAACGCGAAGTATTTGAGCTTCTGGTGCAGGACAAAACGACGCGTGATATCGCGGGACTTCTTTTTATCAGCGAGAAAACGGTGCGCAATCATATTTCCAATGTGATGCAGAAACTCAATGTTAAGGGTCGTTCACAAGCGGTAGTAGAGTTAATTAAGCTAGGAGAATTAAAAATTTGACGAAAAAGAAGCTCTATTCTTTCGTCATAGCCCTCTTCGTTTGTCCTTAGGGATGAAAGAAGAGGGCTTTACTTGTTACACGAGATTAGCAATTATAAACAGGATTTAATTATGTAGTTATCAACAAGATCATCTATAAAAAAAGAGACCCATACTGCGTCTTAGAGGGTCTCTTTGTAAATTGTTTATGGAGGACATGGGAGTTATTGAGGGATACACCATTCAATTAGATCAATGAACGTATAATGAACATTGATCCTCTTTATGATTACAATTAAAAAATTCCCGCTTTATTATTCACATCATACTAAGATATTTAAGTTTCTTAGTCCTTTTTGTATTCTAAGATATCTCCAGACTGTCCCTTTTTGCTGTTGGAAACTCCACAATCTCGATCATGATAGGAGAGGTGATGTCCGCCTCTGAGTAGAGATATTTCCTTAATCCCAACTTATCGAGCATCCATTGAGACCCGCCCCCAATCCCGCATCATACTCATCTTCAACCTTTTCATTTAAACTTATCCAATCAAGCAACTGATTTTTACGCTCCGAAGTCATTTCTAACGAAACAATAAACATAGTCTCACTCATTTATAGTTTAGTATTAATAAATGGCTCGGGACAGAATCGAACTGCCGACACTAGGATTTTCAGTCCTATGCTCTACCGACTGAGCTACCGAGCCTTATTTATTTAGAGATGGTTCGGGACGGAATCGAACCGCCG
>NZ_WTWX01000046.1:4218-5592 GCF_009870785.1 Paenibacillus sp. An7
CGACACTAGGATTTTCAGTCCTATGCTCTACCAACTGAGCTACCGAGCCTTATTTATTTAGAGATGGCTCGGGACGGAATCGAACCGCCGACACTAGGATTTTCAGTCCTATGCTCTACCAACTGAGCTACCGAGCCTTATTTTTAATAGATTACTATAAATGGAACCATGTGATCTCGTAATTTGAATACAAAAAAGCCCCTCATCCAAAGGGACGAGGAGCCGCGGTACCACCCTATATTAGAGCCTTCTTGATTAACAAAGAAGAAAGCTCTCACTTTAATGAATAACGGTTAAACCGGTACACCTCTACTTGCCATGGAATGGTTTCAAGGGACAGCTCCGGAGCGAACTTCATTCAAACCATTACCTTAGAAACGCTCTCAATCTTCGGCGTTTCCTCCCTGTGAGCTGGTATTTGAATTACTTTTCTCCTTCAAAGCTTTTAGATCGCTATGCAATTTTCCTTATTATGATGTAATAACTATTTAAAGTCAACACTTTTAATAAATGGTTTTTGTTTTATTGAATTATTTTCTCTTTCTCCAAATCAATTACATCTATATATTAAATAAGGAGTAAACATGTAACACAACTAAATAAATTTCACAGTACTTACAACTCATAAAGGATAGAAAGAGGGTTACCTAAAGTGAAACCGATCATACAACTATTACATTTTGGATATCATCAAGCGATGAGCTGTATTTTCCCTGTCACTATATTTACCACTCTTGCCATCACTAGCGTAATTGAGATCCCTTTCCTCTATCGTTATGACGCTATACTCCTTATCCTGCTCGGAGTACAGTTCCTCATGTACCGTAGTGGACTTGAGTCCATAGACGAAATTAAAGTTATTTGTATATTTCACGTGATTGGATTAGTACTGGAGATTTATAAGGTATGGATGGGGTCATGGTCTTACCCTGAACCTGGATATACCAAGCTACTTGGTGTACCGCTGTATAGCGGATTTATGTATGCAAGTGTAGCAAGTTTTATGTGTCAAATATGGCGTAGGCTGCGCATGGACATGACAGGATGGCCTGGGCTTATTCCTTTACTCATGTTAGGAGGAGCAATTTACCTCAACTTTTTCACGCATCATTTTATACCCGATTTTCGTTGGTGGTTGACTGTGCTTGTATTTATTGTTTTCTGGAAAACTTGGATCATATACCGGGTAAGGACTGAAACTTACCGAATGCCTCTAACTCTCGCCTTTATTATAGTAGGTTTTTTCATCTGGACTGCGGAGAATATAGCTACTTTCTTTGACGGTTGGAAATACCCTGATCAGCATGAAACTTGGCAATTCGTTAGAATTCCTGTAAAACGAAAAATTTGGAGTTTGAATAAAAAAGAGCGCCT
>NZ_WTWX01000106.1 GCF_009870785.1 Paenibacillus sp. An7
TGCTAAGGGGTTAGACTGCGTAAGCGGTGCGAGGGTTCGAATCCCTCTCTCTCCGCCACTAAATTTCTTCTTGATTTTCTTAATCAAGTATGATAATATAGTACAAGTTGTGTGATAAATAATTATGGCGGCGTAGCTCAGCTGGCTAGAGCGTACGGTTCATACCCGTGAGGTCGGGGGTTCGATCCCCTCCGCCGCTACCATAATTCCCTGGAGATTTAGCTCAGCTGGGAGAGCATCTGCCTTACAAGCAGAGGGTCGGGGGT
>NZ_WTWX01000047.1 GCF_009870785.1 Paenibacillus sp. An7
GCGAAATCAGGGATGGCATGGCTGCATCATGTCCGCTCCGCGTTGCTTCGCTCCCTTTTTTATAGAAAAGATTTTTCTCCCTTTTGCCTTAATGCGATAGGCTTTTATTCCTATCTCCATGAGCTCGATTCCAGCTCAAAATTTATGAAAATTAACCTTTATGTCGTAAAGCAAAATTTGTACCCGTCAAATCAAATAATGAGTTTTCAATGAGACAGATGGGCGTGTACGACATGAATCTATAACTTTGGTTCAGGCAAGCTGTCATTTCATTACGAGAGGATGGACCAATCTTCTTGGCAACGATTTATTGATAAGTAGTTGATGAACCCGATGCTCGTAATTTTCAGTTCTTTGTTTGCTTTAATCATTATAATCAAACATTCGCTCCTATATCAATAGAATATTTACGTTGAATTTTTAGGTATAAGCTTTATTTTAAGACTAGATTCTATAATATTGAATAATTACTAATTAATATTTTCCTAATTTTGTATTGTTTTATTAATATCAATGTGCTAATCTCATAGAATTGAAATTTTGAATAATTTTCTATTTTGATTATTCTATGTGGTGCTTCATTTTGATTAAAGGGGAGAGAAAAGATTTTGAAAAAAAACAAAAGAAAATTTCTGATTATGGGCAGTAGGGTATTAATGGCATCGATAGCTAGCCTATCTTTAGTAGTTAATACAGCTGTTGCAAGTCCTCAGATTGTGGATGATGTTAATCCAATAATATTTGAAACCTCTGATAGTTACAATAATAACGCTATTCCACCAGGATTTGACGGTGAAGACAACATTGATTCTGCAGCGCGTATAGGAATCCAGAACTTTTCTATCTTGTCTCGTAGCAATAATTCATTGTCAATTAATCAAGAGTTAAAGCCATCTGGAGACTTCTATATTGGTAAAGGTGGAACAGGAACCCTGACAATAGCAGGTAATACATTCGATTTTATAATTGAAGATGCTTCTACCAAAACTGCAACTTTAAGTTCTGGAAATACCCTTCTTTGGGGAACCTTTGAAACAACTATTAAAGATATAAACGAAAAAAATATGGTTACTACAATTAGTTCTGCTTCAATTGTAGAATCCGGTGAAAGATTCTCATACGTAACCATGGGTACATATGAAGATGGAGCAGTTGTCTTGCCTTTTGGCGATAGTGATTTCTTGAAAGACGATGAAATCACAAAGATATTATTAGAAGATAATGAAGTTCAAGAGGAGAATATTACTACTTCTGATGAAAGTAATACAATAAACACTATTCAAGAAAGAAAAGGACTGCAATTTAAGCATCAAGGTAATGCTTATAGTTACAAACTTCAAAACAATCCTGTTGCAAATAATTGGAGTACCGTTGTAATGGCTACTTCTAATAGGAAAGGCGTGGAAGTGGGATATACTAATATTCAAATATGGGGAAGATTAGATACATTAAACAACCATTGGAAAGACTTCTATAAAGTTTATCTTAATGGGGCCGAAGCAAAATTAAATGTTGAGGATAGTAACGGCTACGGACAATATTTGAGGATTATTTCAACGACACCTGGGACAATAAATGAGTCCTATACTATGTCTACATACTCATTTGAATTAATAGATTATATTGTTCCTGGCGTTGGATATGTTGGAAAAGTGCTTCAAGCATTTTCAAATGGAGTAACGACTTCGGGTACTACATCATATCGCCCTTCATATGACGAAGCGTGGGTGACATTTAAAAAACCTGCTAATTTAAACCTACCCAATACTATAAGTTGGAAAAATGCTAATGAGGCTGTAAATGGTAAGACGTCTGGTATAACCGCTGAATTCAATTGGACTTTATTCACCAATAAAACTGTTAACCTCATCTCCAGAGGTAGAGTTCAATATAATATGGTTAATTCTGAAGTTCCACTGGGAATTAAATTATGGACTAATTATGCTTATGTTAAACATACTGTAAACTAAATTAATTTTTGATAGATAGTTTCAGAAGCTTAGCTAGTTTAGTATTCTGCCTAAACGGGCTAAGCTTTTGATTAGAAAGGGGATTGTTTACGAGTTGAAAAGATATAATATAATTATAATGCTGTCTGTTCTCTTGAATATAATTTTAATTGGTATATTCACTTTTCAGTTACTAGACAGTAGTACAGAAAAAACAAAGAGATCAGAAGAATACATTCAATTTGTCAACTATGGAAAGGATGTCGATTTTCTCTTCAACCTACTTAGTGAACAGGCACCTAAAGAAGAAACAACTCGATATGTTTTTGATATCTATAATAACCTGATAGCTTGGGACGAAAAACTTACTCATTTCCAACAAAATAGTTCATTTTTTTCTAAGCTTAATACCATAGAACTTCTCCCTAGATTTGATGAAATGATTATCAATATTCGATCCGTAATGTATGCTCAATTTAAGGAGAGTAATACATGGAAATCTGAGGAATTTCAGCTCTACAAAAAAGCGATTCATGAGCTTGTAGAAAACTTACCATCAGAGTATTCGAAATCTAAATCGTTTAATGCTGATTTCAATAAAGCGGTAGATGAATTCAATAAGCTTGTAACTTCTAACTGAGGGTTGCCATAAATAATATAAAAAGAAGAGATAATCAATTCTCTTCTTTTTATATTCTAAGCTTTAGCGGAAATGTAATAAGGTAATTAAAGAATTTGCAAATACTTGGTTTGTGAAGGAAGATGAACTGCATTTATCTACAATTCAATATGGCATAGGTGCAGACCCTATACCGAAAGATTCCAAACGAAGTGATAAAGGCGATAAACAAAAAAGTAGGAGCTAGATTACTAACCAAGTTTGGGGAAAAAGGCGTTATAAATTTAGGCAAAGCTGTTCCGGTGTTAGGCGGTATAATCGGAGGAGCGGTAGACGGAATCGGCACAAATATTATTGGGAAAACGGCTAAAAATACATTTACCCAATACTAGGAATTACTTTGAATAGATGTATATATCGTTCCCTTGGAAAGTTAAAGCATTGATCTGGTTGAAGATCGTACATATTAGTTTCAAAACGTGGGTGCACCTGAATGATGGGTGCATCTTTTTTTCTCTCATTTGGTTGCAACCAAATGAAAGGATAAATTAAAAGGATTATTTGGAGTAATGGGCTTTTATCTTCTGCAGGGTAATCGATTGTGTGGTAGCTGGTGGTACTTATTAAGTAAAGAAGAGTGAAAGGGAGATAGAACGCTCGTGCTGATGCTACCAGCTCTAAGGCGGCAAGATCGGCCACCTAAGATCCGATACGCACCGCTGCGGGGTTACTTGGGCCGATAACTAGAGCGCCTAACCGGGGTAAAGCATCCCGGATAAGGCGCTCTATGTTCCTGTCCCTCGCTTTACACCCCGCACGGAGCTAAGGACCAAGGGCGCTTTGATGCGAAATCAGGGATGGCATGGCTGCATCATGTCCGCTCCGCGTTGCTTTGCTCCCATCAAGCAGCTCATGCAAAAAGATAGCATCATGATTCCGCTTTGCTTCATCATCATGCAAGGGATTATTAAGCATAATCAAGGAAGGAGAACAAGGAAAGGAGATAACCGGCATCGCCGGTTCTTTTCATCGAGGAATTATGAAAAACCACATGTAGTTCTATTTATATAAACCACTTGTGGTTATACAAATAGAACTACCCTTTTAAAAAGAAGGAACATTTGTTGAATGATAATGTATTAGAAGAAGAGGTTTGAATGTAGAAACTGCACAAATCAGGGAATACTTAAACCTTCTATAAAGTCAGATTAATATTTCCATATTTTATACTAGACATTAATATTATTAACTAGTAGTATTACGTTTTCGTAGCTACTGGTCGGTTCTACATAATGACATCTTTGGGAGAACATAGATGAGAAAGTTTTATTTTGTTCAATAATAAACAAACGGAGGGTCACAATTGGATATGAACATAGTTTATTTTCTTGTAGGCGTCATATTTATGTGGAGTCTTATCAATAGTTTTAAGAGTTCACGATTTCAGATGATTTACATGATCGTAACCAGTTTGGTGTTTGGATACATGTATTTTCACGTTACAATGTTATTGGGTATTAGATAAATTAAAGCATCTGTTAAGGTGCTTCAGACTGCAGGCAAACTAGCTTAGACTAGTTTGCCTGCAGTCTTTTTTTTCTCAATAGCTTTTTTGTTGAAATTAAAGATGGCCTTACAATTGATACAAAAATAAAAGAAAATTAACTCTAAAGTAGGTAGTTCCAATTATACCTATAGTAAACAATCAATCCGTATAAAAAGGCAACGACAATGGACCAAATCTCCTATATAATTAATTGTCTGGAAAATATTTCATAGGGGCGTAGTGGAGATGAAGTTTCTAAGAATTTTGGGTTGGATTTGTATACCTTTTATTATGGTGATTATCTCTTGGAGGAAATTAGGTAAAGCGCCAAAAGTGGCAGCAATCATTTGGAGTATTTTAATAATTTTATTTTTTTTAATTCCAACGGAAGACCAAGAAAAGCAATTAGCTGAGACTAAAACAGTCCCAACTACAACAAATACTCAAACTAAATCTGAAGAGGTTAATAAGCCAAGTGTAGAACCAGCACCAAAAGATGAAATTGAAGCAGAGCCATCAGGAACAGAAGTTGAAGAGGAAACTAAAACTATTGATTGGAGAACTAAAATTAAAGAAATAGCTAACTCTGATCAAAGTGTAACAGAGAAATTCGACCAAGTAGAGCTTGAATTAGTTAATAATTATATTCCCTCAGAAGAGGAGCTCACTGCTTTTGAGAATGAAATTATAAGTGCATTTAAAAACAAAGAATATTTAAAAGACATAACAGATGCTGAGTATATGCTCACCAATATATTCAAGTCTAGTGTTATTGTATCGAGTTATGAGGATAAAAATGAACCAATGCCTAGTTTCGCATTTGATTTTTGGCAGAATTCGAAATATACCTATAGAGGTGCAGATGCAGTTGATAGTGAGTCTGTGAAAGCCAATGAGGATCAAATGGAGAGAGCCTTAGAGGAAATTTAATACCCTTAGAATTTAGTCGCCTTGCTGTAATCATAGTGAGGCAGAATCCTACCCTGTAAAGGTTTTTGAAAAACAAAGTATCCAATTAACAGAAAAACATAAAATGCGTTATACGGCCATTTGAGAGTTTTATATGCGGTGTATGATCAAATTAATCAAATTCAGTACCATAGGTGCAAAATTAAATCCAAGGAGGAAAGAAAAAATGAGTATTGAATTTGGTTCTAAAGAATTTTTTGAAGATCACATAAAAAGATTAAGTGATGTATCTCCAGAAAGAGTTGTATGTCTTTTATTATCTTCTGTGGTTCGAAATGAAAAAAATGATGAAATAGCTAGAATTACTAGAAATGCTATATCTGCTTTAGCTGATAAAGATGATATTTTTGGGAGGAAATAATCATTTAGATTTGGGAGTCCGATGCAGGAATGGGTCTTGGTCTTAGTTTTGCCTGTGGCAAATAACCGACAGGGCGATCTTGAGAAATGGGCTTTTAGCTTTAGCAAAGAGGATCGATCTTGTTACAACTGAAGTGCTAA
>NZ_WTWX01000107.1 GCF_009870785.1 Paenibacillus sp. An7
GGGATCAAGCTTTTGCAGAGCTATGCCTTACCACTTGGCTATGGCGCCGAATGATACCCGCGACCCTCGCCTTGGCAAGGCGATGCTCTATCGCTGAGCCACGTCCGCAATGGTCTCATACTAAAAATTACAAGGGCAGGATTTAAAACCTTTGACCTTCGGGTTATGAGCTAGGCAAGTTACCGAGCTGCTCCAGCCCGCGATATAGATATGGTGGAGATTGAGGGGATCGAACCCCCGACCCTCTGCTTGTAAGGCAGATG
>NZ_WTWX01000108.1 GCF_009870785.1 Paenibacillus sp. An7
CATTCCTACCCTGACTTCGGCTCGTTAGTTCTTTCAACTTCTTCTTTGCTTTTGCAAGGGACTGCCCATGTACTCGAATATACACACCACTTCTGTTCTTTCCCAAAGCAAAGCCTAGAAATTTAAAATGCTTCCGGGCCATTACACTGACTACCTTGCTTTTCTGCGTATTCATTTGGAGTTTCAGTTTGTTCTCCAGGTATTTCCGGCAGGATTCCAAGAGACGCATTGCTGCCCGTTTGCTTTTGGCTAGCACTACGA
>NZ_WTWX01000109.1 GCF_009870785.1 Paenibacillus sp. An7
AACAGCTCACGAATCATTTGAAGAAGAAGTGTCGCACTTGGATTGACAATCCGTCACAAAGAAAATTTATAAATATTGATTCATTAATATTGAATATAAGCTATGGTCAACATTGTATTAAAAGGCATCCTATACATTTCGCCTTAGTAAAATGGAGGTTTAACTTTAAAAAACGACATAACAAAAAAAAGACACTACCTAGTGGCAGTGTCTTTATCTATTGCTTGGCGACGTCCTACTCTCCCAGGACCCTGCGGTCCA
>NZ_WTWX01000110.1 GCF_009870785.1 Paenibacillus sp. An7
GGTTGTATGCAGTTATGGCATAGGCGTTCGATTTACGAACTTCTTCGTAAATCGGCTCGTAATCGTATCCTGCATCCATCGCTATATAGCTAAACCGGTAGGTCGGAAACTGTGCGCGTAGCCCTTTTAACAGAGGAATGGCAGCTTTTCCATCATTCATGCTTCCAGACGAAAGCAGTGAGCCAAGAATATATTGGCTTTGTGTTGCCACGGCCAGGTGGCCTTTGTAGCCATACCAATTCAAGTTTTTACCTTCACTA
>NZ_WTWX01000048.1 GCF_009870785.1 Paenibacillus sp. An7
GCGCCGATGGTACTTGGACCGCAGGGTCCTGGGAGAGTAGGACGTCGCCAAGCAATAGATAAAGACACTACCTAATGGTGGTGTCTTTTTTTGATTTTATATTATCCATTATTCTAAAAAGGTATGTCTTATTTGACTTGTATTTCCTTATCGTCCAATTTATACTTGATAAGATTGGCTTAGACGGGGGATCTATTTGTTTGTTTAGCAGTTACTTTTACTCTGTCCTCTTGTCTCTTTCCAGGGGAGCATAAATAACGTTTCTTCTTTAATAATAAAAATTAGTACCAGGTACTAGTATCTAGTGATATAATACATTTATAAAATATGGGAAGGTGATCGTATCGTATATTCTAAAGCGCAAATTACTGCAATAGGTACCTATGTTCCAGAGAAGGTGCTGACCAATACAGATCTAGAGAAGATTGTAGATACGAATGATGAGTGGATTGTTCAGCGTACCGGGATGCGGGAGAGACGCATTGCTGGGGAACATGAATACGTATCAGATATAAGCTGTAAAGCAATTGAAGATATGGTAAAGCGATATCATATTGATGTTAGTGATGTAGATATGATTCTTGTAGCTACGAGTACAGCAGAATATACCTTCCCTAGTGCTGCTGCAAGGATACAGCATTATTTTAATATACCTCAGACAGGAACAATGGATGTAAGCTCTGCTTGTGCAGGTTTTGTATATGGATTACAACTGGCAGACAGCCTGATTACGAGTGGAATGTATCATAAAGTTCTCGTAGTCGGCGCTGAAACTCTCTCTAAGATTACTGATTATACGGATCGATCCACCTGCATTTTATTTGGAGATGGAGCAGGCGCAGTTCTTGTTGAGAGAAGTGAAGATAAGCCTGGCTTCTTGGGATCTATGTCTGGAACTCAGGGTAGTGGAGGAATACACTTATATAAAACGGCTTTAGGTGAACAAATGGAGGGACAAGAGCTCCAGAAAGATGGCTATCTCGTGCAAAATGGCCGTGAAGTTTATAAATGGGCCGTACGTAATGTACCTGAAAAAACAAAAGAGCTGATACGTAAATCGGGTCTCACTCCATCTGATATTCAGTGGTTTGTACCTCATAGTGCGAATCTTCGTATGATTGAATCTATTTGTGAAAAGGGCCCAGTACCTATGGAGCGTACTTTAACTAGCGTAGAATTGCGAGGCAATACCTCGGCCGCTTCGATACCTCTTGCGATACAGATTGCTCTTGATGAGGGACGAGTGAAATATAATGATACGATGCTTTTGTTTGGTTTTGGAGGAGGACTAACGTACGCGGGAAGCATTATACGTTGGGGAGCTCCTGACATAGAGAAATAGTGAAGTTGTACAGAAGGATCTCATCTGGCTGAAATAGGCTAGGAGGTCTTTTTTTGTTTTTGATATATGTGAATATAAAATGAAGTGAAAAGAGGACAAGGGAACCGTAGATACCTTAGCATTTTCTCTGTGCTTTACGTGAATGTTATAATAGAAGTATTGCAGAAAGGGGAGAGTTATGAAAGTACTCGTATTAGCAGAAAAACCCTCGGTAGCACGTGAAATTGCACGCGTCATGGGAAGCCGTGAAAAACATAAAAGTTATTTTGAAGGACCACAGTATGTGGTGACATGGGCCCTTGGCCATCTGGTCGGTCTTGCGGAGCCTGAGGATTATGATCGTAAGTATGCAACATGGAATTTAGAAGATTTGCCGATTCTGCCGAAACAAACCAAGCTTAAGGTGCTTCGGGAGACGAATCATCAGTATAAAGCGGTAGCACAGCTCATGAAAAGATCGGACATTAAAGAACTGATTATTGCTACAGATGCCGCAAGAGAAGGAGAACTGCTTGCTCGCTGGATCATTCAGATGGCACATTGTAAGAAACCTTTTAAACGTCTATGGATCTCTTCACAGACGGATAAAGCAATCAAACAAGGTTTTGCTGACCTAAAGCCTGGACATCAGTTTGATCGTTTGTATGAATCCGCTCGCTGCCGCGCAGAAGCAGACTGGATGGTAGGTCTTAATGTAACAAGAGCTCTTACCGTGAAGTATGGGGCTCAGCTATCTGCTGGGCGGGTTCAAACGCCGACACTTGGTATGATTATGGACCGTGAAAAAGAAATTATGAATTTCCGCTCCGAAGAGTACGACACCATTGCGGCAGACTTCGGAGATTTTCAGGCAATGTGGCGTGCTGCTCAAGGGGATTCACGTATTTTTGACAAAACACGGACAGAAGAGCTGAAAAGTAAACTAGATGGAGCCTCTGCGAAAGTCGTTCAAGTGAAGAAAAGCGAAAAGGTGGAACCTCATCCTCTTGCTTATGATCTTACAGAACTGCAGCGAGATGCGAATAAAAAATACGGATTCTCGGCAAAACAAACCTCTAACCTGCTTCAACGTTTGTATGAACAGCACAAATTGGTTACTTATCCTCGGACAGACAGCAGATACTTAACGAGTGATATGACAGGTACGCTTAAAGAACGACTGGAAAGTGTGGCGGTTGGACCTTACAGTGCACTAGCACGCCCATTATTACGTAAGTCACTTCCTATCACAAAACGGATTGTGGACGATAGTAAAGTGAGCGATCACCATGCAATTATTCCAACAGAGCAAACGGTCATTTTAAATGCCCTTTCTACGGATGAGCGAAAACTATATGATCTCATTGTAAGAAGATTTATAAGTTTGTTCTATGGGCCTGCACGGTATGATGCAGTACAAGTGAAGTTAGAAGTGGAAAAAGAAATACTCACGGTAAAAGGAACTACGGTAAAAGATCACGGCTGGCGTGAAGTTTACGGGGCAGAGGGATATGAGGATGACACAGATATAGAAGAAGAATCCCATGAAGGGAAATCAGGCGGACAGCAGCTTCCAGAACTTCGTGAAGGTGAAACTTTTAAAATTCAGCGCTGCATTGTGAAACCAGGCAGAACACTTCCGCCAAAACGTTATAATGAAGCTGCCTTACTCGGTCAAATGGAGAAACATGGTCTTGGTACTCCTGCTACTCGTGCCGATATTATTGAGAAGCTGGTTAGTTCCGATACGATTGAACGTCAAGGGAATTCACTGCATCCTACAGGCAAAGGTAAACAGCTGATCGAACTAGCGGCTCCTCAGCTTCGTACACCGGAATTAACTGCGAAATGGGAAGCAGAACTTGAGCGAATCGCAAAAGGACAAGGGCAGCCGGAACCCTTTTTAAATGGAATTCGCACCATGGCGGGTGAGCTTGTCCGCAGCGTGAAAAATAGTACAGTGGAATACAAGCCGCATAACGTTTCCAACAGCCACTGCCCAGACTGCGGAACACGGTTATTAGAGAAGAAATCGAAACGTGGAAAATTCCTCGTGTGCCCTGCAAATGACTGTGGTTATAAACGTTCTGCAGAAAAAAGGCTTTCGAATCGCCGCTGTCCTCAGTGTCATAAAAAAATGGAACTTAAAGAAGGAAAAGCAGGACTGTATGTTCAGTGCCTTCCTTGTGGAATCACTGAAACACTTGATAAAGATAAGAAGCATGTGAATAAGCGTGAACAGCAAAAATTGGTGAAGCAATTTGAGAAAAAAGAGTCCATCGGTTCTAACCTCGGTGAACTTCTTAAAGCTGCGATGGAGCAGAAAAAAGAAGGGAAATAGAATAAGCTTCCCTTTCCTTTGGCAACATGTAAATTTTCCTTCGCATAATGGAACTAGAGGATGGCACCCTATACTTAGGGGGTGATCCACGAATGCCACATCATAAGCCGCTAAAAACGAAAAATCAGCAAAATAAGTCAAGTATACTTGAAGAAAGCAAGACGCTTCGTCCGAAAAAGGCAGCAGAATATCCGCCGAGTTTGAACGAAATTCCAAAACAGGAGTCGTAAGCGGCAAATCCTGTTAGCTTTCTTTTTATAAATGCTTATATGAAACTTGAAGTTAAACAGCAGCGCTTTTGATCTAAAGCGCTGTTTTTCTTATCATGGATTTATGCATAAAAATAACAAGGTTTCGTTACAATAAGATGTGAAATGATAACCACTTTGCCCCCTCTTTGCAGTGAGTACATTCATTGCCTATATGTTCCAGCTAGCGGTATAATAGAAAAGAACAAGGTAACTTAGAATGTTCACTGAAAGAGGTGATCGGGTGAGAGAGGGAATTATGGTATGGTTTGTTTTTATTAATTTGGTAGCCTACCTGGTGATGTCTGAAGATAAGAGAAGGGCCCAGAAAAGAAGAGACAGGGTGCCGGAAAAGACATTGTTCCTGCTTGCCGCAATTGGTGGGTCACTCGGTATTCTTATTGCGATGTACCGCAAACGCCATAAAACGAAACATTCCAGCTTTACCATTGGCATTCCTATTCTTTTGTTTATAAATGCCGTACTGTATGGATACTTTCTTAGCTAAGATGTGTAATGATTAATTTTGATGAAAATTGGTTAAAAACTACATACAGAAAGGTGGAGGTCCTCATGTCATTTTCGAAAATATTATTAGCTTATGATGGCTCACCGGTATCAAATAAAGCACTGGAAAAGGCAGTAGAGTTAGCGGGAATGTCAGAGAATTCAGTTCTAGATGTTGTACATGTATATGATTTTCCAAGAGTGTTTATTGGTGAGGGACTTGCTCCGATCCCGCCTTCCGTCAACAATGAGGTGTATGAACTTGCTGAACAAACGGTAGAAGAGGCCAAACAACGGTTGGCTGCTATCGGATCGAATGCTCGAGTTGAACTCATTCAAGGCTCCCCAGTAGATGTGATTATTGAATATATTAAGCAAAATAATATTGAACTGATTGTCATCGGCAGTCGTGGACTCAGCGGAATTCGTGAGTTTATGCTCGGAAGTGTCAGCCACCGCGTTGCACAGGAAGTAAGTATTCCGGTTCTTATTGTAAAATAAGCCAACGTATACAACTTATTTAGAAAAAGTACATTCTATACAAATAAATGCATAAAACCAGCATCTATCATTCGACGTGGTAGTTACTGGTTTTTTTATTTTATTTAATTATAAAAATTCCGAACATTATATTTATTGACCTATATATTGTTCGTCTTTAAGTTGACATGTGGTCTATTGGATTGGTAAACTATGAAAGGTAAAGTACGTAAACGTATACGTATACGTTTACGTTTACGTTTGTGTAAATAAAAATGTGAATATTATTAAAACCATATAAATGACTCGTATAAAGCCGGGGATATGGCCCGGAAGTATCTACCTGGAGACCGAAAATTTCCGGACTACGAGGATATCTGTACTTTTACAGTATAGGAAACTGCAGTTAATGACTGATGTTTTCCTATGTTATAAAGGGGAATACAGGTATCTTCTGTAAACTGTCCGGAATCCGTGAATTGATAATCATCTCAAGGATTTCGGTTTTTATTTTTAAATAGAGTTTGGATCAAGGGAGAGGATTGGATGTCAGTGCAAGTCGGTGTTATTATGGGAAGCAAATCAGATTGGGAAACCATGTCTCATGCATGTGAAGTACTCGAGGAACTTGGTCTTTCTTATGAGAAAAAAGTAGTATCTGCTCATCGTACACCAGATCTTATG
>NZ_WTWX01000111.1 GCF_009870785.1 Paenibacillus sp. An7
TTGATGCTCTCGCTGAAGAAATTGAAGAATATGATTTAATCCAGTCGATTCCCGGTATTGGTCCTAAAATTGCGGCAACAATTTTATCAGAAATTGGGGAAATCGACCGTTTTGATCATCCCAAGAAACTAGTAGCCTTTGCAGGCATTGATCCAAGTGTATTCGCATCTGGAAAGTTTACGGCAACACGGAATCGAATTACCAAACGTGGTTCCCGGCAACTTCGTTATGCACTAGTTATGGCCGTCCAGTGTGGAC
>NZ_WTWX01000065.1 GCF_009870785.1 Paenibacillus sp. An7
CAGTCTTTTTTATTTTACAATAGAAGTAACTACTTTATTTGAGGTGACAATCATGCTAACGAAACAATCATCCACTCAGCGTGACCAACTTGAAATGGTTGCTCTGGATCAACTCGTGCCAGAAGATCATTTGGTTCGCAAAATCGAATCGGCAATCGACTTTTCTTTTATCTACGATTTGGTTCAGGATCATTATTCGGAAATTGGACGACCTAGCATCGATCCGGTCATCTTAATTAAATTACCTCTTATTCAATATACTTTTGGTATTCGTTCCATGCGAAAAACGATCGAAGAAGTACAGACCAATATGGCGTATCGTTGGTTTTTGGGCTATGGATTTTATGATAAAGTTCCGCATTTCTCTACTTTCGGAAAGAACTACGAACGTCGTTTTAAAGATACAGATCTATTTGAACAGATTTTCTACCGTATTTTGCGGACTGCAGCTGAGAAACATTTACTCAGCGCGGAGCATGTTTTCATCGATTCTACACACGTAAAAGCGAGTGCGAACAAACGAAAATTCGAAAAGAAAGTTGTACGCAAAGAAACAAGAGCATACCAACGCAAACTGGAAGAGGAAATTAACCAAGACCGGGATGATCACAATAAAAAGCCGTTTCCTCCGGACTCTTTTAAAAAAGAAGAAGAAAAGGAAATTAAACAAAGCACTACAGATCCCGATAGCGGCTACTATGTCAAAGATGAACGGACCAAACAATTTGCTTATTCGTTTCACGCAGCAGTAGACCGAAACGGATTTGTACTCGGTAACATCGTCACTCCCGGAAATGAACATGACAGCCACTTGCTTGCACCCCTGGTAGAAATGGTAAAAGAAAAGATTGGAAAACCTGTAGCAGTAGCAGCCGATGCTGCCTACAAAACGCCATGGATTAGCAAATATTTGTTGGAGCAAGGGGTTACTCCGGCGCTGCCTTATACACGTCCGCGTTCTCAAAAAGAAGGTTTTCGAAAAGATGACTACGTGTATGATGAATATTTTGATGCCTATTTATGTCCTGCTAACGAGGTGTTACCTTACTCGACCACCAATAAAGAAGGGTACCGAGAGTACAAATCTCCAAAAGAAATTTGTAAATCGTGTCGTTATTTATCCATGTGTACAGGAAGCAAGAACCACCAAAAAGTAGTGACGCGACATGTATGGCAAAACCACTTAGAAGAAGTAGAGCATCTAAGACAGCACCAGCATGTAAAACAAATCTATGCGAAACGAAAAGAAACGGTGGAACGGGTATTTGCAGACGCAAAAGAAAAGCATGGCATGCGATGGACAACCCTGAGAGGGCTGAAAAAATTGTCCATGCAGGCGATGCTTACGTTTGCTGCCATGAATTTGAAGAAAATCGCCAGATGGTCGTGGAACAGACCAATCCCGGCGTAAATCAGGTGGAAACCGGTCTGATTTATTCATGAAAAGAAGTAGAAATGACAAAAGGCATTCAGAATG
>NZ_WTWX01000049.1 GCF_009870785.1 Paenibacillus sp. An7
TTTATTATTATGAAATAGTTGATGAAGATGAAAATAAAATTGAACAACTTGGAATGACTGGAACAGATATTAAGCATAAAAATTTTCCATAAAAATATTAGATTGTATAATATATAATTTTATTATCTATTACTTATACATAAACAGATACAAAGAATGTAGAGCGCAAGTGGGTATGAAATAGTGCAACTGTTATAAGAGCAGCAAATAGTGTATTTGTTGCCCTAGCGCTTTCTTCTCTTAGCCGGAAGGATTGTGCTTTTTTCTTTTTTTAACTGTACTAGTGGCAGAGGTAATAAAGTAGATCTAACACTATAAATTTACTGGCTCATGAGACATATCATTAAGAACTCTCATTCAACTAATGCTGCCCTACTGCCGGTTTGATAATTAAAAGGGAGCAGTTGCCAACTGGCAAGCTGCTCCCTGCTGTGTTCAGCTATCGTTTTCTCGTTAGTTGAATGATACAGATATTGTCTTGGCCTTGAACAGATCTTGATTCCTTATAATAAATTTTTCCTTGTTTGATTGATGACACTTTGCAAGGATAAAAAGCCTTTCCCACTTTATTATGAAAAGAAGAGAACATTTAGTTAGGAATTTTTTCAAGCTCAAAAATAGCTGCCTCTGATAACAAGATAAGCCTATCGTTATTAACAACAAAAAAACTT
Organism: Paenibacillus sp. An7; assembly: GCF_009870785.1. Lineage (GTDB taxonomy): Bacteria > Bacillota > Bacilli > Paenibacillales > Paenibacillaceae > Paenibacillus. The sequence continues at coordinate 672 of NZ_WTWX01000049.1, forward strand.
ACACTTACAGGTATGCTAAGTTTTGTAGAAGGGTCACTTATATCTATTGTTTGTACTGCATCATTTATATTTAAGTCTGAGATATCTATTTTATATAATCTATAAAAAGAGTCAGAGTTATAGCATGTCGCTGTAATCTCATATAATGGATTTTTTAGTTCATATTGATAATTGCTATATTTTTTAAGTCCTTTTGATGAAAAAAGGTCTTTTTTGATTATAATTTTATCTCCAATAAATTTTTGCCCTGTTGGATATTCAGAAGCATCATTATATGACTTTGCAAATCCTAAAAGCTTTTCAACTTTCCAAATTCCATAGAAATATTTTTCAGTTTCACTATCTAAACTTATACGTTCTACAGTACAATATTCGGATGTGTTTTTTGGAATAATAGACTCTTCCGTTTCAGATTTAGGCTCACTAGAAGTATTTGGATTTGATGTCGTCTCAACATTTCCACAAGCCGATATCAACATTATCATAATACAAGCCAATATTGTTTTTTTCATATCTCACACTCCTAAGCGGCTGCTTACATGTTCTTATTTAATTAACGTTTTTCCATTAGAAAAATAGCGTTAATACATCCACAATCTGCTTTTCTTAATCATAACCACCTTCCGCCTCAGGCAATGCTTTATATACGTCTTTGCCATTAACGATCAGTTGGATATATGTTCTTAAGTCTAATAATAATTTTTCATCGTTACTCACACTACAATGCTGGTCCGTCCACGAGAATGTTTTCGTTTCACTATTTATAGTAATTTTCCAGCTATCTGTATTACTGGGAGTCTTGGCACAGTCCCCTTGCTGCGAAAATTCATTTATTCTCATAATGTTTATTTCTTTCATTTTTTTATAAATACTTTGCATTTCGTCTTGGCTAAATGAAAAGTCTGCCTTTGCTGTACCTTTTATAATCAAATCTTTTGTAACAGAATTGTTATAGGTATTTATTTCATTTTTATTTACTTCACCATACCCGTAGCTGAGCGAGAAGTTGAAATCCTCAGGCATTTCCTCAGGCATTTCTTTAGACAGTTGATTTATCTGACTAATCTTAGTTTTTGTGTCTGAACCTCGACTTAAATCCGAATTATGATCACAACCAGAAATGCTCAACAATGAAATTATTATTCCAAAAAGAAACCTTCTCATACAAATCCCCCCAGCTATATTGTTAACGTTTATTAGGTGGGATTTGTTGCATTAAACTGCCGGTTTACATAACAAAAAGGGAGCAGCTGCCAACTGGCTAGCTGCTCCCTGCTGTGTTCAACTAACGTGTTCAACTATCGTTTTACCGTTAGTTCAAATGAGTAGTTCATTTTTTTAATTGAGTAATTTTTCTTAGAATTACTACTGTACAGACAGATATAACACTAGCTAAGTATAAAAGAGCGTATGCTATAGCAGCATAATATGTCAGTTCAGCTTCAATACCGGATCTTGTAAGAACTAAAATAATGGCAAAGCCAATAACAAAAACGACAAAACCCAATAGAGCATTTTTAATAACTTCTTTCACAAATTCACCTCCTAGGTTTATACCAGTTCCCAGCTACCTATACTAACCCGAACAGCCTAATCGACTGTAATCTTATTTATCTAAAGTTTTACGTACGCTTATAGTCCAACGGATTTATGTAGAAGATCCCATCATCCGACAAACTTTTTCTTTAATTTATTTTCTAAGTGGCTCAGTAATTTTGAGATTTTTAATATAATTACCTCTTATAAAGTTATGGTAATACGTAATGAAGTAAGTTTGATTAGTCTCTACCAAACTATATGTAGATTCAGGCACAGATATTTTTTCTCGTTCGCCATTCCCACTAGTAATTGTGATATAGTTCTTGAATTTCCCAACTTCCTTACCTTCTACCTTTGTAATAGTAGTTATACTTGAGCTATAGAAAAACAAATAAAGTAAAAAAAATATTATAAAACATGTAAATAAAATTTTTTTCGCATCTCTCTGATAATGAACCTTTACTAATTTAAACATAAGCATCTCCTTTATTTTATTAAACTTTCTTTTGTAATTGTGAACTAATGAATTTTCCCTTCCAATTTTTACTTAATCGTAAATTCTAACATATCGTCTGTTTATAACTATAGGTTAAAATATGGAAATACGATTAAAATTGTAGGTTTCATTATTAATCCATGCAATGTGAATATGGGTCCTAAACTGTCCAGGAGCTTAAAGAAAAAGCAACCGGTCTATTGATCGGTTGCTTACTTTTTCTAATTAAACTATCGTTTTTTCGTTAGCGTAATGAAGAGATGAATTAAGTGACAGTTACTAAGTGCGAAATTCCCATGATATTTTCAACTAATTAAGCATTTAGTTTAATCTTAATTATGATCTAGATGTCTTCCAAAACAGACCTTTTGAGGGAAATCCATTGGTATTACTAATTAAAAGTTTCTGAAGAAGAATGGTATATTTTCATGGTTAATCTTGAATTTTTTTTGCGATATCCAAAAGTTCTTCAAGTAGACCATGTTCTCCTGCAATACTATAAAAGTGATCTAGTGTTATTAAGTGGACTACATCTCTACTTTCACCATCCACATAAGCTACAGTATTACCATTCATTTCAGCGATTTCGACAGATTCATTTTTGTAACTATTATTTATACTCTCAAGAACAGCATCTTTATCCATATTAAGATCTGCCTGAGTAAATCGCACTGTATTTCCAGTTTCAGTATATATATTTGTTCTTACAAAAAGTCCGTGCTCGTCGGTCTTTTGTGAGAATATTTTATTTTGACTTTTAGTACTTATTCCTCCAACTGAAGGAACATGTATGTCCTCCGCAGAAACCTCGGAAATATCAATTCTTGTAGGATCTGATACTAACTCTGCTGTTGGTAAAATAATCTCAGGTACTTTATCAGATTGTGCCTCTTGAATCTTGTGTTGTGCACCTGTGTCTTCTGCAGCATAAGATTGATAAATAAATTGACCACCACCTAGAAGCATTATACTCGTAAGTCCCGTAATTATTAGTTGTTTTTTCACATTATCATTCCTCCTTTAATAGGCACTTCCTAAAGAAACACAGCTATTTCTTATGTGTAGATTACGTAATAAGTTGTACTAGCTTTGAATATCCTGGTATTTCAGAAGTTATCGCTTGAAAATTTGATAACTATTAAAAAGAAAAGAACTGATCACTATTGATATATAAACACTCAATAGAATTAGAAAGTTTAATTTATTTTTAAGAATATTTTGTTTCATAGTTTTCTAATTTCTTAAGGTTATGTAAAGGTTGCTCTATAGAGTTAAGTTCCTGGCGGCGACATTTAAGATATTTCTTCACATCACCTTTCTGCTTGTAACCAATCAACTTGAGTATTATTAAATATAAACAAACGATCGGCTAAACGCATGGCTTTAGGTAAGTTTGTTTTGTTGTGATGTTATATACCGGCCGGCGGAGAATATCCTCATGAGGAATATCATGGCCTTTGTTGTAGCTTTGTAATAAAGAATTATCAAAATCATCTCTCCTCTGTATTTTTTTAGAGGTTAGATGATTTTATATTGGATATTTATATTAATGTAATTGTAAAGATTGTGAAGAAATATACTTAAACTAACGTTTTATCGTTAGTTCAATTATCTATAATCTCACCATGGCAACCTCTTTGAGCAGTTGCTTTGTTAATGATCTCATTAAACTCAGAAATCAATCCCCTTCCAACATGTTTTTTTCCAATCCGATTAATTGCCCATGTTGCAAAAGAAATAGCCTGCTGGTTAGCAAAAAGGGAGCAGTTGCCAACTGGCAAGCTGCTCCCTTTTGTTTTCAACTAACGTTTTTTCGTTAGTTGAATCACTCAGCTTTTTGTGTTCCCAATTGGATATCTACAAATGG
>NZ_WTWX01000005.1 GCF_009870785.1 Paenibacillus sp. An7
ACCGGTCTGATTTATTCATGAAAAGAAGTAGAAATGACAAAAGGCATTCAGAATGAATACATTCCGAATGCCTTTTGTCTACAATCTGGGCACCCCTTATAAAGGAGTGCCTTATATAACCTATATGATTAACGTCCACCACTACGGAAGCGGGCGGCGTATGCTTTTACATCCTCGGTTGTCTTAACTCTATTACGGCTCCATTCCAGTAATATACGATCAATATATCTGAAATGTACTTTTCCAGCAAACACGGCTTCCTTCAGAGCAAGCAATATCAACTCTTCAGGGTATCGATCCTGATCGATCCAGCCAGAGATCGTTTCATATTCCATGGGAGATAGAGGTCTGCCGAACTCATTCTCAAAAACTCGGAACATATTACGTTCTTCGGCTTCTTCCATCGTTTGTCTTGCATTCTGCTGATAAGGTAATGCTGCTGATTTTCGAGCAACCGCTGGGGAAGATGATTCTTCTTGAAGACATTCCGCAAGTTTTACATATAATCCAAGCACATTATAACGCTCGTATTGTATGCCGCTCGCTTTATCCAAATCTTCGTCTATACTAACAAAACCATCTCTCATCAGCCTCTGTAAGCCACGAGCAACCTGTTCCGGCGGTATGTTCATTCGAACTGCCAATTCCTCAAGCGTCGGAAAATCATTTCCTTCCAGCTGTTGAAATGATATCAGATGTTGGATTAGAAGCATCTCTCCATCTGACAAACCAAGCCGGGTGTAATAACGGAGCAGTGCATAAGGGAGCTGAACGCTCCCCATAGACATCCCGTAAGCAATACCTTTCACCCATGTACCCTCACCTGGTTCGCTCATTTACATACCTCCTAAGGTCCTTACGGATAAAGACGATACAGTGTGCGTGGGAATGGGATTGTTTCACGTACATGATCAAGTCCGCAAATCCAAGCTACTGTACGTTCAAGTCCAAGACCAAATCCGGAGTGAGGAACAGATCCATAGGTGCGAAGATCCAAGTACCACTGATAAGCTTCACGGGAAAGATTATGCTCTTCAAAACGCTCTTCCATCAGTTTCGGATCATCAATACGCTGGGAGCCGCCGATAATTTCGCCGTATCCTTCCGGTGCGATCATGTCTGCACATAATACCACTTCTGGACGGTTCGGATCTGGTTTCATATAGAAAGCTTTAATTCCTGCTGGATAGTGAGTAATGAATACAGGTTTGTCGTATTTTTCGGCAATTGCTGTTTCATGAGGAGCACCAAAATCTTCACCCCATGGAATATCAAAACCTTCTCCTTGCAGGAATGTAATTGCTTCATCATACGTAATACGCGGGAATGGAGCTTTGATATTCTCGAGTTTAGAGATATCACGGCCGATGCTTTCCAGCTCTTTACGGCAGTTTTTCACTACCGACTGTACTACGTGTGAAATGAACTCTTCCTGAATACGCAAGCTTTCTTCATGATCCACAAATGCCATTTCCGGTTCAATCATCCAGAACTCAATCAAGTGACGGCGAGTTTTGGATTTTTCTGCACGGAAAGTAGGACCAAAGGAATACACTTTACCAAGAGCCATTGCAGCTGCTTCCATATAAAGCTGACCGCTTTGTGTCAGGTATGCATCCTCATCAAAATATTTGATGTGGAACAGGTTGGTTGTTCCTTCAGCAGAAGAAGGTGTCAGGATCGGAGGATCTACAATCGTAAATCCATTGGTATCAAAATACTCCTGAACTGCGCGGATAATTTCCGCACGAATCACCATAATTGCACGCTGTTTGTTCGAACGAAGCCACAGGTGGCGATGATCCATCAAGAAATCAACACCGTGTTCTTTCGGCGTAATAGGATAATTTTCAGTTAAATGAATAATTTCAATTCCTGTAACTGTAAGTTCATATCCAGACTGGCTGCGCGGCTCTTCACGAACCACCCCTGTTACATACAGTGAACTTTCTTGGGTGAGGCTTTTCGCGTTGTTCCAAATTTCTTCAGAAACTTCACTTTTCACCACAACCCCCTGGATCTAGCCTGTACCGTCGCGAAGCTGTAAAAATTGTATTTTACCGCTGGAGCGCTTGTTATTGACCCAAGCACCGATCGTTACTGTCTCTCCAACGTGCTTGCTGACATTGCGAATGTCACTTTTCGTGCTCATTCCGATCTCTCCCTGCTTATATATTATTAATTATTGAGTTGCTTCTACAATACGATGTGTATCGCGTGCAATCACAAGTTCTTCATTCGTTGGAATCACGAGAACCTCTACTTTGGAATTTGTTGAAGAGATACGGCGCGGCTCACCAGAACGGATTTTATTCAGCTCTTCGTCTACTTCAACACCAAGGTAAGTAAGCTGCTCAAGTACACGCTGACGAAGCACAACAGAATTCTCTCCAACCCCTGCTGTAAAGACGATAACATCCACACCGTTCATCGCTGCAGCATAGGAACCAATGTATTTACGAAGACGGTACTCATACATATTGAAAGCAAGTGTAGAGTTTGGCTCACCGTTCTCCATTCCTTCTGTAATCTCACGCATGTCACTGCTGATACCGGAGATAGCAAGCAGTCCACTATGTTTATTAAGCATCGAATTCACTTCGTTAATCGTAAGCTCTTCTTTGTTCATCACATAAGGTACAATCGCTGGATCGAGATCCCCGCTGCGTGTTCCCATCATCAGACCTTCAAGAGGAGTCATACCCATCGAAGTATCAACGGAAACCCCATTCTTCACTGCTGTTAAGCTGCCTCCGTTACCTACGTGGCATGTAATGATCTTCAGGTCTTCGATCGGACGATTAAGGAATTCAGCAGCTGCTTTACTTACAAAATCGTGGGAAGTACCGTGTGCACCATAACGACGTACTTTGTACTTGTTATAAAGTACACGTGGAATAGCATACAGGTATGCGTGCTCAGGCATCGTTTGATGGAACGCAGTATCAAATACGACAACCTGCGGGATACCCGGCATATTAAGCTCTGCAGCGTTAATTCCCATCATTGCTGCTGGGTTATGAAGCGGAGCAAGGTCGATCAGACGACGGATCTCAGCTTTTACTTCGTCTGTTACAAGAGCAGATTCTTTAAAAGCTTCCCCGCCGTGCACTACGCGGTGACCTACTGCTTGAATTTCGGAAATCGAGCTCATTACACCGTGTTCTTCATGAGTCAATTTGTCGAGCACTTTACGAATAGCAGTGTTATGCTCAAGAATTTCACTAACTTCTGTAATTTCTTCTTTGCCTGTAGGTTTGTGATTCAAAATAGAAGAATCCATACCAATCCGTTCTACAAGTCCTTTTGCAAGAACAGATTCATTCGTCATGTCATATACTTGATATTTCAGAGAAGAACTCCCTGAATTGATAACTAAAATTTTCATACTCGGTCACCATCCTTGTCGTACTTGAAGAAGCCTTCTCCTGTTTTTACGCCGAGTTGTCCAGCGCGAACCATTTTTTTCAAAACAGTAGATGGTCTATACTTCAGTTCACCAAACTCGCGGAACATTCCATCAAGCGCTGCATGAACAGAATCAAGTCCGAAACGATCCGCCATTTCAAGCGGCCCATGTTGGAATTTGTAACCAATGCGTACTGCTTCATCGATATCTTCTGCAGAAGCAACTCCCTCTTCAAGCAGATGAAGAGCTTCGTTAATGTGAAGGCAGATCAGACGAGAAGTAACAAATCCAGGGGACTCATAAACCATGATCCCTTTTTTGCCTAGCACTTCTTCTACAAACTGTTTTGTTGCATTGAACGTTTCATCTGAAGTTTTAAGACCACGAATAATCTCAACCATATCAATGCTGGAAACCGGATGTGTCCAGTGAAGTCCAATCATACGTTCAGGCGAATTAATGGAACCTGCAAGCTCAGTTAAGCTAAGAGTAGAAGTATTACTAGTCAGAATAATATCTTTACCAATTGCTTCTTCCAGTTTTCTAAAGAGAACTTTTTTCTCTTCCAGATCTTCCGTAATGGTCTCTATGATCAAATCGCAAACAGAAAGTTCCTCATAACTTGTCGTTTTATGGATTCTGGACAAGATCAATTTCTTCTCTGCTTGGGTGATAGCCCACTTCTCTAATTTCTTGTCTAGTCCTGTTTCAATCATTTCTACTGAATGATCTAATTTCTCAGGGGTTTGTTCTACAAGCAAGACGTCGAGGCCTTTGGCTGCAAGCATCTCTGCTATACCTTGGCCCATTGTACCTCCGCCGATAACTCCTATTTTTTTAAACAACATGGTAACTACTCCATCCCTTTCTTGGTCTCTAGTAATTTTTTGTATTCTTCTTTGTCGAAACATGAAGAATACATTTTATGACCCAACATCTAATAATATCTTAGCATGAAACAAAAGTAAAAAAAAATAACCAGCATCATAGATTATGCTGGCAATAATGTACTTTCTTTGAATAATTTGCGAAATTCATCACCAGATAACACTTCTTCTTTAAGCAGGATACTTAATGATTGATCAAAGATAGGACCGTGATCGATAAGCAGCTGTTTTGTACGGGAGAAAAGTTCATTTAATATCGCTGCGTTTTCTTTCGACATGTCCGCTTGGGAGACCATCTCCAGATGCACAATTCCGAGTTCCGTAAGTCCAGAGCTGATCATGGTTTTAACAATATCTAATGCTTGCTCAAAATCATTTCTCGAACCCGTACTGCGGCCCCCATAGTAAATTTCCTCTGCTGCAGCACCGCCAAGTGCTATCATAATTTGAGCTTCTAAAAAGTCTTTGGTGTATAAGTATTGTTCTACTTGCGGGTTATGTCTTACATAGCCTAACGCTTGTCCACGCGGACTTAATGCAACTTGGCCGACACTATTAGGACGTACAGCTTCTGCCGCAATGGCATGTCCTAATTCGTGTACGGCTACCCGTTTTTTCTCATCTTCATTTGACTCTCTGTCTGTTTTTTCACCCATCATCACCTTATCAATGGCCATGGATAGATGTTTTTGTGTAATATACTGGCTATCATCCCGCATCGCATAAATCGCTGCTTCGTTCATTAGACTTTCCAGTTGTGCGCCAGAGAAGCCATAAGATTCTTCCGCAATTTTGTCCATGTTGGTGCTTTTATCAAGCGGCTTGTTTTTGGCATGCAGTTCAAGAATGTGTCTGCGTCCTTTTTTATCCGGCAAGTCCACTTGTATATGTCTATCAAAACGTCCTGGGCGAAGCAAAGCGCTGTCCAGCATTTCTTTACGGTTGGTTGCAGCTATGATTAGAATACGCGGCGCCTCTGATGTATAAATCCCATCCATTTCCGTCAGAAGCTGGTTCAGGGTCTGATCGTATTCACGTTGTTGTCCGCCTTCTCGCTTACCTCCAATAACATCGATCTCATCAATAAAAATAATTGCATTTTCTTTGTTTTCCTTGGCTGCTCGCGTTCTCGCGTCACGGAACAACTCCCGAACACGGCCCGCCCCCACACCTACATACATCTCTACAAATTCACTGCCTGATGTAGCAATAAACACGGAATTCGTGTAATGTGCTGCTGCTTTGGCCATGAGTGTCTTACCTGTTCCCGGAGGGCCGGTTAACAAGATTCCTTTTAAGGGACGGATACCAAATTTCTGTATTTCCTCATGTCTGATTAAAAAATCAAGTGCTTCTCTAAGCTCCTGTTTCGCACTATCTTGACCACCTATTTCCTCAAAAGTGAGCTTCGGCGGGCCTGCCTTTTTTCGTTTTCTTTCACTGCTTGCACCAACGGTCAGACCGCCGCGCATCTGCATGAGAAGAAATACACCTCCAACCAGAAGTCCCATAAGCAATAAAGGAACTACATTAACACCGATATAGACGAGAAATATAATGATGACGGGCGTTGCTCCAATCAAGATTTCCTTGGTCCATTTAGGCATTTGGCCATACCCCCATCGTTGCCGACTGGCGCGGCAGAATAATAAACTTGCTTGCTTCTCCGTCAGATAGACTTACATACACATTCTGATCATCCATATCGTAATCTACTTGTATGCTGCCGTCGCTCATTTTCTGCAGTTCTTCAGGAATCTGCGTATATTGTCTCGTTTCCATTGCTTCTGCCACCGTAAATAAGGCACTTGACCAAAATTCGTCGAGTTCCTCTGTAGAATGATTTTTTACGTCAAGTTTAAGTTTCTTTCCCTTCAAATACGGATTTCCGTCTGTATGAATAAGTTCAACTAGACCCCTAAGATTCGTTTGAGGTTCCAAATCGAGATTCAAAGTCACTTCTTTAGGGGTAATATCTATTTGAACATTGTTGACACCATCGTATGTTGATACCAGTTTGTCAATTGGTTTAATCATAGCCACCTGACGGTAAGCAAACCAGCCTCCAAACAGCAATGTAGCAGTAACGAACAAAGATACTGCAATTGGGATGGGACGCAATTTCAAGTGACAACCTCCCTTGCCTTTTAGTCTTTTTATTGTTTTTACTGTAAATAAAATCTATAAATATAGCATAACATATCGTAAGCATGAAATCTAAACTATGAAATATTTTTCTATGTTACCACATAAAATAACCCCCGAATGATCTATATCGACCATATGGGGGTTATTTGTTATATCTATTTTATTCCTTAATCGGGCAGTTGATATCCATTCCCTATTTCGGTTCCATCACTAAATTGGTAGAATCGATACACATATTTGCCATCTTGCTTATAAAAGAGCTGCCATACATATGTTTTATTGTAGTAGCTTGGATGCAAATGAATAATCTCTATATTGCCTAACTCTGCAGCGATTTTGGCGAACATTTCATCTTCAGAGAAACTATTCTCAATGAGTTCAGTATGAACACTGTTTTTCCCACTCACTGGTTTATGATCCATCCCGAACTGAACCCAGACCATAATTGGCTTACTCTCGCTGTTCGTGCCTTCAATCGTCCAATAGATCGACTCTTCTCCCCAAACCGATTTCTGCGTTTTTGTAACGGATGTAAGCTGTGTCTGCTGCTCTGCAATCGACACCGCCAGATCTCTTTCCGCCCACTGATCTTTCATTACGTAAACATAAAATTGATAAATTCCAAATAAAATTAGTAATACGGTAAGAATACTAATGTATATCCACTTTTTCCGATTTCTCCTCAAGGCGGGACTCCCTTCTCACCCTTCGCCCTAGCGGGCTTTCAGTCCTTTAAATGCAGATTCTGCTTCACGCTTAATACGTTCTTCATCTAAAGTAAGAGCTTCACCATCTTTTAACAACTGCTTGCCATCCACCCAAACATGTTTTACGTCTTTAGCACTTGCCGAGTATACAACATGAGAGATCAAATCTGAATATGGCAAAAAGTGCGCCTGATCTAAATCAATCGCTATAAAATCTGCTTTTTTGCCTGCTGCAAGCGTTCCCGTATCTTCAACATAGATCGATTTTGCTCCGTATTCTGTTCCCATACGTAGAGCTTCTGTCGCTGGAACCGCCGTTGGGTCACCAGAGACTCCTTTATGGATAAGGGCTGCGAGACGCATCTCTTCAAACATGTCTAGATTATTATTGCTTGCAGGTCCATCCGTTGCTAAGGATACAACAACCCCCGCTTTTAATAGATCCGGAACTCGAGCTACACCGCTGGCAAGTTTGAGGTTACTTCCTGGATTGTGCGCTACAGCCACATTATATTTAGCAAGAATCTCAATTTCTTCGTCAGTTAAATGAACCGCATGCGCCACGAGAGATGGACGGGAGAAGAAGCCCAATTTCTCTAAGTGAGCAACCGGACGGAGTCCATAATCTTTCACATTCTGCTCTACCTCTGCCTTTGTCTCAGACATGTGCGTATGAAGCGGCAGGTCCAAGTCATGTGCTGCCTGAACAAATTTCTCAATAAACTCAGGACCACATGTATACGGTGCATGAGGTGACAACATCGTAGTAATTCTGCCATTCGCCTGCCCGTTCCATTCCTTAGCAAAAGAAGTCGCTTCAGCAAGTTTAGCAGCTCGCAGTTCATCTGAACCGAATCCAATAACACCGCGCATCAGGCTTGCACGTATCCCTGACTCCTCTACTACTTTAGCCACTTGATCCATCTGATCATACATGTCTAGAAAAGCGGTTGTGCCCCCTTTAATCATCTCCAGGATCGACAAGGAAGCTCCCCAATATACATCGTCTGCCGTGAACTTCTCTTCCATTGGCCACATTTTTTCTTGAAGCCAAATTTGGAGTGCAAGGTCATCTCCATATCCTCTCAGAAGAGACATAGCAGCGTGACCGTGCGTATTGATTAGACCAGGAATAAAGAGTAGATTTTTCCCGTCAAAAACGGTTGTTTCTTCCTCCCCCTCAGGGAGTTTCTCGCCTATGTAGACAATCTTATCATTCTCTACAAGCATATACCCTTTTACGATTCGCCATTCTGGATCACTAACTGCGAATTGTCCGTTCTTAATAAGCCATTTATGACTATTCATCCTCTGTAACTTCCTTTCCTTCTTCGCTTTCCAGATAATAAGCAAGGCTTAATAGATCTGTTGTGAAATCGGCCGTATGGATCCGAATATGCGGCGGAGCTTTAATAATAATCGGTGCAAAATTAAGTATGGCCTCTATACCTGCTTCAACCATGCAATCCGCTACACGCTGAGCTTCAAAATCAGGCACCGTAATGATGCCAATCCGGATATTACGTTCTTTCACTGTATCCTGTAACTCTTCCATTGGTTGCACCGTAAGTGTATTGATCATCGTTCCAATTTTTTTATCATACGAGTCAAACACGGCAACAATCTTCATATTGTCTTTTACATAGCGGTTATAGTTAGATAAAGCTTGACCGAGATTACCTGCTCCAACGAGGGCAACATTGATGACTTGGTCAATTTTGAGAATTTGACGAATTTTATCGATAAGATAAGCAACGTCATATCCGATTCCTTTCCGTCCAAAATCACCAAAATAAGCTAAATCTTTACGGATCTGAGCTGGATTTAAATCCAGTTTAAGTCCGAGTTCTTGAGAGGATACCGTTGTCACTTCTCTTTTAAATAGCTCCTGCAGATAACGCAGATATACGGGCAGCCGGCGAACGACTGCCTCTGAAATTTTATCCGACTTCAATGTTAACTCCCCCTTACATCAAAACACAAATTACTTATGTTCCGTCTTATTCTTTATTCGTTTCATGTTCCATCAGCCATTCACTAATCCTTGGAACCATTTTTTCCGTAACCATGTGTTCCATTTTGGGACCTGGCAGGGAGTACAAAAAGTACTTTCCATAATAGGATTCAATAACCCTTGTATCATAAACGATAACGATACCTCTGTCCTGTGCTGTACGAACGAGCCGTCCAAAACCTTGTTTGAACCGGATCACTGCCTGTGGAACAGAAAGTTTCATGAAAGGGTTTTTCTTTTCTTTTTCCAAGAGTTCACTTTTTGCTTCCACTACCGGATGGCTGGGCGGCTGAAAAGGCAGCCGTACGATCGCAAGGCAAGTTAAAGCTTCTCCTGGAATATCTACACCTTCCCAGAAGCTGCTTGTTCCAAGCAAGACAGAAGCCTTAGCCTCTTGGAATCGACGTGTAAGTTTTGTCCGGCTGCCTGTATCTACCCCTTGTCCAAGCACCGTGATGTCACTAGCTGCAAGTGCTTCTTTTAGAGGTTCATGCACTTGTCTCAGCATACGGTAGGATGTAAACAACACTAACATTCTGCCTTTGGTTGCCTTCGCTGTCTCCGCAAGTGAAGTCACCAGCATACTTACAAAGTGATCATCCCCTACACTTCCTTTTACGCTTGGAAAATCGCGGGGAATGACAAGAAGTGCCTGATCCCTATAATTAAATGGCGATGGCAGCAAGGACGTCAAAAGCCTGCCTTTTTCCTGTGCCTCTGATAGTCCCAGCTGATCGATCATAAATTGAAATGACTTGTCTACAGATAACGTAGCAGAGGTCAGGATCACACTGTGTTTTTTATCAAAAAACAGTTCCTTCAAATGTGAACTTACATCGACAGGAACTGCGTATAGCTGCAGGGACTTACTTCTAAACTGACCGCTTGCTTCAAGCCAGTATACGGTACCTGTATCGTCAAGCCGCATAAAGAGTCTCAGATTATCCCTAAGTTCTGCTAAATCTCTGACAAGACCTGTGATATCCGTAATGAGACTATCTGATGCATAATCATCTAGTTCTTCTCTCACTTCTCCAAGGAGCTTATCGGCTTTGCGAACCATCTCGCCTACTGTGACATAAAACTGATTTTCATGTTTTGAGATTTTGTCCCATGCTTTTGGCTTTGCTTGCGGCTTCAGTCTTAGCGAGAACTGTCCCGAATCTCCTGGCGCAGCATCCATTCTCTCTGGTAACAGCTTAAATAGCATATCACTCAGTGTATCCCATTCTTCTTTCGCTTCAAGAGCAAATGGGAACAATTCGTCAATAGCTGAAGTCCATTCCACGTATTTCTCATGTCCTGACTGAACGATTTGCTGATGAAGTGCAGGAAACTGACCGTTACGACTATCCTTAAACAGTCTTGTTAGCGTATGGACCACTGAGAAATATTTCATATGCATCCCTAGATGTTTACCAGCTACGTCTTCTAAATGATGAGCTTCATCAATCACTAAATAGTCATAACTTGGAAGCAGTTGATGGCTGGCTTTCACATCTGTAAACAGTTTCGAGTGATTGGTAATTACAACATCTGCAATTCCCGCTTCATGACGTGCACGATGATAAAAACATTTTTTAAACCAAGGACAGCTCCGTCCTAAACAGGATTCAGACTCGCTTTGCACGGTCTCCCAGAAATCTGTTCCCCGGTGGCTTAAGTTTAGTTCTTCATCATCTCCGGTTTCTGTTTGCGTGAGCCAGACGAGCATCTGGGCAGCTGTAAACACATCTTCTTTGGGTGTAGCAAATTCTTTATTATTCAGCTTCTGTTCAAACTTACGCAGACAAAGATAATGTCCGCGACCTTTGAAGATCGCTGCTTTAAAAGGAAAAGGAATGACTTTTGTTAACAAAGGAAGATCACGTTCACGCAGTTGTTCCTGCAGATTTATCGTGTGTGTACTTACCGTAACCTTCGTCTCCTGCTTAACACTTTGGTAAATTGAAGGCAACAAATATCCAAGGGATTTACCTGTTCCTGTTCCCGCCTCAATTAGTAAATGCTTGTCCTCATATAGTGCTTTATTCACTTCGTCGAACATCATATTTTGCGCTTCCCTTTGTTCATAGTTGGGAAGTTTTTCTTTTAAGTTCTGTTGGACCTTCTCCATATACTTGCTAAACGATTGATTCTCCAAAGGGTTCGGCGCATGTTCGTCCCGTGGCGGAGCAATCGTAGACCAATCATCAATGGCGAGCGCAAGTTGCCTGTAGTATTTCTGACCGTCCAGATCCTGAATCGGCTCGCTTTCCTTCTCTGCCAGCAGTCCATCTAAAAACCAGCCGAAATCACTTTCCTCTACAGGAAAGAGGTCCGAAAGACGCTGCAGTGTAATCAAAGGTAAACCTCTCAGTTCGTCGATGCTTTTCAGAAATACATGAGCAGTTGCCAGTGCATCGCTATCCGCTTGGTGTGGTCTGTCATGTTCAAATCCAAATTCAGTGGAAACATAACCCAGCTGGTAAGAGGAAAGCGAAGGAAAACAAACTTTCAAAAAGTCCATCGTATCCAAAATACGGCCTGTAAACGGCAGGTATCCGCATCGATCTAACGCATTTTGCAAAAAGTAAAAATCAAAAGCTACATTATGACCAACAAGTACAACATCATCCAGCAATGGAACAAGTTCCATCATCATTTCTTCAAGATGAGGTGCATCTTTGACATCGTCGTCCGAAATTCCAGTAAGTCCAGTAATAAAAGGTGGAATGGGAACGCCAGGATTGACATAAGAGCTGTATGTCTCTTTTATACTTAAATCATGATCTATTATGGTAAGTCCAACCTGGGTAATTTCTCCATCAGACTGGGTACCTGTTGTTTCAAAATCAAGCACGGCAAATTTCATTACAATTAAACGTTCCCTTCATCCAGTCTCTTTAGTAGCATAGCAAAAAAAAAGACTTTTGAACATTAGAGCACAAAAAAATGACGATGCCAAATGAAGAGACATCGCCTTTTTGATGCACTGCACTGCCTTTTGATTCATCTCTAGGAGAGAGCAAGCAACTGGGTTCCATAATGGAGTTTTCCGCTATTAGATCTGCATGCTTCCAGATTATACAGCGGCTCTTGCAAACTAGGATCAAGCTTTAGAGAAAGTGCAAAACAGGAAAGAGCTTTCTCAAGATCCGTATGTTTGGCATGGATACAGCCAAGTGCATTATATGCCAGCGCTTTAAGTCTAGGCTGATCGCTGTTCAGCAAAATTCGATTCAGTTCCTTTGCAGCCACATGTGTTTCTTCTAAATGAAGATACGACACAGCTAAATACAGACGAGACATTAAACTTTCCGGGTACAATTCAACGACTTTGTTAAATTCTTCAGCCGCGTGTTTATACATAAGAAGCTTAAAATAACCCTGTCCTTTGACAAAAGATTGAAGCTTGAGTTCTGGAATCATGGTAAAGGGATCCGTTCCGCGGAACAAACCGCTTTCCCGTATCCGAGCCATTTTTTCTTCGAATGACATCCACTCATCCATAATTCCATCGCTCATCTGTTTTAGCAAATTCCACTTTCGTAACATTTCTTGTTTCTTAACGGCAGGTGCAGCAGAATAATACTTTTCAATCTCATCAAGCGCATCATTCATTTCGGCGAATAAATAGTGAAACATGGCTTGCATCCCACCCTCGGTAAAATGGATTAGTGCAGTAACCTAATCACATTTTCTGCGTAATGGGCAGTTTTCATTCCTTATTCCCATGGATTACATGATCGTAGCGTGAACTTCCTGTTGAACCGTTTGAACCGGTTTGTTCGCATCATTAACAAATACAACAGTAGGCTTATGACTTGCCATCTCTGCTGCATCCATCATCGCATAAGAGATAATAATAACCGTATCTCCTGGCTGAACGAGACGAGCTGCAGCACCGTTCAGACAAATCGTTCCAGAACCGCGCGGGCCGGGAATAACATAAGTCTCTAATCTGGCTCCATTATTGTTATTCACAATCTGTACTTTCTCGTTCTCAAAAATATCCGCTGCTTCCATTAGATCGCGGTCAATGGTAATACTTCCTACATAATTCAAATTTGCCTCTGTTACAGTTGCACGATGTATTTTAGATTTCATTAAAGTTCTAAACATGCGAGACCACCTTCACTTTCTGTAAACGATGATTATCGATCAGACGAGTTTTGCCGAATTTAACGGCTAATGCAACAATCACATCTTCTAGATCGGTAAGTTTCTGTTCTTCATCTATCGGCTGTAAGCCGGGGAATGTCAAAATTTCCACATAGTCAATCACGGCAACAGGTGATTTCTTGATCTCTGCGGTAACCAGGCTGCGAAGCTCACCAATGGTGATATCCGCACGTTCTTTACTTGCTTTCTCAGCAAGTGCAAGGGAACGTGATAAGCAGAGAGCCTGCGAACGTTCCTCACTGCTCAAATAGACGTTACGAGAGCTCAAAGCAAGCCCGTCGTCCTCTCTCATAATCGGGCAAGGAACAATGGTTACAGGTATATTCAAATCCGCAACCATTTGCGACAGCACTGCCACTTGCTGCGCATCTTTCATACCAAAAAATGCGAAATCAGGCTGAACGATATTGAACAGTTTGGCAACAACCGTAGTTACGCCGTCAAAGTGACCTGGACGAGAAGCACCGCATAGGCGTTCTGTCAGACCAGCGACTTGAATCGTCGTCTTCGTAGGCTGTGGATACATTTCTTCAACCGAAGGAATAAATACAATATCCACTCCTTCTTTTTCAGCTACCGCAAGATCTCTCTTCTCATCACGCGGGTAACTTTCGAAATCCTCATTTGGACCAAACTGGATTGGGTTCACAAAAATACTAAGAACAACAATATCCGTTTTGTTTCTTGCTTGTTTCATCAAACTGGCATGACCTTCATGCAGGTAACCCATTGTAGGCACAAAACCAACCGTTACTTCGGGTTTTGAAATCTGCTTTTTCATCCCTGCAATTTGTGATCTTAGTTCCTGAATACAACGAACGGTAATCATCTTAGTTGTCCACCTCTGCTTTATGATTTCCGTACAGCGATTCAACGACACCGTCTTCTGCCGTAAATACATGCTCTTCAGCTGGGAAAGATCTTTCTTTTACTTCTTTAACGTAACTCGCAATGCTCTCACGAATGAGGGAACCTACATCACTGTACGTTTTCACAAATCGTTTCGGAATATAAGGAGAAGCATACTGAACAATATCATGGAACACAAGAACTTGCCCATCGCACCCTCGACCTGCACCAATACCAATGGTTGGGATGCTCAGCTCGCGGGAGATTGCTTCCGCTACTTCTTCAGTTACAAGCTCCAGTACTACTGCAAAAGCACCTGCTTTTTCTAGAGCCTTAGCGTCTTCAAGCAGTCGTTTTGCATCTTGCGCGTCTTTTCCTTGTACCCGGAATCCACCAATTTGATTCACAGACTGAGGCGTTAGTCCAATGTGTCCAAGAACAGGAACACCTGCGGAAACAATGGTACGAACGGTGTCTGCAATCTCAGCTCCGCCCTCCAGTTTTACGGCATGGGCATGCCCTTCCTGCATTAATCTGCGAACACCGCGCAAGCTTTCGTCGATGCTGCCGTGATACGTCATAAAAGGCATATCGGCAACAATAAATGTATGCTCAGCCCCGCGTGCAACCGAGCGGCTGTGGTAAACCATATCATCGAGTGTTACAGGAATTGTGGAGTTATATCCAAGCACAACGTTACCAAGTGAATCTCCTACAAGAATCATATCCACTCCCGCTTCCTCAGCAAGTAACGCGGAAGGATAATCGTAAGCAGTCACCATTGTGATCGGCTCTTTATTTTCTTTCATTTTTTTCATTTTCACGATATTAAGTGGTTTTTTTACTGCAGCCATTTGGATGTGGCTCCCTTCTGTTCTGATATTGACCGTAAGTCTTTAGATGTTCAAAAAGCGTAATGTCCTACGGATTCTCATCAGCTGGGCCCTGGAGGTTTAGATATTAAACACACAAAAAAACCTTTTAGTTGTCACTAAAAAGGTCCCAAAAGTCAAAAAAGAGTCACTTAACGATCGTCCCTTCTGTCTCGGTCCTCTTCGGCTCAGAGCAGAATCCAACAAACCTATAAATATAGTTTACAAAGCAAACTAACTTATTGAGTGCAATTCAAATGGTAATCATTTAATACCGCCTCAAGAAGAAAGTATACCAAAAAAAGATCAAATGTCTATGCCTCGGAATAATTAATCTAAAGCATACAGGATGAACCATAAAAAGATGGATGGAGAAGCCATCCTGTTATCACATATGCTTACAAAGCTTGCTGCCCTTATTGTATTATCTCCACTTCACCGGAAAAAATAGTAGAATTCGTTCCTTCTTCCGTCAAAACCATAAGGCCTCCGCTGTCGGATAAACCAATTGCCGTTCCTTCGATCACCTGGTTGAGTGCTACCGAGCGTACTTGTTTCCCAATAGAGGCTGATAAAGCTTCCCACTCTCTCAAGATCGGAGCAAATCCTTCCTTCTCATACTGCAAATATCTTGTTTCGAGTTCATTCATCACTTCACCGATCAGTTTGGACCGAGACACAGAAGTTCCCGCTTCCATTCGCAGAGAAGTAGCTATACTTCGCAGTTCTTCTGGATAATCCTGTTCAGACAAATTAACATCAATGCCAATCCCTGCAATACAATATCTAACCTTGTTATCTTCGGTAGCTGCTTCAAGAAGAATACCGCACACTTTACGGCCGCCAATTAAAATATCATTTGGCCATTTGAGTCCTGCTTCCACTCCCGTAACTTTTCGAATCGCACTGCAGACTGCTACGCCTGTTAACAACGTTAACTGAGGCATAAATCTAACCGGCAATTCCGGACGTAACACCAGGCTCATCCAGATGCCTTTTCCAGCAGGAGAGAACCAGCTGCGTCCAAGACGCCCTCGCCCGCTCGTCTGCATATCGGAGATTACCAGCGTTCCTGCTTCGGCTCCTTCTTCTGCAAGTTTGATTGCTTCGATCTGCGTAGAGGTTGTTGATTCCAGAAGATGAAGCTTGCTTCCAAAAACGGCTGTGTTTATATTTTGCATAAGATCCTTATGCTCATACTCATCGGGTTTGTAGAGTAAACGATATCCTTTACGGGACACCGCTTCGAATTCATAACCGAGCTCACGCAATTGGTTAATTTGTTTCCATACCGCAGCTCTGCTGATGGATAATCGGTTACTGATTTCTTCTCCGGAAAGAAAGCCATTTGACTTTTCATCAAATAGATCGAGCAACAATTTAAACTTCATCTTCAATCACCTTCTTCGCTGCATCTAATAATGAATCGTGGTCATTAGGAATCTGTCCCAGTGCTACAACATGTAAAAGTCTCTTCATGGTTAAACCGAGCCAAGGCCCGCCCTTGCGCCCTGTGACTCTCATCAAGTCAGCCCCTCCGAGCGCCAGATCTTTTACGTGATATACATTCATTTCAGCAGTCCAATCTTCCGCTTTAAGAAGCAGCAAGGGACAAAGGTTGCGATACGCAGGAGAAAAGATATCCTCTTCAACTGCTATTCCCCTATTGATCAGTATCCAGTCTTGAGCCGCTTCTCTTCCAAACCGAAGAACAAGGGGGATCCAGTCTGTACGCAGCAAACTCAAAAGTTCTGTTTTCTCAAGCTGCTCCATATTTAAGGCGAGCTTTTCAAACAAACTCAAAATATGCTCATGAAAGGCTAACATATTTGTTATTCGATCACGTGCTTCGCCTGAAAATGTCCATTCCCGAAGTAAGGAACCAGCCTCCGATGAACCCATCTCAAGTAACAACAGCAACATTTCATAGCGATAAATTGCTTGCTGCGGAAGTTTATCTAGATATCCAGTAAGATTGCGGTCCAATGAAGCAAGACGAACGGGAGACTTTACATATTCTAAAATGCGGCTGTCCATTAGAAGCTCAACACCTTTAGAAGGAAAAGGACCCGCCATCATTTTATCCATCTCCGTACGAACTCGTTCCATCGCTATGTAAGCGAGTTTATCACGCTGACGAATCATTCCCGACCAAGTATCTGTCTCCAGCCCAAAATTGAAAACGGAAGCAAAACGAACGCCTCTCATGATGCGAAGGGCGTCTTCTTCAAATCTTTCTTCTGGGGTCCCGACACACTTAACAGTACCTTGTTTAATATCCTCTTGACCGGAAAAAGGATCGAGCAAATCGCCGGTTACATTACGGGCAATCGCATTCATCGTAAAGTCTCTTCGTTTTAAATCGTCTTCTACTCGATCCACAAATTGTACTTCGGTCGGGCGGCGAAAATCTTCATAACCGCTCTCCGTACGAAAAGTCGTAACTTCATAATGATGTCCGTTACTTCGCACCGTAACTGTCCCATGCTGAAGCCCGGTAGGAATGGAGTCCGGAAAGAGAGCAATAACCTGTTCAGGCGTTGCCGAAGTTGTGATGTCCATGTCCGTAACCGTTCTATGCATAAGCTCGTCCCGCACACACCCACCAACAAAAAAGGCATCGTAACCCTGCTCGTTTAGTTTTTGCAGCACTTGTTCTCCCCCAGCGGCCATTGCTGGAAGCGTATAATTCCACTTCTTCATTCCACTTACTCCTTTACCGAACCTCATCCACACAGGATTTTTTATAAAATTGATGCCGGTTTTTGTGTTAATACCCGATTATAAATTCGTTCATACTGTTCCGTTATTTTATCAATATTAAAGTTAACGCTTGCTCTTTCAAGACAAGCTTTTTTGAATTTGTTCATCAGTTCACCATCTGTTAGCAAGCGGACAGCATCTTTTGCCATTTGTTCCGTATCTCCAATCGGGGATAACATCCCTGTTTGGCCGTGTAATACGAGTTCTGGAATTCCGCCTGCAGTAGATCCGATCGTGGGTACACCGCAAGCCATTGCTTCAAGAGCAACAAGACCAAAGCTTTCTTTTTCAGATGGAAGTAATAATAGATCAGCCATTGAAATTACCTGGGCCACATCATCTTGCTTTCCGAGAAAGAGAACTTTTTCAGATAGACCAAGCTCCTGGATTTTACACTGAATTTTAGGTAAGTCTGGTCCTTCACCAACAAGGATCAGCTTCGCGGGAAGCTCTCGCTGAACTTTTGCAAACACATCAATCACATCCAGGGTTCGCTTCACTGGACGGAAATTAGAAATATGCATGAGCACTTTCTCTTGATCACTTACATAATCTCTCCGCAAAGATGAAACTTCTCTTGGATAATACACTCTCTCATCCACAAAATTATACGTAAGATCAATATCTCGCGTAATATCAAGCAGTTCATGTGTCTCGTGAATTAAATCATTTGAGACCGCTGTGACCGCATCACTTTTATTAATAGCCAGCTGTATCAAGTCTTTGAGTGATTCATCCTGTGCAAGTACCGTAATATCCGTTCCATGCAGAGTGGTCACGACTTTTAAATCATCCGGCACCATTTGTTTGGCCAAATAGGCACATACCGCATGAGGTACCGCATAATGCACATGAAGCAAGTCGAGCTGCTGTGCTTTGGCTACTTGAGCCATTTTTGTAGCTAATGACAAATCATAAGGAGGATAGCGAAAGACGTAATAATCGTTCACTTCCACCTCGTGATAAAATACGTTTTTATGGAATTGTCCAAGTCGAAAAGGTATACTGTTCGCAATAAAATGAACCTGATGCCCTCTTTCGGCGAGCCTTTTTCCAAGCTCAGTTGCTACGACACCCGAACCGCCTAGAGACGGATAACAGGTAATCCCGATTTTTAAGTGTTTACCCGCTTGACTCAAAGAAGGGCCTCCTTTTACTTAAGAATAATAAATTTTCCGAATTACTATTCGGAAATTGTACCGTCGGTACCTGGTTTATATTTATGTACAAGCTGACGCCATGCGAAATCTCCACGATCCAGCGCCTTCACCAAAATTTCAGCCGTAGCTACATTGGTAGCAAGCGGAATTCCTTGGACATCACATAGACGAAGTAATGCATTGATATCCGGTTCATGCGGCTGTGCCATTAATGGATCGCGCAGGAAAATGATTAAGTCCATCTCATTTTGAGCAACAAGTGCACCAATCTGCTGGTCACCGCCAAGCGGGCCTGACATAAAGCGATGAATTTTCAAATTGGTACCTGCCATGATACGCTGCCCGGTTGTCCCCGTTGAATAAAGCTGGTGTCCAACAAATACGTGTTCATATGCTGTTACAAAGTTAACCATTTCATCTTTTTTACGGTCATGTGCAATAAAAGCGATTTTCAACATATCTGTTCTCTCCCTATGTCTATAAATTGAGGCTTTTCAAACTACTAGTCTATAAAATGATCGAATCCATAAACCATTCCGGTATATTCCATTACTTTTTGAATCCCGATCTTAACGCCTGGCATATAACCGGCACGCTCATAGGAGTCGTGTCTAATCTTCAGCGTTTGTCCGAAGTCACCAAAAATAACTTCTTGCTGCGCAAATACACCCGGAAGCCTAACACTATGAATACGGAAACCATTGTAGTACCCGCCGCGTGATCCTTCAATTGTTTCTTCTTCTTTTGGATTTCCTTGACGGATTTCTTTGCGATTCTCTGCGATCATCTCAGCTGTTTTTACAGCCGTTCCTGATGGTGCATCGAGTTTCTGATCTCCGTGATATTCAATAATTTCGAGGTTTGGCAAATATTTCGCCGCTTGTGCAGCAAATTTCATCATCAGGATCGCTCCAATTGAGAAATTCGGTGCGATTAGGCCGCCAATCCCTTGTTTTTCACATTGCTTGTCCAGTTCCGTAATCTGTTCGGTCGTAAAACCGGTTGTCCCCATGACAGGTCTTACCCCATGAGAAATGGCCAGGGAGGTATGCTCATAAGCATATTGAGGTGTTGTGAAATCAACCATGACATCAGCATCGGTCTGACTCAGCGCTTTTTCAAGCTGATCCATAACGAGGATTCCGCAAGGTTCAAGTCCTACCAGTTTGCCGGCATCCGTACCTGCTTCGGAACGGTTCACTGCAGCAACAAGTTCTAATTCCTCATCCTGAAGCACAAGTTTAACAACCTCGCGCCCCATGCGCCCCCCTGCACCTACAACAATAACTTTAATTTTATCAGCCAAAACGAACACTCCTTAGATTGACTAGGTTGGTTTCTGGAAATATGTTCTCATCCGTTTATTAAAATCATGCAATAGATCTGTTAATTGTTCATTTTGAGGTTCCATCGCGATTGCTTCCTTTAATACAGCAATAGCCAGTATATATTCATTTATCTCGGCATATGCAATGGCGAGCCATACATACGCTTCTGTGTAGAGCGGATCCAGCGTAATCGCCTGTTTCAATTGCTCCAGTGCCTTATCGTAATTCTTCTTTGGATCTGCATTTGACGACTCAATGAGAACACGAGACATGGCAGTCAGCTTTTTGGACTGGAGACGATTGATGTGGATGAGATATTCAATATGCCCTGGTGCGATCTCAGCTGCTTTGTTCGCGTGAACAAAAGCCTGATCAAGCTTTCCATTACGAGCATACGTAATCGAGCAGCGATAATGAATTTCTGGATTATTAGGTTCCTCTGCTAATGCCGTTTCAAACCAGTAGACAGCCCGTTCAAAGTCATTATGAAAAATGGCTTTATACGCTTCTTGAATGTAGTCGTCAGCCTTCACGTTAGCTTGCACCTCCCGTATCGTCGGTCAGTACAGCATATGTAAGAATGGCCTAATCGGTGTCCTTTTTCGTCCAGCGATCCTTATCTCGCGTATTAAATTTGTGCATCACTTTATCATGAGCTTCGGTTAGATCTATTCCGAGCGAATTGGCAAAACAAATGGTTATAAACAAAATGTCACCAAGCTCCAGTTCTATGGAATTGTCTGCTTCCGTTGCTTTTTTAGGTTTTTCTCCGTACTCGTGTTTGACTTCACGTGCCAGTTCTCCAACTTCTTCCGTCATTCGAGCGAGCATCGTCAGCGGGCTGAAATAACCTTCTTTAAACTGGGAAATGTAATCGTCCACTTCTTTTTGCATTTCTAATAAAGTTTTTTCCATGTGAGCATACTCCTTACTAACCAATGTTTATAACTCACTTCATCCATATGTTAACGTATTGAGAAAGTGAAAACAAATCATTTTTTAAACTTCCCATGAAAAAGGCATACTACATTTGAGCATTAGGCAAATCTAATACTAGTGAGGGATTCATTCAAATGAATAAGATTACAGCGCAGCTTAAGATCATTGTACCAATCCTCGTGGGCACCGCCATTTTTGCGTTCGGTCTCCTGTATTTCATTATCCCGAATCAATTGATGGAAGGCGGAGTCACGGGTATTACCGTGCTTCTCAATTATGCTTTTGGTATATCTCCTTCCCTATCTACACTCATCATTAATATCCCGCTGTTTCTACTGGGATGGAAAGTTTTTGGCGGAAGACAAATTATTTATACCGGTGTCGGAATCATCGGTCTTACCATTTTCCTTGGTTTATTTGAACGTTTAATAGACGCAGGATATATCGTTCCTTTGCAAACAGAGCATGATCTACTGCTTGCTGCACTTTATGCCGGTGTTACCATTGGTCTTGGTTTAGGGATTGTGTTTCGTGCAGGGGGGACAACCGGGGGTTCTGATATCATTGCAAGAATTCTGTCCAAGAAAACGGGGCTCAGTATCGGACGAGTTATGCTCGCCATTGATATTGTTATTATTGGGTCTTCCCTTATTTACATACCTATTGAAAAAATCCTGTATACGCTCATTGCCGTATTTATCGGATCCAAGGTTATTGACTTCATTCAAGAAGGGGCATATGCTGCCAAAGCATTTACAATTATTAGTGATTATGGCCCTGAAATTGCGGATAAAATAACCAAAGAGATGGAACGCGGGGTTACGCTGATTCCAGCGATTGGAGCCTACTCAAAAAAAGCAAAGCATGTTGTATACTCTGTCGTTTCTAGACAAGAGATGAGAGAACTTCATCAAATGGTAAGATCCATCGATCCAAGCGCATTTCTCATTATTAATGAGGTGCATGATGTCCATGGAGAAGGTTTCAAGGAAGCAGAAAAATAGCCCGGACATCCGGACTATTTTCTCTTTTTTCTTTTTATTATATCTGGCTAAAAATAGGATTGATGATTCCCCCTGTACTTACGGTAACCGACGTACGCCAGCACTGCCACAATTGCAGAACCAAGGAATAAATTGGCTGCCCAAGGTTCAGGCCCTGCTGCAAAGGGAACAAAAGCGGTTGCATCCTTCTCCCTGCCGAATAAAGCATTGGCAAATTCATCCCCCTGCTTTAACGTATCGAGAATGTCTTGTTGTTTTACTCCATTACTCATAGTAAGTCCCTTTAGATAAGACATCCAGGAATCAAATCTTTCAATCTCATAAGGTTGTCTCCGAATGATCGCTGCAGGACGAATTGTTTCATAATGACTTTCCAGTTCCATATAATTTGTAGTTATATCGGTTCCTGGTTCATTCTTTACTCTTTGTTCAATAGAGGATAAGTCTTCTTTCATAATCTTGTAGTATTGAAGCCACAGCGGCTTATCCGGATGAGCCAAACTATCCACTGCAAGTCTCAGTTTTGCAGACGCATGCTGTAAAGAGTCCGAGGCAGCCTGCACACTGGCAGTAGCTTCTTTCACTTCGACAATCGTCTCCGTGAGAGCATGCATCCCTTCTACTGTAGTTAACCCATCGAATGAGAACCGCTCTACTTTACTCGTTAAATCCTCTACATCTTTCCGTACTGCAGATAGATTATAATCGGGCGCATTCCGGTATAAGGAGGTTGCGATCTGATTGAGTTGTTCAGCACTCTTTACAAGGCTTGGACTCGCTTCCTCTGAACTTTCCGCATATGCCGTGTTCAGCAAGAAATTCTGACTCAGTAGCGTACAACATAGTAGACCCACCATTAATAAGGAAGAACGTTTTATTCGAAAAAACAAGGACATCCCCTCCTACTGTATCGTATGAAGAGAGATGTCCACCTAGAACTATAACCGTTTTGCCTTTTTTAAGGCGATCCAGCCTGCTATAAAACTAAGAATCGTCAGCGTGAAGGTAAAAGTACGTACTTCACTCACGTAATCATGCAGCTCATAAGGAAGATACGGATAAATTCCAAATGTGTAATCCATGACATCATTTAAGAGGGTCCACCCTGCTGCTACAATTAGACTAACCATTCCAAATCCAAAGAAGCGAACATAGAGAAGTGCCTCTACTGCCATCGCTAAGTGAGAAGCAATCAGCATAAAATCCTGCCAGATCATATCTCCTCCGAAGGACCATCCTGCTACAATCATACTCACTGCCCATACCCCATATTTGACGGATGTCACAACAGCAAGGCCCTGAATTACATGACCTACCCCTTGCAACCCGCGGTTCTGAGGAGGGTATAACAGAAATAAAAGGGACAACGTAAAAAATAAACTAGCAGTAGGGCTATCCGGTACAAAAACAAGAAGCGCTGCCGGATAATTTTGAAGTGTGAAAAGAAGCTGATTTTCATACCATATGTATCCATATACTGTACCTAGTAAATTACACCAAAATAAGAGCCATAAAAATCTACGGTTCATCAGCACAGAGCGGCTCCAAAAAAAAGATAGGGATAACACGTGCCCTACATCCTCCTTTATAATCTAATCTTCATTTCTAAGAATGATGGTGACTGAGTTCTCTCTAAAAAGGGCCTGACTGCTCATAGAAGCAGTCAGGCCCTTTTTGGTAACCCGTATTCTAATATTACTCTGCCGTTTTCTGGGAAGCAAGCCAGTCTGCAAGAGTGTCAATATCTTCGTCAGTTAGACCTTGTGCAATATTCAGATCATATTGAGGTCCCATACCACCAATACCGTCATGGATGATACCGAGAAGTTCTTCCTTGCTATGAACATCGCCAATACCCCGAAGTGAAGGTCCCATTTGCCCTTTCAGATCCGCAGCATGGCAGGTTACGCAGGTAGCTTTTTTGTAAGTATCAGCACCTACTCCGTCTGGATCTACAATGGCTACTTCTTCTGTGGTAGGCGCCACTGAGGTCGGAAGCCCTGCGTTATGTCTCTCAAGTGCTTCTTCCTCACGTGCAATATGTTCAGGAATTTGCCCGGACTTTTCAAGCTCATGTTGGTAATGAGTCCATGCTACATTAGTCAGATAGAAGACCGAAACAATGGATAGCAGCATAAGCGTTGATGCAATGGGCCTCTTATAGAAACGGCGTTCTTTCCCCGTATCTAGAAAAGGTGCAAGGAGCAAAGCTCCAAATGCTACACCTGAAACACCGAGTGAACCAAGTACAACATAATCACCAGAAGCATAAGGATATTTCAGATATTGATATAAGAATAAAAAGTACCAGTCAGGCATCGGTATTACCGATGCACCAGGGTCGGCTGGATACCCAAGCGGCGCTGGTTCAGAAATCGTTAGCACCAGAAAACCAACAAGAACAACGACCCCTACCATCCATTCTTTTAACAGAAAGTTTGGTATAAAAGCCTCTGATTTCCCCGGATAAGAAGTATAGTCAGGCGGTGTAATAAATCCCATACCTTTACGTACCCTGGAATCTCCAACAAAAACAACTTTTTCGTCTGATTTTTTCCCGTGTGCCATAGGCGTTTCCCCCCTTCTATTATAGTGGTCCGGAGATACCTTGTCGGCGGATCATAATAAAATGGCCTACAAGTAAAATAAGCAGAACAGCAGGAAGGAAGAACACGTGAAGGGCAAAGAATCTTGTTAATGTCTCAGCTCCAACAATCGTACCGCCTTGTAAAAGTTCTTTGATAACAGGTCCCAGATAAGGAACCGTATTCGCGATCTCGAGCGTTACTTTGGTTGCAAAGTAAGCTTTGTTATCCCAAGGCAGCAGATAACCTGTTAATCCAAGTCCAAGCATAACGAAAAAGATTAACATTCCTACTACCCAGTTCATCTCACGTGGGGCTTTATAGGATCCTGTGAAAAACACCCGCATCGTATGTAAAAACATCATCACTATGACCAGACTGGCTCCCCAGTGGTGCATTCCTCGTACAATCTGACCAAAAGCGACTTGGGTTTGCAAAAACTCTACACTAGCATACGCATTAATAATATCGGGTACGTAATACATCGTTAGAAACATTCCTGATAGAATCTGAATAACCGTGATGAAGAACGTAAGTCCGCCAAAGCAATACACAAACGCTGAAAAGTGATGGGCTGGATTTACGTGTTCAGGAACTTCATGGTCAGCAACGTCACGCCAAATAGGAGTGATATCCAGACGTTCGTCGACCCAGTTGTAAATATTTTTAAACATCTACTCACGCCTTCCTATTGGACTCTCTGATTCGGAATGATCTCCCCAAGGTAAACCCATCCTTCATCTTCCTTGACGGCGTACTCATCAAGCGGCTTGGAAGCAACTGCTAACTGTTTCCCCTCTTGAGTATAGTGTGCACCATGGCAAGGGCAGAAATATTGATTTGGCAGCTCAGGATTGTTATTGTAACCAACCGTACATCCAAGATGTTTACATATCGGTGACAATGCATAAATGGAACCGTCTTCCCCTCTGCGAACCCACGCAATGAGTGAAGAATTGCTTGTGTACCAACCATCTTGCTGTTTCAGTTCAAAATGAACTTCCAAAGGCTCCGAAGTCACTTTACTCACTTCAACTGCTTTTACAAAAGCGCCTTCATCTTTCTTCTGCAATATTGGATCCACACCAAATCGAACCATAGGCAAAACGACACCTGCAGCCATATATGCGGTAGCTCCGCCCAAAGTGTACGTCAGAAACTGTCTGCGTGACATCTCTTTCCGCTTGGGTGGCTTAGGCACATTATGCTCACTGTCATTGTGATTGCTCATCCTCTTCCGACCCCCTTTTTCATCCAAATATTTCATTCTTCTCTTAAAAAATTCCACAAATTACTATGACATACATTATCATATAGTAGCCTACAAGGACCGTCAAGAATTTGTCACAACTTTTCAAACAGGGAATGGAAGCGTTACAATAAAAATGTTGGTAATTTGTCACATATCCCTATGAAATGGATTAATTCCACATTTGATAGATTTGACTTTGGATATCCTTCTTTAATTCGTTTTCATTAGCGTGTTCCCATTCTTCCTTCCCAAGTAACGCAGCTAAAGATAAGACTAGATCTGCCTCAGGAAGTTCAGCTTGAACCAATGCTTCGTCAGCAGTCATCACAATGACATATTTAAATCCGCCCACTTTTAGATGTGAGCACAGCTCATTTAAATACTGTAATTGCGAAGCTTGGCTATAATGAACCGCAGGATAGGTAACTACTCGCCCCTTGAAAGGAATTTCAACGTAGTCCAGAAAATCTCTTAGCCTTTCAAGTGCAATCACCGCCTCGTAAGGGGATTCCCATCCCGTAAGTGCGGTGTATGGTATGAGACATGTATCTAGGTAAGGCTGTAATTCTACCCAATCTTCTGATGTAATCTCGCTGAATTTCAAGAGTCTGCCTCCTCTTTATGTATTACTTCTATTATAAGGTTCGAAACCATAACTGGAAAGACATTCTAAAGATTCACAAAAAAACCCTTCTCATTTTTCAGAGAAGGGTTCTTTTTTTAAGGTTTGTCTTACGAAATAATTAATCTCAGTTCATCCGTCAGGCTGCGGAAAGCCACTTCATCCCCCGATGCCAGTGCTTTGTCAATTTCATCATATAATTGTTCACTCCGATGTTTGCGTAATGCCGCGTCCCAGACCATTTCTGCAGCCAGTCCTAACATGACCTCGTAAGTAACTTTCATTTTATCCATAGGATGCACCTCCAACCAATTGTTATATTATCAGGCTAAGCTAAGTTATTATCACGGGTTAACGAGATGTACTAAACCGCATTGCAGGTTACCGTTAACCGGTTCCCCCAAGGTGTCATTCTAACAACCGGTCCCTTCTCCTCATGTTCTCCGATTCGAACCATTCCTAGATGCATCATCATTTGAAGTATTCGCTGTTTCAGAACAGCTTCATTCGTATCGTAATAGAAGGGATGAATGATCTCACCCATGCTTTCCAGTAAAGAGGAAACCGTAGTCCATTCCTTCGCACACTCCCCAATCCAATACACCACAGAAGCAAGACACGGAATGGCTCCTTTATAAAGTCTTAACCAATAGCGAAAAATCTGCATCAACTCTTCGTCTGATGATTTCTCAAAAACATGAGTGCCTTCATCGGTAATTGCAAGAATTCCATTGTTTTCTGCTATATACCGCTGATGAATCGCATAATCATACAGTAGAGCTAACCGATCAGGGTATTCTTTATAGCTTCTCCCATATCCGAAACGCCATCCTGTTTTTCCTACCAATGGTTCTTTTACATGTAGAAAATCCAGCAGTTGCTGCTGCGTCCTCTTATACATAAATCCTTCCTGATTCAGAGGAATTTCATACTGATCAGTGAATGTAAGCAGCAATTTCATATCCTCGAACAGTAAATGGTGTTCTTCACGATAGACAGAAGGTTCAGGGACAACTTCAGCAAGCTGTATAAATTTTGAACGTATTACGCCCATAAATTTCTTTTTTAAATCTTGGGGAACACGATACAAATATTTCGTTTGCTGTGTTGAACCGTTAAATAACCAGCCGCGCTTCGTAAACTGAACAACAATATCGCGAAAATAGGCAGCAGGACGTTCGCCTTTGGGTTCCATTGCTTGTTTTGCAAGGGCCGTAAGTTCTTCTATGCTGTAATTTACCCTTCCATCAAACAATAGTGCATTCAGAAAGCTAAGCTGACCCTTTGGCAGATCATATACCAGTTCTTCAATAAAGGAAGAATTACCAAGAGTCACTAAAATACTCTGAATTAACTCATGTTTGGAATGGGTGTTGCTGCTGCATTCATAATGGTTTGCAATGCGGTTCAGCTGACCAATGTCAGCATATGTAAGTAGATCCGCTAAATTCATTGTCCCATCGCCTCGCCGTTTTACTACCATTATGGGAATTATTGCAACATTTATTCCTTTACGGCAAAAAAAATAACCCGAATCTGCATTCGAGTTATTTACACACCAATTATTTTTTTGACTTTTCAAACGAACATTCCTGTAAATGCTTCGTACAGTTATAAAGCAACGGATTCCATTTTTCTTCTTCGTTCTCAAGTATGGTAAGAGACAAATTTCCAATTCTCTCGTTATATCGATCTTCGTAAAGTGCTTTATATAACTGAGCAAGCAGAGCCCCGTGAGAAACAACAAGAATATGCTGATGAGGATGTGTCTCGGCTAACTCATTAATAAAGGTTAAGGCCCTTACCCGCATATCAGGTTCTTTTTCCTGCCCTAAATCTAATGAATTCCAATCCACTCCCCATTTTGCTTCTCGTTCTTCTTGCGTTAGACCTTCGGCTTGTCCAAAAGATCTTTCTTGAAGTCGTTCATCAGGCGGCAGCATAGGAACATTAATAATACGGCTTATAATTTCTCCTGTTTCCTGTGCACGAGACAATCCGCTCGTGATAATATAATCCCATTCATAGGGTTCAGTGAGAAGACGTTCTCCAAGCAGCTTGGCCTGCAGTCTGCCTTCATCATTCAGAGGAATGTCACTGCGACCTTGTATTCGTCCAGCTACGTTCCAATCGGTAAGTCCATGACGTATTAAACCAATTCTCATTTCAAGATATGCCTCCTTCTCTTTTTGTTATTTTGTTATATGATGCATTCTGCGTAAAGAGAATAAAGCCATCCCCAAAGCTAGCAGAGATATGATTATCCAGTACTCAGGGTAAGCTGGAATTCCTGCTACAAAAGGTTCAATAATCCCAGAAGCACCCTTTGGATCATGATAAGGCAAGCTGAAGGCCGGTGCACTACTCGCTATTCCGGTAGGAACAATCCCCGCATCGTTGTTTATGCCTGTAGCGTCATTCATACTTATCTTCCATACCATCAGTACAATACTGCATAACAACACGGCTAAACAGGCAGAAATCCAGATAGAATAACGATTAACCGTTGTGTCCATCCATTTGTAGGGTTTGATATCTGTTCTTTGAATATGCGGATGGTCGCTGTATATCTTGTCCATTACCTTATTGTGCATCGATTGAAGCGACTTCTCAGGAACAGGATCTGAAGTCTCGGGGATCAGATCATATAATTCCTCCCACATGCTATATTCAAAGGCACAATCAGGGCATTCTTCTATATGTTTATTCAGTTCAACTCGTACCGGATGATGTGCGGACAAATCCCAAACCTGTGCCATGCACTCCTGGGCTTCGTTGCAATTCATTGACTTTTCATCCCTTCATACTCCTCATAGATCGGTTCAAAGAAATACGAATGCAACTGATTCTTGACGCTCATCCGTGCACGAAACAATAAAGATTTGACGGAACTTACCGTCTGCCCTAAAATATCCGAAATTTCCTGATATTCAAGCTGATCATATTCACGGAGTATAAGAGCCGTTCGCTGCTTATCAGGCAAATTATTAATTGCTTCACGCACTTTAATGACACGTTCATTCCTCAGCATCGCTTGTTCAGGAGCTGTATCCGAAGACGCAACAGGAGTAACTCCACTTGTTTCAAGCGGAATATTACTTCCTCGATGTTTTCGCAGTTCGCTAAGAACCGTATTTCTAGCAATAGTATACACCCAGGTGGAGAAAGATGCATCAATCTCGCGGAAGGAATTTAGGCTTTTATAAGCTTTATAAAAAGTTTCAGATACTAAATCTTCTGACATATGTTCAAGTCCTGAACTGCGAAGCATGTGGTAGACAAAAGCATACATCTTTCTTTCATATCGTCCCATGAGCTCAGAATACAGCTCGACATTTCCTGCTTTTATTTCTTTAATCAACTCTGAATCATCCATTAGGTCTAAGCTCCTCCTTGCAGTTCCATAGTGCCCAGGTATTAAAAATACCTGTAACAACACTTTTTAGAGCGGGAACCTACGTTTATGATTGAATATAATTACAGAAATGTAATTTTTATTATTAGGTTGTAAATAGATTGCTAGTTCTTACTCTCTTGCTTCTAAATCCTTATGTAGTAACACTTTCCTAAACATTCCTGTAATTCCAAGGAACATTATACCATATAACCAACCAGAGTTTCCCTTTTAATTTATGAAAAATTTGTTATTTATTTTATGTCTATAATACTTTAAGACTAAAGCGGACTAGTTTGATCTAGTTATGTAAGCAAAAAAATAGGCCGCGAGTTCATCGCAGCCCATTGTTCGAAATCTATGTTATTACAATTTCTTGATTGAAAATTATTGATTTTTATTAGAAAAAATATAGACAGTCATTGCTACTAAAGAAATACAAAACAATATTTCAACTTTCTCAAAAATCGAGGATGCACTGAAAACAAAAATGGAAAGAAATTCAATATCGTTATTCATACCACCAAATGTAGCATGATTAAGAAGTAGTATACTTAATAGTACACTGGTAATTAATACTACAAAAGAGACTTTTCTGAGAATATTCTCTCCCTCTCTCACTATAAAGAGTATGGAGAATAAAAGACAAATAAACATGATAAATAATAACAATGCTACACCTTCTCTTTTGTGAATGATCTTGATGACTGATGTTCTCTATATAACCAATATGTAGAACAAAATCAATCTTACGCGGCACCCTAGATTTTATACAGTTAATTAATGGCAGTTGATTATGAAATTTTTCTGATAAATCTCCTTTACTTACAGAAGCAAGTCTTTCACTACAAAAAAAAGAGGCCGCGAATCATCGCGGCCCGTTGTTCATCTTTCAGAACAACCAGTTATTGGATAGGAGTGGAGACTCCTATCTGGTAACTGAAGTTTTATTTAAAGAACTTATGTAACTCTTCTTTAAGCATTAGCGCATCACTAAACCCAAGTCTATGAGCAGTCTTCACCACTTGGGTATTTTTCTGCAGAAAAATATCTTCCAGAAGCATAAGATCATCATTCAAGTGATTGGGAGCATGTTTTTTTATATGCTCCATCGTACCATTAAATAACTTGTGCCCTCCCTGTTGAGTATCTTTCATGCTGCCTTTGTTTACCATTTAGTGATACCTTGTTATAATCCCTTCATTATTATCTCTATCTTATAATTGAAAGGATTATTTTAATTTCCTAAAATCTCCCGAGGGAGATGCAACCTGCAGAAACTCATTACAGAAGGGTTATCTCAAGCTGAATATGCTCGTCGAACTGGAAGATCACGACAAATGGTATCTTAGTTCTGTTCAAATGAGAGAGTTATGCAACCCGAAAACATTTTAAATGCTCAAATGATACTGGGTTGTTCGCTTGAAGAGCTGTATGAATTCGATGTAGAGGATATAGCGGATTAAAAAGCGCTACATCTCCCTTAGGAATTTTGTCAACTAAAAGTTTACATTATTTAGTAATATTTCATCCAATAGTCAAAATGACTCTGGGTTAGTAGCTCTAAATATATCTATAAACGTAATTTTACTACACCATATTTTCCCTTAAAATGAACAAGTTCGTTCCTCCATCCATCTTCTCAATCTCTCTAGTTATCGGCTTTTCCCTCTTCCAAACAATGTAAGAAGGTCTTTATTCGCTTTTGCTACCTCCAATTTTTCTGCCAACTCTTGCAATATAAATTAATCACGTTTCGGACGAGCTTCCTTTTATTTAGCAGTAAATGTTCCGGGACAGCTGTAGTTTCTAACAACATCAATAATCACTCATACAGAACATTTGTTCCCATTATATGACGTATAACGATATTTTTCAACAATATTCCATACATAGGAATGTAAACTTTGCATTTAGTTACTTTTTTTTTACGCAATACATGGATAAATATACCTAGTTCTGTTAGACTGTATTTTGATTTAATATAACAATATTAGGAGGATTAATTTGCATGTGGATGTTTATAGGATTGATAAGTTTTCTTGGTTTCATAATTTACTTAGTACTGGGATTAGTTGCACTTGTTAAAAAAAACGGCCTCGCCAAAAAGAAATTTCTTACTTCTTTGGTATTATTCTTTTTATTTATCGTAGCCATAATTGCTGATCCAAGTACTACTGAGACAGCTGATTCAGAGCAACCCCCAACTGAGGGAGTTGAAGCGAATATAGCATCAGACACTTCGAAGAACAATGTAGAAGCTACAAATGATGAAGGTAATATACAAAAAGAAGCTGAAGAAAAGGCAAAAGCTGAAGCAGCTGCTAAGGCAGCAGAGGAAAAAGCAAAAGCTGAGGCCGAGGCTGAGGCTAAAGCGGCAGAGGAAGCAAAGAAATCCCAGACAGCCGGACTCATGAAAATTTTAGTACCCAGCATAACTGAAAATATCGCTGAGATAAATGATAAGACTTACAATTACCTTGTAGAAAACTATACTCTCTTTCCAGCTATATCAGCAGAAGCAAAACAGGCGGCTCAAGATGCAGCCGATCCAAATATCACTACTAAGCACCTTCAAAAAAACATTACTCCTTATCTGGATAAAATGATCTCAATTTCAGGAGATGTAATTAGTATTCAAGAAGAAGAAACTGACTATGGAACATTAGCTTACGTACATATTATGGACGATGAGTTTAATTCAGTCACAGGTTATTATTTGGGTTCAACAGGTGATATTCTTGAAGGTGACACCATTAGATTAAGAGGTGTTCCGACCGCTGCCTATTCTTTTGCCAATGTAGGTGGAGGAACAACCAACGCAACATTAATTACGATTTCTACTATTCAAAAACTATAAAAAAATTACACCCTTGGAAACAAGGGTCTTTTTTATCTATAAATAAATCGAATTCCTTTTAGTAACTGAAAGAAGCAACATTTAAACTAAATTTATATTGATCTCTCATATACTAAGTACCATGCAGGAATACCGTTCTATTTTGTCGAAATATAATTCCAAAAATATCCACGAAAGGAATGCGATTATATGCAACATACCCAATATTCAAAACGGCACAGGCAATCGTTAACCTCTTATATTCACCTGTATACAGCGCAAATGGACCGGACGTCAATTATTATATTCATTGGTGCTGAACTCGTTGGAAGCGGTGTAATTGAGGGAATTACGGAGACTAGCATCAAGGTGAAAGATGAGCATTATATGCGCGGAGTTTGTGAGTTTAGATATGGCAGATAATATAAGGGCAGCTTAAAAAGCTGCCTCTTTTTATTTTAATTTACTTCTTCGGTGTGATATCAGTAGTGGGTCCAGTAATGAACAGTGCCGTGCAGTTTTCAACTTATGATTTAATTACTTCTCTTCTAATCTTTATTTAATCCATATTTCAGCCAATCATAGTATTTAATTAATCTCCTTATATGAGTAGAAAGAATTCCGTTATCTGTAATATTAATTACTATTAAATTTCTCAACACTTCAGTATTAATTTTTGAAGGATGAATGTATACTGCATTTTCCAAAATTTTATCTTTCGAAAGATCTGAATTAATGAGTTGTTCCAGAGACTCATAATTATCATTAACCTCGTTGATCTTATTCCTCATATCTCTCAAAGATTTTCGCTGTGATATTACATCTGTATGCTTAGATGCTTTTCTATCCAACACTCTATAAGGAATTTCACTTTCTTTTAATTTACTCATCTTGATGAATTTATGGACAGGGATATGATTTTTTCCTGGTATCAAGAGAGTCTTAGTTACGATTGAAGCATAATCAAAATTATTATCCCCAATACCTACTATATCTTTAAGTAGTACATCATTTGGATACGTACTATATCCAGTTTGCGATACTTTCTCTATAATTCCCGCACCATAAACAAACTGTATTTTTTCCAGATCCTCTTCTGATTCTAAACCTGTAGCTACATAAATTTGTTCTTTCGGATCATCTGTCAGTAGTAATTCATAAAGATGCTCTTTCATTTGGCGAACAAGCCTAGCAGAAAATTTTCTTTCAATTTGCCCCAGCGCTTTATAGAGAGAAACAAAGTCATTTGTTCTAATATAATTTATATCAAGATTACCATTTTGTAGATCAATAGGGATTTGACTATAAATATACCCTTTATTTTCCCAATCGTGTTCAACAAAATAGATATTACGTCCAAACTTATTGACATTTTGTGAACCTATACCATAGATAATAGAGTCCAATATTTCTCTTATGTTAGTATCACGTATTGAATAACCAATAAACACAATTGGATGCTCAATAAAAATAGTAGTTAATTTTGCAGCCAAATAAGGATTTCGTTTATTAAATGACTCATAATCTTTTTCATCCAAAATTAATGAGTTTGGAGAGGTTATACATCCATGAATTTTAAGTATCTCGCCCACATTAAGCACATTTGAAAATAAAAGTTCTTGCTGACCTATATACTTTTTATAGTCAAAAATATTCTCACTGAGACAGTCCCAATTCGTTGTAATAATACCATCGATTGAATTCCTATCCCTAAGATCACTAATAGCTTTTAATTCTTCTTGAATATCAGGACTACTAACAAGTTCAAACTTCCCAAGGTACTCAGAAATAGCAATCTTTAAAGCACTTCGATAATCACTTACAATGCTAGAATGCTGTTCCCGCTGTAATTCAAATTCTGGTTTTTGCCACCAAACTTCTGAAAAATCTTTTGCCAACAATGTGGCTAGATGAGGCAAATACATAGGGTGCTCTTGATTATAGGTAGATACTTTTGATATGTACTCTTTAAAGTTTTTTCCCATCCAAGACGCACTGGTTTCCAATAAGCCATCCCAACTAGGTGTTCCTAAGTATCTACGAGAAAAACCAGAGCCTAAAAAAAGAAATGGCGCAGTATCATGTCTACTCAAATCCTCGATGAATTCTTTCATTTCTACACCTCGTAATTCTAATATATATATCAGTATAAGTAAGTTTTTTAACAATAGACTCCGAATACTTCTCTATTTGACTACCGTAATCTATTAAATCTTCATGTTGACACACTGTTCCTTCGTCCCAGATAAAGTAACGACAAAAAAACTATATTTTATTATGAATTCTATATGATGACATTTATAGATTAACCTCTTGAATCTTTTATTTAATTTGAATATATCGCTATTGAGGCAATTTGTAAATTGAAGGTATCAAATGAAGTTTGAATTAAAGAAGTCAAGCTATAGAAAGCACATTGGTGTTTTAAGTATAGCGAAGATAGATGATACATAGCCTTGCTCTGAAAATGCCAAAAGATATGGAATGGATATCATCAAATTCAGAAAAAGGATCACGAAAGTATGTATGCAGCAAAAAAAATGAAATTGGTCGTTGTAAAAGCCCGAACTTCGATCAACCTAGTTTAAATAATGCTATTTTAAAATTGATTTCTAACATTGCTAAGAATCGAATTGACCGAAACGATATATTGCCTGAAATTTCAACAAATTCTGATTCAGATAAAGAAATGTCTACTATTAGGCAACTTAACAAGGAGTTATATGATTTAGAACAAGCAGAACAAAAGTTGTTTGATGCTTATTTCCTTCATAGTAAAATATCTGAAATACAATACGAGAATACCATCAGAAGGTATTCTAAAAGAAAAAAAGAAATAATTAAACTAATGGAA
This sequence comes from Paenibacillus sp. An7, assembly GCF_009870785.1. Classification (GTDB taxonomy): domain Bacteria; phylum Bacillota; class Bacilli; order Paenibacillales; family Paenibacillaceae; genus Paenibacillus. The sequence goes on from NZ_WTWX01000005.1 coordinate 35,791, forward strand.
AAAATACCAATGCCTAAATCTAAATCGTTTGGTGATCTGGGTGATATTATTGATGAATTAGCAGAAGCTCTTGAAGTACTGAACGATGAAGATAAAAGACGATCTGTAGAACTCTTAGTCGATAAGATCGAACCTGGGGAAGTTACACTTGTTCATTTCCGTTGGGGTGAAGTAAAAGAGATATTCCCAAAAAGTCACTTTAAATATAAAAGCAAACTCTTCCTCTTCTAAAAAAAAAGAGGCCGCAAAAATCGCGGCCCGTCGCCCATTTTCGGGGCAACACAGTTATTGGATAGGAGTGGAGAGAAACCATACTGTACTTTTATTATATGTATCCGTTTTCATTTTGTCAACCATAATTATACATTTATTTAGGATCTTGCATATTCGCATAAAGAAAGCGGTTTTATAAACAAAGAAAGAGGGCTTTCCCTCTCTCTTAGCTTCGTACGGTATAACCCAGATTAGTAAGAAGTTCAATCGCTCTCTCCATATCCTCTTCCTGCCGAAAGGACAGTCTGAGAATGCCGGGTACATCTTCTCTGCTCTCAATGATCTGCATATTGCTCAGATTGATCCGAGCCGTCCCCAGTTCCGTAGCAATCCGGCCAATAATCCCCGGGGTATCCGGAACATCAATATATATGTCAAATAAAGCATTGATGATTCCTTTTCTTCGCTCCGGTAATTGATCTCGAAAAGAACCGGCTTCACGAAAAGCGGCTTCGATTGCTTCCCCATTACTTTCCTCCAGCACCTGAGTAAACTGGCCTACTTGCTTATTCCAGTCCCTAAGAAGCCGCAGTAATACATCACGGTTGCTAAGTAGAATATCACGCCATACTACCGGGTCGCTCGATGCAATACGGGTAATATCACGGAATCCTCCAGCTGCAAGCAGCTGATATAAGGGTTCATTTTGGTTATAGCCGCTGATCTGATTAACTAATGCTACTGCAATAATATGAGGCAAGTGACTAATAGCGCCCACGATATCATCGTGATGTTCAGGTTCTACCCGAATGACTTGTGCTCTAGTATAAGACAGCAGATGATGGAGCTTATTATAGACGTCTTCCTTGATCTCTGGCTGAGGTGTAAGAACATAATATGCATTTTCAAATAGCAGCGGTGAAGCCGCCTCTACGCCAGACCGCTCTGAACCTGCCATTGGATGCCCGCCTATAAAATACACATCTCGAAAATTGAGTGTCTTCGCAGCGGATGTAATCGAGGCTTTGGTGCTGCCTACATCCGTAATGATACAGCCTTTCTTTAGCGGGAGTTTATTTAGTTCCTGAAGATAATAATTCAGCATGCCGACCGGTACACTTAAAAAAATAAAATCGGCACCCAGTGCTGCCTCTTCAATGGATAAGGTCGCATGATCAAGTACGCCGCTCTTTAGGTATCTTTCTTGAATTTCCGGTTCATGCGCATAACCGACTACTTCTATTCCCGGCTTCCCTTTAAAACAAAGGGCGAGAGACCCTCCGATGAGTCCCACGCCAAAGATTGCAATTTTGCAGTTTATTCCTTCTGTTCTCATTCCGAGTCCACTATACTTCCGAGCGTTCAGGGGTAAGCGCATGCTCTAGAGCTTTGATGAACGCTTGATTCTGTTCTGGGGTACCTACAGATACCCGGATGTAGTCAGGATAAACCTGGAACCCAGAACGGATAATGATCCCTTGTCGCAGTAAGATATCAAACATTTCGGCAGCCGGTCTGCCAATTTGTACAAGTATAAAATTACCTTGTGAAGGGAAGTAGTGAAGTCCTAAACGATCAAATTCGCTTTGCAAATAAGTAACACCTTGACGATTCTTATCACGGCAATCTTTTACAAAGTCTTGATCTTGCAGAGCCGCACGAGCAGCAACCTGACCAAATCTTGTCGTGTTAAACGGTTCTCTGACTTGATTAATTAAAGAGATTACTTCGGAACTCGCGATCCCATAGCCGATCCGTAAAGACGCAAGTCCATAAATCTTGGAGAATGTTCGCAGTATGACAAGGTTACTGTATTTCTCCAGCATAGGAATCGTTTCTGGATAGGATTCATCTGTAACAAATTCAAAATAAGCTTCATCAAGAACGACCATCACATGGGAAGGAACACGTTCCATAAAGGAAATAAGCTCTTTCTCGGTGATAATGGTGCCTGTTGGATTATTCGGATTACATACCCAGATTATTTTTGTTTTGGAGGACACTTTTGATAACATACCTTCTAGATCATGCGTACCGTCAACAAGTGGAACCTCAATACTTACTGCTCCTTCAATATCTGCATTACTCTTATATACTGAAAACGTTTGATCCGCCATGATCGTCTCGTCACCGGAAACAAAAAAAGCTCTAGCGATCAGGGCAATGATTTCATCCGAACCTGCGCCAAAAATTATTTGATCTTTTTGCACACCTAGATGTACGGCAAGATCGGCTGTAAGCTCTCCTGCTGAACCATCTGGATAGATACTCAGATTTGCAAGTTCTGCCTGAATTGCATCCCTCACAAGCGCCGAACTGCCATAAGGATTCTCATTTGATGCAAGCTTAATCACTTCACTGAGTCCCAACTCTTTTTTCACTTCTTCAACGGGCTTTCCTGGTTTATATACGGGTAAATTGCCAATAGTAGACTTATGTTTCATAAACAAGCCCTCCCTCGTGGATAATAAAAAAATATCCAAAATTATACTTTTAATTGTGCCACAAACTGGCGTATTTGCAAAAGTCCTTTTTCCTTCGTATCTGGATTTGATAACAAAGGAATCGTATTTTCGATCTCTCTCACAATGGCACTGCCTACGATAACTCCATCACAAATTTCAGAAAAATGCTCTACCTGTTCACGGCTGGATATTCCAAAGCCAACAGCAACGGGAAGCGTTGTATATGATTTTACTGTTGTAATAAATTCATCTACTTTCTGGTGGAACGCAGCTCTCTCTCCTGTTACACCTAGTGATGATACACAGTAAATAAATCCTCTAGCGCTGGAGACAATTTTCTTTATTCTTTCCTTTGATGTCGGCGCAACTAGGGGTATAAGGTGAATATTAGCACGATCCGCATACTCACGAATCTGTGCAGATTCTTCAATGGGAAGATCCGGAATAATCATACCGCTAATATCATGCTCTACTAGCAAGTCAAAGAAAGATTCCAGACCTGTCTGAAGCACGGGATTGTAATATGTAAAGAGTACAAATGGCAGCCTCACTCCCGCCTCACGTGCACGTTTAGCTGTCTCCAAACAGGTACGAATCGTAACCTGCTGTTTTAGTGCTCGTTCAGAAGCACGCTGAATAACAGGTCCATCTGCAAGCGGGTCAGAATAGGGAACCCCTAGTTCAATCACATCAGCTCCTGCCTTCTCGAGTTCAATAATGACCTCAACAGTCGTGCTCAGATCTGGATCTCCCACGGTTATAAAAGGAATAAGTGCTGTTTTGCCGCTCATCTGCAGCGTTTGGAAGGCCTCATCCATCCGGTTTAATCGGATACTCATGCGAGTCCACCTCCCGTATATTTCATAATCGATTCCACATCTTTGTCTCCTCTGCCTGATAGACAGATGACAATGATCTGATCTTTCTTCATGGTTGGTGCTAGTTTCACTACTTCTGCAACCGCATGTGCAGATTCAAGTGCAGGAATAATCCCTTCAATTATGCTTAATAGCTGCAAAGCATCAAGCGCTTCTTGATCTGTTATAGGCACATACTGTGCACGTTTGATATCCTTCAAATAAGAATGTTCTGGACCAACGCCCGGATAATCTAGTCCAGCCGAAATTGAGTGAGCCTCTTGGACTTGCCCATATTCATCTTGAAGTAGATAACTCATTGAGCCCTGGAACACCCCTTGGGTCCCCTTGCTCATCGTTGCGGCATGAAATTCTGTATCTACCCCTTTGCCAGCAGCCTCACAGCCAATTAGCTGCACCTCTTCATCTTCAATAAAAGGATAAAACATACCGATCGCATTACTTCCGCCGCCAACAGGTGCAACCACTACATCCGGAAGTCTGCCTTCGGTATCCAAGATTTGACGACGGGTCTCATCACCAATCACACGCTGAAAGTTACGGACCATGAGCGGATATGGGTGAGGTCCGACTGCAGAACCTAATATATAGAACGTATCTTCCACGTTACTCACCCAGTATCTTAAGGCCTCGTTGCCCGCATCTTTCAGCGTGCGAGAACCTGACGTAACCGGAATGACTTCCGCTCCGAGTAAGTTCATACGGAACACATTCAGCTGCTGCCGTTTTGTATCTTCTTCACCCATAAATACTTTACACTCCAGACCTAGCAGCGCTGCAACGGTAGCAGTAGCTACTCCGTGCTGTCCAGCTCCTGTCTCTGCGATGACCTTCTTTTTGCCCATTCGTTTTGCAAGAAGCCCCTGAGCGAGCGCATTATTAATTTTATGAGCGCCTGTGTGATTCAAATCTTCTCGCTTCAAATAAATTTTTGGACCGCCCAACTGATGACTAAGGCGTTCAGCGTAATAGAGAGGTGTTTCTCTGCCTGAATATTGTTTTAACAAATAACGGAGTTCCTCATTAAATTCATCATCTTCGGAAAAACGTTTAAATTCCTCTTCCAGTTCAATCAGTGCATTCATTAATGTCTCAGGTACATAACGTCCTCCAAAAGGTCCAAAACGACCGTATACATCCGGTACCAGTGTCATGCCTTCTTCACCCTTTCCACAAAAGCTGTCATTTTACTCAAGTCTTTGATTCCATTTGTCTCTACACCGCTGGATACATCAACACCACCCGGTGCATACCCATTCACAAGTTCATGTACGTTATCAGGTTCTAACCCTCCCGCTATAAAGAGCGGAATTTGCATTTTCCTTGCCCATAGCTGATAGGGAATGCTGCGTTCCCAGCAAAAAGTACGGCCAGAACCGCCTCCGTATACAGGATCAAAAGTATCTATAAGAACGGCATCTATTACTCCTTCATAGGGAGCGAGACTTAGATCTATATCTTCAGCCGCCTGGTTAGGATCGTTATTCAAAGAGAACACTTTGAATACATTCACACCAAACTTAGCTCTTAGTTCTCGGCATAATGCTGGAGATTCATCACCATGCAGCTGAATTACATCCAGCGATACTTGACGAAGAACTTCTTCAATCTCCTCTACTGAGGGATTTACGAATACCCCAACAGATCTGGGTAATGGACGCACTTGCCATTCTGACAATACTTTCACTAGATCTGCTGCTTGTGCTGCAGTCACCTGACGCTTTGATCTTGCAAAAACGAATCCAATAAAATCGACAGTTAAGTGTTTCATAGATTTTAGCACTTCAACGTCCTGAAGTCCACATATTTTTACAAGCGGCTTCTCCTTCACTTTAGAAATAGACATCATTTAGTTCCCCGTTCCCATCATCTCAAGCACGGCTTCACCCACATTTTCGTTACGCATAAACTGTTCTCCGACTAAAATTCCTTTTGCCCCTGTTGTTTTTAAAAACTCAACATCCGCCTTTGTTCTTATCCCGCTTTCACTAATTAAGGTGATGCCGGCAGGAACCCGCTGTGATAGAAGTGCAGTTGTATTCAGATCCGTTTCAAAGCTTTTCAGATTCCGATTATTAATTCCAATAAGGGTGGCAGCATTCAGATCAAGCACCTGTGTAAGTTCGTGCTCATCATGCACTTCAACCAGAACATCAAGACCAAGGTCCTTAGCGTACTGATGATAGGCTCCCATCTGTTCTTGTGTCAGTATGCTGGCAATAAGTAAGACTGCATCAGCACCGATTAAGCGTGCCTCCGCAATCTGAAGCTCACTAATAATAAAATCTTTACGAAGTAAGGGAACGTTCACCGCATTTCTAATCTCCGTTAAATAGGCAGCCTGGCCCTGAAAATATAATTCGTCTGTCAAAACGGATATACAATCCGTTCCTGCCTCTTCATAGGCTTTGGCAATTTGTACGGGATCAAAATCAGGGCGAATTAATCCTTTTGAAGGGGATGCTTTCTTTACTTCTGCAATAAGTCCCATTCCGCGAGGATGAACTCTTGATAATGCCTGCTCAAACCCTTTCGTATTAGGCATTTGTGCAATCTTTCTTTCGGCTGCAGTAAGATCAAAGCTTTGCTTAAGCTTTGCTACTTCTTCTATTTTGGTGGCTACAATGCGTTCAAGATACGTACTCATGGTCATATTCCCCCGTTTTCTGAATAAGTTGTGTAAGCTTTGCATAGGCTTTGCCCGAATCAATAGCCCCCTTCGCCATATGAACACCTTCAGCCAAACTTCCCGCAAGGCCGGTTACATAGATTGAAGCACCGCTGTTCGCAAGTACGATATCACGATAAGGGCTCATTTCACCCGATAATACACTTTTTATAATCTCCGCATTTTCAGCCGCATTGCCGCCAAGCACACTCGTCAGCGGATGTACACGCAGGCCAAGGTCGCTAGGATGAATATCATACGTATGAACTATTCCATCCTTAAGTTCTGAAACCTTTGTTTTGTCTGAAATACTGATCTCATCAAGACCGTCATAACTTGCTACTACGAGTGCTCTTTTGAGACCAAGTCTTCCTAGTACCTCAGCAATAATCTCTGTCTTGTTGATATCATATAGTCCTAATACCTGCCGATCTGCTCCAGCTGGATTGGTAAGCGGACCAAGCATATTAAATACGGTACGAAAACCGAGTTCTTTACGCGGTGCTGCAGCATACTTCATCGAAGGATGATACAGCTGAGCAAATAAGAAACAAATATTGATTTCATCTAAACAAGCCTTAGCTTGAGTGTTATTCAGGTGAATATTTACGCCTAATGCTTCGAGAACATCCGCGCTTCCAGCTTTACTGCTTGCGGAACGATTACCGTGTTTAGCTACCCGTACCGATACGGAGGAGGCAATGATTGCTGAAGCTGTGGAAATATTAAACTTACTAATACCAGAGCCTCCGGTACCGCAAGTATCCAGTAAATTTTCTTGGTCCGTTATCATCTTATTAGCAGAACTTCGCATCGCCTGAGCAAAACCTGTAATCTCATCCACCGTTTCGCCCTTCATGCGAAGTGCTGTTAACAATCCGCCAATTTGCGAGGATGTCGCTTCCCCATTCATGATACTGGACATAACAAGCCTTGCCTCTTCCTGCGACAGATGATTTCCACCTAATATCTTATTTAGACCCTGCTGGATGGCAGTTACGCTGCTTAGCATATTCATGATTTCTCCTCCTCCTTATCCTTTATGATTTGATGACATACAAATATAGTCTTGGTTAGCATACGCTGGAGCTGATGGCTCTGCAGGAAACATTGCTTCTGCGTAGCGAATAGCGGTCAGCAGAGCTTTTGCCTTATTTACAGTTTCCTCATATTCTTTTTCCGGTACCGAGTCCCATACAATTCCTGCCCCTGCTTGCACGTAAGCTTTACCTTCTTTAAAAATAATGGTACGGATCGTGATGCAAGTATCCATATTACCTGTAAAACCGAGATACCCGATTGCGCCTGCATAAGCCCCTCTCGCTTCACGTTCCAGTTCAGCAATAATCTCCATTGCTCTCAGTTTAGGAGCCCCCGATACCGTACCTGCTGGCAGACATGACAGAAATGCATCAAAGAAATCACGATCTTCTCGAAGTGTGCCGGAGACATTGGATACCATGTGCATGACATGCGAATACTTCTCAATTTCCATATAGGAATCGCACTTGACGCTGCCAAACTCACTGACTCTCCCAATATCGTTCCGACCAAGATCCACTAACATGAGATGTTCTGAACGTTCTTTCTCATCCGTAAGTAAATCTTGTGCAAATTCAGCATCCTGTGCTTCTGTCTTACCTCGTGGCCTAGTTCCGGCAATAGGTCTTGTCTGCACGCGACCACCATCCACTTTTACAAGCGGTTCAGGTGAAGTGCCGACGATGATTTCTTCCTCCATTTTCAGATAATACATATAAGGGGAAGGATTAAGTGTTCGAAGTACACGGTATACTTGAAGCGGCGATACATCCGTTTCGATATGAAAACGCTGGGATAATACGACTTGGAAAATGTCTCCCGCCCGAATATATTCCTTAGCCTTTTCCGTATTTGCGATAAATTTTTCTTTTGTCAAATTCGAGTGTACCGTCCCCAGCTCCACAGAGTCTGGAATTGATCGACGATTTACATTTTCCGCAGGTCCTTCTTCCGCCAGCTGGCTTGCGAGCTGTTCGAGCCGATCTGTCACTCTTTGATAAGTTTCAAGAATATCTTGATCCAGATCTCCCGGATTCACATGTACATTGCCAACAAGCAGGATCTGCTGCTTCACATGATCGAAGACGATAATTTCATCACAGAACATAAACTGAATATCTTCCATTTGAAGATCATCCACCTGATGCTTCGGAAGTTTTTCATAATATTGAAGCAAGTCATATCCGAAGAATCCAATAGCTCCGCCAGTAAAGGGAGGCAAATCTTTTATTTTTGGACTGCGATATTGTCTAAGCAGTGCTTTCAATTCTTCAATCGGTTTTGCTTTCATTTGTGATTTCTCACCTTTATGTGTGAGTGTTAACACACCATTCTTCCCTGCTATCGATAAAAAAGGAGCTGTGCCAATAAAAGAATATCTAGCCCACTGGCTGCCTCCTTCCACACTTTCCAGTAAAAAGGCATATTCCTCATTTGCAAATCGGCTAAACAATCGAATAGGTGTCTCCATATCGGCCAAAATCCGCTTTACCACAGGAATGAGATTATATTCTGTTGCTAATTTTAATACTTGCTGTGCTTCGCTATTCATCATAAAACTCTCCTTTTTCATTGAGATAGGCAGAGTGTAGATGGATGGAAGTAGGATATGCTTACGCAAAAAAACCTCTACGAGAACGTAGAGGTTTATAAAAACAATAATAAAGTTAAGGTATACAGCATGATCCGATCATGGAGGTTTATTTAACTATGTACAAAGAAAGAGTCTTATCCTAAGATACGTAATCCTACGTAATCAAAGGGCCTATGAACTCTTCTCCACAGCATCCATATTTCTATAAACATGGCCCATGCCGTGATTCATATGTACAAGATATTGTTAAAATCCATGTTCATCTCTCCCTATTGGTCCATACACTAAAGTATGAATCAATGGGTTGTTCCTCACTCTTTATGCTACCCATATGCGCTACCGCACATAAGCCATAAATCATAGGAACTCGTCTCAGCTCTGCTATACTCTACTTAATTAAAGTTTTATCTAAACTCTAAACTCTTCTCATCTCTGCTAACAATCACTATACATTACATCTACAGGTTTTGGCAAGAAGCCATTTTCACCTATGTATTCGATGATTCTGCTAAATCCGGCCGCAAAGCCTTAGCTCCATTCAGATATACGTGAGCCATTTCCTTTTGCGTTTTGTCTGTATTCACATGAATCATGAATCGAATACATCTCTCAAGTGATCCTTTGACAGGTACCTCCTGGGAACACATGAGGGGAACAAGCTCCCATCCCTGTAATTCACGAATGGACTTGGCAGGAAATGCTGCATCCAGATCTTTCGTCAGCGTAATCCATACGCTGCATATCGCCTCAGGATCGAGCGAATTCTTCTGGACGATTTCTCTGAGAAGTTTGCTCGTTTCATTCACAATATCTGCTTCTGTATTGCTGGCAACGGTTGTTGCACCGCGAATTCCTCTTGTGTACATCCGATCTTACACCTCCTTTTTCAGTTCCTCAAGCACCAGGCGAACATCTTCGGTCCGCACATCTTTGGCAATCGTAACCTCACCAATCGCTGTTGGAATAATAAAGACCATATGACCTTCTCTGAATTTCTTGTCATGCATCATCGCAGACATAATATCTTCACTACTTAGATGCCCAGGGAGAGAAGTCGGCAGTCCAATTGCCTTAAGCATCCGTTTTGTGTCTTCATATAGGGAAGCATCTGCTCCTCTCATGACACCAAGTTTAGCGGATCCAACCATTCCGATGGAGATGGCTTCTCCATGAAGGAACTCCCCATAACCAGCAATGGCTTCAATCGCGTGACCAATGGTATGACCTAGATTCAGGATGGCGCGAATTCCGTTTTCTTGCTCATCTTGAGAAACAATCTCTGCTTTGATCGCACAACCTTTGAGTAGTCCATACGCTAAAGTATCCTTATCAAGAGCTAATAACTGATCTGCATTTTCCTCGCACCAATGCGCAAATTCTGCATCCCTAATCAGTCCGTGCTTAACCATCTCTGCAAGCCCGGCGGATATCTCGCGGCGCGGTAGTGTGAGCAGCGTGTTTACATCATATAAAACAAGCTCTGGTTGATGAAAAGCACCGATCATATTTTTGGCAAGTGGATGGTTAATCGCTACTTTTCCGCCCACACTGCTGTCATGAGCGAGGATCGTAGTCGGGATTTGCACAAATTTGATTCCTCGCATATAAGTAGCAGCTACAAATCCAGCTAAATCTCCAACCACTCCGCCTCCAAGCGCAAGAATAGCCGAGCTGCGATCCAGCTTCGCTTCAATTGCACTTGTCATCATCTCTTCATAAACCTTTAGTGACTTCGAGGTTTCACCGCTTGGTACCACAGTAGAAGCTACAGTATACCCTGCAGTTTTTAGAGAAGTGAGAAGTGTATCAAGATAATGAGGAGCAACTTTCTCATCCGTAATAACAAGCAAAGAACTTTTTATGCTGATTCCATGCTTCTGAATATAGTCTCCTGCTTCTTCAAGAAGTCCACCGCCAATATAGATTGGATACGATCGTTCGCCGAGGTCAACCTTTAACTCCCGCATCATTAGTAACGCTCCAATTGTGCATTATAGTTATCGAGGTTGGCCCGGATCTCCTCTATAGAATCCCCGCCGAATTTCTCCAAGAATGCTTTAGCAACTTCAAAAGCAACTACATGCTCCATTACCACACTCGCAGCAGGTACAGCACAAGCATCCGAACGTTCAACCTGAGCGGTAAACGGCTCTTTTGTATCAATGTCTACACTTTGCAGCGGTTTATAAAGCGTCGGAATGGGCTTCATAACGCCGCGTACTTTTATTGGCATACCATTCGTTACCCCGCCTTCAAAGCCGCCAAGGCGATTCGTAGCACGGTGGTATCCTTTCTCTTCCGTATACAGAATTTCATCATGAACCTGGGAACCAGGAATCGTGCCTGCATCAAATCCAATTCCAATCTCTACACCTTTAAATGCGTTAATGGACATAACCCCTTGAGCAATACGTCCATCAAGCTTCCGGTCATATTGAACGTAGCTTCCAAGACCGACAGGTACACCTTCCACAATACATTCTACGATCCCGCCGATTGAATCGCCTTCTTGCTTAATCTGATCAATATAAGCTTCCATCTTCTTCTCTGTTGCTTCATCCGTAACGCGAACCGATGAAGCTTCTGTACGAGCACGCAGTTCTTCTAGCGGCAAATCTTCATAAGGAGCTTCAATCTCCCCAATCCGAAGCACTCTGCCGGCAACCTCTATTCCAAACTCGGAGAGTAGTTGACGTGCGAGCGCACCCACTGCAACACGTACCGTTGTTTCTCTGGCACTAGAACGTTCTAGTACATTACGGAGATCTTTCAAATTATATTTAAGTCCGCCGTTCAAATCTGCATGACCTGGACGCGGGCGATGTACCCGGCGTTTCTCTTCATCATTGCCTTCGATCGGTTCAATGTTCATAATATTACGCCAATGTGTCCAGTCTTTATTTTCAACAACGAGCGCTACTGGTGCACCGGTTGTATATCCGTGACGAATTCCACCCACAAATTCAGCGGTATCTTTCTCAATTTGCATACGACGGCCTCGGCCATATCCCTTTTGACGGCGATGGAGCTGGAAATTCAGTTCCTCAAAATCCACCTTCATATTGCTCGGAAGACCTTCAACGATTGCGGTTAATTGGGGTCCGTGCGTTTCCCCTGCGGTTAAATAACGAAGACTCATAATACGTTCCCCCTTTATACTGTTAAGCTTTAAACTGCTAAAATCTTTAATCTTTGATCATTATAGTATAGCATGTTATCTTTGACAAGAAATGTTCTCATTCATAAAAAAACACGCAGATTCAAATGGACGAATCTGCGTGTTCTCTATTACGTAAGTTTACTTGTTTCCCATCAGACTGGTCTGCTTGGATCTCATACTGTTCTGTAGATTACTATCGGGCTTTATGCTGCCAAGAACCTGTCTCAATTGAGAAGGATCGAGTCCAAGAATCTGAGCACATTCCAAAATGCTAATCGTTCCCTGCCGGTAGGCAGTAATCACTGCTCGCTTATCCATCACTTTCGCCTCCAGATCTATCCATCCTATCTGATTGCTTCAGTATGAGACATTCCAGCTGTTTTTTATGCATTTATTTTTTGCGATAGAAAAAAGTCTCTGCTCCTTCAAGGCCGTACTCTCCCGGTGAGAAAATTTGTTCTGTGCTTCCCACAAATAAAATACCGCCAGGACGAAGTGCATTCGCAAATTTTTGATAAAGTACGTGCTTCGCTTCTTCTGTAAAATAGATCATCACATTTCGGCACACAATCAAATCAAATCCATCCTCAAAGGAGTCCATCAGCAAGTTTTGTTTACTAAAATGGACAGTTTCCGCAAGTTTAGGATCGATTCTATAATGCATTCCTTCAGGTATAAAGTATTTTTTAACTGCCTGCTCAGGAACTTCTTTTAGAGAGCGTTCCAAATATGTACCTTGCTTTGCCTTTGCCAAAGCACCGTCATCAATGTCAGTAGCCATAATTCTACTGTTTGAGAGCAACCCAGCCATGTCAAGGATCATAGCAATTGTATAGGGCTCTTCTCCTGTAGAACAAGCGGCACTCCATACTTTAAGCGGAAGATGGGAAGTAAGGGAAGGAAGCAACGTGTTTTGCAGTACTTCCCACCGATTCCGGTTTCTCCAAAATTCAGACACATTAATCGTCATTCGATCTAGAAAATCTAGAAAAAGTGCTTTATTCTGTTCCATCCCTTCAAAAAAAGCGGCAAAAGAATCATACCCGTGTCTTAACCTAAGGGTAGTCAACCGCCGCTTCATTTGAGTTTCTTTGTACTGGGCAAGATCAATTCCCGTAGCTGCCTTGATCTTATGAATAAACAGGACATAGTCATCCTGTTCAGAGCCTTTTTCAAGCAATGACATTTGATTCCTTCCTTCTTACGGAAAGATCACTCGTTTATGTCCAGGCAGCAACCGTTTTACTGTAAGATACCAGTTCAGCCTCATTAAAGAAGTTAGCAAGCTCACGAGCTGCACTTTCAGGAGAATCAGCACCATGAATCAGATTATGCGGAGTAACTGCTGCAAAATCTCCGCGAATCGTTCCAGGGAGCGCCTCTTTCACTTTGGTTTTCCCCATGATCACCCGAGCAAGTTCAATTACATCTTCGCCTTCCCATACCATAGCAAAGACCGGCCCAGAAGTAATGAAAGACACGAGCTCATCAAAGAAAGGCTTACCTTCATGTTCCGCATAATGACGTTTTGCTTGCTCGTCAGTCATCTGTACGAATTTACCTGCAACCAGTTTAAACCCCTTATCCTCAAACCGACTAACAATTCGTCCAATGAGTCCACGTTGTACGCCATCTGGTTTCACCATTAAAAAAGTACGTTCCATGTGTATTCTCCTCCAGGCTTAGTTATGAATGCGCTGCTTTCGTAAGCTTTCGACTTCGTGAGAACATCTTCCTGCCTGATTAATATGAACGTTTTACGACAAAATGAGCGATATCCCGCAAATTTTTCTTTGTCTTGATGTCAGGAAGTCCATCCAAGGCATCAAGAGCTTTATTCATATATCGGTCAGCAAGCTCCTCTGCTTTAGTCATTCCCGCACTCTCTTTAATCATACCCACCGCAGCACGAACGCTACCCATATCATTCTGATCACGAATGTTAGCGATCAGCTGCAACAAATCGGGTCTAATCTCCTCATCCTGTAACGCATAAATGACAGGGATTGTAATATTGCCTTGAAGCATATCACTTCCCGGCGGTTTACCAAGCTGCTTCTCTGTTCCTCTAAGGTCCAGCAGGTCATCCTGAATTTGGAAAGCCATTCCCACATTGTATCCGTAGCTGTATAAGCGTCTACAAATGTCACTGGAAGCTCCCGCAGCCACGGCTCCTAGCTGGCAACTGATCGCAATCAGCAGAGCCGTCTTCCGGCGGATACGAAGTAAGTAATTCCGAATGCTCTGATCCGTATTGAAGAAATCCCGGATTTGTTCCATTTCACCAATAGTCATCTGAACCATCGCTTTTGCCATGGTCTGATGAATCAACGGATTAGGGAGTTCCGTAATCATGAGCATTGCTCTGGCATAAATATAATCTCCTGTGTACATAGCAATCCGGTTATCCCATTTGGATTTCACTGTGAGTTGTCCGCGGCGTGTCTTCGCGTTATCAATCACATCATCATGAACAAGAGAAGAAGAGTGAATGAGTTCTAACGGAACAGCGATATGTTTCAGCACTTCAATATCATAGGTTCCAAATTTACCGCCCAGCAAAACAAAGACGGGACGCAGCCTTTTACCGCCTGCTTTCAGCAAGTGTAAGGAAGTCTCAGCGAGCAGCTTCTGATCCGTTTCCACACTTTTATACAATTCTTTCTCAATGTACTTCATATCTTTTTTAAGTTCAGTCAATATATCCAGTAGTTTCATTCCGTCACCCGTATCAGCTTATTCTCATTCCAGAGATCCAGCCGGACCTCATGCTCCATGAGACCGAGCTCATGTGCATAACGGAAATACAGTTGCAGTCCCTGCAACTCATTTTCACCAAAATCGTAACATAAATTCGTAAAATAATCATACCAATAAGATTTTGTTCCTCCGTTTTTTTGTATCGCTTCATCTATAACCGGAGTAAGGTCTTGCATAATCTTTTCTTTACTTGATATAAAAGCATCTGTGATCTCATGAATTACTTCACTATGACATTTGGCATAATCGGATGAAACAGCCCATACCGCAAAAGTCATACTTTGGTTTGTGAAATCGTGCCATCTCTCACCCAGATCATACACATAATAGCCGTGATTTGTCCAAGATGCCTGTATCGCAGAATCGCCGATCAATAGAGCTGCATCTGCATGTTCCATCATAGAAGGCAGATCCGGTTCTTGCGTAATATACGCTGGGTTCAATTTATAGAACTTTGTCATTAGTATTTTCAATAAATTCACAGAAGTAGCTGACGTATTCGTCAGAGCGATTGTTCCGCCCCCCAGATCTTCGATCTTCTTTTTACTGAAAAGCAGAATTGATTTCACTTCGCCCTTACTACTAACTGATATATCTGGTAAAACCATCAGGCGTTTTGATTCCATTCCATAAGCAAAAGAAGACATTGCACTCAGATCAAGTGCACCGTCGTGTATTCTTTGATTCAGTACAGCGGGGACTTCTGTAACCATCTCGACCGGGTGGGTAAGTTTCCTCGGATCGAAATAATGAAAGATAGGCCAAGCATTGGTATAACTAATCTTACCGAGAACGGTTTTACTATGAGTATTCATGTTGTCTCCCCCCATCTCGTAAACAGATCATGCTCAATATGAAGAGTATCAAGTACTTTACCAACAAGAAAATTAATTAAATCATCCATCGTTTTGGGATGGTAATAAAAGGCCGGCATCGCAGGAATCATTTTGACTCCAAGGCGTGACAGCTTCAACATATTTTCGAGATGTATCGCATGAAGCGGCGTCTCTCTCGGAACCAAAACTAAGGAACGTCCCTCTTTCATCATCACATCTGCCGCCCGAGCCATCAGATTATCGGAGGCTCCATGAGCTATGGCTGATAAAGTCCCCATGGAACATGGCATGATAATCATCCCGTCCATTAAAAAGGACCCGCTTGCGATCGAAGCCCCGATGTCGTTTACGGGATGATAAACAAGAGAACCGGGACGGCTCCCGAACTTCTCGTTCAAAATCCCTTCCCGGTCCGTAACGTTCCAGCCTAGTTCTTCTTTTATGACACGCCAGCCTGCATTTGATACGACAAGGTGTACTTCATAGGCCTGATCAAGTAAAGTTTCAATCAGTCGTATTCCGTATATACTGCCGCTTGCCCCTGTAATACCAACGGCAAGTCTTTTCAACCGGTTTGCTGTCAAGTTAAAACACCACCACATCAATCAAAGTAAAGACAAAGATTACGATGCTGACTACACTGTTCAGAGTAAAGAAAGCCGTCTGTAAACGACTTAGATCACTCGGCGTCACAATGTAATGCTCATAAATAAGCAGCGCACAAGAAATCAAAATTCCTACTGCATAGATCCAGCTGAGGCCTGTAATAAAGAGTAAGGCAATAAAGCCAGCCGCAGTAATGAGGTGAAATACTTTTGCAATAGTCAATGCTCCAGCAATACCAAAACGCGAAGGAATGGAGTACACGCCTTCTTCTCTATCAAATTCAATATCCTGGCACGCATAAATAATATCAAAACCAGCTGTCCAAAAAGCAGCCGCAACATACAGTACAAGACTGCTCAGGTTAATTTCCCCTGTCACTGCGACCCATCCGCCAAGCGGAGCGAGGGCAATCGTTAAACCTAATACGATATGGCAAGCCCAGGTAAATCGTTTGGTATAAGAATAAATAACAAGCATGAATACAGCAATTGGAAGAAGTTTTACCGAGAGCGGATTAAGCTGTGATGCCGCCCAGAATAATAAAATAAAAGAGATAATTACAAAAACAACAACTTCACTGATTTTGAGAAGTCCTGCTGGAATGGCTCGTCCAGCCGTTCTAGGGTTCTTGGCATCAATCACGCGGTCTATCATTCGGTTGAGTCCAAAGGCAGCGCTTCGTGCACCAATCATAGCGAGCAGTACCCAGCCAATCTGAGCCCAACTTGGTAAATGGCCCGTTATTTCTGTCGATCCCAGCACAGCACCCATAAATGCAAATGGCAACGCAAACAGCGTATGCTCAATTTTAATCATTTCTAGAAATATACCCATTTTCTTAAACATGCTGACTCTCCTTGGTCCCGATATGTAATGCTGCTATTCCGCCCGTCAAGGCAAAGGAAGTGACGTTTTGTAAGCCGGTCTCTTTGAAAATCTGTTCGAGTTCCGCTCTTCCAGGAAACATCATAAGGGAGTCAGGTAACCATTTGTACTGTTCGTAACGCTTTGCTAACAGCTTGGCAATGAAAGGAAGCATATTTCTAAAATAAAAATAATACAAACCTTTGAACGGCTGCCAGGTAGGTTTAGAGAGTTCCAGACAGACGACCTTCCCTCCTGGTTTTACTACCCGCTTCATTTCGTTTAATACTTGTTTGATATCCGGCACATTACGAAGACCAAAGCCGATCGTTACGTAATCAAAGCTGTTATCTTCATAAGGCAAACTCATCGCATTTCCCTGAATGAGCGTAATCTGCTGCTTGCGGCCAAGCTTTTCAACTTTATGCTGACCTACTTCCAGCATATTGCTGCTAAAATCAAGTCCTTCGATGTGACCCGTTTCACTTGCCTCTGCAAGTGCGAGCGTCCAGTCACAAGTACCACAGCATACATCTAGTGCCGTTTGTCCAGGCTGTACATTCATTTTTTTCATTGTGAATTTACGCCAGGCCTTATGCCTTCTAAAGCTAAGCGTGTCGTTCATTACATCATACTTACCAGCAATACTCTGAAAAACCGAATGGACGTACTGTTCCTTCGGCTTGCCCCCCCCATGCTGCATGTATAAATACCACCTTTATCCACTTTTCATCAAACCATAAACTTATGCACTTGCCCTATGTATGAAATAGGGTTCTATGAGGGTCTTGAGTTCTTCACTAAGCACATGATCTTGCACTTGACTCTCTAATAAACCTTGAACCGAAAGAACGGACTGGTCTATCTTCTTCGTCAGCACTTCAATTGTTTTATGCTTATTAATCAGTTCATTCCATTCGGAAGGAGTAACCTTCCCTTTTGCCAAGGCAGAGCGTACATCTGAACTTTCATTCTCATAAACATGTAAATAAGCAAATCTCGATTTTGAACGTTCCACATCGCTTGCAGCTTCCCGTTCTTCAACAAGCAGATCCAGAAGACTAACTGAGGTTAGAAACTGGTCATAAAGCCCTGCTTGTTGCTCCGCAATCATGTTTTGAAAAGAAAGAAACAGCTGCTTCTTCAGCTGTACCGATTCTTGTACATATTCTTCAGAGGAAACCTTGTGTTTCTTCATACGGTCATAAAGGCTCATCTTCCGTTCATTTAATCGGCAGATCCCATCACTGAGCGAAGCAATAACCGATATATGACCGGACTGGGCCAGCAATTGATAAAACCGCGAACTAAAAAAATCGCCTCCGAGCACTTTCAGCTGACGAGAACGCATATCCTGCTCTCCAAGATCTTCTTCCTGAACATCAATCATTTCATGCGTATCTAGTCCCATCTGTACAAGTGCTGTAACTAAGGAAAAGAGTTCGCTGTCCTCAACTGAGTATCTCTGCCCTTGGTTCAAAAACGTGTAAAGCAATTGTACACGGCCATTAGGAAACGTCGGCAATTCCGTATGCCGCTGTATCATATCGTAATCCGTATATTTTTTTGCAAGATTTGCTACGCGGTATGAAATCATTATAAATCCTCCGAGCGTTCATTCAAAAGTAATCAATCATCTTCGTCACAATCTTATCTATTATAACATATGTTTCTTATACCCGCACAGGGCATCAATAACCGTTTTCAGAGGAAATAAACTGCTCACGCCATAGATTTGTCTCTGTCATATGGAACCTTTGGATCAGTTCGTCAGGTAACACCGAATTTTTCCATTCCCTTAATTTCATCCATGTTTCTCTGTCCCATTCCGTGCGTTTTATATCTGCAGAGAGAAGTAAATGCCTCTTCCCTGCCCATTCATCTTCCGCAAGCACGCGAAGCATAAGCTGATTTACGTTATTCGTTCGTTCCATCGAAAAGGACGCGATACTCGCAATATCTATATAAATTTCGGAAGGTATGATGGAGTTCCTTGTCACTTTGAGATCTAAGGTCAGCACATTTTTACTCCATTTCACTTTACTGATCGGTGTATTCAAAGAAAGATCATGCAGAGCGTCAACCAAATTTTTATCCGTTAGTGTTAATTGTTCATTTGCCGAAAGCACTTCTTTCGATTCTTCTGCTACCCACATTTTACTTTGTCCCGTAACAAACGTTGACAAAAGTACTGCCGCTCCAAGAGACATGACGAGAACAAGGGATAATATTCTTCGCTTCTTCAATAGATAGACCTCCTGTCCTTCTTAGTGTAAGCATCAAGCAGAAGGCCCATACTCTATTGTACAACGAAAAAAACAGGCTATGCCTGCTTTTGAAATGAAAAGACGGTTTCTAATTTCCCGCTCTTTTTATTGATCTGATTCAATAACACCATGTTTTGTCATGACTTCTGCTTTGCCGCGAATTTTAATAGCAGAGGTATGATCTGTAAATTGTGCGATGAGAACCTCACCCTTATCAAGCTTCTCCGTATGGTGGAACCGGGTATCATGACCTCGTGTCAAACCAATGACATGAACACCGTTCTCTTTTGCCTTGATTACGATATAATCCCCGTTGTTGATTGGACCTTCCATGAACTTCACCCCTTCCTGCTAAAAAGAAAAAAGCCGTGAACGAATTCACGGACTTTTCGATTACATAAAAGTATGTAGAAATCTTATTTGATTCCGTCTTTGAGCGCTTTACCTGGTTTAAAAGCAGGAATTTTGCTCGCTGGAATTTCGATTTCCTCACCTGTTTGCGGGTTACGTCCTTTACGTGCAGAACGCTCGCGTACTTCAAAGTTACCAAAACCAACGAGTTGTACTTTGTCACCTTTTTGCAATGCTTCAGAAATAGCTTCGAATACGGCATCAACCGCTTTCGTTACATCTTTCTTAGCAAGTTCAGTAGATTCAGCTACTTGTGTGATCAGATCCGATTTATTCAAGTCAATTCACCTCCTGATATTATTATCTAAGTGTTATACTTTGTTCCCGTTTCTTCACAAAATATACATAAGATATACCTATTCCCAAGTAATATTGTTCATAGGTTCATACTTTCTCCGCATGAGACTAGGTTCATATTGTTACTTCAAGTGAATCTCTATCCCTCAAGCGGAACAAGGTTTATAGTAATACAGTCAGAACACAATTTCAAGTAGAATCACTGTTCTCGGGACAAAATTGATAAAAAGACATACGACTAATTGATTATTTCCCCTATTTTGACAGAGAACGAAGATACACAAAATAACCGAAAGGGAGAAACCCCTACGGTTATTTTGGTGGCAAATCTATGGGCCAGGCCATGAATTATAATATGATTGCTATCAGTCCGCCCGAACCTTCGTTAATAATCCGTCCGAGCGTCTCTTGGAGTTTATATCTTGCATTATCCGGCATCATGGCAATTTTACCTTGAATTCCTTCCCTTACAATAGAATGCAGGGAACGACCAAACATATCTGAATCCCAAACCTTAATTGGATCATTTTCGAAATCCTGCATGAGATATCGGACTAATTCCTCACTCTGTTTCTCGGTACCAATGATCGGTGCAAATTCAGACTCTACATCGACACGGATCATGTGGATCGATGGTGCTGTTGCTTTCAGCCTAACCCCAAATCTAGTTCCTTGACGGATAAGTTCGGGTTCATCCAAAGCCATCTCAGCAAGCGATGGAGCAGCAATTCCGTACCCCGTTGTTTTGACCATCTCCAGTGCTTCTGCGAAACGGTCGTACTCTTTTTTGGCGTGGGAGAAGTCCTGCATCAGTTGCAAGAGGTGATCCTTACCTCTAATTTCAATTCCCACTACCTCATATAGAATCTGATCATAGAGCTCATCTGGCGCATAGAGATCGATCTCTGCAACCCCTTGCCCCATATTCATTCCGCTGAGTCCTGCCCGGTCAATAAATTCATATTCCATAAACTGAGATACTACGTGATCCACATCTCTTAGTCTGCGAATATCCTTTACTGTATCCCGAACGGAGTTTTCATAACTTGCACGCAGCCAGTGATTTTCATTCAGTACCATAACCCAGCTTGGTAAATTTACATTCACCTCGTGAACCGGGAATTCATACAGTACTTCTCGAAGCACACCAGTAACATCCTCTTCTGTCATCGTTGCAGCACTTAATGTCATAACAGGGACATCATATTTTTCGGCAAGTTCAGCACGAAGTTGTAAGGCTTCTTCGCCCTTAGGCTTCGTTGAGTTTATGATGAGAACAAAAGGTTTACCTACTTCTTTCAGTTCAGCGATGACTCTTTCTTCGGATTCCACATAGGATTCACGTGCAATCTCCGCAATCGTGCCATCGGTTGTGACCACGACACCAAGTGTAGAATGTTCCTGAATGACCTTTCGTGTCCCAATCTCTGCTGCTTCCTGAAAAGGAATGGGTTCTTCAAACCATGGTGTAGAAATCATGCGAGGGCCGTTTTCATCTTCATATCCTTTGGCTCCCTCTACCGCATATCCTACACAATCCACAAGACGGACATTAACATCAAGGCCATCTGCTACTTTAATCTGTACGGCACTGTTAGGTACAAATTTAGGTTCAGTAGTCATTATTGTTTTTCCAGCTGCACTTTGCGGAAGTTCATCAATCGCCCTTACTCTGTCTGCATCGCTAGTAATGTTAGGTAAAACAATGGTTTCCATAAATCGTTTGATGAATGTTGATTTCCCTGTGCGAACTGCACCGACTACTCCGAGATAAATGTCTCCACCGGTTCGCTCAGCAATGTCTTTGAAAATGTCTACTTTTTCCAAGTGAAATCCCCTCCTAAACATACTCCGAAGGAAAAATGCTAAAGAGCATCCGCTTCGTTTTCAATCAGAAGACGTTAATCCCTGCAACGGTAGAGCAGTTATAACGATTGCCCGGAAGTCGTCCGCCGCCGACATATCACATTCTGATGAAAGAAAGATGAGCGGCGTAACTCGTACATGCTTTTGGACTAGTATCATAGTATGTACAGGACCTTTGCAGTATGACGTCTTTTCTATTTTTTTTGGTTGGTTATTCTTGAAGCACTCTCTTTTTAAGAAGATTCACGATCTCCCGAAGACCATCCACGCTAAATATATGAATGCTAGCTATCAATTATGACGAATGGCACTTTAATATATAAAAACACCGTCCCTTAGTGGGACGGTGTAATGGACGTCGTTCATGCTAGACCATAATTATGGAAGGGACGGAACAGCAATAGGCTGACCGCCATCCCATGTATAAGGGAGTGATTTTACAGGCACAAAATGAGATTCTTCCGTAAGGTATTTCCTTATGTCTTCCGAGCTTTTCGGATTGATTTTTTTTCGATCAATAAGCTGCATAATGTCAAAAGCATAATCTGCATACACTGTTCCTTCAGGGTCTATGATGTAAGGAAGTATTTCACCAGAATATACACTTGCCAAATCTTCAACCCGGTTTCCCGAATTTTGAATGGCTTCTATGTCCACTAGATGAATGTTTGGATATATCTCTTCCTTCACTGGCCAGGTTCCATGGGCGGCATAATAAGAATCAACTAGACGCTGAACTAGAGTTACTTTTTGAACAGTTATAAGATCCATTACTTTAACAACCGGATCAACTTCTTCATTTTGAACGAGGAAATACGCACTTCCGCCTTTCTCAAAGGCCGTCTTTGGAATATCGTCAATATAACCTTCTCGTTCAAGCTTGCTCATATCAACTCGGAATTTCTCGTATATACGGACTTCAGCCCCTGCCGTAATAATCGGCAAAACACCCTTCGAGTCCTGAAAGGCATCTATGGCATTCTGTACCCTCGAGACACTCCCGTCATAATTTGTGGCCCACGCTTCTTTGTTACTGCCCCCTGAAGATTGCATACAGCCCGACAGCAACAACATGAGCGCAGTTATAACAGCACATAGGAAAACATGCTGTTTTCTTATGATTCTGTATACTTCCCTCATAAATTAAGCCCGTCCTTTATTAGAATCTAGCTATCTTTTTTTCGGAACCTTACCATAGTTTATCTTCTTCTGCTTGTCTTTCGAGCTGTTTGCGGATCGCTGCTTTCAGCTTATCTTCAGGTACTTGAACGGTAACCGAGTCCTGAATAGCAGCCTGACAAGCTAAACGTGTCCCATGATCGATCCATGCGCCGAGCTTGTTACGTTCAGCTCTTCCTGGTTTACTCAGATGACCTTCTTCTCCTTCGGGAACGTCCACTTTGCACATCATACATCCAGCCTTGCCTCCGCACCTTGTAGGGATCGTTATCCCTGCTAAACGACTTGCTTGAAGTAAAGTAACTCCCTGCTTCACTTCAACCTGTTTGCCACTTGGTAAAAAGGTTACCTTCATCACTTACCCCCTGCTTGTCCGTGCTCAGTATAGCTGTATCAGAGCAGACCTTGTTCACGTAATAAATCTCCATCTATCCCCAGTGCATCCTCCAACTGTTTGAGATGTGCTGATGACCACACATTACGGCGAATTAGATCTTTTAATAAAGGGATATGAACGTCTATATTTTCTTTCATTTTCTTTGCTATAAGCTCATATCGATCTGCCCGCTCACGAAGGATGTTAAACATGAGCTCATGACTTAGCGGTGTCATAGATATGGAATGCTGCGCACCGGGAATATTAAATTTCTTTGCATAAGGTATCAAAAAAGCAATATCTGTTCGATAAAGGGAGTCCGATGTACAAATTTCAAAGCCTCCGGATAATTCTATAGATGCTTCACCGATCTGATAATGACTGAGCAAAGAAGTATAGGTACCGCTGCGATCAAGACGCTGCTCATCAACTGAATAGGAACTTATCTCTTTATGTAAGGGTCTCGCGGTTTCAAAATCAGCATATACATCAATATCATTCGGCGGGTCTGCTAGTTCTACTCCCTGCAGCAGAAGGCTGCAGCTTCCTCCTAACAGCCAGTTGTATCGCTTCGGGTTCCAAGTCTTACCTAAGACGTTTAAAGCTGTATCAAGCACTTATCATGACTCCAATCGTTTAATGAATTCAGTCTTCCTTGTTATAATTACATAATGGAAACCAGACCACTAAGAAGTCCGAGCAGCATAATTATAAAAGCAAGAAAAGATAAAACTCCTTTTATTATACCCTTTGTCTTCGCACGTGCAAAAGTAATCAAGAAGACAGACAATCCCATAATTAGAACAGCAATAATCGAAAGCCACATCTTGTCCATTGCATCCATGTTTCATCCTCCAATACATCTATTGATCCCAGAAAACAATGTATTACCCATCTTTTTTCAGATAAGGTGATTATAACATGAAATCTTAACCATTCCTCCTTGTAAAAAGAAAAAGAACAAAGATAACAGGCAGGAGCCCAACTTTGTTCTTCGTAGTAAGAAAGAGGTAAATATCTCTTTCTTAACTGGATCTATTATTTCTTTTTCATCATCATCTTCATAATCGCTTCCATGTTACTCGGACTCATACCGCTTTTCTTGATCGCATTGACAATTTCCTGAATCGTTTCTTCACTAACAGGTATTTTTGCCATTGCAGATACTTGTTTGATCAGCGTTCTCAGCTGATCCTCATTTTGTAAAGTAGAAGGTTTCACCGTACTAGCGAGCTTTTTCACTGCGCCCTCCGTGATTTTCTTCCCTGTCTTTTTATTAATTGCATTTAAAGCATCTTTAGAAATATTGTCTGCCATTTATTCCCCTCCTCAAGACAAAAACTCAACATATTATATGAGCTGTCTTATCGAAGGGTGAAGGATAATGGAGAAATGAGAAAAGAACCCAGAAGCCTAAGTGTGCCACTGCTCCCATGTTTCGAGTCTCATGACTTCCATCTCTGTCTTCGGATCGCGGCCCATCAGCGCTTCTACCGCAGTACGGCTGTCTTTGCCTGTGAAGAGCACTTTATAGAGCTGATCAGCGATCGGCATTTGGACATTATACTTTTGTGATATCGCATGAGCTGCTTCTGTAGTACGAATTCCTTCCACAACCATGCCCATGGCATCTAGTACTTCTTGCAGCGGTTTGCCTTGTCCGAGCGAATATCCAGCACGCCAGTTACGGCTATGCTTGCTTGTTGCGGTCACGACTAAATCCCCTACGCCAGCGAGTCCCGAAAAAGTAAGCGGGTTAGCACCCATCTCTACACCTATGCGAGCAATTTCCGCAAGGCCGCGGGTTATGATCGCTGCTTTGGCATTATCGCCAAATCCAAGACCGTCTGACATTCCTGCACCTAAAGCAATGATATTCTTAAACGCACCTGCTAGTTCAACACCAAGCAAATCTCGATTGGTGTATACTCGAAAGTTCACATTCATGAACAAATCTCGAGCACGATTAGCAAGCTCATCATTTAAGGACGCCACCACAGTTGTGGTCGGTTTTTTCTGAACAACTTCTTCCGCATGACTCGGACCTGAAAGCACAACAATATCTCCCTCAGGACAGCCGAGTTCCTCCGAAATGACGACAGACATTCTCTTTAAAGTTGCCGTTTCAAAGCCTTTCGTTGCATGTACAATCAGTGTGTCTTTTTTGTAAAAAGGCTGCAGCTGTTGTACTACGGAACGCATCGCTGAAGAAGGAGCTACAATAATAATAGCCTGACTGCCTTCTACCGCTTCTTCCATATCATTTGTAGCCCTAATCCGTTCAGATAAAATAATGCCGGGTAAGTACCGAGCATTCATATGCTGCTCGTTGATCTCAGCAGCTTGCTCGTTACTTCGTGTCCACATGTATACATCATGGCCATTGTCTGCAAGAACACTTGCCAGTGCAGTTCCCCAGCTTCCAGCTACCAGTAACGTTACTTTGTTAGACAACCCGTTTACCCCCTTTTGATGAACGAGATCCCAGCTTACTTTCTTCCCCGCGTATCAGTTTTCTGATATTCGTCCGATGCCTCCAGAAGGCTAGTATACAAATCACGAGACTACACCAAAATATCGGCCATGGATAAAGAAGGATAAATAAGAACACTGGTGTTAGAAATACGAAAATTAAAGAACCTAAGGATACGTATCTAGTAATTACAATACACATAATCGCTATAATTCCTGCATATAAAGCGGGTAACAAACAAAGGGTTGCAAGCACGCCAATGGCGGTTGCAATCCCTTTCCCTCCACGAAAACGGAAAAATACGGGCCAGTTATGACCAACAATAGCAGCGACTCCGCACAGCGCTGGAACCCACTGTGAATCACCGCCAAGCCATCTGCCGATCCATACCGCTGCGATCCCTTTTGCAACGTCAAGTACAAGCACAAGAATAGCCGGTCCTTTTCCAAGAACACGTAACGTATTCGTTGCACCTGCATTGCCGCTTCCATGATCCCGTATATCTATGCCTTTTGTTAGTTTACCAAGCAAAAAGCTAAAGCTTACGGAACCTAGAAGATAGCTGATGATTATAGCCATGATAGCATAAATCACATTGTTTCTCCCCTAACCTTCGTCGGACTTACGCCGAGTAAATATACGAATAGGTGTACCTTCAAAATTGAAAGCAGCACGTATTTTATTCTCAAGATAACGCTCGTAAGAGAAGTGCATCAGTTCCGGATCATTTACAAAAACAACAATGGTAGGAGGCTTCACTGCTACTTGTGTTACATAATTAATGCGCAGTCGTCTTCCTTTGTCTGTTGGCGGCGGGTTAATCGCCACTGCATCAGATACTACATCGTTAAGTAAATGAGTCTGAACACGCATGACATGTTGCTGTGATACATGTTGTACTACAGGAAGCAATTTTTGTAAGCGTTGTTTAGTTTTTGCAGATAGGAATACGATCGGTGCATAGGTCATGAACAAGAAATGATCCCGAATGTTCTTTTCAAATTCACGCATGGTTTTGTCGTCTTTATCTACAACATCCCATTTGTTCACGACGAATAAAGAAGCTTTACCTGCTTCATAAGCATAACCAGCAATATGCTTGTCCTGATCAATGATTCCCTCTTCGCCATTAATCACAATCAGTACAACATCAGCACGTTCAATCGCACGCATTGCACGCATTACGCTGTATTTCTCGGTAGTTTCATATACCTTGCCGCGTTTTCTCATACCTGCCGTGTCAATAAGAACATAACGCTGGCCATCTTTTTCGAATGGAGTATCAATCGCATCCCTTGTTGTTCCGGCTATATCACTTACGATAACGCGTTCTTCCCCAAGGATTGCATTGACTAGCGATGATTTCCCTACATTTGGTCGTCCGATGAGAGCAACTCTTATTACATCCTCATCATACCCATCTTCCTCGAGCTCAGGGAGGTTACTAGCAATCGCATCAAGCAAGTCACCAATACCCGTACCATGACTTCCGGAGATACCAATCGGATCACCAAAACCAAAAGAATAGAATTCATAAATGAGGTCGCTTCGACCCATATTGTCTACTTTATTAACTGCAACGATGATCGGTTTACCGGATCGATACAGTATTTGAGCCACTTCTTCATCAGCTTGCGTAACGCCTGTCTTCGCATCACACATAAATACGATGACATCAGCTTCTTCAATAGCGAGTTCTGCTTGCATACGGATGGATCTCAAAATGATATCTTCACCATCAATTTCGATTCCTCCCGTATCAATAATACTGAAAGGTTTGCCGTTCCATTCCGCCACACCATACAAACGGTCACGCGTAATTCCTGGTTTATCTTCCACAATGGCCAACCGATCGCCGATGATCCGGTTAAAAATTGTTGATTTTCCTACATTCGGACGTCCGACTATAGCCACAACGGGTCTTGCCATAAAATACACTCCTCCTGTCACTTCTTACGCTTCATCATAGCAAAAAAAAGATAATTAAGCTAATGCTTTCCTTATCCAAAAAACAGGTTCTAACAACAATCGGCGAACCCCGAAGGATCCGCCAATCGTGATTAGCAACCTGTTTG
The DNA here is from genome assembly GCF_009870785.1 of Paenibacillus sp. An7. Lineage (GTDB taxonomy): Bacteria > Bacillota > Bacilli > Paenibacillales > Paenibacillaceae > Paenibacillus. The sequence goes on from NZ_WTWX01000005.1 coordinate 63,820, forward strand.
TGTTGCCTGTATGAAGATAAGCTTAACGCGACTTCATTATTTAAATTTACTTAATTTATCACCGAAAAGGTCGCCCAGTGTAACGCTGAGTCCTTCGTTGCTCAAAGAAACGTTAGGGTTGTTAACCACTTCACGTGGAGCATTTGATTTTCTGGATTTTTCAGCACGCGGCGCTGCATCAGCAGGAGCTTCTTCTGTTTCTTTGATGCTCAGGCTTGCACGTTGCTCAGCAGGGTTCAGTTCAAGAACTTTCACTTGAACTTCTTGTCCTTCTTTCAGTACTTCATGCGGAGTACCGATGTGTTTGTGAGAAATCTGGGAAATGTGAACCAGACCTTCTACACCTGGTGCGATTTCTACGAAAGCACCAAACTGAACTAGACGTTTTACAGTACCTGTTACGATATCGCCTGTTTTGAACTGATCTGCAGCCGTTTCCCAAGGACCTGGTTGTGCTGCTTTAATACTAAGGCTGATTTTTCCTTTTTCAGGATCAACTTTCAGTACTTTAACATTCACTTTTTCGCCTTCGGAAAGAACATCAGATGGTTTATCCACATGGCTCCAAGCAATCTCGGAAACGTGAACAAGACCGTCAACGCCGCCTACATCTACGAAAGCTCCAAATTGAGTCAGGCGCTGTACAGTACCTTCAATTTGTTGTCCTTCTGTAAGTTCAGCAATCACTTTTTGTTTGTTAACTTCGTGTTCTGCATCCAGAACATCTTTTTGGGAAAGGATTACTTTGTTAGCTTCACGATCAAGTTCTTTTACAACAACGCGAAGTGTTTTTCCTTTGTAATCACTGAAATCTTCCACAAAATGACGCTCAACCATAGAAGCAGGGATGAATCCGCGTACGCCAACGTCAGCAACTACGCCGCCTTTAACGACATCGGATACAACAACTTCAAATACTTCACCAGACTCTTGCTTTTTAGCAAGATCTTCCCAAGCATTTTCGCTGTCGATTGCACGTTTGGAAAGAACGAGTTTTTCTTTCTCGTCATCGATGCTAACTACTTTGCATTCCACTTCTTGGCCAACTTCTACTGCTTCGCTGATATTATCCACTTGTACAGAGGAAAGTTCGCGAACTGGAATCACACCGTCATATTTATATCCAATACTTACATAAGCTTGGTTATCTTCCAATTTGACAATGGTTCCTTTTACAGTATCGCCTTTTTTTAATGATACGAATGAATCCAATTCATCTTGGGTTGCTGCTTCTGTTACTTCTTGATTTTTAGTTTCTTCCGACATAATCAATACCCTCCTCAATTCAAAAACCCCATTTATTTAAACCTGCCGTAGCAGAGTTCAAAACATAACCTGGTAATGCTTAGCTTACCATAAAATATGATGTGTCATTCATTGGCTTTATGGCTTCGATGGTACACCAGTCTTAGCCATTTCATCAATTTTAGACATAATTTTTTCCGTTGCCCGTTCAAGTGACTCTCCTGTAGGATCATCTCTGAACTCATCTAGATCAACGGGTTCACCGTAAACAATTTTCATTTTTCTGAAAGGTTTGTATTCACCGATTACAGCAGCAGGTACTACAGCAGCTCCGCTTCGCAGTGCGAAACTAGCAGCTCCCTTTTTTCCCATACCACCATCATTATGACGACTTCCTTGCGGGAAAATCCCCAAGACTTCTCCACCCCGAAGGATGTTAAGCGCTGTTTTAATGGAATCCTTACTCACACCGCCCCGTTTCACAGGGAATGCTCCAAGTTCTTTTAAGATTGGACCGAGCACCGGAACTTCAAACAATTCACTTTTTGCCATAAATCGGATCTTGCGGTGAATCTTAATTCCAAGAGTTGGCGGGTCAAAGTTACTAATGTGATTACAACACAATACCACGCCGCCTTCGCGGGGAATATTCTCTCTCCCGGTGGCCTCTAAACGAAATAGAACAGTGTAAATTACGTTTAACAGAAACCGACCAATTGAATAAATCATAATCCAACCTCTCCCCTGACTTCCATACAGCGCGTTACAATGTGTTCAACAACCTCATCAATACTCATTAATGTGGTATCAAGAACGAAGGCATCTTCTGCTTGACGCAGCGGCGAAACTTCACGTTCCTGATCCAGCTTGTCCCGAGCCGCAATCTCTCTTTCGAGCTGGTCCAGTGTTACCTCTTCCATCTTATCGAGTTCCTTGAACCTACGAAGTGCACGTTCCCTAACGCTTGCGGTCATAAAAATTTTCACTTCTGCATCGGGTAAAACCGTCGTTCCGATGTCCCTTCCATCCATAACAACGCCCTTGCGAAGTGCCATTTTTCTCTGCATCTCAACAAGGTGATGACGCAAATCTTCGATTTGCGAATATAAGGATACAACTCCAGTAACTTCTCTCGAACGGATCGGCCCTGATACTTCTTCCCCATTAAGGAATACCTTCTGCCCGCCTTCCGCTGGTATAAGTTCAATATCCAGTTTTCTAACGTGTGCAAGTACGGTATCTACCTCTTCTGGTTTAATCTCATGGCGAAGCATATAATAGGTTACAGCACGATACATAGCGCCTGTATCCACGTACACATAAGACAGTTTGCTCGCCACGCGTCTAGCAACGGTACTTTTCCCAGCTCCTGCGGGACCGTCAATAGCCACGTTCAGTTTCCCGTTCTCTGCTGTATTCTGGCTTGTCAACGGGGCATTCCTCCTCAAACTTAAGCCTCAAGAAAAAAGCAGGCATTGCCTGCGACGAGAAAATTATACCACACAACCAACAGTGATGCAAAAATGGTCACTCTTTATTAAGCATATTGGGTAGTTGGAAAGAAGCAGGCAAGGGGGTTCCCTCAAGCCGAAACACTGCTGACATATAGGGTGCTGTGAATCTGTTATGCAGCAAAATTTGAAAAACGATCAGTAACAGAAGAAGACATAGCAGCAGTGTCTTTAACTTACGTTCAACCTGCGTACTGAATTTGATAAATAAAGCTTCATATCTGCGGACTTCATCACCAGGCTGCTTCATTCCCATCTCTCCTGCAGAACAATTTTGTTCATTGTGCCCTGAGAAATAATGATTCATTCACTCCATGAATATATCGTTATGAATTTATTTATCTACCTCTAAAATCAAGTTGACGCTCAAAACAGTACTTTATTATTTTTTGACGTTCCATGTCAGAGATTTGTGTAAATTCAAGCATGGCTTTCTGCCGGCCACTTTCGAGGGTAATGCTCCGTACCACGATGCCCTCAAAAGGAACATGTTCGAGCTCTCCGTTCTTATAAGGAAGCAACAGCCAACAAGAAAGGATCTGCCCTTCCTTAACTTCATGTTTGGAATTCCCTACAAAAGAAATGCCTCCTCCGCCTACATCATCGGTATAGGTTAAAAACCGGGTAAAATCATGTTTGAACTTAACAGCCAGTTCTAACTCGGACTGGACTCTTAAAAAATTACGCCGCTGCACTTGAAAAATTTCTTCTGCAGTCGGCTTACGAAACTTCACCATTCTTATTACATCTTCTTTGAAACCAGTCACGTATGTATTGAAGTAATGCTTTACTCCACCTTCTGTTAGAAAGTAAACCGACAGCTCATCACCCATATGAAGTTTTTTCAGCTGTCCGCTACCCTCTCGAATCGGAACTTCCATATAAATATCATCTTCATCTGTTTCGGCAATTCTTGAACGGTATTCGTAATTCGCTTCTTTCTCACCTTCTGAGGGTAACTGGATGAACAACACATCATTTACTTTCGGATACAAACCTCATTCACTCCCTGTCTATAGTCGCACATTCATGAATTATAACAGGAATATTATACCATGCGTTCTTGGAATTACATTCAGAAAAATGCAAAAAAAAGCTTCCCCAAAGGAGAAGCTTTCCATCTACATTTTAGAACCTGCGGTTGGAGCAGGGATTTCTTCCACTGCTTCTTCAACACCTGTCTCTGTATTAATGTATATACGGTACATCGTATCGTTTATTTTTCCACCAAATTGATAGCAGAGCACTTCTTCATTATACTCATTTTTAATTAACGCTTTACGCGTAAAGGATACTTTAAAGTCAGGATTTAGCTGCGCTCGCGCATCCTTCAGCTTAATTTTTGGCTCTGCAAATTTACGATCATCCTTATGTTCGTTAAGGAAATCCGATGCTTGGATCCCAATAACCTCTCCGTTATCCAGACCTACACGTACCGTGATTTTTTCAGGATAAACGAGCACATCATCATGTTCTCTTACATAAGTGAAGTTACCTAGATTGTCATATTCATTGTAAGCAACAGCTTTCATATCACGATATCCTTTGTGCTCAAGGAAACGATCGGCTTTAGACATTGCTGTATCCCGATTCACTTGTTTTGGACCTACTTCTCTTTCATCATTATATGAAATTAGCAGGCCGCCATCCACAGTAAAATCCATACGAATCAAATGACCATCTGGTGCAGTAAGGCTTGCGGTGTAGGACCTGTAATCTGTTCCTTTCCCGTTCTGAATCACCTGAATAGCGGGACTGTCTATATCTGTGAACTTTTGAGCTTTTCGTTTAATGTCTTCCGCTGTAACGGGTACTCCGCCTAATTTACGCACAGTACGATGCTCATAAAGACTCGAAACGGATGGTCCCCAATCCATAGGTGGATAGTTACCAACTTTTTGATCCACAGCTCGAAGACCATCTACTATTACATTTTGCTGTTGCTTATTCCCTTGCGCGTTGATAACAGCCTCTGCGTCACCCCACTTCAGGTTATCAGAGAGTACAGATAATTGTACTTGGTCCAAATCTTTGTTAATCTCAGCTGAGTTTTTGTACAAAGTTCTAAGATTCTCTTTTTCTTGAGCTGTTAACGGCTTCTCACGAAGATCTCTTAACGAAGTTTGATACGCAAATTTAGATATGCGAGATAGAAGCTCTTCTGTTTTGTTAACGGGAAGCGATGTGAGTGGAAGCTGATTAAGTTCACTCTGTGCTTGACTCGCGAGCATCCATACATTCATAAGCCCCTTTTTATGCATGCCATCTGATGTGCTGCTAACCGCAAGCGTATTTCCTAGTTCCGAATGAATCCGGTCCATGTGGTACGAGAGATCATGAAATAAACGTTGATATTGATTTTCCGACTTCAAAGCAACTGCATTACGTTGTTGATATTGTTGATACCCCCAGATCAAAGAACCAATGAGCAGTATTGATACAATTGGGAATAACACCGAACTTAACCTTTTATACATCTTATATTGCTCCTTTCTTCAGGTACGATGACCTTATTGTGACAAGAAGAAAGGAAGGTTATGCATGGATGATCTTAAAATTAGAAGCTTTCTTCCTCAATATCAAACATGTCCCTATTATCACAGACACACTGTTTGAATCCAGTTTCAATTCTTCCCCGTTCTTTTTTACCTCGTAAGACAAACCTTTCACCGCATTGCTTGCAGTGAATCTTCACTTTTACTCTCATGATTTAAACCTTCACTCCTTGGCTGAATTTGGAAGTAAACACAAAAAAAACACTTGTCCCTAAAATAGACAGAAAAACTGTCAACTAGAAACAAGTGTATCCAAATCAATTACAGGTTAACCTCTTCCTCACGTTTCACGAATCGAAATGGTGAACGATTATTAGCACGGTATACTTTCCCCATACCTCCATACCAAAGGATGAGCATAACAGGGACGATAAACCAATACCAAGCCTGTTCTACTCCGAGAATCAGATCGTAAAGTCCGTGCCAGAAAATCGGAAGAAGAATCGACATAACAAGAAACTTACGTTGCAAGTTCTTTTTGTCGCTAAATTTTGCCCTGCCCATATAATATCCCATAATAACACCAAACATCGCATGTCCCGAAACAGGGAGTAATGCTCTATAAAGCATGAAACTCATTGAAGCATTTCCAGCCCATGCATACAGCAAATTTTCCACTGTGGCGAAACCTAGTGAGATGGCTACCGCATATAATATTCCGTCATATGGCTCATCAAATTCAGTGTGATGATAAATAACGAAAAATAAAACAAGCCATTTGAGTATTTCCTCAATCCCAGCAGAAACAACAGATGCATGCAAAAACGGATGATTTCCGAAATCACCGAGAAAAAGCATTAACCCTCGCTGCAGGAACATAATGGGAAATACGATAAGGAGTCCGAAAAAAAACATTCGAATAACCATATGGAGAGGTTCGGCATCGTAACGGTCTTTAAGATAAAAATACGTAAGCAGGGAAAGTCCCGGCGCAATTGCTGCCGTCAAGACCGAAAACAAAAGCACCGAACATCCCTCCAAGATAATGGTTTCACATACTTACTCATCAAAATTTAAGAATCATGACGTTTGAAGTGTTCACAAATCGTTCCGATTGCATTTTCTGGCATAACGAGCTTGCCATATTCTCCGAGTACGGCTGAGGTAACCGAACTTCCCTCGCCAAATTCAGCAAGAAGGGCAATAAGCGCTCCGTGCTGTTCCGTGTCGACTTCGTCCGGTTCAAGATGCAAGAACCATTTGTCCTTATAATGATACAAACGTCCAGCTTCCGTTACTTTTGCTTTTAGCATGTGAGCTGCCTCAATCAATACTTCAAAATCCTTAAATACATACATCACAGAATCACTCTGCTCGAGTGTTACTTCCATTTCGTATATTTCGTCTGCTATATCATCTTCGTGTAATGCACCATATCGTTCACGATCATATTTGCCTCTTGTGACAATAACGACCATTCCTTGAGCTGGTAACGCGAAGACCTCAACGGCCAAAGGGCCAGTAGCATCAAATCCAAGTTCGCTGTAGGCCTGGTCCATCATTTCCGTAAACAGTTCATGAACTTTTGGTTCTTCCTGCCACATATCTTCCTTCTGGATACCACGCTCGCTTAAATCATCAAAAGTCAGGAAAATCCGTATCTTGTCATTGCTTAAGCGTTCTATTTTCATACAGGATCTCCCCTTTATTAAGCATGTGTTATAAACAGATTATGTTCTATTCTGTGAGTATGTGCTCAAAATGGATTATGTAAGTATGTTATCATTTTATACCCACAAATGCACGTAATAAAAACGATAAAAAAAGAATCATTTACAGTCCAATAAGGATCTGCAATGATTCTTTCCTCAAATCCTTATTTCTTTACAATCCAGGGATTGCTGTATGCGATTCCGCCAGCACTTTTTCCACTTCTTTTTTCACGTCTGGATTCGAACGGATAAAAGTTTTAATCAAATCTAAATTCTCGGCTTTTTGTTCTGAAGTCGATAATTTTTGAGCCGAAGATTTCGAGTTTGATCCTGCATTCGTTGTGTTCTCATCTGTCAATGCTTTGCTCAGCATGCTATCCATTCCAGGAAAGGTCATGTCCATTACCTTTTCTTTGGCATCATGCAGATATTTTTTCGCTTGTTTTGCCGTAGGCATATTTCCTTTTTGAGAAAGGACAGAACAAGCCACAGCACCAACTGTTAAGCCCATTAGAAACGAAGAAGTTCTCACCTATAAAACCTCCTTGTGTGATAGGATGCATTCCTTATTGTTCACGCAAATAAGAGAAGTCATGCGCGGATCACACAAGAAAGTTTTCAGACCGAATGCAGCCTGAACCTTAGCTGCTAATCGATCTAGAGCTCTAGGGGATCAATGTATTTAATGGAGGAGCTCCTATAATCCCCCAATAGACAAGAAATCCAGTTAGAAGGATAAAAAGGAGAATAAGTGAGTTAATGAACCACTTGCTAAGTCTTACTCTTCGAGATGGAAACAGTTCTGCCCTTGTGGGAAGCGTCTCCGCTTCTTGGATACGTCCATTCGCTTCCTTCTTTTGTTTTTGTTCAGCCTGGAGTTTGCGCTGCATTCTTGATAACTCGGGAACGGGCTGACTTTTTCTCACAGGTTTTTTATACATTGTCTTGTTCACAACTGAATTATCTATCGGTGTACTATTTTCAGCGATCTTATGAAGTGACTTGGAAGGTTTTAGTTCCTTTCCCTCCTTGCGACGACGATGTTGACCATACTTTTGTGTTCTACTTAGTTGTTGATTCATGTTTCCCTCCGAAAACGAATGGCGAGTCCGGATATTAAATCAATTAGGAAATGGCACAGTATGGGAGCCCATAATGTTCCGGATTGCTCATAGATATATCCTAAGCCGTAACTAGATACAAAAACCCAGCCTGTAGGGAGCCAGTGATTCAAATATCTAAAATGAATGAGAGCAAAAATAATACTTGTCCAATAAGGACCAAAGGAATGCTGAATGGCACCTCTAAACAGAAGTTCTTCGCAAATCGACACAACGGCAGCGATACATATAATATGCCAGATAGGTCTTTTGCGGAATAACATACGGTTAATACCGCCGTCGTCCATGCTGTCCTCAGGCATAACCGCTGATAACAAGAAATCAACTACCAGCATGATTGCAGCAAGTCCAAGACCATACATTACAAATTGCCAGCCTTGGGGTAAACTTAATAAATCCAGCGGATTTCTTTTTTGAAAAAGGATCCAGATAATACCTATAATTAATGTGAATGCTTGTGTTAAATAAAGGTTGATAAGAAGAAGGCGATCCGTCAGCTGGTGCGGTTCAATCTTTTGAAATTTTAATTTCTTCCAATGTTGTTTTTTCATTCTCGCCAATTCTTACTCCTATTCTATAAATGATGTCTTTGCCTCAGATGTAAATAAAGGGAATATTTAAATGATATCCAAAATACTCAATAGATTCAAGAACCTTCGATAGATGGAGGAAAAATTTAGGAGGCAACTTTGGGTTTTCTTCCTCTTTTTAGTAGTTTGAACTATTGACATGCTGATGTTACACATGATACATTATGAAAAAATTGTTATTTAACAATATCTAAACAGCGATGACGGAGAAAAGAACTGTACCGATTATTCAGAGAGCTGATGGTTGGTGAGAATCAGTAATCATACAGTATACTTTAGCGCTCCCGAGTTACTATATTGAATTATTAGTAGATATAGTCGCGTGATTCGCGTTATGAATCTGGTCTATTTTGTAGGCCATTAAGGCCGTTGCTCTTCTTTGAAGAGTAATAGCGAATTAGGGTGGCACCACGACAACTCTCGTCCCTTACTACGGTAGTAGTATGCGGATTGAGAGTTTTTTTGCGTTATCCCATCAGATTTTTGGTATAGCTTCTTTTGTTACAATGTTGTACTATGTCACTTCAACGCATTAATTTTTCACCGAGTTTAAGGAAATGGCTTAGCTTTATATGTGAACGCCGCTTCTTATTCTATACATGTTGTTCAAAATCAAGGAGGACGATGATCAATGTTAAAAGTTTTGGTATCTGATCCAATCAGCGATTTGGGAATTCAGCAGCTTATGGATGCTGAGGATGTTGTAGTTGATAAAAAGACAGGTCTTTCGGAAGATGAACTTATTCAAATTATTGGAGATTATGATGCACTTCTTGTACGCAGTCAAACTCGTGTAACTCCTGCCATTATGAAAGCTGGCACACGCCTCAAAGTGGTTGGTCGTGCCGGAGTTGGTGTTGACAATATCAATCTCGAAGCAGCTACTGAGCGAGGTATTATCGTTATTAATGCGCCTGATGGAAATACCATCACTACTTGTGAACATACATTTGCGATGATGATGGCTCTAGCAAGACATATTCCTCAAGCATATGCTAAAACGATAAACGGAACATGGGATCGTAAAACGTTCCTTGGTGTAGAACTTCGCAACAAAACACTTGGTGTCCTTGGCATGGGTAGAATCGGCAGTGAAGTAGCAAAAAGAGCCAAAGCATTTGGCATGAACATTCTCGGCTACGATCCATTCTTAACGAAAGAACGTGCTGAGAAAATGGGTGTTACCCTGGCTTCCGTTGATGATATTATTCGTAACGCAGATTTCATGACCGTCCATACTCCACTGACTCCAGAAACAAAGCATATGATTGCTCGGCCACAATTTGAAGTCATGAAAAAAGGCATGAGAATCATCAACTGTGCGCGTGGCGGAATTATTGATGAGATGGCATTAATTGAAGCTATTGATGAGGGGATTGTAGCAGGTGCTGCCTTTGACGTATTTGAAAGTGAGCCTCCTGCAGCGGATCATCCATTCCTAAGTCATCCGAATATCATCGTTACTCCTCACCTTGGTGCATCTACAGTAGAAGCACAAGAGAACGTAGCGATTGACGTATCTGAGCAAGTGCTTCATATCTTACGGAACGAACCTTTTAAAAATGCGGTTAATATGCCTCCTGTGGCTCCAAGTGTGATGAATATTATTCAACCTTATTTCAAACTTGGCGAAACTCTGGGAAGCTTCGCAGCTCAGATGGCAAATGAAGCAATTCAGGAAATCCATATTGACTACTCTGGCGACTTGTCGGAAGTTGATACTCAGCAGCTGACGCGTTATGTTTTAAAAGGCATACTTGAGAGACATCTTGGAAGTGAAGCTAATATCGTAAACTCTCTGCATTTAGCGAAGATTCGCGATATTAACGTTGTCGTATCCCAAGCGCCGCGTACAAAAGGTTTCACTAACTTGATTACCGTGACACTCAAAAACCAACATGAGCAAGAAAGACGTATTGCTGGAACACTTCTCGCTGGATATGGCGAGCGTATTGTTAGACTCGATCATTTCCCAGTTGACTTTGCTCCTGAAGATCATCAAATTTTCATTTCTCATAACGATAAACCGGGAATCATCGGCCGTGTAGGTACGCTTCTTGGTGAGAATGATGTAAATATTGCCTCCATGCAAGTAGGACGTAAAATTATTGGCGGAGCTGCTATTATGATTCTGACGGTTGATAAAGAAGTACCTAAAGAAGTACTCAAAAAACTTACAGAACTGCCTGAACTGAATACAGCTCAAGAAATTGTACTTCAAAAATAATTTGTCATTCATCTGTAATATAATAAAAAGCTGGCCATCTCGGTCAGCTTTTTTTCTTATGCTCCATCATTTTATAAACACTGCCCTTGTTCTCATTTTTATTTACACGATCTAACAGGTTATAAATAAAATTGTTCCACGTTGAACAAGATTAATCGGTACTGTTCAACAAAAAAAGCACCTTCCAATAGGTGCTTTTTCGTAGATAAGATCAAGTAAGCTTTGATTTATCCGATTTGTGTTGTTTTATAGGAAGTAGAACCGTGAACTCTGTACCTTCTCCATGAATACTGTCTACTTCAATTGTCCCTTTGTGCGCATCAATGATGTGCTTAACAATGGCAAGCCCAAGACCAGTTCCACGGCCTACATCACGAACTCTTGCTTTATCTGCCTTATAGAATCTTTCAAAGATAAAAGGCAGATCCTCCCGAGGAATTCCTTTCCCTTCGTCTTGAATACGAATCTCCAGTTCATCCTCGCTGATCATAGAAGAGATAATATAAATATGTTTCCCTGACGGGGTGTGTCTGAAAGCATTATCAAGTAAGTTGGTAAATACCTGTTCCAGCTTGTCCTCGTCGGCTGCTTCGAGTATCAAAGGTCCATCTGCATGTTTATACTCTAAGAGTAACCCCTGATCTTTAGCAGCCACACTAAACTTGCGATATACACGATCAAGCAGCTGGTTCAAATCCACTCTGTCGAGGGTGACATCAATATGCCCCGCTTCCATCCGAGCAAGATCCAGCAGATCCTTAACTAATCTGCCCATTCGCAGAGATTCATCATGAATAACTTGTATTAGTTCTTCGCTTTCTTTTGGAGAAGCTGCCATTCCATCAAGCAGTGCCTCACTGTACCCTTGAATCATCGATAACGGAGTTCTAATCTCATGAGAAATGTTCGCTATAAAGTCACTGCGCATCTTCTCTAAATGTGCTTCCTCCGTCACATCCCTCAGTACCGCAACGGCCCCTCGGTTTCCTGGTTCTGTATGCAATGGAGCCATCTGTACGGACCATACACTCTGTTTTACATGTACTTCTGCACTTTGGTCTTCTCCATGGCTTACCACCGCTTTAAACAGTGGTCTCAGCGGTTCAGGGACATCATTATCCGTATCCTCATTCTGTTCCTGAGGAGAGTATCTAACATCGATCTTGTTCCATTCAATTCCTTGCCAAGCTGACATCAATTTTGCACCTTGCGGATTCGTAGAAATAATCTTCCCTTCACTATCAAAAGATACGACTGCATCCCTCATACTGCGCAGGACGCTTGCAACACGTTCTTTCTCATGGTTGAGGTTCCGAATCGTATCTTCTAATTCTCCCGCCATATGATTAAAGGTGCTCGCGAGCTCACCGATCTCATCGCTTGTAACTAAAGAGAGTCTAGTATCATAATTTCCTTTACGAATCTCATTTGTTGCTTGAATCAGCTTCTGCATCGGTTGTGTTATTTTACTTAGAAGAAAGAGTGCAAAAAAAGTAGTTAAACTAAATCCAACAATACAGACAAGCACAAACATCTTCTTAATTTCACCGGACTCATCCGCAGAGAAATTGCTGTCAATGTATGGGAGGAGGAACACCCCCAGTGTCATGAGGATGCAGGCCACTAATAGTATGATGGTGTACCACAGCTTGCCAACTAGTGATTTCCAAAATTTCACTACTTCGGAACCTCCAGCTTATATCCAACTCCCCATACCGTTGTTATCATCGATGCTGCTTCTGGAGAAACTTTATTCAGCTTCTCACGAAGACGTTTCACATGGGTATCCACCGTACGTAAGTCGCCAAAAAACTCATAATTCCACACATCTTTAAGTAAATCTTCTCTGGAGAAGACCTTGTCCGGCGATACAGCGAGATAATGCAGCAGTTCGTACTCTTTCGGAGTAAGACTAACTTCTGACCCATTCGCTGTAACCCGGTGAGCATCATGCTCAATAAGTAAGTGAGGAAAAACAATATTATTGCTTGAATTACTTTCTTTAGATAGATAAGCGGTTGCAGAAGCTCTACGCAAAATAGCTTTAACTCGGTAGATTACTTCACGAGGGCTGAAAGGCTTAACAACGTAATCATCTGCCCCAACTTCAAAACCCTGTACGCGATTGATTTCTTCCCCTTTGGCTGTAAGCATCAGTACGGGAGTTGATTTCACTTGACGCAACCTAGTACACACTTCAATACCATCCATACCCGGCAACATTACGTCCAGCAAGATCAAGCCATAATCTTCTGATGTCGCTTTACTGAGTGCGGATTCACCATCCTCCGCCTCGTCGATGTCATAGCCTTCTTTTTCCAGATACATCTTTAACAAACGCCGAATTCTTTCTTCATCATCGACGACGAGTATCCGGTTCTCATGATCTGCCATTCGTACGATTCGCCTCACTTTCTTAAACCAGTTCTCATAGTATGTTCTATCCTCAATAAAAACATAAACTTCATTTCCAGTTATTCTGTTCCAGCATAGGAATGAAGTCCAGCGATAATCAAGTTCACGCCAACCAGTGTAAACATCACGATCAGGAAGCCGAGTACAGCAAGCCATGCGGAATTACGTCCCTGCCAACCTTTAGACAAACGAAGATGCAAATAAGCACTGTAATAGAGCCAAGTAATTAGTGCCCATACTTCCTTGGGATCCCAGCCCCAAAACCGTCCCCAAGCGATCTCTGCCCATATCATGGCAAATATAAGTGCACCTAAGGTGAAGATGGGAAATCCTATCGCAATTGCGCGGTAACTGATTTCATCCAAATCGTCAGGATCAATATCCGCCAGATAAGGACTCAGCGCCCGGCTAAGTGGTTTCCTAATAATTAATCGAAGCACCCCGTATAATAGCAGACCCGAAATCACAGACCATATGACTGTATTCAGTTTGCGTCCTGCATTTACACCATTCATCCATGAAGGTGCTTCAAATAAAGGTTCTTTCATTCCTAAGAATGAAGTATAACTTTCTGTATCACTGTTATGTGGTGCTACAAGAGGCGGCATGTGATAAATGACTTTCTCTATTTTACTATTATTTGTCCCCCCGGTGTCAACGTCCGTCACCTGTTGCTGAACAAATACCGCTTCGTACCCGCTTGCGCGAAAGGCAAATACGGTACCAATAAACCCTATAACAATAATAATAACAACTAACGTAAATTCAAGCCACTTTTGCTGTCTTTTATCAACTTTTGCAGAACTATCGAATTTAACCGTTCTTAGCAAATACATCAGCCCTGCGGCAAAGCCCACTGCAAAGAATGATTCACCAAGAGCAGCAAGGGTAACGTGGATATTCAGCCAAATCGATTTCAGGGATGGAACCAGAGGCTGTACCTCCTGTGGAAAGACTGCTGCATATGCCATTAGTATAATGGTAATCGGCAGTGCAAAGAGCCCGAGAAGCGATGTTTTATATATCATGTAAAGGATCGCAAAAGCAACAATGACCATCATAGACAAGAAGGTCATAAATTCATACATATTAGACACGGGGATATGTCCTGACCCTGCCCATCTGGTGAAAAAATAAACGAGCTGTGATCCTAGGCCGATTAAGGTAAGAATCAAGCCATATCTCCCCCATTTTCTAACATGAGCTTCCGGCTCTCGATTACTGAACTTGCGACCCATAACGGCGATTGCATGTACGATAAAAGCTCCACAATATAAGAAAAAGGCAATCATAAATGCATTACTGCTTACGTTAAGCATGTTCACGCTTTATTCCCTCCGTTGTCCAGTGACTTTTCATCCACTATAAGATTACCTTTCTTCAGCACATCAGCCACTTCTCGCCTTAGACCAATCCAGTTTTTATTGGTATGGGCACCCAAGGTAAGAGTTCCCTGGTCAATTCGAATCCAAATTCTGCGATGCTGCCAGTAGAATCCCATGATCAGACCCAGCATAACAATCGCTGCTCCGAGCCAAACAAACGGCATGGCTTTATCAACACGAATATTAAGATACGTAGTGGAGTTAATGATGTCGACATTATCCATTCCGTTCACATCAAGCCTAAGCGGCATGTTTCCTTCACTTAGTCTTTCATTAATTAGATCCTGCTGAAAACGTTCCTTATCAATTTCCTTCGGAAAATAAAGATACTTCACCCCGTCTGCTGGAAGATCCTTGCCTGTCACTGTAAACAAAAAGGCAGGCGCATTGGGATTTGGAGTCTTGGATACCGGTTCTCCCCGGTCATTTAAGCCAAAATCCATAAATTTGCTAGTTAGTTTCAAATGATAAGGTCCTGCTTCATACTCAAGCTGCGGATTATTCATACTAAGCTCAATTGTTCCATAAGATTCACCTGTTTTCGTATCTATAACTTCTGGAGAAACAGCCCTAAGAATAGGAGTCAAATCATAATCGTACTGGTACGCTTTAAGTCCTTTGTAATCTAGCGGGTCATTCACTTGAATGAAATGGTGATCTACCTGTTTTAACTGCGGCTCTTTTGATAGATCTGTACAATCAGCTGTACATTCATATAATTTAGCTTCAGTCTCAAACAGCTTAGGAACAATTCTCCCTACATTCTTAAACTCTTCCGGCGTTTCTTCCTCACTGTAATATTCCACCCGGAAGTTTACATTTTCGAGATAGAACGTAGTATCCGGTAAATTTACAATTTCACCTTGCGGAAAAGCAACATGCTTGTCCATATGCAGGCCAGGCAGCCCTCTTGCCAATACGGCCAGCAAGAAAATAATCAGTCCAATATGTATAACATAGGGACCCCACCGGCTAAAACGATACTTTTCTGCAAGCAGTGCAGATTCGTCTGTTTTTACACGGTATCCTTTTTTCTTAAGCGGGGTAACCGCTTTCTCAATCCATTCTTTTGTTTGCTCTTCCGACATTTCTGTCTGATAGGTAATTCTTTGTCTTGTTAGGAACTGCATATGTTTAGGAATACGTTGCTTGTTAAGTGCCTTATACAGCGGCAGTACCCGATCTATGCTGCAAATAACAAGAGAAGCACCGATCATAACAAGCAGTAAAATAAACCACCAGGATTCGTATGTATGTGATAGTCCTAATATGTAATAGATGTTTCCTGGCAGACCATACGTTTCTTTGTAGTAGACAGAAGGATCTAGATTAACAAAAGCATTCTCCTGTGGGTAAATCGTTCCAAGCATGGCTCCAACCAAAGTAAAGACGATCAAATAGATCGCCACTTTAACAGATGAGAAGAAATTCCATACTCGGTCAATCGCATTTGGATTACTTCGCTGTGAACGCCTCGCCCTGCCGTCATAACGCATTTCAAGCAGTTCAGTGGAAACAAGATCTTTTTCATCTTGCGGTTTACCGCAGGCTTCACACAGTACGGTACCCACTGGATTCTGGTGGCCACATTCACACTTTGTGTTTTGAATCATGGTGACGTTAACCTCCTATTCCTTCAATTTGAATTGACTAGCTGCTTGATTTTGTACTCCAACGTGTCCAAATTCAGCTGACCTTCAAATTTCTCGGAGATTTTTCCGTCTTTAGATACAAAAAAAGTAGAAGGCATCGGTGAAATACCAAACTCACCTGTCACTTTTCTTCCCTTGTCATACATAATCGGAAAATCTACACCGACTCCGCGAACAAACTGATCCACCGTCATCTGATCTTCCCCTACATTTACGCCGATGAATACCACGCCCTGCTCTTTCCATTTGTCCCATTGTTTCTGCAAGGCGGGCATTTCATCAACACATGGCTCACACCAAGTCCCCCAGAAATTGATAACCATGACCTTATCCTTGTATTCTGCAAGGGTATGAACTTTACCATCCATTCCAAGCAGTTCAAAATCAGGCACACGATCACCGACACCGGGTTTTCCATCCGAACCAAAAACAGACGAGCCAATGGCGTAGGCACCCAAGATGACAATGAATATCAAAATAATAACCTGAACGGTTCGTTTTGATTTCCCCATCGTTAATGCGCTCCTTTTATGACAATTATGTCCAATTATCCAGCCTATGGATAATTATAACGAAAAATGTCACAAAACTTCGTCTGTTTTTTGAAAATTATGTGTCCTTACGGATTTATTTTTTGTTATTCTTCTCTGCAGCGGATTGAGCAGATTGCATCAAGTTATTAATTTCTTCTTTGGTCAAGTGCCGATATAGTCCCCGTTTCAAGTTTTGAAGGAGGAGTCCGCCAAAAGATATCCGTTTTAGTCTGGTTACCGGATGATTGATGGCTTCGAACATACGCCGAACCTGCCGGTTACGTCCTTCATGAATCGTAATACTAATGACCGCTTCTTTCTTATCGGTATCTACATCCTTATATTCCACTTCTGCAGGATATGTCATTCCATCGTCCAGCATAATTCCTTTTCTCAGCTGATCGAGTGCAGTTCCGTGCGGAACTCCTTTTACAGTAGCCAAATAAGTCTTAGGTACATGATGCTTCGGATGCGTCAACAGATGTGCAAATTCACCATCATTCGTTAGCAAAAGCAGTCCTTCGGTATCATAATCCAGTCTTCCTACCGGATAGACTCTTTCTTTGATTCCTTTCAGATAGTCTGACACAATTTTTCTGCCTTCTGGGTCAGAAGCACTTGTGATGACTCCTTTTGGCTTATTCAGCATGATATAAATTTTCTTCTCACTACGAATCGGCTTGCCGTTTACCGTAATGATATCCTCATCGGGATTTGCTTTCGTACCAAGCTCGGTCACTACTTCTCCGTTGACTTCAACCTTACCGGACAGAATAAGCTCTTCGCTTTTACGTCTGGAAGCAATCCCTGCTTGTGCAATAATTTTTTGTAATCTCTCCATATTCAATAAGTCACCTCAGGAATTAATGATACCCATCAGAAGGAGAAATAACAAGGTTATGAAAAGGAAATAACCCTCGGGGCATTCTCCAAGGGCTTGCGATCAGGGTAAACAGGTTTTAACCAAATACAAGAAGACATATAAAAATAGCTGCAACAAAGCCAACTAGATCAGATAAAAGTCCCACTTTGAGTGCATATCTGCTATTTCTAATACCGACAGCCCCAAAATAAACAGTAAGTACATACAGCGTCGTATCCGTGCTTCCTTGTACTGTTGAAGCGATTCTTCCAATCATGGAGTCTGGACCATAGGTTCCAATCAAATCCGTTGTAAAGGCAAGAGAACCTGTCCCTGTCAGCGGCCGAAGTATACCAAGAGGTAATATTTCAGAAGGAACCCCCATCCACTGAAAAAAGGGAGTAAAGAAACTCAAAAAGAAATCAAGTGCTCCCGAAGCACGAAATACACTGATTGCCACCATCATAGCTACAAGCTGAGGAATGATAGAAATTGCAGTTCCAAATCCCTCTTTGGCTCCGTCTACAAAGGATTCATACACAAGGACCTTACGGTAATAGGCATATAATGGAACAAAAGCAATAATAATTGGGATGGCCCATGTAGAAATGAGATTAATGAACGCTAACATGTGCTCACCCTTTCACACTTGTTTCCGGGGGCGGCGGCTGTGTTCTATCTACGATGCGTTTAGGTGTCCTCGGCAATCTACTGCGGTAATAGCGATCCAGCATAATGGCTGCCGCCGTTGCAAAAGCAGTAGCAACAAGGGTCGTCCCCACAATTTCAGCAGGATTGGCAGAATGATAATTCAGCCGGATCGCTATCAGTGTGGTCGGAATCAAGGTAATGCTTGCTGTATTTATAGCCAGCAGTGTGCACATCGCTGGACTTGCTACTTGTTTATCCGGATTCAGTTCCTGTAGCTGCTGCATTGCTTTTATCCCCATTGGAGTAGCCGCATTTCCAAGTCCCAGTAAGTTGGCACTCATATTGGAGAGGATATATCCCATGGCAGGATGATTTTTAGGAACATCAGGAAATAAGAAAGCAACAATGGGTCCTAGAAGTTTTGCAATCTTAGACAGTAATCCAGCATCTTCTGCCATCTTCATCATTCCCATCCAGAAGACAAGAACACTAATGAGTCCAAAACATACCGTTACACCCGTAGCAGCACCATCAAAGGCGGACTGAGTAACGACTTCAATGTTCCCTTTTGCCGCTGCAAAACAAAATCCAATCACAATCATGGCAAGCCAAATGACATTTATCAACGCGAACCCCTCCCGCTTCGGATTCCTTTATTCCCTTGTGAATATTTGGCCGAGTACTTCTCGGAGTGAACTTAAAAATGTGCTTTTATGAACCAGATTATAAGATAAAACGGAAGTTTCGGCTGAAGTATCTTTCGGAATATAACTTCCCTTTTTATACACGGGGATATGACCGATTTTTACTCCATTCAGCATAAACTCAACCCGTCCTTTAAGCCCAAAGTCTGCATCCTTGTCCACAATTTTTTTAGCTTCTTCAAGCTGCTGATCATAAAGAATCAGCTTTGTTTTAATACTTCCCGCTTCGGAAGCTAGTAAAGGGTACTTAAATGAGTTACCTGTAACATATTGAAATTTTTGAATGGACTGGCCTTTTTGTGCGAGATCAACAAGCGGATAATGCTCAAATCCATAGTTCAGCATTTTAGCATGATCGCTCCAGTCATCCCCATCATTTAAAGTTACCGCTGCGAGCTGTTGCCCTTCGCGAGTTGCAGAACTCACAAGACACCTGAATGCCATCTTAGTATACCCGGTTTTTACTCCGTCTGCTCCTTCATAAAGCCGCAACATCTTGTTTTTATTCAGCCAATTATAATCCCAGGATTCATTCGGATTGGGTGCTTTTTTCTGCTGCGTACCGACAATGCGTTTGAAATCCGCATTATGAAGTGCGTACGCGGTTAGCTTGGCCACATCATTAGCTGTAGAATAGTGACCTTCGGCATCAAGCCCGTGCGGGTTCTTAAACTGAGTGTGACTGAGCCCGATTTCCTCCGCCTTCTGATTCATTAAGTGAACGAACCCTTCTTCTGATCCCCCAACGTGTTCAGCAATCGCGGTTGCTGCGTCGTTTCCTGAGCGGAGCATAAGGCCGTACAGCATATTCTCCAGTGACATTTTCTCTCCAAGTTTCAAATACAAAGAGGAGCCTTCCTTACCGGCTGCATTTTTACTTACAGTTACCATGCTCTTTAAGTCCATTTTTTCCACTGCAACGAGGGCAGTCATGATTTTGGTTAGGCTTGCGATTCTCATTTCTTTATCTCCGTCTTTGCTGTACAGAATACGGCCCGAACTCACATCAATAAGAGAAGCGGTTTCTGCATTGGTATGAAGTGCTGGGGGTTCCTTATGTTCGGGTTTATGATCAGCATAAGCAGTAAGAGGTGATAACATAAGTGTTACTACCAAGGGCAACATACTACATTTTTTTAATAGTTTCATAAGTTCTCCTCCGGGTCCTTTTGCAGAATCTTGTACTATACTATGTCCTTGTCCATCGAAGTATGTCCTTGTTTAATCAAACCGCTTGTCGTTACCAAAACAAATTCCCTTCCAGCACAAGACTGGAAGGGAATTTGTTTTGGTGCTTCTATTGGGAAGAAGAAAGAGTTGTTGTTGTGTTTGTTTGATTATTTTTGAAAAGCTGCTGCATTTGATCAATTAATTTCGGCGCTTGATCAATAATTTTCTCGAACAAATGCGTATTGTTATCTAGAGGAACGATATTTACTCCATCTTTTCCCACAACAAGAAAAGCGATCGGATGTATGGATACACCACCCCCGCTGCCTCCGCCAAAAGGAACGGCTGATGGCGAATGAGCACTACTGCGGTCATGCTGCTGTTCTGTTTCTAGATGAAAATCACTGCCTCCTGCTGCAAATCCAAAACCAACACGGCTAATCGGCAAAATAACAGTACCGTCTGGTGTTTCTACTGCATCGCCTACAATGGTATTTACATCAACCATCGCTTTAATATTTTCCATGGCTGTTTTCATTAGACCTTGAATCGGATGATCGGACATAGAATACATACCTCCTGCTAATCAATAGTTTGACATAATATAGGTTTCCCAACTTTTCCTCTTGCTATGTGTATATTTAAGAAAAAAGATTCTAAGTTATTCTCTGCTGCTTAACTCTCGTCGCCAAGCCCAAATTCCACCATGTGCATTCACGATACTGTGACTTATGGTACGGAAGATTTTCATCAACCTAAAAAACCGAATATAAGCCCGAAACTCGAGAAGGGTATCCAAGGACCACTTTTCCTCCCAGATCGCCTTTACTTTTAGATTAGGACCGTCTGTAAACGTCACTTTGTAAGACAACCACCCGAGCAAGGTGTTTTTAATCCCCCACAACAAGCCGGTCAGTACAGAGGTGGTTACCACATCCTCCGTACCAAGCCTGGTTTGCCAAACAAGTTTCGTTATGTGGAGCTGGGAAAAGTCATTTGTCTCCCAGATACGAAGTGCATAAGCACTTTTCATAAGGTCCTTGATTTGATAATTGAATCCTTTTTTGCCTCGCTTATTAGTGGAAGGATCATTTTGAGATCCATCGTCACCCTTTTTATCGGACAATTTATCTGCTACGAGTTGAGCAAACTGTCTCTTAAGTTCTTCAAAACGTTCAGCTGGAAGTTCGTAATGAAATCGGACGGCACCATATACCAATTTCACTCGAAATTCCATTTTTGCTTGAGTGTTTCGCGTCTTTATACTAGCTTCAATATGTATATTGGATAACAAGGCCAAGATGAGGAGTAGAATTATAACAGCTAAAAATATCAATCCAATCCAGATCCACACGCGGGTTTCCTCCTGTTTTATAAGTCTCTCTGCTTACTTTCATGCATACATCAGTCTAGTATGTTCATAAAAAATGGAAAGCATTCTGCTGCAGAACAAAAAGAAACCGATACTCCTAAAAAAGAGCGTCGGTTTCTCATTTAACTATTTTGTTAGTTATCTTCCTCAAACCCAGTCTGTTCAAGCTTAGTGAACAGAAGTTGGGTTTCTTCTTCTTGCGCTTCAGCTTCCTCAAATAAATTAGGTTCTGGCAGATCCTTAATGGATCCAAGACCAAAATAATCAAGGAATGCTTTTGTTGTTCCATAGAGAATCGGTCTGCCAATGGCTTCCGCTCTTCCTACTTCGTGTATCAAATCTTTGTTGACCAGCGTATGAATCGCTCGTTCCGATTTGACTCCGCGAATTTCTTCAATCTCAATTCTTGTGATCGGCTGACGATAAGCAATGATGGACAGCGTTTCAAGAGCTGCCTGGGAAAGAGAAGAACGTGACGGCGAATAGGCTAGTTTTTCAAAATACGGAGCGTGATCCGGAAGTGTACTCATTTGAAAATTGCCGGCAATTTTCAGAATTTGTAGACCTCTCTGCTGTTCTGCATACTCTTGTTTTAGCTCCTCGAGGGCACCAGCCACGATATCTTGAGACTCGTTAACGATTTCCGAGAGCTGCTTAACGCCCAGCCCTTCCTCTCCCGCTAAAAACAAAAGTCCCTCAATAATCGATTTCAATGTTCGCAAGTCCATCGATCTGTTTTTCCCCTCTCCATTCCATCACGATATCTTCAAACAATCGTTCCTGGTAACATACAATTTTTTTCATTTTCATCAACTCCAAAATCGCTAAAAACGTTACTACTACTTCTTGACGGATCATTTCTTCATGAAAAAGCTTGGAAAATAACATCTTCCCACCATAACCTTTGGCTTGCAGTGCTCCTGCCACATCACGAATCCGATCTTTGACCGATATTTCATCCCGATGAATTTTAGCCACAGCCGGCTGCCTGGAAGATCTGCTTAGCGCTTTTTGAAAAGCTGCTATTAAATCTGAGGTATGAAGTCCCTGCACCGGATTACTTGGCTCTACCTGAACGTATGGAGTCAGGTCTTCCGGCTCCTTAGAGAAGATCAAACTTCTTTCAGATTCCCTTTCATGCAGATGACGAGCAATTCCTTTAAATTTACGGTATTCCATGAGTCGCTGTACAAGTTCTGCACGAGGATCATACATTTCCTCTTCCATGTAGTCATCATAGATTTCATCATCCGCAAACACCGGTGGTTTGGGAAGAAGTATTTTGGATTTAATCGCAAGCAAGGTTGCCGCCATGACAAGAAATTCACTTGTAATATCAAGTTCCAATTCCTGCATGGAATGAATGTAGTCCATATATTGATCTGTAATATGACTGATCGGAATATCTTGGATGTCAATTTCATGTTTGTCAATCAAGTGCAATAAAAGGTCCAAAGGTCCTTCAAACGTTTCAAGCTTATAGGTTACAACCGTCAATGGACGCATCCTCCCGCTACAGTTACAAAATACAAGAGCCCTGCCCCCGTAACTTTTGTATTGTAACAAAAGATACGAGTACAGGGCACTACATTAAATAAGCACTATTTTAGCTGTTTCGTCAAGTTTGCCATTTCAATCGCTGCTACTGCAGCGTCCCAACCTTTATTACCTGCCTTGGTTCCAGAACGCTCAATCGCTTGCTCTATGTTCTCTGTTGAAACCAGTCCGAAGATGGTAGGAACACCTGTTTTCAGGTTAATTGACGCAACTCCTTTGGACATTTCATTACATACATAATCATAGTGGGTTGTTGACCCTCTGATGACGGTAGCCAGCGTGACAACTGCGTCATATTTACCGCTCTCCGCCATCTTTTGTGCTACAAGCGGAATTTCAAAAGCACCAGGAACCCATGCCACATCGATTTCATCATCTTTTACTCCATGGCGCTTGAAAGCATCGAGTGAAGCAGATAATAACTTACTTGTTAAAAACTCGTTAAACCGGGCTACCACAACTCCATATCGTAATCCCTCAGATACTAAGTTCCCCTCAAAAACATTTGCCATTATCTACATCTCCTTTTTATGTCGCTTACAACTCTTTATTCTCGTTCTGTTCCATATCATCAAACGTTAACATATGACCGAGCTTTGCTTGCTTCGTATGGAGATAGGAAGTATTCTCTACATTCTCTGCAATTTGAATGGGAACACGTTCCACAACTTCTAGACCATATCCTTCCAGACCTTTGATCTTACGCGGATTGTTGGTAAGAAGCCTGATTTTACGAATTCCCAGGTCTTTTAAAATTTGAGCACCAATGCCATAGTCCCGAAGATCTGCCGGAAAACCAAGTTTTAAATTTGCATCCACGGTATCGAGTCCTTGTTCCTGAAGCTTATAAGCTTTTAATTTATTAATAAGTCCGATTCCTCGTCCTTCTTGTCGCATATAGAGCAGAACGCCGCTTCCATTGTCGTGAATTTGCCGAAGAGCTGCTTCAAATTGAGGTCCACAGTCACATCTGTGAGAGTGGAAAACATCGCCTGTCAGGCACTCGGAGTGGACACGCACCAGTACAGGTTCATCTGTATTCAGCTCCCCTTTGACAAGAGCGATATGCTCTTTGTTATCTAGTTCATTGGTATAGGCGACTGCCTGAAACACGCCAAAGTCAGTAGGCATCCGAACGCTAACTTCCCTTGTTACGAGTCTTTCTTGCGAATTGCGATAAGCAATCATATCTTTAATAGTAATCAGTTTTAGATCATGCTTTTTAGCCATTTCAAATAGATCAGGCAGACGTGCCATCGATCCATCCTCTTTAATAATTTCACATATCACACCAGCTTGATAAGCTCCGCTCATTCGTGCAAGATCTACAGCGGCTTCCGTATGTCCTGCTCTTCTTAATACCCCGCCTTTTTTCGCGATTAAAGGAAACATATGCCCTGGTTTTCTGAAGTCCTCTCCTGCAGCCTCAGGATCAATAAGCGACTTCACCGTCATTGAACGTTCTTGCGCCGAAATTCCTGTCGTTGTCAGCTTATGATCTACAGACACCGTAAAGGCTGTACCATGAAAATCTGTATTATGCTGAACCATGGGTTTTAAATCCAACTCATTTGCTCGTTCTTGCGTAATCGGAACACATACGAGGCCACGGCCCTCCGTAATCATAAAATTAATGACTTCTGGCGTAGCCAGTTCAGCCAGGGCGACGAGGTCCCCTTCATTCTCACGGTCTTCATCGTCAACAACGATAACGACCTTTCCTTTTTGTAGATCCTGAATCGCTTCTTCTACGGTATGAAAATGAAATGTACTTTCCATCAATGATTACCTGCTTTCACTTGATAGTCTTGTAATGAGGTATGAAATTTTTTATAAAAAACCATGATTGCTTAAAAAATCATAACTGAGTCCAGCAGATGGATCCTTCTGCGTTGGTCCGTTATTTTCATGATATCCGAGTAAATGATTCACATATTTTCCGATCACATCACATTCAATATTGATAAGATCTCCCGTATTTCGATAACCCAGCACCGTCTGAGCTAGTGTATGAGGAATGATCGAGACTGTAAATGCACTCCCCGTAACATCTACAACGGTTAAGCTGGTTCCTTCCACAGTGATTGATCCTTTGGGAATGATATAACGAAATAATTCTGTACTTACCGGAGCTATTTCAAATACGACTGCATTTTGGTCTCGTTTAATAGACAGAATACGGGCTGTACCATCAACATGACCTTGCACAATGTGACCACCAAATCGACCTTTTGCAGACATCGCCCTTTCGAGGTTAACCAAACTTCCGTTTGCCAGTAATTTCAGATTCGTACTTCTATAAGTCTCAGGCATCACATCGACTAAAAATCCGGAAGCTTCGATCGACGTTACGGTTAGACATACGCCATTTACAGCTACACTGTCACCAATGTTTAAATCCTCCATAACCCGACTCGCTGAAATACCAAGCACCATTGCTTCGCCCTTCCGGCCTATAGTCCGTACTTTTCCTACTTCTTCAACTAAGCCGGTAAACAAAATACATCACTCCTTATCCGCTTTCCGCCAGACGGGCACACCTGAAATGCGGATATTATCATCCAGCATTTCTACCTCAAGATTCCTCAGCGTAATCGCTTCACTCATACGTTCTACTCCTTCAAAATAGAAGCTTCCGAGGTTCTTATAACCGCCGACAATTTTAGGAGCCATGAACATAACGAGCCGATCTACCAATTGGTTCTCCAGCATAGCTCCGTTTAACGTACCTCCGCCCTCCAGCAGGATTGAACCAATTTCAAGTTCACTAAGTTTACGAAGTGCGGCCAAGAGATCAACCCTTGAACCTGTACCAGAGCGAATGACCTGAACACCTTGTTTCTCAAAAAAATCGGCGCGCTCCTTATCCGCTCCCTCCGTTGTAATCAGAATGGTGGGTGCAAGACCATCTTTCACTACCTTCGCGTCCCGAGGGGTTCGAAGCTGTGAATCTATGATGATCCGCACTGGATTTACACCATCCACATCTAACCGGGTTGTTAACTCGGGATTGTCTGCAATTACTGTCCCTACCCCGACCATAATCCCTTGATGACGATGCCGGAGCAAGTGAACATTTTCTCTCGCTTTTTCATTTGAAATCCACTTACTGTCTCCACTCTTGGCAGCTATTTTCCCATCTAGAGTGGAAGCTGCCTTCAGCGTTACAAAAGGAAGCCCTGTCGTAATATACTTAAAAAACTTTTCGTTAAGATATTTCGCACGATCTTCAAGCAGTCCCACTTCCACTTCAGTTCCTTGCTCTCGAAGCATAGAGATTCCTTTACCCGCAACTTCATGATTCGGATCCTCGCAAGCAATGATCACTTTTTTTACTTTGGCTCTGATCAACTTTTCACTGCATGGAGGAGTTTTGCCGTAATGAGAGCAAGGTTCTAAGGTAACGTAAACGGTACTTCCTTCCGCTTCTGCCCCAGCCATTTCAAGAGCATGTACTTCCGCATGCCCCTTACCTCTTTGCAGATGAGTACCGAGCCCAACCATTCGGCCGTTTTTGACAATAACACAACCTACAACTGGATTAATTCCTGTCTGTCCCTGTGCCCTTTCTGCCATTTCGAGTGCAAGTGTCATGTAGAACTCATCATTCATTACGTCCATATAGATCACCCCATTTCACTATGCCTCTTTCAAGCAATAGAAAACAAAAAAGACCCTCAACCGATACATAATATCGGACGGGGGCCCTGAGAGAACGACGAATAAAAGCATAACAAATCAAAATCGCTAATAAGCAGCTCTTCATTATAGGTATGCCAAATAAATAGACATAACAAATAGAAAAACTTCTGCTAACTCAACTGATTTGATAGCTAGTATATAAACAAATAACGTCTATGTACTTTCTATTCCTTCTCTCATCCAGACTATACTGTCGGTTCCGGAGTTTCACCAGATCCACCGTAAGCATACGCTTAGCGGGTCACGGACTTAGACTGATCCATATTCCAATTACGTACCATGGAGGTCATCACCGCCGGTAGGGAATTTCGCCCTGCCCCGAAGGAAAATCGATATGAAATTGTAAAAAGCTTAATGAAATAGTAGCACCCTGCTCTATAAAAATCAACAGGATCTATAAATAATTCATTCTTAAAAATAAAAAAGCACCCCTGCTCGGGGGTGCCTGCGGACTAAATCCTATTCAACATCAAATACTTTAACCTCTACCATCTTGTCCCCATTTTTCATGTTAAGGGCTGTTTCAAGACCAGAAGTTACTTTACCAAATACAGTGTGAACACCATCTAAATGTGGTTGTGGTTCATGCACAATGAAAAACTGACTGGAGCCAGTATCTCTGCCTGCATGAGCCATAGACAAGGAACCTGCCACATGTTTATGAGGATTTCCTGCAGTTTCACATTTGATCGTAGTTCCGCTGCCGCCCATACCCGTACCTGTAGGGTCTCCACCTTGACTAACAAAACCTGGGATTACTCTGTGGAAAATAACTCCATCATAAAATCCCTCATTAGCCAATTTCTCGAAGTTTGCTACGGTGTTAGGAGCTTCATTTGGGTAAAATTCAAGTTCCATTTTTTCCCCATTTTCCATAACAATATATCCTTTTTTAGCCATTGTAATTCCTCCTAAAAAATAAATTGCCTCCAATAGCATACTATGAGTAAACACTGTAAAGCAACTTTGAGCATTCTCATCATAAAAAATAGAGCCTAAAAGCTCTCTTGAGTAAAAAAAGCAGAATCATATCCTTTTCTTACTTCAATTATCTCTACATTACATCTCCAGTGAAAGGCATATTGGGCATGTCAATAAAATGATAATCCGCAACTGCCTCTGCAGATTCAAGGTACGCATGGCAACTTTGGCTAATCATCAAGTTAACAACACCTGACTTTTCATGCACAATGATAACAGGCTTACCTTTAGCAATGGCATAACCAATCTCAAAAGCTGTACCACTGTCTACATGTCCATGTCTTACACCATGCAGCTCAGTCTCTCCTTCATAATCAATCACTGCAACGACAACATCAGCCCAATCAACATGCTTAACATCATTACGATAAACTGCATCTGCCCACTCTGCTGTATACATAGTTAGATGGGTTAGCTGCTCAAGTCTTGGAGAAAAGAACTCTCCAACATAAGGATTACTCTCCAGTGCTTTCTCAACTCTCTGCACTCTGTCAATTTGTTCCTCATTAAAAAACGGACTAGCAAGGTACACTTTAACCTTATTCATTTCTTGTTTCATCATCATGATCAATCTCCTCTTTTATAGTCATTATTTTAATTTGTTATCCTACCCAAATCAATACGCTACACTTTTCATCTCTTAACTCGATCTGTAACCTCAGGTTAACCGGTTTGGTAAAAGTGTGGCGATTATATAAACCAAGGTGTCAAGTATATAAACCAAAGAAAGAGAGCTTTTCAGCTCTCTCTACTCTTCCTGAAGCCACAGCTTCTAAGGTAAGATTCTTGGTCTATCGACATTTCAGAACATGATCAACCTGTACTAAGAAGTCACCGTTTGCTTATTCATACGTGCGGGAATCAGATCATTACGAACGATATCTTCGTGGCTCTCTCTACGAACAACCAAATCGCTTTGTCCATCCTGTACAAAAACAACAGCGGGCCTGCGAATCCGGTTATAATTGCTTGCCATTGAATAGTTATAAGCACCCGTACAAGCTACCGCTAAGAGATCTCCTGTTTCCACTTTTGGGAGCGCCAAATCCCATATCAGCATATCTCCACTCTCACAAGCTTTCCCTGCGATAGATACCGTCTCAGCTGCAGGTTCATTCGCACGGTTAGCCAGCATAGCTTCATACTGAGATTCATATAATGCAGGACGTGGATTATCTGACATTCCGCCATCGACAGCAACATATTTACGAACTCCAGGGATCTCTTTACTTGTACCTACGGTATACAGTGTAGTTCCTGCTTCCCCGACAAGACTACGGCCTGGTTCAACCCAGATTTCAGGAAGTTCTTCACCAATACCTGCAAAATGATTCTTAACACCGTCCGTTATCGCTTTAACATACTGTGACACTTCGAGAGGTGTATCCCCCTCTACATAACGGATTCCAAATCCACCGCCAAGATTAACGACCTGGAATGTAAGTCCAAGCTTCTCTTTTACTTCTCTAGCGAATCCAGCTACACGCTCTACTGCCATATGGAAACCTTCCACTTCGAAGATTTGAGAACCAATATGAGAATGTACACCAAGGAGCTGTAAATGAGACTGCTTACTTGCCAGTTCTATAGCTTCAAAAGCAGATCCATTACCAATATCAAATCCAAATTTGGAATCCGTCTGTCCAGTAGAAATATATTCATGTGTATGTGCTTCAACACCTGGAGTAATCCGCAGCAAAATTTTCACAGTCTGATGCTTTTCTGCTGCCATGGCTTGCAATAGATGAATCTCAGTAAAGTTATCTACTACAAAACAACCAATCTTTGCATCCAGCGCCATTTCAATTTCGTCAGGTGTTTTATTGTTCCCGTGAAAATGAATACGTTCTGCCGGGAAACCCGCTTGCATTGCGGTATATAATTCTCCATCTGAAACCACATCCAAGGAAAGACCTTCCTGTTCCACAAGAGTGCACATTGCTTTTACACTGAAAGCTTTGCTTGCATAGGCTACTTGAAAAGTGAGTCCTGATGCTTTGAATGCATCCATATACTCTCTTGCACGCTGACGAATCAAATGCTCGTCTACGATGTATAGCGGTGTTCCATATTCTTTTTTTAGTTCAACCGTATCGCAGCCACCGATTTCAAGATGACCTAAAGCATTAATACTGCTAGTACCGTGTAAATACATTGTTGGCAATTCCTCACTTTTCCTGGAATGATTCCATCTAATTTTACACCAGTATAGCAGAATTTGGCTTTACGTATATATGGATTAATCGGCACATCATTTGTATTTTAATTACTGGAATTTTTTTCATAATTTCTTTTTGATGAGTTAACAAATTGATTCAAACGGCGAACCTTACTTCTTCTTCGCCGGTTGCCGTGTATTATCTCGCGGCTTATTGAATGATGGTCTCTTCTTAGATGCAAGTACCGGAGAACGAATTATTGTTTCCATCATTGCCTTTGCATTAAAAGGTATAAACGGCCAGAGATACGCCGAATTATATGAACGATGGAGAGCAAGGATCAAGATCAGGATTGTCGTTCCTATGATCAGCCCCGGAGCTTTAAATGCAGCTACGACAACTAGTAAGATCAGCCTGACAATTCGGTTCGCGAGACCTAGTTCATAACTTGGCGTAGCGAACATACCTATAGCTGCAACCGCCATATACAGCAGCACTTCATTAACAAAGAGCCCTGTTTTGACGGCAACATCTCCAATGAGAATGGCAGCAATCAGCCCCATCGCTGAGGCCAGCGGAGTAGGTGTATGCACGGCCGCCATCCGCATCAGGTCAATTCCTATCTCAACAATGAGAAACTGCATGATGATCGGCAGTTTTACATTTTCTTGAGGCCCAATAAACTCCATTCCCTCTGGTTTTAGACTGGGCTCGATGACAAAGAGCATCCATAAAGGAAGCAGAAATAAAGAGGCAAAGATCCCTAGATAACGGACTAGCCGTAAATAAGTCCCCATAAAAGGCGTTTGCCTATTTTCTTCCGCATGCTGACAAAGATCAAAGAATGTCGTCGGCATAATCATAACGCTCGGTGATGTATCTACAAAAACGACAACCCTGCCCTCCAACAAGTGGGAAGCTACCGAATCAGGCCTTTCCGAGTATCTAACCAAAGGAAAAGGATTCCAACCTTCATTAATAATCGCTTCTTCGAGCTGTTTATCTGCAAGCGGGATACCATCAAGGTTTACCTTCTCAATCTTTTTACGAATACTATCAACTTGTACTTTATCGACAATATCATCGATGTAAGCAATACAAACATCTGTTTTTGTTCTGCGACCAACTTGCAACAACTCAAGCTTGAACCCTGGGTCACGAAGTCTTCTGCGGACGAGAGCAACGTTGGTCAGCAGCGTCTCTGTAAAACCATCTCTTGATCCCCGAACGACTCGTTCCAGTGAAGGTTCTTCAGGACTTCGGGCTGGGTAACTACGTGTATCAATGACGAGTGCTGTTTCTTCACCTTCAATAAAGAATGCACTCATTCCGCTCATTACCTGGATAAAGATTTTACTGAGTTCTGTATATTTCGTTACCTGGATGTGGGGAATGTAATACTCAAAGAAATCTTCCGCTGCATCAACACTCATTCCCCTTGAACTCACATAGGATAGTCTCTCTAATATTTCTGTTAACACTGCGTCTTTGGTAAGGCCTGTAACGAATAATAACCCCGTATGTCTTCCGCCGAGCGTCATTTCCCGGAAGTTAATATCAAAACTTTCTCCAAGTCCCATGACATATTTAAACGTTTCCTTGAGCTTATCAAATTCAGGAAGCACTGTGTCTTTTCCCTGCCAATAAACAACAGATTCTTCGATTGAATCTGATCGTTCACTGTGCTTTTTCTCTTTGAGTTCAGCTTCTCTCATTTTTTCTTTTTCTTTCTCTTTTTCTTCTGGCATAATCAGGTCCTCCCTTATTTGTCAAAGATAAACCAATCAAATAACGAACCTGCTACTTTTCCAAAAACCATAGCCATGAGTAATCCGAATAGATACGGTTTCATTCCCAGCCTTTTCGCTAATATAGGAAGTACATTGAGCACTTCGGTTAGTGCAGCTGCAAGCAGACCAATAAATACACCGCATAGTAATCCCACAAAAACAGCCACAATTGGCAGCAATCTAATTTTTAAATGCCAAAAATCAGCTGCCGTTCCAATCAGAGACCCGGATATCATAGCGACTTCATATGCATGGGCCTTGTCGTATGAGCGAGTTAACTGTGCGAGCCGCGGAATGATATCCAGCACGATAAACAAAGCAATGACACCACTTCCAACCGCAATACCGCTGGCGACACCAAGAAACATAATAATGACGCCATCAAGTACAGTCATAGTGAATCCCTGCCGCTCAAGTTATCCGTGCTGATTGAAGATTTAATACGTTCATATTCCTCGCTGATCGTGTACTGATCTACATTCTGTTGATACAGATACATTTCCACTTCAAGCGGAGTAGGCTCATCGTTCCACTTTTTCTTAAATAAGTGGTTAAAAAATACGGCCATACCAAACCCTATTCCGATGGAATAAGCAATCTGGAACATATAAGGATTCTCATCCCTATACCCAGTAAGCATCTCAACAACACGAACATGAACCTCTTTCATATTGACGTCTGCATGAAAATTCATAATGGTCAGAGCTGATCCGAAAAACAGCAAAAGCCATACTAAAATGAAAAGAGATTTGGAAGGAGGCTTCTCATTTGGGAGAAGTTCGACCAAGGTATGGCTGCTCCCAAGCGTCTCCACCTGAGCACTCGGAACGACTTGTTTAATCCGCGCAATAAGAGGAAGCACATCAATAAGTAACAATGTCCCATCTTTTTTTTCAGTATGTATCAGTACGGTTTCCCGTAATTTATGCTCATACTCTGGCGGATCACTCAAAATATTAGCAACATGCTTAATTTGGAGTGTGCTACCCATCTTAATTTTAATTCGGCTGTGCAGCCGAACGTACACTACAGGAGTGGATGTTCCATTCATCCCTGGCGTCACTCCTTATACTGCGAAATTAGACATAGTATGGAGATTTAGGCTCTTAATTATTCCGAAATTCAGGAATATAGGTTGATTCAGCGAAAACGACATCACTAAAAAGACCCCATCCTAAGTA
Organism: Paenibacillus sp. An7; assembly: GCF_009870785.1. Taxonomy (GTDB): domain Bacteria; phylum Bacillota; class Bacilli; order Paenibacillales; family Paenibacillaceae; genus Paenibacillus. The sequence continues at coordinate 96,835 of NZ_WTWX01000005.1, forward strand.
CAGGATAGGGTCTCACTAGTTTCGTGTTATCGTTGTTACACGAATTAACTAAATACTTACCTACACATCATCAGTTTCTTACTTGCACCGTTACTGCGCAATCTGATCACGAATGACCTGTAGAATTTTCTTTTCTAATCTGGATACTTGTACTTGGGAAATACCAAGTCTTGTAGCTACTTCGGACTGAGTCTGATCGCGGTAATATCTGAGATATACAATCAGTCGCTCTCGCTCAGACAAAGTTCCAATCGCTTCATTCAACGCTAGTTTATCAAACCAGCGCTCCTGAGATTCGTCAGCAATCTGATCCATTAAGGTAATTGGATCTCCATCATTCTCAAATACCGTCTCATGAATGGAAGTAGGAGGCTTATTTGCCTCCTGTGCGAAGACTACTTCTTCTGGTGTAATCTCCAGCGCCTCTGCCACTTCTTTAATTGTCGGCAACCGGTCTAAATATTTAGAAAGTTCGTCTTTCTTTTTACGAACTTTGTTCGCTGTCTCCTTAAGTGACCGGCTTACCTTGATGGTTCCATCATCTCTTAGGAACCTTTGAATCTCGCCAATGATCATTGGCACTGCATACGTAGAGAACTTGACGTCGTAGCTGAGATCAAACTTATCTACTGATTTCAGCAGCCCGATGCAGCCGATCTGAAACAGATCCTCAGGCTCGTATCCACGGTTCATAAACCGCTGTACGACGGACCACACAAGACGTATGTTACAATTGACAAGCGTGTCTCTGGCCACATTGTCCCCGCTTTGGGAGAGAGCAATGAGGCGTTTGACTTCCGCATCTTCTAGATACGTGTGTGTTTTATGTTTCGTTTCTGCTTCCATAGGTCCAACCCCTAATTATACAGTGCTTTCTTGGATTCAATCCTCTTCTTCATGAGGATTGAAGTCCCGCGTCCAAGCTCGCTTGACACTTCAAATTCATCCATGAAGTTTTCCATAATCGTAAAGCCCATACCTGAACGTTCCAGCTCCGGCTTAGAAGTATAAAGCGGCTGCTTAGCCATTTCGAGATCCTCTATTCCGTGTCCGTTATCTTCAATAACCAGGGTAATGGTATCGTTAAGGATCTCTGCCCTAATCGTAACCACACCGCTCTCATCACTGTGATAACCATGAATAATGCTATTAGTTACTGCTTCTGATACCACGGTCTTCAGATCACTCAGTTCATCCATCGTTGGATCAAGCTGTGAAATAAAGGCAGCAACAGCCACACGAGCAAAAGATTCATTTTCCGACTTTGCAGAGAACTGCAAGTTCATAAAATTCGATTGTCCTGGTTTCATGAAACTACCTCCAGACCCGAGAGGGCACTTCCCTCATTATCAAAAACCGGCATTATTTTGAACAAGCCCGACATATCAAGCAAACGGTGAACCGCTGGATTAGCGCCCGAGATCACCATTTTCCCGCCTTTATGATGGATCAGTTTATAGCGTCCTAAAATGACACCGAGACCCGAACTGTCCATAAACTGAAGATCTTGTAAACTAAGTACGAGATGCTTGCACTGTTGCTTCTGAATCGCTTCATCCATCTGCATACGAACGCCATCTGCCGTGTGATGATCTAGCTCTCCTGTAAGCCGGACAATGAGTACCCCGCGATCGTGCTCCATGTTCACTTGCAAATTCATGCTTGCTCACTCTCCTCCCTGTCATAGCCAACCATTTCTACATCTGTAAAATGGTTTCCTGCCCCCCGACAAAACTAGAAGAAAACTCTCATGAATCTACAAAAGCACTTTTTTTAGCGAAAAAGATCAGAGGTAGTCCGTTTAAACAGTTTCCAGAAGCCTGCTTTCTCCACATCCACCGCTGCTTTAATCTCAAATTCTTTTAAGACCTTGTTATCTTGGGAAACAATTAATTTTCCTAAAACTTGACCTTTGGTAATAGGAGCTTTGATCTCTGCTGGAATAGTCAGCTGCTGAGTTGTTTCATCTGATGCTCCTTTTTTCATGAGGACGCTGTAAGGTGTGTCGGCAATAATTTCAATCTCTTTGATGTTCCCTTTTTCTATCTGTACTTTGCCTATAACATCACCTTTTTTATAGATGGTTTTCATCATATACTGAGAAAATGCGTAGTCCAGCATGTTAGAAACTTCACTGTTTCTTGTTTTTGTATTTGGTTCGCCAAGAACCACCGCTACCACCCGCATGCTGTCTTTTACAGCAGTCGCAGACAAACAGAATTTAGCTTCTGATGTATAACCTGTCTTAAGACCATCGGCACCCGGATAGAACCGAACTAATTTATTCGTATTTACCAGCCAAAATGGTTTTTCGGAATCTTTCCGCAAATGGTCCTGATAGGCTCCTGTATATTTTGTAATGTCTTTATGTTTTAGTAATTCCCTGCTCATGATCGCAATATCGTGTGCAGATGAATAATGATTATCAACAGGCAGGCCGTTACAGTTAGCGAAATGAGTATCGTTCATGCCAAGTTCCTTAGCACGTTTATTCATCATTTCAACAAAAGCTGCTTCCGTCCCGGCCAGCTTCTCTGCCATAGCCACGGATGCATCATTACCTGAAGCCATAGCGATTCCTTTGAGCATATCATCTACCGTCATTTCTTCTCCGGCTTCAAGGAAGATTTGTGACCCGCCCATCGATGCAGCATATTCACTTGTACGAACTTTATCGGTCCATTTCAGTTTTCCAGCATCAATCGCTTCAACGACCAATAACATCGTCATGATTTTGGTAATACTCGCTGGAGGAAGTTTCTCATGCCCATTTTTCTCATAGATAATGGTCCCTGTGTCAGCGTCAAGCAGTACTGCCGAAACTGCATTTTCCGCAAGTTCAACGGGAGGTACTACATTATTTTGCTCTTTAATCGGCTCCTCGGCTGTTGCGGTACCTGGAACAATAATGGCGCAAGTCAACAAAAGAGCGGTCAGTATTTTTATCCTTTTTCTCATAAGTACCCGTATCCTCCTCTTCGATCTATTCAGTTAACTGATGTGTGACGTCATACTGCTATACATTCTCGTCAGGATTATTGGTAATTATTCCATTATCTGAGATAAATAATAATTTGACTTTGCGTATTCGTTTAATAGGACCTACATAATACATGGGGAGAATTGTTATCTCGGTAAAATGAACCTGTTATTTTCTTCTTCAGAATGCACAAGTAAATTTTAGAGGGAAGGAAACAAAAATCTATCCATAAAAGAGGGCTTCAACACAAGTATGTATAGGGTAATACCAAGTAACATATCTTGTTAGACTCACCTTTGTTACTATCTGGAGGAACAGCAAAAATGAAAGAGAACCAGCACACAAGGCCATAAAAAGAGTCATTCCCATCGTCATGGAAACCACCACCACCATAACCATGACTACAGACACTCTCGTGACGGCGGTGGAGGTCACACTCACATGGGACTTTCCTTATTTGCCTTTAAGATCGGTAAAAAACTCCCTCTTGAAGAACCTTGTAATTAAAAATGAAAAAGAAGCAGTTATCCTTTTACGGACTTCTGCTTCTTTTTGGTATCTGATAGCGATCTATATGGCCTTATAAAGCTATACGAATCGCTCTACGCCATGTTTAGTAACAAGTGCATAAATTAAGGGTTGTTTAGGTACGGCAGCATCTGTAATGCTGTAAGCTTGTTTCAGCTTATTCTCCGCCTCCTGCACCTTTGATTCACTCGCCTCATTGATGTGCATAACAGCAAGAGTATCTCCTGCTTTTACTTCATCGCTGACTTTCTTCACAAGGGTAACGCCGACTCCGTAATCAATAACAGATTCCTTTGTCTCGCGCCCTGCACCGAGCAGCATGGCAGCAATACCGATGGCTTCTGCTTCAATACTCGCCACATAACCGCTTGTATCTGCTTTTACCTCGAGTGTACGGCTCGCTCCAGGAAGTTTGCTTAGATCTTCTATTTGTCCTACATCTCCATGCTGGGCAGCGACCATTTGTTTTAGTTTATCAAAAGCCGCTCCGCTTCTCAGCAGTTCTTCAAGCACAACACGTGCTTCTTCTACGGTCTTTACTTTTCCGCCGAGTACGAGCATATGCGATGCCAAAATAAGACTGACTTCCTGAAGATCTTCCGGTCCGTTTCCTTGCAAAGTTTCAACTGCTTCCTTGATCTCAAGCGCATTACCAATGCCAAAACCAAGCGGCTGATCCATATCGCTGATTACAGCAACGGTATCACGACCAACATGGGTTCCGATATCAACCATGGCTTCTGCAAGACGAATCGAATCATCCAGTGTTTTCATAAAAGCTCCACTGCCTGTTTTTACGTCCAGTACAATCGCATCAGCGCCTGCGGCAATCTTCTTGCTCATGACCGAACTTGCAATTAGTGGAATAGAGTTAACCGTTGAAGTAACATCTCGAAGAGCATATAACTTCTTGTCTGCAGGAGCCATATTCCCACTCTGACCAATAACAGCTGCTCCCACTTCATTCACTTGATTCAGAAACTCGTCTCTAGTGAGCTCGATAGTAAAGCCTGAGATCGACTCTAACTTGTCCAGGGTACCGCCAGTATGACCTAATCCACGACCTGACATTTTAGCAACAGGAACACCTGCCGCGGCAACAAGCGGAGCAAGTACAATCGTCGTTTTGTCTCCTACACCCCCTGTGGAATGTTTGTCTACTTTAATGCCCTGAATTGGGGATAGATCCACTTGATCTCCTGACTTCGCCATTTCCATCGTAAGATGACCTGTCTCCTGTGCCGTCATTCCCTGGAAATAAACCGCCATAGCCCAAGCAGACATCTGATAATCTGGTATCTCACCACGGCTGTAACCCTGGATTAAAAACGTAATTTCTTCTGCTGACAACTCATGTCCATCGCGCTTCTTCTGAATTATATCTACAGCTCTCATATGCTTGACCACACCTTATTACCGTATTTAAAAAGTTCACAGCACCATTGATTACACTTCACGAACGAAAGCACGTACAAGACCGATAAATTTCGGTTTGGTACGATTTGCAACAGCAACTACTTGTTCATGAGTCAAAGGTTCTAGTTCCTCTCCAATTGCCATATCCGTAATACAAGAAATGCCCAGTACACGTAAACCCGCATGTCTTGCCGCAATTACTTCACCTACGGTAGACATCCCAATCGCATCTCCCCCAAGAAGAGCAAACATGGTTGATTCTTTCGGTGTTGAATACGTTGGTCCGCTGATGCCGCAGTATACCCCTTCCTGCAATTCCAAATGCGTACCATCCTCGCCTTTAATTTCTTTCGAAAGTTTTTTGGCAAGAGCACGATATTCTGGATCATAGGCAGCAGACATATCTGGGAAGCGAACGCCAAGTTTCGAATCATTGGGACCAATCAGGGGATTTGCTCCCGTCATATTGAGGTGATCTGTAATTAACATGAGATCTCCTGCTTTAAATCCTCGATTCATACCGCCTGCTGCATTCGTCAGCATCAATGTCTCTACACCGATCTGTGCCATCACATACACAGGAAGAACAACAGTACGCATATCATAACCTTCATAGTAATGGAAACGTCCTTGCATAATCATTACATCTTTGCCTTCAAGCTGACCAATAACAAACCGGCCCGCATGTCCTGCAACGGTGGATTCAGGAAAATGAGGAACTTCGTTATATGGAATATAGACGGCATCTTCAATCTGGTCACCCAGATCGCCGAGACCGGAACCTAAAACTAGACCTATTTTAGGAGCATACTTGCCTAATTTTTGTTTGATATAAGCTGCAGCTTCTTCAATGCGAGCACCATAATCTTTTGTCAGATCACTTGTAGTTTGAGACATATATGTTATTCCCCTTTAGTCAAAATTATGTTGCTATGATCCGTACCCTATCTACCGTACTATTCCTACATTTGTGGAATAAGCGACATGACCAGGTTCAAGAATTTTTCTTTTACCATTTCCGCTGTTTCCATGACTTCCTCATGAGATAACGGCTGTTCAAGAATACCTGCAGCCATATTGGTAATGCATGAGATACCGAGCACTTCAATTCCTGCATGACGAGCTACAATGACTTCAGCCACCGTAGACATTCCTACTGCATCCGCGCCCAGCGTCCGTAACATAACGATTTCAGCCGGTGTCTCATAGTTAGGACCAAGAAGACCAGCATATACGCCTTCCTTCATCGCAAATCCTTGTTTTTCCGCCGTTTCTTTGGCAAGCTTGCGGAGTCTAAGACTATATGCTTCAGACATATCTGGGAACCGCACACCAAAATCCTCATGATTCGGTCCAATCAGCGGATTGCGGCCTGTCATATTGAGATGATCGGATATAATCATCAGATCACCAGGTGTATAAGACGTGTTAACGCCACCTGCTGCGTTTGTCACAAGCATCTTTTGAACACCGATCGCTTTCATAACACGCACCGGAAACGCGGTTACTTCTGGACCATAACCTTCATACATATGGAAACGGCCTTTCATCATTACAACAGGACGCCCCTGAATGGTTCCAATCAGTAATTCCCCAACATGACCTTCTACAGTGGAAACCGGAAAATGAGGAATCTCTTCATAAGGAATGGCGATAGCATCTTCGATCAGTTCTGCAAGAATGCCAAGTCCTGAACCAAGAATAAGTCCGATTTCTGGAATCACGTTCGTTTTTGATTGGATATAAGTTGCTGCTTCCCCTACGTTGCTTTGCGCTAGCTGTGTCATAAACTTAATTGTCCCCCTTAAATAAGTTCCCTTAAAAAACTCTCCCCGTGCAGTGGAGCTTTCGTACCAAAATTATCAGCAATCGTCGCACCAAGATCAGAATACGTATCTCTTATACCAATGCTTTTTCCTGGATTTTGTAAAGATGGACTATAGATCAACACGGGTACATATTCTCTCGTATGATCCGTTCCTGCATGTACAGGATCATTACCATGGTCAGCAGAGATGATGAGAAGGTCATCAGGACCGATGTGCTGCATAATCTCTGGCAAAGCCTTATCAAATACTTCAAGAGCACCTGCATAGCCTTCTGGGTCCCTGCGGTGACCGTACAAGGAATCAAAGTCTACTAAATTCGTAAACAAAAGTCCGTTAAAATCCTTGCCTAATTGCTCAATAGTTAGTTCAATACCATGTTCATTACTCTTGGATGGATAAGAAGCGGTTACCCCTTCTCCATCGAAAATGTCATTAATCTTTCCTACTGCGATTACATCATAACCAGATAATTGCAGAGAATTCATCACCGTTGGCTCTGGCGGTTTTACTGCGTAATCGTGCCGGTTAGGCGTTCTTCTGAAAGAACCTGGTTGTCCCACATAAGGACGAGCAATTACACGCCCTACAGAGTGTTCAGGAGCAAGCGTAAGTTTACGAGCAATCCGGCAAGCTTTGAACAACTCCTCAACCGGAATTATGTCTTCATGCGCAGCAATTTGGAATACACTGTCTGCCGATGTGTAGACAATCCAAGCGCCTGTCTTCATCTGCTCTTCACCGTACTCCTCAAGAACTTCCGTACCGGAAGCCGGTTTATTACAAAGAACTTTACGGCCTGTCTGTTTTTCAAATTCAGTAATTAAGTCTTGCGGGAAGCCGGCAGGATATGTATTAAACGGAGTTTCAATTTTGAGCCCCATTAATTCCCAGTGTCCGGTCATCGTATCTTTACCTGCAGATACTTCTTTCATCTTTCCGTAATATCCTGCAGGTTCTTCCACAGGAGACAGAGGCGGAATAGAAGCAATATTTCCAAGCCCTAATTTTTGCATGTTGGGAAGCTTTGTACCCGGTACTCGTTCCAAAATATGACCTAGTGTATGAGCACCTGCATCACCAAACTTAGACGCATCTGGTTGCTCTCCAATTCCTACACTATCCAGCACGATGAAACATATCCGTTTGAAACGTGATTCTCTGCTTGTCATGATGTATTGCCCCTTCCCTAGTTCCATAATTTATCGGAATATACTTATAGTGTTGTGCTGAAAACCATCAGGCACGGGGATGATAATGATCATAAACATCTTTCATATTACGTTTGACCACTTGGTTGTAGATTTGTGTAGTCGAAATATCAGCATGCCCCATCATTTCCTGCACCGATCTTAGATCAGCACCATTCTCCAGCAAATGTGCAGCAAAAGAATGTCTAAGCGTATGCGGTGTAATTCCTTCGCCGGCGAGACCCGCTTCTTCTGCGTACTTTTTTATCATTTTCCATATGCCTTGCCGTGTTAATCGGCTACCATTCGTATTGACAAACAAAGCTTGTTCATCGATATGTTCCCTTAATAGTTTGCTGCGAGCAGACTCCAGATATTCAGTCGTTGCCCTTGCCGCAATCCCCGTCACAGGTATTACCCTTTCTTTCGCGCTGTCTCTTCCCGTCCGAACATACTTGAGCTGGGTATTCAGATCTTCTACGTTTAGATGAACAAGCTCTGAAACTTTAATTCCCGTCGCATATAAAAGCTCTAGCATGGCCTTGTCCCTAAGGCCGGAAGGCACAGAAGGATCCGGGATACTGAGAAGCCTGTCCACTTCTGAAATGGAAAGAATTTTGGGCGGGTTTTTCTCTGTTTTGGGTGAATCCAAATGATAAGTAGGATCTTTAGAAACCAGGCCTTTAAACATAAGATAATGAAAAAAAGAACGAAGGGAGACGACATTTCGGGCAATGGTTGAAGCCGCCTTCCCTTCTTTTTTAAGATAGGATAAATACAGTACAATATGTGTACGTGTAATTTCAGACGCTTCCAAATCCGCATCCATATGCTGTTCTCTATTCATATACCCAATAAACTGTTCAATATCACGTTTGTACGACTCAAGCGTACTGACAGAAGACCCTTTATCCTCCTGCAAATAATCCATGTAGGGCTGCACATACTTCCTCATCGTTTTCCTTACAGCTCCTTACCTTTGAATTTTTAAGTTAACAAGACCACACTTCTATTCACCATACCAATAAAAAAAACGAAGACGATTCATTAAGTTTGTTTTCTCGGCTGCAAGCTGAATTCCTTCTTCGGGATGAAATACTTTCAGTGCATTCCCCTCAGGAATCTTATAATGATCCACAGGAGTAATCCAGTTTGAGAATAAATCGAACACATTATAAAACATATAAACTAGGGCAGCAAAGATGATAAATAAACGAAACATGCGAAGCCATTTACGAAGTGAAAATACCATAAAGTTCTTTCCGCCTTCCTATAGTCATAATGTTGTCTTGTATAGGGTTTAGGTGTAGTATTCCCCGATGACAATTGGGCTATGATTCAGCCTATGAACCTGTCAACCCGACTATGACCACCTTTAGGCTGGCGAAAAGAGAAACTACTGGCTTTACTCTACATTTTTCAAATTGAGTCCAATACTTAACTCATTAAAATAGTAAGAGTCTATTATAAAGTTAATTCCAGTTATACTTATACGTGAACATGCTAAAAAAGCTCCCCCGAACTTGACCCGGTGAGAGCTTGCTCATGCTTGTCTTTATATCAGTTCTTCGGTTTCTGATCGTTCTTGTCTTTGCAACGATGACAGATTCCTTGAAAATCAAGTCTGTGATCTAGAACCGTAAAATTAAACTCACGCTCTAAACGTTCTTCAAGCGGCCCAAGCCAATCTTCTCGTATTTCGTCCATACTGCCGCATTGAACGCATATCAAATGGTGATGATGGTGCTTGCTTGTGTCACCGCGTAAATCATAACGGGCTACTCCGTCACCAAAATTTATCTTCTCAACGACATGCAGCTCACTGAGCAGTTCCAGGGTTCGATATACGGTTGCCAGACCGATTTCGGGAGCTTTTTCCTTAACCAACATGAACACGTCTTCTGCGCTCAAATGGTCTTCTTCATTCTCTAGCAAGACTCGAACTGTCGCTTCCCGCTGGGGCGTTAGTTTGTAGCCTTGAGATTGTAACTGTTGTTTTATCTTGTCGATCCGTGCTTCCATATTATCCCTCCCCCTCGGAAATCACTGCATCGTGTACGTAAACCCACTTGTTTATTATAGGGTCACATACGAAATAAAGTCAACAGTATCAGGGTTTTAAGGGCGATTTGGCCTTAGGATTAAACCTTAATAAACAATGGGGTTACCCACTGCATTAACACAGGAGTTACAAAGGTCTCAAAAGAAGAGATCCCAACCATAAGCAGAGCCATTGCCAAGGTTAACGTAATGTAACTGGTAAGCGGTCTTTTTAGACTTTGGTTTCGCTGCATAAAAAATCGACTGCGAATCATATGAAGCGAAAAGGTAATTGCTGCTACACTGCTAATCATCAAGACAGGGATGATAAACAAATTATGCGGTGCGATAGACAGCAAGGCGAGCAGCAACCCTTTCCAGGAATACTGAGCAACCAAATATCCAACTGAAAAACCAATCAGCACTCCTTTTAAAAAATCCAAAACCAAGATACCTGGAAGACCGATGACGGACAAACCAAGAATGAAGATTAGCCCAATCCACTTCAAATGAAGCATGGTAATGTCAAAAAAAGAATGCGATTCATTCACATTTCCTTGATGGATACTCACAAAAAAATTATCCAAATAACCCGCAAGATCTTGCTGCTGATCCAGGGTTAGTGCTCCTACCATTAATGCACCGAAAATAACCCCGACCAGAAATAATACAGCAACAAAAACATAAAGTGGAGTTTGGTCTCTGAATGTATGCTTGAGAAATGGCATGGCGAGAGGTCGTCCCCTTTCTGGTTACATACCCTACTCTATGAATTTCTCTCTCATTCTATGACCCGAATCTGAATTCATGTTCTTGAGACTTTTCCGTAGGTTCCGCCGCCGCCTGAGTTCAGCAGCAGTTCACCGCTTCTTGCCATTATAATGTACCTCGCAAGCTCATCTCCCACGACACTACGTAACTCGGCTTCTTCTGTACGATGCAGTATTGCCATTTCACTTCCGAATGCTTCAAGTAATAAACGCAGTTTCACCTTACCCAGTCCCGGAATAAATTCCAAAGGTACTTGGTACTGGTAAGCAGGCCGCCCTGGTGGGATATATGACTCTTCACGATCCGCAATGGTTAAAATTCGATCAAGTACACCTTGAATCAATTTGGTGCTTCCGCAGTAAGGACAGCGCTCTCCGGTGACCTTAGATTCGTCAAGAATGCTGTTACATGCTGCGCAGTAAGTACGGTGATATTTACCAAGCAGCGGATTCAAACCATAATTTGCTTCAATCCGGCGGCCGTCTTTATTTTGTAAAGCATAACAAAGCTCATCAAATGAAGGCTCTAACAGCCTAAGACTATTGTACTCTCTTCCGATTTTGCCAAGGGAATGAGCATCTGAATTTGTCAGAAAGGCCATATGATCCAATTCGCTGATATAACCCGCCATTTCGGAATCCGCACTAAGTCCAAGTTCAATGGCTGTTACGTCAGCTACATCTAAAATTTCCTCCATCCGGTATACACTGCTTCCATAAATGCCTTTATGGGGCGTAAACACATGAGCAGGGATAAACAGTCCACCGCGGCCTACAATATCCTTTTGAAGTTCCTTCAAAGGAACGTACACTCGCTGCGAACTAAGATTCACATTTTTCATCAAAGGGGTAATCCAGGCCGTAAAAGATTCCATGTCTGACAACGTCCGAAAATAAGCAAGGAAATGGGATTCCTTACGTCCAGGTTCCCTCACTTCAAGCTCTGTCCCGAGTAAAATCACCGTATTCTGATACGCGATGCCTCCGCCTGATATTTCTCTCATCTCACCTGATTCGAGTGCTTCTCTAATATCACGCTGTACCACAGGAGCATGGGCGTCAATAATACCGATCAGTTCAATCCCTTTGCGAGTTGCCGCTTCTTTAGCAATGTTAAAAAAAGTTAGATCCCGACTGCCGCTGATTTTCACCGCTTCTCCTCGGTTTGTTCTGCCAATATGAATATGGAGATCTGCGTAGAACGTACGAAGCGATGAAGCACCTTCAGAAACTTGCTGATTCATCTTACAGCTTTCCTGTCAGCTGATATAAGTGCCATGCATAGACTGCGAGAATCGTCTTGGCATCGCTGATCCGTCCTTCTTTAATTAGGGAATAAGCTTCATCCAACGTGATCTCCGATACTTCGAGAAACTCATCTTCATCTAGTTCCATCTCGCCCGCCTCAAGCTCTTCAGCCATATATAGATAGATAACCTCATCAGCAAAACCAGGGGAGGTGTAAAAAGCAGGCAGTGGTACAAGGGATTTTGCACGATACCCCGTTTCTTCTCTCAGCTCTCTTTTTGCCGCTTCCTCCGGATCTTCACCTGGGTCCAGCTTGCCTGCTGGGATCTCTAGTTCGGTTCTTCCTAATGCCTGTCTATACTGATCCACAACCAGCATACGGTCTCCGCGAACTGCCAGAACAGCAACCGCTCCCGGGTGTCTTATAATTTCTCTAGTTCCGGTCTGTCCATTAGGTAAAGTTACGGTATCCACTTGAAGAGAAACCACTTTCCCCTCAAATATAGGCTCTGTGGACACGGTTTTTTCCACTAATGCCGGATTCGAATCCGGATGTTTTAGTTTTGGATGCTTTTGACGAATAATTGATTCCTTCATAGTTAAACCTCCTTCATAAACATAAGCAAACAATAAGTATTAAATTAGACTTCTTGGGCATACGGTGTAGTATACGACTTTATTTAGGAGTGAGCCCCTGATGAAAAGCTATAAAACCCATGAATCCCTATATATGACCGGACAAGCACACCAGATTATGAACACGCTCAGACACTGGTTGTCAGATTACGGACCAGATATGCAGGTAATTGACCTCATTCGAAAGCCTCAACATCTATTACCCTTAATTCGAAATCGTAAATAAAAAAGCAGATTTCAATTTTTTATTTACAAAAAAGGTCTGGTGCTTACGCATGCCCAGACCTTTTGATATGCTATTTTTTATATTACGATTTTGCTGATTCTTTCACGATCGATACAACGACACGCGCCGCATCCACGAGACTGCTTACTTTGATTCGCTCATTTGTCGTATGAATATCTTCATATCCAAGGGCAAGATTCACGGTTGGAATACCAAAACCATTGAATATATTCGCATCGCTTCCGCCGCCGGAAGGGAAAGTTTTTGGTGTTAGACCTGCACTTGTAATCGCGCGTGCTGCGAGTTTTACAACCTCATCTTCGTCCGTTAATTTAAATGCAGGATAAGCGATATCACTTTCAAATTCAGCTTTGGCCCCATACTGCTCGCAAGTAGCCTGCAGCGCGTTTCTCATGTGATCAACTTGATTCTCCACTTTACTTTGAACAATACTCCGGGCTTCAGCCAAAATTTCAGCATAGTCACAAACAACATTCAGTGGACCTGCTCCAGAAAAACTTCCGATGTTCGCTGTTGTTTCATGGTCAACACGTCCTAGTTTCATTGCTGCAATTGCTTTGGCAGCGACTTGAATCGCGCTGATTCCATCTTCTGGATTCACGCCAGCATGAGCCGATTTTCCTGTAATCTTCATTGTAATTTGTGCTCTCGCTGGAGCTGCAACGCAGATTCCGCCCACTTCACCGTTGGAATCAAGGGCAAATCCGAATTCTGCGTCAATATCCTCCGCTTTCATCGCTCTTGCCCCAATTAGTCCCGATTCTTCACCTACCGTAATGACAAACTGAATCTGACCATGAGGAATGTTATTCTCTTGTATTACACGGATGGCTTCAAATAGAGCTGATATACCTGCTTTATCATCCGCACCTAAAATGGTTGTCCCATCACTGCGAATAAATCCATCTTCAGAGATTTGCGGTTTGATTCCTTCGCCAGGAGCGACCGTATCCATGTGACAAGTGAAAAACAGTTTTGGAGCCTCATTCGTTCCTTCTGCTTTCCATGTGACAATCAAGTTGCCTGCGCCGTGGCCTGTTTCTTCTTTGGTGTTGTCTTCTCTCACTTCAAGTCCAAGCTCTGTAAACTTTGTTTTCAGTACTTTGGAAATTTGCTGTTCATATTGGGTTACACTATCGATCTTAACCAGATCCATAAATTCCTTTGTTATCCGTTCCTGATTAATCATGGTTATCATCCCTTCTAGTTAGTCTTTTCACTATGCTATGGATAAGTTACAATAGACTATAATTATGGTATAAAAGGAGCTTACTAAAATGCAACAAAAAAAATGGTTTAAAGTTGTAATCTATCTGATGTTAATTGCGATGATTGCCTCAACGTTGTTAATTGTTATTGAACCACTGCTCTTTGGATAAGCAGATTTGAAGACAAATGAGTAGGACAAGCTTAGCCCTCTCTATGCTTCTCTCTTTAGAGGAACAGGGAGGGTATTTTCATTTTCACTGTGACTTCAAACGTATACGTCTGCAGCCCAAATCGGATCAAAGCCAAATTGCTGTGCAAAAATAGGGACCAGTTCCTGTGCTACCTGTTCCGTAGTGTGAACAAGCCCTGTACAATCTTCCAAAGTGGTTACCCCAAACTCCTCAATTCCGCAAGGGACAATCCCACCAAATCCTTCGCTCTGTAATCCTGATTTGATATTAAATGCAAACCCGTGACTCGTGATAAAGTCTTTTCGGTGCGAAGTACTGCGATTAAACTTAATGCCTATGGCACAAATTTTGAAGTTCCCTACCCATACTCCTGTATACTGCTCTTTACGGTCTGCTTCAATACTATAGGACCTTAAATACGTGATAATTACTTCTTCCATATTCCTTAAATGAGCATGTAAGTCAATTTCTTTACCTCGGCCCAAAAACATGATGGGGTATGCAACGAGCTGACCGGGTCCGTGATAGGTAATATCACCGCCTCGATCGATCTGATAGACTGAAATGCCTTTTTTCTTCCGATCTTCCTCACCAATCAGCAAATGTTCCGGATGTCGCTGCGTACCGATCGTATATGTAGGCGGATGCTGCAAAAGCAGCAGGTGTTCCTGCTGCTTTCCGGCATCGATGTCATGGACCATTCTCTTCTGTAGATCCCATGCTTCACCGTAATCCATCATATCGGTATAGCTTACAACAAGCGGTCTATTCATACGAATATACCTCCCCATGAGTAACTCACCACATACCACAGATGTTTTAGTATAGCTTCGTGTCTAAAGAATAACTTTCTAAATTCTCTTTTACTCGCTGCAGGAATCTTCCTGAAATGACACCGTCCAAAATACGATGATCCAGGGACAAACATAAATTAGCCATCGACCTTACGGCAATCATGTCATTAATAACGACAGGCTTCTTCACAATAGATTCAAAGGTAAGAATAGCAGCCTGCGGATAGTTGATAATAGGATAAGACAGAATAGAACCAAACGAACCGGTATTATTTACGGTGAATGTTCCTCCCTGCATATCATCCAGCTTTAACGTACCTTCTCTGGTTCTTCTTGCAAGATCTTCAATCTCATGAGCAAGTCCAGCAATATTTTTGGTGTCTGCTCGCTGAATAACGGGAGTCATTACTGAATCTTCCGTTCCTACGGCAAGAGAAATATTAATATCGCGTTTTACAATGATCTTATCAACAGCCCATACCGAGTTCATGATTGGATAATCTTTAATCGCATTAACCACTGCTTTGAGTAGAAAAGCCAAATAAGTTAAATTAATACCTTCTTTACGTTTGAAGTCATCTTTCAGTTTATTACGCAAAGTAACGAGATTTGTCACATCCACTTCGATCATCGTCCAAGCATGCGGGATTTCCGTTACACTCTGACGCATATTTCTAGCGATTGCATTACGAACCGGTGTAATATCGATGTATTGCTCTGCTCTTCCTTGCGTATAACCGTCGATTTCAATCTTCGGCAATTTTGGTGTTTCTGATAAATGAATGCCAGAATGACGAACAGGGATAGATGGATCCATGGATAGATTCTGTGGCTTCTGTGCCTCAGAAGACAAACTGTTCGGCGCTTCTTTACGTTCTTCCTGCATAAGTCCTGACGTTTGCTGCTGTGTATTTCCACTTTCTACGAAACGGAGTACATCTTTGCGCGTAATTCGGCCATTCATTCCGGTTCCCGGCACTTGGTTTAGATCAATGCCATGCTCCGCTGCAAGACTCTGAACGGCTGGTGAATAACGATTACGCATGGAGCCTTCCACAGCAGGTGCTGTGGACGCAGTTTGGGCGATTTGATCTGAAGTACTTGTTTCAGAAGTTTCGCTCACAATTCCGGTTCCTGCTGCAGCATGGACTTCCATACGGCAGATGAGTTCGCCTACTCCAACCGTTTGACCTTCTTCTGCCGTAAGTTCACCCATAATCCCTTCTACCGTAGAAGGAATCTCTGCATTCACTTTATCCGTAATTACTTCACAGATCGGTTCATATTGGTCTACCCGATCTCCCGGTTTTTTTAGCCATTTGGCGATCGTCGCCGATACGAGTGATTCCGCAAGCTGCGGCATAACCACTTCAATCAACTTCTTTTGTCCTGCCATGTTTTGTCACTCCAATTCTTCCTCCTCATCTCTGAGGAGGCCTAGTCTTAATACATTGCAAGCTTAAGCATTGCATCTTTTACTTTATCTTTACTCAGCATGTAGAATCTTTCCATTGGTGGACTGATCGGCATTGCAGGCACATCAGGACCGCAAAGACGTTCAATCGGAGCATCCAGATCAAACAGACATTCTTCATTAATAATGGCAGATACTTCTGCTCCGACTCCGCCTGTTTTGTTATCTTCATGGATAATAAGCACTTTCCCCGTATGTTTTGCTGCATCTATAATCGCTTCTTTATCAAGAGGCTGTAGTGTACGCAGATCCAAAACATGCGAAGTGATTCCTTGTTCTTTTTCGAGCTCCTCTGCGGCTTGCATGACAAAATGCAGCGGCTGTGAGTAAGCAATCACGGTAATATCGTCACCTTCACGAAGTAAGTTAGCCTTACCAATTGGTACGATGTAATCCTCTTCAGGCACTTCTTCCTTCGAGAGACGATACATTTTTTTGTTTTCAAAGAAAAGCACAGGATCTGGATCACGAACTGCTGCTTTAAGAAGCCCCTTCGCATCATATGCGGTATAAGGTGCTACAATCTTAAGCCCCGGGGTTCCAAAGAAAATGGATTCTGGACACTGAGAATGGTATAGACCACCAAAAATACCGCCGCCGATTGGCGCACGAATAACAACAGGACAACTCCAATCATTGTTCGATCTGTATCTAATTTTAGCAGCTTCACTAATGATTTGGTTGGTTGCTGGAAGCATGAAATCAGAATATTGCATCTCCGCAATCGGCTTCATTCCGTACATGGCGGCACCAATGGCTACCCCTGCAATTGCTGACTCCGATAAAGGCGTATCCATCACACGCATTTCACCAAACTGTTCCATAAGTCCTTTGGTTGTCGTGAATACACCGCCTTTAACCCCTACGTCTTCGCCAAGCACAAATACGGTCTCATCGCGCTCCATTTCTTCTTTCATCGCGAGTCTAATCGCATCAATATACTCCATTTCAGCCATTAATGTTTCCCTCCTGACTCATCATCGGCATACACATGCAGCAGGGTATCTTCCGGCTTCGGAAACGGAGCATTGTCTGCATATTCCGTCGCTTCTTTCAGTTCCATACTAAGCTGTGCAGCCAGATCTGCATCTCGCTCTTCATCCCATAAACCACAGTC
This sequence comes from Paenibacillus sp. An7, assembly GCF_009870785.1. Classification (GTDB taxonomy): domain Bacteria; phylum Bacillota; class Bacilli; order Paenibacillales; family Paenibacillaceae; genus Paenibacillus. Next base: position 114,501 of record NZ_WTWX01000005.1, read on the forward strand.
AATCAAATATTGTTTCATTTTGGCAAGGCCGTCTTTTTTCCAGTTTTCTTCTACTTCTTCTTTTGTTCGGTAAGCGAGATCGTTATCTGAAGTGGAATGTGGAGATAACCGGTACATCATTGCCTCTATGAGTGTCGGACCTTCTCCCGCCACCGCACGTTCGCGTGCTTCTTTTACAGCAGCATACACGGCAAGGGCATCATTACCATCTACCCGAATTCCCGGGAACCCATATCCGAGAGCACGATCACTTACTTTTCCGCTAAGCTGTTTGTGAATAGGCACAGAGATGGCATATTGATTATTCTCAACCATGATAATAACCGGAAGTTTATGCACTCCCGCAAAGTTACTTCCTTCATGAAAGTCTCCCTGATTACTTGAACCTTCGCCAAAAGTAACGAAAGATACAAAATCTTTCTTCTGCATTTTTGCTGCAAGCGCAAAGCCAACGGCATGCGGCACCTGCGTAGTTACAGGACTTGATCCTGTTACAATACGAAGGCGTTTGCTTCCAAAATGACCAGGCATTTGGCGACCTCCACTGTTTGGGTCTTCTGCTTTCGCAAAAGCGGACAGCATGAGTTCACGCGGTGTCATTCCTACGGCCATAACAAATCCATAATCTCGATAATAAGGCAAGAAATAATCCTTTTCGCGATCAAGCGCAAAAGCAGCAGCTACCTGAGCTGTCTCTTGACCAATACCGGAAACATGGAAATTGATTTTACCCGCTCTTTGTAAAAGCATACAGCGTTCATCAAATTTACGGGCCAGGAGCATATATTTGTACATATCAATAACTTGACCATCAGATAGACCAAGCTCATTGTGTTTGTACTGTTTAGAAGTCATATTATTTAAGTTCAAAACTAGCGAACCCTCCTTTTAGAGTAGCTCAAGTGTCTTAGGTATTATCTTGTCTTATAACCTGGTACTAAGACTTGGCTTAAGCACATTATACTCGTTTTGTTTGCAAAAAGAAAAGAGATAAAACACATTGATGACAAGTGTCATGTTTCATTTCCGCTATGGAATCACTAGTAAAACAGGTGTTTACATTCCGATTGCATTGCCGTCTACGGCAAGCATTGCTTCACCCATAATCTCCGATAAAGAAGGATGTGGATGGACAAGCTGTCCTATTTCCCAAGGGGTTGCATCTAATAGCTGAGCAAGCGCCGCTTCACTGATTAGGTCTGTAACATGAGTTCCAATCATATGAACTCCCAAAATATCATTGGTGTTCTCATCGGCAATTACTTTAACAAAGCCTTCTTGATGTCCGTGTACCAAAGCTTTGCCAATCGCCTGAAAAGGAAACTTACCAATCTTGACCTTGTAACCAAGATCTCTAGCTTGTTTTTCTGTATATCCAACACTCGCTGCCTCAGGTCTAGAATAGATGGCTCTTGGAATAAATTGATCCGGAGTCGCATGCACGGTTTCGCCTGACATATGATGTACGGCACGAATTCCTTCGTGGGAAGCAACATGAGCAAGCTGGAGGCCTCCGATACAATCGCCGATCGCATAAATATGAGGAACAGCCGTCTGTAACTGTTTATTCACCTCAATGAATCCATTAGATAATTTGATATCCGTGTTCTCAATTCCAATATTCTCGACATTTGCTACTCGTCCAACCGAGATTAATATTTTTGCAGCTGATAAAGTTTCGTTTCCCGCACTTGACTGTATATCAATCGAAATGGAATCACCATGGTCTGTGTATGTATTCGTCATGACCTGGCAACCTGTTCTTACCTCTACTCCTCGTTTGACAAGCAGTCGTTTCATTTCCGCAGCAATCTCTTGATCTTCTTGGGGAAGAATGTGATCTGCTGCCTCAACAAGCGTCACTTTTACATTAAAATCAGATAGCATGGATGCCCATTCTACTCCAATAACTCCGCCGCCAACGATAATGATGGAACCCGGCAGGTCATCCATTCGAAGAGCCTCGTCGCTTGTCATAATCTTATCGCCCTCAGGTTCAAGTCCTGGCAGCGTTCTAGGACGAGTTCCCGTAGCAATAATCAGATTTGCGGGTACCACATTTTCCATCTCTCCATTATCAAGTTCGACGGCAAGAGCACCGCTTTTTGGAGAAAAAATCGAAGGACCAATGACTCTTCCTTTTCCATGCAAAACAGTTATCTTATTTTTACGCATGAGATACTCGACACCCTGATGGAGCTGCTTCACAATGGCTTCTTTTCTTTCTTGAACTTTAGGAAATACTAAAGTTGCCCCCGAGGTTTCAATACCATAACTTGCACTGTCTTTAATATCTGCATATACTTCTGCACTTCGAAGTAGTGCCTTGCTTGGAATGCACCCTCGGTGAAGACACGTTCCTCCTAGTTTATCTTTTTCTACAATAACGACAGATTTACCTAACTGAGCAGCCCGGATCGCAGCCACATAGCCACCTGTTCCCCCGCCCAAAATTGCCACATCACATTCTATTGCCATAAAAAATCATTCCCCCAATTCTTCCGCTTAGTCGTTAATTTATGTTCTATTGTACTCTCACTTCTCTGGAATCACAAAACAAGCCCATCTAATAGACAGTAACTAGAAGACAAGGTATCATATAGAAATACTACATGCGTATGAGAAGGGGTTTTTGCACGATGAAGCTTATGCTTTCCCGCTTTCTTGCCATTGTCATCCTCGTTATTCCTGGTCTTGGAGCCATGAAAGGTTTCTTAATGATCAAAGATTCGTTGTTTCATTATTATGCTGATCATGGTGATGATCTTATAACCGTCCCGCGCTTTGAATGGCTTCACTTCAGCTTAGGCATTCTTCTATTTGCCACGTGCATGGCTTTTCTTGGCGGCTGGATTCTTTTTCGTGATCGTAAACGTAATTATGTCGGACCTCGTTTCAAACAAAAACAAGATATGGATACATAGCCCGGTGAATCCCATGAAAACTTTACCTTTACGGTTGGATTCAATATAATGTTACTCTTATATATCTTTTTCGAAGATAGGGGCATCTGACCATGATTTCATTTTTACTTACACTCAAAAGATTACTCAAAGGATTATTTCATGGTTTTAAAGATAAGAGATTTCTTGCTCTTTTAACCTTGACCTTAGCTACCCTGCTCTCAGGAACACTTTTTTATTCCAGTGTAGAGAATATGAGTTATATAGATGCACTCTACTTCTCTGCAGTTACTCTAACAACCGTTGGTCACCCAACACTCACGCCGGTTACGACTTTTGGCAAGTTGTTTACGATCATTTACATGTTTGCAGGAATCGGTATTACAATTGCCATGATCGCTCGAATTATGCTCGGAATTGTTTTTCCAGAAAAGTTAGGCGATGGAATATCTAAAGAAGAAATATCTTTATATCAAGATCAATCTGAACAGTAATTTATGTCAGGCCTTCTTACCAAGTAAGAAGGCTTTTGGGTTATCTAATTATTCATACAATGCATCTCTAAGTTTCGTAGACATATTCGAACCACCTGTTGCTTTTTGCAATATTTGTTTTTTTAACCGTTGATTCTGTGCTTGTACAGCAGAGAATTCAGCTAGTAAATCAGAAATGAATTTTTTAGTATCAGGAGAAATTGTCTCCTTTTCTTGCAGTATCTCAAAGTTTTCTTGCCAAGCATTATATTTTTCATCAATTTTCATCATATTCACCTCATCCTTATCAACCATATCATGTTAGAAGAAATTGTGCATAATTTTACACTCCATGATCTAACAAAAAAGTGGCTTCTGTGCTTTTATTTATGTTACTCTATAATGGCTCTTTTGGAAAAACCAAAAGCTTTAGAGCGGATTGTGCTAAAGAGAGGAAGATATCGCTGTGTCAAAAGGTCGTATTACTGTTATTACCGGACCCATGTTCAGTGAAAAGTCAGGGGAACTGATCAGACGCTGTCAGAAACTAATGAAATATGGACGCCAGAAGGTCGTTGCCTATAAACCTGTTGAAGATGACCGATTTGAAATCGACGAAATCGTAAGTCGGATCGGATACAAATTACCTGCAATCCCCATTCCAAAACAACTTACTCCGCAAATCGTGGAACAAATTCTAGAACAAACAAAAGATGCAGATGTTGTTGCTTTTGATGAGGTACAGTTCTTTAGCAGAGAAATCATGGATATTGCCGAAGAACTCGCTTATTGCGGAAAACACGTCATCGTGGATGGTTTAAATATGGATTATCGCGGTAAAGAATTCGGATATGTTGGCGGATTACTCGCCATGTCCGATGATATTGAAAAACTATCAGCCTTCTGCGCCGTATGTGGAAGCCCTGATGCAGCATTTACCCAACGTATCGTTAATGGGGAGCCGGTTACCCTTGGTCCTGTCGTCATGATCGGAGACTCCGAAGCATACGAACCGAGATGCCGCAATTGTTTTGTCCCGCCTCATAAAGTGAAATGTGATTAAAGAAATTAAATAAAGGAGTGTCCGGTATACACCCGGCACTCCTTTACTTTTCAGCTGTCGACAAAGCGGTAGCTGTGCAAATCCATTTCCTCATTATTGTTCCCGTGTAACAAAGTACTTATTAGTCATATAGTAAGCATCACCGCGGGATGTCTCTACCATACCTTTTTTCGGGTCCAAGAATACAATTTCCTTACACTTCGTACAATACCACTTTGTTCGTTTGTACGGAGACTCGGTTACATAAGCAGTTCCACATTTGCAATCAATTTTCATTAAAATCTCATTGGCTCGATATGCGGTTGATAGACGATCCATATTATCTTGTTGTTGAACAGGCACGATTACATTCTGATAGTCAGAGAACTGATTCTGAACTTTAAAGTCAGAGACAAGTGAAGGATTTAATCCAAAGAATTCTTTACCGATCTCAGCAATAAACTTCGTATCGTTTCTGTAACAATGAATCCATTCCTGAATCTGTTTATTGGACAATGGAACTGTCCCCTTAACACCGCTGTTCAGTGTGTATGTCATGATATATAGTGTGTCGTCTTGTTTGCTTGAGTACATTAGAAACCTCCTTATTCTCTGCTAATGTACTACAACTCTTTTACGAAAGCAAAGGCTATTCTCCATGTAATTATCACCAAATGTGGGACTTGTCGTAAACTATGGATTTTGATTATATTCTAAGCATCTTATTACTTTTATCATTATATTCACATTCTTTGCATAAACCTGTAACTTTTCCAGAGGGGCTTGCATAAAAGTGAAGTCTTTTATACTTATTGCATTTTTCACATTTTTGGACTTTCTGCATCTTTTTATTATGATCATTTTTGCGATAATGATCCAAATAGACTACATTGGAAGATTTCTTTACCTTGCTTACGTGATATCGTCTATAAGTGATCCAAGTGAAGCATAAAACAACAATACCTATGATCGACAACCATAACATGGGTCTCTTCCCCTTTCATAATTCCCGAAAAAGCGCCTACCTTCTCTTCGGGTAAGCGCATTTTATCATAAGGTTCGAAGGGCGTTGTTCCAAAAATAAACAATTCAAGTCATCTTTAAGATACTTTATTAAGATACTTTATTCTCAATTCTAAGTTTATCAGCTACCATGGCAATAAATTCACTGTTCGTCGGTTTGGATTTACTGATGTTAATCGTATAACCAAACAAATGACTGATCGAGTCGATGTTCCCCCGTGTCCAAGCCACTTCAATCGCATGACGAATCGCACGTTCAACCCTGGAAGGAGTTGTTTTGAATTTCTCAGCGATTGCAGGATATAATGTTTTGGTAATCGCTCCGAGAATTTCGATATTGTTGTACACCATAGTGATTGCTTCCCGCAAATATTGATATCCCTTAATATGAGCAGGCACACCGATCTCATGAATAATGGAAGTAATACTCGCATCCAAATTTCTTGATTTTCCGATAGGAACAACATTTGATTTTTGGGAGGAGGATATCATTTGTGAACCATTACTTGCAATTGCTTGAGCACCAAATAGCTGCCTTACTCGATTTGCAAGGACTTCCATATCAAAGGGCTTCAAAATATAATAAGAAGCTCCTAATTGTACAGCACGCTGAGTAATGTTCTCTTGCCCAAAAGCAGTAAGCATGATTACCTTAGGCTGCGGAGATAAATTCATTTCGCGCAAGCGTTCAAGCACTCCTAGACCATCGAGATGAGGCATAATAATATCAAGGATTAATACATCAGGTACAGACTTTGCTTCTTGAATGATCTGAAGTACCTCCTCACCGTTATACGCGATGCCCGTTACTTCCATGTCCTCTTGATTAGATATATATTCAGCTAGTAAATTAGTAAACTCCCGGTTATCATCAGCCAATAATATTTCAATATTTTGCAAATGTTTTTCCTCCCTTAGACAATTGTTGATGCTCATTCCCTTACAGCTTAAGATTTTCGACATACAAAAGGAAAATCCTTCTGTCGAAAAATATTTTCTTTATTTTTTTTAGCCATTGATTTATAATATTGTATTTTATTTCATTTTATGATTTTCTTCTTATGTATTCGACAAAAAATCTTAAGGCTTAACTCGCCTTAAGATTCATTGTTTGCTTATTAGGGATTACTACGCCAGCATCTTCTAACATCCATTCAATGAAACATCCATAACCCGATTTAGGGTCATTCACAAAAACATGCGTTACAGCTCCAATAAGTTTGCCATTCTGAATAATTGGACTGCCGCTCATCCCCTGTACAATACCACCTGTCTTATCAATTAGACGTTTATCGGTAATACGAATAACAAGTCCTTTTGTAGCCGCATGATCTTGAGGTGAGACATGAACGACATCAACCGTGAATCGCTCCACCTTTTGTCCTTCGAGAACCGTTAAAATTTCAGCAGGTCCTTCTTTCACTTCATGTGCAAATGCGACAGGGATAGGCTTTTGATATAAACTGTGTTCTGGATTTACAGGCATCTTTCCAAAAATTCCAAAGGGAGTATTTCTTTCGATATTTCCAAGAATTCTGCTTTCTTTCGTAAAAATCGCTCGTTTCTCACCTGGATCACCAGTTTCGCTCTTCGCAATAGAAGTAACATTAGATTGGACAATCTCACCACTGCCAACCACAATTGGCGTTTGCGTGTTCATGTCAGTGATCACATGACCTAAAGCTCCATACACACCTTGATCTGGTGCATAGAAAGTCAAAGTACCCACACCAGCGGCTGAGTCCCGGATATAGAGGCCAAGACGCCAAACCTGATCTTCTTCATCAAACACAGGGGTTAACTTTGTCTTGATGACTTTTCCTTGACGAGATAAGGTAATATCAATGGGTTTCTTCGTCTTTCCTGACTCAAGAACGGTATCAGCAACCGCGTTCACCCCTGTGATCGCTTTGCCATTCATATGAGTCAATAAGTCACCCAGTTTGATACCTGCCTCTTCCCCTGGTGAAACAGGGTCCTTACTCGTTACATGTACCAAATGATGACCTACAACCAGTATACCGGCAGACTTTACCTTAACACCGATGGTTTGTCCCCCTGGTACTACCTTCAAATCAGGCACGACAAGCACATCTGTCGTTTTTAGCGGGATTTTACCAAACAGCTTCCAAGTAAGTTTTGTCGTCCCCTCTTGTTGAGGATTCAATTGGATGGAATGTTGCCTGGCAGAAACCGAAAGTTTAGGGGAGGTTTCTTTCTTTACTTGCAGCACCTCTGATTGATCAGAGACGGTCGCATCCACGGGCGCAGATACTTCGAGGTGTGTTTCCCGTCCGGCTAACAAACGTAGCTCATCTGGCAATGAGGCATAACTGAACACGGGCAATAGGGTCTGTCCGAACAGACAGATAGATAAGACAACAATAAGGCCAATAAGTTTCTTTCCAAGGTTAAGCTTCAAGTGGCTGTCACACTCCCTTTGCTTCGTTCGCTTGACGAAAGGTGGTCGCCAATTGCGTAACTATAACATAACCTTGGACTTGGTCTTTTATTACTGTCAATCATTGCTCCGTAAGTACTTCAGCCCCTTTTTTGGCTTCCGCAAGTTTAAGCATTTCCTGTGCATGGTGTCTTGTTTTTTCTGTAATTTCAACACCGCCAAGCATCCTCGCGAGTTCCATGATTCGTCCTTCTTCAGAAAGTTCATCGACCTGTGTCATCGTCCGTTCCTGATGCACTTTTTTCTCAATTAGATACTGATGATCGGCCATACAAGCCACTTGGGGTAAATGTGTAATAGAGAAGACCTGACAAGTGGAAGAAAGAAGGAACAATTTTTCTGCAATGGACTGAGCTGCTCTTCCGCTTACTCCGGTATCTACTTCGTCAAAGATCAGTACAGGGATTTGGTCGTGTCTTGCGAAAATACTTTTAAGGGCAAGCATAATCCGCGACATCTCCCCACCCGAAGCGATCTTGCCTAAGGGCCTTAGTGGTTCACCTGGGTTTGCTGATATTAGAAATTCCACACTGTCAATTCCCTGTTTCGTAATCCGAATCCGCTGACCATTCCATTCAACACCGCGAAGGTCTTCTACGACAGAAATCTGTGCCTTCATGGATGTTCGTTCCATCTGTAAATCCTTTAGTTCTCGTTCCACTTTTTCGGATAACTCTTCTGCACATTTCTTACGAGCCATGCTCATTTTCTCTGCTGTAATCAGTAATTCTGCCAAGTAACGATCACGTTCGGCGAGTAATTTTTCCATGCGCTCATCTTTATTCTCAAGCTGATCTGTTTCCCGCTCAATTTGGGCATAATACTCGAGAATGGTTTCTACGTTATCCCCGTATTTACGCTTTAGACCCGTAATCATATTGAGTCGTTCTTCCACTTCCCCAAGTCTTGCCGGGTTAAATTCGATATCATCACGATATCCGCGAAGCTGAAACGCAGCATCTTCCAACTGGTAAAAAGCAGACTGAAGCTGGTCTAATATTGGCTTAATTCCTTTTTGATCATAACCGCTTATATCTTCAAGCTTTGAAATCGCGTAACTAACCGCCTCAAGCCCCTGAGAGCCTTGAAGAATATCGTAAGCTCCTGCAACAGAATCCATCATTTTTTCGCTATGGGATAGTTTGACCTTTTCTTCATGCAGTAATTCATCCTCGCCCGGTACGAGTTTAGCGGCTGAGATCTCTTCTAACTGAAACCGATACATATCAAGTAATTGATAAGCTTTTTGACTTGACTCCTGTAGCTGACGAACTTGTTTTTCTACTTTCACAAATGCTTTATACTGCTCTATATATTTCAGCTTTATCGGACCAATGATACTTTCTCCATATGTATCGAGCAGACCTAAGTGCTTCTCTGCCCGCAATAAACTTTGATGTTCATGTTGTCCGTGGATATTAATGAGCTGTTCTCCAACCTCACGTAACATGGTCAAGTTAACTAGTTGTCCATTAATACGAGATACACTTTTGCCTGTTGAAATGAGTTCACGGCGTATAATTAAATGCTCGTCTGGTTTTGCCTGGATACCGAGCCCCGACAATGTCTGCCACACGGGATGAGAGCCTGGAAGTTCAAACATGGCTTCCATCTCTGCTTTATCACAGCCATATCGTATGAGATCAGCTGAGCCTCTGCCTCCCGCAATAAGACCAAGTGCATCTATAATAATCGATTTACCTGCGCCCGTTTCCCCAGTAAGTACGTGAAACCCCGCATGGAAATGGACATCCACCGCTTCAACAACTGCTAAATTTCGAATAGATAGTGTAGAAAGCACAGCATTGCACCTCCGATGATCACGTTAATTACGTGTAATTACATTCCCCCGAAAAATATACAGGGAACGTCCGTTTGCTTTTTTCATCTTCGTTTATACTTTACACTATTTTCTTCGAAAAAGAAACGTATGTTCGCTCACTTTTTTATTATATTTTACGAAATATATCCCATGATTTGATTAATAAATGACTTACTGTTTTCTTCCGTTCGGCAAATCACAAGAATGGTATCATCTCCGCTGATGGTTCCCATGATTTCCGGCCATTCAATGTTATCAAGAAGCGCTGCTACGGAATTTGCTGTACCGGGAAGGAACTTCATAACCACAAGATTCGTAGTGTGATCGATACTGAGGAAGTTATCGACTAAAGCACGTTTTAATTTTTGTCCCGGATTATATCTTTGATCTGTCGGTAAAGAGTATTTATACCTGCCATCTTCTGTAGGTACCTTAATAAGAAGAAGTTCTTTGATATCTCTTGAGACCGTAGCTTGGGTTACTTGATATCCAGACTTACGCAGTGCTTCCACCAGTTCATCCTGTGTTTCAATATCATTTTGACTGATAATTTCACGAATTTTTATATGTCGTTGCCCTTTCATACATGCCTCCAATTGTCGTGCTCAATATTATTCCTGTTTACTCATCCCCTGGATCATACAAATAATCATCATCATCCAGTAAGGATATACGCTTAATTGTTTCCTCTTCTGTATCCACATAGAGCAGTCCATCACATCCTGGATAGAGCAAAAGATACAGAAGCATTCGATCTCTAACCCCTGATCCTGTCCATTCTACCTTCATGCGGCTCCTGGATATTTTAACAATATAAACCTCGTCTTCCTTTTCGGCTACATAATCAATAAATAATCTGCTGTAAAGCGTATTTTGATTCACCTGAAAAGAAAGCGGAACCTTTAATTTCCCCCCAATAACTTCATATCCTTCTCTCTCTAAAATATATAGAGCCGGATGTTCCTGAATTTCTTCGTTTAACAAAAGTTCGGGCATATGTTCAGGTGCAGGGTCTTGAAGCCATTTACGTACACCATATACTATCCAGATCAACACGATTAAACCAAAAAAAGCGATAACCACTTTGTCATATTGGCCTTCCATGCAACCACCTCTACAGAAAATATTCGCGAACTTATGTTCAATTTCCTGTATGGGGTAACCGGTTCGTATCCCTTATCAGTAAAAGAAACTCATCCGAAGATGAGTTTCAGGTAAACGTATTCGATGCTTGTTTCACAGTAGACTGTATCAAAGCATCTGTATCCATGGATGATTCTGTCCTCAACTCAGGAGGATTTAATCTCCAGTGTGCAAGAAACTCAATATTCCCTTCGCCTCCTGTAATTGGAGAGAAGGTGAGATCCTGGAGTTCAAGGCCAAGTTCCTTCCCATAGGCGATAATGGAATGCAGCACTTCTGCATGCACTTTAGGCTCTCGTATAACACCTGTTTTAGGAACCTTCTCACGACCAGCCTCAAACTGTGGCTTGATCAGTGCAGCAATATCTGCTGGTTGTTTAAGCAGGTTCACAAGCGGAGGAAGAATGATTTTTAAAGATATAAAAGATACATCAATACTCGCTACATCCGGTACTGGTCCTGTAAGGTCTTCAGGAGTTACATATCTGAAATTGGTTCTTTCCATGACCGTTACGCGCGGATCATTACGTAATGACCAATCCAGCTGATTATAACCTACATCAATTGCATACACATGAGCAGCGCCATGCTGCAATGCACAATCGGTAAATCCTCCAGTGGACGAACCAATATCGAGCATTGTTCTTCCTTCCATGTCCAGATGGAAATGTTTGATTGCTTTTTCCAGCTTCAAACCTCCGCGACCCACATAAGGATGAACTGCACCCTTCACTTTTATGACGGACTCCCTGGGAACTTTCATTCCTGGTTTCTCAATCCGCTCTTCATCAGCCAGAACAAGCCCGGCCATAATTGCGGCTTTTGCTTTTTCACGGCTTGCATAAAAACCTTGTTCTACTAGTAATATATCTATTCGTTCTTTAGGGACTGACATGAGTTTCTCCTGTTCCAAAATATTTAAGTGATGGGCTCAGGAAGGCAGACTTGTTTTTGGAAGATCATAAGCATATTGTAACTTCAGCTTGCGCATTTCCTCACACACGGATTCTGCCGTAAGACCAACCTCTTCCCGCTGTTCCTTCACACTGCCGTGTTCAACAAACAAATCTGGAATCCCCATAAGGTGAACCTTTGCTTCGTACATCCCTTTTTCAGAGAAAAATTCAAGTATGCTGCTTCCAAGGCTGCCTGCTTCACAAGCTTCTTCAAGTACAATCATCTTCGTATCATTCTGAGCAAGCTCCATTAAGAGTTCATGATCCAGTGGTTTGAAGAATCGGGCATTAATTACACTTACCTGCATGCCGTCGCGTTTCAGCATTTCCGCAGCTTCTTCCGCCACTTGAATCATAGGACCAGCAGAAATAATGCTATATTTCTCACCTTGTCTTACTGTCTCCCATGAACCAATTGGAATTGTCTTCAGTTCCTGATCCATCGGAACACCGACAACATTAAGTCTAGGATAACGGTAAGCAATCGGTCCATCATTATATTCAAGAGCCGTCTTCATCATATGTCTAAGCTCATTCTCATCCTTAGGCATCATGATTACAATATTCGGTATATGACGCATGAACGCCACATCATAAACACCTTGGTGTGTCTCCCCATCTGGACCTACAAAACCGGCACGGTCAATAGCAAACATGACGTTGGCATTATGCCGACAGATATCATGTACGATTTGATCATATGCTCTTTGCATAAAGGTTGAATAAACAGCAAATACAGGTTTCAGACCTTCCATTGCAAGCGATGCACACATCGTTGCCGCATGTTGTTCTGCAATACCTACATCGACCATCCGGTCAGGGAACTCTTTACTAAATGGAATGAGACCTGAACCGCCCGGCATGGCAGGAGTGACAGCAACAATCCGGTCATCCTGTTTTGCAAGTTCAATTAGAGTTTGACCAAAAATATCAGTATACATCGGATTTCCTACTGATTTTAGTACTTGTCCTGATTCAATCTTATATGGGGAAATACCATGCCATTTAACAGAATCGGCTTCCGCCGGTTTATAACCTTTACCTTTGGTGGTTACTACATGGACAAGAACCGGCCCATTTACATTATCTGCTTGTTTGAATGACTCTATAAGTTTCGGCAGATCATGACCATCCACAGGTCCAAGATAAGTAAAACCAAGTTCTTCAAAGAGAACACCGGGTACCATCATATATTTAAAACTGTCTTTGAGCCATCCAGCAGATTTAGCTAATCTGCCGCCAATGGCAGGAATTTTATTTAAAAGATACTCAACTTCATCTTTAGCTTTCAAATAATGGCGATCCGAGCGAATTTTACTCAAATAATTATGCATAGCCCCGACATTAGGTGCTATAGACATTTCATTATCATTTAGAATAACCATCATTTTCTTCTGTTCATGACCAATGTGATTCAGCGCTTCAAAAGCCATACCACCTGTTAGTGCCCCGTCACCAATAATCGCAATCACTTTATTGTCTTCGCCTTTTAGATCTCTGGCATATGCCATTCCCATGGCAGCTGACAACGAAGTACTGCTGTGACCGGCTTCCCAGACGTCATGCTCACTTTCGTTTCGTTTCACAAATCCGGACATTCCCTTATATTTGCGAAGCGTATCAAAACGATCCATACGGCCTGTAAGTACCTTATGAACATAGGACTGATGACCAACATCATATATCATTTTATCTTTTGGACTGTTATAGCAGTAATGCAGGGCAACCGTGAGCTCTACCACTCCCAAATTCGGCGCCAGATGCCCCCCTGTGTACGATAGCTTCTCAATGAGAAATTGACGTATTTCTTCAGATAGAGAGACTAGTTCATCCACAGACAATGATTTCAGATCGTTAGGTTCCTTAATTTGTGGAAGCAGCACGTGAAATCCCCGCTTTCCTTCATAAATTTTTGATAAGTATCTCCAAACATAGTCCCCATTATATCACATCACAACCTAAATCATAAATTTCGTCATTTTCCGATCTTGAATTTAGGCGTTTTTTTCGATTAATGATCTCGTTTCATGAGATAATCTGCTATTTCAAATAGACGCGCTGGGTCAGGAATTCCCCCTTGGATAAGTGCATCCTTAGCCGACTCTGTGAGACGTTTCACTTCAGCTACGGATTCTTCCATCCCGATGAAGTATGGATAGGTTACCTTCTGCTGAGCAATATCACTCTGTGTTTTCTTGCCGAGTTTCTGTTCATCACCGATTAGATCAAGAATATCGTCCTGTATCTGGAACGCAAGACCCAAATCTCGTCCAAAAATACGTAAAGCATCAAGTTGTTCTTCGTTTGCTCCGGCGATGCGACCTCCCGCTACAAGTGAGAAAATCATCAAATCTCCGGTTTTGTGAAGATGAATATATTCTAATTGAGACATAGAGGTCATTCCTTGCTCACCTTCCATATCTGCAACTTGACCGCCGACCATTCCGCGTGCACCCGCATACTCAGATAGATCTTCAACAATATCAAGCAGACGATCTGCAGGGATACCATACTTTCTACCCGACTGAATGATACTGTAAAAAGCATGCGTTAGCAGTGCATCCCCTGCAAGAATTGCCATGGCTTCTCCGTACACTTTATGATTCGTGAGTCTTCCTCTGCGATAATCATCATTATCCATTGCAGGAAGATCATCATGAATGAGTGAATACGTATGCACCATTTCTACAGCAGCCGCTACCGGTAAGGCCGCTTTTTGGTCTACTCCAAAGGCTTCTGTAGCTGCAAGCACGAGGACAGGGCGCAGCCTTTTTCCACCCGCCATGAGCGAGTACATCATCGATTCTTTTAGATGGGTTGGTACATCCCAGTCCGCCGGTATAACCTGCTCAAGTTCATTCATGAGCAGGTCAGCGATGTTCTGGATATAGAGCTCTATGGAAGGTCTCGTCACAGAGAGACACCGCCCTCTTCTTCCATGCCGCCAAATGCTTGTTTGCGGTAAGCTCCATCTTCTTCTACTATAATCTCTATTTTACGTTCTACTTGCTCAAGCTTATGGTTACAGAGCTGAGACAGCTTCATTCCACGCTGGAACAGCTCAATTGCTTGTTCCAAAGGAACATCCCCTCGTTCGAGCTGGTTAACCACTTCTTCAAGTTCAGCCATTGCTGCTTCAAAACTGAGTTCCGCTTCATTTGTCATTCTTATCATCCTCCTTTATTTCCCGCACTTCACAGGAGAGTCCACCATCACTCAGCTTGATCTTAATTACATCACCTGGCATTACATCATTGGTAGATTTCACAAGCTGTTTTTCGTCTTCATTATAGACAAGGCTATAGCCTCTCGACATTACCTTCAATGGACTTAACGCGTCTAGATGTCTAAGATTTGAACCTAGCTTCTGACGTGTTTCTTTTATTTGAATTCGCATTGCTGCTTCGAGCTGTCTCCGGTTTTGTATAACCTGCTTCTGAGCAGCGGCAACTTGGTCTGAAGGATTAAATCTGGACAAAGAGATCTTCATCCGTTCTTGTTTCTCACGTGCAAAGCGCAGCTTAGAATCTGTAGATCGCGAAAGTCTCATGGTCAGCTGATCTAATCGTTCTGTGTGCTGAATCAGAGACCGGCTTGGGTTCACAAGCACGGATGAACGGGATAACTGATTTAGTCGTTCTCTTCCATGTCTTGCTCTCATCATCAAACTTTGCTTCAGTCTGCGCTTCATTACGTCAACTTGGTCCTTAAGATCCAACTGGTGCGGAACGGCAAGTTCTGCTGCCGCTGTTGGGGTAGCTGCACGAACATCTGCAGCAAAATCAGCAATTGTAAAATCGGTTTCATGACCTACCGCAGAGATAACCGGGATTTCAGACTCTGTAATCGCTCTTGCGACGATCTCCTCATTAAATGCCCACAGTTCCTCTAACGATCCGCCTCCGCGGCCTACAATAACCACATCTGCTTCTGCCATTTGATTCACTGCTCGAAGCGCTCTAACGATCGATGGCGCAGCAGTCTTCCCTTGTACAACGACAGGATATAAAATAACCTCAGCAAGTGGATAGCGGCGAGTGATGGTGGTAATAATATCTCTCACTGCTGCACCAGTCGGTGAGGTGATTACGCCTATCGTTTTTGGATATCGTGGCAAAGGACGTTTGCGCTGAGCAGCAAACAAACCTTCCTGTTCTAATTTCTTTTTTAATTGTTCATAGGCCAAATACAGACTGCCGATCCCGTCAGGCTGCATTTGGGTTGCATAAAATTGATATTGTCCATCTCTTTCAAATACGGTGATATTCCCTTGAGCGATGACTCTCGCTCCTTCCTTCGGAATGAAAGGAAGACGTCGATTATGTGTTGCAAACATAATCGACTTAATTTTGCTTCCTTCATCTTTCAGGGTGAAGTACATATGACCGCTCGAATGATGAGTAAAATTCGAAATCTCCCCGCGAATCCATACACTGGACAACAGGTTATCTGAATCCATCTTCATCCGGATATAACGATTGATATCTTTTATAGAATAAATTCGCTGTTCTGCCATCAGAACACCCCTTTTTAATTCAGACCATGAGCACGTTTTGCAGAAAGCAGCGTATTTTGCATGAGCATCGTAATTGTCATCGGTCCCACTCCGCCAGGAACAGGAGTAATTGCACCCGATACTTCTTTTGCACTTTCAAAATCAACGTCGCCTGCAAGTTTACCAGAATCTAGACGATTCATGCCTACGTCGATGACAACCGCACCTTCTTTAATATAACTCGCATCAATGAAGTTAGCACGGCCAATAGCCACAACCAGGATGTCTGCTTGCTTTGCAAGTTCCTGCATATTTGCTGTACGTGAATGACACATGGTCACTGTAGCATTTTCGCGCTGTAGAAGCAGAGATACCGGTTTACCTACAATGTTACTGCGACCAATAACAACTGCATGTTTCCCGCTAATTTCGAGCCCCGTACGCTTAATCAGTTCAATAACTCCTGCTGGTGTACAAGGAAGTAGACTGTCGTCTCCAATCACCAAATTACCAACATTTACAGGGTGGAATCCATCTACATCTTTATCCACCGAAATTGCATTTATCACTTTTTTCTCGTCAATATGCCCTGGTAAAGGCAATTGCACCAGAATTCCATTAATACTCATCTGACGGTTCAATCGATCAACTAATGCTAGAAGCTCTTCTTCAGACGTATCTGCAGAAAGGCGATGTACTTCAGAATAGAAACCAAGATCATGACACGCTTTCTCCTTATTGCGTACATAAACTTGTGAAGCCGGGTCTTCTCCAACAAGAACTACAGCAAGCCCTGGAACAATACCTTGTCCTTTTAGCTGTGCCACTTCTTCTGTTATTCCTTTACGAATCTCTTCAGATACCTGTTTTCCGCTAATAATCGTTGCCGTCATGTCTCTTCTCTCCCTTGATTTGACTAGAGGTTTGATTTTAAAGTATCAATATCTTGGATCATTTTTCCGAGTACTCCATTAACAAATTTACCAGATTCAATTGTACCAAAATGTTTGGACAACTCAATCGCCTCGTTAACGGATACTTTTGCTGGTACATCTTCACGATACAACATCTCATAAGCTGCCAATCTCAAAATTTGACGATCGACTCTGGATAAACGGCTCACTTGCCAGCCTTTCAGATAATCGACAAGAAGTTTGTCGAGTGCATCTTTCGTTTCCCATACCCCGCGAACATGCTCAAGTACGTATGCACGCAATGCCTCTTCACTCTTAACCTCAACTTCTCCTTCATTATCTTCCGCTGCTTCATTAAACAGCATATTTACAGCTTGCTCAGCCTCCACAGCGTTCATTTCCATAGAATACAAACTTTGTACTACAAATTCCCTCGCCAAACGTCTTTTCATTTCCTGCCTCCTGCTTCTTTCTCATATACATAACCTATTATCCTTATTCTTCACACAAAAAAACCTGCGTTATGCTAATCTTTTCCCAAAAATGGACATGAAGAAACTGCAGCTCTTTTTGGCAAAAATAGCATATCACAGGTCTTATTTGAATGGACGCCAGCGTTCAGATAGATAACCCACCCAGTTCCTCCAAGGAACAACAAGGGGTAAGCTCTCATCTCTCCTTCTGCCAAGCGTATATCCGATAAATACCACGAGTGCAAAGAACAACATATCCCAAAATCCAAACATTAAATAAACAATACCGAAAAATAACCCTCCGGCAATTCCAATAATCCGACCTCTATGACTCTCCCAGATTTCTTTCCACGGCATCCGTGAGTCACCTCTATTCTACTCGGCTCTTATAGTTCGGTGATTGCACAAGATTAGCAATATATACCGATACATGTGATACCGGGATTCCTGTAATTTCTTGTACATAGTCATGAATTGCTTTTTGTAATTCTGTTGTCAGCTGAGGAATTGAACTTTCTCCATCAACGATCGCACGAATTGTAATCTCAAGGCCCGCTTCCGTAACATGGATACGAGACTTCACATCACGAACACTTCGGAATTTAGATGAGGCCTTCAGACACAGATTTTCAATCGTTTCCATCGAAATCTGGACATCACCATACTCCGTCCGCTGATCAACAGAGGGAAGCGAACCTTGATCTCTGCGAACAGAAATATAGAAGAACCGCATACTAAGTAAGAACAGAACAGCGGCAACTGAAATAACAATAATCTTTGTCATTTCATCATACTGAATCTGAACAAGATCAGGAATAAGACCGCTTAAAAGGAGGATTATCAGTACAGATATAATGCCAACACTTAAACTGTAAATAAACAGCAAAAGCCTGTCCAGTATTTTAGCCACGAACAGAATAACCTCCTCAATCAACAAATAAAAAACCTTACATCCAATCAAAAAGGAAGGACTAAACCCCTGGTGCAATCACCGGGGGTTTAGGTCAACTATTTTATTTCACACGCTGTGGAGTCAGCTCAGCCGGGTCATTCACAATTTCAGCCGTTTTGAACTGAACATCATGTACCTGCACATTGACTTCCACAACCGTTAATCCTGTCATGTTCTCAATGGAGCGTTTCACATTTTGTTGGATGGAAGAAGCAACATCAGGAATACGATTTCCATATTCGATGATTACAGAGACGTCAACAGCAGCCTCGCGTTGACCAACCTCGACTTTTACACCCTTGGACAAATTTTTACGACCAAGCAGTTCAGCAAAGCCGCCAGCAAAGCCACCGCTCATTCCTGCTACACCGCTGACTTCAACGGTTGCTAGACCCGCGATTACTTCAATCACTTCTGGTGCAATCTGAATCTCACCAATCTCAGTTCTTTCAAATTCCGTCGGCAATGTGCTCATGATATCAACACACCTCTCAAAGTTTAAGTTTCCTTACGTCTACAAGAAGACACGCGTACTTATTATTCATACTATAGCATTCGCTGGACATTATGACAAACAAGCTTATTATGACAATTAAATTTCGTTTTCTTCCAAAAATTTAATATCAAAATCGCCTTTGCCAAACACCGGATGCTCAAGCAATCTCATATGGAATGGGATCGTAGTAGGAATACCTTCTACCGCAAACTCAGAAAGCGCGCGTTTCATCTTGCTAACTGCCTCATCCCGTGTAGGAGCCCATACAATTAGTTTCGCAATCATAGAGTCATAATACGGCGGAATGTTATAACCTTGGTAGGCAGCGCTGTCTACCCTTACTCCCGGACCTCCAGGAGGCAGATAGAAATTAATTTTGCCTGGAGCAGGCATAAAATTACGGCTAGGGTCCTCTGCGTTAATTCGGCATTCCATGGACCAGCCGTTAATCGTAATATCTTCCTGAGTAAAGGACAACGGATTTCCTTCAATTACAGAAATCATTTCTTTGATGAGATCCACGCCTGTAACCATTTCTGTAACAGGATGTTCTACCTGAATACGGGTATTCATTTCCATGAAGTAGAAATCCCCGTTAGGGCTGAGCAAAAATTCAAGAGTTCCTGCTCCAGCATAGTTTACAGCCAGTGCAGCACGTACCGCAGCATCCCCCATACTTTTCCGCGTTTCTTCGCTTATGATCGGACAAGGTGCTTCTTCAATCAGCTTTTGTCTTCTGCGCTGAATGGAGCAGTCTCTTTCTCCTAAGTGAACCGCGTTACCATGCTTGTCAGCAATGATCTGAATTTCTACGTGTTTCATACCTGTTAAGAATTTTTCGAGATAAACGCCAGCATTACCGAATGCTTTTTGTGCTTCCTGCTGGGCCGCAGTGATTTGTTTGATCAGAGATTCTTCATCCTCTGCGATGCGAATCCCTTTCCCTCCGCCGCCGGCAGTGGCTTTAATAATAATAGGATAGCCGATATCGCGAGCAATCATAACTGCCTCATCTAAATTCTCAACCAGTCCATCAGAGCCAGGAATAACAGGCACACCTGCATCTCTCATCGTCTGTTTTGCAACCGCTTTGTCTCCCATTTTGGTAATAGCATCCGCTGATGGGCCAATAAAAGAAATGTTGCAAGACTCACAGATTTCTGCAAAATCAGCATTTTCAGCTAAAAAACCATAGCCGGGATGAATGGCATCGCATTCTGTAAGAGTTGCAACACTCATTATATTTGTAATATTAAGATAACTCTCTTTAGAAAGAACAGGACCGATGCAGTATGCTTCATCTGCAAGACGTACATGCAGCGCATCTCGGTCTGCCTCTGAATAGACAGCTACCGTTGAGATGCCTAGTTCTTTACAAGCGCGAATAATCCGAACAGCAATCTCGCCACGGTTGGCAATCAATATTTTTTGAAAATTCATTTATATATCCTCCTTTGGAGCTTTACTCTAATGAAACCGTACTACAGAGTGGTTCACCAATAGGAGATTACTCCGATTTAACCAAGAACAACGGTTGACCGTACTCAACGAGTTGACCATTCTGTACGAGGATCTCAACGATCTCGCCTTTAACGTCAGCTTCAATCTCGTTCATGAGTTTCATTGCTTCTACAATACATACGGTTGTTTTCTCCGTCACTTTGCTGCCTGGACTTACAAAGGCTGCTGCTTCAGGCGACGGTGAGGAATAAAATGTACCCACCATAGGCGAAACAATCTTATGTAAATTGGATTCTGTCTTCTCAGATGTTTCCTGAACAGGCGCTGCTTGATTTCCAGGCGCGTTACTTACAAATGGTGTATGGCTAGGCTGCATCATCTGAGTTACAGGCGGATATGCGCTTACGTTTACTGGTGCTTGTACATATTCAGTCGGACCTGGCTTGCGTATTGTCAGTTTGGAACCTTCGTTTTCAATCTCAACCTCTTGTACAGAAGTTTCATCAATCAGCTTTATTAATTCTTTAATTTCATTTAATTTAAACATGAATTATAGTCACTCCTTCGGCATACTGCCATCTTCACTCGGACAGTGATAACGTTATGTATTATATCACAATCATTAGAAATGGAAAGAGCCCGGAAACGTTGTCCCCGGGTATCTTCCCTAAAAGTGAGTACGCTGTTTATTCTTTTACATACTGTACTCGAACTTTATCTTGTGTTACATCAAGCTCATTAATGACCATATCAACGATTGTAACCGCATCTTTTGCTTCCAGTTTTTCGCTGATTACAACCACTTTATATTGGTCGTTATCCTCTTCTACAATCGCATTTGCGTATTGCTGAGAAAGTTGCTCTTCAATTCCTGTAATTTTCGAATTTTTCTCTTCTAGTATGCGCAGTTGCTCCACTGCTTTTGCATTCTCTTCTGGTGTTTTACTGTTATCGCCTGCTGCTGCAAGCAGTTCACTCTCTATTCTGGAATTCTCAGCAGTACGCTCCCATTGGTAGTTCTCAAATATATTAGCAGCAGAAGCGGAGGTATTTTGAGTTTCCATTTCTTTCAGTACTTCTTCATCGGTTTTTGCCGCATCCGTTTTTTCCGAGGATACTTCTTCTTCGACTACTGCATCAGGTGCAGCGGGAGCTCCTGTCTCATCTGTTTGTTCCCCTGTTACCAGACCTTCTGTAACGACTTCGTTCACAACAAGTCCATCCAGCGGATTCGTTGCGGAAGCTTCCAGTGCATCACTAGGCGTGCCTTTAATTTGTTGTGTTTCTGCGACCTGGTTAGATGTCCCCGTATCTTCTGTGAACAGATAGTAAGCAGAAAGTACGACCATTAGACTCAGCATCGATACGAGCCATATCGTTTGTCTTTTATTAGTCATTGTTTTATTCCTCCCAAAATGATTTAAGTTTATTACATCTCCCACCTACAGGTGAGGAATGCATCTACTCTTGTTTCCTTGGTACAACCGATATTCGATAGGATTCAACGTTTAGTCCTTTTTCGACAGCTTCTGTAATGAGATCTTTGACAATTTTATTCTCGGCCCCTTTTGCAACGACGAGTACACCGCGGATTTGAGGTTTGATCTTCTTGGTAATAATGGGCGATTGGTCTCCTGAAATATCATAAGTTACAATTTCCCCATCTCTTGAGTACTGAGTTATACTGCGCTTCCCGCCATTTGCGTCTGTTTCCTCCGTATTTTGCTGTGTATCCTGCCGGTTTCTCTCGACCACAATTTCTTCTGTAGAATCAATGGTAACCATGACATCCACTGTTCCAACGCCTACAATTTGTTCGAGTATCCCTTTAATTTTGGATTCAAATGCATGCTCAGTAGTATCAAAAGGGGTCATCTCACCTTCTGCAACACCAAAAGCAGATTGTACACTATTATCCAGCGGAGGCTCTCTCCCCACATTCTCTGTATCGATCTCTTTCACATTAATGAAAGAACTAATGATGATAATAGCTACACCGATCAAGCCGACAATTATTAACCACCGGAAGGTTTGCGTTCGTTTCGTTGTTCCTTCATCAGAAGACCCGATCCATTTATTTAAGCTGTTTCTCAGTTTTCCCATTTCAGCTGCTCCTTTCGGTTTACGTCGTTACAGTTCCGTGTTTCTTTCAGGTTTCAAAATAACAATGTGTTTGGCATCAACCTGCCACTGTCCTTCGATCAAAGACGTGATCTGATCTGCTTCTGTTCCTGTCATAACAGAGACAGCTTCCTCTCCTGAATCATATGGCCTCTCTTCCGGTGCATCCTCTTCGTTCGTAAGATCAGATATTCGGACTGAAATGGGATTCTGATCAACAGGAGTAATTTCTATCGGCCCGTTCTCTGAACTCATCGTTATTTGTCTATCTTCATTACTTTGTCCCATCGTGACTTTCACACTGGTGATTGAGGTTAGTTCAGCACTCTTGTCCGTTTTTTTCTCGGTTCCAAGGATAACGCTGACCGATTCAACCGGAAGCTCCGTTTCTCTTTCGATCTGCTCTTTAATTTGATCTGCTACTTCTTTAGCCGCCCACTCTCTGGCTTTCAAATCTTGTTGCTTATGGAGCTTTTCCCCTTGGTCCAGGATGTCGTCCAGTGTCATCGCCTGGATCTGTCCCCCGTCTTTCGTCCAGTCCCTAAGCGCTTCCTTAAGCCTTGCATCGGGTTCACTGCTTAGCAGATTGATTAAGGGGGTGATTAATGTCAGGAGTATTAGCAAACTCAGTACAAGCTTGACATACCGCTCCATAGAGCGATTTGGAAGCAGCATATCCACAAAGGTAGCCAGTAAAACGACCAGTATCAGTTCTCGCAACCATCCGCTCAGCCATTCCACTGTATCCACCTCCGTGTTGTACGTTTTTACATCCTCTTTTTATTGCGTTGCTCTGACCTAAGGGTACCTCTGATTCGTCATTCCCCTTATTACGATCACCTCAACATTACCGTCATATTTCCAGCTGTCAGCATGATCGTTATCGCAAGAAAGAACATGAGACTGACCGCTGCGAGCGCAGCGAAGACATAAATTAAACTTTTGCCGATCGCCTGCAGACATCCCACAATCGGTGTATCGCCGAGGGGCTGCATCAAGGCTGCTGCGAGATTATATATAAAAGCGAGAGTCAAAATCTTGAGAGCCGGGAATGCACATAAGAACAAAATAATAATGACTCCCGCAAGTCCAATCGAGTTTTTAACTAACAAGGATGCGGTTATCACCGTATCAGTTGCATCTGCAAGAACTTTGCCGACGACGGGAACAAAATTGCCTGATACATACTTTGCTGCCCGAATCGTAACTCCATCGGTAACCGAACTTGTCGCCCCTTGTACAGAGATAACGCCTAGAAAAATCGTTAGAACGACCCCCAGTACTCCAATTCCAATGAGCCTAAGCAGGTTTGCAAGTTGTGTCAGCTTGTACTTGTCCGTTAAAGAACTGACTAAATGCAGAACAGCTGAGAAAAATAAAAGCGGAAATACGATCTTATAGATCAGTACGCCGATCGTGTGAATCATAAATACGATAAGTGGATGTGTAACACTGACGGTTACGATGTTCCCCATAGATGCAAGTAAGGCAAACAACAGAGGAATCATAGCGAGCATAAAATTAATCATCCGATCGATCGCTTCTTCGGCATAACCAATGGCGACACTAAAGCTGTTAATCGAAATGACGATAATCACCATATAACAAATGGCGTAAGCCACTTTACTTATCGTACTTTTTTCGAAGGCCGTTTGAAGAGTCTCTAAAATCATACTTAAGATGTTCAGCATAATGATCGTAACGAGCAGCTTTGCATTGAATAGAACTTCATGTAACAAATACTGGCCTATTGCTCCAAACATATTTTTTATACTTAGTGATTCTCCACCGGGCATCAGCATGTCCATAAATGAGGGCAGCTTGCCTTCAGGAAAAAAACCTCCGTATTCATCGATGAGAGACTGCCAGTACCTTTCCACCTGCTCTGTCGGCAGTTGTTCAACTTGCTTATTGGCCCAGTCGGTTACAGGGGAGTCCGCAAAAACCTGGTTTGCAAGTGCAAAGAAAAAACACAACATCAGTGTGACAATCACGATCTGATTGCGGGATCCACTGGAATTTCTCATCACATCTTACTTCCTCCACCTCTTTATACCGGCAGCAGCTTCATCACCGTTTCAATAATAATGCTGATAATAGGTACAGCCAGTACCAGAATCAGCACTTTGCCGGCAAGTTCAATTTTGGATGCAATGCTTTCTTGTCCCGCATCCCTTACAATTTGTGCGCCAAACTCTGCAATGTAGGCAATACCGATAATTTTCAGTATTGTTTTTAGATGGATCTCATCCATTCCGGAGGATTGGGCCATCCTCTCGAGTACCTGGAGCACAGCACCAATTTTGCCGATAACAAACATGAAGATTAGGATTCCTGCTGTTGTTGCAATTAAAAACGCAAACAGCGGCTTTTGTTCTTTGACTATAAGAATCAGGATGGTCGCTATGAGTCCAAGTCCTACGATTTGAATGATTTCCATTTCTAATCACCTGTTTAGATAAGGCTCTATTTAATGAAAAAGGAAAATAGATTTAATCTCCTGGAGCAAATTGTCGAGCATTCGCACTACCATGAACAAGACCACCACAAAGCCAATTAACGTGACCCAGTGCGCCATATCTTCTTTTCCCATTTGCTTTAGTACCGTATGAATCATGGCGATGATAATGCCGATACCTGCGATTTGAAAGATCGCATTCACTTCTAAATTCATTTACTTTGGCACCTCACTATAAGATCAGAATGACGATCAGCGCCCCGACCAGAAGACCAAGACTGCGGCTCATCTTTTCGTATTTCAGTTGATCTTCCCGAGCCGTGATTTCTTCATGATTTAATTGCTGGATGGCAAGCGTAATGTGTTTGTTCTGTTCCTCTCTGTCGCTTGTTCCAAGACTTAAACTCAGCTGAAGGATCACGTCTTTCTCTGGTTGTTTCATAGCCGTTTGGCTCCAGTATCTGTCTACCGCATAGTGAAAGCTTTCGCTTGCCGAATGCCCTTTAGGAGAGTTCATATGCTCTGCAGCCGCTATGAAAAGACGTCCAAGTGGTTTACTCGCTTGCGATCCTATCTTATGAAGTGCATCGGCAAGCGGGCTATAACTATAATTAATTTCTGTCAGCAGACGCTGGAAGATAAGAACAAGCTCTCTAATCTGCTTGGGTCTGGAAGCAAAAAGATTAGCCTTATACATGCCTAGAAAAGTTCCCGAAAGCAAGATCATCAAAGCACCTATCAGTTTAAGCATGAGCGCCACCTGCGTTTGTAATGCCTTGCTGCTGTAAGGTTCTGTTTTTACTATCTGCAAGTCTGTATGTCACTTTTTTACCGAAACGATCAATCATAACGTACATCTGAAACAATTCTTCCTGGATTAAGTCCTTAATAAATGGTCGTTTGCTAAGATCAGCCATATCCCTTGCATGTGCGCTTGCAATGACGGAAATACCGGCATTCAGCGCCTCTTTTATCGCTTCTGCATCTTCTTCTCTGCCAATCTCATCGACAATCAGCACTTCGGGTGACATGGATCTCAGCAGCATCATCATTCCTTCGGCTTTCGGACAAGCGTCCATCACGTCTGTCCTTGGTCCAACATCGAAAGTAGGAACGCCTTTATAACTGCCAGCAATTTCGGAACGCTCGTCTACAATACTCACTTTATAACTTCTTCTTTTCTCGCTTCCATGGCTGATCTGTCTGGCTATATCTCGAAGCAATGTCGTTTTCCCTTGCTGCGGAGAAGAAACGATGAGCGTATGTTTAATTCGAGAAGTTCGGTAGTCTACAAGATGCGGAATAATCTGATCCGCTGCACCGTTAATCTCTTTGGCGATCCGAACATTAAATCCACTGATATCTCTTAAATGTTCTACTCTCCCATTTTTAAGTACCGTTCTTCCAGCTAGTCCAATCCGGTGTCCGCCTGGAATCGTGATAAAACCTTTGCGAAGTTCTTCTTCCATCGTGTAGAGCGAATGATTACTGATGACTTCTAGAAATCGGTGAGTATCCTCCCTAGATGGACAATAAGCTTCTGACTGTATTTTTGAGGGCTTAGAAAGCCGGGTTACAAAATAGTGCTCCCCATTTGTGTTAATTTCGAGAGGCCTTCCCTCACGAATTCGAACTTCCTCCAAAGATTCTAGAAGCGGTCTAGGAAGATGCATCAGCAGTGTTTTTAGCGACTCAGGAAATAACTCAAGCCATTTCAAGATCAGGCACCCCCATTCCCTAGAAGATCAGGGCTTTTTCCAAGGCCCTTTCCGGGGCCCCGTTTTTGTTGGTCATACCCCATATTTATGCCTGTACACGTTTTTTATGACGGGAATCTATCATTTTTTTAAAATACCAATTAAGAGAAAAGTAACTCCCATAAATACCCACGCCAATTTACCAAATGAAAGCTTGTCTGCCATCCCTACCAGTCCAATAGATGTGGTTAAAATAAGGATCATCGGACCAACAAAAGCAAGGGCGGAATTTACGGCAAGAGCTTTCTCGACCTGATTAAATCTCAGCATAAGCAAAGCGGCAATCAATTCTGCTGACCCTGAGAAGATACGTAAAATAGCCATCGACAATACATATTTATCCAATACAGCGTTCCTCCCTGAAGCAAGTTTGTCTTAGAACATATGCAGAAACTACTCTATTTATATCCACAGAAAAAAAAGAGGTAGGCACCTGCCCTTCTCCCGCTGCATATAGTAAGAATAGATAGGATGGATGATGTAGAGAAACAGTGCAAAAACAAGTTAGGGAGGTACACCTATGCGTATCGATGTTGTTGCCAGTGCCAGTGAAATACGCACAGAAGATGTGATTCACCGCAGCGCAGTGGTTATCGATGTATTTCGAACAACGAGTACCATTGTTACTGCACTAGCACATGGGGCAATCTGTATTACGCCCGTAGAAACGGTCCCACAAGCCAAGCAGCTTGGGCTTGAAGGTATGTTTTTAGGCGGTGAACGATTCTGTAAAAAAATAGCTGGATTTGATGCGGGGAACTCGCCTTTGGAATATACAAAAGAATTAGTAGAAGGAAGAAAAGGAATTATGACCACCACAAGCGGTACTAGAGCTTTGATTAAAGCTGGAAAAGCTTCCTATATATTCACAGCAGCCTTTTTAAATGCAAAAGCTTGTGCAGAGGTACTAGCGGAGGTGGATCTAGATATCGCTATTCTTTGTGCAGGTCAACAGGACAGGTTAACTATGGAGGATTCACTTTGCGCTGGAATGCTCATTCATTATATAAAGCAATCAGCTGTGCAGCCCGTACGTCTTAATGATTTAGGGTTGGTTGTCCATCAAGCCTATCTTGGCTGTGAGGCAGACCTTCGAAATAAGCTGAAAGAGAGCAACGAGGCGAAGAGGTTAACTAAGCAGGGTCATGAAAAAGATGTGGATTATTGTTTAACGGAGAATGCTTTTACCCTTGTTCCTGTTATGGAAGAACACTTTTTAGTCCCCTGGCAGTCAAAAGAGAAAAAATAAATATAAGAATAAAAAAGAGACTTACACGTTATTCACCGTGTAAGTCTCTTTTGCGATGTACTACCGCCATTTATCTTCGATCTTGTGGTCCGCCTACAAAAGCTTGAACTTCTGCATCGAGTTTATAAGCTGTATGCAGTGCACGAATGACTTCATTCAGTTTTGAACCTTCCACTACACAGGAGACTTTAATCTCTGATGTACTTACCATTTTGATATTAACACCTTGGCTTGAAATGACTTCAAACATTTGAGCAGCAACCCCTGGATGACTGACCATACCTGCCCCAACAATGGATATTTTTACAAGACCATCCTCTGATGTAATTTCACGAAATGGCAGAATGCTTTCCATTCCTTGAATCACATCAATAGCACGCTCTCGATCATCTAGAGTTACCGTAAAGGAGAAGTCAGCTTTGCCATCACTAATACCGCTTTGGACAATAATATCAACATCAATTTGTTCTCTTGCTAACGCGCCAAACATACCTGCAAGCACGCCCGGAATATCTTCAACTCCCAAAATACTGATACGCGCTACATTTTTATCGTAGGCTATACCGCTTACCACTACGCCTTGTTCCAATGCTGCTTCCTCCTTCACTACCGTTCCTTCATTATAAGTAAAGCTGGATCGAACCACTAAAGGTACTTTCGAATGTTTCGCATATTCAACTGCACGCGGATGCAATACAGCTGTACCCAAATGAGCAAGCTCCAGCATCTCATCATACGAGATTTCACTCAATTTACGAGCAACCTTGACGATTCGCGGGTCAGTAGAATAAACCCCGTCAACGTCTGTATATATTTCGCAAGCGTCGGCTTTGATCGCAGCTGCAAGTGCAACTGCTGTCGTATCCGATCCTCCGCGTCCGAGTGTCGTAATTTCTCCTTCTTCGGATATACCTTGGAATCCGGCAACGATGACAATTTTGCCTTCTTCTAAGGATCGTAATACTCGTTCTGGCTGTATATCCGTTATTCGTGCTTTTCCATGAACCGGTTCAGTCCGGAATCCCGCTTGCCATCCTGTATAGGAGACGGTCTCACGTCCTAAGCTTTGGATGGCCATCGATAGTAAAGCGATTGAAATTTGCTCCCCCGTTGTGAGCAGCATATCCATTTCCCGTGCAGGAAGCTTATCGTTCAATATTTTTGCCTGGTCAATGAGTTCGTCTGTTGTATCCCCCATAGCGGAGACGACAACGACACATTGATGTCCTTCATCTTGTTTCTGGGCTACGCGTCTTGCTACTCGCTGCATTCGTTCTGTATCACCTACAGAACTTCCTCCGAATTTCATTACAAACAAAGACAAACCAATCTCACTCCCTACCCTTACAAGTATAAACATCTTTATATATAGGCGATAAGCTGGATTACGCTTACCTTACTTTTAAACAGTATAATACGAAATTTGGAAACTGGTAACCCTTTTTTACTGTAAATCATTGAATAAGGCATGATAACCTCCTTTTTCCTCTTTAAAATACAAAAAGTCCCCTGCTGATTAGCAGAGGACTTTGTAAATAGCGTATCTCTTGTAGACAGAACGTTATCTTATTATGCGCGAGAGCTATATTTTCCTTCGCGAGTATCAATGATCAGAACATCGCCTTCATTAATAAACAAAGGTACTTGTACATTTAGACCTGTTTCTACTTTTGCATTTTTAGTAGCACCTGTTGCCGTGTTACCTTTAATACCTGGCTCTGTCTCAATAACTTTGAGTTCTACAGAGTTTGGTAAGTTAATTCCCAGAATCTCACCTTTGTAGCTGATGATGTTTACATTCATGTTTTCTTTAAGGAAGTTCAGTTCCCATTCCAGTTGGTCACTAGTAAGTGTGAACTGATCGTAAGTTTCGTTATCCATGAACGTATGCTCATCTCCACTTGCATACAGATAAGAAACACCACGGTTGTCAATTTGTGCACGGCCGATGGTTTCACCAGCGCGGAATGTTTTTTCTACGGTGTTACCATTACGAAGATTTTTAAGTTTAGAACGAACAAATGCCGCTCCTTTACCTGGCTTAACGTGTTGGAAATCAAGAACTGTAAAAATATCACCGTCAACCTCAACGGTCAAACCTGTTTTAAAATCGTTAACTGAGATCACTAAAAAACCCCTCCTAATTATAATTACAATGTTATTAATTCTTTCTTAGAGTGCGTCAAAATTGAAATTCCAGATTCAGTCAGTACGACGTCATCTTCAATCCGTACGCCTCCGATGTCAGCAAGATAAATCCCTGGCTCAACGGTAACAACCATTCCTGGTTCAAGAATATCATCACTAAGTTTGGATAAACGAGGAGACTCATGAACTTCCATCCCAAGGCCATGCCCTGTACTGTGTCCGAAGTAGTCGCCATATCCATATTTCGTAATTATATCTCGTGCTAGCGCATCTGCTTCCCGACCTGTCATACCCGGCTTGATATGCTCCAAAGTATGTAATTGAGCTTCCAGCACAATATCGTAAATCTCAACTAATTTCGATGCCGGTGTACCGACTGCGATTGTTCGGGTCAGATCTGAACAATACCCATCTAATAGTGCACCAAAATCAAAAGTAATAAAGTCGCCTTTTTCAATTACCTTATTGCTGGCAACGCCGTGGGGCATGGCTGAACGTATTCCAGAAGCTACAATCGTATCAAAGGAAGAAGATGTTGCACCATGCTTGCGCATAAAGAATTCAAGTTCAAGGTCTGCTTCGCGTTCTGTCATACCAGGTTTTACGACTGTCAGGATATGAGCAAAAGCAGCATCCGCCAAATCTGCAGCACGCTGCATGATCGCAATCTCGTTCTCATCTTTATATAACCGAAGTTTTTCAACAAGTCCGCTCACCGGAACCAGTTTCACTGGTTTTAGTTGATCTGTGTACGCCTCATACGTTGCGAACGTGATGAGATCCTTCTCAAATCCCAGAGACTGAATTCCTTCTTCAATCAGTAATTCCTTTACTGTTTCCATCGGTTTCGCAGCGTGTTCAAGAACAGTAAATGCTTTCGCTTGCTGCGGAGCCTGTGTCATATAACGGAAATCAGTAAGCAAATACGCTTTTTGGAGCGTTACGAGTACGTAACCTGCTGAACCAGTGAAGCCGGTAATATACCGTCTGTTAATCGGGCTTGTCACCAAAATGGCTTCAAGTCCCTGTTCTTTCATAGCCTTACGTAGTTTCATCACGCGGTTGTTCTCCATGATTATACCTTCTTTCTTCGCCTTCAAGCCAGTTCCTTATCTCACTCTATGAATCTCCAGATCGTTATATCATGGCCTGTAGGTCCGATGTAAAGCTGTAGACTGAATCCAGCAAATAGGGCTATAGTTCTGGTGCCAACACTAACGTGCGCAAAAAACGATAGTACCTTCATGAAAGCCTGCAGTACATGTAGCTCACAAACTGAAGAAAGCTTCATTCTTGCGCGCTACCTTCCCTGCCGATAACCATTTGCTATTTTAACACAATGAGTAAGGGATTGAGAAGTTTTTTTGATCGCAGCCTTATGCCATTTCTGGCTCTCGTTTCCTTTCATTCGTATACTCGACGGCTATAGAATAACCGATAAATAATCCCCATAATAAAAACAAACAAAATTCTGCGTAAATCGTATTCCAAGTTACCTCTGTAATCGGCTTTACCATACCTAAGACTGGACCCGGCCAGACGAAAATAAGAAACCACCATAAGATACCGTACAGCAATCCAGGAAGCGGTCCTCTAAGTTTACGAAAAATGATGATGTACAGAAAGGATGCAAGGATTGAAAATCCGATAAAAAACAACCATCCTAACCATTGTCCGGGTAGTGAGTAAATAAAAGAATGTTTAAAAAAGGGTTCTGCTATAAACCCGGTGGGGATCACCGTGAAATGAAAAATATAAAAAACCCACTGAATTCCTCCCCAGAATAATCCGGCAAAAAATCCAATTTCCAAACCGAAAAGCAGCGGGTTGGTTCGTTTTGTTCTTTTCTGCTGATGGTTCACCCTAAGATCCTCTCCTTATTAAAAATATCGTAATGTAAATTCATCCTATAGTATGTAGTATGTGCAAATTCCACATCGTTACTCAAAACTAGAAATTGCTGGCTAAAAAAGATACAATAGAGATAATGAAGAGAATAGGAAGGTGAAACTTTTGCCTCAAGAATCAAAACCAGTAGCTTACGGCGGCCAAGCAGTCATTGAAGGCGTAATGTTTGGCGGGAAGCATGTAAATGTTACAGCAGTAAGACGAAAAAACCAGGAAATTGCTTTTTTAGAAGTCCCCAAACAAGATAAATCCTGGGTTAAGAAACTTAGAAAAATCCCCTTTTTACGCGGGATTGTTAGTCTAATTGACTCGAGTGCCAAAGGAACCAAACATCTTAACTTTTCTGCTGATGCTTACGCAGATGACGAGTTAACAGAAGAAGAACGACAAGAACAGAAGGATAATGAAAATACGGGTTGGAGTCTGTCCATGGTCATTGGCGTAGCCGCTGTGGGGGTACTGTCCTTTGTATTTGGCAAGGTCGTTCTCACCGCTGTACCTGTATTTATTGAAGATTTTCTGTTTGGTAACACGGGGTTGAGTAAATTTAGTCACACCTTTATTGAAGGTATTATTAAAATATTGCTAGTATTTTTATACTTGTATGTCATATCGCTTACACCAACGATCAAGAGACTGTTCCAATATCATGGAGCAGAGCATAAAGTAATCAGTGCTTATGAAGCAGGGGTAGAACTTACACCTGCCAATGTACAGAAATTCAGCCGTCTTCACTATCGCTGCGGCAGTAGTTTTCTTGTTCTGAGTGTTATTGTCGGGGTACTGGTTTACTCTTTATTCTCCATTCCTTTCCCATATGATAATGTGTGGGAACGTGTAGGTCAGCGTCTGATTCTCTTACCGGTCGTACTAGGGTTGTCTTTTGAAGTTCTGAAGTTTACGAATGCAGTTCGTGATGTTCCTATCCTCCGTTATCTTGGATACCCTGGTCTATGGCTTCAGCTGCTAACTACAAAAGAACCAACAGATGATCAGGTGGAAGTGTCCATTGCCTCCTTCAATCGGATGCGTGAACTCGATGCAGAACTTGAGAATGCTACGGTAAACATATCTTACGCAAGCGGAAATTTGGATCCTGTGAAAGGATGAGGTTGGAAGATGTTGAAACACGGTGTGATTTTCTTCTCAGTCATGGCTTTAGCCATTTTTCAGTTCATTGTATTTGCAGCGAACGGCGCTTGGAGTCAACTCATATTTCCTATCATTCTAGCCGGTTTGATGTTTTGGTTTTATCTGAAGCCGCCGGCTGGTTATGCTAACAGCAGGAAGAAACACCCGAAAGTCAAACCGTCAGCGGCAACCATGGCAAAGCTTGGTCAATCTAAAAATGGAGCAAAATCAACAACAACCAAAAAAAGAAAAGATTATCCTTTTCATGTAATCGAAGGAAATAAAAGAGATAAGGATGATTCCGATCTTCCTAAATATCATTAAAGATTACAAAGAAACCCCGCAGAACTTAAGTCTGCGGGGTTCTTTTGTATCCTGTTTTATTCGAGGTTCTTAGGAATATATTCTGATCGATTTCATTTTTCTAATTTGTATAATATGAAGTTAACGCTTGAACGAGTCCCAGTGGATTTTTGGTGAGATATTGGCTGCTGAAAAATATAGATCCTGTAATATCTTCATACTGTTCATTGTATTTGAGCTGACTCATAATCTCCTCAGATGTCTGCCAGCCAACTTCTGCCGTTCCGAGCTTATAAGGAGAATGACCGATAATAAGATCTACGTCTGTTCCCTTCACTTCATTAGCCCACCAGTCTACCAGCACATCATATCTTGCAGCGGTAAATGACATACTCCAATAGATTTGCGGAGCCACATAATCGACCCAGCCTTCTTTTATCCATGTTCTAACATCAGCATACATATCGTCATATGCTGTTACGCCCGCTTTCGTGTTAGACCCGGTAGGGTCTTTCGCTATGTTTCTCCACACACCAAAAGGGCTGATACCATATTCCGCTGACGGTTTAGACTGTTTCACGCTTTGTCCCAAGCTTTGAACAAAACGATTGATGTTATCTCTTCTCCAGTCATCTATATTCTTGAATGTTCCTGCGTTATATTTCTTATAAGCAGCACTGTCATTAAACGTCGTGTTTGATGGGTAGAAGTAATCATCTAGATGAACTCCATCAATGTCGTAGTTATTTACCACTTCCATAATTGCATCAATAATATGCTGCCTTGCCTCAGGAATACCTGGGTTAATATACATTTGGTTTTTAGCAGTTACGATCCATTCCGGGTGCTGTTTTATGACATGGTTTGCTGCCAGCGCACTTGTATTCGTTGTTGTATTTGCACGAAACGGATTAAACCAAGCATGGAATTCCATTCCTCGTTTATGTACTTCCTCAACCATGAACGCAACGGGATCATATCCCGGATCAAGCCCTTGTGTCCCGGTCAGTACTTTATTCCATGGAACCAGAGCCGATGGATATATAGCATCAGATGCTCCGCGAAGCTGAACATATACGCTGTTGATCCCCATCGACTCAAGAGAATCTAACTCTTTGATAAAATCTTGCTTTTGTTTTGCGATATTTTTAGTAGAGCCAGATTTAGGCCAGTCTCCATTAATCGTTGATATCCATGCCCCTCTTATTTCCGAACTTGGTTCACCTGGTACACTTGGAATCTCCGGGTCTGCAGGCCATAAATTGGTTGTAGTCAGTTTAATCGTTTTGGCTGATTGATTCCAGGTCACTTGCAGGCCTAGATGCTCGCTTACAAACCGTAGAGGTACCATAACTCGTCCCTTAATAATTTCTACTGATGTTGTTAAATTTACGGTCTTCCCATCAACAATCCCGGTTGTCTTCCCATTCGTTAAGGAAATAGAAGTATAGAGTCCTTGAATGTTTACCGTTTTTGCAGCCTGGTTCCATTTTGCCGAAGCACCAATTCCCTCACTAATTACTCGCAGCGGAACCATCGTTACATTATCTTTTGGCTTCAGATAAGGGGCTACATCTGTCTTAAGCTGACTTCCATCCAAATAAATCGTAATCTCACTCGAACTTGCCGCAGAGATCGAGGCTCCCTGCAGTACAAGAAATACAACTAGTAACAAAGCAAGGCATTCTTTAACTTTCCTCATAAAACATTGTCCTCCAAGCATAATAAATTTAGAAAAATAACCCATTTGTTATAGTTATAGACGTTTTTATATGCTGAAAGTTGCGAATGAATATAAAAACACCATCCTGTGATAACCTAGGATGGTGTTTCTTTCTTTAAGATTCGTTTGTTAGTTCCTTATGGACGTTTCGAAGGTCCTGCAGCCTTGCATCGTCACGGCGAAAATACTCCACGAGAGTCTCAATACAAGTTATGGAATCCCAACTAAGGTGATGCTCAATCCCTTCCACGTCTCTGTATATATTCTCGTCCTGTACCCCTATAATCGTCAAAAACTCTTCAAGAAGCTCATGGCGGTCCATCAGTCTTTTTCCGATTTTTTTTCCTTTCGGGGTAAGGATGAGGCCTCGATACTTCTCATAGATTAAATACTCATCTTTATCCAGCTTCTGTATCATTTTCGTTACTGAGGACGGATGCACTTCGAGTCCTTCCGCAATATCGGATACACGCGCATACCCTTTTTCATCGATTAACTTATAAATTCGCTCCAAATAATCTTCCATACTGGGCGTTGGCATGTGCCTAACCTCATTTCATTAATGAACTAGCGTCCTTGCGGCCGAGTAAGTTTGCTCTTGTTATGATACATGTTATCCAATACGATTTGCAAGTCCTGAAGGACATAGCGTCTTCTTTAATACGTAATGTTACCATGCTTAAGAATACCGTCGTCAAGCCAAAATACATAGTGAATTACAATGTGAGAGGAGCTTTTTCATGCCGACTCAAGTCTTAGAAAGACCTGAACGCAAAGTTAGGCCCACTAAAGCTTTTGTCCCTGATCTTGTTTATTTTGAACCCAGTTCCCTCGACTATCCAAAAGGACAGCGCATCCTGGAATGGGTAAAAGAAAAAAACATCGAATATCATATGACGACTTCACACAACCGTATTACAAACTTGCCTGGTGAAACAGACCTGGAGAAATATCGAATCGCCAAGCGTACACTCGTTGTCGGCATTCGCAGAACCTTAAAGTTTGATCAATCCAAGCCATCTGCTGAATATGCAATCCCGATCTCTACTGGCTGTATGGGTCATTGTCATTATTGTTACTTACAAACTACACTCGGCGCAAAACCCTATGTGCGTGTGTATGTGAATACGGATGATATTCTTCTAGCGGCTAAGGACTATATTGAAGAACGCAAGCCAGAGATTACCCGATTTGAAGCAGCCTGTACTTCAGATCCCGTAGGTCTAGAGCATATTACAGGGAATCTAGCCGATTTGATTACCTTTATGGCAAACGAAGAGTTCGGCAGATTACGGTTTGTAACCAAATACCACCATGTAGAACCTCTGCTCAACTTGAAGCATGGTGGAAATACTCGTATTCGATTTAGTGTTAACGCAGATTATGTCATTAAAAATTTTGAACCAGGTACCTCTCGTTTTGAGGAGAGAATTGAAGCAGCCGGTAAAATTGCCCATGCAGGGTATCCATTAGGGTTTATTATCGCTCCAATTATCTGGCATGAGGGATGGGAAGAAGGATACGGCGATCTTTTAAAACGATTAGCGAACACCCTGCCGAAAGATGCTACCAAAGATTTAACTTTCGAAATGATCCAGCATCGTTTTACAAAGACAGCGAAAAACCTAATTGAACAACGTTATCCAAAATCGAAGCTTGAGATGGATATTGCCAAACGAGAAACTAAATGGGGCAAATATGGGCAATATAAATATGTATATCCAAAAGACCAACAACAAGCGTTACGCGAATTTATTACAGAACGAATTTTTGAATATTTCCCTGAATCAAAAATCGAGTACTTCACGTAAGCAATTATCGTTTATGTATAATAAAAAAGATGCTTTCCTATACTCCGTCAAGTAGACGGCTATAGGGAAGCACCTCTATACATTCAGTACAAATTTTTCTAAATGATCATCCAATCGGGAGTAATTCGCTGCAGCCAAATGGTAATCTGGGTCATTCGATCCGTAAAGAGTAAAATTCCCATCAAGATCATGATACTGCCTCCGACTTTCATTAAAATACCCGAGTATTTCGTAATCCATCTTGTCGTACCTACAAAGAAAGCAAGAACGAAAAATGGGACTGCAAATCCTGCTGTGTAACCTGTAATCAAACCGATCCAGGCACCTGGCTCCGTTGCTGCCATAGCGATAATAGCGGTGAGTATAGGTCCGATGCAAGGAGACCAACCAGCAGAGAACCCAATACCAAAAATAAAAGATCCGAGATATCCCGCCGGTTTCCACTTCATCTCCATCTTACGTTCCCTCATCAGAAACTGAGGCTGAAAAAGCCCAATTAACATCAGTCCCATGACGATGATGAGTACAGCCGATAACATTCGAATCAAATCTTTATACTCATGAAAAAACTCTCCAAACACTCCTGCTCCAAACCCCAAAGTATAGAACACAACGGAGAAACCAAGGATAAAAGCAAGGGTGTGACTTAAGGTTCGTAAACGTACTTCTCTCTTATTTTGTTCATTCTTCAGCTGCTGTACAGACAAACCGGTTATGTATGACAAATACGAAGGATACAGCGGCAAGCTGCATGGGGACAGAAACGAAGCTATACCTGCCCCAAAAGCAAGCCACACGTTTACATCAGGCATTGAAGGAACGCCTCCTCATGAGTTGGGGACTCGAACAAAATAATCTTAAGCCCGAACCCCTTTTTTCCCAAGCATAATGACAACAAGCAATCCAATTAGCAATAATACAATGGTTGCTCCTGGTGCCAGATTCCATATCCCTGCGATCACAAGCCCTGCGATTACAGCAATCTCCGAGATGATAACCGATAAAATAATCGAAGTCCGGAAGCTTCTTGCTAGAAGTAAACTAATAGCTACCGGAATTGTTAAGAGAGCAGATACGAGGAGCGCCCCAACAATTTTAATTGCTGTACTGATAACAAGTGCCGTCATAATGGTAAGCAGCATGTTTAGAATTTTTACAGGAAGGCCGGTAACGGCTGCTGCATCTTCTTCAAAACTGAGTAGAAAAAACTCCTTGTGAAATAAAGCAACCACCAAAATGACGATCGCAGTCACGACACCAACAACCATAAGATCTGTACGATCGAGTGTGTATATGCTGCCGAATAAATAACTCATTACATCCGCGTTGTAACCCCTGCCTAGTGTAAAAAACAAGGAAGCTAGTGCTACCCCGCCTGACATAATGATTGCAATGGATAATTCCGCGTAACTTTTATAAGCTTTTCGTAATTTCTCAATTCCAAATGATGCAATTACAGCAAAGACAAGCCCTGCTGCAATCGGATAGACCCCGATCAAGAAACCAAAAGCCACACCTGCAATCGTAACATGAGACAACGTATCTCCAATCATGGAGAGTCTGCGCAGTACTAAGAACAAACCAATCAGCGGTGCGGTGACTCCAATAAGAATTCCCCCGACTAATGCCCGCTGAAAAAAATCACTCGTTAATATTTCCAATCTTCACGACTCCTTTGACACCTATAACACCGAATGTTGCAAATCTGTCTGAACACAGTTCTCCAGGTCATGGGAATGACGAACATAAAAATTGATTTTACCGTTCACTTGCTGAGGTTCGTTTCCAAGGTATCCTTTGATCATTTCAATATCATGCGATACCATCAGGAATGTCATATGATGATGTTTGTGCATGTGAGTAATCAGTTCAAAGAAACTTGCCTGTGTCTCAGCATCGATTCCTACTGTAGGTTCATCTAAAATTAGCAGGTCAGGGTGATTGATCAGCGCCCTAGCCAAAAATGCACGCTGCTGCTGACCTCCGGACAGCTGTCCTATTCTTTTATCCGCCAAATCCTGGATCCGCATCACTTCAAGAGCATCATCACATTGCTGCTTATGCTTTTTCGTCATTTTGCGGAAAATATGTTTGTTATTATAAAGCCCGGAAAGAACAACTTCCCGAACCGTTGCCGGAAAGAGCGGATTAAAAGCATTCTTCTGCGGTACATATCCGATGCGTTCCCAGTCCTTAAATTTAGCGATAGATTGACCGAACAAACGGATCTCTCCATCGCCTGGAGGTAACAACCCGACCAGCATGCGCATGAGCGTCGTTTTTCCCGCTCCGTTTGATCCAATGACACCAACAAAATCTCTTTCCTTCACCGTAAAGTTCAGATTATTAATGACCTGCTGCTCACCGTATGAAAAACAGAGATTCTTTATCTCAAGAACCGGATCATGACATATATTATCAGCCTTTTGCATGGTCTTCCTTCCTTCTTTTTAAGCTAACCTTGATACAGTGGTCAAGGTTGATCACATTCTATTGTAAAGCTGTTACGAGATTTTGCAAATTTTTCTCCATTAGCGTGAAATAATTATCTCCATTCTCCAACTGTTCTTTTGTAAGTCCCTCTACCGGGTTAAGAACCATGGTTTCTACACCAGCCTCAGATGCAAGAGTTTTTGCCAGTTTATCAGAGACTAACTCTTCAAAGAAAATATAGCGAATTCCTTCTTCTTTCACCAGCTTAGCAAGTTTCACAATATCTTGTCCTGTTGGTTCTGCATCAGGGGACAGTCCCATAATGGAATGTTGTGTGAGTCCATAGTCACGTGTTAAATATCCAAATGCCTGGTGAGATACCACAATTTCTTTTTGAGATACGTTAGAAAGTTGTTCTGTAAACTTCGCATCCAAATCTTCTAGTTGTTGTTTAATTTCACCATAACGCTCTTCATATCCCGTCTTATGTTCTGGATCGGCTTCGACAAGACTATTCTTAATATTCTCTGCCATAACAAGCGCGGACTTTGGACTTACCCATGTATGAGGATCAATGGAACCATGATTATGTCCATCGTCTTCAGGATGTTCGTTTTCGTGTGCATGGTCATCATGTTCTTCGCCTTCATGTGAATGCTCTTCTTCTTCTGAATCGATTAGATGAATGCCTGCACTTACTTCCACTGCTTTTACATTGGAGTCTTTATCTAGGCCTTTCAGAAAATTAGGAACCCATGCTTCGAGGCCCGCACCATTATATAAGAACAAACCAGCTTTGGATGTATTCACAATATCTTGACTTCGTGGTGTCCAGTCATGCGGTTCAACACCCGTTGGCAGCAGATTAATTACATTAACATCATCCCCGCCGATTGCCTTCGTAAACTCATAAATCGGATAAAAACTAGTGACTACATTAAACTTGTCCTCTGAAATTTTTCCTTGGGAAGAACTACCCGAATTGCTGCCGCATGCGGATACAATCAACATCATGATACTACATAAAGCAACCGTCATAAAAAGCCGTGACCTTTTTGCTGAATTCGTAGGCCTGTTTTTCATTTCATCCACTCCATATTTACATTGTTTTATTCTATGTTTAATCGTAATCGTAACGATTACTACTAAATAGTAGTATAGGTATCCGCCTTATGGTTGTCAACACTTTTTCAAATGGAAAAAAGCGCCCCCGAAAGAGCGCCTCATCCACATATCGTACTTTTGAAATGACATAAGCCCTTCATCCTACGAGTATGCTCTTTTTCAATTGTTTTATAAGCCTGTATAAAAAGCTTACTTCACAATAGCACCGTTCGGCATATTTTCTGGAACGGTAGCAAGGGTCAGCTGATCCCCATGAGACGCAGCCAAAATCATCCCTTGGGATAATTCACCCCGAAGTTTAACTGGTTTTAGGTTCGTTACACAGATTACTTTACGACCTACCATTTCTTCCGGAGTATAGAATTTAGCAATACCAGATACAACCTGGCGTTGTTCGTAGCCAAGATCAAGCTGCAGTTTCAGCAGTTTATCCGCTTTTTTCACCGGCTCACAAGCAATAACCTGTGCCACGCGAAGTTCTACTTTAGCAAAATCTTCAATTCCGATCTCAGGTAAGCCCTCAGGAGCAGGGTTTTCCTTCGCTTCGGTTTCTTTCGCAGCCTCTGGTTTGGATCCGCCTGTCATCGCATTCGCAATATATGCTACTTCCTGCTCCACATCCAGTCTAGGGAAGATCGGCTCTCCTTTACGAAGCTCATTACCTTCCGGTATAATCCCTGCTTGTTTTGTGCTGTCCCAAGCAGTCAGTTCGCCCTCTTCGATATTTAGCTGTTCCCAAATTTTACGCGGTGCTTGCGTTAAGAACGGCTGAAGTAAAATGGACGCCACACGTAGAGATTCCACAAGGTGAGCCATAACGGAAGCCAGTTCCTCTCTTTTCGCTTCGTCTTTCGCCAGAACCCAAGGCTGAGTCTCATCAATATATTTATTGCAGCGGCTAATAAATTGTCCAATAGAAGTAAGTGCTACAGAGAATTCTAAATTCTCCATCGATTCTTCTACTTTTTGTACCGTCGTAAGTGCCAATTCTTCCAATGTTGCATCAAATGGCGTCACTCCTGAGCGGTATGCCGGTGTTTTTCCATCAAAATATTTATGAACCATCGCTACAGTTCGATTCAATAGGTTACCTAGATCATTCGCCAAGTCGGAGTTCACACGTTCTACAAAACTTTCAGGCGTAAAAGTACCATCTGAACCAAATGGAACTTCGCGAAGCAGATAGTAACGCAAGGAATCCAGACCATAACGATCAATCAAAGTAACGGGATCTACTACGTTCCCTTTAGATTTGGACATTTTACCGTCTTTCATAAGCA
Source organism: Paenibacillus sp. An7 (assembly GCF_009870785.1). Taxonomy (GTDB): domain Bacteria; phylum Bacillota; class Bacilli; order Paenibacillales; family Paenibacillaceae; genus Paenibacillus. The sequence goes on from NZ_WTWX01000005.1 coordinate 156,562, forward strand.
GCCAGCCATGTGCAAATACTTTTTTCGGCAGTGGAAGATCCAGAGCCATCAGCATAATCGGCCAATAAATCGTATGGAAGCGTACAATCTCTTTACTCATGAGATGAACATCAGCCGGCCAGAATTTATCATATAGGGTTGTATCATCAGTACCATACCCGAGTGCAGTAATATAGTTAAGCAGCGCATCAATCCACACATATACGACGTGTTTCGGATCGCTTTTTACTTTCACTCCCCAATCGTAACTTGTACGAGAGACAGCCAAATCTTCAAGTCCTGGTTTGATAAAGTTGTTTATCATCTCATTTTTACGAGACTTCGGCTGAATAAATTCTGGGTTTTGCTCGTAGAACGCTAAAAGGCGATCTGTATATTTGCTCATTTTGAAGAAATAACATTCTTCTTTTACAAGTTCTACAGGATGTCCGCTATCTGGGCTTTTTCCCCCAATGATATTACCTTGGTCATCTTTGACTGGATCCGCAAGTTGGGTTTCTGTGTAGTAGGTCTCATCTGGAATACTATACCACCCTTCATATTCCCCTTTATAAATATCACCTTGCGCTACCAGACGCTCAAATACATCTTGAACAACCTTTGTATGTCTTTTTTCACTTGTACGAATAAAGTCATCATTAGAAATATCGAGTTTCTTCCATAGATCCTGGATACCTGCAACAATTTCGTCGACGAATTCAATCGGCGTTTTACCTGCTGCTTGCGCTTTTTGTTCGATTTTCTGTCCATGTTCATCCGTACCTGTCAAATAACGAACGTCATAACCTCTTAGTCTTTTGTACCTTGAAATCGCATCTCCTGCTACCGTTGTGTAAGCATGCCCAATATGCAGCTTGTCACTAGGGTAATAGATTGGTGTTGTGATGTAAAATGTTTTTTTCTCTGTCATTCGTATACCTCCTATATAATAATTGGTGCTGGTGCCCTGTCATTCGGCAAAAAATACCAGAAGACAATACAAAAAGACCCTCATCCCCTATGGGACGAGAGTCTGTTATTCTCACGTGGTACCACCCAAATTCCCTGGATCCTCACAGATCACAGGCTCAACCGGTTATGTTGTGTCATCAACCGGACCCATTAACGCTGGAACACGCCACTCCCTTACCTCTTCCTTTGAATACAGAAGACAGCTCGAAAGTGGTTCCTCCAGGACCATTTTCCAGTGATCTACAGACCGGTTTGCAGCTTCCCCGGCTCTCTGTACTGCAGATGTTAACTGTACTTATCCCTTCATAAGAAACATATGAATTTATCAAAATAATACTAAACGCACACAATCCATGTCAAGGTTATCAATGCCTATTAGGCTATGATGTGGAAGAATCCTCACTTCCTTTTTTTGGTGGAACCAAATCCACGCCTCCTGGATGAAAGGGATGACATTTCATAATCCGTTTAGCAGAGAGCAATGAACCTTTAACCGCACCATGAACTTCGATCGCTTCTAGTGCATAAGCCGAACAAGTCGGATAAAACCGACAACTCGGAGGTTTCAGCGGCGATATAAATTTTCGATAAAATGTTACAGGTGCTTTTGCAATTGTACGAGTAACCTTCATTTTTACTGACCCTTTGATGTAGCTTGAGTCTGATCTGTCTTAGGCGACACTTTGCCAGATGCTTGACAGTCTTTACAATAACCAAAGATTTCAAACTTATGCTCCACCACTTGAAATTGATCGGGTGTATCCGTAAGCTGCATTGGACAAAACTCAATCGGAAGCGTCTTTTGACACTGAAGGCAGATCAGATGATGATGGTGATGTCCCGAGCTGCAAGAAGCCTTGAATTTCACTCCATCTTCAAAGATGACTTGTTCAAGTACACCTAGTTCCTGCATGACCCTGAGATTTCGATAAACCGTATCAAAACTGAGCCCGCTGTATGTCCGGCCCATATATTCGTATACATCCTTTGGTGACAAATAACCTTCTGTTTCAGCAAAAAGTCTAGCGAGCGTCTTTCGTTGATCCGTAATACGAAGTCCTTGGCTAGACATGGCTTCTATAATCTGATTCGTTGACAGCATGACTTTTACCCTCCCGTCATACCAAATCTGTCTATATCTCTATAATGCCTGAAATGGTGTACCACGTCAACGAACATAGAACCCTCTTTTATCTCTGCAGAAAAAAGAACTCTTTATGATCTAAAGAGTCCTTTTTCATCCTGCTATTGTATCTAATCCTTAATTCTTACTTGGTAATGGTGCTATCAACAGGTTAACGGGAAGGCTGCTTGCCGGTGCTGCTGTGAGTAAAATTTCTACTTTCCGTTCATATTCTCCCGTACGATATAATACGGCCTGTTCATTAGGAGCTCTCACTGCGCCATCTGTATAAAGAGGAGTTATCTCTCCATTTACCATGGCGTAACCCGTATACGTGCCTCCTCTTGGATTAAAGGAAATGAGTGTATTAGGTGCAACGCGCTCCAGTGTTATTTTATAGAGTACTCCAAAGTTACCGGAATTAGAAGCTTCCACACCGACCATCGGATCTATCCCTGACAGATTCGGATCATCGTTATTATCCCCAATCACGAGCCGCTCTGGCTTTTCTCCAAGGCGATCGCTGTAAGTAATCTCCCGGGTTGCATTTGGATAGGTGCCCCGATTATGCACTCCATCCCGATCAAGAATAGGAAGTCTATAAAGTACCTTAAGCGGATCAAGATTTTCGTCAATAATAACAACGTTATACTCAATCGGATAATCACAATACACATCCGATAGTAATGAAATGATCTCATGTTGCTTCATGCTTGTTTTGCTCATATCTGTCAAGATTAGCTTGCTTTCGCCTGGTTTTAATGTAGTCGCTGTACGTTTTGAATCATCCTGCATCGTGGTAAAGTATCGCTCAACCGCTTTTTTCCCAGCTGCTTGTGCGATTGTGCTTGGTCCAGCAGATCCTAGATTTTCTGTACGCAGAATCGCTGTTGCAGAATTATGGTTTGTCGCTACAACGTACATTTTTACTTTTTTTCCTGTATTATTCTTATGGTGAATTAAGAACCGAGTATTACCTACCGCTATATCTCTATATACGATTCCTTCCTTATACACCGTTTCCGGGCTGTTACTGCGAAGTAATGTGCTTGGATAGTCCGTATACGAATAATTCACTTTTGCCCACGTAGGCACAGTAGATCCATCAAAGGAGAATTTCTCTCCGATGGGCGTAAATAACTGATTAAACTCGGTTAACGAATAGAGCGTTTCATTCGTAATGATAATCGTTTTTTGGTAGGTATTAGTTAATCCTTTATTATCCTTCACTGTCAGGCTGATTGTTTTTGGACCTGGTGTGAAAAAGGCAAGAGCATTATTATTCCATTCTGTTTTCACAATAGCTTCATCATCTGAACTTTGATCCGTGTACGTAATGAGTTCGCCCATTTTATATTCTTCTTTATCCGTTACAAACAAAGCTACTGGCGGCTGATTAGGACGCAGGACATTGACTGTAAGTGAATAGGGGTCACTCCAAGAACCACTAGAGTCTTGTACATAGTATTTGATCGTATATCTTCCTGGAGCATCAAATACGTCTTTTTTTCCTTCCCAACGTTCATTTATGATGGACAGACCTTTTGGAGAAAACCCATCTGCCTTGTATGTAACAGCTTGTCCTGCATACACTTCAGAAGGTGATATGCTGAAGCTCGCAATTGGTTTTGTAGATAAATTCATAACAATGCTTTTATTAACTACACTATACTTGATCCCAAGTGCTGCTGTGATCGCTGTTAGAGGCACCATAAAGGTATTTTGAGTCTGATAGGAGGTTCCTTTCATTGTTTTTGAAACTCCGTTGACCTTATATTTATTGCTGTTCGTTTTGAACTTCAGTTCATTATCCCCTTGAATGATACTCGTTTCTTTTGTGGTGTTGTTATATGAAACCCGGAATCCGACCCGGTCAACCAACGCACGAATCGGTACATAAGATACACCGCTTTTCACTTGCATCGGCTGCGGCGCATAATAAGTAACACCATCTTGGACCATTTTTTTACTATTATAATAGAGGATCAACTGACTGCTGTTGCTTAGCGGCTGTACCTCTGGAATTTCAGGAACTTCTGGAACCACTGGATTTTCTTCTGTTTGAACAGGAGTCTTCTGATCCTCTGGATTTGATGTAACCTCTTCTACAGTTCCTGTAACCGTTCCTTCTGTGATAACCGTAGTTTCTGTGCCGGCCTCTTCTGTGGCTGCTTCTTTTGTTCCACTGATCGTATCTTCTTTTTGTTCTGTTACACTTGACCCATCCGTTTTCCCTTCCGCTTTCACTTCTTTGTTAGCTGTTGCTTCAAGCTGTGATTCTTCCTGAATAATCGAACTTGAAACAGGTTCATCCATGCTCATTTCTGCGCTTGCCGTGTATGCTGGTACCACTTGTGAAAATAGAGCTAATATGGTGAGCAGCGTTAATTTCTTGAATTTCATTCTCCGACTCCCTCTGTATCTATTTTGTATATATTCCTTATCATGTCATTCTATTAGACGCACCTAGTCCTGAAAAGTTGCTCTTTACTTTAAGGGAAACAACAAAAAACAGCATTCTTTGACAGTTAACTGGCATCAAAGAAATGCTGTTTATACACTTTTAGTTACGATTTCCTAGTCAGTACGGAAGCTTGATGTGCAGAAATTCGGGGAAGCAGCAGATAGTCCATCCCTTTTTGTTAAGGTTGAAATATACTAAAGATGAGGTTTACAACTTGAGAAATAAAATCTTCGATTAACAAAAAGAGACCTCCCTACTCTAATGGTAGAGAGATCTCTTTAACTAAATTTCAAGTGTTAGTAAGAAAAACGAAGATTCTGTGATTCCGTACGTCCTTCTTCAATAATGCGGTATGCACGGTCTACTTCTTCCTGTGTTGGAGATGGTACGCCTTCGAGCGGGTACTCTTTGCCTAGAAGTTCCCATTTATAAATACCCATTTGGTGATAAGGCAGAATCTCGAACTTTTCAACGCCTTCCAGTGTCCCGATAAATCGTCCCAAGTTACGTAGATCTTCTTCATCATCATGAATACCAGGTACATATACATGTCTAATCCACATCTTCTTACCATGATCTGATAACCAGCGAGCTGTCTCCAGCATCCGTTCATTGGATTTTCCAGTCAGCACTTTATGCTTTTCATCATTGAAATGTTTTAAATCAAGAAGAACTAAATCCGTTGCATTAATTAATTCTTCTATACGGTTCATATCATTGAATCCATTGCTATCAAGTGTGGTATGAAGGTTCCAACGTTTTTTCACTTCTTGAAAAAGGCTTGCTACAAAGCCAGCTTGAAGTGTTGGTTCACCACCAGAGACCGTCAGACCGCCACCAGAACTTTTATAGTAATTCAAGTAAGGCTCAATTTCACTTAGAACTTCTTCCAGTGTCATTGTCTTCCCGCCGTCAAGTGCCCACGTATCCGGGTTATGACAATACTGACATTTAAGATGACAGCCTTGCATAAAGAGCACAAAGCGGATGCCTGGCCCATCGACAGTGCCGAAAGTTTCCAATGAATGAATATGTCCTTTTATCATCATTTCATCATCCTTCCACGCACCCGCTTGTGCGTTCATATTTTTACTTACATACTGCCGTGGAACGTACGGTTAATAACATCAAGTTGCTGCTCTTTCGTCAGTTTGATGAAGTTAACCGCATAACCGGATACACGAACTGTAAGCTGCGGATAATCTTCTGGATGTTCCATTGCGTCAATCAATTGTTCGCGGTTAAATACGTTAACGTTCAAGTGATGCGCGCCACTTCCAAAGTAACCGTCCATCATGGAAGTCAGGTTTGTTTTTTGGATTTCTTCTTCTTTACCCAGTGCTTTTGGAACAATAGAGAACGTGTTAGAGATTCCATCTAAGCTGTGCTCATATGGCAGTTTCGCTACGGAGCTAAGACTTGCCAGCGCACCTTTTTTATCACGTCCATGCATTGGGTTTGCACCAGGTGCAAACGGTTCGCCTGCTTTACGTCCATCTGGTGTAGTTCCTGTTTTCTTACCGTATACAACGTTAGAAGTAATGGTAAGAATGGATTGCGTAGGCATCGCATTACGATAAGCTTTGTGCTTACGAATCATCGTCATGAACGATTCAACCAGTTCAACAGCGATTTGGTCTACACGATCATCGTTGTTACCGTAGCAAGGGAAGTCGCCTTCGATTTCAAAATCAACAGCAATACCGCGCTCGTCACGGATTGGACGAACTTTAGCGTACTTAATTGCGCTGAGGGAGTCAGCAGCAACCGAAAGTCCAGCGATACCGCAAGCCATCGTGCGCAGAATGTCGCGATCATGCAGTGCCATTTCAATACGCTCGTAGCTGTATTTATCATGCATATAGTGAATCACATTTAGTGTGTTCATGTAAAGTTTTGCCAGCCATTCCATCATTGGTTTGAAGCGTTTCATGACTTCGTCATAGTTCAATACTTCAGATGTAATAGCAGGATACTCAGGGCCAACTTGCATACCCAGTTTTTCATCCACACCGCCGTTGATTGCATACAGAAGTGCTTTTGCTAAGTTTGCACGTGCGCCGAAGAACTGCATTTGTTTACCGATACGCATTGCGGATACGCAGCATGCAATACCATAATCGTCCCCGTAGATTGGACGCATCAGATCATCATTTTCATATTGAATGGAACTTGTTTCAATCGAAACTTTCGCACAGTACTTTTTAAATCCTTCTGGTAATTGTTCAGACCAAAGTACAGTTAAGTTTGGCTCTGGAGCTGCACCAAGGTTATACAACGTATGAAGGAAGCGGAAGCTGTTTTTCGTTACACGAGTTTTTCCGTCCATACCCATACCGCCGATGGATTCAGTAACCCATGTTGGGTCTCCACTGAACAGTTCGTTGTAGTCTGGTGTACGCAGGAATTTAACAATTCTGAGTTTCATTACAAAATGGTCTACAAGCTCTTGAGCTTCTTGCTCAGTAAGAGTTCCTTCTTCCAGGTCACGCTCAATGTAGATATCAAGGAAGGAAGATACACGACCAAGAGACATTGCCGCACCATTTTGTTCTTTAATTGCTGCAAGGTAAGCGAAGTATACCCATTGGAAAGCTTCTTTCGCATTACGTGCTGGGCCGGAGATATCAAAACCGTGCATGTCACCCAGTTGTTTTAGTTCTTGCAGTGCGCGAATTTGTTCTGAAAGTTCTTCACGAAGACGGATGATATCTTCATCAATCACATCAACTTCAAGTTCATTCAGTTCTCTCTTTTTATCTTGAATCAGGAAATCCACACCGTAAAGTGCTGCTCTGCGGTAGTCACCAATGATACGACCGCGGCCATAAGCATCTGGCAAACCTGTGATAATCCCTGCTTTACGCGCATTTCTCATATCTTGCGTATAAGCATCAAATACCCCTTGGTTATGTGTTTTACGGATGGTCGTAAACATATCAATAATTTCTTGCGGAAGTTCAAAGCCGTATGCTTTACAAGCGTCTACCATCATGCGAATGCCGCCGAAAGGTTGGATAGAACGTTTGAATGGAGCATCCGTTTGAACCCCTACAATTTGTTCTTTCTCTTTATCAAGATAGCCTGGTTTGTGAGAAACGATAGTAGAAGGTGTATTAACATCTACATCGAGAACTCCACCATTTTCTCTTTCTTTTTTGGTAAGATCCATTACGATCTCCCAAAGTGCTTTTGTATTTTCAGTTGCCCCTGCCAGGAAACTTTCATTTCCTTCATAAGGTTTCAAGTTTTTTTGTAGAAAGTCATTTACATTTACTTCTTTTGTCCATTTGCCTTTTTGAAAGTTTCTCCAACCGGACTGTACACTTTGCACTTCTTTTTCGGTTACCGCCATGGTAATCCCTCCAATAACTTTTGGTTTAATCTGGACTCATTGAGAGGACAAGGCGTGAAGGAAGGGCCTGGTCCGAACAAAATCCATGAAAGCTGTACTCCTACTAACTGTAAAACTGTTTCTACAGCTGTCACACTATGTGACTATTTTCACTTCCTTGTTAGTTATAACCCCTTCTCTTCACTTTTCAAGGGAAGCGACTGTTTCATGGAACTGCTTTACACCTTGAATTATAGAACATATCTCACACCTACTCTGTGACATAAATCACATAGTTTAAACTGTTATTCTATTTTTATTTCTCTGTTATAGTCGGTCGGTAGATCGGTAATAAACATAAAATTCATCTCCTTCCTCCCTTTTATAAAAAAGCCGAGCTAACCAGGATTATCCCCTCTCAGCTTGGCTATTTTTATCATTACTTATTTATCAAAATTACCATAGAAGGCGTTACGGTACACATCAGCAAGTTCAGTCACCAGAGGTAACTTCGGATTAGCGGTTGTACATTGGTCTTCAAATGCACGATCCGCCAAATAATCTACACGTGATTCGAAATCTTTAGCATCAAAACCAAGTGCTTGGAAAGATTCAGGGATACCGAGTTTTCTATTTAGATCTCGAATAGCTTGAATCAAGCTGTTTACCCCTTCTTCTGTTGTGCTTGCAGGCAATCCCAAAATTCTTGCAATTTCAGCATAACGCTGATCAGCTATAAAGTGCGAGTATTTAGGGAAAGATGCAAATTTCGTTGGTTTCTTCGCATTATAACGAATAACGTGAGGTAACAAGATTGCATTCGTACGTCCATGGGCCGTGTGGTACTGTCCTCCCCATTTATGAGCAAGGGAATGGTTAATTCCAAGAAATGCATTCGCAAAAGCCATACCTGCAATCGTCGATGCATTGTGCATTTTTTCTCTGGCCAATTTATCTCCTGTGAGTGCAGATGCTTCGAGATATTCAAATACAAGCTGAATTGCCTTAATGGCAAGACCATCTGTATAATCATTTGCCATTACTGATACATATGCTTCAATTGCGTGGGTAAGTACATCCATCCCTGTATCAGCAACTGCTGTTCTAGGCAAACTGTATACGAACTCTGGATCTACAATGGCTACATCAGGGGTAAGCTCATAATCAGCCAGCGGATATTTCGTGTTGCCATTGTTTTTATCAGTAATAACCGCAAACGAAGTTACTTCAGAACCCGTACCCGAAGTAGTTGGGATGGCCACAAACTGTGCTTTTTGTCCCAGACGCGGATATTTGTAAATCCGTTTCCGAATATCCATGAATTTTTGTTTTAAGTTGTGGAAACTTGTATCTGGGTACTCGTAGAACAGCCACATTGCTTTGGCAGCATCCATTGGCGAACCACCGCCAAGAGCAATAATACAGTCAGGTTGGAATTGTTTCATAAGTTCCGTACCGCGTTCTACCGTTGTTGTCGATGGATCTGGCTCTACATCAGAGAATACTTCAATGGCAACAGGCACACGGCGCTGACGAAGGTAATGTTCTACTTTTTCCACATAGCCCAGTTTTACCATCATTGGATCCGTTACGATAAGAATACGAGAAATATCCGGCATTTTGGCAAGATACTGAGTAGCGCCTTTTTCAAAGTATACTTTGTTTGGTACTTTAAACCATTGCATATTCACCGTTCTACGCGCCACCCTTTTCACGTTAATTAGATTAACTGCTGTCACATTGGAAGAAGTCGAGTTACGACCATACGATCCACAGCCAAGGGTAAGGGAAGGAATATTAGAATTATAAATATCACCAATTGCTCCATGCGTTGAAGGCGAATTTACCAGAATACGGCATGTTGGCAGACGATCTGCAAAACGATTAATCACATCATCATTATTGGAATGAATAACCGAAGAGTGTCCCATTCCGCCAAAAGCAACAATTTCAGCTGCACGCTCAATCCCTTGATCCGCTGTTTTTACTTTGTAACAAGCAAGTACTGGGCTGAGTTTTTCTGCAGAAAGCGGGAATTTCGGTCCAACACCATCAATTTCTGCGATCAGGATTTTTGTTCCTTCTGGAACATGAATTCCGCACATTTGAGCAATCTTGACTGCAGACTGTCCTACAATTTTTGGATTAACAGCGCATTTCTCAGCGATAATTGTACCTGCTGTAAGTTTTGCTATTTCGTCTTTCGTTACAAAATAACATCCATTGTCAATTAGCAACTTTTTAGCTTCATTATAAATGGGTTCTTCAATAATAACCGCTTGCTCAGATGCACAAATCATTCCATGATCAAAAGATTTAGATAGGATTAGATCATTCACCGCTTGTTTCAAGTCAGCTGTTTTTTCGATGAAGCAAGGAACATTACCAGGTCCTACGCCAAGAGCAGGTTTGCCACAGCTGTATGCTGCTTTTACCATAGCTCCTCCACCTGTAGCAAGAATCAGCGCAATGTCAGGATGATTCATAAGTTCATTCGTCTTCTCCATGGTAGGTTCATCAATCCACTGGATACAATCTGCTGGTGCACCTTCTTTAATCGCTGCATCTCTCAGGATTCGTGCAGCCTCACGGCTCGAATTTTGGGCTGAAGGATGGAAACCAAAAACGATTGGGTTACGAGTCTTAATGGCAATCAGTGCTTTAAACATTGTTGTTGAGGTTGGATTGGTTACGGGTGTGATCCCCATAATCACGCCAACAGGTTCAGCAATTTTTTGGCAGTTTTCATATTCGTTGTCCTCTATGACGCCAACTGTCTTATCATATTTAATTCCGTTATAGACATATTCTGTAGCGAAAATATTTTTAATAATTTTATCTTCATAAACACCGCGACCGGTTTCTTCTACCGCCATCTTAGCTAAAGGCATGTGTTGATCCAGCCCAGCAAGCGCCATAGCCTGAACAATTCGGTCGACTGCAGCTTGATCAAGTTCCATAAAAGATTTGAGAGCTTTTTTTCCTTTTAGTACGATTTCATTAATGTAATCCTTGGCAGTTACTTCCTTTGTTACTTCTTCTTTATTAACAGCCATGTGATTCATCCTCCTACCAAAATGTCTATATATTTTGTTACTCTCTTTTCTACAAGTTCATCATATCATAAATACAAATCTAAAGCTTGTGAATATTTTCACATATTTTATGAATGATTCCACAAAAATTTCGAGCACGCCTTCCGGTAGTGAAATGAATCACAAAGTTTAAAATTTCGTCACAGTTTCCCTCTATTCAAAGCCCAAAAATCAAATTCATAAGTATATACTTGAGTTATTCAAAGACTTACATCACATTAATAAAGACTTGTTTTTAGGTTAACGAACTTATTTACGATAAAAGCTAGGGGGAATCAACATGACTTATACCAATGTATTAGATAAGACTGAAGGAAATACAAACTGTTTTTCCAAGGAAAATTTGAACCGCCTTTTTGACTCCATGAAGGATCGAACTTTCCCCCAAGGGTCTCATCTTTTCTGGGAAGGAGATACAGCTGATAAACTCTTCTATATAAAGAAGGGCCGGATCAAAGTCACTAAATCAACAGATGAAGGAAAAGAACTCATCATGTACATCCATCAAGATGGAGATATGACAGGTCACGCAGACCCCTTCTTTGCAAGTAGACACAGCTTCTCTGCAGAAGTGCTTGAGGAAAGTGAAGTTGGTATTATAGAAACGGCTGATCTTGAATTGTTAATTGGTTTATACGGTGACTTCGCGATTGACTTTATGAAATGGATGGGAATTTACCACCGTATTACACAGACTAAATTTCGTGATCTTATGATGTATGGTAAACAAGGAGCTCTATGTTCTACACTGATTCGTCTCGGCAATACTTACGGTGAGCAACTAGCCGATGGAAGTATCCGCATTAATAAGAAATTGACACATACTGACCTCTCTAACATGATTGGAGCTACTAGAGAAAGCGTAAACCGAATGCTCGGGGAGCTTCGAAAAAAAGGTTCTCTTGCTTATGAAGGTGGCTACATTATCATTAGAGAACTAAATTCTCTCCGTGAAATTTGCAGATGTGAACAATGCCCCATCGAAATCTGCCGTATTTAAAATATGAAAGAAGCCGGTTCCTCTGGAGGAAATCGGCTTCTTTCATTCTTTACACATCTGAATCAATTTCATAACTCATTAAAACGATAAATTTGTAACTATATATAGACAAATAGAACCATTTTGATCTATATATACCCCTGATTAAAGCAACTAAAGGTATTATGAAATTGATTCATCTATATACGATTTTGTGTTTTACTAAATTCTCTCTACGATTTCAATCCGCACTTCATCACCTGGATCTAAAACCATATCAAGTCCATGTTCAGCAAGTTCCTTGTTATTCACCTTCATCATCCATCTCTCCGTTATTCGAGGGGCATAACCATTTATAGATTGAAGATGCTTCTTATTATCGGACAACTGCACAGAATCGGTACTCATTAGTAGATCTCTAACCGTGAGCGTGGGATCATATAGCCTTGCTATTGTAAAACGTAATTCTGGATTGTTTGATCCGCCACTTAACTCGAGAGTAACCCCCGAACCACCCGTTTGGCTCATATCTATAGGTGTAGCAGGTATTACGGACAGTTTGAGTGAATCTTTGTCTTTTAGGGATTGTCCCCACATATCAGCACTAATTACTTTATTGTTTTTCTCTACCTTCCACTGTAACGTATCATCAAGCACAGTAGATCCGACCGAAAGTATCTGATTTGACTCCTTCGATAAATTCGCTACACGGTCCAGCGCTTCATAAACCGTCATCCCTTCATCATAACGTAAATGCAAGGATTGATTCATAGACGGTATAAAAAATCCACCTTCTACAATCATGTTCACCTCACCTGGTGTTCCTTTCTCGGCTCCACCTACGTCTTCATTCCATGCACTGCAACCCGAAATCAACATAACGAGCACGACCAGAATGATAGATGGAATTGTAATTGGATTTCGCATTTTCATGCTATCACCACCTTACTTTTTTTAGCCTCAGTTTATGAGCAATTGTGTAGTTCATTTGATGATTGCTAAAATTAGACAATATCCGTCAATCTCATAACTCTAGCATACTATTATCCATAGCCTGAGATCAACTCATGACAAAAAAAGCCCTAGGAAGGGCTACACATTATTCATGAGACTATTCTACTGCTGCTTGCATAAAGATCCGCGTTCCAGACCTGTTCTTTATGTAAGGTCCAAGCCCTTTAAACTGCCGATCCGATATATATACTCCCGTTGTTAAGCGCTCCTCTACCATTCCAGATTCAGCGGAATAGACAACCGAAGAAGTGCGTAAATTCTCTTGATAGATGGGAATAGACAAATTCCGTTTGCGATATGCTTTGCCACAAGTTCGTAACGGTCTCTCCGAAAAGTAAGTAGGCACAAAATAGGCTGCTATAATATCAAGTTCTTCCTCTGAATAAAAGCTGTCTTCCCCAAGAAAAGGATGCAATAACCTTATTTCTTCATATTGTGACCAGATCAGTGCTTGTAAACATAAACTAATAAGCGGAGTAATGGTATCTTCACTTGTGCTAGAAGATGGATCGCTGGAAGGGTGAAACTCTGAAAGATTAAGGCTCGTTTTCACATCTGTCATTGTCGAGAGATTCTCTGTACTTTCTGGGGTATACTCACTTCCAAGAAACTTCCATCCCTTTATTGTATATATCCATTTTTGAAAATAAGTAGGCGGAACCTGTTGGAAAGCGGTAGGATAACTGAGGTCTATAGAGAGATAGTATTGTTTAGCCATCGTGGCTGCTCTGTCATAGATTGACTGAACTTGTAAGGATGCACGTTCGAGCACGTCAACTTCGCGTTTTGGATAACCCACTTTGCGGGACACGAACATTTTATTCATGTGATCAGCCTCCCTACGCCATAATTGGCTTCTTCGGAATTATACTCAAAAATCCGCCTAGAGGTGCATGGACTACTCCTATTTGAAAAAAACTCTTTATTTTCGGTTTAGGAAAATAAAGAGTCTTAGGTGCAAAACTTGCTATATAATGCTTTGTTTCACTTCATAATGCTTCTTTGCACTAGTCAATCCATTCTTCAGCCCAGTTTTGAATCTGGGACATGACAGGACTTAACGCCTTTCCCTTCTCTGTAAGTTCATATTCAATACGAACTGGAGTCTCAGGATAAACATGGCGTGTTAATATACCTTCTGCTTCTAAATCTTTCATTCGCTCAGAAAGCATCTTGTCACTCATCTGTGGAATGAGATTGGAAATATCTTTAAACCGTTTAGGCCCGTCTAACAATGTTTTAATAATTAGTCCGTTCCACCTTTTACCTAGAAAAGAAAAAGCAGTTTCGAACCTTGGACACATCTTAAGATGTGGATTCTCCATTATTTTCACCTCTTTAATAATTCCATGAAAACACAACTTACTATAAGTTAGTATATTTCATATTAACATATTTTAACCCGAAAGAAAACGAAATATTAAAAATAGACAAAAAAGAACTTATTACAATTAATACCCTAAATGGGTTGTATTGACTCTTTAATTGCTTTAATCAATACAAAAGGACCGTCCTTAGACGGCCCTCTACCCGTGGCGCTGCAAAGCTTATGATCGTATCCCGCGCCTCCAAGAAGTGTCTTTTAGTTAAACACTGCTGGACCGGGTAAGGGATACGTTCAACATCGTACTTGAAATGTTGACGCACCTCCTTTCCTGATATTGCTATTATACCACTATAAACTTCTTATAACAACGATTTATAGTGTTTATTTATAGATAAAAATATAGACTGCCGATCGTCCGGCAGTCTACTCTTTATTATGCGGAATTTGGTTTTAAACAAGAATATCTCCTAACGGTCTCACTGGTTCGCTGTAACCATACACCGGTTTGGTGTGCGGAGTAGGATGAGCCCATCTTATAGAATTGCTGATGACCTTCATTACTTGCGGATTGTAATAGGTTGGATATGTCTCATGACCCGGACGGAAGTAAAAGATTTTACCTTCGCCCCGCTTAAAAGTACATCCACTTCTAAATACTTCGCCACCTGCAAAGTTACTCAGGAAAATAAGTTCGTCTGGTGTAGGAATATCAAAAAACTCACCATACATTTCTTCATGTTCCAGTAGGATATGACTGTCAATTCCTTCTGCAATCGGGTGATTCGGATTCACACACCAAATAATTTCTTGTTCTTTTGCTTCCCGCCACTTGAGATCACAAGAAGTTCCCATCAAGGCTTTAAAAGGCTTAGAAAAGTGTCCCGAATGAAGTACGATAAATCCCATGCCGTCTAATACCCGTTTTACCACTTTACTAACAACCTGATCATTTACTCGATCATGTGCCATGTGACCCCACCAGATCAGTACATCTGTCGTATTTAGGACGTCATCGGTTAATCCATGCTCAGGTTGATCGAGCGTAGCCGTGCGAATGGCATATCCCTCACCCGCTAGACCGTCAGCAAGCACTTTATGAATCCCTTCCGGATAAACTTCTTTAGCCTCATCATGAATTTTCTCATGGACAAATTCATTCCAAATCGTGACGTTAACCATGTTTATTGCCCCCTAAAATTTTACACCCACCACATATCACCAACAGGCTCTTCAATTAGAACCTGTTTGAGATTGTGAACGGCTTTTGAAAAACCTTCTTCAATAGACATTAAGCCATCTTCATGCTCAATGCTGACAACATAATCGTAACCTACAAGTCTAAGGGCACTTATAATATCTGCCCACGTTTTTATATCATGACCGTATCCAACCGTACGGAACTGCCAAGCACGAGTCTGCATATTCGTATAAGACTGCATATCAGTCAGACCATACATATTTACGTTTACTGGATCTATTGTTGTATCTTTCGCATGGAAGTGGTGAATGGCGCCCTCGCGTCCAAGAATCTTGATCGCCTCTACCGGATCAATTCCCTGCCACCACATGTGAGATGGGTCAAGGTTAGCTCCGATCGCTTCTCCAGCGGCTTCACGCAAACGCAGCAAAGTAGCTGGTGTGTGTACTGAAAATCCGCCATGCAGTTCTAGACCCACTTTAACCTGATGATCGGATGCAAATTTTCCCCATTCTGTCCAGTAAGGTATCAGTTTGTTCTCCCACTGCCATTTCAATACTTCTTGGAAATCATTTGGCCAAGGAGCTACAGGCCAGTTTGGATATTTAGCATCTTCATGATCACCCGGTAATCCAGAGAAGGTATTAACAACGGGTACTTCGAGTTTTTCAGCAAGTTTTACCGAATTTACAAAGTCATCATGAAATTTCTTAGCGATATCTTTCTGAGGATGAAGTGGATTTCCATGACAGCTTAGTGCACTAATGGTTAAGCCACGAGATTCAACGGCCTTTTTAAATTCTTTTAATTTCGTCTCATTCTCTAGAAGTTCTGCTGGTTTACAATGTGCGTCCCCTGGGTTTCCGCCTGTGCCGATTTCAATTGCACCGAGTCCCTGAGAAGCGATATAGTCGAGTGCTTCTTCCAAACTTCTGTCACCAAATAGTACAGCGAATACGCCTAATTTCATAATAAATTCCCTCCTAGTTCTATGATAAGTAGATTTAAAGCCGGGTATAGAAAACTCGAAGCAAGCTTGTAACTAGATTTCTTACCTGCTTACTTCGAGTGATCCTTTCTATTACCCAATAATTGATTGCATCTATATTCTTATTTGTATTAGTCGAAATACACTGCTTTACCTGTACGTGCAGATTCGTAAATGGCTTCAAGGATTTGAGTAACAACCAGCGCTTGCTCTGGTTTTACGAGTGGTTCTTTGTCCTCAGTAACCGCTTCGATCCACATTCTTGCTTCACGATCTGACTCTGTTTCACTTGAACCTTCGAAGAAAGCAACTCCACCTGCGTTAAGATTAATATTTTGATTATATAATCTGCTTCGTTTCTCTCCATTCAAACGAAGACCATTTTTCATATCTGCTCCCCCTTCTGTACCTGCAAGAAGGGTTTGAGCTTCGCCTGTTTCTACGACATTTAATGCCCAGCTTGCTTCCACCTGAATGGTTGCTCCGTTCTCCATTGTTACAAAACCAAAAGCAGAATCTTCTACTTTAAATTCTTCTGGATCCCAAGGACCGAAGTCATTTGCCGCATTTTCACGGTTACTTAGTTTATGGAACACAGATCCCATCACACTCTTCGGCTTATAGTTATCCATGAGCCATAAGGTTAGGTCGAGTGCATGTGTACCAATATCAATCAGCGGCCCACCGCCTTGTTTCTCTTCATCCAGGAATACCCCCCAAGTAGGAACACCACGGCGGCGAAGAGCAATGGCTTTACCATAGTAAATATCCCCAAGCTCTCCTTCTTCTATGAGCTCTTTCAGATACAAGCTATCATTACGGAAGCGGTTTTGATAGGCAATCGATAGCTTTTTGCCCGTACGTTTTGCAGCATCAATCATTTCTTGTGCTTGTTCTGTCGTTTTCGCCATTGGCTTTTCACACATGACGTGTTTATCTGCTTCAAGCGCTGCTACAGTAATAACGGAATGAGAATCATTAGGTGTACAAACATGAACAATATCAATAGATTGATCTTTTAAAAGCTCTTTATAATCTGTATATACTTTTGCACCTTCTGCACCAAACTTCTCAGCTGCTTCCTCTGCACGAGATTCTTGAATGTCACAGAATGCAATCATTTCTACATTCTTCTGTTTGAATAATGCTGGCATGTGTTTACCGTTTGCAATACCTCCGCAACCGATAATGGCTACTTTTACTGTTTTAGACATTTACTTTTCCTCCGTTATTCACATAGTGTTTGATCCAATTCAGGCTGGTTTCAATGCTTTCTAATGGGGGATTCGTACAGAAATCCTGTTCGACAACAATCCACTCTACTCCTGCTTTATTCGCTGCATTACCTACTGCTGCTACATCTACTTCACCTTGACCAAGCTCGACAGTCAGCGGACTTCCATCTGGGTTTCGTTTTAGATCTTTCCAGTGAACAATTGGCAACCTTCCTTCGTATGCAGCGATGTACTCCACCGGATCGTAACCAGCGTAGTGTATCCAGCAAGTATCAAGCTCAGCTAACACCTCTTCAGGAAGGGTAGAGAATAACGTATCTAGTGCTGTTTTTTCATTTATTTTCTCAGTCAGTTCAAAATCATGATTATGATATAAAAGGACCATATCGTGTTGTTTCAATTGATGACTAATCTCTTTGAGATTCGCAAAGACATTACTCCAGTCGCTGCGCTGTTCTTCAGATAAGTGAGGTACGATAATGTTGCGGTTCCCGATCGCTTTGTGATAAGAAACCACTTGATCAAAATCGTTTATCAAACTATCGTACTGTACATGCGTACCTACTATTTCGAGACCAAGCTCATCAAGCAATGACCTAACTTCTTCCGCTGAGTATCCATAAAAATGATGAAACTCCACTCCTTGATATCCGAGTTCTGCGACTTTAGCCAGCGTTCCTTTGAAATCCTGTTCCAATAAATCACGTAGTGTGTACAATTGAAGCCCGAGTTTTAACATAGGGAGCCACCTCTGCTGATTGAATTAGTTATTACATAGGCTATGAGACATTCTCATTTACAAAGTTTAACTTCATTACTTGCTGGTCTACTGTAGATTCTGGCAAAGTACTTTCTAGAAGAACATGTCTTCCTTCTAAGGAAGATCGCTCAAAAGCATGCATTGCTTCAAGAATATGATAACCCAGCTGTCCGCTTGCTTCGGCAGGTGTCTGACTTCGAATCGCCTCTACCATTTGATTCAGTCCTGCTCCGCGCTCATTCTGCTCACTCACAAACACAGGTTCGAGCGTCTCCCATTTCTCTGATCCATATTTTCTTAGTTTGACTTTTCCATTAAAAAAGTTTGGGTCTGGAACTTGCAGTGTACCTTTCGTACCGTGAATTTCAATTAACGGTAAACTGGACCCTGCGGGAATATCAAAGCTTGCAATCATCGTTCCGATGACCCCATTCATGAAGTCAATGGTTCCTGCTAAATGGGTTGGAGTCTGTACCTGCAGCTTCTGTCCTTGTTTTGGCCCAGAACCGACAATACGATCTGGAATCTGGATTCCTGCCGACGCACTGATTCTTCTAATCGGGCCAAGCAATTTGACGAGTGCCGTTAAATAATACGGTCCCATATCAAGCATCGGTCCACCGCCGTAAGCGTAGAAAAATTCTGGATCCGGATGCCAGGATTCAGGTCCGCCTCCCATAAAAAATGCAGTAGCGGATACCGGGGTGCCAATCAGACCATTTTGAATCGCTTGAATCGAGGTCTGAATTCCAGAACCCAAAAACGTATCCGGAGCACATCCAACATAGAGCCCCTTTTCTTCCGCAAGTTCTATTACCTTACGACCGTCTTCAAGGGAAATCGCAAAAGGCTTCTCGCCATAAACATGCTTTCCTGCTTGCAGAGCCGCAATATTGGTTAAGGCATGACTGCCGGGTACCGTCAAATTTAAAATCAGTTCTATTTCATTATTATTTAGCATTTCATCTACTGTGTAAACGTTTTCTACACTGAATTCAGCTGCCCGCGCCGAGGCGCGTTCCATAATTAGATCCGCTAACGCCACGACTTCAATTACAGGGCTATTCTTCAGGTTGGTAAGGTAGATACTGCTGATATTGCCACACCCGATAATGCCTGCTTTCATTTTTTTCATTTCCACGAGTTGTGTCACTCCTCTGACGTAAGTAACCTTTGGAAAAATATAACTCATTAAATCCTGGTTCTATAGTATTCGATTTGGTTTTAAATTAAAATGAAGTATATGATAAAAACATGAACAATCTGGTCATAATTTTAATCCAAGGAGTTCTTAAAAATGACAGCTGATCATATCTGCCAAGTTCTTACAGCGGGTTTCTCATTTCACAGTAAACCTTACTATTTTTCACAATCAGACGGAGTTAAGAATTACTTGTTACGGCTTCAAACGGATGGTCGTTGCCGTGCCAGAGTGAATGGGGAACTAACCTATATCGAATCAGGGGATCTTCTTTTATATCATCCTACCGAGCCATATGAATTAAAAATCGATAATGAAGAGAATAAATTAGGAGAGGTCCTTGTAGAAAGTGGGGATTATCACATTTTTTTTAGCGGGCAATGGGTTGATGAATGGTGGAATAAAAAAAAGCGTCCGACGCTGATTAAGGTTGATTTAACAGAAAACTTACTCACTTTATTCCGACAAATCGTACTTGAACAGCGGCGGATCGCCAATCCTTACCCGGAAATCCCAAGTTATTATATGCGTATCTTGTGTCTTGAAATCGATCGACTTCTCACAGAGCAGCCTACATCCACACAAAACGGATATCTTGCCTTTCAGATCAAAAATTATATTGTAGAAAACGCCTCTACTCTCTTCAAACTAGAAGATGTAGCATCGAGTGTAGGAATTAGTGTGTCTAGAGCCGTCCACTTATTTAAAGAAGTATTTGATACCAGCATTATGCAGTACACGATGGATGTTCGGCTGAATATGGCCCGGGAACGCATTATCTTTAGTCCTATGCCGCTTGAACATATTGCTGAATCTTGCGGATTCAACAGTTACACTTATTTCCACCGAGTATTTCGGTCCAAATATGGCATGGCACCTAGAGAGTTCCGCACCATTCACCGAGAACAACTGCTTTAATCTTTCTGTTTATTTACCTGATTTGCGATCACCTCAGATACGACTATCGCAAGATCTTCATTACCATATAAAGCTAAGACTCCGAGAAGTGTATCATCAGGAATCTCTCCTGCTTCTTCCTTAGGAACAACTAGTCTTAGCACATGCTGGAGTCTCTCGTTATGTTTTTGATCAGGATATGCTTGTTGGTATAACTCCTCGGGGTCTAGTCCATGGTTTACACACCACTGTGCAAACACCAAGATCATCATATCCTCATCTTGTCTGTAGCTTTCAATGATTTGTTCTTCTCTTGTTTTATATTCCATAACCGTTTCCTCCTGTATTTACTACTAATAAAGTTACGTTTTGCTTAGTATTTGTTCAGCCACTTCATGACTTGCCAGTACATGTGCAGCATGCAGTTCGCACTGTTCTGGTTCTTTACCTATATGATCCAGGAAATGCTGCACTGCAAAAGTGAATCCTCTTCGATCAAGAATGGAATCCCAACTTCCAAACGTCCGAATGCTTTCACCGGAATTTGGTTCCCATCTTCTTGCCGTTTCCATCTGTTCGACCACGATGGAACGATGATGCCCGTGCAGCTCCACTCTCTCCAGATCCGTTCCTGCCAAGCGATGAGTAGATATCGTTCCGAAATTTTCTTTGTTCTTACCAAAACGAATATGGCCATAACCTTGCAGCAGACTGCCGCTTGAATTCATATGCAGCCCGTGCGATATCCATTCAACATCTTCCTCGCTAAACCATAATAAAGTATCGATCATATGAATAAAATCATCATATACGGTTACCCGAGCAGAATCGGTACTGAGTTTGCTGCGGTGTTTGCTTAGTGACATATTTTCGATGTTTCCCTTTTCAACAATCCAATCCCTTGCGTCTCTATAAAGGGGCGCAAATCTACGGTTAAAGCCGACAGCTAAGAGTACATTCACGGATTCTGAAAAAGCAACCATTTCTATTGATTCTTTCAAATGGTAGGATAATGGCTTGTCTACGTAAACCGCAATTCCTTTTTCAATACAAGCCATAACGATCTCAAAATGCGATTCCGTAGAACTATGTATAAACACCGCATCCAGTTCCCAGCTAAGCAGTTCCTTCATTGAAGATGTCCCTTTCGGAATTCGGTACAGATGCATTACTTCTTCGACTTTGGTAAAGGATCGATTCAGCACACCAACAATTTCAACGCTCGGATGTACTGATAATATAGGCAAATATACTTTCCTTGCAATATCACCTAGTCCGATGATGGCAACCTTAATTCGTTTCGAAGCATTCATCCCGTATCCCTCATTTCATCTCTAGTCTGCAACTAGTGTACCAAGCAAGCAAAAAACAATCAAAATGCATCTAATATCGAATCAGATTATCCATTCACCCTTTGTTAGACTATAATGGAGATCATACTACCTGTAAGGAATGATTTGGTTTGAAAAAATGGCTGCTTTTTTGTTTATTGTATATTCCTTTACTCGGGGTATTGTTTATTTATCGTAATGAGATTATGGATTGGTCACAAAATAACGCATCCTATATGAATCTCACAATCCTTACCACCGTTTTTGCTATATTCCCCGTCCTGCCGTTTAAGCTCATCATCGCTTTATTAGGTTATGCGTTCGGTCCTGTTATGGGAGGTATGGTAAGCTGGCTGGGTACCATGATTTCGTCCCTTATTACGTATGGCATGTTCCGCTGGCTGCTCAGAGATACGGGCGACAGTTATTTAAAAAAGATTCCAGGAGTTAAAGGCCTGACGATCATGATGCAGGAGCAAACATTCAGCGCGGTGCTTTTGGCAAGAATGATTCCGATTATTCCCCAAATGGCAGTGAATGTTTATGCGGGTACGGCTGCTCTCCCTTTCTGGAGTTATATGATTGCTTCGGGGCTCGGAAGATTGCCGAGTATTGCGCTATATGCATATGCGGGTAAAAACGCTGCAGAGCATCCGCTTGCTACGCTTACCATTTTTATCATATATCTCCTGCTTCTGATACTTGCGTTTGTGTCGTACAAAAAAAGGTTAAAGCAAATACAAGAGGACAGCTCGTAACCAAAGATTGGTTTACTGGCCAAGTTTGGGATATAATACATCTACGCAAAACCTTAAGTTCGATGATCTCATCAAGATTGGAGTGAATTATATTATGGAACCATTATATACAGAAAAAGCTACATTCGCTGGAGGATGTTTTTGGTGCATGGTGTCCCCTTTTGAAGAGCTTCCAGGTATCCTTCAAGTTAAATCAGGGTACACAGGCGGTCACACAGAGAATCCAACTTACGAGGAAGTATGTTCGGATACAACAGGTCACGTAGAAGCGGTACAAATCACTTTTGATCCAAAAGTATTTCCTTATGAAAAGTTACTAACCCTGTTCTGGCAACAAATCGACCCTACGGATGCAGGGGGGCAATTCCATGACCGCGGTACTTCTTACCAAACTGCTATCTTCTATCATACAGAAGAGCAAAAAGTAAAAGCAGAGGCTTCAAAGCAAGCTCTTGAGGCAAGCGGACGTTTTGATAAACCGATCTTCACTCCCATTCTTCCGGCATCTACATTCTATGAAGCTGAAGAATATCATCAAGATTATCATAAAAAGAATCCTGCTCACTACAAAAGGTATCGCAAGGGTTCTGGACGTGAAGACTTTATAGAGCAACACTGGTCTGCGAGCAAGAAACAAGATAACCTGAGAGAACGCCTGACTCCTATTCAGTACGAAGTAACCCAAAACAGTGCAACAGAACCTCCTTTCCAAAACGAGTACTGGGATCACGAGGGTGAAGGTATCTACGTTGATATCGTGTCGGGTGAGCCGCTCTTCAGCTCACAAGATAAATATGATGCAGGCTGCGGCTGGCCAAGCTTTACTCGTCCCTTACGCAGCTACAGCATCAAAGAAAAAACAGATCTCAGCCACTTTATGATTCGTACAGAGGTAAGAAGCCGGGAGTCAGACTCCCATCTTGGTCATGTATTCGATGATGGTCCTGGTGAGAATGGACTGCGGTACTGCATTAACTCTGCCGCACTTCGTTTTGTACCAAAAGAGGATATGGAAAAAGAAGGGTATGGCGAATATCTTACTCTGTTTGAAAAATAATATGTAGATCTAAAAAAAGCGCACACTCGCCTATTATGGAGTGTGCGCTTTTTGATTTTATAGAAAGCCGACAATCCAGCTGATCCATAGAGCAAAAGGAATCAAAAGAAATTGGGCTGCCATCGTTCCAGCGAGCCGAGATACCAGCATATAACCATAAATTTGATTCATATGACTGACAGGAATTTCTCCGCGTAAGGTACGATCGCTTAAGAGAGCTAATTTGGGATCTATCAACATAGCAAGAAGAATGGTCGCGATCCCATTGATAAGTCCGGTTGATTGTGAAGCAGTTACCGCTTGTTCAGGATTCATATAAGCAGCATATAGAGTAGCAAGTACACCGCAAGTGTAGATCGCCGTAACAATCATATTAAGCAACATAAGTCTGCGAGGAACTTTCCCTATTATGAGCTGCTTAAACATGGATAACCGAGGCAGACACACATAAAACCACGCATTCTTCAATTTTGAAAAATGAAATAATGACTTCATCATTGCCGGGATCGAGCCCGCCTTCTCTAAATGGACAACCATCCTGGCTGACCAGCGTACTGTTGTAGGGAAGAAAAAGATAGCGATCATCGTGCCTACTGCAGCGGCCAAAATAATAATATGTAGTCCCATCTGAATGGAGCCGCTACTGCTTTTTCTAGCGGAATCAATCATAGAACCGAGCAGCGGACCTTGTGCCATATTAGACGTGCGGGATAATAATAAGAGCATGCCAGACAATGAAATTGCTATTGTTATTCTTCGTGTCCTCATGCCACCGAGCCGCAGAGCATAAGACATACTGTCTGCAGCATGAATAATCATCGTAAATAAAAAGGGTAATGCCAGTTGATAGATCATCTAGGGTTACTCCTTTGCCTTAAACGAGTAGTTCAGAAGTCCAGTTCATTTCTCTTCTGTTTTTGTTACCTGTATAAAGGGTAATTCATTACAACGTAATAGTAAGATCTCACTGCTAACTAAATTCCGATTACAGGAGGAACCTATATGCCTTGGAATAAAACAGATTATCCCCCGTCCATGAAAAACCTAGAGCCCCGTGTACGCAATAAAGCGATTGAAATTGCCAATACTCTACTCGGCGAAGGATATGAAGAAGGTCGTTCGATAGCGATTGCTACCGCACAAGCAGAAGAATGGAATGAGAATCATCCGGAAGGAGAGACGAAAACTCAAACCAAAAGCAAATCCGATCATTCTTCTTCCAAAAAATCAGATCCGCCAGCTCACATCGGTGAACATCGAAACATCCATGTTGTACCTCGTGAGGACGGTTGGGCTGTGAAAAAAGAAGGAAAAGAGAAACCCGAACATATCTATGATGTGAAAGATGAAGCGGTAAAAGCCGCGAAGGAAATCGTCTCATCCAAAGACATTCGTCTCATCATCCACGATAAGCAGGGGAAGATCCAAACCTCAAAAATGTACAATTAAGCTTTGCTTCTAGCAATCGCAAGCTTTGCTGCGCCTATTACTCCTGCTTTATTCCCAAGCCTAGCAGGAAGGATAGGCACATCCGGGCGATCTGCAAAACCATCCATTGTAAACTTTTGAACAAAGGATCGAATCGGTTGGAATAAGATATCCCCCTGTTCTGTTACAGCACCGCCAATGATAACAGCAGGCGGATTAAAATGATGGATCAGATTGGACAGGCCGACTGCAATATATTCTGTATATTGCAGTATGAGATCTTGTGCTTTTTTATTATCTGCTCTCATCTCATCAAATAGGAGGCTGGGACGTTCAGCCCAGGCCTTTTCGCCTGCTTCTGCTGCTTGTCTTTTCAGTGCAGTGACTGATGCATATTGTTCCCAGCATCCTGCTGATCCGCATGTACAAGGTACGCCTTTCATTTGAATCACTTGGTGGCCATAGGCTCCTGCAAAACCGCTTCTTCCTCGGTAAGGGAGTCCGTTCAAGATCAAACATCCTCCAATCCCTGTCCCAAGACTTACGCATAGGAAGTGATCCAGATCTTTTCCTGCACCTTGCCATCTTTCCCCTAGTGCAAGCATGTTGACATCATTATCCACATAAACGGAGATCCCGATTCTCTTTTCTAATTCTGCTCGCAGCGGAGTTCCTTTCCAGTCGGGTAAATTGGCTGTAGCGCTTCCGATCTCACCCTCCAGGTTGATAAACCCTGCGGTTCCTATTCCAAGAGCAAGGATATGAAAATTGCTGCATATCGCCTCTTCCAAACAATTTTTAGCTATCTCCTCTATTTTGTTGAGTAAGGCTTCCTTGCCATTTTTCGAGTATGTAGGAAGGGTACACTCAACAATTAGCTCACCCTTAAGAGTAACTACCCCCGCCTTTATGTTTGTTCCTCCGATGTCTATACCGATGACTGCCTGCTGCATTCAAGAAACCCTCCTCCAAATGTAGAAAGATCTTTTGCATTACAGTATACCTTTTTATGGTTAATATGAGTATATTTTACTCCTTGGAATTGTACTAATGCAGCTATGCTGAATGAAATGTTCTAAAAATCCTATAGATCGATAAACCGAATTTATAAAATAACAGAATACAATGGCAGAAAAAAAACCATAACATAGCGCTATGTTACGGTTTTGTCGTACTCTGATATGAGCTCATTGCATGTTTCAATGTATCCAGTGCTTCTTGATACTCTAATTGATCCCTATCATTCTGTGCCAATTTCTTACGCATTGTTAGTTCATCTTGAAACTGTGCTACAAGATCAGATATTTGAGCAATAGGCTGAGGCTGAGCTGCATTGGGTAATGCCTTGCTCCCGGTTTGGACTGTCAATTTACCTTTACTGTCTACTTGTCCTATAAAAACATGTTTGAGGGGGATGTGCAAATCTCTGAGTTGCTTGTGAACCCAGCTTTCATTGAATTCTGTATCTTTCAGCGTATCAGACATGATCCGTCCATCAATTATGATGGTTTTAGGCTCTTTTTCTTTTGCTAGTCGATATCCAAGTGCATCTGCGGTAAGCGGTTGAAATTCCTTTTTCAACATTACATTAATTTCACCGCTCTGCTCCATAATAGCAAACTCTACATCCGCTACGCGGTAAACATCCTTCTTACGTAGCTGTTCTAAAAATTCATCAACCGTTAGTTTTTCTTTGCGTAAATTATCAGCATTTAGTGCACCATTTTCTATGAGGATCGTTGACTTTCCATCAACTATATCTCGGAATTTTTTGTTTTTCATAGTGAAATACTCAGCTCCAACAGACATTACAATCCATACTGTCAAAGCGACAAATCCCAAGTACCAGGAGCTGTCCAAGTCCAGTGAGATATATCCAACCAAGTTACCTAGTGTAATCCCAGTAATATACTCAAAAAGGGACAGTTGGGATATTTGGCGCTTACCCAATATTTTGGTGATAATAAAAAGTACAGTAACGGCTGAAAGTGTTCGGAGGGCAACTTCAATCCAATCCGGCATGTAACAATACCTCCTGCTTTTCTCATTCCCTAATGAATCTTGATTTAATAAGAAAGTAACGAAAGGTAAAGCTAGAAGCTATTCAGCCCTAAACCTTTCGTTACTGAGTCCTATTTATTTGCTTAGAATCCTAGACTTGTACAATTTTAATTAGATTCGTTGTGCCTGAAATCCCGATTGGTACACCAGCAGAGAGAACCACGGTATCTCCAGATGAGATAAATCCTTTGGTAGCTGCATTCCGGGTAATGGATTCAAACATCTCATCCGTCGAGTTTACTTTTTCCCCAAGGTACGGGAAAACTCCTGAGAAGAGGCATATTTGAGACAGCACTTTTTCATTAGAAGTAATGGCCAAGATCGGAGCTTTTGGACGATATTTTGATATAACTTTTGCCGTAAATCCACTTCCGGTGGAAGCGATGATCACTTTAGCATTTAGTTCCAGGGAAGCACTTACGGCACTTTGACTGATCACTTCTGTAATATTGGTTGCATGTTGTTCCCGCTTTTTGAAGAAATTATCGCGGTAATCAATTAAGGATTCTGCTTTTAGGGCAACAGCTGCCATGGTCTTAACTGATTCGAGTGGATATTTACCGGCTGCCGATTCACCGGATAACATGACAACGTCTGCACCCTGAAGCACCGCGTTCGATACATCACTTACTTCGGCCCGGGTTGGACGTGGATTGACCTGCATTGAATCCAGCATGTGAGTAGCTACAATCACCGGTTTACCTGCCAGATTACACTGCTTGATAATATCAATCTGCATCATCGGTACATCTTCGATGGGAACTTCAACCCCAAGATCACCACGGGCAATCATCACACCATCAGAGGCTTCAATAATTTCTTTGATATTGTCAACGCCTTCTTGGTTTTCAATCTTGGAATAGATCTGAACATGTTCTGCCTGATTTTTTTTCAGTATGGCCCGGATCTCTTCCACATCTGCTGCTTTACGTACAAATGACGCTGCAATCATCTCTATGTTATTTTCGAGACCAAAAGCAATATGTTTTTTATCACGCTCGGTTACACCCGGAAGCGTCGTTTTGATCCCAGGCAGGTTCACCCCTTTTCTTGGCTTCAGAACGCCTCCGTTTAAGATTTGGCAGTATATTTCCGTACCTTCTACCTTCTTTACATGTAAGGCAACGAGTCCATCATCAATGAGAATGGTATCTCCCGGATTTACGACCTCATTCATTTCCGCGTAATTGACACCAATCCGGTGAACTTCTCCTAGAATCTCCTCGGTCGTCAAGATCAGTTCTTTCCCTGTTTCCAAAGTGACAGAAGCCTCTTTGAGTTTACCAATCCGTATTTCCGGTCCTTTAATATCCAGCATAATGGGGATAAAAGTTCCGAGATCTTTCGCTGCTGATCTAACGCGTTCCATACGATTCACATGCTCTTCCAGCTCTCCATGAGCCATATTTATCCGAGCTACGGTCATTCCAGACTGTATCATTTGTTTCAGTAAGTCGATGGAATCACAGGCGGGTCCCATGGTACATATGATTTTTGTTTTCAACATTTTACTTCTCCTCACAATGTTTTGATTATCAAGCAAATTATGAACTTAAGCATCCTATTCATACCAAGTATGTGTACTCATCCAGTAAATCATGTAAAAGTAAACTTCCTTTTATTGTGTATGAACATAATAAAAAAACCGGCATAGAGGTATGAAACCCTCATGCCGGTAAATCGTATTCACTACCATGTTTTCACAACAATTTTACGAATGCTTTCACTTGAAAGATGATATTTCTGAACAAGCTCAGGTACGGTCCATCCCTTGGAATAATGAAGAGTGATTTCTGCGTTACGCTGAGCCAGCTCCTTGCGGGCTCCACTTTTTTCACCCCATCTTGCTCGTTCTTCGGTAGCTTTTGGTATATAGATCAGATCACCCTGGATATATTTTTGAATCTCTTTTAACAGGCTAGGGGGAAGCGCTTCTCTTCCATTTTTGTACCTCACGATAAAGGTCCTCCTCGAATACGGATATGGTTGATCTCAAATTTTGTTCCCATGCGCTATATAAATTTTGCATGTTTACGCCTCCTTTCGATTGGTTGGTTTTAGAATCCACTGCGAGCTATGCCGCTTAAAAACAAAAAAACCTTGGATCTATTTTGCTCCAAAGGTAGTTCATTACTTATAAACATATGTGCAGTGCTGCTTTGACTTGGCTTAGAAGTTAAAATATCCTGCTCAAATCCGAGTAACTCAGCTGCATTACAGATGATCATTCATCTATGACACCTTGGTTTTTTCGTATGAAATTGTGGTATTTGAATGTACTGATATGTCAACATGTCGCTTCCTCCTATCTTT
This sequence comes from Paenibacillus sp. An7, assembly GCF_009870785.1. Taxonomy (GTDB): domain Bacteria; phylum Bacillota; class Bacilli; order Paenibacillales; family Paenibacillaceae; genus Paenibacillus. Next base: position 186,076 of record NZ_WTWX01000005.1, read on the forward strand.
GTTTTTAGATATGTAATCAAATCAATTTCATAACTCTTATGAAATTGATTAATCTACATTTATTATAATTTTGGAAGTTCGGATATACAACCATTATATTTTATAATTCCCTTTTTTTTCAAATTGAGTGGTTATAAAGAGAGGAGAGACATATGTCCTCCCCTCTTATCAATGCTTCTTTCGCCTAAGCGAAAGTCACCTCACGGTTTTTGATCAAATGGATCATCTCCTTTCAGAAAGAATTTCGTCGGCCCGACAACCACATTATAACTCCCTTCTGCCAAGAAGAGACAGTGAAAGAAACGTTATAATTAATCTTTACCTGACTGATCTTATTTTAACTTCAAGGCACCGTGTTCAGCACAACTTTGTGGTCTTGGTTATATGTAATTTTATAGGCAATAACACCAGGCAGTAATTTACTCATTTCTTCTTCCGTCAGCTGACTCGTATCAAGTAAAAATTCTCCCTTTACATGAAGACTCTCTTTTTTCTTTAGAACCCGATCATAGATAAGAATCTGTTTCTCTGGGTGAATTTGCAGGTTTGCTGCCTCAACGGAAAGAATCGGTTCTACCGAATGAATCCTTAGAGACTGATGGGTATGATTCTCTATGGTCCCTGAATAAGATAAGGTCACTTCATGCTGAGGTCGATCAGGGATAGACTCTCCGAATCCACTGATGAGGAGCAGCTTCTCATTCATAGGATCAGTCCCTGCCATTTGTATCATTTTCGTTAATAAGATAAAAATTCCGAGCAACATTAATACGACTCCGCCGAACGTTCTCTTGTTAGATAGTATAGTGCTCACCATTCCCACCCCCTTCTAATTCCTAAACTTCTCCTATTACTAAAAATCACACTATCTTAACATCACGATCTTAGCATCACTATCTTAACAAACTTCCGCAACGAAAAAACGCCTGGATTCCTCCAGACGCTAGTCTTCATTTCTATTTACTTGTAGCCCTTTAACTAGGAACCTCCTGTACTCGATGGATGCACGTTTACTCCCGCTAAGCTCCGCTGGCTATTCGTTAGAATAGCTTTTGCAGGTTTCGGGGCAGGCTGTACAACCGGTACGGTGGATGAAATTTTCACTTTATCTTGTATTGCTTGTTTATATGGTACACTTGGCACTGTTTCTGTTTTAGGATGAGACTGATTAGACCCTTGTGTCACCAAAGTAATTAATTTACCTGATATCCAAACAGCAAGGATAGTATACAGCGTCTCTTTCAGCGGCATAAAAGCAAGAGATACTACCAAAACCACTGCATCCATCAAAAAGAATACAGTACCTATCTTAAACCGGCTCCGCTGACTTATGAGTACCGCTAGAATATCGTCTCCACCGGTCGCACTGCCGCTTCGAATGACGAGTCCTGCACCGATCCCCGTTAAAATACCAGAGAAGATGGCTGCAGCAAGCAAGCTTCCGTGCAAATCAATGACAAGCGGAGAATATCTCTCGCACCATTCATAAAACAAGGAGAACGATATGGCTCCTAATAATGCTTTGTACATATATTTACGTCCCATCAAATACCAAGCAATCAGAATAATTGGCAGATCAAGCAGTAAAGAAGTAAGCGCAGCCGGCCATCCAGCTATATAACTTCCCAGCAGGGCAAGCCCTACAAATCCACCTTCTGATAAATGATTGACATAATTAATATGATAAAACGCAAATGCCATCAGCATAGTTCCAAACATCATAATACCTGTGCTTTTCAAAAAAGCAGGCAGTGCAGGAGCTTTATTATCATACCTCTCAGTTTCTTTCTTTCGCAGTTGTTCCATTGTCCTCATACAGATTCCCTCGCATTATTAGTAGTTTGGTCGATAGACCGTACCTATGCGGGAGGAGCTCTATTGAGGAATTCATCCTTCGAATTTTCATTTATAACCTCTCCTTACGCATAAGTACCGTCATCTTTTATGGGTGACTTGTTCTACTTACGTAAGGGAAGCTAAGTATAGGAGGAATCGTTGCGTTTCCAAATCGTCCTTTGGGGCTCTGTCCTTCGGGGACTCATGGTATCCAGATCCTTTCTTGTTTAACCATATATTTTGCTCGCTCGAGCAGTTCTAATACATATGATTACCCTTATTATAACATGCTTTAAACATAGAGAAAAAGTAAAAAACACCTGTCCCTTATAATTTATGTGGGGCCTCCTGCAACTCGGAACGGCATATTGCCATAAATGTATGATTTTTGTCTTTGTTACCATGATGCCAAATTTCCTTTTCATAAGATACAAGGTTTCATTCATATATTGATATATGAAATTTGTAGCACATTCTCTTTATGTTCATGTTGCTTCAGTCGCAGTGAACTAGTACTAATGACTCGTTCTTTGCCATGTGATGTTTTTGGGTTCGTCAAAAAAGGGTAAATGGTATAATATAGAAAAAGATCTAAATAAAAACTGAAATCCCGTTAAGCGAGGCGGAGCGGACTATGATGACTAAAAAGCCTAGAGCGTTCATTGGATGTTCTCTTGAAGCGAAGCCTATAGCCGCAGCGGTGCATGAAAACCTTAGATATGCGGCTGAAGTGACTCCTTGGTATACCGGTGTATTTAATCCGGGGAATTATACGATTGAGGATCTCGAAAAAGAAGTACAAAATAATGACTTCGCCATTTTCATTTTTCATCCAGATGACGTCGCGAAAATTCGTGGCAAAGTGGTAGCAACGGTACGGGATAACACCCTGTTTGAGATGGGTCTTTTTATGAGCAAGTTGGGTAGAAAGCGCATATTCTTTATATTACCAGAGCATGTAAAGGAACTCGAAGATACAGCACAAGTGGAAGGCATGCGAATGCCATCTGATCTGCTTGGACTCGGGTCATTACATTATGAAATCCGCTCAGATGGGAAATGGGCCCCCGCCGTAGCAGTAGCCTGTAATAAAATCACAGAAGTTATGGAAATGCTAGGCCCATGGACTGACCTTTCGGTTCAAAAGGAAATAAACAAAGTCCGCCAAGAAGAAGACAGTAAACGAATCCAACTGCTCAAGCTGCTTCGTTTCTTTCGCGAACTGCTGCGCTCCCGTAAGGCAGATGACCAGATGCTTCACCGAATGAGTGATACGCTGAGAACCACATTTGTTTCCCGTCCCCATTTTCTTGTACGAGGAACTACCGTTCATCGGACGACAGAATCCGGATATCTTCAGCAAGTGGCAGGAAATGTGGGAGAGATTGGACGGAAATATTCACTGGATGTGAACGATGGAAAATCTCCGGATGATCCAAGCCGGATCCTTACCGTAGATGCTTTTAAGGAGAATAAAATCAAGGTCAACCTATATGACGATTATCTTGAGAAAGAGTATATGCTGTGCTATCCTGTAGCAAGTAATTATGTATTCACCGTGCATCTTGTAGGACATCTCGAGGCAGGTGACGAGTTATTTCAGCAGATTGACCATGATAATCGCCAATTATTTAGTGCTATTCATGACCTGTTAGGAGGAGAAATGGGATGAAACCGATCAGACAAAGGCTCACAAAGAAAAGAGGAGCCCCCAAGGTGCGTCTGAGCGCTACCCCGGATTCCACCGGACTTGCACCCGAAAGTGACAGCGGCGACCGCTTCAAAAAACCAGAACAGCCTATTACTACATTAGGTCCGTCACTAAAGGGCAAAGAGCGTCCGTACAAGGTCATTTTGGAAAAAGAAGCTCTCTACGACAAACCGCAATATATGGCTTAAGTATGAAACATCTGCGTATCACATCTAAACTAGGTTAGGACGGCTCACTCTTCTAATAGGTGATGCTCGTCCTTTTTTCTTATGTATCCAAACCCAAAACGTATATTTCAAGATGATGCAGAAATAAGTAATCCTCTCTCGTAAACAACTCAAGAATTCCCCCTAGATTATCCACTTGCCAAAAAGTATAATGCCATCTTATATTGAATAGTATAATATAGGAACATATGTTCCGTTAATTATAAATAATAAGGAATTTTATTCACATTACCGATTGCTAGGAAGTGAAAAGGATGACAGTGCCATCCACCCCTCCCGCTCCCTCTGAAGCGGACCATTTGCTAATCAAAAAGTATCTCATCTACACATTAATGCTAGACGTTCTTGAACAGGATATTGATTCGATAAGGCAAGTTTCTCTTCATATGCCTGAGGTATACATACTGCGTCTTTCCAAGCTTCAATCTGAGGTTACAGTTTCCCTGACCAACCTTCGTTCAGATATGCGCACCCGCGGGATCCGGGTATATGAAGAGTCGAAACAAAAGGAAGGCATTGAAGCCCTCTACTTATGCAGAGGATATCGGCGGCGCCTATTTCTTCTATGGACCTTTGCTAAAACAGAGGTAAAAAAAGAAATGAGTGCGTATCTTGGTATAGATCTGTCTACATGTTCAAAAAGTTAAAGAGAGAGCTCAATCCGCCTTTCTTATGTCCTTTACGAAGAACTCACTTTTTATTACATATCATTACACTTTATAGAATTTCATGTCATAATAATAGGAACTTGGACCGTAAAGGGGACTATGGCATGAATTCTAAGCAGACAACACCCTCGAAACATAAAAATCGGTTAATTGCTGAGCATGTTACAGATCTTATCGGAGATACGCCGGCTGTAAAATTACAGCGTATTCTAAGTTCTGAACATGCTGAAGTTTATGTAAAGCTCGAGTATTTTAACCCCAGTAGAAGTGTGAAAGACCGCGCTGCCTTCAATCTGATCAGACAAGCAGAGCTTGACGGACTGCTGCTTCCTGGCTCAACCATTATTGAACCGACAAGTGGAAATACGGGGATTGGCTTAGCCATGAATGCGGCAGCCAAAGGATACAAAGCCATTCTTGTCATGCCAGATAATATGAGCAAGGAACGCATTCAAATCTTGAGAGCATATGGCGCAGAGGTCGTACTCACTCCCGCTTCAGAACGGATGCCTGGTGCAATTCGTAAAGCACATGAGCTAAAAGAAAGCATTCCTCACAGCTTTATTCCGCAGCAATTTGAGAACAGTGCAAACCCTGATGCACACCGGACCACCACTGCACTTGAAATCCTTACCCAAATGGAAGGAAGTCTTGATGCCTTTGTGGCCACTTCTGGCACCGGAGGAACGATTACAGGGACTGGTGAGGTTCTGCGCGAACATCTTCCGAGTATAAAAATCTATGCGGTAGAACCCGCAGGTTCTCCCGTTCTATCTGGCGGTAAACCAGGCCCCCATCAGTTAGTTGGAACAAGTCCCGGCTTTATTCCTCCCATCGTAAATACAGACGTTTGGAATGAAATTATCCAGGTGAAGGATGAGGAGGCTCTCCACACGATGCGTCAACTCGCCTCACAAGAAGGGTTACTGCTTGGACCTTCCTCCGGAGCATCGGTGTGGGCGGCTTTGCAGATTGCAAAACGACTAGGACCTGGACATAAAGTGCTTTGTATCGCTCCAGATACGGGCGAAAGATATCTAAGTATGGGCATATTCTAACGTTTCGCCTCTATCTCTTCCTATTCATCACAAAATTAAGAATAATAAAAGACCTGTTATGATCCGTTTCAAGTCTACGTTATGACTTGAAATGGGTACAAAACAGGTCTTTTTCAGGTAATTCTATCTTCATTTATTATAACACTACAGTGATTCTACTGAGAGTTTAGCTCCAGGTGGCAAGACGGCTTCGACTCGCTCTCTCACATTGGAATTAGATAGAATTTCCGCATCGAGAATCGCAGCAATCCCTTCATCTGTTGAAGAACGAATGAGTCTGCCGAGTCCTTGGCGCAGACGAAGCAGCATATATGGCAAATCTACTTCTTCATATGCTGAATCAGCAGCTTCTCGTTTTGCCATAAATACTGGGTCTTCCGGCGGGTAAGGAAGTGACCAAATAATAACATTGGAGAGCGATGGTCCAGGTACATCCAGGCCTTCCCATAGACTAGCCGCACAAAGTACGCTTTCCTCGGTATTCTGGAATTCCGCAATCAAGCTGCTGATCTCCCGGTCTCCTTCATAAAGCATCTTATAGGATGCAAAGTAAGGATGATGGGAAGCTGCTTTTTTAAATTCACGAAGTTCATTCATCGTTTTAAACAACAATAATGCTCGTCCATCGGTACGCTTGATCAGTTTGGCAGCCATCGCCAGTTTCTTCGCTGCAGCAACTTCCATTCGCATATCTCCTTCTCCAAGGAGCTCACTTGGGGCGATCAGTTTCATCTGCTTCTCGTAATCGTATGGTGAGTTTACAGAGAAAGATAAATAATCACTGATACCAAGGCTGCTGGCTACATAATCAAACGATCCATCGACCGAAAGGGTTGCTGAAGAAAATACGATCGGCATTTGGAGTCCAAATACTCGTTCCTCTAATACTTCTTTGACCGTTTGCGGCATAATGGCAAGTGTGGCTGCCCCGTCCTCACTTTCTTCTGCCCAGCAAATATAATGAGCTGGGTCGCGGAACAGATGGAGTGCCGTTTGAATCATTTCCAAATGCTCTTCGACAATACGCAGTTTATATTCATCTAGTGTATGAAGTCCACTTTCAAATACAAGCTCTTCATCAATCGCTTCGATTGTACTCTTCCAGCGATTCAGTTCACTAAGCAATTTATCATCGATGCGGACACGTTTTCGGTCGGAACCAGGTATGGCTGTACTTTGTTCTGCAACCAGTTCAAAGACAAGCTGGCTCTGATCAATAGAATCTTCAATTCGCAGTGCGAGTGTCTCCCGAACCTCTCCATCTAATAGCCGAGTAACAATCTCTTCATAAGCACTATGTTTCAGCTTATAACTAAGAGCATGCTGTGCAGCAGATTCAAGTAGATGTCCTTCGTCGAATACAACCGAACTATGTTCAGGAAGCAGCGGAAGCTGACCTTCTCTTTTTCTTCCTTCATAGGTCCATACATGCTCCATGTAATAATCGTGGGAACAGATAATGATGTCTGTCGCCTTGCGGTAATAATCACGAGACAGCGTCATGCCGCAGCGATGTCTTTTATCGCATACAAAACAGTCCTGAAAAGTATCCCAGTTGATCTTATTCCACTGTTCATCATTTAGATTTGGGTATTCCTTACGATCTCCATAGGGGTAAAAAGACTGCATGGTGCCCGGTGAATGGACAAAATCAGGAAGTGTTTCATATACGTCTTCAATGACAGCTGCATCTTCATCCTGAAGACGAACACTGTCTATTTTTTTGAGACAGAGGTATTGATCCGGAGATTTCCCAAGCCTTGCATCGATCTGTAAGTCCAAATAACGGGCAAGCTTAGCAATATCCCCTTCTTGCTTAACAAGCTGCTCAATGAGCGACTCATCTGCACAGGCAATGACTGCTGGCTTTCGTGTATACCTTGCATAGTTAACTGCATACAGCAGATACACAAGTGTTTTCCCAGTGCCTACTCCTGCTTCAGCAAAAATGGTTTTCTTATTCGCATAGGCTCTTTCCAGTTGGTAAGCCATAAATATTTGTTCATCACGGATATCAAATCCATGTTCAGGTAGTACATCATAAAAAACGTCCGCTACCCAGTCGCCGACCTGCTTGACGAATGGTTCTGACGGATCATAGGAGAAAGGATATCGCTCCATGGTTACGCCTCCAACACTATCAAATTCTTATTAGGCAAACTCCAATTATCTCACGAATAAAAATTTTTAGCAACCTCTCCTTTCTTGCCAAGTCTATCTTATTTCAGTCCCTTCTCATGCATAAAAAAACCATGGTGACGCCATTCTACATTTATGAGAATTATCAGATTCCACCTTTTTATTAAAAGAAACGAGGTGTATATCATGACTTCCTGGATCATTCGTTCCGAAATTCCGTCTGATTTCCATGCGATTGCGGAACTTCACGCCCTAGCTTTTGCCTATAGCTTTGGAATGGGAGAAGCCGCTCTTGTCAGTGCCCTTCGTACACGGAAAAATTTCGATTTCGAACTCTCCCTAGTCTGCATAAAGAACGATCAAGTCATCGGTCATATTCTGTTTACCCCGCAAGAAGTACGAATAGAAGGAAACAAGGTAAAAAATCTAATCCTGGCTCCTCTATCCGTTCATCCTGATTATCAAAAACATGGTGTTGGTTCTGCTTTAATTACAGAAGGGTTACACCGCGCTCAGCAGAAAGGATATGAATTATCCACTGTACTGGGCCACCCGCATTTCTATAGCCGATTTGGCTTTAGAAGCAATGCTTGGATGGATGAACAAGTGAAAATCCCGCTCGAGGCAATCTTTGTAAATGAAACCACCCCCCTCCTTCGGGAGCGGCGTGTAGAGTCTAGCGATCTTCCCAAGCTATATGAGATGTGGGATACCACTTATGGCCTATCTTCTTTTTCAATCCTTCCGGGACATTCACTCCTTGACTGGATTAGCCCGTCTAACAAAGTACGTGCATCTTCCATTCTGATCGGTGAAGAACTAGCAGGTTATATCCGCTATCGCGAGAGAGACCCTAATTCTATTATTATGTTACTTGCGCGTGACAGAGAAGCTTTTGTCTATATAACATCCTATTTAAAAGAGAAGCTAAACCCGCTTCAGAACACCCACCTGCTTCTTCCGATTTGTTCAATATCTCCGCTTCTTAAGCAGCTGGATTGGGTTTATGATATCACACAGAAAACATATGCCGAATACATGGTCTTCGTAATGGATGGACCGTCACGTCCCAGTTTACTTTCCTACTTTAAAGACATTCATAATGGGACAAAAACTAGAGGATATCTAATCTGGCCAACTGAATTTGATCTTTGTTAAAACAGCGTGTATAGGATTGACGAATTCTTTTTGACAGACAAAAAAACCTGGTTATTAAAGCCAGGCTTTTTAAAAGCTTCTATATATAGCCCATTTACATTCTCATCATAATCTTCCCTGTCTGCGAAAGATCATATCCAGAAAGCCCTGCCCCTTTCTCGCGGTTTACGAATCGAAGCCCCGGCTTAGTAAGGTCAGTCCATCCCTGTATCTGATGCGGATTACCGGGCGCTACATATAACCCAGCCCATCTGCTCATCAGGTTACAACAAGATAGGAAGACCCAACTAGCAGCTTACGAATATAAGGAACATTATATTCCCCTGTATCTCCATCAAGTAAATGCGTGCTGACGATATCCGACTTCCCTTGATACATAGAGATAAGACTGTCCAGACTCCCCACATGAGAACGCAGTGGTCTTAAAAAGGATGAATGCTTCTCCAAATAGCTCGCCAGAATATCCAGACTTAAATCTTGGCCCGTAATAACCACTTGTCTTACTCCGCTATTCTGGAAGTCTGCATAGAGTTCCCGTTTCGCCGTATCATGAGCTGGCTTTGCAAGCTTTGCTATTTCCTCTGTTGTATAAGATATATTATCTTTCACTTGCGATACCCCCAAAGGCATTCTATATCCGCATTGTATCATAATCTCTTTGTGTTGAAATCGATTCCGTATTGTCATCTCTTCTATTCATAATATAATTAATGATATCTAAATATAATCAATTGTAATGTTAGGATGATATGATGATCAAAATGAATAAGGTTAGTTATGTTTGTTTATGTTTTCTCTTCATGATGTTTCTAGCAGCATGCGGTAGTACAGGTAGTACACCGGGCTCTACTTCTACATCTACAAAGCAACAATCGCAGCAATCTACTTCAGAGTTATCCTCTACACAGACTGAGGTCACAAAGCTCACCATTTCAGCTGCAGCGAGCTTAACGGATGCGCTGGAAGAAATAAAGCCAATCTTTGAGATGAATTATCCAAAAATTCAGCTTACATTTAATTTTGGCAGTTCCGGCGCACTCCAGCAGCAAATAGAACAAGGCGCTCCCGTTGATCTCTTTCTGTCAGCTGCGGAGAAGAATATGCAGGCACTGATTCATAACCATCAGATCCTGGAAGGTTACTCTGAAACGTTGCTGACAAACGAACTTGTGCTTGTGTCTGCAAATAACAGAGAGCTCGATATAACATCTGAAGCTGATCTAACGAATCCGGAAGTTAAGGTTGTAGCCATCGGTATTCCAGAGAGTGTTCCTGCTGGGAGTTATGCCAAAGAAGCACTAGAAAAACTTGGGTTATATGATAAACTGCTCCCTAAGATTATACAGGCCAAGGATGTCCGTCAAGTAGTACAGTATGTTGAAACGGGTAACGCTGACGCTGGTTTCGTATATAAAACAGATGCTGTTCTTTCTAAAGTAAATATTGTACATACGGTTGATTCAGAGCTTTATGCACCCATCCATTATCCAGTGGGTATTATTCACGCAAGCAAACACATCAAGGAGGCCAAAGTATTCTATGAATTCCTTACATCTGATGAGGCCAAGACCATATTTCAGCAATACGGGTTTAAGGGTCTTTAGATGGGAATGCCTATGATTGATTGGAATTTATTCTGGGCACCCGTCCGATTGTCACTAATGATCGCATTGCTCTCAAGCATGGTAACGATCGTTGCAGGAAGCTTACTCGCAAAATGGATGTCTAGAAAAACATTTCGAGGGAAACTTTTTCTTGAAACTGCATTCATGCTGCCCATTGTACTGCCTCCTACGGTGGTTGGATTTTTGTTACTTGTTCTTTTTGGCAGAAACAGCTTCGTGGGTACAATAATAGAGCGTATATTTGATGCTCCCCTTCTATTCACATGGTGGGCAGCTGTTATTGCTTCGATTGTTGTTTCTTTTCCTCTTGTCTATCAAACGATGAAAGTTGGATTTTCGTCCGTTGATAGGGAGCTTGAAGCAGCCGGCCGTTCCATCGGTGCAAATGAATGGCAAGTCTTTCGCTATATTACACTTCCTCTTGTATGGCCTTCTCTTATGACCGCCTATATACTTGGATTCGCTAGGTCACTGGGGGAATTTGGGGCTACACTCATGATTGCAGGCAATATTCCAGGAAAAACACAGACTGTACCCACTGCTATATATATCGCTGTAGACAGTGGGAATACAACCATGGCTTGGTTGTGGACCGTCTCTATTATTGTCATTTCCTTCCTCCTTTTACTAATAACAGGCCGTACTAAAACGACATAAAATGATAACATCTTTGTAATGATCAACCCAACAACCCGTTAATTATAAAAATGCGGGTTGTTTTTTTGGCATATTCTTACCAACGAACTAGAAAATAAAGGGTATTATATGAAATAATAGATAAATATTTTGTAACAAAAATAAGAAAATTAATAATTTTGGTTACAATATTGTAACCAAAAATGGTGTTTCAGTTCTTTCAAATAGTGATAAACTACCCCCTTTAAAGGAACTTAACCTATCTGTATAAGTATATAACTAAAAATTTTGCCAAGTTTTAGTGTACAAAAGATGAATCATTGGTTACAAAATTGTAACGTTTCATGCTTTTTTTATTATATATTAGTTACAGTTGATTAATATTAATAAAGCCGAATCTACTAATTGGTACGGGGGACGATTTACATACTTGGGGTGAATGGATGATGAAGATCCTAGAGTACCTTCTACTCAAACCCGTCAACTAACCTCGGAGGCTAATGGAGGAATAAATAATAATGAAGAAATTTGGTAAATGTTTGTTGTTAACTACTCTGCTTGGAGCAGGCTTAGTATTTGGAAATTCGCAAGTGGATGCATCTTCTTCAAGTTCAAATAGTGTAAATGTACAGCTTAATGATCGTCTTGTTAATTTCGAAGATGCTTCTCCTTTTTTAGATAATAACGCTAGAACGCAAGTTCCATTACGTAAACTTGCAGAAGAAATGAATTATACCGTAAGTTCCTCTAAATCAGGTTCTACTACAACGGTTACTATCAAAAAAAATGGAACTACAATTAAAATCAAAACAGGTTCCACAACAGCAACAGTCAATGGAAAAAGTGTAAGTCTTGATACTCAAGTATTTATTCGCGATAGCCGTACATATGTTCCCCTTCGTTTTGTATCCGAAGCCATGGGAAGTGCCGTTGTTTGGGAAAAGAGCTATTCTCTTGTTATGGTAAGTACTACAGGTAAAACATATAGCCCGATTCTTGTAGGGAATGATCATGTAAAAGGAACGAGCATTGTTCAAGAAGCTACAAAATATATAGGTACACCTTATGTATATGGAGGTTCTACTCCAAGCGGATTTGACTGCTCAGGTTTTGTGAAGTACATTTTTGAGAAATACAATGTCTCCCTTCCGCGTACAGCAGCTTCCATGTATAACACAGGAACTTCTGTATCCAAGAGTAATCTGAAGCAAGGCGATCTTGTTTTCTTTAATACAACAGGTTCTGTCTCTCATGTCGGCATCTACGTTGGAAACAATAGTTTCATTTCTGCCACTACTTCCAGTGGTATTAAAATCGACAGCCTGAGTAACACTTACTGGGGTCCTAAATATGTAGGAGCAAAAAGTGTACTTTAATATTAGAGATTAGAATGATAAGAAGACATTCACTCCGCGTGTTGGAGATGAATGTCTTTTTTGTCTTAGAAGTTTCTTACGGTGACTTCGAGTTGTACCGCAATTTCACTTCCAGCTCATTGATTTGATGGTGTGGAGTATATTGTTCCTGCGAGTGTAGTAATGTCCTACAGTGCCGCCTAAGGGCTCAGAACCAGAGTTTGTTGTTATCTAATCATCTGGATCACTACCTCTCATGATAATGCACTATATACAGACAAAAAAAAGGTAGGGTCCCTCAACTATTTTTGAGGAGCCGTACCTTTTCTTTATGAGAGGTCTTTATTAAAGGTTTTTATCAGTGACACTCTTTAGAAGAATTCATTTTTTTTAAACTGAATCCCTATTTTGTGAATACATGATTCCCTATTGTTTTTATGATAGGACGTGCTTTACTCCAAGCGGATGTGGCAATCTTCGGGTTGTAATAATAGAGTGCTCCCCCTGTTGGATCTTCACCATTCAGCGCACGCTTTGCTGCTATATAGGCAGATGAATTCGGAGTAAGGTTATACTGACCGTCATCCACCGCAGTAAACTGTCTAGGATGAAGGATAACATCTTTTATGGAACTCGGGAACTGATTAGACTGCACCCGGTTGAGGATGACAGCAGCTACTGCCACCTGTCCTTTTAATGATTCTCCCCTCGCTTCCCCATTTACAGCTTTAGCCAAAGCATTCAGTGTAGCTCCTGAGGCAGGCGCCTTAGCCTTCAAAGCAGCTATCGTTCGCTTACCTGCCTTTCCGTCAACAGCAAGACCACTCCGCTTCTGGAAGGTTTGAACGGCCTTCTCTGTTTGTGATCCATAGTATCCGGTTACTCCAGCAGATAAGTAGCCTAGCGTTCTGAGTCTCTCTTGCAGATCTACCACTTCAGCGTGCTGAGTTCCTTTTTGAAGAAGCAATGCACTGGCCGGGGAAGCGGCTCCTACTGTACCTATTGCGATCGATCCGCTTAAAAGTAAACCCGCTGCGAGTGTTTTCCATTTTTTGTTGTTATCTAATTTGTTCATATATCCTATGACAACCTCCAGATTCATGATGTAAGTGTAATTGTGGGATCTGGCTTTGCTGATCCTGAAAAAAAAAGCCGGGAGAAAGGGAATTTTCCTGCTTTCTCCCGGCAAAGTGTTATTTAAGTACCATCATTCTTACAAATTCAATATTTATTTTGTAAAAGATTTATTTTGTGAAAACATGATTACCAAGTCTTTGTGTAACAGGCCTAGAACTCATCCAAGAAGAGGAAGTGTACTTCGGATTATAGAAGTATAGAGCACCTTTAGAAGGATCATATCCTGTCAATGCTCTGCGAGCTGCCTCATAGGCACCCGCTGTCGGCTCACTTAGTTTGCCATCCGCCGCAGGTGCAAATTGCCCTTTTTGAAAAATCACGTTCGTAATAGCATTCGGAAACGCCGAGTGCTGAACACGATTAAGAATGACCGCACCTACTGCAACTTGTCCAGTAAATGATTCTCCGCCAGCTTCATCTTGAATAATACCTGCCAGATGTTTTAACACTTTGTTATTAATCGGCGCTTTGGCTTTCAGTTTGGCTTCTGTTTGGGGACCAACCTTTCCATCTATAGCTAAGTTGTTCACCCTCTGAAATTTTTTAACAGCGTCAACTGTTTTGTCACCATAGTAACCACTGATGCCAGCCCAGAAATAATTTATTTTAGTCAATCTTTCTTGGACCTCAACTACTTCGGAACTTCTACTACCCTTCTGTAGTGTCGCAGCACTAGCTGTTGTTGATGCACCCAGTACGGAAAGAGCACAGGCACATGTTAAGATAAGTGTGGGTATTTTTTTCATTAGTCTTACACATCCTCCGTTTCATTCGTGATCAGATGCCTTGCGTAATAGAATCTCATCACTGAATTTGGCGGCGCTAAAAGTAACACCTAACGTGTACTATAACATAAGTTACAATTTTGTTACATCTGTCAATAGACCTAATCTACAAGTTCGGTGCCTTTTGTTTCCTTCCCTAACACGAGTACCGCTGCTGCACCAATTAATACCGTAACAAAGAATAAGGTGAATATTGTGCTAAAAGAAACCCCTTTTTGGACCAAAAGACCTACGAGAAGCGGTGCAATCACACCTCCGATTCGGCCAATAGACGCAGATAACCCCACGCCAGTAGAACGCACTCTTAGCGGATATAGTTCCGGTGTGTATGCGTACATGCCTCCCCATGCGCCCAGATTAAAGAAAGAAAGTGACATTCCTGCAATAATTAAGGATAATTCGGAGCTGGCATTTCCAAACCAAAGCGCACTAAATCCTGTCATTATTAAATATACAACGAGTACAAATTTTCTCCCGAATTTCTCAATAAAGTAAGCCGCAGTAAAATAACCAGGCAACTGTGCGAGCGTCATAATAAGTACATATTGAAAACTTTTAACGAGTTCATATCCTTTGGACGTCATGACACTGGGCAGCCATAAAAACATGCCATAGTAAGAAAATACAACCGTAAACCATAAGATCCATAACATCAGCGTGGTCTTTCGATGTTCTGCAGACCAAACCGATTTAAATTTCTCTCCAAAAGTAACTTTTTTCAGTTCCTTTTTCTTCTTGAATTCAGGTGGATCCTGAATAGCTTTGCGCAAGTACAGTGCGTAAAATGCCGGTAGTGCACCGATTAGAAAAGCTACACGCCATCCATACTCGGGGATAATGAAAAAAGAAATGAGAGCCGAAATAATCCAGCCTGCAGCCCAAAAACTTTCAAGCAGAACAACGGCTCGTCCTCTTTCCTTAGCGGATACCGATTCTGATACCAGCGTAGAGGCAACCGGAAGCTCTCCTCCAAGACCAACCCCGGCAACAAAGCGAATGAGGCAAAGGAACACATACCCTGTAGCTAAAGCTGAAAAACCGCTTGCTACCGAGAAAATAAGCAGCGTCCACATTAAAACAGCCTTTCTCCCATACTTATCAGCTAGTGTCCCTGCGAGGGCAGCTCCAACGACCATCCCGATAGAAGTGGAACTTGAGATAAGCCCTACTTCACCTGGACTGAGGAGCCATTCCTTCGCCAAAGCGGCTACGATAAAGGACATCATACCTACTTCCATGGCATCAAACATCCAACTCAGCCCAGCGCTAAAGAGCAGCTTACGTTGTTTCGGATTCTGTAATACTTCGAGTTTACTCATCTTAATACTTTTGCTCCCTTATGTAATATTTGAAGTAAAACCTATCATCTTATTTATAATGATTTAAGACAGCCTGTCAACAAAAAAAGAGAAGAGTCTGCTTATTTAAGTAAGCAGACTCTTCTCTTTTTTCTACTATCTCTTATTTCCGCAACAAGATTTAGGTTTTCCTATTTATTTTCTTTACGAACAAGAGATACATCATCCTTCATTTTCTTATACCACACTTCATAATGATGTACCGCCAGTCCTGCAAAGGACTGATGTTTTGTGCCAAGTTCAGCCGCTGTTTCCATTTCTGATTCCATATTCGTAACTGCTTTCCGGTAAAAAGTTAGATGTTCGCCTTCCTCGGTATGACCAAGCTCGGCACCGATCCATACCTTCTTGTTTAGCTCATCTGCTTCCGCAAGTTCTTCCTTGGAGAGATCGTACATTTGCTGACCGCTGTCTCGATAAGCCATGATGGCAATCGCATCAAATTGATTAATCATCCACCGACTAAGTGTCCCCTTACTATCTGGACTTTCTCGCTTATCAAGCCAAAAAGGAACTGCTGCGCTCATATAGAGATTCCCTTCAGAACCTGCCTGAATCCACTCCTCTATATTTGCGCTCCATTCTGCAATGACGGCTTGCTCCTCTTGTTCCCAGCGCCGCAATTGATACGGTTCGACATCGAACTGTGCACCGGCAAATTGCTCCTCTGGTGCTGCTTCCTGGTTAAATCTCTTTACCCATTCCACCCAGGCGGTGCCTTCATCTCGTTTTTCTGTATAAGCCCAGTCTGCATGACCATTGAGTGCATGGACTGAAATGTCGTGAGCTTGTGCTTCCGCATTGAAATGTCGATATGCTTCAGGGGACACACTCTCTTTCGTTTGCAGAAAAACAGTATTTACCTTTTGTTCTGCTAAGAACCTCACAATTTCATCTGTACGCTCTTCAATGATCGAAGCATCCCATAGCCATGTCGCTTTATTTTCATTCACCTCAGGTGATTTCAGCATGAAATACAGGATAAGTAAAAGAAAAAAGATTATAAAGCAGCTCCCTTTTACCCATGCCGGCCATGAATTCCATGCATATCCTCCTTTATTCGGCGGCTTCTGCGCGGCGCTCACCGTATCTTTTTTAAGCAAATACCACTTCTTCCTGCGACGCTGCCGGATGCTGTACAGAATGACCTATTTTATAAATGTGCGGTAATGGGTATTCTTTGAATGCATTACGAGTGTCAAGTATAGGTACGCCCAGCGATGCGATTTCATCATACTCTAGATTCTTATGGTTTGTAATTAATACGATGCAGTCATATTCTTTAAAATCAGCTGGGTTATACTCCACACTATGAACTGTTTCTCCATGTTTATCGCGGAAAGTATCTGCATACGGATCAAAGTATTCTACATTCGCACCCGCTTCTTTGAAGAGCTCGTAAACTTCAAGAGCAGGAGATTCACGAAGGTCTGCAATGTTTGGTTTGTACGCCATACCGAGAAGCAAAATGTTCGATTTACGAATGGATTTCGCATATTCATTCAGAATGGTTGCTGTTTTGTTCATTACGTAGTACGGCATATTCTCATTAGTGGATTGAGCAAGTTCAATAAATTGGCTGTAGAATCTAAAACCTTTGGCTTTCCAAGATAAGTACATTGGATCAAGCGGAATGCAGTGTCCACCGATACCTGGGCCCGGATAGAATGGCATAAAGCCAAATGGTTTTGTAGCAGCTGCGTCAATGACCTCCCAAATATCAATTCCCATGCGGTCACACATCATCGCCATTTCATTCACAAACGCAATATTGATACTGCGGAATGTATTTTCAAGCAGCTTGGACATTTCTGCAATTTTTGGATTGGATACAGGAACTACGGTTTCTACATACTGGCTGTACAGTGCTGCTCCAAGTTTTAAGCACTCTTTTGTAGTACCACCAATTACTTTTGGTGTATTAAAAGTCGTATATCTACCGTTTGACGGATCCACGCGTTCAGGAGAGAAGCAGAGGAAATAATCTTCTCCTACTTTTTTACCAATCGCTTCAAGTTTATGCTCAATCAATTCTTCCGTTGTACCAGGATAAGTTGTGCTCTCCAGCGTGATGAGCATACCTTCCTTCATATGAAGTTTGATTTGGTCTACCACGGTTTCAATGTATGATGTATCTGGATCTTGGTTTTCACTGAGCGGTGTTGGCACACAGATACTTAGTGCATCAATCACACGCAGCATGCTGTAATCTGTTGTTGGCTGAAAACGACCGCTTTGCATTACTGTTTTCAGTTCTTCCGAAGAAATATCATGAATGTAGGACTCGCCTTGATAAATACTTTCCACTTTGGATGGGTCTAAATCAATACCAATTACCGTAAATCCTTGCTTTACCATTTCTACTGCGAGCGGCAGTCCAACATATCCTAGTCCTACTACACCCAACACGGCTTTCTTGTTTTCAATTGCGTTCATTAAATTATGGAATTGCTCTTTCACAGTACTTCACCCTCCAAATGGAATTTTAGGTAAGCAGGTTGCATCATTTGGTTGCGATGATACACAGCTCACATACTTTTATGTGTTAAATCAGGACTACCTTATCAGTTTGAAATCTACTATTTTACAAGCTACGATTACTGTAAGTTCTATGATTTCTTATTGAAAACAGCGACGAATACGGGCATCGAGTTCCACAGGTGAAAAAGGTTTGGTTACATAATCTTCTACCCCTTTTTCAAAACACTGAGTGATGGTCTGCTCTACTCGCTGGTCTGTCAAAACAATTACTTTAGGCTGCTGTTTTAGATTCAGGTTTTGAATCTGATGGATAAAAGGAACTCCACTCATTCCGTACAAATTAAGTTCGGTCAGAATAAGATCCGGTTCCACTTTTACAGCCATATCGAGGGCACTCAGTCCATCCACTGCTTCATAAATGTCATATCCTTGCAAAGCAAGGCGGATTTGAAGAAATTCTCTTGTTGATTTTTCTTGATCTACAATAAGAATCTTACCTGGCCGTACCGCTGTTTCATTTGGTGTATATAATTTGATATCTGCATCCGTACTGAGTCTTGCCGATTCAGCCATACTTTTCAGCATGTGTTTGCTTGCTTTCCCCATCTCAGGGAAACTCGCAATCGTCAGACGCGGATCTACACCGGGTAACACTTGCATCAGACTCTGTTTGATTAACAGGGCCTGATAGTGTGTACGATTAAGTGACATAAAAGGAAGGAAGACCGCAATCGTATTTGACTGCGTATCTTTCCAGACCTGGTATTCCGTTTCGCAGGTCCTCGTGAGAATATCCTGCAACTCCGCATCCGGCTGCTGGTCTCTATCCATGCAGTGGACAAACACAACGCCGCTGTTTTCATTAGCCATTCCTTTTAGCTGCTCATCCAGAAGGTCATATACACTGTCCTTCACCTGGCGCTCAAGAGTTACTGTATTTTCCATTAGACTCATCTCCACCTTTCAACATTCACTTTCACCTTACTTAAGCAGCCTCTTCGGCTTTTGGTTCTTCCCAGCTCTGTCTTGTCATCGTTCCCCAGGAGTTATTCTTTCGCATAAACTGAATATGCCCTTGTACTCTCCAAAGAACGCCAAGCTGATGATAACCAACAAACTTTAGAGCAGAAAAAGCTAACATTTTCACAAGATCAGATGGCTTTGGATAACGGCGGAATGCAATCTCTTCGAGTATCAAGGCTCCTACACTCAGCAGATAACCGCTTAAGAAATTAAGAAGACCGAAAATGAGAAGTACAGGCCATGCCGTCATGTCCAGCATAACGTAACCTACTAAAGCTAGAAGTCCAGTAATCCGGAAATAAGGATTCAGTGCCTCGAAAAAGATGTTATACGGCATCGTGAGCATTCCCATTGTTTTATACTTGGGTCTGAACATCATATTTCCGTTCTCCAGCATATTTTTCAGGTTTCCCCGACCCCAGCGTTTACGTTGATTCGAAATAATCTGGTACGTATCTGGAGCTTGAGTCCAGCAGACTGCCTCTGGACAGAATGCAATACGATACTTTTTCTTGTTGTCCAGCATATAGCGATGAAGCTTGATAATGATGTTCATGTCTTCTCCGGGATATCCATCACGATACCCACCTACTGCAATAACAGCCTCTTTCTTAAATACTCCAAAAGCACCGGAGACGATAATCAGCCCATTTATTGAACTCCAGCCAATCCGGCCGCCAAGGAACGCTTTTAAATATTCAATAGATTGAAACATCGGCCACATTTTACGCGGAAGTGACACATCTTTTACAGCACCATTTTCAATCTTGCATCCATTTGCAATACGAACATCTCCGCCGATCGCAACGGTCTCTTCTGGATTCTCCAGATACATACGGGCCATACGAATCAGCGCATCCTTCTCAAGTAATGAATCTGCATCAATCGATGAGATCAGAGGATAATGCGAGAAGTTAATTCCAGCATTCAGCGAATCCGCTTTACCGCCATTATTCTTGTCAATGAGATAGAGAAAAGGATAATCCGGGTTATGATATACGCCGCGAATCTGCTCACATCTGATCGTTCCGCGGAAAGTCGGATTTTGAACGGGTTTAAGTCCAAATTCTTTAATGAGTACAGGTATCGTCTTGTCTGTAGAACCATCGTTGACGACAATGACCTCATATGTCGGGTAGTTAAGTGTCATCAGACATTTTACGTTTTCTATAATCGTCAATTCCTCGTTAAACGCAGGTACCAAAAGCGAGATTGGAGGCACGACATCCGACCCCGCTAAGCTTTTAAAACTGGAATACTCTGCTCGGCGGCGAATTGTAAAGATATCTCTATACGAAAAACATAAAATTCCAAAATATAAGACAGTAACGAAAATAACGTAATAAATGATAACCATTCCATAACCAAGCAATATATCTCTAAGCAGTGAAATCCCCTCCAATAACCTCTGACATACGGCGAGTTTGTTTTTCTTTCGGTGAAGTTCCGAAATAATGTTGATAGATTAGTCTTTTCTTGTTCAATGTCATCATTTTTTCAACTTCTTCTTGGCCGTCAGCCGTAGCCATCGCACGCTCTGTATAGGCAAGAGCTGCTTCTCTAGCCGTACCGCTTGCCGTAGCCGCTGTTTCACAAAGCACTTCAAAACCGCGCACACCAAGTCCCGCAAGACTTTCTGCACTTTGATTACGCACAAGCAGTTCTGCATCGCTCAGTCCTTTTTGTAACAGCTGGATACTGTCCTCCGTGTGGATGGAACCAAGAGCGTTTGCCATTGCTGTTCTAACCTCAGGATTTGAATCTCGCATTAACTCTTTCATCGTTTGATCCTTGAGTACGGGACCTCTGCTTAAATAAAGTTTAATCGCATCTGTACGGATCGTTTCATCCTTCGAACGGAACAACCGGATAACAGCCGGCATCACTTCTGGAGAAGCATAAGCATAGGAAGCAACGAGTCCTACTTTTACATCATTATAGTGATCTGATTCGAGCAGTTCTTGCAGCAGATTACTCGGTGTAAGACTCGTTTCCATCAGAATATCAGCAGCGAGTTCATAAACTGGTTTACCTTTATTAAGGAGATATCTGAGCATCTCTTTCAGCTCAGCAGGCCGTTCTGCACATTTCGCTGCCGCTCTGGCGTATATGACAGCATGTGCTACCTTTTTCTCTTCTTTTAGGACTTGCAGCAAAGCTGTTGTCGCTTCGGCAGCCCGTATTCCGCCGAGCCTGTAAGCAGCTTCTATGGTTCTGCTGGTCGAGATGCTGTCAAGCTGTTTCATTTGCTTCGCAATATAACCTGTTTCCCTAGCTATGTCGCGTAGTTTTGCAGCATGCTCTCCTTTAATCTGATCATGGATGGCGATTAACCGATCCATAATTACTTCCTCTTCTATTTTTGTCAGTTTTCCTGGTGGAAGCTGAATTTTCTCATTCCCCGTCAGGTTTGCCTGAACATAAACGAAGTAATCCTTGTGTTTCCTTGTATACTCTTCTTTCTTGCGTTCTTTTGAATTGTGTGTCGTTTTCATCGTTATGAGCAAACCAATCCCCACGACAATGAGTCCTGCGCACGAATAAAGGAAAGTGTACGCCAGGGCCAAATTAGAAAACATGGATAAGTATCCTCCTTTATTTTTGCTCTGTTTGTAATTCTGAGTACGTTTCTTTCATAAGATCGTAGCTCTTTTTAAAACGTTCACTATAATTCACAGTTTCCCATGGATCCCATGTATAGGCCTGAATGTCTTGTATATCAAATGTATCCTCTGTACCGCCAGGCCAAGATATGTTGCCGCTGCTCAGATCAGTCAGCCAAGGGATCAGCCGAATTCCTTCCGTTGTTACCGTCTGAAATTCCTTGTTTTCTGTTAACGGACTGTAATCAATGACCTGTAGTGAACTAGGATCTCCAAAACCAAGTAGCATCCATGGAATGCGAACCTCTATTTCTTTTCCTTCATACTGCCAAAGGGTTAGTGAATCGTAATCAGCAGCATCGGGATTGGTCGTGCCCCGGTTTAATAGGCCTACAACTTCATCCATATAAGGGTGGGCATATTTGGTATCTGGCGGATTCATCAACAGACTGATGGCCAGCTTCCAAGGAACGAACGACGGTGTATCCTTTGTTTGTTCTTCCAGCATCCAATAGCCTTCCGGTCCGTATAATCGTTGATTAAAGTCATAGCTTTTTGCGATCGCTACTTCCGATTCCTTGTCGCTACCTATTGTAATCAGCGTTTCCAGATCTCCGCCTTTCAGTGTTTTTCCTGGAAGAGATTCAAGCGGCTGATTGCCTCCAGGAAGTGTATCTGTACCGATATTTAGCTTCGTCTTAGATGGATCGAAAGGTTCATCAAGTGTGATCCCCATGTATAAGTAAGCTTCATCATGAGTTAATTGAATACTCTCGATACCTTCTGTATTTCCCTGCCAAAGCTGAATTTGTTCAGCCGGAAGCTTGGACCACTCATCCAGTTTCCCATCGATTAACAGCTGGTTTTGTTTGCCTGCTTCCATGGCGAGAATGCCGAACATCTTCTCATTTGTGAGTACGTTCAGCCAGTAAGCTTTACGATCTGCAGGAATTTCGAATGCCATCGTATTCCACGTCTTTTTAAACCACTCATCCTGCCACATGAAGAGAACAGCTCCGGCATATCCTTCGTCAAAAATGTCCTTGGTTAGCGACTGATTAATCTCGCCTTGCTCCTGCTCATTATGACCGCCTTGATCTTTTCCTCCGGGACCATAATGTGATATTCCGAGAGAAGACGGAACTCCGTATTCTGTAATCATTATAGGCAGATCGGTAAACTCGGATTTAAGCTTACGTAAGTACGCTTTGTACGTGTTGTATTCCCCTTGTTCATCTTTTATCGTCTGCAGCGTTTTATCTGTACGGAAGAAGTCTGGATAATAAGGATAGACGTGATAGGCCGCAAAATAACCGCCTTGCCAATTCACAGGTTCAATATGTCTCGCATCTACACTTACCAAATCTTCTTCAAATAAAGGCTCGCCTGGATGTTCAAGCACATCGGTTGTAACCCAGTTGGTAAAAGTTAAAGGGTGTTCCCATCCATATTTCTGTTCTTCCTTTGCTACTTCATCCAGCAGCTCAGCAAGCCAGTTCTCGAAGGGGCTCGCCTCTTTTGTACCTGAAAAGTGTTCTCCCTCATAACGAGGATGATCCGAATACTTATTATTTGTATCCTCTACCATCTCTGGGTCCCACTCGGTACCCAAATGCCATGCTAGCAGATACTGGCCCACATTCGCTCTGTACTTACCGCTCGATTCTCCATTCACATGCGGGATATCCGCATCTCCATACACTGCCGATACTGCCTTTTTTATTTCTGCTTTAAATTTTTCTTCAATTCCTTCGGCAAAAGCGTCCCTTTGCTCAATCAGTTGTTCTTCTGGTGACCAGATTCCTTGCATGAAGTACAGTGGGTGTTCCTTGCCTTTGTTATACTCTGCGAGCGCTGAATAAAACACAGGCTGATGAACCGTATAGATACGGATTACATTAGCGCCCAGATCTTCAATCTGTTGAAACCATCTAAGATAATCTTCTTTTACTAGCGGAAATTCACCTGGGTAATGACCCGGTTTCGTTGAACCCAGGTTAACCCCCTTCACAAACAGTTCTTGCCACTTTCCTTCCTGGCTGTATTGTAAGAACTGATTGCCTTCTGTTTTGAATTTCAGTATCGTTCCGTCTTCTGCTGTAAAAGTATTTTGTGCTGGTTTCAAGTATGAGTATGCTGCCCATCCTCCACCGCCAAAAATAAGAATGCCAATTAAGATGCCTACAGCAAATCGTTTTCTCTGTCGTCTGCTCATGGTTACCTGGTTCGCTCCACTTCTAAAATCATTCTTAGTCATCGTAAGGCAAAAACGAGTTTTGCAATGCCTCCCTTTAATTTACAGATTGCCTGCAATGCAGAATCGGATTCTGTCGTTTGGCGAATGTCTGTAACTTCTCTATTAACTATATCGCCAAGCTTTCCCTTTTGTAACTAGGCAAATGGAAGCAAAGATAGATTGGATAATATTGCCCAGTTTCAAAACTTGATCCTGGGTTTAGGGGCCGATCATCCTAAAAATCCAACTTTCTTTTTACGGTTCTGTCTACATCAAAGCAATACCTGAACTTTTCCCTAAGTTATCAAGGGAAATCCTTAATCATCAGTAGTTACAGCCCTGTTTTCCTTCCCTTCTGCCTATATAATGTAACGCATGTAATCATCCAAAGTTGCTATTTGTTTACAATTTTAACCATAGTTATTACAAAATTGATACTATAGTCCGATATCAAAAACTAGAAAACCCTTGATATACCAGCATTCTTCAAATATCAAACTTTACAAAAAAATCGGATGGTCCTGTATCCAGGACATATTTATTTAATTTTCCTTAACATTCTGCTTATAATCCCCTGATTTTTGACTCCCTGGTCTCAGATCACTCGCTCTTTATGTTAAAAACCGAGTCCTTTTTCCTAATTTCTAAGCCTTTCTGAGCATTTCAGAAATTCTCATTTCTTTTCAAAAAAATTCCGGTTGCTGGATGTATATTTCTCCGTTATTCTTATAAAATAAGAACATGTGTTCTAATACGGAACGAATGAAGAGGTGTATGGTCTTATGGAGCGGAAAAAACGTGTGATTATGCTGGCCGACTGTCAGTCTTTTTATGCCAGTGTGGAGAAGTCAGCCCATCCGGAGTATACGAGTCGCCCCCTTGTCGTTGCAGGTGATCCGGCTCGCAGGTCCGGAATTATTCTTGCAGCCTGTCCGCTGGCCAAGACCTACGGAATTACCACAGCCGAGCGTTTGTCAGATGCCATTGCCAAATGCCCTGATGTCGTTGTAGTAAAACCTCGAATGGCAGAATATATCCGGGTTTCTCTCCATATTACAAGCATTTTCCAATCCTATACGGATCTTGTAGAGCCCTACAGCATTGATGAACAATTTCTTGATGTAACAGGGAGTCTAAGGCTATTCGGTTCACCAGAAGCAATTGCCCGCCAGATCCAGCAGCAAGTTTGGCTCGAAACCGGAGTACGAGTGCGGATTGGAATTAGTGATACCAAGGTTGTGAGCAAAATGGCCTGTGATTTGTTTGCTAAGAAAAATAAGACCGGGATCTATATTCTTCCGAAGGAAGATATAGCCGAGAAACTCTGGTCTATGCCCATTCGAGATATGTTTATGGTCGGCTCGAGAATGGCTCATCATTTTTATAAGATGGGTATTCATACGATTGGGGATTTAGCTCGCACTCCTCTCCCTCGCCTGCGTGACCGATGGGGTGTCAATGGGGAAGTCTTATGGCGTATTGCAAACGGAATAGATGATTCGCCTGTAAGACCCGGCACTTTTATGCAGCAGCAAAAAGGAATTGGTCATCAAATGACACTTCCGAGAGACTACACTACATGGTCAGAGATTCGTGTTGTTTTATTAGAACTGGCTGAACTTGTTGCAAGAAGGGCCAGGGAGAAAGGACTTATGGGCCAGGTTGTATCTGTAGGCTGCCGCGGAATCGACTTTGACAAACCTACCGGTTTTTCCAGACAAATGAAAATAAAGGAACCTACGCAAATTACCGCAGAAGTCTATAAAGCAGCCTGTGAGTTATTCCAGCGCTACTGGGATGGTCAGCCCGTAAGAAGAGTGGGTGTATCTCTTACAGAACTAGTCCCTGATACGGAATATCAATTAACCTGGTTTGATAACCGGGAGCAACAACGGGAACTTGATAAAGTAACCGACGCGATCAAACGCAAGTTTGGAGACACTGCTATTATTCGTGCTTCCTCTCTTGAGCATGCAGGTCAAATACATGATCGTTCCCGCAAAATTGGAGGTCACTATCGATGAGTAAAAAATTACAACAAAACGGATTATTTGAATCCTCCCGCATGATGCTTCCCGAACATCGCGAAGCTTATGTACAACATCAGCAAAAATTAGCTCCAAGGTCCCGGCCGATCCTTGATCCTCAAGCGTTCGAAGAAATGTCACGTCTGCTTGCCGAGTCACTGATGTTAAAAGAACCTGTGACGATTGTCCTGTTCGATGAGTGGGAAGATGTCCATCTTACCGGAACCGTTGTCAAATTTGATCAGGCAGGAAGATCGATTCGTATACAGGACCTGACCGGATTCCATGATGTTCGAATGAGACATATTATTGATGTTCATGCTAACTAACCTGCTGAATGATGATGGGAGATTTGATAAAGAGTCAGGCGTTATACTGATACAAAAAAGGAAGGTGGGCTAACTTTGTGCGGAAGATTCACCCTAGGTGTTACGATGGAAGAATTAATGCTTCGTTATATGCTTGATGATATTCCAGAGTATATTGATTACCGTCCCCGCTATAATATTGCTCCAACTCAGCAGGTTATTGCGGTTATCCATGATGGTACTAGACGAAAAGCGGGTACACTCCGCTGGGGACTGATCCCTAACTGGGCAAAAGATATCAGCATCGGCAGTAAATTAATCAATGCCCGAAGCGAGACTCTTCTCGAGAAACCTGCCTTTCGCGAGTCCTTTCTCCGTAAACGCTGCCTTATACCAGCCGATGGTTTCTATGAATGGCAAAAGCAGGAGAATGGCAAAAAAGTACCCTTTCGAATCACCATGGAAGACAAGGGTATTTTTAGTTTCGCTGGATTATACGATGTATGGATAAGCCCGGAAGGGCAAAAAGTCAGCAGCTGTACCATTGTTACCACTAAGCCGAATTCTCTTATGTCTTCCATTCATGATCGTATGCCTGTTGTCATCCCTTCGGGACAGGAAGATCGGTGGCTGAATCGCTCCATTCAGCGCCCAGAGGAGATATCCTGGCTTCTTAGCCCCTATCCTGCGAATCAGATGCTGGCTTATCCGGTATCTGCTGCTGTAGGCAAGGTAGCGAATGACAGTATCGAGCTGATCTCACCGGTATAGCGGAAGTATCCTGGAGTAACTTTAAGTTTTAACAGTTTCCAATACAAAAAGAAAGGGTGCTGGATATAACATCAGCACCCTCTTTTTTCAGTTTAATCGCACAAAAGCAGGGGCATCATTCTAGATCGGCAAGAATCTAAACAAAGACCAGCCTGCACCCCATTCAGCGAAACATGCCCCATAGTTTAATGAGATGCAAAGTATTGTTCGGATCTATCTTTTGGTCAACCACAAATTTGACAAACCGTTCCTCATCCGCCGGCGAAAATTTCTCATTCAATATAGCAGC
This sequence comes from Paenibacillus sp. An7, assembly GCF_009870785.1. Classification (GTDB taxonomy): domain Bacteria; phylum Bacillota; class Bacilli; order Paenibacillales; family Paenibacillaceae; genus Paenibacillus. The sequence goes on from NZ_WTWX01000005.1 coordinate 213,507, forward strand.
AGACGATTTTACCAGTCGTCTTACTTTGGCACTATTCTGAAGATCCGATTTTGTAACTCCATCAACCAGCAATTTGACTCGTTCCTTCGCTGCCGGATTTTTCATTTTTGTCTTGATTCGCTCCACCAGCTGCGGACTAATGCCATATTTTTGATAGCTCAAAGAACGTTACACCTCCCGCATATTGTAGTCCCTCATTACTATATGCGAGTGGTGCCCGTCCACTTGACCTCTATTTTATAAAACATGATTTAATCCATGATATCGCCTTGGAAAATTTGTTCCTTCTGCAAGAAACCTCGTAACGCCTCGTAGCTAGGCGAAGTCCAGAATGACTCACTTGATACGAGTGACGCAGCATCATCACGAGCTACCTCAAGCACTTCAAAGTCGCTGACCATATCCGCAATTTTAAAGTCAGGCATACCGCTTTGCTTCGTTCCAAAGAAATCTCCAGGTCCTCGCAAATCCAGATCCCGCCGTGATACCTCGAATCCATCTTCCGTTTCTGTCATTACCTTCATTCGCTCTTGGCCTATCTCTGACTTAGGATCTGCAATAAGTATGCAATACGATGCATGGGAGCCCCTTCCTACACGCCCGCGCAGCTGATGAAGCTGGGAGAGTCCGAATCGCTCTGCATCCATAATAATCATCAGCGTCGCATTAGGTACATCGACTCCCACCTCAACTACGGTAGTGGATACGAGCATCTGAGTCTTATTTTCATAGAAAAGCCGCATCGACTCTTCTTTCTCTGACGGCGTCATGCGCCCGTGCAGAAGACCTACCTGATACTGAGGAAGAGCTTGCTGCATCGCTACATGCAGATCAATCGCGTTCTGAACGTCGAGCTTCTCCGATTCCTCAATGAGAGGGCAGATCAGGTACGCTTGACGACCTTGACTCAGTTCTCGAGTAATAAAACCGATGACCCGATCCATCATATCGTGCTTCACCCAGTAAGTAGAGATTGGGATTCTCCCTTTAGGACGTTCAGAGATAGTAGATACATCAATATCACCAAAAGCCGTGATGGCAAGTGTTCTTGGGATTGGGGTAGCTGTCATCGTGAGAACATCTGGATTGTACCCTTTACGGCGCAGCACACTGCGCTGATTGACCCCAAACCTATGCTGTTCATCCGTAACAACAAGGCCAATATCTCGGAAAAACACATCATCTTGAATAAGAGCATGCGTACCTACAACCACGTCGATAAGACCCATTTGCAGTCCCGCTAAAATCTCTTTTCGTTTACGGCCTGGTGTGCTTCCTGTGAGCAGAGCTACCTGGATATCAAAAGGGGTAAACAGCTTTTCAAGTGAGCGCATATGCTGTTCTGCCAATATTTCAGTCGGCACCATTAATGCCCCCTGAAATCCAGAACGTACCGCAGCGAACAAAGCGATGGCAGCAATGACCGTTTTACCTGAGCCAACATCTCCTTGAAGCAGCCTGTTCATGCAGTACGGAGAGCGCATATCATGTAGTATCTCCAGTTCTACTCGTTTCTGAGCATCCGTAAGCTCAAAAGGTAAACTGCGAACAAATTCTCGAACGGTGCTATTGGAAACAGTATGTACGACTCCATCGCTTTTTCCTCGATTGATAGCACGAAATGCTTGCATCTTCAGTTGAAATAAAAAGAGTTCCTCGTATACCATACGTCTACGTGCTTCTTGACCGGCCTCTGGATCACCAGGCTGATGAATCAGTGCGATCGCCCGTTTACGAGGCATGAGATTATATTTACTAAGCAGTTCAGCAGGAAGCAGTTCAGGTACAAGGTCGCCATATTGCTGAAGTGTTTGGTTAATGATTTTCCGCAGCCAATTCTGTGTTATCTTCCCGCCTATAGAATAGACAGGCTGAACAGACCCGGTACGCACTGCTCCTTTGTCTGGAAATTCGGACTCCGAGACGGTAAGCTGCATTCGTTTCTGATCCCATTTTCCCGTCAGCGTGATTTCTCGATTTGGCGTTAGCTGATCTTTCAGAAAATGACGATTAAACCATGTCGCTGAGAACATAAAATCTTCTGCCATCATCCGGCAAGTGAGTCTCGACTTGCGACCATACCGCTGTAGTACAGGTACACCCATGATTTTTGCCTGAACCGTTACTCGATCCCCATCTTTCACCTCTGTTAAAGAACGAAGACGGTAATCCTCATAACGGAAAGGATAATACTCAAGCAAATCTTTCACTGTATAAATGCCAAAGGCGTGAAGCTCTTCTTCTTTAAGAGCACTCACGCCGCTAACTTGCTTCACCGATGTTTCTTCTAACAACATAAAGCATCCCTCATTTTATGCCGGCCATACAAAAATAGCAATCGTTCCAAAACCTACGTGGCTGCCAATAACAGCACCAATGTTCGGATAAACCACTTCACCGAGTTCAAACCGGGTTTGGATCAGTGAGATAAAAGTTTCAGCCGAGGCAGGATTGGCTGTATGACCGACAGCAATATTAATTCGTTTTCCCGCAAAGTCTTGTTCAAACATTTGAATGATGCGTTCCATTGCTTTTTTCTGGCCTCTAATCTTCTCGACAGCGTAGATAATTCCCTCATTGTCTATCGATAAAACAGGCTTAATATTAAGCAAGGTTCCAAGCACAGCAGAAGCTTTACCGATTCGTCCGCCTTTTTGCAAATATTCTAAGGTATCCACTAAGAAATACAGTTTACGCTGCTCATGGAGCTTCAGTACAGCGGCTTCGATCTCCTCTGCATCCTTTCCCGCCTGTGCCAGCTGTGCAGCATGTACAACGAGCAGTCCATACCCATAGCTGGCAGATTTAGAATCAATAACCGTAATCTCTGCTGTCTGCTCATCTTCAAGCATCGATTTACCAAGCAGTGCAGATTGATATGTTCCGCTCATACCTGAAGATAAGTGAATCGAAACAATCTGGCTGCCTGGATGATCATTCAGAATTTGGCTGTACACATTCATAAACTCGACTGGTGAAGGCTGAGAAGTGGTAGGCAGTACCTTAGCTTTCCCAAGTTTCTCATAAAACGTAGCAGGACTGAGTTCAATCCCATCGAGATATGTCTCCTGATCAAATACGACTCGAAGCGGAACCACATGAATCTGATACTTCGCAACAAGTTCATCAGGAATATCCGCAGTACTATCCGTAACAATGAAAACTTGGCTCATGAAAAAGGACCCCCTTATTTATGATCAAGCTTCAACCGAGAAGAGATAGGCATAGATTGGCTGACCGCCTTCGTGTACTTCAATCTCTGCATTTGGATATTCAGCAGCAAGCCATGATGCTAGACGCTCTGTATCTGCCTCATCGGCTTCTTCACCTGACAGTATTGTAATTACTTCATCACCGCTCTCAATCATCTTGCTCAGCAGCTGCTCACAAGTAGGAACGAGACCTTCCTCCGTAGCCACAATTTTGGAATCATAAATACCAATAAAGTGTCCTGCTTTAATCTCAAGATCATCGAATACCGTGTCTCTTACCGCATAGGTGACTTGACCAGAACGAACACGAGCAATGGCTTCCAGCATATTCTCTTCATTGGACTCTGCACTTTCATCTTCCTGGAAAGCAAAAGCAGCAGAAATCCCTTGTGGAATCGTCTTACTTGGAATGACGGTAACAAGACGCTCTCCTTCTAACAAATCTCTTGCCTGTTTAGCAGCAAGAACAATGTTAGAGTTATTCGGCAGAATAAATACATGTTCTGCGTCGATGGAATGAATGGCTTTCACAAAATCTTCTGTACTCGGATTCATGGTTTGTCCACCCGACAGAACAATATCTACTCCAAGACTTTTGAATACCTCTTCGATCCCTTGACCAGAAGAAACAGCAATAAAGCCAAATGGAGCAAGTTCATCTGCCGGCGGTATGGACAGTTCTGGAGTACGCTCTTGTTCTTGCGGAATATCTGCAAAGAGTTCTGGCTCTGCAGCAGCATCCATACCCGCTGTCAGCAAGTCACGATGCTGTTCACGCATGTTCAGGATATGAATTTGTGTTATTTCTCCGTATTGAAGCGCTAAGTTAAGTACATCACCTGGTGTTTTGGAGTGAACATGTACTTTAATGATTTCATCATCTGAAATAATAATGATGGAATCTCCATTTACTGACAACGCTTCCCTAAAATATTCCTCATCAAATGGCGTTCCCTGCGCATCACCTAACTGACGGTTAATGAAAAATTCCATATCATAAAGGAACTCAATATCCTCAGTCTCCAGTCTAGCTTGCGCTGTGTCAGGAAGTTCTCGATGAATCGGTGGTGCAGTTGGCACTGCTTTTGCAACAGGAGCCGGCGGAGTTATTTCCTTAGCAGGTTGAACTTTAGAATCTGTATCGGCAGTTCCGCCTAGTAAGTGCTCCATAAATCCTTCATAAATATATACAAGTCCTTTACCGCCGGAATCAACAACGCCTACCTGTTTAAGTACAGGAAGCATTTCCGGTGTTAAGGCAAGAGTTTCATTTGCTTTCTTTAGTACTTCGCTCATAAGTTCAGTAATGTCAGTGGTTCGACGAGCATAATAAGTCGCATGCTTTGCCGCTTCCTTGGCAACTGTGAGGATTGTACCTTCAACTGGTTTTACTACAGCCTTATATGCGGTATCCACACCGCTCTGGAGGGCAGCAGCAAATTGAATTGTATTCAGCTCCTCATATGGGGCAGCGTAACGACTAAAGCCTCGGAATAACTGCGACAAAATCACACCCGAGTTCCCCCGCGCGCCCATTAGCAGGCCTTTCGATAAAATCCCTGCACAGCTTCCAATGGAACTAGAGCTGTTTCTTTTAAGTTCGGCCACACCGGCACTCATTGTCAAATTCATATTTGTACCCGTATCTCCGTCTGGAACAGGAAATACATTGAGGGAATTGACATGTTCAGCATGCTTATGCAATTGATCCGCTCCGGCTAAAACCATCGCGTAGAAATCTGTTCCATTTAAAGAACGTTTACTCAAGTGAGAATTCCCCTTCCTAGCTTGATGCGGGAGCTTGTTCAAAAAGGCTCGTGCCTCCGAGAAAAACTCTAACATCCGTTGTTCCGCTGAGCAGTGACTCAAGCGACAGCGGTCTTTCCGCAGTATTATGGACTATACCTCATTGTACTATAATCATGAGGAGAAATAAATAAAGTTTTTGTTTATGTTGACTAAGCTTTTTCTTATATGATATTATATTTAAGTATTGTTTTATGCAGGTGTATTGGATTAAGTATGGCCAAAATTGGTCTGAAGTACAACCATTGACCTTGCGGATAACGGTTACTTTCAGAATAGGAGGTGTAATCTATGTCTCGCAAATGTTATGTGACAGGTAAAAAACCGGGTAGCGGTAACCATGTTTCTCACGCTAACAACCGTAACCGCCGTTCCTGGGGCGTAAACGTTCAAAAAGTTCGCATTCTGGTGGACGGTAAGCCAAAACGCGTTTATGTTAGCACCCGTGCTCTGAAAGCCGGTAAAGTAACTCGCGTATAATCTTAGCAACGTCTATAGAATACAAAGACAAAAAGCACCTTGCCTTCTGACTAGGTGCTTTTTTCATGTCTGGATTTCGGCGACCCTTCCTATGCCAGCTCTTCTCAGCGTAAAATGAACACACTTCAAGCCGATTTTATTTCTGGAACGTGTTAAGGATCGCTTTTACAAAACCTCCTAGAAACTTTGGAAGCTTAAACGTGTAGAATTTCATACTTAACCCTCCCCATCATCCTCATGTGTCACCTTTTATCGTGCAAGAAGCCCTTCCTATTCGCCTTAAAATCAAAACCAGGATTATACGAAAAAAGGCTACATGAGAATCGCGCTCATGTAACCATATTTATGCAGAACACTGTCTTGCTATGCCACTAGCTTTGCTTAAACCTGCGGCGGATTCATTTTTATAAAGGTATATGCCGACCATAATAAGATAAATAATAAGTAATATACTGCGGTAAAGATAACAAAAGTAATGCGAATCCCTTTTCGCTCAAACTTACGGAAAAACCAAATCACAAGAATAACACCAAGAAGCGATACGACTGCATTAATAGGAGAAGGGAGTAATGCAAAGGAACCTAATAAGGTTCCTGTAACAAGACTAATAAGCGAAGTCCACATTGCTTCTTTAAAGGTCATTTTTATCCTCCGAGACTTTGACGTATCTCTGTAATCGCTTCTGCACGATCTTCTCTTCCAAATACTGCACTGCCAGCAACGAGTACGTCGGCTCCTGCCTCCACTACAAGCGGAGCTGTCTCCTTCGTAATTCCTCCATCTACTTCAATATGAACGTCAGCACGTCCTCTCTCACGTAATGAGCTGCGAATTTCGCGGATTTTACGTAATGTGCCTGGGATAAATGCTTGTCCTCCAAAACCAGGATTCACAGTCATAACCAGCACCATATCTACGTCATCCAGAACTTCCCCCACATGAGCTGCAGGAGTGCCAGGATTGAGCGCTACGCCTGCCATGATGCCATGTTCCTTAATCATATGAATTACCCGGTGCAGATGAACACAAGCCTCCGCATGCACCGTAATCATACCTGCTCCTGCTTTTACAAAATCAGCAATATAAAGCTCTGGATTTTCAATCATTAAATGTACATCCAGCAGGAGACTTGTATGTGGTTTAATCGCTTTTACAATCGGGGGTCCAAGCGTAATATTAGGAACAAAATGTCCGTCCATAACATCAACATGGATCCAGTCCGCACCAGAAGCTTCTGCTTCTGCTACTTCAGCGCCAAGGCGTGCAAAATCTGAGGATAGGATAGATGGTGCGATTTTAATTGTCATAGTTAGTACCTCCGCTTCTTGTCCTTCATTTCTTCTAAAAACTGAACGTAATGTTTATATCTGCTTTCTGCAATCAAGCCGTCTGCTTTGGCACGAATCACTTCACAGCCTGGTTCATGCGTGTGCGTACACCCTCGGAATTTACAACCGCCTGAGTACTCGCGGAACTCACGGAAACAATCTCCTAGCTCTTCGACACCGATTTCAAGGAAATCCAGTTGACTAAAGCCTGGGGTATCCGCAACGAAACCTCCGTTATCGAGCGGGATCAGCTCCACATGACGTGTGGTATGTTTCCCCCGGCCAAGTTTCATACTGATCTCGTTTGTTTCAAGAGCAAGTCCAGGCATCATTGCATTTAACAACGATGATTTTCCTACACCGGATTGTCCTGAAAAAACACTAATTTCACCCGCAAGATGTTCCTTCAGTTCGTTAAAACCAAGTCCTTCCTTAGAACTTGTACGAATGACCTCGTAGCCAATTTTCTTATAGAGTTCAATAATTTCTTTGTATTTTTGTTCACTTTTTTCATCCACCAAGTCACTCTTGGTTAGACATATGATAGCGGTAAGACCCGCCTGCTCAATGTGTACCAAGAATTTATCAAGCAGCTGAACATTCATTTCTGGTTCTTTTAATGAAAATACAAGTACGGCAAGACGCGCATTTGCCATTGGCGGCCGGATCAATTCTGTCTCTCTCTGCAAAACTTCAGTAACGGTTCCTTCTCCATTCTCGGTAAGAACGTACTTTACTCGGTCGCCTACCAGCGGAGAGATGCCTCTATTTTTGAAGACACCTCGCCCTCGGCATTGAACGGAGGATTCCGAATCGATCGGAGCTCCATCCTCTCCAAGTGGCTTAACATAATAGTATCCGCTTAATGCTTTAATAATAACTCCATCGAGCATGAATCCACCGTCCTTTATACATTTCATATTGCTGCGGAATATAAGAACAGGCGCCTATTCGGCGCCTGAAATGAAGAGTGTATACTCATATTTCATCTATCACTCATCGCCATCCTCATTATCGGATGGATCTTCATCTCCCTGACCGTCAGCTTGATCATCGTTCTTATCCTTACCGTTCTCTCCATTATTACCCTTATTGTCATTCTTCTCACTATTGTTCTTGTTTTCATTACCATTACCGTTACTGTTGCTGTTGCCGTTACCTTTATCGGTATTTTTTTCTGGCTCTTTTGCAGGAGTACCTGGTCCTTCGTCTCCTCCTCCGCCTTCTTCCGGCACAGAATTCGATTTGATCTCAGGAATTTCTACATTGCCGTTCTTAGCGTCAAAGTATCCCACCTTGTAGGTATCCACAAGCTCTCCATCCCGATGAACCGTTACATAACCATCCCGATTAGGTGCAAGCACGAGCGGAACGGAGAAGGTCTGTGTTTTATTAATCGTTTTGGTACCCCATTCCTGATTTTCCCCTCGAGCATCTGTATACACAACTCGAACTTTGCTGTTCTTCCCTTCCTCACTAGGTGCAATAAGGAATGCGAACGTATATTCAATCGTCTCCGGCGAATACCCTGTACTTACATAGATTGTAATCTCTGTACCCGGAGCTATGGAAGACCCCGCATCAACCGGCCACTGCTGTGTAACTTTTCCTTTTTCCACTTGAAAACTGGATTCTTCCTTAATTTCAGCAAGCTTTAAGTTGTTATCCTCAATCAGTTTAACTGCTTCAGAACGCGATTTATTAATCAGATCAGGCATTAATATTAGTTCAGGACCCTTACTGACGGTAAGAACAATCTCAGCTGTATCTGGATCAAATTCGACTCCTGGCGCAATCGACTGACTAATGACCGTCCCTACAACCTCATCGCTGAAACTTTCTTCTTTCTTGATCTGATTATCATTTTTTATATTAAGAGCCAGCAGCTTTTGAACAGCGTCTTCGTAATTTTCTCCCGTTACATCCACCATTTGTTCCTGAGGTTTTTCAGCACCAACGGTCAGATCAATTAAGGAACCTTTTTTAACAAGACTGCCTTCCGGTTTACTCTGTTCAAATACAATTCCAGGATCGACTCCCTCTTTGTATTCTACAAATACTTCATCGACTTCAAGCCCACTGTCCGTAAGAAGCTTTCTCGCCGCTTCTTCATCTAAAGAAATGACACTCGGAACAGGTACATTAGGAACAACAAACACTTTCTCTACATAAAAGACGACTCCAGCTAGGGCAATTAGGACAATGAGAGTTAAGGTTACCCAAAAAGTTGCCCGTTTCTTAGAATTCTTATTTGTCTTCGCATTGTGATCAGCAGGTTCCGAATCAATCCTAGATGTATCTGTGTTAACAGCAGTATACTGTTCTGGTTTGATAGCAGGAATGACTCGCGTCTGATCAATATCAAACTCATCGTCAAACATCGCCTTCGGTTCCTGAAGCCGATCAGGAAACAAACAAGTCTCAAGATCGGTCTGCATCTCAAGAGCCGATTGATATCGCTCATTGGGATCTTTACGCATCGATTTGAGAATAATATTTTCAACACTTTGCGGAATCAGCGGATTCAGAAGCCTCGGTTCCTCAAAATCTTCTTGAAGATGTTTAAGGGCCACACTGATCGGACTTTCCCCTAAGAAAGGAAGCTGTCCTGTGAGCATTTGGTATAGAACAATACCAAGAGAGTATAGATCGGATTTCTCACCCGTCACTACTCCTTTAGCATGTTCAGGTGAAAAATAATGCACCGAACCTACGACAGAACCGGTTTGCGTTATTGTCGTAGACGTTACAGCCCGAGCAATTCCAAAGTCTGTCACTTTTACCCGGCCGTTTCTGCCTATCAAAATATTATGCGGCTTAATATCCCGATGAATAATCTGATTATGATGTGCATGATCCAGTGCATCCGCAATCTGGCAAGCAATTCTAACCGCTTCCTCTACCTGCAGCGGCGCACGTTCTTTAATAATCTCGTTTAAATTCTGTCCTTCAATATATTCCATTACAATGTAATGAATCTCGTCTTCTTGACCCACATCATAAATACTGACTACATTCGGGTGGGATAAAGAAGCAGCGGACTGCGCTTCTCTACGAAAACGTCTAATAAATTCCTCATCATGTACAAACTGTTGGCGAAGAACTTTGATTGCAACATTACGGTTCAGCAAAATATCTTGAGCCTTATAAACCAAGGCCATGCCGCCCCCGCCAATGCGTTCTATGACTTCATAACGACCGCCAAGCTGATGTCCGATCATACGTTACCCCCCTGTTCCTCGCCGCTAGCTACCGCTTCGGGCATTTCAAAAAGGGCAACCGTTATATTATCATCCCCGCCAGCAAGCAGTGCCAGCTGAAGCAGTCTTTCCGCCCGTTCAGACAGTGGAAGATCTGCTTGTCCGGCAATCGTAAGGACCTGTTCACTGCTGACCATATTACTGAGGCCATCACTGCAAAGCATCAGCACATCTCCTGGTTCCATTTGGACAGAATAAAGATCTACATCTACTTCCTTATCTGTACCAAGTGCTCTCGTGACGACATTTTTAAGTGGATGAACTTGAACTTCTTCTTCACTGATCTGACCGTTTTTAAACAGCTCATTTACAAGAGTATGGTCCTCCGTGAGCTGTACTACTTTACGATCCGATATCAGATAAGCTCTGCTATCTCCAATATGACCTATAACCCCAGCCGAATCGCTCATCAGAACAGCAACAACAGTGGTTCCCATATTATGGAACTTTTCGTTTTCTGCAGCCTGACGAAAAATCACTTCATTCGCATGCAAAATTGCATCGCTTAGAGCGGCTGACAGTGTCGATAAAGGCAGTTCAGTCTCCAGCCCGGACAGGTCCTGTGAGACGGTTTCTACAGCGAGGCGACTCGCTGTATCCCCGGCCAGATGACCTCCCATGCCGTCCGCTACAATACCAAGAATATAACCTTGATCTAATTGGCGAACCCAGGCTGAATCTTCATTCACGGAACGAACCCGCCCTACGTGGCTGACATGTACTGTATTCATCACCTTCATCACTCACCTCATGCTTCCATGTGCTTGGCGCGCAGCTGTCCGCACGCTGCCGCTATATCGTGTCCTTGCTCTCTGCGAATGGTTACATTAATGCCTTGCTCGGCAAGAATTCTTTGGAACTGGAATATGTCTTTACGTGCGGTTCTTACATATTTCCGTTCCGGCACATGGTTAACTGGAATCAGATTCACGTGACATATCATATCTTTAATTACGCTTGCGAGTTCTTCAGCATGTTCAGGCTGGTCATTAACTCCGCCGATTAGTGCGTATTCAAAAGTAATTCTTCGTCCTGTTTTTGCCTGATAATATCGCAAAGATTCCATCACATCATCAAAAGGAAAACGGCGGTTAACCGGCATGAGCTTGGAGCGTAATTTATCATTTGGCGCATGAATGGAGATGGCAAGATTAATCTGCGTATCTTCATCCGCGAATTGATAAATATTAGGAACGATACCGCTTGTAGAGACGGTAATATGGCGCTGTCCGATATTAAGTCCTTTTTCATGAATCATCGTTCTAAGGAATTTCATCGTTTCGTCATAGTTCTCAAATGGTTCTCCTGTACCCATAATAACGATGCTGCTTACACGTTCGCCGCGCTCATCCAAAATTTGCTGAGAACGGACCACCTGAGCAATAATTTCACCCGCTGTAAGGTTACGTTTTAGTCCCCCGAGTGTGGATGCACAGAAAGTACAACCTACACGGCAGCCTACCTGCGTTGTTACACAAACACTATTACCATAATTATGTTTCATAATTACTGTTTCAATTGCATGATCATCATGCAGTCCGAATAGAAATTTAACAGTTCCATCTTTAGACTCAAATTTAGTGATTTCACGCAGCGTAACAAACTGGAACTGATCATTAAGTTTCTCACGCAGTGCTTTCGAGAGATTCGTCATCTCAGAGAAATCATTTACACGTTTAACATAGATCCAATCGTATATTTGCGCAGCACGAAATTTAGGTTCACCGTTCTCTTTAGCCCACGCTTCCAGCTCTTCGAGTGTGTAATCATATATAAAAGGCTTCGTCATTATTTTCAACACCTGTTCTTTCTTCTTAAATAAAGTATCGTAAAGCAAAACATCGTCATCTTATCATTCTACCCATTTTAACATATAATCCCGCATTCATCCATGAAAGCTGATGTTACAGCCTGTCATACATATAGATGATCTGCCGCGCACCAAGCTTCTTAAAAGCAACAAGAAGCCGCCTAAACCTTACGGTTTACAGCGGCAATCATTGATCTTTACATATTAAAATCTTATAAAGTTTAGCAGACATCAGGTAAGGATACAACATCCTTTTTATCTACACAAGCTATCCAAGACGTTTTAATCTGGCAATATAAAAACCATCACTGTTAAACTTCTGAGGAAGAATCTGAATTCCATACCCCTCTTCGGTAACACAGGATTTCACCTCTTCATTCAAGCTTTCCGCAGGTCCTATCGCTGCATAATCAGGGTGTGAAGCTAGAAATTCACGGACAACCTGGTCATTTTCTTTAGGCTCTGTAGTACAAGTGCTATAGACTAATATACCGCCTGGCTTAAGAAGCTTTACCGCCCGGCTGAGAAGTTCACTCTGCAAACTGCTAATTGCTTCCACATCCTCCGGCGATTTCGCCCAGCGAAGATCCGGCTTGCGCCGAATGACCCCGAACCCTGAACACGGAGCATCAAGCAAAATCCGATCAAAAGAAGCCTCAGGATAATACGTATCCAAATCCAACGCATCGTGACAAACCGTTTCAATACTTCCAAGGCCAAGCCGATCTGCTTGGTCCTGAATTAATTTGACCTTATGAGGGTGAATGTCGTTCGCAATAATGGAACCTTGGTCCTGCATCTTTTCACCAATATGAGAGGTTTTGCCTCCTGGTGCAGCGCAGCAATCGAGCACAGTCATTCCCGGCTTCGGTTCTACCGCCTCAGCAACAAGCATTGAACTTTCGTCCTGTACAGACAACATACCATCTTTATACCAAGAGGTAAGTGCCATGTTACCGCCGCTTGATACAATAATTCCGTCTTTGCTAATCATGGACGGCATTACGATATGACCCGCTTCTTCCATCTCTTGCATTAATTTATCGCGGGAAATCATGGTCGTATTGACACGAACACTGACTGGCGGCGCTTCATTATTGGCACGGCACATTGCTTCGGCTGTATGCTCTCCGTACTGGGCGACCCATCTTTTCACCAACCATTCCGGGTGAGAGTGCGTAAGGGCAATACGTTTGACTACGGGTAAGTCTTCTGGAATTTGTAACTGATCAAGATTCCGAAGCATGTTACGCAGCACCCCGTTCACCATACCTGAAATGCCCTGATGACCTTTCCGTTTCGCAATATTTACCGCTTCACTGACGGCTGCATGATCAGGAATCCGATCAAGGTATAGAATTTGATACAGACTAAGACGGAGCAAGTTCCGAACCCAAGGGGTTAGTTTTTTCAACCCTTTTGCAACATAGGACTCTAGGAAATAGTCCAATGTATTACGCCGAGCTATCGTTCCATATACGAGTTCAGTAGCTAGGCCTGCATCCGCAGGACTTAGATTTGCACCTTTTAATACTTGATTCAAGAGCAGATTACTGTATGCTCCCTCTTCTTCCACTGCGGTCAAAATGTTCATCGCAGCTTCACGACTGGTTATACTTCGTTTCTTAGGTGCAGAAGAAGCTGCCTGTTTCTTAATCGCTTTATGCTGCTCAGATGACTTCACTTCAACACCGTCCCTGCTTTGAGAGATCCGCCGCGAGCGAAATCAGAAGCTTGCATGACTTTCTTACCTGCAGGCTGTACTTCATGAAGCCATAGCGAGCCATCTGAAGTCTTCACTTCGATACCAAGTTTAGATAAGGAAAGTACCGTTCCCGCTTCAGCTTCTTTTTGTCCGCTGGATGCATTTTTATACTCATCCGGCAGCGCCAAAGGATTTACCGCCGACCACACCTTAAATACCTGCTCGTCCCACAGGGTAAAAGCTCCTGAATAAGGAACAAGACCACGGATCTGATCGTAAATCTCTCTTGCAGAGCGCTTCCAATCAATCTTCTCATCTTCTCTTGTCAGATTCTTCGCGTAAGTCGCTTCCTCATCATTTTGCGGAATAGCCGTTACTTTACCGCTGATCAGGTTAGGCATTTCACGAATCAGCAAGTCAGATCCCGCTTGGCTCAGCTTGGCGAACATCGTACCTGACGTATCTTCATCTGTAATCGGAACTTCCACTTTGGAGATCATATCCCCCGTGTCGAGACCTTCCGCCATATACATCAGCGTAACTCCTGTAACCTTTTCCCCGTTAATAATCGAACGTTGGATTGGAGCACCGCCGCGATATTTCGGCAATAGAGAACCATGTATATTAACACATCCGTACTTCGGCATATCTAGAACAGCTTTAGGTAAAATCTGACCGAAAGCAGCCGTCACAATCAGATCCGGCTCCCACTTTGCAAGTTCTGCCACCGATTCTTCATCACGAAGACGGCGAGGCTGAAACACAGGAATTCCATGTTTCAGCGCAGCCTCTTTTACAGGAGTTGGGGTTAATATTTTTTTACGACCTTGCGGTTTATCTGGCTGAGTTACTACGAGTTTTACGGAATACCCTTCTGCAAGCAACTTTTCAAGTGCAGGTACGGCGAAATCAGGTGTCCCCATAAAAACAATATTCATATCCTTACCCCCTGTTACTGCGATTCGGCAAATCTGCTCCGATTTCATATATTTTTTCAGCTAGATCGGTGAACAAAACTCCGTTTAAATGATCGATTTCATGCTGAAAAGCACGTGCAAGAAGACCGCTTCCTGTAATCGTGATCTCTTTACCTTCACGATCGAGGCCTTTAACGGTTACCGTCTCTGCACGGCGTACATCTCCGTTATAACCAGGAATACTCAGACAACCTTCGGGACCAAATTGCTCGCCTTCCTTAGATACAATCTCTGGATTAATCATTTTGATGAGACCGTGATCATCTCCTGTATCAATAACGATCAGACGTTTTAAAATTCCGACTTGCGGAGCAGCAAGACCTACTCCTTCAGCGTCATACATTGTATCCGCCATATCATCCAGCAGTTTTTGCACGTTTGGCGTGATTTTGGTAACTTCTTTCGCAACTTTACGTAGTACATCATCAGGTTCTTTTACAATTAATCGAATTGACATCTTAATGGACACCATCCTATACGCTTTTAAGTTATGTTTTAATTCTATGATCAAACCGCTTGGCTTACATCAGCATTTGCGGATCAACATCTATACTAATCAGTAAATCTTTCCCTTGAAAATCTTGTTCCATTTGACGAGCGATGTCCCGAACAAGCCCGGTGGCATCGATATCACCACGCCATTTTACCATACATTGAAATCTGTATCTATTTTTCAGTCTCGCCATCGGAGAGGCTACCGGTCCAAGTACATCCAAGGCGTCAGCACTAAATTTATCTAGACTTCCGAGCAGACCTCGCTTCCCAGCCTGTTCCTTGAGCATCCTCGTGTAGTTTTCAGCAGCTCGCACAAGCAGTGGAAGCTGTTCATGTGAGAATGTGACGAGGATCAAACGGCAATAAGGAGGATACTGCAAAATCTTGCGATGCTTTAATTCTTCCCTAATAAAATGGTTGAAATCATGCTTGCTTGCATGAACGATAGAATAATGTTCTGGCGTGTAAGACTGAACAAATACTTCCCCAGGCAGTTGATGCCTTCCTGCTCGGCCTGCAACTTGTGTCAGCAATTGGAATGTTTTCTCCGCAGCACGGAAATCAGGTAAATTCAGCGCGGAATCAGCCGTAATTACACCGACGAGAGTAACATCTGGAAAATCAAGCCCTTTTGCTACCATCTGCGTTCCAAGCAAAATATCGGCTTTTTTCTCCCTAAAAGCTTTCAGCAGTTTTTCGTGTGATCCTTTTTCTGTTGTTGTATCTACATCCATACGAATCACTCGAACGCCAGGGAATAACTTCGCCAGTTCTTCTTCTACCCGCTGCGTACCGGTTCCAAAGTAACGGATATGTTCACTCCCGCAGTCAGGACAAACCTCTGGTACCACTTCTGCATATCCACAGTAGTGACAGCGCATATTATTTGACCGCTGATGATAAGTTAACGAAATATCACATTCGGGGCAGGTTGCCACATACCCGCAGCTTCGGCACATCACAAAGGTAGAATAACCTCTTCGATTTAGCAGTAATACCGTCTGTTCGCCCTTTTCAATTCGCTCCGCAATCCCTTTATGTAGAGCCCGGCTGAACATGGAACGGTTGCCATCTTTGAGTTCTTCCCGCATATCTATAATGTGAACAACAGGCAGTTCATTACCTAGCGCACGCGTAGGCATCTCGAGCAGAACCGGAGCAAATTCATCATTGCTTTGGGATTTTGCAGCGTAATAACTTTCCATTGAAGGAGTTGCTGAGCCAAGAATAACGACAGCTCCCTGCTGACGAGCACGTTCTACAGCTACATCTCTTGCGTGATACTTCGGCGTTTCTTCTTGTTTATAAGAAGTCTCGTGTTCTTCATCAATGATAATGAGACCAAGGTGTTCAAAAGGAGCAAATACGGCGGAGCGAGCCCCAACGGCTACTTTTGCCTTACCTTCACGAATTTTACGCCATTCATCGTATCTTTCCCCGCCAGAGAGTCTGCTGTGCATAACAGCGACTTGATCACCAAAACGCCCCTTAAATCGCTCTACCATCTGAGGGGTGAGTGATATTTCGGGGACGAGGACGATCGCCTGGCGATTTTGCTCAATCGCCCGCTGTATTGTCTGTAAATACACTTCTGTTTTTCCGCTTCCGGTTACTCCGTGCAAAAGGAATACCCCTTGTTTGCGCTCGTCCAATTTCTCCACAATCTTCTGATATACAGCCTGCTGTTCCAAAGTTAGAGGGAGCCGCTGAGTAGGTGTGAAGTGCCGGCCTTTATAAGGATCGCGAAATACTTCGACATCTTCAAGTACAACAAGCCCCTTATCCTCTAAACCCTTCACTGTACCCGCAGATACCTGTAAGCCAGAAAGCACTTCTTTTAATGCCATAGGCAAAAAAGAGCTCATCTCTATCAAATAAGAAAGCACTTCTTTTTGTCTCTTTCCCTTTGCTGGAAAATCGGCAAGAGCAGCCTCTGCTTCCTCTAATGAGACCGCAAGGTCAATAGAACGCAGTGTTTTCTTTTGCAGCTTATCTTTAATAGACTGGTTCTCTTGAAGCACACCTGTACGAAGCAGCTCCTTAATAAGGTCAGCGTCTTCAGGGTAACGTTTACCTAAATGATCTAATGTAACTTGTTCCTTACTTCGTACATATCGAATAATTTCATTTTTTACTTTGAATTCTTCATTATCTTCGGGCAGATCAAATAGTACACTGTCCGTCTTGTCTGCAAGCCTAGATACAGATGAATCCTTACCCTTCGTAGATTCTGCGGCGGATTGTTCCTGTGTCTCACTGTTGACTGAGATATAGCGCTTGGCCTTTCCTTTTAGAGCCGTTGGAATCATTGCCTGCAGCGTAAGGATCCGATTGGAAGCATATCGCTTGCTCATCCATCCTGCGAGTTCAATGAGATCTGGTGAAAGCGGTGGTACAAGATCAAGTAACTCTCCAATCGGCTTCAACTTGAACGCCGAGTTTGTATGATCCGCGATCGAGATTACAAATCCTTGAACTGTTCGATGGCCAAAAGGGACTCCCACCCTGCTCCCTACTTCGACCCAGCCTAAGAGGGACTCTGGAATTAGATAATCGAATTCGCGGTCAGTATCCTTCGCTGGTACATCCACGATTACTTTCGCAATCTTCAAGGGTTTACTCCCTCCCCTCCATTTGCGAAATTGCAATTTGGAATACTTGTCTTGCGACTTCGTCTTTTGACATTACGGAAATTTCTTTAACTAATCCATGTTTGTCATAGATTTCAACGGCATTGGTATCCGTTCCAAAACCTGCTCCCGGTTTCGTTACATCATTAGCAACGATAAGATCCGCATTTTTTCGTTCTAATTTTCCTTTTGCATGGAATTCAACATCATTTGTTTCCGCTGCAAATCCAATCAGGTATTGATGCGTTTTTTCTTTACCAAGCGATTCTAAAATGTCGATGGTTTTGACAAGAGACAATGTGAATGTATCGTCTTTTTTCTTGATTTTTTGTTTCGCAGCTTCCGCAGGTCTATAATCTGCCACGGCCGCAGCTTTAACCATAATATCCGTCTCTGGCCAAAGTATATGGACCGCCTCATACATCTCTTGAGCAGACTGCACTTTCACTACTCTGACATCTGCCGGATAAGGAACTTGCATATTGGCGGCCACAAGGGTAACCTCCGCCCCCATATCTTTCGCAGCGGCCGCAAAGGCCACTCCCATTTTCCCAGAAGAATCATTCGTTATATATCTAACCGGGTCAATTCGCTCAATGGTTCCACCTGCGGTAACGACGACTTTTTTACCTGCCAAACATCCTTTTTGAGATTGACGTTCAAAGAATGTTTCTAACACAGCTACGATGGTTTCCGGTTCTTCGAGCCTGCCTTTTCCTACATAGCCGCAAGCAAGCTGACCTACACCAGGTTCGATAAAATGAACCCCTCTCGAATGAAGGGTATTCATATTCGTAACAACCGCAGGATGTTCATACATATGAACATTCATAGCAGGAGCGATCATAACAGGAGCTGTCGTGGCAAGGAGTGTTGTGGTCAGCATATCATCGGCAAGGCCATGTGCCATTTTAGCAATGGTATTCGCTGTAGCCGGGGCAACAAGTACAAGGTCCGCTGTATCCGCTAAATGGATATGAGAGACAACCGAAGCATCTCGTTCATCAAATGTATCGGTATAAACCCGATTTCGCGACAGTGATTGCAGGGTAAGCTCTGTGATGAACTTCTTAGCAGATTCGGTCATAATCACATGTACCTCTGCCCCTTTTTGCACGAGCTTGCTTGTCAGTGTTGCTGCTTTATATGCTGCAATGCCTCCTGTTACTCCGAGCACGATTTTTTTACCTTTCAACATATGCGCTCCCCCTGTTCTTATCATAGATCATGTCAATAACTACGCTTGTATCTTTCGTTAACAGAGCAAAAAAGAAGTAGAAAGAAAAAAATAACAACCTTCCGGTTGTCACTTTTATCAGGGTGTTACCTATATTAGTAATTCAGTAAAGATAGATGAGTAGAATTATGCTTAGTTTTCTTCTTTTTCGTCAGTACCTGGCTCTACTTTGATCATGTCGTCATAAATCTCTTCCAGAGCAACGCCCACTTGTTTATGAGATTTAGGATTTCTAAGTTCGGATTTTTCACCTTCACGAAGCTGTCTAGCACGTCTGGATGCAGCAACTACAAGAGAATACTTACTGTCGACTTTGTTCATCATTTCATCAATAGATGGATATAACAATACGAACACCTCATTCGATTCTATTTTTTCGCTACTTTACAATGTTCGGCGATGATGATCGATTCTATTCGCTTGCACGCCAAATCAATTTCATCATTAACTACCGCATAATCATATTTTTCTAAAAGACTAATCTCTTCAGCAGCAACATTCATCCGGTGATCAATCGTTGCTTGGTTCTCCGTACCGCGGCCTTGGATACGGTCTTTTAGTTCATCGAGCGAAGGAGGCAGTAAAAACACAAAAATTCCTTCTGGGAATTTTTCTTTTACTTTAAGTGCTCCTTGCACCTCAATTTCGAGAATAATATCTTTGCCTGATTCAAGCGTCTGCTCTACAAAATCACGCGGTGTACCATAGTAATTACCCACATATTCCGCATGTTCTAGTAGTTCATCTTTTTCAATCATATCAAGAAATTGTTCACGGCTTTTGAAAAAATAGTTCACTCCGTTTTCTTCGCCAAGTCTTGGCTGACGTGTCGTTGCCGACACGGAGTACGTCAAATTAGGAACTCGTTTACGCAAAGCAGTACACACGGTTCCTTTTCCTACACCCGATGGGCCAGATAATACAATAAGTAATCCCTTAGACATATTACACTCCATTTTATTCGTCGTTGTCATCGTCTTTAGAAGATAGACGATGGGCAACCGTCTCCGGCTGCACTGCGGACAAGATCACATGATCACTGTCAGTAATAATTACAGCACGTGTTCTGCGTCCATATGTAGCATCAATGAGCATATGACGATCTCGTGCTTCCTGGATAATTCTTTTGATAGGCGCTGATTCAGGGCTAACAATAGATATGATACGATTCGCTGAAACGATATTACCAAATCCTATGTTAATGAGTTTAATCGCCATATTCAGGTTCGTCCCCCTATAACTTTTGATCCTTCTCGCAAAGCATTGTTGTTATTTGGCAGCAAGCTTACCTTCATTCTAGACTACTCTAGATTTGCAGCCTGTTCCCTAATTTTCTCAAGCTCGGCCTTCATGTCCATCACAAGATTAACCAAGGTCAGGTGATGAGCTTTTGTACCGATGGTGTTCACTTCACGATTCATTTCCTGAATCAAGAAATCAAGTTTGCGACCTACAGGGTCAGGACTGGTCAGTAATTGCCTGCACTGCGTAAGATGACTAGAGAGACGAGTCAGTTCCTCATCTATGTTGGATCGGTCCGCAAAAATCGCAATCTCCATACCAAATTTATGTTCTTCAAAAGATCCGTCTGAAATCTCGGTCAATCGCTGCCTCAGTTTATCTCGATATTCGGTCACTACATGAGGTGCAAGTTGAACCATCTTTTCATGATAGACCTCTAAACTTGAAATCCGGGTCTCTATCTCTTTCGCAAGGTGACTTCCTTCACGAGCTCGCATTTCCACCAGCTCCTCAAGGGCATGAGTTATCCCCTCTTGCAGCGCAGTGTCCCAAGCTTCATCTTCTGTTGCCACTCGGAGAATTGCTTCTTCCGGTTTCAGAAGCACGCCAGGGAGTGAAAGTACATCTGATATTTCCATATTCCCTCTTATTCCATAACGAAGCTCGAGTTCTTTTGCTGCTTCTAGGTAAGAAGCTACTACCTGTTCGTTAAGGACTGGGTTCAGATGACTCTCCACTGAAAGTTCCTTCGTTATAAATACGTCAATCCGTCCACGCCTTAGCTCGCGCTGTATGATTTTACGAAGTCCATCTTCGTAGCGTGTCCACTCTCGTGGTATTCGGAATACCACTTCGCAATATCTGTGGTTCACAGACTTCATTTCAAACAATACATTATAGCCGCCATAGCTGAGCGAATATTGACCGTATCCGGTCATGCTGAATGACATCGGCATCACATCCATTACACTATTGTATCGGATTATAGTGGTTGAAACAAGTATGAACATTGCGCCTCATCCCCGTTTAATTCCTACCATTATTGCCTAAAAAAGGGCTTCCTAGTAGAATAAACGAATACTTTTTCAAAAAAAAGATGCTGAACATGGATAAGGAGACCCTCTCATGAAAACAGAACTTCAACTTATTGTCCGTCCAACCGAAATCGATGTGAACGGCCATGTCAATAATGCAAAGTATTTAGAGTATCTCGAATGGGGAAGAGAAGAATGGTACGAAGCTGCGAACCTCCCCTATAACAAACTGCTGCAAGAAGGATTTCAAACGGTTACCGTTAACATTAATATTAACTATCGTAAAGAATGTGTTCAGAATGATCGGCTCACCGTCATTACAGAACCCGAAAAAGCCGGGAACTCAAGTTATGTATTGAAACAAACAATTATGAGCGAGTCAGATGTGGTCTGTGCTGATGCAGTCGTGACTTGCGTAACGATGGATCCATCTAGTCGAAAAAGTAAACATTTGCCCGAGATGCTGCGAAAATTCTTCCCGGCACATCAGTTATGAAACTCATTCCGGCATAGTAAAAAAAAGGGTGCCTTTGCTGCAGAGTTCATTTCCGCACCAAGGCACCTTTCTGATAAATTCAAAATAAAAATTGATAATAAGGTTTAATTTATAATTGCTGCTGATCCCTTTTTTTCCATGATGTGATTCGACTTTTCCCATACAAACTTCGTCAGTTCTTCGCTCATATCATAGAACATAAACGGCGTCATAATATAGATTCCATTGAAATGCTCCATAGCAACTTCGATCAATTCCTTGGCGATTGCAGTACCCGTTGCTCTGCCTTCTTCCCCTTCAAGCCCTGCCATCCGCTCTCTTACCTCGTCTGATAACAGAATACCAGGAACCTCGTTATGCAGATATTCAGCATTCCGGCCGCTCGCAAGCGGCATGATTCCAATAAAGATCGGAATCTCAAGATGCTTGGTCGCTTCCTTAAGTGCAACAATCAGATCTTTATCGTACACAGGCTGGGTCATGATGTAATCTGCACCTGCCGCTATTTTTTTCTCCAAGCGCTGAACTGCCTTCTCTATATATTTCACATTTGGATTAAAAGCAGCACCCACTACAAAATCTGCTTTTTGTTTCAATGGCTTACCTGAAAAGGCAATCCCGTCATTCAGCTGTTTGATCATGCGAATAATTTCAAAAGAAGTCATATCATATACCGAACTTGCCCCGGGTAAATCACCAAACCTAGCTGGATCACCTGTTACTGCAAGAACGTGATCAATGCCTAAGGCATCAAACCCCATCAGATGGGACTGGGTCCCAATTAAATTTCGATCTCTGCAGGCAATATGGATCAAAGGCCTTATCCCTGTCTGTTCCTTCACAAGGTACCCTAGTGCCATATTGCTCATACGGGTAACCGCCAGTGAGTTATCGGCCAGTGTCAGCGCATCAATTCCTGCTGCTTTTAGACATTTCGCACCTTTTAGGAACTTTTCAATATCCAGATCCCTAGGCGGGTCGAGTTCTACAATAACGGTATGGCGTTTCTTAACCAGATCCACGATGGTAGGTTCTGTACGTGTTTTTTCAGATTGATCTAAGGATGCAAATGAACTTCTGATTTCATCGCGTGTAAATAATGCCTCTTCATTGAGCGGCGGAAGGAGAGCTGGCTGATACGCTGCAAGTGCTTCAGCTATTGCCTTAATGTGCTCAGGTGTGGTACCGCAGCAGCCGCCAATAATACGGGCGTTCAGATCTGCAAAACGAACAGCGGTCTGTCCAAAATATTCAGCAGATGCACCAAATCGAACTTCACCATCAATATAGTCAGCAATCCCTGCGTTAGGAAATACGGACATAGGAATACCAATATCAGATACCGTTTCCATGGCACGCATGATGGCATTTGGACCTGATCGACAGTTAAATCCAATCACATCTGCTCCTTCTCCGTGTAAGATGGAGAAGGCTTGGGGCATGGTATAACCATCGAGTGTTCTTCCAATATCGTCAATGGCAAACTGGCAGATGACAGGAAGTTCAGACTGTTTTCTTATACTCCGGAGTGCGATCAATAGTTCTTCTACATCATAAAAGGTTTCGAGCATAATCCCATCAACGCCCTCATCTAAAAGCGCGGTAACTTGCTCCTCAAAATAATACCCAAGTTTACTTTTCGAAATATCAAAACGTTTACCCGCTCTAATCGAACCTGCAGCCCCAACCACATATCCTTTTCCATTTAAAGCTTCCTTGGCAATCCGAACTCCCGCCCGGTTAATGTCCACCACTTTGTCTTCTAGACCGAATTTGGAAAGTTTATCGTAATTGGCCGAGTAGGTATTCGTTTCAATCAGTTGTGTGCCTGCATCGATATACTGCATATGTACATCAAGAATGACATCAGGTGATTCTAGATTTAATTCCTCATAGGAGATTCCGACAGGAAAACCCTTTTGATATAAATAAGTACCTATCGCCCCATCGCCAATCAGGATTTCCTTTTGCAACACCTCGCGTAGATCCACCCTCATTCTCCTCCTGCCAAATTACCTATATTTCACACTAATGTAACATAAAAGCATAAAAAGAGGGAACTAGTATGTTCCCTCTTTTTGTCAAAATCCCTATTCAATTATCTTTCCGGTGAATACAAATGCAGCTGGCCCTGTCATATAAACATGATTATCTTCTTCATTCCATTCAATGAACAAATCTCCGCCCTTCAAACGAACCCAAGCGGATCTTTCCGTAAGCCCGTTTAATACAGAAGACACAAGCGTTGCACAAGCTCCTGTCCCGCATGCCAGTGTAGGACCCGCTCCCCGTTCCCATACTCTCATGTCAATATGCTCTCGGTCCTTTACCGTAGCAAATTCGACATTTATTTTTTTCGGGAAGAAAGGATGTGCTTCCAGTTTGGGACCCCAAGAGGCGAGATCAAAATGAACGGCATCCTCTACATAAATAACACAGTGCGGATTACCCATGGATACGGCGGTAAACCGGAAACCGCTCCCCCCTGCTTCAATCGGCTGATCCACTACCGGACTTTGATCTATGGTAGTAGGTATCTTGAGGCCGTCCAGTACAGGTGCGCCCATATCTACCCGAACCTTACTTACTGTCCCATCCTCTACCGTCAGCCCGACAGGTTGTACACCTGCTCCAATGGTCTCAATGGTAATCTGCTCCCGGTCAATGTATCCATGATCGTATACATATTTAGCTACACACCGGATCGCATTACCGCACTGCTCTGCTTCCGTACCGTCTGAATTCATGATTCGCATCTGAAAATCAGCCTTTTCTGAAGGTAAAATATATACTAAGCCGTCAGCACCAATTCCAAAAAAACGATTGCACCATTTGATTGCTAGTTCTGCAGCATTGGGAGGAAGCTCTTTCTCTCCATAAATCACAACAAAATCGTTGCCAAGTCCGTGCATTTTCGTAAATTCCATAATAAAACTCCACTCCTTTTGGCTTGTAATGGCCCCGATGTCATCATCGCCTGCAACCATGTAATCAATACGTGATTAAGCGACTTTTCAGGTTAGCATATCCTAAGGAGTGGAGGAATTGTATTGATTTTATGCTGAAAATTTTGTACTTTTTGGTGTGTACCCGCTTGTAGCCAGCCTGCGCCGATTTTTCCGGCCTCCCCATACGCTTCCTGCACCAAGCAAGAATGTTGGGATTCCTGCAGCTACGATAACAAGTGCCCATTCTCTCAAATCAAGCGCCGTAGTCTTAAAAATCGGCTGGAGCTGAGGTGTATACATGACGCCTAACAGCAGTACTACAGAGGAAATAACGGCAAACACCAAATATTTGTTCTGCAGCGGGTTTCGGTGAAAGATAGATCTTGAACTTCGGCAGTCAAAAACATGAATGAGCTGCGCCATAACCAGTGTTGCAAAAGCCACGGACTGTGCTTTCACCAGATGAGCAGGATTATGCGGATCTATGCGAAGCGTAATCCAGAATGCAGCAAGTGTGCATAATCCAATCAGCACGCCGCGGCTGATAATTTTCCAGCCCAATCTCCTCGCAAAAATATTTTCTTTTGCTGAACGCGGCTTATGTTCCATTAAATCCTTCTCCGCCTGATCCACACCGAGCGCCATGGCCGGGAGCCCATCGGTAACCAGGTTCACCCAAAGAATCTGTATCGGAAGAAGCGGAAGCGGAAGACCTGCCATCATCGCAAAAAACATCGTCAAGATTTCACCTACATTTGATGCGAGCAGATAACGGATGAACTTCCGGATATTTTCGTAGATGTTTCGCCCTTCTTCAATTGCTGCTACAATCGTAGAAAAGTTATCATCACTAAGAATGAGTGCCGAAGCTTCCTTCGTAACATCCGTTCCGGTAATCCCCATCGCAATCCCAATATCTGCGGCCTTAATTGCCGGCGCATCATTTACACCATCACCTGTCATCGCGACGACATGCCCTTTTCGCTGTAATGACTTCACAATTCGAAGCTTATGTTCCGGTGATACTCTCGCATACACATAGATCTGATCCACTTCTTTATCGAGGTCGTCGTCACTAAACTGAGTTAACTGCTGTCCTGTCATCACTTTCCCGCCGCGAGGCAAAATACCGAGCTGATGTGCAATCGCTTCTGCAGTAAGAGAATGATCACCTGTAATCATGACTGTCTTAATTCCAGCTCTTCTACAAGTCGCAATTGCATCTCTTGCTTCTTTACGCGGTGGATCAATCATGCCGGCAAGTCCGACAAATACAAGCTGGCTTTCTGCCTTACACTCATCGTGTACCTGTTCTTCCGGTCTCACTTCACGATAAGCCATGCCCAGCACTCGAAGTGCAGAACTCGCCATTTTCTCATTCGCCTGAATTACTTGCTGCCGGATCGCTGAGGTAAATGGAATGACTTTGTCATCCCATAAAATATAGACACATTCCTTAATAAGTACATCTGGTGCACCCTTTGTAAAAATAAGTCTTCCTCCCTGATGTTTCATCAGCACGGACATCAGTTTGCGTTCGGAATCAAAAGGAAACTCCTGAGCTCGCTCATATAGTCCAGATAGGCTTTGAGGAGACATTCCAAGCTTAGAGGCTAAGGTAACAAGCGCGCCCTCTGTAGGATCTCCTTTTAGTATCCATTCTGTTTCCTCATTGCTTTTTTTATTACGCGTGTCCTGAACCGGTACTTCCTCAATAAGTGCGTTGTTGCATAAACTGCTGACTTGAAGAAGTCTGCGCAAGGATTGATCATTCTTCAGATCTACTACATGATCTTGAAGTGTAATATGACCTACCGGTTTATAGCCCTCTCCTGTTACTTTGAGCTGCCTTCCGCCCTGCCACACATCTGTTACTGTCATTTTGTTCTGAGTTAAGGTTCCTGTCTTGTCTGAACAGATAACAGAAGCTGAACCAAGCGTTTCTACAGACGGAAGCTTACGAACAATTGCTTTTCGTTTGATCATCCGCTGTACACCAAGCGCAAGTGCGATAGTAACAATAGCAGGCAATCCTTCTGGTATCGCGGCAACCGCAAGACTTACACCCGCGAGGAACATCCCCACGGCAGGCTGTCCATGTAAAATACCAGCTACGACAACGAGTACCGTAAGAACCAGGGATACGATGATCAGGATCTTCCCAAGTTGTTCCAGACGGTGCTGGAGCGGTGTTTCCTGTGCTTCTGTATTCTGTATGAGGTCTGCAATTTTCCCCATTTCAGTATCCATTCCCGTACGAATGACGACCCCTTTCGCCGTTCCCCTCGTAACCATGGTTCCCATGAAGCCAACATTCTTGAGGTCTCCAAGTGGAAGATCTTCTTGCTCAATGACACTGCTGTGTTTACTTACAGGTACAGATTCGCCGGTTAAAGCAGATTCTTCCACGTCACAGTTACTTGTCATGATAAACCGGATATCCGCAGGTATACGGTCTCCGCTTTCTAGAAGAATAATATCGCCCGGTACAAGGTTTTTAGCCGGGATTTGTTCTACTTTTCCACCCCTCAGCACTTTTGACGTGGGAGCTGATAATTTTTTCAGTGCGCTAAGAGAACGTTCTGCTCTGAATTCCTGAATAAATCCGAGAATTCCGTTTAATAAAATGATAGCAATGATCGTTATTGCATCCAGGTATTCACCCAGCAATCCGGATAACAGCGTAGCTCCTACCAAGACAAGCACCATAAAATCTTTAAACTGATTTAGAAAAAGGGTGATTGGAGAAATTCCTTTTCCTTCTGACAGCTCATTTGGTCCTGACTTCTTCTGCCGGTTTGCTGCCTCATCCTTGGTTAGACCTAGCTGCGGCTCCACATCTAATTCTGACTTTAGTTCGTCTGCACCCATCTGATGCCACTTCTTCTGTTCCATATTCCAAGGTTCCCCTCCCGCTCTTTAGTCCTGTGCCTGTCCAGCTTTTCTTACATGTGTGCATTGCATCAGTCAAAATGTCACTTGTCTAATGCCGGACAAACTTCTAAAACTACTGTATTCGGACAAGTGGGGAAATATCACACAAAGAGGGCTCTTAAGTTTTTGTTCAAACTATGGCATGATAGATGGAGAAGAAATGTACAAAAGAGGAAACATGAAATATAAAAAACTAACCTGATACAAGATAGGAGAACATAGATTATGGCATTAGACGGAATTGTCGTTCGTTCTATCGTGCATGAGCTTCAAGTGCTCATTGGCGGACGCATGAGTAAAATACACCAACCTAACAGTCGCGATATTGTGATTAGTCTTCGAGCAGGGCGGGAAAATACCAAATTACTGATCTCAGCTAGTCCTACTTATCCGCGTGTTCAATTCACAAAACAGACGTTTGTGAATCCACCAGAAGCACCCATGTTCTGTATGCTGCTTCGCAAACACTGCGAAGGAGCTATCATTGAGAACATTAGCCAAGTCGGCATGGAAAGAATTATTCATATCGATGTTCGGCAACGGGACGAAATCGGCGATGTTTCCACGAAGAAAATTATTGTTGAGCTGATGGGCAGACACAGCAATGTGATTTTGGTAGACCCTTCCACAGGCAATATTTTAGATGGAATCCACCATGTGACGCCTGCGATCAGCAGTTACCGTGTCATTATGCCTGGATTCTCCTACATGGAACCTCCACAGCAGAATAAGGAAAATCCGCTCATCGCAAATCGTTCTTCCTTTGCAACATATGAGAACTATGAAGGAAGTGCATCGAAATGGCTGGTAGAAACTTTCAGCGGACTCAGCCCGCTGATTGCAGAAGAGATTGCATTCCGCGGCAAACAGAATGATCCAGAAGCAGTACGGGACACAGAACAACTGTGGAATGGTTTCTCTGAAGTGATGAATCTTGTATCTGGCAACAAGTTCACGCCCGTCATTGCAACGAATGCAAAAGAGAAAATGGTTTTTTCCGCCATTCCTCTTACTCACCTGAATGAGAATCAAACTTATGATTCAATGAGTGCATGTATGGAAGATTACTATGGGGAAAAAGCAGAACGGGACGTTGTCAAACAGAAAGTCAGTGACCTCCTTCGGTTCCTGCAAAATGAACGTAATAAAAACATTAAAAAACTAGATCATCTGAATGCAGATCTTGCAGAAGCGGATGATGCCGATCAGTACCGAATTTACGGTGAACTGCTGTTTTCTTCTCTTCATGCCGTTCAAAAAGGAGATAAAGAAGCCGTTCTTACGAATTTCTATGATGAAAATCAAGCGGAAGTACGCATCCCGCTGGACCCGCTTCTGACTCCATCCGATAATGCTCAGCGTTATTTTAAGAAATACAATAAATACAAAAACAGCCTGCAGATCATTGAGGAGCAGCTGATCAAAACGCGCGAAGAGATCATGTACATGGACAACTTATTACAGCAGCTGGCTTCTGCATCCATAAACGATGTCGAAGAGATTCGGGAAGAACTGGTCTCTGAAGGATATCTTCGGGACCGTAATAAAAAAGGAAATAAAAAAAAGAAAAAGAAGAATCAACTTCCTTCTCTGCAAGTGTTCACGTCTTCGGATGGTACCGAAATTTACGTAGGCAAAAACAACCTGCAAAATGAATACTTGACGAATCGTCTGGCAAGTTCTAATGACACATGGCTTCATACCAAAGACATCCCGGGCTCACACGTTGTCATTCGTTCCACCTCCTTCTCTGAGCAGACCTTGGAAGAAGCGGCCATGATTGCGGCTTATTACAGCCAGGCCAAAGAATCAAGCAGTGTGCCTGTGGATTATACAACCATCCGTCATGTGAAAAAACCGAGCGGTGCAAAACCCGGTTTTGTGATTTACGATAATCAAAAAACACTGTTTGTTACACCGAGTGAAGAGCTAATTAAACGGTTGCCTAGCCACATTAAGAATTGATCTTACCTTACTATTTTTAAAAAAGAAGAATCAAAAAGCAGCGTTCCCTATACGATAGCGAACGCTGCTTTTTGGCGGCAAAAGACCCGTTAGCTAGTCTAAGGGTTTTTGCCATTTTTTATTTTTCAGAACTCTGCTCCTGTAGTTGACTGAGAACAGAAGCACTTACGGTCACGCTGCCGAGATCCCCGTGGAATACAACTCCTTGTCTCGAACCATGATAATCAGAACCGCCTGTTACTATCAGGCCGTACTGCTCAGCCATTGCAAGATATCGCTTTTCCTCTTCGGGACCGTGATCTGAATGGTAAACTTCAATCCCCGCCGGATGACCATGTTCAATTATTTTTCGAACGAGTTCATCGTCGCCATAAAGTCCAGGGTGAGCAAGCACCGGCGTACCGCCTGCAGCTCTAATCCAGGCAAATGCATCTTCTGGTGTCACCCGCGGAACACTGACAAATCCCGGTTTACCTTCTGCTAAATAAAGATCGAAAGCTTCCCGCATATCACTTACATATCCTTTTGCTACAAGCGTATCCGCAATATGTGGACGCCCAACAGTTTCATCCTTTTCCAGCGGTCGACCCATCTCTCGAATGACGTCTTCCATTGAAATGACGAGCCCAAGCTCATTTAACTTTTCTAGAATAAGGATGTTCCGCTCCTCA
Source organism: Paenibacillus sp. An7 (assembly GCF_009870785.1). GTDB lineage: Bacteria > Bacillota > Bacilli > Paenibacillales > Paenibacillaceae > Paenibacillus. The sequence continues at coordinate 243,737 of NZ_WTWX01000005.1, forward strand.
CGGGTTCTGCGCAGGGTTTCCAGTCTGTTGAGAAATTCAGCGTCATTTATATCCACGTAGTACCCAAGCACATGAATTTCTTTTCCCTCAAGTCTAGTACTGATCTCAACACCAGGAACAACCACGATTCCATATTCCTCGCCCGCTGCAAGTGCCTCTTCTACGCCTGCCACCGTATCATGATCTGTAATCGCAACAGCAGCAAGACCTTTGTTAGAAGCGATGCGTACATTTTCTGAAGACGGCTGCATTCCGTCCGATGCCTGGCTATGCGTGTGAAGATCACATTTTCCATTCAAAAGTTCTACATTCACAGTTTCTTTTTCTTTATTCATACGAATGCCTCCTTTCCAATGCTTTGTCATGCTTTATACAATATACACGGATTCTAGAAAACAAATCTTAAGATGTGCTTTGTCCTATCCTGCCGATCACGTCTAAATCCTGAGCATACTTTTTCAGATAATTCAAAAAAGTAACGGCTGAGATGGGTAACATGGAAGACTTCGAATATACCTCATAGAATTCCCGTGAGAATGTAATATCTTTTAAATCAAGCACTTTTACAAGGCCGAGCGCCACTTCATGCTTCACAGAATAGGGTGAAATAATCGTAATTCCCACACCCGCTTCCACCGCAGATTTAATAGCCCCCGTACTGCCTAGTTCCATGACAGTATTTAGACTCGATGGTTCAATCCCTTTATCTTTCATCGCATCTTCCATCACTTGTCTCGTTCCCGATCCTTTTTCTCTTACGATAAATGGATACTCCAGGATATCTTCAAGCTTTACCTCTTGCAAAAGAACGAGGGGATGCTGTGCAGGAACAATCAGTTTCAATTCATCATGCATCCCTGGCTCTACAATAAGATCTGGATGAGACAGCGGTGCCTCAATCATGCCAAAGTTCAATTGGTTTTTCATAATTCCTTCAACAATCTGTGTGGTATTCATTACATTCATCACGATTGAGATATCCGGATACTTCTTGCCAAAAGGTCCGAGCAGTCTAGGTAGTACATACTCACCGATGGTTAGGCTCGCTCCAATTAATAGACGTCCCTGCAGCCTGTCTGTGTAGGCGGCTACCGCTTCATCCGTTTCACGAAATAACTCCATACTTCTCAGTGCATAAGGAAGCAGGGCCTCACCTGCTTCTGAAAGCTCTATCTTTTTAGTAGAACGATGAATTAATTTGGTTCCGAAATAATCTTCAAGTGATTGAATTTGCATCGTAACCGCAGGCTGCGTCATATGTAAAGCTTGACCGGCTGCCGAGAAACTCCCTTTTTCCGCAACTGTATAAAAGATATGTAATTGGTGGAAATTCATCGATACTCCCCTCCCTGGCCTTCCTCTTATTGTAACCGAATTATACCAAAAAAAAGTGTGCAGCTTCTGCACACCTTCTTTACTACATTTACAAACCTTCTTTACTACATTTACAATAAAGTCCTGCTTATCTACGTTTACGGCTGTTCTTGACCAGTGTCATGCGCCTGGAATGACGCAACCAGGAATAATAAGTTTTGAGATCTCGAAGTTCCATCGTCTCCGACATTCTTCCAAGAAACGTTACAATAATCATTTTGTGAAGGGGATTACCTGTAATATCATATTCACCGGGTAATTCTGCGAATTCCGCAACCACGACAAGATCGCCATCAATTAAATATACATCTTGTTCATTTCGATAGTAAGGTGAGATCCTGTTCTGTTTGAGGCATTCCCAAAGCCATGCTGCAATGTTCTCAAAATCATTATTATCTTGTCTGACTCGGTCAACATATCGAAGTTTCGCATGGTTCGTTATGACAATGTCAGCCACTCTTTTATCACCCAAAGCCACAAAAAAAGGTTCATAGGTGCTCCAACGCTGCATTAACTTGTCACGCATGGGATATCACTCTCCACAAGATAGGTCTTTCTATCTACATATTTATCCAATATATTACATCATTAGTCCCGGAATCTCAAGTTGAAAATTAAGATCCTGTCTCCATAAATCCTAAATCCTGTAATTTTGAATAGCAGAGCTAAGTCACTAGCACTATTTATTCATACTCATATAAAATAACAGGAGCGACCAAAGGCAGGCCGCTCCAATCTATAATCTATTCAAAAAGTCAGCATATACCTAGCATTCGTTAACCGATACCGCCATAAAAGCTGGTCTTATCCGGAACATCTTTACTATACTCCGTCTTAATTTCATTACGATAAGATCGTTCTATTTTACGTACATAAGAGAGTTTACGTACGTTCTTCATTATATCTTCCGCGCGTTCCGCATTCACATACATTACGACATAATGCATTTTTTTAGAAATATAATGTACGGTTCCATACTTGTCTAAGTTGCGCGCTGCTTTTACATCACTTACCCATATGATATATCCTGTTCGTTCCGCGAACATGCGAATTTCACCTCTTTAGTAGGATTTGCATCTCTTTCTATCTATTGCAAAATCCTCTTACCAGAATTCCATTCTGGTAAGCGATTCTATACATATTAACCTCCGCAACCGCAGCTTCCACCGCCGCCGCATCCACCTTTTGGTGATGGGTTATTACTTGGTACCTTAATTGTGCTTGATACAGAGAAAGCAATCGTTTCAGACATTTGATGGAGCAGGCTGTCGAGCTGTTGCTCCGCTTCTTTAAAACGAATCACTTCTTCAAAAGTGTCCAGCTTATCTTCTACTGCCTTCACTTCATCCTTGGCACTGTGGAAGTTTGGATGGAAATGGCCAAAACGCTGGGTTTCAGCAAACAATTCCTTCTTATCTTCCAGCTTACGTACCCAATCTTGTATTTCTGGATTCGACTGAACCCGCTCTTTCCAATATAAATAATCTGAAACCAACGTGGATTCGTTGATCATATCACCTAGTTCATAGGCGTAAGTCAACACTTGGGCCATATCGACCGTGTTAAGTTCAGATACGCTCATGAAATTCATCCCGATCTATAATAAAGTTCCACTTCTCCTGAAAATACGAAGAGTGGACTATAACCTATCATAACATACCCGATTGTTCATAAGAAGAGTTTTGTTCCTAAACCCTCTCAGGATTTTACTTAAACTGGTAAAATTAGGATGAGATTTGTCCATTCAGCAGGCACAAGTGTACGCTGCTCAGCTACTTTTCTAGATGGATCAGGAAGCAGCCAACCGTTTACGGACCATGGTTCACCTTTTCCAATTGATTCTGGAATGAACTCCTGCCTCTCTCCCTCCAACTCCACTCCCATTCGGGTGCACCAGTTGATGGCCTGCTGTACCAGCTGTTTCGCTGTAGATGGATGGTACTCTCTCCATTCACTTACCCACATCTTCGGTACTTCTGTTATGTCTGGCATAATCGAGGCCTCATCCCGATCCTCCCGGACCCCTTCATAGTAATGCAGGTTTCGGCCTGTGTATACAAATCCCTGCCTTCCTTCTTCATTAAAATGGATAAATGGATTCTCCTCTACAGAGGACAGCATGACCTCGTCTTCTATCGAAACAGCCGGATAACTCCGTTCTTCTGTATCGATTCCTTTAACTGCCTTCGCCGGGGTGAGCCCCATCAGCGTTAGTCGCTTTCTTACTTCCGTCAATTTGTCACGCTCCAGTACGAAATGCAGCGGCCCAATTCTTTGTAAAGACCCATTCCAGGATGGATATGATTCAATTTGATCTGCATCCTGCTTATTTTCTGTGCTCAGCAGTATAACTTGGGAAAAAGAAGTTCTTCCGAGTTCACTTCCCCATTGTTTCAGTGCCAAGAGAACATTCTCAGGAATCGATCCTTGTGCATACCGAGTCAGCCATGTAAGCACCAAGGAGGGAGTAATCCCCACTTCTGCACCTTCACTGAGTCGCTCTCGCGTCAGCTTATAGATGGTCATATGATCTCGCACTGTAAGGTCTGCACAGCCTTCTAACATCCACCTTATAGAATAAGGCGCATCTGGAGGAACAATCACTTCAAAATCGGGCTGAACATAGATAGCTGGCTCTGTATATTGCTCTATATACTGCTCCGTATCCTCCGATTTATAATGGATAGGATTCGTCCACCGGAAGTATAAAGTCTCATCCGAAGCTGTAGATTTTCCTGTATCTCCATAACCAAACGCAGCGAGCAACGTGACCCATCCTATTGCATAACTTTGGAATTCAGAAAGATCTTGTTCATCAATGATACGGGCCTGTACAAACCGCCGACAGATCTGATCTATGCTCAGCCACTTCCCGGCATCTTTCCGGCTAAGTAGGGTCAACAGATAGCGATAATGCTGTAATCCAGCTTCTCCCGCGCTATAGCGCTCCATAATGGCAGTATAGATATTTCTCTCCATTTGATTCCTATCTAACTGCACCCAGCGGCTAACGTAGGATTCGTCCAGTCCGATTTCTGCCTCGTATTTCTTAGCGAGTCCGAGCGTAAACACTAAATCTAGAAGCACGGCTACTTGTACAGGATATATCTCCGGATGGGCATAGGATAATTTCAACAATTGAAAATCCGAACTTTTTAATACCGTTATATTTTCAATTTTGGATATCGCTTTTTTATGTATCGTCCCTTTTGCTGTCAGCGGAACACCGTGAATCGCAATGTAAGACAGCAGGTGAAGTATTTCCCCTGCAATGTTTGGTCTTGCTTCCATAGCAACTTGTATGTTTCCAGATGAGCTGGGTGAAATATCACTCATTCCATCCATTTCATCAACAAATAAGGGCAGCACATATTTCTCTGTCAAAAAGTAATGATGCCGGAAAGGGATAAAGTAAATATGTTCTCCCCATGTTTTTTTGGCAGCATCGATTGAGCCCTTTTTACGCAAACCATATAATGCAAGATCCACCTCAAGTCCGCTCATTTTCCCAGCAAATAAGCTTTTAAGTTTCTCCATTTGAAATGGATTTCCGCCGAACTCTAAAAATGCAGCCTGTAGAAATTGAGCTTCATTCGCTGACCATTCTACATCTTCTAATGATGTTGTCGTTTTTTCATTCTTCAACCGGAGGCAACCTCCTTTTCGTCTGTTACATGATATTCGTATCCTTGTTCTATTAGAAAGAGTTGTCTTTTTAGAGCAAAATCCTGTTCTTTTGTATTTTCCGAGACCAGCGTATAAAAATAAGCACGGTTATCTCCCTCTTTGGGCCGCAAGATGCGTCCTAGCCGCTGAGCTTCTTCCTGACGTGAACCGAAACTGCCCGAAATCTCAATCGCCAGCGCAGCATCCGGCAGATCAACAGCAAAATTGGCTACTTTCGAAACCACTAACACTGTAATTTCTTTTTCACGAAAAGCAGTATACAGCCTCGTACGCTCCTGTTCACTTGTTGCTCCTGTAATGAGCGGGACACCAAGTTCTTTAGCCATGGCCTTCAATTGTCCAACATATTGCCCGATGATGAGCGCAGGGACTTTTGGGTGTAGAGCAAGCAGCCTTTTTACCACATTAACCTTAGCTGGATTCTCTGCTGCTAATCGGAACTTCTGTCTGCTCTCCGCGTACATATAGGCTTCCTTAAGTTCATCGGACATGGGAACACGCACCTCGTTACAATTCACCTCTGCAATCCAGCCCTCCTGTTCGAGCTCCTTCCAAGGTAATTCATAACGTTTAGGTCCAATGAGCGAAAATACATCCTCCTCCCGGCCGTCTTCTCTAACAAGCGTGGCGGTAAGCCCGAGTCTTCTGGTCGCTTGGATATCCGCAGTAGCTCTGAACACCGGTGCAGGTAAAAGATGAACCTCATCATAAATAATGAGTCCCCAGCTGCGTTCTCCGAACAGCTTCATATGCGTAAACTCACTTTCCTTCGATTTGCGATGCGTCATAATCTGATAGGTTGCCACCGTCACTGGCTTGACTTCCTTACTATGACCAGAATATTCACCAATCGATGCAGATGGAATCGTTGTCTTCTGCTCAATCTCACGAATCCATTGCCTTACCGAAGTCGTATTTGATGTCAGAATAAGCACTTCCGTCTGTAGACGTTCCATAACCGCCATGCCGATAATCGTCTTCCCTGCTCCACAAGGCAGAACAAGGATTCCACTTCCACCAAAGCCATCTTTCCCTTCAAAAGCAGTCGCTGCTTCTCTCTGGTAATCTCGGAGTTCAAAGGGTTTGTTATGTAGCGTACTGTCTGTATTTCTCCACTGAAAAGAAAGCGGGCTTCCGTGTTTATATCCTGCAAGGTCCATTACCGGGTAACCGAGTCTCGTAAGTTCTTGCTTCAACAGTCCTCGGTACTTTCCAAGCACTTTCAGTTCGGTATCCGATAACCTGCTGAGCTCATAAGCAGTTAGTGATGGATGTGCTAGAATTTCTCCGAGCAGGTCCGTATCTTCACTCACCAGCCGAAAATCTTCTGACCGCGCGTCCGTTTGCAGGGTCAACTTACCGTATTTTTCAATAAGCTGCCTGATCTCTTGAGTAAGCGATGCGGGTACATTCCAGCGGGATACGGACTCTAATCTGCTTAGAATCTCATCAGCGGAATAACCTAAGGCAGCGGCGCTCCATAACGTAAGCGGCGTTATTTTGTATGTATGAAAAGCAGGAGGACTCTTGGTCAGCTCCGTAAAAGGAAGAATGAGTTCTCTCGCTTTTTCAGACTGAGGATGAGCTGTCTCCAGCAAAATGGTAAAGTCACGCTGTACAATACATGCATGATGTGAGTTCATTGGTGTTTACCTCCTTTATATCCAGTATTTCCTTTCAAGCGTGTGTTTATATCCATCATGGATCTCTGGATCTCTAATCTAACTTAAAATACAAAGAAAAAAGTTCATCTCTCACCCATCAGGTGAAAATGAACTTTTTCTTATTTATCATAGTATACAGGACTCTCGGCTCGTTCCCAAATATTAATGAGAAGGTTCAGAAATGTCGGTAAGCGCACTGCCAGCATGATTCTGAGACGAAGACTCCGTTGCGATATCGCCCAGGGACAAGATCCCCACGAGTTCTCCATTATCAACGACAGGCAGTCTGCGAACTTGATGCGCTGCCATCAGTTTTGCCGCCTCATCAATAGAAGCTGTAGAATTTACGGTATGCACGTCCGCAGTCATTACTTCTCTTACTTTCGTAGAACCCGGATTTTTTGAGGCAATTCCGCGTAGCACAAGATCACGGTCCGTTACAACCCCTACTAGCTTACGATGATCTTCTGTTTCTACAATTGGAATAAACCCCGTATCATGTTCTTTCATATTCAGTGCAACATCATATACATGCTTGTCCAGTGACACCGGAATCACATTCGTGGACATTACATCAGAAACATTTTTATTCATTAACGCCTGCTCCTCATCTATTAGATCTAACAACTCCTGGATCGTGCTCTTTTGTTAGAATACCCAAATAAACAAGTCGCATTCGCTTCCTCTCTTGAACTAAATCATCTTATGTCCTGTCCTATCTTATGTCCTATCGTCGTATTCTTTTAGGTAATTTTTCGTGATCTGAATAAATAGTTTCATGGCATCCAGCATTGCAGTTTCATCAAAATCAAATCTCGGATGATGATGCGGATATACGGCATCTAATTGTTCATTTCCTGCACCGACAAACATGAAACAACCTGGTTTCTCTTTTAAATAATACGCAAAATCTTCAGCAGGCATCATCTTCGGCGATACGCTTGCCCGCTCTGTGCCGAACTCTTCAGAAACTACCTTGAAGAACCGTTCTGCTTCCTTCTCATCATTAATGACGGGCGGATAACCCATCAAGTATTTGATCTCCGCCTCTGCGCCGTACGCGGCAGCGATCTGATTCGTTAATGTATGTATACGTTCTCTTATGATATATCTTGTTTCTTCATCAAAGGTGCGGACCGTTCCACTTATTTTATAGGTTTCGGCAATCACATTCTGAGCAGCCCCTGCCTGAATGGTTCCAATGGTGAGCACAGCCGGCTGAAGCGGGTCAACTGAACGACTCACTATACTCTGCATCTGAAGCACGAGCGCAGATCCAGCAACAATACTGTCAATACTTGCATGAGGTACACCGCCATGTCCTCCTTTACCTTTCAGCTCGATATAGAAGTCATCAGCACCAGCCATCATAGCCCCAGGAGTGCTGGCATAAGTACCTACAGGCATCGGAGACCATAAATGAATGCCATAAATCACATCTACCTCTTCCAATGCACCGCTAGCAATTACCTTCACTGCACCTCCCGGAAGAAGCTCTTCTGCGGGTTGAAACAAAAACCTGATCTCACCGATAAACTCATCTATATGCTCACTCATATAACCGGCCGTTGCCAGCAGCGTTGATGTATGTCCATCGTGACCGCAGGCATGCATTACACCATCAACTTGAGACTTATAAGGAACTGACTTTTCATCTTGAATAGGAAGCGCATCTATATCTGCTCTAAGCATCACTACAGGTCCAGGACGTCCTGAACGCAGAATCCCAATAACACCATGTCCTCCGACATTTGTAACGACTTCAAGGCCGAATGAACCTAGATGTTCAGCAATAAATTTTGATGTTTCGGACTCCTGAAAAGAAAGCTCCGGATGCTGGTGAAGATGACGTCTCCACTCTATCATCTTGCCGTTCCATTCTTCATAGGTATGCTCTATTCTCACGCTCTCCACCCCTTCAAATGTTTTCTTATTTAATTGTAGCAGAATTTATATGTAAACGATATGAAATGGAAGGTTATGGAAAGCTTGCACATGCTGAGGAAACATACTAATATGAAACTAGAAATGTAAGGGAGATTTTATTTATAGGAGGTATGGTCGTCAATGATATTTGAAAACACAGGCCTGGACGGTTTAAAAAGTGATCTGGCATACATGGACGAAAGTGCCGAGAAAGTCGGATTTATTCGTTGGCAGTGGGAATATTACCGCGCTACATACGACTACAAAATTGAGGACAACAAGACAAAAAACGAATATTTCTTACGTATTAATACACGGGCAATCGAGGGCAAACTAGAGAAACCAGACACCATTCTTTCGGTAGAAGCTGTTTATATCGGAAGAGCGACATTCCCCCATGGACTAGAGTATGAGAGTGAAATCCCTTCTCCTGTTCTGAATGTAGCGAATGAGAAAATAAAAGAGCTTAAGGAACTGCTTGAAGCTTAGGCACTATGAATGCTATGAAAAAAAATACAGCTAGGCCTCAGAGAAAAGGTTTGCCTGATTATCAGCTGCTGATCCTCACCTTGCTGCTTACCGGTTTCGGACTGGTTATGGTTTACAGCTCGAGTTCCAGCATTGCCCTCATGTCTGAAAAACTCAACTTTGACGCACTTTACTACACGAAAAGACAAGCGGTATATGCCATACTCGGCGTTATAGGCATGTTTGTTGCTATGAATATTCCTTTTGCAAAATACAAGCAATTATATAAACCTTTATTTTTTATTACCATTCTGATGCTCGTTGCCGTTCTATTCGTCGGAGTAGAAATCAACAAAGCAAGAAGTTGGTTTAACCTTGGATTTGCGACTTTACAGCCTTCCGAGATTGCCAAAATATCAATCATTCTATACTTATCTGCGCTTATTACTAAAAAAGGAGAGCGTTTCCGAGACCTCAAAACCGGATATATCCCGGTGATGATTATTGTCGGCTTTGTTGCGGGACTCATCATGCTGCAACCTGACTTTGGTTCTACCTTTATTCTCGTTGCCACCTGCGGCCTCATTATTTACGCAGGCGGGGCAAGTATGAAGCACATCATGGGTTCCATCGGACTGCTCATTCTTGGCGCGGCCATTGTCATGGGTGCTGGTTATCTAGTGGATTTAATGTCCGGGAATGTATCCGGAAGTTCATACAGTTATAAGCTGGCACGATTTCAATCTTTTCTCGATCCGTTTCATGATAAGACTGGAGATTCTTACAACCTGGTGAACTCACTTACCGCCATCGGAACAGGCGGCTTTACGGGTACAGGAATTGGCCAAGGGGTAATTAAGCTTCACTATCTACCCAATGCATTTAATGACTTTATCTTTGCTGTCATCGGCGAAGAACTCGGATTCATCGGCACTACTATTTTCCTCATTATTTATGTTTACTTTATCTGGCGTGGGTTTACGATTGCACTTCGCTGCAAGGACATCTTCGGGACACTGGTTGGCGTCGGAATTATGGGGCTTATTGCGATTCAGGCCTTCATCAATATCGGCGGAGTGACTCAAACGATCCCTGTTACAGGGGTAACTCTTCCTTTTATCAGCTTTGGGGGAACCTCTTTGCTCGTAACGATGACAAGTATCGGGATCATGCTTAGTATTTCCCGGGAAAACAATTTGGAAACATCGCAAGAGACGGTTAAATCTGTTCGAACGGTAACGGAAGAACGACCATCCCCTGCTCTTGTCACGCGGAATACGCAAAAACGACGCAGTTCACGATCCAGGTAATAAAAGAAGGACAGTCTCGGTATTACCGAGACTGTCCTTCTTTATGCGGCTTTTATGCCATCCATTATGATAGGTAAGATCAAACATTGTAAGATAAGATTTGCATCTTATTGCTCGTCGCCTCGGAAGGAAACACCTTCTACCTTCACGTTCACTTCAACAACTCGAAGACCTGTCATACTTTCTACTGCCTCACGTACATTCTGCTGAAGCATCCGGGATACTTCGTGAATAGGTGTCTCGTAAAGAACAATAATACGGAGATCAATGGCTGTTTCCGTTGATCCTACTTCTACAGTGACACCCTTTTGCACATTTTTTCCGCTGAGGCGTTTGGCCCAGCCTTCAGATAAACCTCCAGACATTGCTGCAATCCCCGGAGTTTCTAACGCTGCAAGGCCAGCAATTTTTGCTACAACATCATTGGATATCCGGATGTCGCCTGTTTCGATTTTTAGCTGTTCTGACATGCCATATCCTCCTTTGCTTCTTTATAAGATATTTTAATGCTTCTGCCCCCCAAATTGCAAATAAAAGTGCCATCTAACTGCTTAGGCAATGAAAACAATTTCATAATTCAGCATTATATCAAATGTATCATATCAGATGTTTCATATTACATAGGAAAGGGGGAATATAGTTATGAATTCGGATCTAACTTCGTTCTTACAAATGAAACGTTAGAAAAAAGGAGACAACATATGAGTAAAGTTAGAACCTCGCTGCTGATCATTACATTTTTACTAAGTGCGGTTTCCCATTACCTTCACTTTGACCCGCTTATTCAGTTTGTCCTATCCGCCGTCGCGGTAGTCTTTGTCGCTGGATTTTTAGGAAAAGCCACAGAGAATGTAGCTCACTATGCAGGGGAACGATTAGGCGGATTTCTCAATGCCACTTTTGGAAATGCAGCCGAACTTATTATTGCTATCTTTCTCGTTAAAGAAGGTCTTTATGACATGGTCAAAGCAAGTTTGACCGGTTCCATTATCGGTAATTTACTGCTTGTGCTAGGTCTTAGCATCTTTCTCGGAGGCACCAAATTCAAGGTTCAGAATTTCAACCAATCCCTTGCGGGAATGAACGGTTCTCTCATGATTGTTGCCGTAATCGCACTGTTTGTCCCGGCTGTATTCTTTAATACGCATACAATTACTGTCCCTCAAACCGAAACCTTGAGTCTCATTGTAGCTGGTATTCTTATTGTTAGCTATATTGCTTGGATCATTTTCTCGATGATTACACATAAAGACATCCTTACAGAGAACGTTGCTGAAGGAGAAGATCATGAGGAGCCTGCTTGGTCTAAGAAAAAATCAATTGCTTATCTTGTACTCGCTACAGTAATGGTTGCTTTTGTCAGTGAATGGCTTGTTGGAACACTGGAAACCCTGACTGTTCGATTTGGTCTTAGTGAAATCTTTGTCGGTGCATTCCTGGTAGCGATCGTAGGAAACGCTGCTGAACACAGTGCAGCAGTCCTGCTCGCTATGAAAAACAAAATCGGAGCAGCTGTTGAGATTGCAGTAGGCAGCAGTTTGCAAATCGCGTTGTTTGTTGCACCCGTACTCGTCTTCACTAGTTTCTTTTTTGGAAACACCATGGACATCGTATTTACTACGATTGAACTCGTAGCCATTGGCGTTGCCGTATTTATCTCCAAATCGATTATTCAAGATGGATCCACCAACTGGTACGAAGGGCTTCTTCTTATGGCTGTTTATGCTATTCTTGGTGTATCATTCTTCTTAATTTAGGCTTATATACAAAAAAAGCATGCATCACCAATCTGCATGCTTCTATGAAAAGATGCCAGGAGCTTACTCCTGGTTTCCTTTTTTATTAAGTGCCTCGTACAGGACAGCAAGATTACGTTCAAGGTTGTTTACCAACTGTTTACCTGTATCGACCGGAAGAAGACCTGCACGCACTGCAAAATCGACTTCTTTTGAAAATCCGAACACTTGCGTATCCAGTACTTCCTCATAGAGAGGGCAATAACGGGTTGCCAGATTCTCCATCTGAACTTGAATCAGTTTTTCTATTTTATATGCATCTTCTTCAAGAAGACGAATTGCTTTGGAATTAAGTTGTTCTTGCAGATCTGATGAAGTCATGCACTCTTCCCCCCTACGTCCAGAATCTTGTACAACAATCTAATCTTAATATTAGACGAAAACCGTTCTCAATACAAGAAGCATCTAAAAAAAGCATCTTTGCCAAATTTGGCAAAGATGCTTTTACTGCTGTATTGCTGTTATTCTGTTGCAAGCGAAACAGTAAGTCCATGTTTTTCGAATACTTCGGATAACTCTTTCTTCGCTGCATCTGCATCTGGTCCATGAACATGAAGTTCATAATTTTTTCCGCCAACAAGCGTGGTAAACAGTCCCAGAATGCTCTTCACATCAATGTACTTTGTGTCAGAGTGGAGTACGATGGAAGAAGCGAATTTGCTAGCCGTTTGCGCAATCTCCACCACTGCCGCGTTATTGTTCGACATAGGAATCCCTCCGTCTAGTGTAAGAATATTCTACTCTTTATAACCACTAACAATATACATTGAATCCGCTTTCTTAGCAACTACATTTTCCATTTACTTGTTAGCAACGTTTGTTTTAAACCAAGTTTTCAGGATTCAGTCCTTGCAGTTCGGGGATGACAAAAATTCCATCTTTACGGATCAAAACATCATCAAAATAAATCTCTCCACCGCCGTACTCTGGACGCTGAATAAGTACCAGATCCCAGTGAATAGATGAAGTGTTTCCGTTATCTGTTACATCATATGCCTGCCCTGGCGTAAAATGAAGACTTCCTGCAATCTTTTCATCAAACAGGATGTCTTTCATCGGGTGCAGAATATGCGGATTAAATCCAATCGCAAATTCACCGATGTAACGTGCACCCTCATCTGTGTCCAAAATTTCATTGAGTCGTTTCGTATCAGTACTTGTAGCTTCTACAATCTTACCGTTCTCAAAACGGAATTTAATATTCTCAAATGTAATCCCATTGTATAACGTAGGTGTGTTATAGCTGATTGTTCCATTTACCGAATCGCGAACGGGTGCGCTGTATACTTCTCCATCCGGAATATTTTTCTCTCCCGCACATTTTTCTGCTCCAATGGATTTAATGGAGAAATGAAGATCAGTTCCGGGGCTGACAATGCGGACTTTATCGGTTTTGCGCATGAGTTCAGCCAAGGGATCTTGTGCATTGTTCATTTTGGCATAATCCAAATTACATACCTTGAAATAAAAATCTTCAAAAGCTTCTGTACTTGTGTTGGCAAGCTGCGCCATACTTGCGTTCGGATAACGCAGAACTACCCACTTCGTACGCTTCACGCGCTCTTCGCTATGTACAGGGTGTGAATAGAGTGCATTGTACATTTTCATTTTTTCTTCAGGCACATCAGCGAGGTCATTCGCATTTTCACCAGCGCGGATTCCGATGTATCCATCCATAAGTTCCATGCGCTTCAAGTCAATCTCTGCCCATGTTTTCAGCTGTGCTTCTGTTGCACCCATCAGCATGGAACGAAGTACCGTTTTATCAGTCAGCTGAACAAATGCATTACCGCCGGCTTTACCGATTTCTTCAATAATGGCATTCAGCAGGTCGCGTTCTGAGCCGATCATCTCCACAAGAACATTTTCTCCTGGTTGTACATTTACAGAATATCCAACCAAATTTTGAGCAAGTTTTTGAATTCTTGGATCTTTCATCGTTATATGTTGCCTCCTTCATGTAGTAAAGCTTCTACCGTTGTCTAACATTTCCATTGTATCATGCAGTTTGTCTGATGGAATACTTCATGTCAGAATTCAGTTACTTATAATGATCAAAATATACATCCGTCACAAGAAGTTCCTTTTTAGGGGCTCCTTCTGCTTCCTCGTAACGGATCTCACTTTCAGAAGACAATCTCAGGGGAAGATTCGTTCTTTTATCAATGAGCAGATGATATACGAGTGTAGCTTGTGCCCTTGTCAGATAATCTTCCAGCTGACTTTTCTGCTGTTCATAGAGGGTATTTAGTTCCTTCAAACATTTACTGCGTTTATCATTAGGAACCGTACTCGTGAGAGCCGGAAGCTCACTCTGAAGTTCCTGCATTTCCTCTTCAAGCTGATTACTCAGATACATTACTGCTTCTTCACCTTCAAGTTCAATTCTAATCATTTGTTTCCCTCTTGGGACACCATACTCCGTACGAAACGTTTTGTTTTTCGTTTGTTCAATAGCTTCTAATTGGGCTACCGGATTCCAGCGCGCTAAAGGTGGTTTTGTCCCATCTAAAGACTCCGCTTTCCACTCTTTATTCACCCTTTTCAAAGTGAGTGACCTTGTTTTTGTGTCGGTACTGCTTGGAGATTTTGGAGATAAATAACTCTCAATAACGACCTCATTATGATTTTTGAGCGTACCTGAATACTGATATTCCGTATCAAATAATCCATGATCATCCGTTCGAATGGCCGCTTTTCCTCGAAACATCATCTCTTCTTTACCAGCTAACCCTGTTAATGCACGTTGAAAGATTTCTTTCGGGTCCTCCTGATACCTGTAAGCACAGCCCGATCCCAAGGACAGAACAGCGGTGCATATGATTGCCATCAAGAAACGATATAATGATCTACACATACCAACCCAACCTTTCCTCATTAATTGTTAGGTTGGCCTACGTGTACGACTTGTATCCATAAAAAAGAGCGTCCTCCTTTTTAAAGGAAGCGCTCCTTATCTGTTCCTATTTTTATTCTCTATACATACCCGATTTCTACCGCTGTTCTTCGCTTCATATAAAGCCATATCTGCACGGTAGAACAGCGATTCAACACTGACCTGATCATCAAGCCAGCACCATTCCCCAATTCCGCAGGATACCGTAATTGTTGGAGAAGTCCGCTTAGAAATTTGCACCCGGATGTTCTCTGCAATAAAGAGCGCTTGCTGCGCACTGACCTGAGGTAAATAAATGGCCATCTCTTCCCCGCCCCATCTGGCACATAGGTCTTCTGGACCTCCATTTTCGCGAATAACGGCACTTACCTGGGTAAGTACTTGATCGCCGATCTGATGACCATAAGAATCATTTACTCGCTTGAAATCATCCAGGTCAATGACGATCAGTGAACCACAAAAGTCACTACTCTGTCTTTCTTCTATCATTCGGTCCACATAATGCCTTACGTATAAACCCGTTAACGCGTCGAATGTTGCCAGTCTCTTTACTTCGGCATGAAGAGTAGCATTCGTAACAGCAAGTCCAATATGAACACCCAGCATATCCATGAAACGAAAGTTATCGTAAGAAAAAAACTGTTTATTCTGATGTGTTACTAAAATAGCGCCTTCTACCTGTCCGTTTATGCGTAAAGGTACAGCCATCATAGACTTGGAGTTTGTGATTTCCATAAACATAGAGCTCGGGCCGATATGTTTCTCATAGTCAAAAATGATAACAGGTTCTCCAGTACGATATACCTCTCCGCTGATCCCGCTGAGCGAGTATTTCTCTTGTCCTAATGAAGACAGCGTCGAATTCAGAACACGGAACTGCTGATCTTCCGGATCAAGCTTCAGGATACAGCAGGCTTTTGCCTTAAAAATACGCATTAGCTGCTGCACAGCATATTCATAAATATCTGCTAGCTGCAAACTCTGATTAATTTTTTTGGTTAACTCATCTATCATTCGAAGTTCTTGAATGAGTGTGTTCGATTGCTGATGCATCTTGGCATTCTCATAAGCAGTTCCAGCCGTATCCGCCATCATGACGATTAGCTGGATATCTACATCCTTTATTACTTCTTTGGGAGTTTCAATATGAAAAACACCATATGTCCCCTGCTTCCCTCTAAAAGGAATCCCAAATTCGTATTTTTCCAGCCCAAGCGGCTGAGAAATCATTCTTTCTTCTGTATAAGCCATAGCACATACTGGGTTGTACTGCCCTTGTAAATGCAGCGGTTTAATTCGCGGATCTTCTGTAATTCCATCTTGGGACATGTATAGTGTCAGACGAGCTGTCGGGAACAGAAAAGCTACGCTTTCAAACACCTCTTGTAAAACGGTCTGAACATCCATTCGATCGTGCATCCGCTGTACAATTTGAAATAGAATGGAACGTCTTCTATTTTCTTTTTCTGTTGTTTTATGAATATGCAGCAAATCGGATAGAAAATGGTGCTCAAAATGGCGGTAAAAAATAGACTGAAAAAAAAGCTTTGCCGCTTCTAACACTTCGAGGATACCCTCTCTTATTTCTGGTACAGCGACGCACAAAACACCAAGCTGTTTTCCTTCAAGCCGCGTCTGCAGCGGAATGGTATATAACCGGTAATGCTTACATTTTGAAACTACGGACTGCTGTGGATAAAGCATGATATCTGTATCTACTTGCTCTAGTACTTGAAATACTGCTTCTTTTATAGGAGAAAAGAGTTCTCCGCTTTTAGCCACACATAATTTATTACTGTTCCACAGTGAAAACATTGACTCCTTTAGAGAAGGAATACCCTGAACCTCATGATTCCACTCCTTAAAAGCCTCACGGAGCAAACGATCATTATACGCAGAATCAAAAGTGCTAACATCTAGATGATACAACCACTCCTCTTTTTCATTCCAATAACCTTGTTCTTCACGCAAAAGAGGAGGCGAAAAGGTTTGAATGCCTTGGTCGGAGTTCTTTACATTACGTGCATTATAAAAAGTGCTATGTAATTGTTCTGTCATATAGGCGCTCCTTTGCACCTTTGGTAACCCAGCAAGTAACGGGTCAGGTCCAAAAGGCATGGTCGATTCATATCACATGAATGTGTCTACGATCATCTTATTTTCTTACTTTTTAATATTAAAGTATTTGATGGCTTAAATTTAAGATACAATCTATATTACTCTCTTTACTGATACTTTGCACCTTTTTAAAAGAAATCGGCGCTATTTTTTAGGCCTAATTACCTATCGACAAAAACAGACGAAATTCTACTTTGTCATTCTCTTGACTTCGTACTCTAATTTAATATAATATATATTGTTGAACAAGACTGTTATGGTCTTAAATTTGGGCGTAACGTTGTGTCACCCTCACAGCTCTTTGTTGCTGATTGAACAGCGGCTGAACTTTTCAATCGGTTGTATACCTCAAATAACAGGTAATACGAAACAAAAAGCGGCGCAAATAGAGCCCCATCTGATAATTTATAATAAAAGGAGTTACTCTAAACATGGCACGTTACACTGGTCCTAAATTTAAATTAAGTCGTCGTCTCGGCATCTCTCTCAGCGGTACAGGTAAAGAATTGGCAAAACGCCCTTTCCCTCCTGGCCAACATGGTCCTAACCAACGGAGAAAAATCAGCAACTACGGTATGCAACTTCAAGAAAAACAAAAATTGCGTCACATGTACGGTTTGGGTGAAAAGCAGTTCCGTACTTTGTTCGCTAAAGCACAAAAAATGCAAGGTATCGCTGGTGAGAACTTCATGTTCCTACTAGAATGCCGTCTTGACAACTTGGTTTACCGTCTTGGTTTTGCTAACTCCCGTGCAGGAGCACGTCAATTGGTATCTCACGGACACGTTACTGTTAACGGTAAAAAAGTAGATATCGCGTCTTACGCTGTAAACATTGGTGATGTAATTGGTCTGCGTGAAAAATCTCGCAACCTTTCTTCTGTAAAAGAAGCGATTGCAAATCGTTCACACCTTCCTGCTTACCTTGAGTACAACGAAGCAGCTCTTGAAGGCAGATTTATCCGTCTTCCAGAACGTGCTGAGCTTTCTCAAGATATCGACGAGAAACAAATCGTCGAGTTCTACAACCGTTAAGATCTGAGTCAAACTTTAAATCCCCTGCGCTTTATGCCAGGGGATTTACTATATGAGAGAAAACTACAGATGAGAACAAGAAAACACCCGATCCGTATAAATGGTTCGGGTGTTTTTATTTCACTTTATCAAAATCGCACTTTTGTAACAGGAGCCGGCTAAGCAAGATTTCTCCTGTGTTAGGCTCGCTCATTTATGTAAATGCTATACCATAAATCAACAAATTTACCCTCAAATAGAGTCTTAGAAGTACATATTCTGAGCAAGGATGTCAATTTCCGCTCCTTCCCACCATTTGCGGGGATTCAAATGCCTTAATTTATGCTATAATAATGCCTGTTAAAAGGAGGAAAGCATTTGATGGTTGATGATCAGAATAAAAAACCTGAAGAGAAGCCTTCCCGCAATCGTTTTTTCCGCAGGCTGGGTAGCTTTGTGAAGTGGGCTTTCATATTAGGCATTATGGGTGTTCTATTTGCAGGTGGTGCACTAACAGGCTACATAGCTTCTATTGTAAAGGACGAACCCGTTCGATCAAGAGCTGAAATTGAGCAAGCGATAGGGGAAAATGCACTGACGGGCTTTGCTTATTTCGCTGACGGGTCTCCCATAGGTCAGCTTCGGACCGAGGAGGATCGGCGAATTGTAGAATTTGAGGATATCCCTCAAAAGGTAATAGATGCAGTGGTATCGATTGAGGATGATTCATTCTACGAGCATAAAGGTGTCGACATAACAGGAACACTTCGTGCAGTAAAGGAACGAGTACTAAACGAACCCGTACAAACGGGAGGCAGTACCCTCACTCAGCAATTAGCTAGAAGAGTATTCCTTAATCTGGACAAAACAGAGGACCGAAAAGTAAAAGAGATCTTATTGTCCCTTCGATTGGAAAGATTTCTAACGAAAGATGAAATTATAACAGCCTATCTAAATAAGGTTCCTTTCGGAAATGGCTCAAGCGGATATAATGTCTATGGCATTAAAGCCGCTGCCAAGGGGATTTTTAATATTAACGATCTCAATGATCTAAACATTGCGCAAGCTGCCTATTTAGCAGGCCTTCCGCAGCTCCCCTCTTCTTATTCTGCTTTTAACGGAAAAGGGGATTTCAACGAGAAGAACTTTAATAATGCGCTAGAGCGTCAAGAACGTGTTCTTGGACGAATGCTTGCCCTTGGTAAGATTACGCAAAGTGAATATGATGAGGCAATTGCTTTTGATATCAAGTCTTCGCTTGCACCAAAAGTAGCCAAAGCGTACAATACTTATCCTTATCTGATGCTTGAAACGGAACGCCAAGCTGCGAAGGTTCTGATGGAAGTACTTTATCCAGAAGCTTCGGAAAACGGTGAAACAACCGCTGAACAATTGGAAGAGGCTCAGATTCAGCTGCGTACTGGCGGTTACCGGGTGTATACGACAATTAACAAAACGGTATACAAAACGATGCGCTCGATCGCTGAAGATGAAAGCAATTTCTCTGCCTACGATGAAAACAAAGGTCTTGAACAAACGGCATCGATGATGATCGATCATAAAACCGGGAAAATCCTTGGTATGATTGAAGGCCGTGATTTTAACGTAGAGAATATGAACTATGCTACTCAGATGGTGAGACAACCGGGTTCTGCAATGAAGCCGATTGCTGCTTATCTTCCTGCCCTAGAACAAGGGCTGATTCAGCCGGCATCTATTATTGATGACTCACCGATTATTCTGAAAGACGGCGGCAAAGGATTCCACATTCCTAAGAACAGTAACGGTAGATACAGCGGGCTTGTTACCGCAAGATATGCACTAAATCAGTCTCTCAACGTTCCTGCCCTGAAATTATTTAATGAAGAAGTAGGAATGGAGAAAGCTTGGGATTTCGCTAAAAGTCTCGGAATCACTACACTTACTGAAAATGATTATAAGAACGCAACAACAGGCGTACTCGGAGGTCTAACCCATGGTGTAACCGTTGAAGAATTAACGAATGCTTATGGTGCGATTGCGAACAATGGAGTATTCCATGATGCCTATATGATTGAAAAAATCGTAGATTATAAAGGTAATATTGTATACAGCCACAAAGCAGAGCCTAAGCAAGTTTTTTCTGAACAAACGGCTTATCTGATGACCGATATGCTCCGTACTGCCATCTCAGATGGAACAGGAAAAGTCGTAAAAAATAACTTTAATAAATATGGCGATATTGCTATCGCAGGTAAAACAGGAACAACGCAAAATTACGGCGATGTATGGTTCGAGGGATACACACCTGATGTTACACTCGGCGTATGGGTTGGTTATAAGACACAGGCGAACACGCTGGAGACGAAAGCTCAGAAAGAACGTGCTCGCAGACTGTGGGCTAAGATTATGAACGAAGTTTCCGAACAGGAACCTGATTTGTTTACAACCAAATCATTTACGAAGCCGGATGGGATCACAACGAAGACCGTATCCGCTTATAGCGGTAAACTTCCTACATCAGCTACAGATAAATTCGTGACCGATCTATTTAATACCAAATATGTTCCAACCGAATATGATGATGCGGTAGGCAAAGCCAAGTACATCACTTATAACGGGGTAAACTATATTCCAAGAGATGAAACACCTTCGGATATGCTGAAAGAACAAACCGTGGTGAAAAGAAAGCGTGCAATTTCCGATCTCATCAAGGATTTGCAAGCTGCATTCAAGAAAATGAGTTCACATGAGCCGCTTTCCTATTATTTGCCTAGGGACGCAGATGACGATATGCCTACAGAAGTTGACCCTAGACGGGACGATGGCAGCGCTCCTGACGCCCCAGGGAACGTCAGAATAAGCGTAAATAATGATAATGCGGTAATCACCTTTAACCCAAGTTCAGCAAATGATGTCGTCGGTTACCGATTGTACCGCAGTACAAACAGCGGTCCATTCCAGAATCAAGGCAAAGTCGTACTTGCAGGTAATCAAACAACCTTTACTTCCTATGCAGGCGGCGGTGCTCAGTTTTACATCGTAGCTGTGGATGTAGCAGGAAAAGAGTCCGCACCAAGCGCTATAGTCGGCAGTACGGCCACTGCTCCGCCACAGGAAGAAACAACAGATGAAGGCGTCATTGAAGTTCCTGGTGAAGTGGTAGATCCGAATGACAATGCTGCAGAAGAGAATACAGATCCATCCGCTGCAGTTCCCTCAACACCTAGCGGTGTGACTGCTACAGCTACGGATCAAGGTATTACGATTGCCTGGGCAGCACAAGAAGGAGTATCGAGCTTCCATGTATACTACAGTGAAACGGGCCAGGAACCGTTTCATGAGGTAGGTACAGCAAGCTTTACTTCCTTTAAATATAACAATGCAGAAGCGACTGGAGCCTTTCGAGTAACGGCTGTTAATGCAGCGGGTGAATCAGCCCCTTCTTCTGCGGTTAATGTAAGTTCATAGGATATATCGATAAAAAACATAAAGCCGAGCATAAAGGGATTCCCCTTGTATGCTCGGCTTTTGTTAGCGATATATAAATAAAGACATACTGCAATCGAGTAGGAGGCTACCCATTAGAAGAGTAGCCGACCTCTCACACCACCGTAC
>NZ_WTWX01000112.1 GCF_009870785.1 Paenibacillus sp. An7
TAATCGTATCCTGCATCCATCGCTATATAGCTAAACCGGTAGGTCGGAAACTGTGGCGTAGCCCTTTTAACAGAGGAATGGTAGCTTTTCCATCATTCATGCTTCCCGATGAAAGTAGCGCGCCAAGAATATATTGGCTTTGTGCTGCCACGTCCAAGTGACCTTTGTAGCCATACCAATTCAAGTTTTCACCTTCACTATTGCATTTCACACCCCATTTAGGTGCGATCGGCATTTGCTCTCGT
>NZ_WTWX01000050.1 GCF_009870785.1 Paenibacillus sp. An7
CCTAGCCGACCAAAGCATAGGGCGCTTTTTTCTCGTTTAGAAGATTTTAGCATGAGACTATTAAGCTAGTAAACTAACAAAAATACGAATAAATCCAGTAATGACGTGGAATAAGACTGCTTGACTGCGAGGCGATCGCCAGGGAGGAGTCATAAGAGGTTGTAGGAAGCTTGCAAAGGATTCTTTTTCTCGTTATGGACGGCCAGTCGATGTTTGGGAATAGAGAGGCCTTATAAGAAGGCTTACATAGTTCGTTAAATGTTTGTCTTCTTAATTTTAGATGTGGGGCCCTGCTGGTTATATCTGAAGAAAAACCAGACGAATCCCATTCCCTGCGAAGCAGGGGTATAAATGGGCACTCTCGTGAAATTATAAACTCAATCCTTTCACTGTACAAAAAGTGAGCCGAGGTAAGTTGTTAGGTTTATGGTAGTATTTATAGAAAAGTTTAATACCTTTTACCAAAAACAACAGGGTTGATGAGCTGGTTGTACGTAAGTTTTTTCTGTAGTGATTGTTTTTTTCTAATAAAAAAATTCATTTATAAAACTTCTTTTTGTGATTCTTACAAGAACACCGAAATTGAGCGAAATCCCATTTGTAGATAGAAAGAGCATAAGGGAAAACTGACCCCACTTTCAGTGTGGTATTAGGCAGAGCCTAATGTTTTCATGGGTACAAAGAATTTCATTTTTGGCACACTAGCGTGACACCAAAAAATGCCTTTTGGCACACTAGCGTGACAAGAAGAAACCGGAATTTTTAAAGTGTGAATTTATATAACAAGAAAACCAGCCCTAAAAAATGGGCTGGTTTTCTTGTTTGTTTCTTTATATGAAATTCACATTTGATTATTCATCTGCATAATATCCGACTTTTAATTCCTCTTGCATTGTCAGGTTCAATTCTTTAAAAAGATTGTTGATTTTCGAGTTGCTCTTAAAGATATTTTCCTCAGCTTTATTTTGAACCCATTGAACTTCATTACCATTGTTAAGAGCATCGATATTTACGCAAATGAACCCTAACTCTGAGGATAGATCTTCACAAATTCTATTAACTTCTTTAGATAAATAGAGTTTATTAAAAAAGTATTCATTATGTGCTCTTCTTTGATAATCCCTCGCCTGATCATTATAAACTCTATTCATCAGATTTTGTAAATTTTTCAATACTGATGGATCTTCATGTCTTCTATTCCAATTATCTAAGATGATTTTCTGTCGAGACATTTTTATTTCGTACTTATCAAGTAGTTTAGTTATTTCGTCAATCGTATAAACCATATAGTCATCTGCTTGTCTATGCTTACCACCCATTATTCTCCCTATATGATTATCAGCCTCAAGAAACAAACGATAAAGGGAGCTATAAGCCTCATGCTTTTTCGTGGTATAAAGACTGAAGTCTTGCATTTTTCTTTGAATGTCGAACTTGTAAGCCTCCATTGATGACTGTAGTTGAGATCTATGATTATCTAGTTTCTTAGAAAAATTATAAGAGATTATCGAATTGACCAAGATTTGAGCTATAACTACAATGGCGGATATTATTGTCGCAGCTGACACTACGTATGATGTACTTGAATCAATTGTAACTATCCCACAAACCTCCTTCTCGTCGAAAAAGTCATATCTTCATTCATAAAAAGAAGGCTATAACACACAGGAGAGCTAATGGAATGGTAGAATCCCTTATTCACATGCGACCCCATCGTTATCTCTATCTAATGCTGCTCTATATCCAGGCTCACCACTATAAATAGGAGCAGCACCTTGATTTCTTGCCTCAGTGCAGTTGCTATAATAAGCTCGAACGTCAGAATTATGATTAAAGTTTATATAGTTTGATGGTAGAAAAAATAACGAAATTAATGCAAAGCACACTGGATACATTCCGATACTACCAAGCCATTCAGGAGGTGAATCTTTTCCAGCCCTCCCTCCTATTTTAAAATCAAAAACTAAATATATAAGATATAATCCTGTTGCAGTTAAACATACATAGCCTATGAAGTAATGTTCGTCCATAATAGTAAATGCCGAAAATAAACCTAATCCTCCTGATAAATAGGTTGGATATAATATTTCACTCCATTTACCAGCATATGGACTCATTGAACCGGTGAAAATTAAAAACAATCCAATCATGAACACGAAAACCAAATTAGCCCTCCTTTTGGACAACAAAAGCATTCAAGGTCTCTAATTACTGTTTGGTGGATCCAGTCATTGTTTAAACCACCCAAGCAAGCCTCCTCGACGTTTTCCGTGAGTCTCAATACGTGAGACAATTTCCAGCAATTGATCCCGTGTCTCTTTCTGATTTTTCTGGATCTCTTGAAACTGTTCTGTTGCCGTAGCCACCTCTTTATGTACGTTCAAGACCTGTTCGCAGATATCCTTCATGTTTTCGTTCATCTCACTACGATTCTTTTCCCCGTCTTTTAACCGTTCATCTACGTTCATAAGCATAGTCATGATTGCATTCATCTTAGAATCAAGTGTAGCAAGGGTTTCTATAACATTCACGTTCACGGATTCACCATCAGCATTCACGCTTATAATTGTAGGTCGCCCGGATCGAAGCAACTCATCTTCTACATCCTCAGCAGTTTTTCCGGCAGCATATAGCGTTCTTATTTGTATAAATACCGGAATACAGTTTTCAGCAATTGAATATGATTTATGTCCTTTTTTCACCTGCAGATGCAAGCTATGACGTGTTATGTATCTCCGAACAGTCTCTGGAGGTATACCTGCCCGATCTGACACATCTGCGACACTTAACCAAGCCATATAAATCCTCCTTTTGTTCATGAACGTTCACTAATTCACTACATATACACCATGATAAAATCCTTTTAAATAAAGGCTTTTATGTAAGAATGTGCGTGAATGAATATATATTACGTTCATTTGTCCTCTCTTGCCCTGCCGGTTCGGCAGATTCGTATAAAAGGAATCTCTGCAACAATATTTTTAAAGACAACACATGGTATAAGCAAAGGGCAAGCCCTCTGCACTCCCAAATCTAAATGATTAATTTGATCATACACCTCATATAAGACTCTCAGATGGCCGTATAACGCATTTATATTTTTCTGTTAATTGGATACTTTGTTTTTTCAAAAACCTCTACAGGATCGGATTCTGTTCGTCTCATAGCCTAATGCATACCAAAGGGTCACCCAATATTAGAGAACTTGGCTTTGAAAGGTTCTGATATTTTCATTAAAATCTCGTTCCTTGGTGATTTTTCATTGCTTTAATCTTATAAAGTTGTACTGCCTCAGAATATGCTTTGTTAAATAGACCTACGGGATTTCGAACATCAATCTTCATCTTTACACCATTTGGTGCATCTGGAGCCAGATAAGCAGTACGTTCAAAGTATCGATCAGCAGCAATACGTACAACTTCTGGATCTAACTGGCTTGGAAACTGTTCTTGCAACATAAGAAGTATTTCTTGTACATAAGCTGATCCTACAGGTATGCCCTCCAAATAAATAGATTCAGGCAAGTGTGTAGTTAATGCTTCATAAATCTCGTTATTAAAAGAGCTAGAAGCTTCAGCTTCTTCAATCAAACAATCATTATTTAAATCATTATTATTTAAATCATTATTTAGTAGTAGTGGGTTTTCCGTCAGCGGATTTTCCGTCGACGGGTTTTCCGTCAGCGGATTTTCACCGTCGACGGGTTTTCCGTCAGTGGGAAGATCTTCTGTTATAGGACGTTCATAAATAATATATTCCATGTGTCCGAAACTTCCATTTTCTCCGCGGATCTGGCGTCTTGATAGATAGCCGAATTTCTCTAATTCACGCAGACCGGTTCTAACCGAATCTCGTCCATCAGTTGCACGTTTAATTAGGTCTGATTCATATACTTGCCAGTCGTCCGGTTTAGACAGAAGATAAGCTAATAAACCTTTCGCTTTCCATGATAAGCGTTCATCGTTTAAACCGTACTTATCAATCATCACATAAGGGTTTTCACGTTTGCTTGTTCGAATAATGGTATTGGTATTTGATTTGCGGTCTGTTTTCATAAAAATAGCCTCCTTAAATTTAAGGAGCAGATAGTCTTGCCTATTCAGGTTATCGCCTATTATAATAGGGGTAACTAAATAAGGGCAGACTATGCCCCTTGTGTTTATAGAGAAGAAGCGCCTAGCCGACCAAAGCATAGGGCGCTTTTTTCTCGTTTAGAAGATTTTAGCATGA
>NZ_WTWX01000051.1 GCF_009870785.1 Paenibacillus sp. An7
CTTCAGATTCCGCCTCGCGGCGGACACCCTTGCCCTTGGCTAACAGTTCCTACTGGCAAGCCTGTAGCGGACTTTCACCGCCGAGTTATCGCCCATGCCGGGCGCACACTAAATAGGACACTTCTAATTATTTAGAAGTGTCCTATCAAACTAATAGATTGAAATTTGGCTATTTAAGTTTTCTTTGTTTGGGTGAATGTTTGGTTCAAATAAATTAACTTTGTTAATGTGCTCTTTTTTATCAGCAGTTAATAATTCAAAAGCATCTTGAACTCTCATTTTTGAAATTTCAACGTAGTTAATTTGATCATTTTTGAAACGTTCACTTAGATCATTTTTCTCAATACCTATAAAGTTTCTTCCTTCGAGAACAGCTGAAACTAGGAATGAACCACTGCCGCAGGTATTATCAAGGACTACAGCGCCAGGATTAGTATAAGTTTTAACTAAATATCTTCCTAATTCCACTGGTTTTTGTGTAGGGTGATATACGGGACCTTCTGATTCAGCAGTTTTGAAGTATATAATATCAGTAGGATAACGTTCTCCGGTACTTTCTACTAAAACAGGTTGGAAGTCTCCATAGCTACCTGTTAGTTGGTTTTTTCTTATTCCTTTACTGTAGGGTTCACCAATAGTCATCTGTGGATTATATATCGGTTGTTTTTTATAAAAAACACAAATTTCTTCATACTTTCTTAGAGGTTGTTTCTTTGCATTCAGAAAATTAGTTGCTTTTGATTTTTCCCAAATCCATTTGTACTTAAAACCCTTAATGTTACTTAGCATTAATATAGAAGTAAAGATGCCATTACATGTTAATACAATAGCACCGTTATCTTTAATGATTCGATTGTATTCATTCCACAATAAATCAAGAGGGATTACTGAATCCCATTTATTTTGAGTTGTACCGTAAGGAAGATCGCATAGTATCATATCAATGGATTTATCTGGGATTTCCTTCATTTTAACTAGGCAGTCTGCTTCAAAAATATTATTGATTAGTTCTTTTAAAGGATGTGTATCAATGTTAAGCAACGCTATGGCTCCTTTCAAATAAGGCCGAAAACTATTTTTCATTTATACTTTTTATTAGGAAAGTCTTTGTACATTATAGCATTTGATATCATGGTATGCATTACGTGAATAATGTCAATTTTATACAATTTTATTGATTTACACCGATTTGATAGCTATTATTTTGAACACGTACTAATCATAACAATCCAACTTTAATAATGCTGCTAATCAGTGTGAGCATTTACATCATTTAAGTTTAACACTTGCTCTCCCACTATTCTTTTGATTTTGTCAAAAAAGTGTTTTTTATTTTTGCCTGCCGCATGCCTCCCTTCCCCAAAGGGGAGTTTTTTCCCTTTTGACACTAGCTTGGAAACACGGGCTATGACGAACCGTCAAGGGTTTAAGCACAACAGTTTTTTCTACTTTCTTGTCCATTTCATCCTGAAGAAAAAAGTGTTGTGCCCCTTGATGGATCGGCCGCCTACTTAGTTTTGGACAGGTTGAGGGCGTAGCCTGGGAGGCTCGGCCTGTCCAAAGGTTAGTAGGCTTTGCTCGCGTTACCATGCGGAAGGCAAAAGGAAAAAAACACTATACAATCAAAAGAACCGGCATTATGCCGGTTCTTTCCTTCCTTCTCCCGTATCAACCTTAGAAATCTCTTGCACGATGATGGATTCATGGTGTTTTTTCTTTACATGGCTGCATGATGATTAGAGAAGCACCGCGTAGCGTTCATAATGCAGCCATGCAATCGTTGGTTCTCCTTCAAAGCGGTTTTAACCTTGGCTCCGTGTAGGGTGTAAAGCGAGAGACAGGAACATAGAGCGGGCCTTGACCGAGGCGATCTATCCGCGGTTTAGGCGCTCTTGTTAGCGGCGCAAGTAACCCCGAAGCGGTACGTAGCAGCTCTACGGTGATGTTCTTTCCGCCTTAGAGCTGCTAGATCAGCCCTCTCATTCAGTTGGATGTTGATTTTCGATATTTTCATTTGCGGATAAGTTAAGTCTAGGAAGACCATACAGGTTAATTTTTGATTCACTTGAAAATTTTCTTATTTAAGAAATAGATTTAGCTTCATGAAATTTTTTTAATGCTCATAGGCATTGCTTTTAAAATATGCAAGTTGACACTTTTTATGTAGTATACCTGACATATCAAAGAGAAGAGCAATAAAAACAAAGATTACTATAGAAATGCCGGTTTATTTCTCTTTTCACCCTTCCTAATTACTGGGATAAAATATTTTCGAATGAGGTAGTGGAACTTTCAATCACATTCTATTTGTCTTCCTTATTCAGATCGATAGGCTAAATATCATTTTATTGTTTCTACTTGTTTAATCAAATTGTATTCTTTGTCTACAAGTACAACCTTTGTTACCTGATAGACTTCATCTATTGTTTTATCGTTAAAAAAACTTAGAAGACCTCTCACATAATTAATCGCTTTTTCATCGTCACCTTTAGAAACCACTAGAAATAACTTCCCATATTCATTGATTACAGCACCACTGGCCAATATTGAATCATACCATGTAGTATTGAATACACCTCCAAAGTTCTCATACATATAATTATCAACTTTATCTTTAATTAGTTTCTCTTCTTTTGTATGCTTTCCATTACTTCGTAGTTCTTTAAATGGATCATTCTTTACGGTAATTTGCTGATTCATATTTAAATTTAAAGTCCCCACTCCATTCACAATACTTCCTATAAGAATACCTATAATTACAACTAACACCCCTATGATAACTTTTGTAGCACTCTTCATACTTTCCTCCTCATCTAACTTATCTTAAGAAATTTTCTACTGGGTATGAGCTTTATTTCTATCTTATAAGATGTTTACGTATGTTATTAAACGGGGTCACATGGATATATTTTTGCGTGTCTAAGCCTACCAAAGGGTACCATAAATTTAGGTGGTCCGTTAAAGGCACTGCTATCTAGACAATCTGTGCTGACTTGTAATGTGATTATCGTATTACCGAATGAGTGAGTGTAACGACAATAGACTGTAAGAAATTCAAACGAGGCTTTATAATAATGAAAAGACGCGAATGAGTTTATCGTTGATAGCGATAAATCCATTCACGTCTTTTCGCTTATCAAGACATGCTCCAAAGGTTTTTTGTCATGATAATACTTTCAAGAAAAGCCTCTTCTCACAATAAAAATGAAAAGATTCGATTATCCACACACCCCATATGGAGTGCGACAGCTATGATATCAAGCAAAGCAGATGGATGGCATATTTCAATCCACACACTCCATACGAAGTGCGACAGTAATTATAGTCGTAAATATTCCTTTTCGTAATATATACGTTGTTTTATTAATCTTAACATTCATTAAGATATTAGTCATATCATTTTATTTTGGTAAAATTTACCCAAAGGTTAAGATTTTAATGATTTGCTAATTCAAGAGTAAGTGAGAGTCCCTCTAGAAAATCCGATAGTGCGAACGGTTTGGAAAGTTTCCTACTGCTTAACCTTAACTAGTTATCGAACCCGCCCAGCAGCGTTGCGTAAAACTTTCTATGAAACGCCGTTAATAGCACATTTTTAGAGCTGTTAGCATTAACCCCTTCGTGAGTCATAAAGAATATAATCTATTTACTCATACCTGTAAACCTAAACGTACATATTATTTGAAGTTGATAGTATTTATAAAGTTAGGGGAGATCCTATAAACACGCTCGAAAATCCCTTTCAACATCTATAAGAAAATCCCCTTTCTTTGCCGAAAAGAAACCCGTAAT
Organism: Paenibacillus sp. An7; assembly: GCF_009870785.1. Classification (GTDB taxonomy): domain Bacteria; phylum Bacillota; class Bacilli; order Paenibacillales; family Paenibacillaceae; genus Paenibacillus. The sequence goes on from NZ_WTWX01000051.1 coordinate 3,793, forward strand.
AAAATACAAAAAGCAACCCTTCTGTCGATATATTCGACAAAAAGGTTGCTTACCTTTAGGCTGAAATCAGATTCAATTTTCCCCTATTATATAGAAGAAAAAAATTTTAACAAGTCTTCGTAACGAGGCTTGCAAGACTGCTACATGAATATTAATGAGTCGTACAAAGGTTAAGAATGCCGCGATCTTCCAGTACACTTACGAGCGTAGAGCCCATTTCAGATGGAGTTGGAGATACCCGAATGCCGCAAGATTCTAGTTTTGCAATCTTTTCTTTCGCTGTACCTTTACCACCAGAGATAATAGCGCCCGCATGACCCATCCGTTTTCCTGGAGGTGCTGTAACCCCGCCGATGAAACCGACGACAGGTT
>NZ_WTWX01000113.1 GCF_009870785.1 Paenibacillus sp. An7
CCTGTTACCTCCGTGAAAGGGAGGTGTCTTAACCCCTTGACCAACGGGCCTTACTATATTAAATATTCCAAAAAGTTCGCAACGGAGAAAGAGGGATTCCAACCCTCGAGGCGCTTGTGACGCCTAAAAGATTTCCAATCGTGCTCCTTCGGCTAGCTCGGACACTTGATCCTGTGAAGAAAACTATTAACAGTCGAGTGCTCTACCAACTGAGCTATCAGGGAATAGTGGTGGAGCCAA
>NZ_WTWX01000114.1 GCF_009870785.1 Paenibacillus sp. An7
TACGGATAAAGGAAAAGGTAGGACGTTAGGGCTGATGCTATCAGCTCTAACGCGGGAAGATCGGCCACCTAAAAGCTGCTACGCACCGCTGCGGGGTTACTTGGGCCCATAACGATAGTTTAATAAGAAAAAGTAAGCAACCGGTTAATAGACCGGTTGCTTTTTCTTTAAGCTACTCGGCAGGTTAGTTCTAAAGTTTCCCGAATACCCTACATATAGAATTGTTTAGGAAGTTCGTGA
>NZ_WTWX01000115.1 GCF_009870785.1 Paenibacillus sp. An7
CCATGGACAAGCCTTTTTAGAGCGAGGTAAACCGTACAGAGGGACGTTTAAATTCAAACATACCCAAGATGGGCTGACGAAGTTACTCCAAGCGATTCAGGATGTTGAACATGCAGCTGGGCTACGTCCTACGCTACTTCTCGAGGCAACTGGGCATTACCAGAGTCCTGTTGTTCAGTTCTTAGAGGAGCATCATTATTTGTACATTGTCATTAATCCGCTCATCTCAAATCGGC
>NZ_WTWX01000052.1 GCF_009870785.1 Paenibacillus sp. An7
CATGATTTAAGTTCATTTTACTGGTAATCTTGACAAGCTATTAGCTGGTATAGCTGCAGCTCAATGGGCAAATTGGTACATGGATAAATATCCAAAAGCAGAATACGATGTATTAAGTGGATACTTAGTTTTGGATCCAAATTACTGTTCTAAATTTGTATGGCAGGCTTATTATTTTGGAGCCGATACAACAATTTCACCAATGTTTGCTTGGAAACCTTTAGCACCGATGGAGTTAGTATTATCAGCTAGGGATACTGCCCAAATTACATACGTACCATAATATAAGTTTCATAAAAAGATGATACTGTTAAGAATACAGTTATCATCTTTTTATATTTTCTATCCTCTTATCTTTATTTTTTCTTAATTCAAATTTTTCGTTCTCAAGAAGGTATGTTGGAATTTGTCCCCTCTTGACACAACACTTAGCTTTGGTTTCTTACAAAATTCTCAGATGTTGCCTATCTGTAATAAGCTCTACTCCTTCAATCACTACACCATTCTTCACATCACTCAGCAGTTTCTTACTATCAATCTTAGGTTCTTGTGCAATCTTATATGTATCTGGAACTTTATTGCTATCTAAAACATTGATTGATGGAGGATTCTTCTGTAGTTTTACTTTAAACATTCCTGCATTTACCTTATCAATCTTATTCACTTCTAGGACGCTCTGAGTGTATGACTTAAGTCCATTATTTTTGTTCTCAAGATATTTACGTTTCTTTGCTAGTCGCTTTTCTTCTGCCTTAAATGCTTCGATATCTGATTTTTAGCAAGAATAGTTACTTTGTTTTACTAACGTGTTTAGTGTTTCTTATCCTTAGTGGATGCGGATCAACAACAATAACACCGGTAGACAATAGTAGCACTATTCCACAGACAACAGATCCAGCATTAAGTAAGGACGATAATAACTCTTCCAATAGTACTTCTTCAGATAAAGATTCATCAGAGACAGAAACAACAAAAGATGAAACAACGAAAGATGAAGAAAAAAAAGAGGAAACAACTACACAAGCAGCCAAACCTTCCACAGCTACTCCTACAGGTAAACTAACCGTTCATTACATAGATGTAGGGCAAGGTGCTTCTCAGCTTATACAGACACCAGGTGGTAAAACGATGCTGATCGATGGAGGAAATAATGATGATGAGCAGCGTATGGTTAGCTATCTAAAAAAACAAGGTGTATCGAGAGTCGATGTTCTCATTGGAACGCATCCCGATGCTGACCATGTTGGAGGACTTGATGCGGTAGTAGATGCTTTTGATATCGGTAAGATCTATATGCCAAAAGTGTCTTCCAACACAAAAACATTTGAATCCTTACTTACCTCAATTCAAAATAAAGGTCTTAAAGTTACGACAGCAAAAGCAGGTGTAACGATCGATTTAGATGATCAGCTTGATGTTAAGATGGTTGCTCCCGTTAAAAGCTATGATGATAAAAATGAAATGAGCGCAGTTGTTAAGCTTGCTTTTAGCAAAAACTCGTTTCTATTTACGGGAGATGCGGAGTCTGGAAGCGAAAGCGATATGATAAACAGCGGTGTGAATTTAAAATCAGATGTGCTGCTTGTAGGCCATCACGGATCCAATTCATCGACCAGCCAGGCGTTTTTAAATGCAGTAAATCCTACGTATGCTGTCATTCAAGTAGGTGACAATAGTTATGGCCATCCGGTGGATAACATTTTAAAGAGACTTCACAATAAGAATGTGAAAATTTATCGTAATGATCTGCAGGGAACGATTGTCTTTACGTCCAATGGAACTACCATTAAGCCATCTGTTAGTGAATGGAAGTATACTGCAGCTGCGAAAGATAAAGAAACAAACAGTCAAAAATCAGATACTACATCAACTAAAAAGGAACCTGCAGCAACGACGAGTAATAAAGACACTGCAGTAACAAAGACGGAAACAAACACGAATGTTTATTATAAGAACTGTACCGAAGTGAGAGAAGCTGGGAAGGCACCGCTTTACGAAGGTGATCCAGGTTATAGCACGAAACTAGATCGAGATAAAGACGGTATAGCTTGTGAAAGATAAAAAGGAGGCAGGTGCATTGAGGGGAATCGTTGATCGGTTTGAAGGTGACTTTGCGGTAATTGAAATCGATGGACAGACACATGATGTTCCTAAGTCTGCTGTTGATGCTTCTGTGAGTGCGGGAGATGTTGTTACTTTGGTAGAGGGAGTATGGAAGCCAGATCATACGGAAACAAAGGATCGTGAGAAGCAAATTAAGAAGCTTATGGACGATGTTTGGGAAGATTGATCGGTAATTTAGTTCTACATGTATAGTTTGCTTATAGTAAAAACCCGATTTCGCTTGTAGAAGTCGGGTTTATTTTATTTCAAGGTATTTGGACTAAACCCTTGGATAAAGCTTGTCATCTTCATAATGACGCCAAAGTTCACTTCTTAAGTAGGAGGGTTATAGGCTCTGGATTAAACTAGTATTCCCTAAGCTGAATGAAGCTATGTTTTTGTTTTACATCACACTGGCCATCTACTTTTTCTAATCTTTCATTTTTATCATTTTGATTATCTAGTTGGTAGACTTATAATTGAATGAAAATGGAAGATATGAGATAATATGACAAAGTGATGAAGGAAATAAGTCGAATAATGAAGGCTTAAAGGTATATCAATATGCTGGTCTAAAGGAGTTTTGGACACAAACCATGTTGAGGGACAAGAATAATCCTATTAAGATTAAAAGACCTGTCTCTAAATTAATTCCTCAGCTATTTCATTAAGATCCCTCGGTATAATCAAATTTTTTCAGTAACGGGTAACGATAGCTCCCAATAGAACAAGTAAGCATGTTGTTTGCTCATTGTTAAGTAGCAGGCTTTTAAGTACTGAGTTACCTATAATGAAAAAAAAGAGGTGTTTTCTTGCATACTTTAGGGAATTTATTAGACAGTTTTGTTGATGAATCCGTTTTTAAATTTAATGGGATACAGATTGTGAATCAGTATCCTAATTTGGTGGACATTGTTGCAAATTATAAGAATGAACTGGCAAGTGCAGATCATAGTCAGCCATACCTTTTAAATAGCCAACATACGTTTGAAAAGACAATGTACTTTCCTCACTGTAATGGTGAATACACAGTGACGTGGGATATCAATAGAGCGAGGCACCTTATTAACCAAATGATACAAAATAGAAGATTGATAGCAAACGAAGTCAGCGTGGAAGAAGTATACCCTTACATTCAAAAAAATGAAATTACGGAAAGTTATTTACCTAATGCTTTAAAAAGCAATGAACCTATCATTTTAGTTTGGTATTCTCCAACTAGCCAAAAGCTAATTATTGATGGAAACCATAGAGTTGCTGCAAGATACCGGCAGGATCCAAAAACTAAGATTCAAGTTTATGGGCCATTCTCACATTACGCTCATATTGATTTTATGCCGAATGATTTAAATCGTAAGCTCTTTGTTATTCATCATAATATGCAAATGATATTCAACTACATGAAGGGAGATATGACAAAGAGGGAACTATTTTCAGGGGAAATAGGGTTATTCAACGGAACTGAAGATTTAAATTGGATGAAAGGTTATTTTAGTCCATTGGTAATGAATCATTAAATAGTCAACCATCGTAAAAGCTGATGAGTTCTAGTACACAGGTGCACCTAAATCATGGGGGCACCTTTTTTTATTTGGGTTGCTTGGTTTAAACCAAGCCTCAGTGAAGAGCAGTTTCCCGGATCTTAAATGAGCTTTTTAGCTTCAGCAAAGAGGGATGGATTGTGTTTCAGCTGAGGTGCTTATACGAAGTGGTGAAAAGAGTCAAATAGAAGAGATTTAGACATTAGGGCTGATGC
>NZ_WTWX01000116.1 GCF_009870785.1 Paenibacillus sp. An7
CCGCGTTAGAGCTGATAGCATCAGCCCTAACGTCCTACCTTTTCCTTTATCCGTATAAATACACCAGCTGTAACCCGATCGGTCCCTCTTTGCTAAAGCTAAAAGCCATCAGGATGCAGATCATAAAAGAACTACGATCCAAGTCCATCAGTGGTGGAATTGGATCATGGTTTTTATTTCAAAAATTTGTATAGTGATAATTAGGAATCAGATTTTGGTGCGTAACTTATTCATC
>NZ_WTWX01000006.1 GCF_009870785.1 Paenibacillus sp. An7
TGGTCTTTCTTATGAGAAAAAAGTAGTATCTGCTCATCGTACACCAGATCTTATGTTTGAGTATGCAGAGACCGCTTATGAACGTGGAATTAAGGTCATTATTGCCGGAGCCGGGGGCGCTGCGCACTTACCTGGGATGGTAGCATCCAAAACGGTCGTGCCTGTCATTGGTGTTCCTGTACAGACAAAAGCTCTAAATGGTCTGGATTCTCTGCTATCCATCGTGCAAATGCCGGGCGGCATTCCTGTTGCTACCGTAGCGATCGGAAAAGCGGGTGCAATAAACGCTGGGCTACTAGCTGCACAGATGATCGGCTCCTTTGACCCTGAGATTGCAAAACGTGTAACAGAAAGAAGAGATCGGATTCGCACTGAAGTCCTAGAAAGCAGTGACACTTTATGAGTCAAAACACAACTAGCAGAGTAGTGCCTGAACGGAACGTGATTGATTCAGAGAGTAAGGTACTGAAACCAGGTTCAGTTATAGGGGTACTGGGCGGTGGACAGCTTGGACGTATGATGACTCTCTCAGGAGCTGCGATGGGATACCGGTTCATTACTTTAGATCCGGCCCATGCATCTCCCTGTGGTCAGATTGCTGAGCAGATTGTTGCTGATTACAGTGACCAAGATGCGGCTCGTGAGCTTGCAAGACGGTGCGATGTCATCACATATGAATTCGAGAATGTAGATGCAGGGGTCGCAGCTCTTTTAGAAAAAGAATCTTATGTTCCTCAAGGAAGTAAGCTGCTGTACACAACACAGCACAGACTTAGAGAGAAACAAGCCATAGAAGCTGCGGGTGTTCCTGTTGCTCCCTACCGGGAAGTGAAGAGTGCGGCCGGCATGGAAGAGGCAGTAGAAGCGCTTGGTGTACCTTGTGTACTTAAGACAGTCACTGGCGGTTATGATGGAAAAGGGCAGCGAGTGATTCGTGAGAAAGAGGCAGCACTCCCTGCATATGAGGAACTTGGCGGTTCTTCAGTGGAACTCGTTCTTGAGCAGTTTGTTCCTTTTACTTGTGAAATCTCTGTCGTTGCAGCGCGTAATCCGCAAGGGGAGATCAAAACATTTCCACCGGCAGAAAACATACATGTAAACAATATTCTTCATACCTCTATCGTACCTGCCAGAGTATCTTCGGAACTTCAGCTCGAAGCACAGCATCTAGCTTCACAGCTTGCTGAATCCTTACAGGTTGTAGGGCTGCTGGCTGTAGAGCTGTTTGTCACAGAGGATGGGAAACTTTACGTTAATGAACTGGCTCCGCGTCCTCATAACTCAGGTCACTATACGATGGAAGCCTGTACGACAACTCAGTTCGAGCAGCATGTAAGAGCGATCTGTGGTTTACCTCTTGCAGATACAACGCTGCTAAGTCCTGTGGTTATGGTCAATGTACTTGGCGAACATATGGAAGAAGTAGTAGATCGCTTTTCTGTATCCGACCTGGAAGCAGAAGAACTGGGTATAGCGGCTAAACTTCATCTGTATGGAAAAGCGGAAGCAAAAACAGGACGTAAAATGGGACATATCAATCTCTTATGCCACGATGTGCAGCATGCATTGATGTGGATTGAGAAAACGAATATTTGGAGGAATCAAAATTCATGATTGAACGTTATAGCAGACCCGAAATGAGGGCTATCTGGACGGAAGAGAATAAATTTCAAGCTTGGTTAGAAGTTGAACTTTGTGCTTGCGAAGCATGGGTAGAACTTGGCGTTATTCCTAAAGAAGATGCGGAGTTGCTCCGGAAAAATGCAAGTTTCGATATTGAGCGGATCTATGAAATTGAGAAAGAAACGCGCCATGACGTGATTGCTTTTACTCGTACGGTATCGGAGAGCTTAGGCGAAGAGCGCAAATGGGTGCATTACGGATTAACTTCTACTGACGTAGTGGATACAGCGAATGGCTATCTGCTTCGTCAAGCTAATGAAATTTTGGAAAAAGATATCTTGAATTTCATTGAAATCTTGAAAGACAAAGCGATCCAATACAAACACACCCCAATGATGGGACGTACGCATGGTGTACACGCAGAGCCGACTACTTTTGGTCTGAAAATGGCACTTTGGTACGAAGAAATGAAACGGAATTTGGAGCGTTTCCGCCGTGCAGCTGACAATGTACAGTTTGGTAAAATTTCAGGTGCGGTTGGAACATATGCAAATATCGATCCTTTTGTTGAAGAGTTTGTATGTAAGAAACTCGGTACAAAAGCAGCTCCAATCTCTACCCAAACACTGCAGCGTGATCGTCATGCGGAATACATGGCTACTCTCGCTCTAATCGCAACATCACTCGACAAATTTGCTACAGAAGTGCGTGCGCTTCAGAAGAGTGAGTTCCGTGAAGTGGAAGAGGCTTTTGCTAAAGGTCAAAAAGGTTCATCTGCGATGCCGCATAAACGTAACCCAATCGGCAGCGAAAATATTTCCGGTCTGTCCCGCGTTATCCGCGGACATATGCTGACTGCTTACGAGAACGTAACGCTCTGGCATGAGCGTGATATCTCTCATTCATCTGCTGAGCGTGTCATCTTGCCAGATGCAACGATGCTGCTGAATTATATGTTAAACCGTTTTGGTAACATCATTAAGAACCTGACGGTATTCCCAGAGAATATGAAACGCAACATGGCTAGAACATATGGTGTTCCTTTCTCCGGCCGCATTATGACGAAGCTGATCGACAAAGGGTTCAGCCGTGAGCAAGCATATGACACGGTTCAACCACGGGCAATGGAAGCATGGGAAACACAGCGTCAGTTCCGTGAGATTGTAGAATCTACACCAGAGATCACTGAAGTGCTAAGTGCAGAGGAGATTGAAGATGCATTTAACCCAGCTTGGCATCTGAAGCATGTGGATACGATTTTTGCGAAACTCGGCCTGAACTAGAAACGAAGATAGCATGTACTAGCCTTGCCATGATATGAATTGATATTTGTTCTTTAGCAACATGATTCCTGATCTGCCTTTGACGCTTCATAAGAAAATGAGAAGGCAGATCGATTTTCTAAATATAAAGTTGTGGAGTGATTCAGGCTATGACACTATCAACCGCGGTAGAGCTCGTAAACGCACCGCTGTTATACAAAGGAAAAGTTCGTGAATTATATGATCTTGGTGAACATTATCTAATTGTTGTAACGGACCGCATTTCCGCTTTTGACTATATACTTGAGCCGGCTGTCCCTGAGAAAGGGAACGTTCTTAACCGCCTAAGTGCATTCTGGTTCGAGCAGACAAAAGATTGGATGGAGAACCACGTTGTTCATACCGATGTAGAACTGCTTGGCGATATAGTCAAGGACAAAGAGCAGTTGAAAGATCGCATCATGGTTACCCGCAAAGCGGAACGTATTGATATCGAGTGTGTTGTTCGCGGCTATATTACAGGCGGCGGCTGGAGACAATACGAAGCTTCAGGAACCGTAAACGGGATTAAGCTTCCGCAAGGACTGCGTAAGAATTCCAAGCTGGAACAGCCGATCTTTACGCCTGCTGCCAAAAATGATGTCGGTCATGACGAAGATATCTCAATGGCTCAGATGGAAGAGATGGTTGGAAAAGAGCTGGCTGAGGAACTGGAAGCGAAAAGCCTTGAACTCTATGCCTATGCAAGAGATTATTGCGAGAAGCGGGGCATTATTTTAGCAGACTGCAAGTTTGAATTCGGTATGGTAGATGGGAAGGTCATTCTCATCGACGAGATTTTTACACCGGATGCTTCAAGATTCTGGGCGAAAGAGAATTATGCACTGGATGTAGAGATTGACAGTATGGACAAAGAACCGGTAAGAACGTACCTTTCTTCTACTGGTTGGGATAAAAATAGTCAGCCTGATCCTCTTCCGCAGCATGTGGTGGAAGCTACGTCAGCCCGCTATATGGATATTATGAACCGATTGATATAGGGGGACCTCATAGGGGTCTCATATTCAACTCCCTCACTCCGGTTGGCTTCGCCAAAAGTCGGGGGTCTCATATTCAACTCCCTCACTCCGGTTGGCTTCGCCAAAAGTCGTTCGGGATTTGAATATTTCGACCTAGCAGGGAAGAGAAGAGATTAAGGGCAAGAGTAGAAGCTTAAGAGCAAGGTTAGAGACACAAAGTTAAGAGCGAAGATTAGAGATTAGAGATTAGAGTCAAGTACTAGGACAATAGCAATCCTTAAGGTGAAAAGCAACAATAAAGAGGGCGACTCAAAGAGCAAAACAAAGGGGTACAGACCCAGGAGTAACAAACGAAAAGAAAAACGAAGATATAATCAAAAGAGCAAGAACAAAGGGCAGAAATAGTGAATTAAAGAGAAGCTGCAAAACAAAGTTATTAGTGTTGTAGATAGTAAAAACTAACTCGGCAAACAACGCTCAAACGCGGCCTAATACTTCATCCCATAAATCATTCAGATAAGAAGTTATTAATCTCATATCTATTTGGTGCAATGAATGAGAAGATCGGGCACGCCCTGAAATAAAGATAGATTCATAAATAGATAGAGTCTTTAATTGCTAGATTTTGAAAACAATTAAATTTTATATCATCACAGTTAATCGCAAGCCTGTAACGAATAACACCAAAATCTTTTACCATTCCTTAGGAGGAACTTCCGATTATGATAAAAGCTACTGTATACGTAACGATCAAACAAAGCGTGCTAGATCCACAAGGGGTTGCGGTGCAAGGGGCACTTCATTCCATGGGTTTTGCAGAAGTGGAAAGTGTACGAATTGGGAAATACCTTGAACTTACTTTAGATACAAGTGATAAAAAGGAAGCAGAAGAACGCGTAAAAGTGATGTGTGAAAAGCTGCTCGCGAACACGGTTGTAGAAGACTATCGCTTTGAGTTGGAGGGTTAATCCATGAAATTTGCAGTTCTTGTGTTTCCGGGTTCCAACTGTGATATCGACTGCTTCAAAGCAGTAGAAGAAACGGTAGGGCAAACGGTCGATTATGTATGGCATACGGCGACGGATTTGTCAGCTTACGATTGTATCATCGTTCCTGGAGGTTTCTCCTATGGCGATTATCTTAGATGCGGAGCGATTTCTCGTTTTGCTCCTGTCATGAATGAAGTAGCTAAAGCAGCAGAACAAGGCAAATATATCATCGGAATCTGCAACGGATTCCAAATCCTGACGGAAGCGGGTCTCCTGCCAGGTGCGCTGCTTCGCAACGAAGGAATGAAGTTCATTTGTCATGATGCGGTACTTAAAGTGGAAAACAACAATACTCCATTCACTCGCGAATATGAGGCAGGCGAAGAAATCGTCATTCCGATTGCACACGGGGAAGGTAACTATTACTGTGATGAAGAGACACTGGCTGAGATTACTGCAAATAACCAGATCGTCTTTACTTATAAAAATAATCCAAACGGATCTTTAAATAACATCGCCGGTGTCAGCAACAAAGCCGGTAACGTCGTTGGCATGATGCCTCATCCGGAACGTGCCGTAAACGAAGTGCTTGGAACAACGGATGGCAAACGTATGTTTACTTCGATTTTGAATGCTTGGAGGGATCAACATGACGCAGCAAGTATCCGTTAAAGAACCAACCGCAGCACAGGTTGCGGAGCATAAACTTTATCAGCAAATGGGCGTTTCGGACAGTGAATATGATCTGATTGTATCCTTTATGGGACGTCAGCCTAACTATACAGAGATCGGCGTATTCAGTGTAATGTGGTCTGAGCACTGTGCATACAAGAACTCAAAACCATTGCTTCGCCGTTTCCCAACGACAGGAGAACGGGTTCTGATGGGACCTGGGGAAGGTGCCGGAATCGTTGACATCGGTGATAATCAAGCAGTTGTATTTAAAATTGAAAGTCATAACCATCCATCCGCAGTTGAACCTTTCCAAGGTGCAGCAACAGGTGTGGGCGGGATTATCCGCGATATTTTCTCAATGGGAGCAAGACCGATTGCAACACTGAACTCCTTGCGTTTTGGTAAGCTCGAAAGCGACCGTGTGAAGTATTTGTTCGAACATGTTGTCTCCGGTATTGCTGGCTATGGTAACTGTATCGGGATTCCAACCGTTGGCGGCGAAGTGATGTTCGATGAGAGCTATGACGGTAATCCGCTCGTGAATGCAATGTGTGTTGGACTGATCGATCATGATAAAATCCAGCGCGGTGTAGCTAAAGGGGTAGGTAACCCTGTGTTTTATGTGGGACCTCCAACGGGCCGTGATGGAATTCACGGGGCAACATTTGCTTCTGTTGAACTTACGGAAGAGTCCGAATCCAAGCGTACGGCAGTTCAAGTTGGTGATCCGTTCATGGAAAAACTCGTTATGGAATCTTGTCTTGAACTGATCGACTCCGGTATCGTGCTTGGTATTCAGGATATGGGCGCAGCAGGACTTACATGTTCTAGTGCGGAGATGGCAAGTAAAGCAGGAAATGGTCTGGAACTATACCTTGACCAAGTACCACAGCGTGAAGAAGGTATGACTCCTTATGAAATGATGCTGTCTGAATCTCAAGAGCGGATGCTCTTCGTTGTTGAGCCGAAAGATGAAGCACAAGCGATGGAAATCTTCGAACGTTGGGGCGTTATCTGTGCCAAAGTTGGTAAAGTAACCGATGACGGAAGACTCAAACTATATCATCACGGCGAGGTTGTTGGCGACATGCCAGTTCATGCACTTGTTGACGAATGTCCAGTGTACAACAAACCTTCTGCTGTTCCTGAGTATTACATTGAAAATGGAAAAATCGACACCCTGCGTTATGAAGAAGTGTCGGATCTTACAGGCGCTCTTAAAACGGTACTGTCCTCTCCGACCGTTTCCAGCAAGGCGTGGGTATACAACCAATATGACTATATGGTTCGGACAAGTACAGCCGTTCGTCCTGGTTCCGATGCAGCCGTGGTAACGGTTCATGGAACACGCAAAGGACTTGCCATGACAACAGACTGTAACGGACGTTACGTATATCTCGATCCAGAAGTAGGCGGGAAAATTGCAGTCAGCGAAGCTGCTCGTAACATTGTCTGCTCTGGAGCAGAACCACTGGCAATTACAGATAACCTAAACTTTGGTTCTCCTGAGAAACCAGATATTTTCTGGCAAATGGAAAAATCCGTAGATGGTATGGCAGAAGCTTGTAACGTACTTGGAACACCAGTTATCGGCGGTAACGTAAGTATGTACAACGAGAATGCCAAAGGAGCAATCTATCCAACTCCGGTTGTCGGTATGGTGGGTCTCGTACATGATACAGATCATATTACGACACAAGGCTTCAAAAACGAAGGGGATGTTATTCTCCTGCTCGGAGATACTTTCGCTGAACTTGGCGGCAGTGAATTCCAGTATGCGGTTCATGGTGTGACCGAAGGACGTCCGCCGAAATTGGATCTGGCTACGGAGAAAGCACTTCTAGATACAGTACTTGGCGCGATTCAAAAAGGACTTGTCGAGTCTGCACATGACTTATCTGAGGGCGGTCTCGCTGTTGCTCTAGCGGAAAGCTGTATCAGCGGCGGTAAAGGGGCTAAGGTAAGTATGGCAACAGAGCTTCGCAGAGATCATGCTTTGTTTAGTGAAAGCCAGTCTCGGATCTTGCTGACAGCAACAAAAGAAAATGCAGAAGCTTTAGAAGCATTTGTGAAAAATAATGGAGTTCCTGTACAAGTGATCGGACAAGTAACAGGCAGCAATCTAACAGTGGAGTTGAACGGTACATCAGCTGTGGACGAATCGGTAGCGGTTCTGAAGCAGGTCTGGGAGGATGTTATTCCATGTCTGATGAAGTAAGCGTTCCGAAGTTCTGGACAGGTGACTATTACAACGAAGGTTCGGGTAAAGAAGGACTTTTCGATAAATTAAAAGAGGAATGCGGGGTTTTCGGGGTGTATAGACACCCTGAAGCCGCTTCTTTATCCTATTACGGACTTCACGCCCTTCAGCATCGTGGAGAAGAAAGTGCCGGCATGTGTGTTAGTGACGGTAATGAGTTCCATTACCACCGCGGGATGGGACTTGTAAAAGAAGTATTTACAAAAGATCTTATGGCTACGTTGACTGGAGATATCTCCATAGGTCATGTGCGCTACTCCACTAGTGGAGACAGCAAGCTGACAAATGCACAGCCGCTTGTATTTAAATACCGTGACGGCGATCTTGCCGTTGCTACGAATGGTAATATCGTGAATGCGCCCGAAATCCGTAAAGAACTCGAGCAGAGCGGTTCGATTTTTCAGACAACCAGCGACACGGAAGTCATTGCTCACCTGATTGCACGGTCATCGAAGGATTTAGTCGAGGCAGCGAAAGATGCTTTCCGCCGAATAGTGGGGGGATATGCTTTTCTGATTATGACGAACGATCGTCTGCTCGTAGCATCTGATCCACACGGACTTCGTCCGCTGACGATGGGCAAGCTCGGGGATGCTTATATTTTCGCTTCCGAGACCTGTGCACTGGAGACAATTGGTGCGGAACTGATTCGTGATATTGAGCCTGGCGAGCTGCTGATTTTGGATGAGGACGGACTTCACGAAGATCGTTTTGAGGAGCAAAAGCACCGGAAAGCACTTTGTGCAATGGAGTATATCTACTTTGCTAGGCCGGATAGTGATATGAATGGTTCTAACCAGCACGCAGCAAGAAAACGGATGGGCAGCCAAATGGCGCTTGAGTCTTTCGTCGATGCTGATGTAGTAACAGGGGTACCTGACTCTAGTATATCGGCAGCGATTGGATATGCAGAGCAAACAGGCATTCCGTATGAGCTTGGAATGATTAAGAACAAATATACAGGTCGTACATTTATTCAGCCAAGTCAGGAACTGCGAGAGCAGGGCGTGAAGATGAAGCTGAGTGCGGTACGCCGGGTAGTAGAAGGCAAACGTGTGGTTATGATTGATGATTCCATCGTGCGGGGAACGACGTCGCGCCGGATCGTCAATATGCTGCGTGATGCTGGAGCAACGGAGGTACATGTACGGATTACCTCACCTCCATTTAAAAATCCTTGTTTCTACGGGATTGATACACCAAATCGGGATGAACTCATTGCTTCTTCCAGATCGGTTGAAGAGATTTGTAGAGAGATTAATGCGGATTCTTTATCTTTTCTTAGTCCCGAGGGCCTGATTGCTTCGATTAAAGGCAATCATCAAGATGAATATAAGGGCGGCTTATGCCTTGCCTGCTTTGATAATGATTATCCGACGACCCTAAATTTCAAAGAAGGGGCGAAGGCCGGCTGCGGTTGCTAAGAAGCTGCACGCGCAAAGCGTGAAGGCACTTGCGCAGCAGAGGAAGCCACTGCATTTTCCGCAGGCAAACAGGAGGACTTCCTGGCGAAGCTCCGCGCGCAGCGCAGCTCTTGGCGAAGCCGAGAATCCCCGTATTTGCCGCAGGCAAACAGGGAGATTCGGCGGAGCTGCACGCGCAAAGCGTGAAGGCACTTGCGCAGCAAAGGAAGCCACTGCATTTGCCGCAGGCAAACAGGAGGACTTCCTAGCGGAGCTACGCGCACAGCGCTGCACTTGGCGAAGCCGAGAATCCCCGTATTTGCCGCAGGCGAACAGGGAGATTCAGCGGAGCTACACGCGCAAAGCGTGAAGGCACTTGCACTTGAGCACAATGAGCCACATGTAAGCCGGTCTGAAAGACCATTAGCGATCCAATCACCAACGTAAACATAGCAAGAACACCCAAAACTCCGGTCCGCTAGCAAATTTGCGGGTGTCCAGAGGGGCGCTGCCCCTCTGGGGTCCTCCCTGTCAGGGAGGATTTAGGTGGGTGATTTTCCCCTTAAGGATGGTGTCCAATTTGTCAGAAGCCTACAAGAATGCCGGCGTTGATATCGCGGCAGGCAACGAAGCGGTAGAAAAGATGAAAAAACATGTGAAGCGTACATTCCGTCCAGAAGTGATGACAGACCTTGGTGGATTTGGCGCTTTGTTTGGTTTGAATAAAGACAAATACGATGAGCCGGTTCTGGTATCTGGTACAGACGGCGTGGGAACGAAGCTCAAAATTGCATTTGCCATGGATCGTCATGACACCATTGGTATTGATGCAGTGGCGATGTGTGTGAATGATATTGTTGTTCAAGGTGCGGAGCCTCTTTTCTTCCTAGATTACCTTGCTTGTGACAAAGTCGTTCCAGATAAAATTGAAGCCATCGTAGCGGGTATTGCTGAAGGTTGTCATCAATCAGGCGCAGCACTGATCGGTGGCGAGACAGCGGAAATGCCAGGTATGTACAGTGATGGTGAATATGATATAGCTGGTTTTACGGTGGGTATCGTAGATAAAGCCAAAATCATTAACGGAACTACCATTGCACCTGGAGATACTGTGATCGGAGTTGCTTCTAGCGGAGTTCATAGTAATGGATTCTCCCTAGTTCGTAAGCTGCTTCTGGAGCAAGCTGGCTATAGTCTTCAGGATGAGGTTGCGGAACTCGGCGGTAAGCTTGGAGATGAACTCTTGAAGCCAACCAAAGTCTATGTAAAGCCAATCTTAGCACTCCTGGATGAAGTGAAAGTTAAAGGTATGGCGCATATTACGGGCGGTGGATTTATCGAAAATATTCCGCGGATGCTTCCAGCAAACGTGAATGTAGAGATTAACTATGGTTCATGGCCAATCCTGCCCATCTTTAAACTGATGCAGCAAAAAGGAAGTATTTCTAACAAAGACATGTTCACTACCTTCAATATGGGGGTTGGCATGGTGATTGTAGTAAGTGAAGCAGATGCAGAAAAAACACTCGGATCCTTACGTGCAAATGGAGAGGAAGCCTACACCATTGGCCGTGTAACCGAAGGAAACCAAGTAGTGACCTTTACTGGAGCGGAAGTATAATGTCCGGTTTTCGCATTGCCGTATTCGCTTCCGGGCAAGGAAGTAACTTTCAGGCTTTGGTAGAAGCTGCTTCTAATGGGAAAATAAAGGGTTCAATTGAGCTTCTTGTCAGCGATAAACCGCAGGCGCTTGTTGTCCAAAAGGCACAGTCTGCGGGGATTCCCTGCCACCTCTTTCAGCCAAAAGATTATCCTTCACGTGAAGCGTATGAACAGGAAATCGTCGAAAAGCTGAACAACCTCAAGATTGATCTTGTTGTACTGGCAGGTTATATGAGACTACTGACTCCAGTTATTGTCGAAGCGTACGCAGGAAGACTCATCAACATTCATCCATCCCTGTTGCCAGCTTTTCCAGGTAAAAATGCAATTGGACAAGCTTTGGATTACGGGGTAACTCTTACGGGTATAACGGTACATTTTGTTGACGGAGGAATGGATACAGGGCCCATTATTGCACAGCGTGCAGTAGAGGTTTCTGCGGAAGATACCGCGGAATCGTTAGGGGAATCCATTCATGCACTGGAGCAGCAGTTATATCCAGAGGTTGTATCCTGGTTTGCGAGAGACCTCGTAAAACTGGAAGGACGTAAAGTTACGATTCTTGCGAAAGTATGCCAGGAAAATACTCAAACTGCACCATAGCGGAGACATTCCAACATTTTGTGCGAGGCTAGTAAAACCGTTACGGCATGATGTGATATTTCTCGGGAAATAAACGTAGTTTCGACGTTGGTTAGTAGATGTAAAAAACTACGAAAAACTGCATTTTTCAAATTATTTATCCAAATGAGCTGTGAATCGGAATTAAGTTCAGAACTATTCATTCTATGTGGTGACACACAAGAGGAGGAGCTTCATCGTGAGTATAAAAAGAGCACTCGTTAGCGTATCAGATAAAACAGGCATCGTGGATTTTTGCCGCGAGTTGTCTAATTTAGGGGTCGAAATTATCTCGACAGGCGGCACCAGCAGCCTGTTGTCGAAAGAAGGTATTCCAGTCATCGGCATTTCCGACGTAACGGGATTCCCTGAGATTATGGATGGACGAGTAAAAACACTTCACCCTGCCGTGCACAGCGGGCTTCTTGCAGTTAGAGATAACGAAGAACATCAAAAACAAATGAAGGATCTCGGTCTTGACTACATTGATCTGGTTGTTGTAAATCTCTATCCTTTCCAAGAAACAATTGCTAAGCCAGATGTATCTTACGAGGACGCAATCGAAAATATCGATATTGGCGGGCCGACTATGCTCCGTTCTGCTGCAAAAAACCATGCTTTTGTTAGTGTTGTTGTAGACGCGAATGACTACAGTCAGGTACTTGCTGAGGTTCGTGAACAAGGAGATACCACCCTTGAGACTCGTAAACAGCTTGCGGCAAAAGTGTTCCGCCATACGGCATCTTACGATGCACTTATTTCCGATTACTTGTCTAATGTGAACGGTGATCCTCTTCCTGAGCGGTATACAGTTACTTATGAAAAAATTCAGGACCTTCGTTACGGAGAGAATCCTCACCAGCAAGCTGCATTCTACCGGAAACCTCTTGCACCGCAAGGTACGCTGACTACGGCAGAGCAGCTTCATGGTAAAGAGCTCTCCTATAACAATATTAATGATGCTAACGCTGCGCTCCAGATTGTAAAAGAATTCGAAGAGCCGACTGTTGTGGCGGTAAAGCATATGAATCCTTGCGGAGTAGGCACAGGGGAAAGTATTTATCAAGCTTATATGAAAGCTTACTCAGCAGATCCAACTTCCATTTTCGGAGGTATTGTTGCAGCAAACCGAATCATTGATGCAGATACAGCGGCAAAACTTAGCGAAATCTTCCTTGAGATTGTGCTTGCTCCAGACTTCACAGAAGAAGCACTCGAAATTCTGACGAAGAAGAAAAATATTCGTCTGCTCAAAATGGGCGAACTTTCTTCTGCTAAAGAACGCACAAGTCAGTTTGTTGTTACAAGTATTGACGGCGGTATGGTCGTTCAGCAAAGTGACGTACACTCCGTGGACGCAGACGATTTGCAGGTCGTAACTGACCGTGCTCCTTCTGAAGAGGAACTAAAACAACTTCTGTTTGGATGGAAAGTAGTTAAGCATGTGAAATCCAATGCGATTGTACTTGCTTCGGACAACATGACAGTAGGCGTAGGTGCAGGACAAATGAACCGTGTAGGTGCAGCGAAAATTGCGCTTGAACAAGCGGCAGATAAAGCAAAAGGAGCTGTGCTCGCTTCCGATGCGTTCTTCCCGATGGGCGATACGGTAGAGCTTGCAGCAAAACACGGCATTACTGCCATTATTCAGCCAGGTGGTTCCATCAAGGATGAAGAGTCCATTAAGGCAGCGAATGAGAACGGAATTGCCATGGTCTTCACAGGAGTACGTCACTTTAAACATTAATTTACCGGAAATAAAGTAACAAGGAAATTTTTCTTTTCATCACATGAAAGATATAGTACCTAAAATAGATTCATTTTCGAGCGTGATCTGCACACGATCAAAAAGGGGTTTTTGAACGGAACAGAATCTATTTCATAAATTCATAATAAGGTTTTATGAAATTAATTCTTCAGCAGAGCGTTATCTTATCTTTCCTGGGGCTGGGAGTGCAAAGCGGAGAGCTTGGCCTCTCAGCCTTTATTCTTATTCAAAGGTACATACTTAAGGAGGAACTTATGGATATTCTCGTTATTGGTGCTGGTGGACGCGAGCATGCGATCGTATGGTCTCTATCAAAAAGCGAAAAGGTAAACACCATTTACTGTGCGCCTGGAAACGCAGGAATCAGCCAAATCGCACAGTGTGTGCCGATTGGTGTACATGAATTTGAAAAACTAGCTGAGTTTGCAATCCAAAAAGAAGTGGGACTTGTTGTCGTTGGCCCTGATGATCCATTAGCAGATGGAATTGTTGATGTGTTTGAAGCGAAGAACATACCTGTCTTTGGACCACGAAAAAATGCAGCCGAGATTGAAGGAAGTAAGACATTTATGAAAGATCTCCTTCGGAAATATAACATCCCTACTGCAGCTTACGAGAAGTTCGATAACTATGAGGCAGCACTTGATTATCTTCGTTCTCGCCCGGTTCCCATCGTCATCAAAGCCGACGGACTTGCTGCTGGTAAAGGAGTAACCGTAGCTTATACCCGAGAAGAGGCAGAAACGGCACTTCATAGCATGATGGTAGAGAAAACCTTTGGTGAAGCAGGTACAAATGTCGTAATCGAGGAGTTCTTAGAGGGTCAGGAAATGTCGATTCTAGCTTTTGTCGATGGAGAAACGGTAAGATGTATGCCAGCAGCACAAGATCATAAACCAGTATACGATGGGGATAAAGGTCCAAATACTGGCGGGATGGGGACGTATTCTCCACTGCCGCATATCGATCAGGCGATTATTGATAAAGCTATAGAAACCATTGTGGTTCCAACAGCAAAAGCGATGGTATCCGAAGGTCGTCCGTTCCGCGGTGTTCTTTTTGCAGGACTTATGATTTCACCAGATGGTACACCGAAGACCGTAGAATTCAATGCTCGTTTTGGTGATCCGGAGACGCAGGTTGTTCTGCCAAGACTAAAAACAGACTTGCTCGATATTTTCCTGGCTGCCGTGAACGGTACGCTTGCTGATATCGACATTCAGTGGAGTGATGAAGCAGCGGTATGCGTCATTCTTGCTTCTGGTGGATATCCTGCTTCCTATCCGAAGGGAATCGTGATCTCTGGGCTTGAACAAGCTGGAGATGCTCTCGTATTCCATGCAGGAACAGCGAAAAATGATGCAGGTGAGTATGTAACAAATGGAGGACGTGTACTTGGTGTCGTTGGCAGAGGGATGTCCATAGAAGAAGCAAGAAGTAACGCTTATGCGACTGCAAAACAGATCCATTTCGAAGGTAAACACCAGCGCTCTGATATTGCAGCAAAAGCTTTAGTGTAGTGTGAAAATATAGCTCTCGCATACAAATAGCAACAGATTAAAAACTAAAGATCAATAACTAGAGATCAAAAACAAATAGATCAAGAGCAAACAGATCAAATCAGAGCAGAGTAGAGTAGGAACGCTCGGTTTGGTCTGTTTTTCTTTTATTAAGGGGAAATTAGATCTACTCTTGAACTGCGGCCGAAAAAGAAGTATGATGGATTCAAAGAATTGTCTTAAAATTAAGATAATTAATCGAGGATGCACAAAGAACGAGAGTAATGGGTCACAAGACTGGGTATTAGGTAATAGAACTGGAATAAGAACTGAACTGAGAAAAAGACAAAAGAACTGAACAGAAAAGAATTGGAATCAAACTAAACTGTATTGATAACGGCTCGATTGTCTATTGGTAGAGTGATACGAAATAAAAGGAGAGCGAAGATATGACGATGAAACATGTATTCCATAAAGGGTCAAATCCAGAATTGCCTACCCTATTAGTGCTTCATGGCACAGGCGGAACGGAAACCGATTTAATTCCTCTTGCAGAGATGGTATCTCCATATTCAAATATTTTAGGGGTTCGTGGAAATGTAAGTGAACATGGAATGTCCCGATTTTTCCGCCGTTTGGCAGAAGGGGTGTTTGATGTAGAAGACCTGATTTTCCGCACAAAAGAATTGCACGAGTTCTTAGATGAGGCAGCTAAGACTTATCACTTTGACCGAAGTAACGTGGTAGCGATTGGTTATTCAAACGGCGCTAATATTGCGGGAAGTCTCCTATTCCACTATGCCGATTCATTAAAGGGAGCTATTTTGCATCATCCCATGGTTCCTTTACGTGACAAAGAACTGCCTGATTTATCAGGAATTCCTGTTTTTATCGCTGCCGGCAAAAACGATCCGATGTGCGCACCTCAAGAATCCGAAGATCTTCAGCAGCTTCTTGAAGGGGTTGGGGCGAGCGTACAATTACACTGGGAAAATCATGGTCATCAGCTGAGTCGTACAGAAGTGGTAGCGGCCGCTGCATGGTTTAAGCAGAATCTTATCTCTAATTAAATAGGATTTCTAAAAATGGATTATAAATCTGATTCAAGTAACTTACAAAAACCCAAAGGGTTCTCTCTATACGAGGGGAACACCTTTGGGTTTTCTTTTTCCACTGCTAGTTGCAGTCACGGTCGTAAATTTAATTTAATTTGCTTCTTTAATCGCTTCAGCAAGAATCTTGCGGAAAGCAACTTCCTCATGATCCTCAAATCCTTTGAAAATAACGTCTTTAATATCTTCATGATTAAAGAATGCGTTGGAATCTTCCGTCAGATTCCCGTGAGGATAGTAGCATGCAACATAATCCCATGTATTTTGAGATTCCGTATCATTTTGCAAACGGCCGTAAATCATCAGCTTCTGTTTCCATTCTTTGATACGCACAACAGAGCCAATTGGCAGTAAGTCTTGTTCGTAGTTAATCGACATTGGTTAGGGTCCTCCTCTTTCAAACACTGCTCTTATTTAAACATAGGTTTATGGTGATATGCAAAATGTAACCTGAAAGTAACGTTGATTTTAAGAAAATTCAGGAAAATCCGCAAAACGAACCGTCCCTCGTCCGTCCAAAGATGGTACAATACATAAAATAGAAAATATGTGCAGCAAGCGTAAAGCTGACCAATTCAAGCGGAGTGTGGGAGAAAATGAAATCAGTAGAGACACCTAATCATGGAACTGTCCCTGTAGTGGGAATGGAAGATATCGTTAGAGCACACCATGTACTGAGAGAGGTCATTGTAAGAACGCCCCTCCAGCATGATGCTGTATTATCTGCAAAGTATGGTTGTGAAGTCTATCTGAAAAGAGAAGATCTGCAAGTCGTTCGTTCTTTTAAAATTCGCGGTGCCTATAACATGATCCGAAACTTATCCGCTGAAGAGCGTGAGCGCGGCATTGTATGTGCGAGTGCAGGAAATCATGCACAAGGGGTTGCTTTTTCATGTAATGCCCTTGGGATTCAAGGCAAAATCTTTATGCCAAGCACAACTCCAAATCAGAAGGTTAAGCAAGTGAAACGTTTTGGCGGCAGTAACATTGAAGTTGTCCTTACGGGGGATACGTATGATGATTCCTATGAAGCCGCTATGCGAGTAAGAGATGAGCAGGAACTTACGTTCATTCATCCATTTGATCAGCCAAAGATTATTGCAGGGAATGGGACAATCGGGATGGAAGTCATGGAGGATCTTGATGGTCCTGCAGACTATGTATTTGTGACGATTGGCGGCGGCGGTCTGGCTGCTGGAGTTGGAACCTATGTTAAAACAGTGCATCCACAGACACAGGTAATTGGGGTTGAGCCTTTAGGCGCAGCATCCATGACAGAGGCGATGGCTCAGAAACAGGTGGTTACGCTTCAGAAGATTGATAAGTTTGTCGATGGGGCAGCGGTGAAGAGAGTAGGGGATCTAACCTATGATATCTGTACCCGAACGCTAGATGATGTAGTGAAGGTTCCGGAAGGAAAAGCTTGTACCACCATCTTGGAACTATATAATGAGAATGCAATCGTAGTCGAACCTGCGGGCTCTCTTGCCGTAGCTGCACTGGAACAGTATAAAGATCAGATCAAAGGTAAAAAAGTCGTATGTATTATTAGCGGCGGAAATAACGATATTGACCGGATGCAGGAGATTAAGGAACGTTCGCTTATATATGAAGGACTCAAACATTATTTCATGATTAATTTCCCACAGCGTGCAGGTGCCCTTCGTGAATTTCTCTCGGATGTACTCGGTCCAGATGATGATATCGCAAGATTTGAATATACGAAGAAAACGAATAAAGAAAATGGTCCTGCCCTTGTCGGTATAGAGCTGCTAAACAAAGAGGATTACGAGCCGCTGGTTGAACGGATGAAGGCGAAAAACATCCAGTATACGGAACTAAACAAAGACCAAAATTTATTTAATCTACTGATTTGATCATTTTCTGAAAAACCCATAGTAGATGGATGAATTCGAATTTTAAAGTGCTGGTTCTAAAAAGTGAATATAACGAACGACAAACCCCCGTGAAGAATAGTTCGCGGGGGTTTGTTTATTTGGCTGCATATCATAAAATATCGATTATTAAAGATTGCTTCGTTCCATAAACTCCAGTCGATTTCCAAAAGGATCATGAAGATAAAACCGAACGACACCATCCGCTTGACGGGCATCATCTGCGATGATCGAAATTCCTTGATCTACTAAGTTACTGCGTAAAGATTCGATCTGTTTAACATTAAAAGCTGGATGAGCCTTGGTAGCTGGAGAAAAATCAGCCTGTACACCGATATGAACCTCGTGACTTCCACAAAGAAACCATACACCGCCCCTTTTTTGCAGTACTTCCGGTTTAGGGATTTCAGTAAACCCAAGGATTTCACTATAAAAACGACGGGCTTCTGCCTCACATCCCGGTGGACCTGCAAGCTGAACATGATCAATACCAACATAATGATAGGTCATCTTTTCACTCCTATTCATATTTCATATAATGAAACCAAATTTCATTATATGAAATAAATACAATTTTACCATTAAATTGGAAAATAGAGAAAGACTAACTATTACTGTTTTTCATTGATGTTTTCTGTAAGCCAATTCTCTACCTTTGCTGTTCTTTTATATTTTTCCTCTTTCACAAGCTTCATGAATTGTTTGAGTTGAATGCGTAACTCACTCTTATTCGTATTTGGAATCCGGGATATGAATTCGTACGTTTTCCGAGCATTTGGATGCATCGTATTTTCCTCATAGGAGAAAAGAGGGGGATTGTTAAGTCCATAAAATACATATAGTTTATAGTCGTTGAACAAGGTCTTTACCTGTCCTGCACGATTGGATGTTGGAAATTCAAGCAGGAAATTCTCCTGAATTAGCGCTCGGTTCACCAGTTCTTGATATCTGATGGTTAGTGCTGCATCACTTGAAGCATATTTGTCCGTTTCGGCCATCTGGATAGCGATATAGGCCATTATATCGTCTTTTACATTATTCAGATATTGCTCAAATCTGGAATAGTCCATGAATCTTCATATTGGTACCTCCTAGAAAATGGCTTGCTGTTCATCTGTTAACCGATAGACACACGATCGAAAGGGATAGAAAGAAAATATTTTTTGTTTTCCATCCCTTTTATGGAACTTTATCCCATCCAATTGCGTTATAAGATTGCTAAGCTAAACCAAGTTAATAATCCAAATACTGGAGGTAACAATAATAATGAAAAAATGGATCTCCACAGCAGTCATTGCTGCCTTAATTACAGCAAGTGTTCCGCCTGTCGTGTCTCACGCAGCAACAGCCATACAGATTTACATTGATAATGAGAAATTATCAGCTTCACAACCCCCAATTATGAAAGGCGCCAGAGTACTCGTTCCACTTCGGTCTATTTTTGAAGGGCTGAACGCTAAGGTCGTATGGAACAATAAGTCGAAGACGGTTACGGCAACGAAAGGCGATCAGACCGTATCACTAAAGATCGGATCAAAGACGGCTACTATTAATGGCAACACGGTCTATCTGGATATTCCCGCCTCTGTAGTTAAGGGGAATACCATGGTTCCCATTCGTTTTGTAACGGAAGCATTGGGAGAAGAAGTGTACTGGAACTCACAGGCCAAACGTGTGGACATCGTCACAAAGAGCGATGATTTGTCTACTTCGACTATTACAACGACTGTAGGTACTCAGTATGGTGACGGCCGGGATATAAAAGTAAACTTCACACCTTCGCAGAACGAAGGGGGAGTATACGAATATCGTGTCATGTTAGTCAAGGATACGAGTGCAGGTAACTTTACACTTAATGCAGCCATGAATATAACCTCTGCGAACTATACTGAAGTAAGCAAAAGAAATGGAAATGTGAGTGTCACTTTAGGAGAGAACACAAGGGATGTGAGCGGAGAAAAGATTAGATCCGGCGTAACTTACAAAGTGTATGTATTAACCGTTGGAAATGATGTAGCTAACTATGCCTCACTTCTTTCATCCGCTCGAAATTCAATTACCCTGACAGCAAAACCAGCGGTTCAAGCGGTAAGTGAACTGCGTGTCAAAGATGTTGCAAATAACGGAGATGGCCGTGATCTTCAGATTAGTTTCAAACAGCCTGGAACGACGTCTGATATTAACAGCTACCGTGCCTTTATCGTTAAGACCAAAGACGCCTCTTCTTTTGATCTAAATGCGGCGAACCGTGCTTCGAGCAGTTACTCGACAGTCATCGGTAAATCAGGAAGTTCCGTGATTACGACGACCCTTTCTTCTTCATCCCGTGATGTATCAGGGGATCTTATCAAGAATGGAACGGCATATACGCTGTTTGTTCTCTCAACTAGTACGAATACGAATGATAAACAGAATCGACTGTCCTCTGGTTCTTCGAGCTTCACATTGGATGGAAGTACACTGACTGCTCCTTCCATTACATCGGTAACCGACCGAAGTGATTACGGAGATGCACGAGACCTGCAGGTTTCTTTCAACAAGACAGGTGACGAGTCAAAAGTAGGCTTTTATCGGGTGTTTGTAGTCCGCAATAATAACAGCTCTTCATTTACCATGAGTGAAGCGAATAAAGTATCTTCGGGAAGCTATTATGATATTTCGAAGAATGGAAAAAATCAGACGATTACACTGCCGCAAAGCCTAAAAGATACGAGTGGAATTACGGTTCGTGAAGGAGAAAGCTATCGTGTGTTCGTAGTAGCGATGGGAAATCAGCAAGGAGGATATGAGAACTTATTATCATCTTCCTCTAATGTAATCTCCTTAAGTAACAACTCGGTATCAAAACCGGCGACAAGTGTAGCGGTAAGTGATATTCAGGATTACGGAGACGGACGGGACTTACAGGTTACCTTTAACAAATCATCTGAAGAATCTCGCGTAGATCATTACCGTGTATTTGTAGTGAAGTCAGGCAATGCAGGAAGCTTCGACCTTTCTAGAGCGAATGGGATGAGCAGCGATCGGTATACAAGAGTAAATAAAACAGGCGGAAATCTGAAGTTTACACTCGCATCGGGAGCAAAAGATACAGATGGATCAGCGATCCGCAGCGGGGTGAGTTACCGGGTATTCGTACTTGCCGTAAGTAACCGCGGAGATAGTAAGCTAAATGCACTGTCATCTGCTTCTTCAGCAGTACAGTTGTCTTCAAGCAGTGTTAGACCTGCTTCTAATGTATCTGCGAATATCAAAGGAAATAATGGCGACGGCCGTGATGTGACGATCGCTTTCCAAAAAGCTTCGGATGAAACCGGAATATCCCGTTACCTGATCATGCTTGTGCGAGCAGATGAAGCAAGCCGCTTTGATCTTTCCGCAGCAAATCGTGTATCGTCAAGTAATTACACAGCAGTAAATAAAAACGGATCAAATATCTCAAAGCTTCTTGGAGAAGGAACCAGGGATATTAACGGGAATAAGCTCGCTGCAGGTATCAGCTATAAAGCGTTTGTTCTCTCACTAGCAGATGGTTCAACCCGTTCGGACAATGCTTTATCCGATGGATCAAGTAACTTTACACTGAGCCAGCCTGCAGTTCAGGTAGATCAAGCGAGTATTACGAAGGTAGAGAATAAGCCAAATGGAAACCCTGCAATCCAAGTGAATTTCAATAAAGCAGGGAATGAGAAAGGTCTTTCTTTCTATGCAGTAATTGCTGTTAAAGCAGCTTCAGCTAGCCAGTTTACTTTGGATCAAGCGAATGCCTTGCCAAGATCACAATACACATCCGTAAGTAAAACGGGTGGAAACGGAGTCGCCACGATAGATACTTCGGCGCTGGATTCAGAGGGAAGTTCACTGAAACCAGGAGTTAGTTACCGATTCTTTGTTCTATCTGTAGCCGATGGAGATAAAGCAACGATTAACAGTTTATCCCGAGCTAGCGATTCCATTGTCCTTGAAGAAATAACACCGATGAAAGAAGAAAAGAAAGAAGAACCGAAAGCAGAGCTGAATGGGGAAAAGAAAGAAGAACCAAAAGAAGATAAGGGGAACTAGGCAGATTGGAAATAAGGCAATTTAAATAGAGAATGAGGAATAAAAGCCGGGACCATGGAGTATGGTTCTGGCTTTTATGCTTGCCAGCGTTTTTTTTTGATAAGGGCGCGAGATTACCGAATCATCCTGCGATACACCGCTGGAGTAAGACCTTCTAATTTCTTAAACGTTTTAATAAAATATCCCGCATCCGTATATCCCAGATCCTCGCTGATTTGATGGATGGGAAGATTGGTTTCTTCAAGCAGCTGCTTTGCCCATTCCATTTTCAGCCTAGGTACAAATACAGAAAAATTCTCTCCCGTTTCTTTTGTGAAGATTCGGCTGAAATAGCTTGGACTCACGTGACATAACTTTGCCATTTCCTGCAGCGTAATATTCTCATTCTTGTGATGATAAATATACTCAAAAGCTGGGGTAAGCAGTGGATTCATTGTCTGAAAATCATGGGTTGTGAACTTCTTGATTTTGCTGTCGATCATCGTGTTAACCAGCTCATGCTGCATGGCTTCCATATTTTTAAATGCTTTTACGGATGGAACGTGAGCCGGAACTGTAAGCGGTATGTCCTGTGACAGCGCCTTTTTATACATTTCAATGGTAGCATTCTTCTGAATGGACTCTTCAACAATATAAGTAGAAAGCTGAAGCAGCATCTCTGCCGCTTTGGCTACCTCATCGTAAGTAAGCTGCGGCAGTGCATTATATTCTTTTTCAAGTGCTTTAAATTTAGCCCGGCTTTCCGTATTCTCAGGACGATTCACAATCTGTTCAAGATATAATTCCTGATCCGTAAGTTTAATCTGTCCTGCCATAATCGCTCCCACATATTGACCATCAACAAGGATCGGAATGGCTATATCCACGATATTAAAATGACAGGAGTATATGTAGGGTTTGTTCGTTCGAACCGCCTCCAGCCCGCCTCTGGCATCACATTTCTGGCAGTACTCAGACAGCATCTCGTCTTTACGCACAGCTTGACAGAAGGACTGGCAATGACTGTGTTTCGTGACAGGGACACCTTTATAATCGACCGTAATGATCGCCATTTTTGTTACAAGGGAGAGAGAATCTTGAAGCCCATGCCATTTATCAATATCAATGATTTGACTCAGATGGAAGTGTACTGGTTTCATAGTGGTGTACTCCTAAAGTGAAAAATTGAAGTTAGATGCTTAATTTCTTCTTAATAGTATATCTTTTTACGGAAGCAAAGTACATAAAAGTACTATTTATAATAGTTTAGTGCAAAAAAACACAATAAGAAAACGCTTTAATTAGTAATCGGAGTTCAATGTAATGTGATTGGGTAAAAAATATAATAGAGATATAGAAAAAGTAATGCTAGAGAAACAGAAAAAAGGATAGAGAAGCAAAAAGAAGATAGAGAAACAGAAAAAAGATAAAAGATAAAAGATAATTGAACCATTTTCCTAGGAGGTAATAATGATGAGAAGAGCTTTTATTAGTCCAACGAAATATGTACAAGGTGAAAATGAACTTTTAAATTTAGGATATTTTATTCGCACATTCGGTGAATCTGCATTACTGATTGCTCATCCCGATGATATCGCTCGTGTAAAAGAACAACTAAACACAACTTCAGATAAATTTAATGTAACTTTTGTAGAAGGTGGATTCGGCGGAGAATGTACCCGCGAGGAGATCGCTAGACTACAAGAACTTGCAAAAGAAAAGAACTGTGACTGTACAATTGGCCTTGGCGGAGGGAAAGCCATAGACACAGCGAAGTGTGTAGCTGAAGGGGAAGCTCTGATTATCGTACCAACCATTGCTGCAACAGATGCACCTACAAGCCATTCTGCTGTACTTTATACGGAAGATGGGGCATTTGATGATTACGCTTACTTCAAACAAAGTCCAAGTGTGGTTATGATTGATACTACGATTATTGCGAATGCACCTACTCGTTTCCTTGTTTCCGGAATGGGCGATGCTCTATCCACTTATTTTGAAGCAAGAGCAACGGCTAGATCTTACTCTAGTGTGAACGCAGGTCTCCCTTGCGGCGTACTTGACGGAAGCGCTCCAAAAGTAGTCGGTACAAAAGCAGCGCTTGCGCTTGCAAAACTATGTTATGAAACCTTGCTTGAAGATGGACTGAATGCGAAGGTTGCATGTGATTGCAACTTAGTAACTCCAGCGCTTGAGAATATTGTAGAGACAAACATCTTGCTGTCCGGACTTGGTTTTGAAAGTGCAGGTCTTGCAGCAGCTCATGCGATCCACAATGGACTTACTGCACTGGAAGGCACACATCATTATTTCCACGGTGAAAAAGTAGCGTTTAGTACCATCGCTCAATTGGTGCTTGAAAATGCTCCGAAAGAAGAGCTGGACGAAGTTCTTGCTTTCTGTGTATCCATCGGACTTCCCGTATGTCTTGCTGATATCGGTGTTGATACAGTGACAGTGGAAGAACTGAAAGAAGTGGCGAGAAAAGCATGTATTCCAGAGGAATCGATTCACTCCATGCCATTCCCGGTAACCGAAGAAGCAGTTGTTGCTTCCATCATGGTTGCTGACCAAATTGGACGAGAATATAAACAAAAGTTAGGGTGAACGATATGAAAAAAATAATGAACAAACCGGAAACACTTGTAAGAGAAATGGCGAATGGTATAATTCTCGCTCATCCAGAACTTACATTTGATTCAAGATATAAAATCATTGCGAAAAAAGAACTTAACCCGAACAAAGTCACGCTGATCAGCGGCGGAGGGAGCGGTCATGAACCCGCACACGCAGGTTTTGTAGGGAAAGGGATGCTAGATGTAGCCGTCTGCGGAGACGTATTTGCTTCTCCATCTCAGATTCAAGTCTACCAAGCGCTTCGCGGGTCACGCAGTGACAAAGGTACGCTGCTTATTATTAAAAATTACAGCGGGGACATCATGAACTTCCGTAATGCTGCCCATCTGGCAAGAGAAGACGGAATTACCGTTGACTATGTAAAAGTAGAAGATGATATCGCAGTGGAAGACAGCCTGTACACAGTAGGTAAGCGCGGTGTAGCAGGTACCGTATTTGTTCATAAGATTGCGGGAGCTGCAGCAGAACTGGGCAAATCACTGACAGAAGTTAAAGAAGCGGCTCAAAAAGCAGCGGATCGTACAAAAAGTATTGGCTTTGCCCTGACTTCTTGTACCGTTCCTGCTAAAGGAAGCCCTACGTTCCAACTGAACGAGGATGAGATTGAATATGGAGTAGGTATTCATGGTGAGCCAGGGATTCGGCGTGAGAAAATGCTTTCTGCTGATGAACTTGCTGGCCGAATGGTTGAAGATTTGCTGAAACATATGGACCCGAATGGTGAAGATGAGTATGCTGTTCTCGTTAATGGCTTTGGAGGTTCACCGCTTCAGGAGCTGTATTTGCTGAATAACGCAGTCATGAGAGAGATGAAGGCGAGAGGCAAAAAGGTGATGAAGGTTCTCGTTGGTGACTATATGACAAGTATTGATATGGCAGGCGCATCTTTGTCACTGATGCAGCTTGATGAGGAGCTAAAAAATCTGCTTGCTGTAGAGTGTGAGACACCGGCGCTCACCATGAGAGGTCCTCTAACCGAAGTGACCTACACAGACAAAGTGGAAGAAGTTCAAGGAGATGCAGGTAAGAAACCATCTTATACTGTAGAAACCTCTGAAGATGATTCAAAGGTACAAAATGAGCAGCTCTCTCTTAATAATCTGATCTATTATATCGACAAGATGAGTGAGATCATTATTAAAAATGAGGGACCGTTCTGTGATCTCGATTCTCATGCAGGAGATGGTGATTTCGGTACAAGTATTGCGACCGGATTTAAACAACTCAAAAAAGAATGGGATCACGTACTAGAGAAAAGTTCCAGCATGTCTGAATTCCTTGATGCATGTTCTCTTATTATTATGGAGAAATGCGGCGGGGCTTCAGGTCCAATCTGGGGATCGGCTTTCCGCGCAGCAAGTAAAAGTGCAGGCGAGAAAGAAGTTCTTGGGGTGCAGGACGTTGCTGATCTGTTCTCTGCTGTAGTGAAAGGTATTCAGGATACAGGAGAAAGATCCTTTGGACGCGGAGCAGTGGTGGGTGACAAGACACTCATTGATGCGCTTGTACCTATGGCTGATTCCTGGCAGAAGAGTGCAGAAGCAGGAGAAGATTTGAAGACGGCTTCTGAAAAAGCTGCACAAGCTGCGGTGGATGGTGCGAAGAAAACCGAAGAAATCGTTGCTCGTATGGGAAGAGCAGGAACGGTCGGAGAACGAAGCATTGGATATCCAGATGCAGGAGCTTATGCCATCGGATTTATTTTCACCGAGTTGTCTGAAGCAATGAAATAACGAGCTCTTATCCTATATTAAGAGGCTGCCAACGTATCGTTACCTATCGATACGTTGGCAGCCTTTTGTTTTATTTTTTTCGTTTACGAACAAAGATTGGATAGATCAAGAGGAGAGCAATAAGTCCGATGATGAGAAATGTGATAGAAGAAAGCTCGATAATCGGAAGGACCCTTCCGAGTGTATATCCTAGTAGTAGAATCACTACAACGACGATGAGATATTTGAGCATAGATGCAAGCTGAAACCCTTTTTTTCTTACAGAGGATTGAACATCATCGGTCTCGTTATTGAAAGAAAGCAGTACCTGAATCAGTACAATGGCTCCGCCTGCGATAAGAGTTAAAGTAAATAAGCTGATCCGAGTATAGGGAGTCGGGTCCTCACCGCTCCATTTTGTTACGAATCCGATAAATCCCATAAGTACAAAAACAATCGAAATCGCTGACCAAGCAATCAGTAAATTGAATGAAATGCCTCTTGTTTCTCCCTCTGTCGCAGAAGATGGAATTTTAGATTTCGTATCCTTTGGTGAAGTCCGCTCCGTATCCGTTTGCGGTCTGTATTTCTGTTCTAGTTCTTTTATGTATCCCAGCTGATTACCTTCATAGATGGATTCAGGTGCATCCCCTTTGTTTTGTGCTTCTACAAGGCGCTTAGCAGCATCGAGGAGCAGTTCTTCCTGCTTCTGTGCTGGAATAGGCGTGTCACTGACATTCCTAGAGAAAGACTCATAAAAGGCTAAGGTACTTTCCTGCATCTGTCCTAGAAAAGTATTCCTGCGATTACGGAGCAGCATGATCTGTTTGTTGTTCGGTTTCATTCGTGTTCTCTCCTTCGGAGTACAGGCTCTGCTCATAAATTATACGGGAGGATATCTTAATTCGCAAAAATGGATACAGAAAAAGGTTTGATTGACTTTTTTAGCAGGTGGATGCTACACTAATTTTACTTTAATTCACATTAAACCTATCGGATTTAAATAAATAGATATATTTCATGCTTAGGAGGCTCTTTTATGGAAAGACAAATTGTTATTCGTCACGGTGAGGAAGAACTGGCTGCAACGATTCATTATCCTGTTGTACCTGAACTGCAAGAAGGAGAACGTCCTTCACGTGTACCGCTTATTATCATATGTCACGGCTTTGTAGGCAGCCGGATTGGTGTGGATCGTCTTTTTGTAAAAACGGGCCGAGAACTTGCGGAAGATGGATATTTAGTGCTTCGTTTTGATTACATTGGGTGCGGTGAAAGCAGCGGAGAGTATGGAGCAGAAGGCCTTGAATCGATGATTAATCAGACACGCACAGTTCTCGATTATGCCATCCAGTGCTGTGACGTTGATCCTAAGAGAATTACGCTTTTGGGACACAGCCTTGGCGGAGCAACAGCACTGCTTACAGCGGTGAGAGATAAGCGTGTGAATAGACTAATCATGTGGTCAGCAGTAGGTTATCCGTTTAGTGATATCGTGAAGATTACGGGCCGCAGTACCTATAATCAATCTGTAAAAGAAGGAAGCGCAGATCATCTCGGTTATAATTTTAATCCGGTGTTCTTTGATTCGCTGGCTCAGTTTCAGCCGTTTCAGGAGGCAGTTAAATTTACGGGAGATGTACTTATTGCGCATGGAACAAGCGATGATACCATTCCGGTCGATTATGCTTTTTTATATCAGAAAATATTTTGGATGCGTTCCACGGGGCGCTGTGATAAAGATATTATTTTCCAGGGAAATCATACCTATTCATCGGGACCAGAGCGTGAGCAGCTTATCAAACGTACCCGTGCCTGGCTTGCTGAACAGAATCGGATCGACGAGGACTGGCAGCACTGGATGATCTGATGAAAAATTATGAAATTCTCCCTGAAAATGATTGGAATTCTTACATTCTAGCGTTAAAATAAAGGGGCAACCATTATACTTGTGTCTGGAGGCTTGGCAGCGATGACCTTACCTACATTGTTTATAGCTCACGGTTCACCTAACCTTGCGGTGGAGGATAACGAGTATACTGCTTTCCTGAGAGAACTCGGTACCCGTATGCCGCTTCCCAAAGGCATTGCCGTTTTTTCGGCGCATTTCGATGAGCCTGTACAGACCGTATCGATGGACGAGCATCATTCCACGATGCATGATTTTTATGGTTTTCCTAGCGAGATGTATGAACTGGATTATCCCGCTCAAGGTGATCCTGAATTATCTACGAGAATATGCGAAATTTTTAAGGAAGCAAACCTTCCTGTAAAACCACTCAAGGACAGAGGACTCGATCATGGGGTATGGGTCATTCTTCGTCATATGTTTCCGGAAGCGAACATTCCGGTAGTCGCCTTATCTGTAGATTCACAGCGTTCTCCGGAGGAACAATATCATATTGGACGTATGCTGGCCCCGCTTCGAGATGAAGGGATTTTACTGATTGGCAGCGGAGGACTAGTTCATAATTTGAGGAAGCTGAGTCAGCAAGACGAGCCTGAGGCCTGGGCAGTGGAATTTGATGAATGGGTTGCAGAGCGTCTTGAACAGTGGAACCTTAGGGAATTGTTTGCTTATGAGAGAAAAGCACCTAATGCTCAGGATGCCGTTCCTTCTTATGCTTCAGAGCACTTTGCTCCTTTGTTCTATGCAATGGGCGCAGCTGATGCAGATCGAAAGGCGGAAAGGAAATTTCAGGCCTATCAATATGGCAGTCTCAGCTTGAACTGCTGGCAGTTTGGAACAACGTAAGTCTTACTTTTATAAAATAAAACAAGGCATCCCTAATCAAACGGGATGCCTTTCTTATCATTTAAACAGAATTACTTTTTGATCTCGAAGAATTCACATTCATTCCGTCCATGATAGGCCAGGTCACTGACACTTGACTGAATCACGATCGTTTTCTGATCAAACCGAATAATCTGTCCTCCGTTATTGATCTGATGATTATCTTGAAATACGCGAATTTGCCTCTTGCCGTTCATGGCTTCTTCGAAGTCAGCATCGGTATTCAGGCGGCGATTAACAGCCATATACACACCTCCAGGTGGTTTATTAGGAAACGATAGACTTTTCTTTAACAAAAATTATAACATAGGCAAAGCGTATATTGAGGCAAAAAAACAAGCTCCCGTATTCAGGGAACTTGTTATTATTTCTATTGATAATTTTGCTGTGTTTTAATGTGAACTACCTTGTCTTTATTTCTGAATTTACCAAACAGACCGCGGATGTAAGGAACCACCCAGTTATCAAGACCGATTTTACCTGCGTTAAATCCAGCAACCAGGATAAACATTTGAAGCAAGATCAGTTGTGCATTCGTGCTTACCGTACCCGAGAAGAGGAAAGCGAAGTTCATCACCATTGCCATCAGTACAGCGAAAGTAGTGAAACATCCAAGGATAAGACCAACACCAACAAGGAACTCACCAAGCGGTACAAGGACGTTGAATAGTCCTACATTTGGTAGAGCAAAGCTTTGAAGGAAGCTTCCCCACCAACCTTGAACAGTTGCACCCTCACCAGTCGAATTGGTGATCGCATAGCCGATAAAGCCACTTGCATCAAAACCTCCGCTGGTAAGTTTAGCCCATCCGTGAGTCATCCAATCATAACCGATATAGATCCGCAGTACTGTTAGTAACCACATTGCTACTTTATTTTCTCTAATCCATGTTGTAAACATAGAAACCACTCCATTCATTTTTTTATGGTCTATAAAGATATTACCGAGCATCCAAGTTGCGGTTGCTTATTGCTGAACTGATTTTTTTTGCTGTAAAAGTGATCACTCTTTCGATGTCTTTATAATAAAATAAATTCCATATCATGGTTGTGATGTTTTTCACAAACAAAAAAAGAATTTATTTACTCCATTTTCCATCATTGTTATTTCCAAAATTACAACAAATAGGGACAAAACCTCTGCTGGTGTGATTAAATAAATGAGATAACCATGTTCATTAGAGTGGACAAACGGAGGGGGAAAAATCGGTTGCATAAAAAATGGAGACTTGTGACGTTATGGATGTTCTTATTGGTTGTGCTTCTAACGACAGCCTGCCGTGCTGAATCATCAGAACTTGCGGAACCTTCAACGCTTGAAATGGAAGCACCAACGGAATCAATAGATTCAATAGATTCGCCCCAAGAGAATCTAGAGCCAGACTACGCTTATACGGCTCCTTTAACGGGGATGAAAGTAGAAGAACCTGCTGTGAAAAGACCCGTTGCGGTGATGATTAATAATGCCCCGGCTGCAAGACCACAATCAGGTCTAAGTCATGCCGATAAGATCTATGAAGTGCTTGCTGAGGGTGGTATCACCCGGCTGATTGCTATTTTCCAAAGTGAGGGTACGACGGAAACGATAGGTCCGATTCGCAGCATTCGCCCTTATCTGATAGAAATTGGAGAGAGCTATGGCAGTATTCTTGCTCATGCTGGAGGTAGTCAGGCAGCCTATTCTATTTTGCAAAACCAGGACAAGCCTTATCTCGATGAAATTTCGAACGCAGGTCCCTACTATTTCCGAAGCAGTGATCGTAAGGCACCCCATAATTTATATTCATCGCTGGATCAGCTGAGAGAAGCTGCTGTGAAACGGGGATATTCAGAAGAGAATAAATCACCTGTGTATAACTATTTAGAAGAAGGAGCGCAGGTGGAGGGAGAAGAAGCTCTCCATTTTGATATTACCTATTTAACCAGCAGTTACAAGGTAAGTTATGACTATGACAAATCTACGAGTACGTATTTAAGAAGCGTGGAGGGAAAAGAGGATATCGATGCAGATAATGGGGAGAGACTCGCAGCTTCCAACATTATCGTACTATCCACAGCGCATAAAGTACTCGACGATGTTGGGAGACTGAGTGTTGATCTTACTTCTGGCGGAGATGCGATATTATTTCAGCAAGGGAAAGCAATTCATGCGACATGGTCTAAGAAAACGGGGGATCTTATTCGTATAACAAGAGAAGGCAAGGAACTGCCGCTTGTGCCTGGAAAAACCTTCATAAGCATTGTGACAAACGTACCGCCGCTTGATGAGCATGTCCTAATCCGTACACCTTAATATAAAGTAGAATCACAAATGTACTCATATACCATGTTCTTTACAAAGCTAAGCCTCTTAGGTCCTGACGGATTAAAGGATTAGCTTATTTTCTTTGAAAGGAAGAAAAGGGGAATAGAAAGAAGTTAATGTTATACGTTATAAACAGTATTTGGATAAAATGTGTCAGCACTGGTCAGCCTATGACAAAAGTTGACGAATTCAATTGTAAAAATCGTTCGTTTTTGATGTAAACACAATGAAAAGTGTGATAAGATATCACTTGTTGTCATTTCTTTTCATTAAAATTTCACGTAATCTTTCTGTGAAGGGGATATAAAAATGGCTTTTAAGAAGAAAAAAGATATTTTTTTCGAGTCACTCGAAAATATGGCAAATACCGTTGTACAAGCTGCAGACTACTTTGCACAGAACACCGGCGATTTAAGTAACATGGTTCAGTTCACTGACCAAATGAAAAAGTACGAGACCGAGTGCGACAACTATACGCATACGATCATCAAAGAGCTTAACAAGACATTTATCACACCGATTGAACGTGATGATATTATGGCTCTGGCGACAACACTTGACGATGTACTCGATGGACTTGAAGCAACGGCTTCCCGTTTCTACATGTACGATCTGAAAGAAGCTGACGAGTATATCATTCAGTTCGCCGAAATCCTTCGTGAGTCTGCTTACGAAATTCAGAAGGCAGTTCACCTCTTGTCACAGAAAAAATTGCTCGCGATTCGTGAGTATACGATTCGCCTGAATGATCTGGAGAATCAAGGAGACGAGCTTCTTCGTATCTGTACTAAAAACTTGTTTGCTTCCGTACAGGATCCAATCGAGCTGATTAAGCGTAAAGAAATCTACGAGCGCCTTGAGACAACTACAGATTCTTGTGAACATGTAGCTAACTGTCTTGAGTCTATCATTATGCGGAATTCATAAGGAGTATGTGAGATATGGATATAACAACTCCACTCTGGATTCTAGGGATCGTCGTCTTTTTGGCTTTGGCCTTTGACTTTATCAATGGATTTCATGATACAGCAAATGCCATAGCAACTTCGGTATCTACCCGTGCATTGACGCCGCGTCGTGCGATTCTCCTCGCAGCCAGTATGAACTTTATTGGAGCCCTCTTATTCACAGGGGTAGCCAAAACAATTGGGGGAAGCGTAGCTGATCCCACGAAACTAGATAACGGGATCAATATTGTCATAGCGACGCTCATTGCCGCGATTATTTGGAATTTGGTCACTTGGTGGTTCGGACTTCCGTCTTCCTCTTCCCATGCGCTGATTGGTGCACTGGCAGGCGCTGTATTCATCAGCGAACCTGGAAAACTGAACTGGTCAGGTTTTACCAGCATTGTGGAAGGTTTGGTTTTGTCGCCGATTATCGCTTTTGCGATTGGTTACGTGGTTATGACGATTCTGAAGTATATTTTTGCGAAGCGCAGTCCACATACGGTCAATAAGGGATTCCGTACCGTACAAATTTTCACAGCTGCCCTGCAATCTTTTACACACGGAACGAACGACGCACAAAAAGCGATGGGGATTATTACATTTGCCCTTGTTGCTGGCGGTGTTCAGGATAACATGGAAGTTCCGCTGTGGGTTAAAATTGCAGCTGCAACAGCGATGGCGGGCGGTACAGCCATTGGCGGTTGGAAAATTATCAAGACGATGGGTACGAAAATTTTCAAAATTGAGCCCATTAACGGATTTGCAGCTGATTTATCGGCAGCTTCTGTTATTTTCACGGCTACACTGCTTCACTTGCCTGTAAGTACAACACATGCGATAACTTCTTCTATTCTCGGTGTGGGTTCTGCAAAACGTTTTTCTGCTGTTAAATGGTCCCTTGCAGGACGGATTGTAGTTACTTGGTTTATTACGATCCCGATTACCGGAGTTCTTGCAGGTCTAATTATGTACTTGTTCTTCTAAACATCATAACTGCGATTTTATATATAGGAAGAACCCAAATCACTCGTAAAGTGTGGATACTTTATTACGAGTGATTTGGGTTCTTTACGCCTTTATGTGGAAAATGTTCATAACTCTGTGAATATGGGGACATTTTCCTGAAGATAATAGCATTATAGAAGTTATCCACTTGTGGACAGCCAAGGTGGGCTAGAGATCTTGTTCGTTTGTGAATAACATAGTGTTCAGTTACAGGTTTATAGAGTGTAATAAAGAATAAGTACATAACTTCTAGGAATGGACACGGGAAATGGAGGGGAAGCTCCCTTGATTCGTACACTGGCAATAACTCAGGAGCATGAGGTTGTCATGAATCAGCCGCTGCAGGAGATGAATCTTCAGGATTACACATTTGTATGGGCCGACTTTAGCCGTCCAACCGAAGAAGAAACTCAGCTGCTTACTGACTATTTTCATTTTCATCCTCTGGCTGTTGAAGATTGTCTGCATGTACTTCAGCGTCCTAAGCTTGATTATTATGACGATGTTTATTTTCTCGTACTGCACGCCCTTCGCATAGGAGATGCAGAGCCGCTTGAGGTGGATTTATTTCTAGGCCCGAATTACCTGGTCTCCTATCATCATGATGAACTGGAGGAAATGAATCAGGCGTGGGAGCAAATTGCAGAACATGCGGGAGAACGAACCATTTGGAGTAAAGCTACTGTATCTGTGGCTTATGCCGTGATGGATAAGCTGGTAGATGGGTATTTCCCGATTCTCTTTGCTATAGAAGATGAGCTCGGGGAGCTGGAGGGACGAAGCAGTAATGAACCTGTTGATGAGCTCATGAATCAAGTGTTTATGCTCAGAAGCAGGTTACTGCGGCTGAGAAGGACCTTTGTGCCGATGAGAGACTTGTTATATCGGGTAGTTCATTCCCACAGGATCCAAGGTGGAAATGAGCATAAGCTGTATTTTATAGATATCTACGATCATCTGCTCAAGCTTACCGATATGCTCGAAGCAGACCGGGAAATGACAGCGGACCTCAGAGACAGTTATATCTCACTGAATTCGAATCGTATGAATAATATTATGAAAACACTCACTGTAATTACAACGATATTTATGCCGCTTACTTTGATTGCAGGGATTTATGGGATGAACTTTGAACACATGCCAGAGCTGAGAGTAAAGTATGGGTATTTGAGTGTTCTTCTGTGTATGGGACTGCTTAGTGCAGGAATGATCTTCTGGTTTAAAAAACGAGGATGGTTTTATTAACTCAGTAAAACTCTGCTATGAAGATGAATAGTAGATTTTGATTGATCATTGATCGCTACGTGAAAGATAGATGAAAAATAGCACAAGAGCACCCATCACTTAAAATAAGCGAGGGTGCTCTTATGAGCTGTCTTGTAGGGAACTACGGAAATTAATATCTTCTGGCTGCTGAGGGGTAGTAAGCCTTTGTTTTCGCTGCGTTACTCTTTTTTTTACCGGAAGAGTTATTGCTGGATTTTTTAGAAGAACCACTTTTGCTTTTGGAATTTGATTTTTTTCTCTTTTTTCGCCGTTTCGGTGTATAATATTCTTCCTCATATAGCGGGGGCGGAGGGGAAGTACTGTCTGTGGCTGCTTTTGCAGCTGCGGCAGCGCCGAATGGCAGAAGACCTGTAACCAGTTTGAACATAGGAGCCATCTGCTGAACTCCGTTAACGACCCTTTGAACTTTACCCATTCCATCCATAATGCCATCAATCCCGCCCATACGATCAATGAATCCTTTGAGTTCTTTAAGATTGCCGCCGAGTCCGCTTAAGCTGCTAAGAATTCCGCCTCCTGCAGCAGCTTCTGCTGTTTCTGTAACAGCGGCCTCCTCTTGTGTTGTTTGGTTTGCGGGATATACTGGGGTTTGCTGAGCATAATTATGGGTTGGATATAAAGGAGGTCCTTGTTGCTGAGGTACGATCTGGGGCTGATTATAGGCCTGCAAAGAATAAGGCGGAGTCGAGGGAACAGGCATGGGCTGAGTATTATTGTACTGTGGAATACCTGGATAGGGGGTATACTGCTGCGGGTCTCGTAGAGCACGAGCCTGCCGGCTGCGTCTTCCATGGTATTGCTGAGACATGTTCATCACATTCCTTTGCACATGATTTACCACAGTATATGTAACAATAACCTATAGGGTTTTTGAAAAGCCGCTTTTTTCCGTGATAATCGCGGATTTGGGCCGCTGCCTACTAGGCATTGATGAGATCAAAACACGTGTTAACGGTCTAGATACACACATGATGTGCACATCATGAACTGTGGATAAGAATTCTCGTTTCGAGTTACAGGAAAAATGTGGACGAGTTTTTAAATACATTCGCCAGCAGAATTATTGTGTTATAATGTGTAGTGGTGCTGCGACAGGGAAACCGAGTTACTAACGGTTTTATTCTGTAGCGCGTGAAACCGTTAACGCTTGAAATACCTACATAGGGTAGGTACAATGGAGAAAGTAATCAGATAACCTTAGGGGATGATAAAATAATGCAGCTGAAAAAGCTAGATGATAGAAGTATAGATCAATTATTTGAAGCGATTTTGACACTTAAAGATATCGAAGAGTGTTATGTATTCTTTGATGACTTGTGCACAGTGAACGAAATTCAGTCACTGTCTCAGCGTCTGGAAGTAGCACGTATGCTAGGCAAAGGAAATACGTATAATCAGATCGAATCTGAGACAGGAGCAAGCACGGCGACAATTTCTCGTGTGAAACGCTGCCTGAACTACGGAAATGACGGGTACAAAATGGCGCTGGAGCGCCTCGGACGCTAGGATGAAACAGGGCGTTCTCATTATCAGCCATGGATCCAAGGATGCAGGCTGGACAGAACTTGTAGACGAGGCGGTAGGGCAGCTTACGTTTATGCAACCTGCTCTTGTGGAAGCTTCTTTTCTCGAGAATGTAGAAGGAAGAGGAATTCAGGATGGGATTGACCGATTGGAAGCAGCAGGGGTAACGGATATTCTAGCAATCCCTTTGTTTGTTTCAGCGGGAAGTACGCATGTGGATGAGATTGGGTATGCTCTTGGCGCGAAGCCGTCCCCTGAGAAGGAGACGGATCTTGCCCCTTTTCGAATTTCAGCGAGACTGCATTTCGGATCTCCGCTTCATGATGATCCTCTGCTAGCTGATATGGTCTGGGATAAAGTGAAGTCCTTCTCGGAGGATCTAACTCGCGAAGTCATTCTGCTCATTGGTCATGGAAGTCGCCATGATGGTTTCCTACAGCGCTGGGAACAGGGTCTAGGAACACTTGCAGAGCGAGTGCACATGATCAGCGGCGCTGCAAAAGCAGATTATGCGCTACTGAATCCAGACCAGGTCAAAGAACGTGCAAGTTACTGGCGAGAACAAGGATACCGCGTGATTGCGGTTCCGCTGTTTCTAAGTGCGGGATATTTTACCAATGTAGTGATTCCAAAACGTCTTGATGGGGTGGAAGTCATCTACAGCGGCGAACAAACCTTGCTTCCGCATCCGCTGCTTCATACCTGGATTGAGAGACAAGTTGCCGCGATGCAGCAAGACATAATCTCTCGTTCATAGGAAAGCTCGGACAGCAGAATGAACAATAGAAGCACTATATGAATATAGTGAATACAAAATATAGCCTGGCTGATTGTCCTGATGTGATTACACGAATCAGATTTGTGACGACAGCTGGGTTTTTGTTGTATAATGAACTATCTGTGTCTGTACGTGGGATACAAGCATATGGGACACTAAAGAGCGTTTTTGTTGGGAATACTTTAGAAGAAACTATGCTGCACAAAAGGAACGGATATTTGCTAAAAGTAGGTGGCGTAAGGATCATGACGATGAAAAAAGCGAGATTAATTTATAACCCGACTTCGGGCCGGGAAGAAGCCAAAAGAAGACTTGCATCTATCTTACAGCGTCTTGATGAAGGTGGAATTGAAGCTTCCTGCCATGCAACAACGGGTGAAGGCGATGCAACGAGAGAAGCCTCGGAAGCAGTTGACCGCGGCTATGACCTCATTATTGCAGCCGGTGGTGACGGTACACTCTATGAAGTGATTAACGGAATGGCCCAAAAAGAAAATAGACCGCCGCTTGGTATTTTTCCGCTCGGAACTACCAATGATTTCGCAAGAGCGATGGGAATTCCGCGTCACTGGGAAGATTACTGCGACATGGTTATTCGTCAAGAGACCCGTCCCGTGGATCTTGGACTTGTGAATGATCGTTATTTTATTAATATAGCCGGCGGCGGAACGCTGACGGAACTCACATATGAAGTGCCAAGCAAACTGAAGACGATGATTGGTCAGCTTGCTTATTATATGAAGGGCATGGAGAAAATGACGAACCTGGCTCCACAGGAGCTGTATATTCGTGCGAACGGGCAGGAAGATATTCATGATGAATTTATGCTCTTTCTCATCGCAAACACAAACTCGGTAGGCGGTTTTGAGAAACTCGCTCCAGGAGCTACGATTGACGATGGTTTATTCGATGTCATTGCTCTCAAGAAGTGTAATCTCCCGGAGATGATTCGCCTTGTTAGGCTCGCACTGCGCGGAGAACATCTGAACGACAAGAAGGTTATTCATTTTCAAACGGATTATATGGAAGTAAACTCCCCAGGTGAAGTACTACTGAACCTGGATGGAGAACTGGGCGGACAGCTGCCTGCAACGTTCCGTAATCTGCCGCATCACATTCAAATTTTCAGATAAGAAAGATATA
This sequence comes from Paenibacillus sp. An7, assembly GCF_009870785.1. Lineage (GTDB taxonomy): Bacteria > Bacillota > Bacilli > Paenibacillales > Paenibacillaceae > Paenibacillus. Next base: position 37,965 of record NZ_WTWX01000006.1, read on the forward strand.
AAGAGAGATATGATCAATTTTACTATAGAAAGAGGAATTAACTAATATGGATACAAACCGCAGCGGACGTGGAAAAAGCCGCCGGAACACAGAGCGTGAGGGAATGGAAAATGCAGGGAAGCCACAGAATAGTGCAGTTCGTCAGGACAGAGGACGCGATAAGGCTGAGAAGACAGGATACGTAACAGCGAAATCAGGTAACAAGGAAGTTCTGAATGGAGGAAGAACAGAGATGCGGCCGGAAGGCGAGGCATCTTTTTCTGCTGCTAAAGCGAGGGCAGAACAGTTGGAAGGTAGAGAAAGCCGTAAAACCGAGAAGAGAAGATCTGGAAGAGGGCGTTCGGGCAGTAATCGCGGCGGCAAGGACAGGCCTGAAAGAAATATTGCGGCTGAGCTCGGTTTGCCGGTAGCGAAGAACGACGAGACCGTGATCGATATCATCGGTATGAATCATGATGGCGAAGGAGTTGGCCGTGCGGAAGGGTATACCTTGTTCGTAGCGGGCGCGCTTCCTGGCGAGAAAGTTCGCGTCAAAGTATTAAAGACAAAGAAACAGTATGGATATGCGAAACTGCTTGAGATTGTAGAAGCAAGCAAAGACCGTGTCTCCGCCCCTTGTCCCATCTATGCACAGTGCGGCGGCTGTCAGCTGCAGCATATGAGCTACGAAGGACAGCTTCATTGGAAACGCCAGATGGTGGTAGATAATCTGAAGCGAATCGGGAAACTGAATGTCGCTGGCGAAAACGTGGATAATGAAGTGCGCGTCCATCAAGATGTGAATATGTCGTCTGCTGGAAACAGTTATCCACAGGTGGATAACCTTGGAGAAAGAACCAAAACTGTACACAGCAGTGGGGATAAGGCTGTGCATGAATGGATAAATACCCAAAATGCGTTTGCTGGAATTACCGTTCTCCCTACGCTTGGTATGGACGAGCCTTGGCGTTACCGGAACAAAGCACAGGTGCCGATGGGCGAGATGGAAGGCGGCCTAATCGGTGGTTTTTATGCCAAAGGCAGTCACCGGATCGTTGATATGGAGCGCTGCTTAATTCAGCATGAGCATAACGATGAAGTCGTTGAGCGTGTCAAAGAGATCGGCCGCCGCGTTGGGATTAGAGCATATAACGAAGAGACTGGGCGCGGACTGCTGCGACATGTTGTCGTGAAGAAAGCGTTCCGTACCGGTGAAATGATGCTGGTCCTTGTTACCAATGGAGACAGCATCCCAGAGAAGGATGAATGGATTCGCGGCATCCGTGAACATCTTCCGCAGGTGACAAGTATCTGTCAGAACGTAAACACGAAGAAGACGAACGTGATTTTCGGGGATGTGACCCGCGTGCTATGGGGCAGTGAAGTGATCTATGACTATATCGGAGACGTGAAGTTTGCGATCTCGGCGCGTTCCTTCTACCAAGTAAACCCGGTACAAACCGAAGTGCTTTATGGCAAAACCGTAGAATATGCCGGCCTTACCGGCAAAGAGACCGTTATCGATGCGTATTGCGGAATCGGGACAATCTCCCTCTTCCTCGCGCAGCATGCGGAGCATGTGTACGGGGTTGAGATTGTGAAGGAAGCGATCGAGGATGCGAAGAAGAATGCTGAGCTGAATGGCATTACGAATGCGACCTTTGAAACAGGCCCATCTGAGGATGTTATTCCGCAGTGGAAAGAACAAGGCATTACGCCAGACGTCATCGTAGTCGATCCGCCGCGTAAGGGCTGCGATCCAAGACTGCTGGATACAATTCTAGAGATGCGTCCGGAGCGAGTCGTATATGTGTCCTGTAATCCTTCGACACTGGCGAGAGATCTGCGTGTGCTGGAGGATGGCGGGTACCGGACAACTGAAGTTCAGCCGGTTGATATGTTCCCACACACCGTTCACGTAGAATCCGTGGCGGTGTTGGTTAGGGATTTTGTAGAATGAATAAACTCATGCTATTCGTAATAAACTCGTGCTTAAAATCGAATAAAGATGTGATAAAAGAGGAAGGGCTCAATGGAGAAGGGGAAAACCCAGCTCCATCAAGCCTTTCCTCTTTTTTTATATCAAGACATTATTCAGATTATAATAAAGTCGTGATATAAAAAGTGGGGGAAGAAATCGAGAAAATGACCGTTTATAGCATGGGTTTATTTATTCGCCCAACGGTGGAATGCGGGTTTGTGGCCTGTTTTTTAGCAAGGGTTTATTCATACTGAACTGCTGACTAATACCTTATTAAAGCGTGTTTTTAAACATATACTTTATTCAGACGTGTCTTTTGAAATAGTTAAATTAATATTTGTTGAAACATAAAAAGCAGACGTTTTAGAAGTGTGATAATGCACCTCTAATTGGCCGTCTGCTTTTACAATTATTTTGCGAATGAACTGAGCTAAATCATAGGTGTTATTCCTTGAGAGGCTCGTTCATATCTAAATAATTTAGTGCATATTCTTTCAAATCATTAATAGCACCGTCTGTCGTTTTTGATTCAGCTTGTAATTCCTTTAATTCGACTTTCAGTTGATCGATTTGTGGGTTTAAAATAGCAATTAATCCATCATAGGCATCTTGGTCGATTTTATCGTCTAAAAGCTTTTCAAACGCTTTTTGTTTACGTTGCATTAGATTTCTAATTCATTAGAAATTGGTGCTTCTCTCGACAATTCATTCTTTTATAAAGAGTTTAGCTTTGAATCAAGTGACTTTTCAAATTCTGCTGTTTTAAATCTGCAAAGTATAATGAAATGGTATCTTTTAATGAAACCTTGATTAAATCTTTTTCTACTGGACGGAAATTATCAAAGTAAGCGATTTTTCATGCTTATTTTGATGTCCGCATACATAGCGATCACGTTAAAATTACATCCCCGCATTGTGAACGGATTCGTTTATGTGAAGAAATAAGCTGTTGAACTAATTCAAATTGATCACGTTGAATGATTGGTTTATGTAAATTTTCAACAATAATCCAATTTCTTCAGCATTTATTCGTCGCTTGTCGTTTCGAGGTGAGATAGTAGTTGTTTTACCCGCCACTATATAACCAACATATGCATGACGTTTTAATATTTGCCTAACTGTAGAGTCATGCCAGTACTACCCGCATTTTTATTACCTTTTCGAGTAGCAGGAGTTGGTTTTTTTTTACGGGATAATCCCCAAGCGATTACATCGAAACTGCGTCGCACTTCATATTACAGTCCGTCTATTAAAGTCAAAGAATAGGTAATTGGTTTTGTTTTACATTGATATTATTATAAAATTATGTAAAGGTTTTATTTGGTTTACCTAATTTAAGGAGTGGTAATATTGGAGACTTTGACTATAAATAATAAAGCAGCTAATTTAATTCAATATATAAATGACCTATCGAAACTGAAACAACGTCCTATATCTTCTTATAAAAGCTATGAGGACATAATTTGGATTGAGAAGGATATCCCTAATGAACCCGAAGTAACAGACTTTTTTAGAAGTGATATAAGCAATTGGCTTACAGTAAAAAAACCTGTAAAGCCTAAAGAACCTATACTACCTAATAACTTAAAAGATTGGCTAATGATTAATTTTTATAGTTTAACATACGAAATAATCGATGAAAAAAATCAACAAGTTATAAATGATGATAATGAAACAGTAATCGTTAAAGTAACGATTGATGAATTTCTAAATTTAAAAGAAGAGCGTAAAGCTTTCATTGAGAATGTGTGGGACCCTTACGTAAAAGAAATAAAGCGTATTAAAAATATTCAGGATTTATATGATCGACTATTTACAATCTATCAAATGCTTCAAACTAATGCTGAATCGCTTGAATTAATTGTAGGAATTGGTTTACTACAGTGGAAACTACCTAAGCAAGCGGTGGAAAGGCATATATTGATTAATAAAGTAGAGTTGCATTTTGATAAAGAAAAGGCAGTTTTTATTATTGAAGACGGTGCGAAAGGTCTTGCAATTGAATATGAAGAAGATATGCTATCACTTGAAAATCAGTTACAAAAAGGCGATAACAATGAAGTTCAAAAACTGATAAATGAAATCAGTGAAGAACAAAGTTTAATATCGCAAATAGAAACGATATTAAACACTGTTGCTAACGCATTAGATTCGCGTAGTCAATATAATGATTCATTAACAATCCCTAGTGTAAAAAATAGTGTATCACCACTAATATCTAGCAGCCCTGCATTTATATTAAGAAAGAAAACACAAAAAAGTTTCCAGCAGGCATGCGAAGTTGCGGTTCAGCAACTAAATGATAATGCTGTTGAAGTACCAACCAATTTAGCAAACATGTTTAATTATCAAAAAGTGAAAAAAAACAGGATTCGAGAATATGAAATCGCTAAAAATCATGAAATTGAGCTACCAAAAAGTAAGCCGTTTTATTTTCCTCTTCCTTCAAATGAAGAGCAAGAACGTATCATTAAATCACTATCGAATAAAGACAATGTTTTAGTTCAGGGACCTCCTGGGACAGGTAAAACTCATACGATAGCCAATCTAACGGCACATTTATTATCTACAGGTAATCGGGTACTTATTACAAGTCAAACTGCAAAAGCATTGAGCGTACTGAAAAGTAAACTCCCTATAGACTTACAAGCATTGACAGTAAGTTACTTAGGTGGTGATTCTAGCTCAATTAAAGATTTAGAAAAAGTAGTAAGTACTATCTCAGTAAATAAAGAACAGTTTAATTTAAGAGAAAAGGAGCTATTTGTTGAGCAAAAGGAACAGCAGTTAAAAGAATTAAAACAACAGTTAAATAAAACAAAAACCGAGTTGTTAGAAATTAGAGAACAAGAAACATACGAACATCATTTTTGTAAATTATATGCAGGCACGGCACAACAAATAGTAAAACAAATCCAATCATTAGATGATCAGTATAATTGGTATAAATCAGATGTTAACTTAGATACGACAGAAGCTTATTGGCAATTAGAAAAGAAATTAATCCAAGGAATAATCCAGCTTAATGCTATCTATGAAGATATACCTGATGAATATATATCATTCGATTATCCTAATTTATTAATCGAAAAAGAAATAAAAAATAATGAAGTGTTGTTTAATGAAGAAGAACGTTTAATTGAAAATTTAAAAGCGCTAGATGTAGATAAAAATGAAAGGCTAATTGAAGTAGCACAGTCGTTATCACAAGAGCAACAATTTGATTTAATAAACGAATTTGAACGTTATAGCAATTTGAAACAGACACTATTATTTAAAACTTATCCACATTTAGAAAATGCTTTAATCGATGTATTTATTAATCGAGGAATGAATTGGAAAGAGTATAACGAGCAATTAATGTACGCATTAAGTATGTATTTACAATTTGAAAATGAAGTAGAAGCATCTTTATTTGATGTAAAAGATATTTCACTTGCAAGCTTGAAAATTATGTCCGCAGATTTAACAAATCACTTGGATCAAGGCGGTAATTTAGGTAACTTTTTAATTAAGCCAAAAGTTGTAAAACAATATAAAGATCAATTAAGCGTTATAACTTACAACGGACAGTTACTAAAAACATCAGAACAAATTTACCTATTAAATAAATATGTTTTACAAGAAAGTGCAAAACAGCAGTTAAAAGAATTATTAGTACCATTGTTTATAGAAGAGCATTTAATGCAGCCCGTAACATTAAAACAGGAAGTTCAGTCCATTGTTGAACAATTAAATATTCTAAACGCTATACATGAATGGCGAGAAGCTGTATTAAATAAGTTTGAAGTATTTTCACCAAATGATTTTGATGAATCCTTTATTGAACAATTAAAAAATAATATACAAATCATTCAGATGGAAAAGCAATTACTAAAATTGAATATTAAGTTTAATTATATTAGTAAACCAATTGAAGAAGTTATAACAGATAAAACACATTCATTATATAAGGAGCTGTTAGAGGCTTTACGTGTAAGAAATAGTGATCTAGTACATAGAGTGTGGGGAAAATATGTAGTATATCAAGAAGTTAAGAAACGAGACGAAACAGTAATCGAACTTAAAAATAAGTTAGTAGCTCATTCACCGTTAGTGGGTACTAATTTTATTGAATCTATGGATGATAGAGTATGGCAAAAACGACTTTTAGAATGGGAAAAAGCCTTTGTTCATAAACAAGTGAAAAATTGGTTAGAAGCATTCTTATTACGTGATGAACAAATGTTATCCCAAAAATATGATGAACTTGAAATGCAAATAAAGCAGACAATCATTGATATTGGTTCTACCAAAGCATGGATTAATATGTTGAAGTCAATGACTGATTTGCAAAGTCAGCATTTAAAAGCATGGATGAAATCTGTTAAAAATGTCGGAAAAGGGACAGGTAAAAATGCGGCAAGATATCGAATGGAAGCACAAATGCATATGGAGAAATGTATGAGAGCCATTCCAGCCTGGATTATGCCGATGCATCAAGTATACGATAGTTTTGAAATTAAGCCTAACTTATTTGATGTAGTAATTATTGATGAAGCGAGTCAATCTTGGCATGAAGCATTATTATTAAAATTTATTGCGAAGAAAATGATTATTGTTGGAGATGATAAACAAATTAGTCCAACTATAATCGGGATTGATGAAGATGATGTGAAGAAGTTACAGACAAGATATTTCAAAGAAATTGATTTTGATTTTGGGTTTGATCTAAACATTAAAAATTCATTTTTCGATATATGTTACATCATGTTTAAAGATACGATTACACTTCGTGAACATTTCCGGTGTATGCCGGAGATTATTGGGTTTTCTAATTTAATTTCATATAGTGACAGACCTTTAATTCCTTTACGACAATATCCAGCAGATCGTCTTGAACCAATAAAGACCAAGTATTTGCCAGAAGGAGTTCGTGAAGGAACAGGTCAGTATGCATTTAATGAAGCAGAAGGGGATGCAATTGTTGAAGAAATAACGAAATGTCTTGAAAATCCTCAATATGAAGGTAAAACCTTTGGGGTTATTTCATTACTAGGTATCGGACAAGCTAAGCATATTCAAAATAAATTACTGCAAACAATAGGAGCAGAAGTGATGGAGGAACGCCATATTATATGTGGCGACGCCTATAGTTTCCAAGGAGACGAAAGGGATGTTATTTTCCTTTCAATGGTAGCAGCAAAAGGTGAAAGACGTATAACAGCATTAACTACTGAAAGCGCTCGTCAAAGATTTAATGTTGCAGCCAGCCGAGCTAAAGATCAATTATGGTTAATGCATTCTATTACGATAAATGATATTTCTAATCGAGAATGTTTACGATACCAGCTATTATCTTATGTAGCAAATCCAATACAGGAAGAAAATGAGTCGAATCGTATGCTGTGTGAAAGTGAATTTGAAAAGAGTGTATTCGATGCTATAACGGCTAGAGGGTATAAGGTCATTCCACAATATCAAGTGAACGGCTATCGTATTGACTTAGTAGTTGTAGGTGAAAAAACAAGATTAGCGGTTGAATGTGACGGAGATTATTGGCATACCTCACCCGAAGATACAGAGCGAGACTTCCAACGAGAAAAGATATTGCAACGTGCTGGCTGGAGATTTTGGCGTATATTAGGAAGTAAATACTATCACAATCAAGATAAAGCGTTGGAATCATTATGGGTTACATTAGAGGAAATGGGTATTTATCCATTTGTAGAAGCAACAGAACAACAAATTGACATAGGATTAAAAGAAGTAGCAGCTGATATTGTTGAAAATGGCCACACTAGTAATCAAACGGAAACTTATAATCGTGTGAAAAAATTATTACGAATGGAAGGTTTTGAAGTTTTACAGGACCGACCATTAACAAACAAGCTTTATGTAGTAGGTTCGAAATTATTACAAAGAGAACTTGATTATGTTCTTCCCAAAGGTATTCAAACTACGTTTTATCAAGATGGATTAGATATTTCAGAAGGAATGCCAGTGTGGGTTGCTATAATAAACGAGTAATCTACCCGTAAATCAAAAAAGTTCCAGTTAATGGAGAATAAAGTATTCTTTACCCTAGCGGTGAAATCTTATTATATGTTATTCAAAAAGAATATGAAATCGAAGCTGCAAGAAAAAGAGATCTTGATGAAATCGCATCAAAGCCTTTAGGTCAAATTGCTACTAAATTAGCAGACTCAGAACTGATGTTGAAGATAATGGTGAAATATACGAGGATAAAGATTACAATTATACCATAAAACGGTTGTATTCATCTCTAATAGCGGTTAAGTCGAATTTGAGAGAAGTTACTAAGAAGGGAAAGGTTTAATTAGAAGATAAGGATAGTTGGTGGAGAGATTCTACTAAAGGGGTTCGGAGAGAAAAAGAGTAGTAATCCTTTTCAACCTCCAACAACAACAAATGATGCTGGAAAGTAAGATGTTAGAAGTGTTACTGAAACTGTCGATTGGAGAATACAGCTCTTCGAAAGAGCTAATTCTAAAAAAGTCGAATAAAAAGTAGGTGATTCTACTACATCCTGATTTTTAAAATGTCAATGCTCAGCACTTACGGCATGTTGAATCCGTGGCAGTGTTGGTTAGTGATTTTGTAGCCAACAAATAAACTCATGCTATTTGCAATAAACTCGTGCTAAAATCGAATAAAGACGTGAAAAAATAGGGGAAGGGAAGAATGGAGAGAGGGGAAAACCTAGCTCCATCAAGCCTTTCCTCTTTTTTTATCAAGACATTATTCGGTTTATAATAAAGTTGTGATATAAAAAGTGGGGGTAAAAAATTGAGAAAATGACGTTTTGTAGCAAGGGTTTATTTATACTAAACAAATATAATAGAAAGAACGAATTCTTAGAGTGGAATTCGTTCTTTTTGTTTTTCTAAAAAGGAAGAAAAGCATGCCTTCAGTTCCACTTTTATATCGTATAACTGCTTGTAATTTTTCGTCTGAACTAAACTTAGTCAGTTCAATAGACGGGTGGTTTTGTTTTTCTTCATCGCTATTAAAAATGATTCAAAGCAATAAATGTCCATATAGAAGCAACTTCTTGCTATAGGCATGGATAGGAGGAAAAATTAGACTAGTGGCATACATACGACAATTATACGCCGGAAAGGGATGGAGCCACTATGGATAAACTGCTTGGCTTGACACCAGCAATGGGATGGAATTCTTGGAACACTTTCACCTGGGATATCAATGAACAACTGATCCGAGATGTAGCTGACGTATTTGTGTCGGAAGGATATAAAGATGCTGGGTACGAATATATCGTCATAGACGATTGCTGGAGCTTAAGGGAAAGAGATGAGGAAGGAAGATTGGTGCCGGACCCTAAGAAATTTCCCAGCGGAATGAAGAGTCTATCTGATTATATTCATTCCAAGGGGCTAAAGTTCGGCATGTACTCTTGTGCGGGAACCCATACCTGCGCTGGATATCCAGGAAGCTTCGAGCATGAGTTCCAGGACGCGGCAACCTTCGCAGAATGGGGCGTAGATTTTCTGAAATACGATTATTGTTTCAAGCCACGGAATATGTCCGGAGAATTACTTTATAAAAGAATGAGTTTAGCCCTTAAAAACTGCGGTAGAGACATTCTTTTCTCTGCATGCAATTGGGGGGAAGACGACGTATATCAATGGATTAGGGAATCAGGCGCCCACATGTACCGTTCTACAGTTGATATTCAGGATAACTGGGAGTCCATCAAAAACTTAGCGATTTCCCAGCTTGGCAAGGAATGCTACACGGGGTCCTTCTGCCACAACGATATGGACATGCTGGTCGTAGGGATGTATGGCGGCAGCAACAACGGCTTTATCGGAAACAAGATCGGCGGTTGTACGGACAATGAATATAAAACCCACTTTTCCTTATGGAGCTTAATGGGATCCCCGCTAATGATCGGTAGCGACATACGTAAAGCGAGCCAGCCTACAAAAGATATTCTGCTGAACAAGGATATTATTGCGATCAATCAGGGCTTGGAAGCTCGCGGAGCCTACCGTATTAAGCCGGAACCCAATTGGTTCCATACGGATGAAACTTTTATGCTGGTGAAGGCATTAACTAATGGGGATGTGGCCGTAGGTCTTTTCAATCTGAGCGATAGCCAAAGGGAACTGCCTTTGTTATTTTGGGATATCGGGATTCCTTATGCATCCGGAGTTTCACTTTCACTGTACGATTGTTGGGAGCATAAGGAACTTGGCGTATTCAAGGAAAGATTCAATGCCGTCGTGCCGGCTCATGATTGTATGATCATCCGCGCAAAGCTGGTGAATTAACCGTGAATCCCCAGATATGCAAAGAGTGTGGAGCTCCATTAATGGCAGATGATATCGCCATTTATTCCAAACTTGTGACAAGGTATGCGAAGGAATTTCTATGTATCGATTGCCTGGGCATAGAGTTGAAATGTGGTCGGGAACCCATCGAAAAGCTGATCAGATATTTCCGGGAATCGGGAAATTGCGTACTATTCCGCTGATGCCTCGGGTCAGGGGGAGCGTTGTGCATCATGGTCAAGCTTCCTCTTTCCCACCGGAGGCAAGAGCATTCTTCTTCATGTACTCGGAAGGAGAGTAAGAGGTCGCCTTCTTAAACACCTTGGAGAAGTAGAGTTGATCTTGATAACCTACAGACCAGGCAACAGCCTTAATCGAAAACTTCGATGAATGCAGCAGTGTACAGGCTCGCTTTATTCGAATGGCCTTCAGATAGCTTAATATGGACATCCCGGTTGCATCCTTGAATAAACGGAACAAGTAGCTTCGTTCAATACTGACGTACTTGACGATATCAGAAACCGTCAGCGTCGCCTTCCAATAGTTGTTCTCGATATATTCCTTGGCAGATACTACATAGTCGTTTTTCTGGAGGATCTTCTCCTGGGGATAGTGCTCCATGTAATAAGATAATAGCAAGTGCAGGCAAGCACTCGATCGCTCTCTTTGAAACGGCGCCATACCTGTAGCCTCGATCTGGTGAAAAAACGGCTCCAGGTCGACGGGACTTTTCGTCACTATCGGCTTATCGTGGGTAAGCTTGGTCATGGACAAAAGGCGCTGCGATTCGGTACCTTTGAAGTCCACCCATACATATTCCCATGGATCCTGGGGATCGGGATAATAGTATACTTCCGTATTCGGGAAGATCATGAAGCTTTCGCCCCGAGTCAACTTATAGGTGGCATGGCCAACCTCATAATACCCGGTTCCGCGGACCACGTAATGCAGTGAAAAAATATCACGGACACCCCTCCAATGATGTAGATTGGGGGGTTTTTGTCCGCTGTCCGTACATATCAAATCCTCAGGAAGAAAGACCGAATTCATAAGAAATTGCCTCCGTGGCGTTTTAAAGTATTCATATCTGGAAAAATATTTAATTTAACCCTTGTATTCACTAAAAACGATTATAATAAAATTTATTGTAGATGAGGAGGGGAATGATATGACGATAATGCCTGTTTTAATAATGATCGGTGTATTTATACCTGCCATTGTACTCATGGTAAGCATGCCTTATTTAACAAGAGAAACGATTAGTTTTGGAGTTACTGTGAGCGCTGTGCAATTCCACAGTGAGCCTCTGCGCCAGATGCGGAGGTCTTATGTTAGGATTAGTACGATCTTACATACCATCCTACTCATTGTTTGTATTATCAGCCTAATATACAGTGATGAACAATCCAAACAACAAAGCTGGGTCATAACCACTTATTCACTCACCATGGTCGTAATCTCCCTAGTCATAAACATTAGTTATCATTTCAAAATGAAAAGTCTACTACCTACGCTGCCTATTGCTCCAGAATCTTCGATCTTGGCAGTAGACACTGGTTTTCGGAAAAGAAACATTGGCTTTTCTAGTAAATGGTTCCTTATTCATGTCTTAATTATTGTTGTTAGTATTGTAACTGTGCAACGCAACTACGATTTAATTCCTGATCAGATTCCGATCCATTACAACAGCAGTTGGAAGGTAGACCGCTATGCCGATAAATCGTATAGCTCTGTGTTTATGCCTACATTAATGCAAGTGTTTATCACACTTTTGTTCCTATTTGAGAATTGGAGTATTCGTAGAGTGAAGCAGCAGGTTCACCCCACGGATCCGAGCCGTTCCATCAGGCAAGACGTAACTTTCCGCCATGCTTGGTCCTGTTTTATGATTACAGCAAGCATCTTAATCGTTATCCTGCTTTCTGCCGTGCAACTAAACATGATATCTCTGCTTAACATCAATTTCGCTATCTCTATTATCTTAATTAGTATAGCCTTTATTAGCTTATACTTCTTCGCTTTATCGTTCTGGGCTGGTCAAGGCGGAAGCCGCTTGGAGCAATCTGCCGATAGATTTAACGTCAGACCTGTCCATAATGATGATAAATGGCTGTTAGGTATGATTTATTTCAATCGCAAGGATTCAAACCTTCTCGTTGAGAAAAGGTTCGGAGTCGGCTGGGGCTTAAATTTTGGTCATCCAGTAAGCTGGCTGTTTTTGCTCGGGATTATTATACTGCTAGTTGGGGTGAGTACAAGATTTGGAGGTTAGTACTCACCAGAGTGATATAGCTTTCAGCAAATTAGTATTGCATATTAACTAATGATGTTTTTTAACAATTTTACTGCATAAGCGGCTGGATTGTTTGTCAATCTCTGAGATCTTGAGAAAGACACGATTTTGTAGCAAGAGTTTATTTATTTGCCCCAACAGTGGACTGCAGGTTTGTGGCCTGTGATTTACATACTGAATAGGATAATTTAATTGGAGATGTATTGGGAGATAGCAAAGAGGGGTGGCTAACCTCTCTTTTTTGTTGCTTCAAGAGACGATACGCCGTTTTTATAAAAGCTAGAAATTAAGTTATTAATGGAGTTAGTTTATGTTTTTTCTTAGGTCTTCCATAATGATAAATGAATAAAGCTAGGGTATACTGTAAAATGATCTAATTCATTAATTTGAAAGTTCACATAGATGCTAGTTCCATTTGGTGATGGTCAGCTTTTCTACTGAATGTGTGTAAAAGAAATAGGCGATTATCGTTATTAATTTTTATTCAACATCTGAGATGTACCTATAAATGAAAGGATATGAAATTTAAATATGTCAGAAAATTTTTGGAACGACTTAGCTAAACCATTTTTCGTACTAGCTCCAATGGAAGATGTAACGGATGTGGTATTCCGTCATGTGGTAGCTAAAGCAGGCAGACCTGATGTGTTTTTTACTGAGTTCACAAACGCAGAGAGTTACTGTCATCCAGAAGGAATGAAGAGTGTTCGCGGACGCTTACTGTTTACAGAGGATGAGCAGCCGCTAGTTGCCCATATTTGGGGGGATCAACCTGAGAATTTTCGGAGAATGAGTATTGGCTTAGCGGAGATGGGTTTTAAAGGGATTGATATTAACATGGGCTGTCCTGTCCCAAATGTCGCACAAAGAGGGAAAGGCAGCGGTCTTATTCTTCGTCCAGATCTGGCAGCAGAGCTTATCGAGGCGGCAAAAGCGGGCGGGCTGCCGGTAAGTGTGAAAACACGGCTTGGCTTTAAGGAAGTAGACGAGTGGAGAGAATGGTTAACTCATATTCTAAAACAAGATATCGCGAACCTTTCTATTCATTTACGTACAAGAGATGAGATGAGCCAGGTCGATGCGCACTGGGAGCTCATTCCGGAGATTAAGGAATTACGTGACCAAATCGCACCACACACATTACTTACCATTAACGGTGATATTCTTGACCGCCAGATGGGGCTTGCACTTGCCGCAAAATATGGTGTGGACGGCGTGATGATTGGACGCGGTATTTTCAAAAATCCGTTTGCCTTTGAGAAAGAACCGAAAGAGCATAGCAGTAAGGAGCACCTGGATCTCCTAAGATTGCAGCTTGATCTTCATGATCAGTATATAGAAGTGCTGCCTCGTTCCGTATCAGCGCTTCATCGTTTCTTTAAGATATATGTCAAAGGATTCCGTGGTGCAGGTGAACTCAGAAATCAATTGATGAACACAAAATCTACAGATGAAGTACGTGCGTTGCTTGATCATTTTGAAGCAAATCATATGGATTAATACTTAACAGTGTGTGGATTAGACTGTACTAAGCAACTTACGTTTTTATATAAGCCGAAAAATAGGATCCTACTAATCTAACAATTTGTAACATCGATGTTTACAACATGTGAGCCAAGCTTTTTAATTAGTGTGCCGAACTTCTCGAAGTTCGGTTTTTTTGTATTAGACAGGTATGAGATAGGTATGAGACAGCTCTCCCTGTAAGGAGATGATAATAACTATAGGGTAAGCTTAACTTCTGGTTATAGCTTTTAGCTATAACCAGGTATTCCTTTTAAGTGTTATGTGTATCGTAATCCTCCATGCTAGAATCAAGACAATACATAACGAGATATACAAACAAGGAGGAAATACAAATGTGCAATAGATTTCAAATCGTAGGCAGCTTGCTGCGTCCGTCGGACTTATTAGAATATAAACATGAGATTGAACACCGTGATGATATCACTTATCCTTTTTACCAAGATTTCGAGGGGTATGAGCAGTGTGAGACGGATGCAATTAAAGCCGTAGTCGATAAAGAAATTAAAAATGGTGTATCCATTCTTACCGATGGAGAGTATTCCAAATCGATGTGGCATTTGGATTTTGTCTGGGGCTTTGAAGGAGTTGACCGCTATATTGCGGATCATGGATACTTTTTCAGAGATACGGATGGAGCTTCTAAATATGAGACTCGAAAAGATATTGGTCTGCGTATTACAGGCGAATTAAGCGGTAAAAATCATCATTTCATTCATGTGTATAAAGAGCTGCAAGCCGCTGCGGGTGACCATGAAACCAAGCTGTGCGTACCATCTCCATCCCATATTTTTGGAGAACTATCTTGGTCAGATAACATTGGCGGCGCGGAAGCTGTTTATAAAGATCGACATGAGCTTAAAGAGGGTCTCGTTAAAGCTTATAAGGAATTTGTAGAGGATTTTGCCGCTGTAGGAGGAAAAATTCTGCAATTCGACGATTGCCTATGGGAACTGTTCGCAGATGATAACCCGAACTCTCCTTATACGGGCGAGAATATCGATCAAGAGGAAGTGCAGGCTCTTGCTGCCGAATTTATCGACATTAACAATACCATTATTGATTATGGTCACAGCTTAGGTCTCAAAATGTGGACACATAACTGCCGTGGTAACTATGATTCCCGGAATATGGGCGGCGGCTCATATGCCAAGATTGCGAATCTATTCTTGAAGCAGCTGAAATACGATCGCTTTTTCCTTGAATGGGATGATGAACGTGCAGGATCACTTGAGGCACTTGCCGTTTTTAAAGATAAGCCTGAAACAGAAATTGTACTTGGATTGTTGTCTTCCAAAACTAATACGCTTGACGATGAGGCTCGTGTAATCAGAATGCTTGATGAAGCATCGAAAATTATTGATAAAGATCGTTTATTACTTTCTCACCAATGCGGTTTTGCGTCTTGTGATGGCGGTAATGAACTCACAGAAGATGAACAGTGGGCGAAGATTAATCAAGGACAACGTATTGCAGCGCAATATTGGGGTTAGTTGAATCGATTTCATAATACCTTTGGTTGCTTTAATCAGGAGTAAGAGGGAAGTAGATTCTCTCATGCGGACTGTCGATGGTACTTATCGGCAGTCTTTTTTCTATGCATAGACGAACGTGCTGTAAAATAAATAAAGATATGATAGAATCGGGGGAAGGTCTGAATGGACGATACAGAGTCTTTAAGTTAGAGAATGTTTCGTCATACGACAAGAAAGCATAGAAAGCCGGGCAACCGCAAAAAATAGGCAGTTTAGGCGTTAAGAAATAGGAGGATCTATGTCCTGGAGTAAATTGAAGAAAGAACTGGAGAGTTTTCTCTCTCCTGCGTTAATTGGAAGAGTTGAATACCGTGCAACAAGCTATCATTATTTACTTGGTAAATCAGGGAATTGTTATATTGCCGTTGATAAAAAGAATGTACTCAACATGAGTGATCCAAATAACACGATCAGATGGTATCAGTCAGACCAAGAAATAAAAAGTGATTCCACTCTGGAAGTCCCCATTAGCAATGAAGAGATGGAAGCGGTCAGACAAGATACGAAGGGAACCGTTCCCGAAGATCGGTTAATCGTAATTGCAAGAAAGAGGAAAATATCTGAACTTGCTAAGGAGCTTATGACAGCCCAAGCAACTTTAACTAAATCTAATTTTGTCGTTGCAGCGACCAAGTACTTATCTACTTCCATAGAGGATAACCTAGAAAGTAATGATATCCTATTAAATGTATTCGCATTAATCGACAGACGAGTTGGGAAGAAACGAATTCTAAACATGTCTGAGAAGATAAAGTTAAAGCATCCCATTGTGCAGTATTTTTATGAACTGCGGCGCAGTACATTATAATAAATAACTTCATTAAATAATTATTCAAGTAGATAAACTAATACGTGTCTTGTACCTATTCATGTCAGTGAAATAGGAAATCATTGAATCTTAGTATAAAAAGAAAAAGAAGACAACAGGGTGGTTAAACTGCCCCCCCGGAGGATAGACTCTTCTAAAAGTGTCTACTCTGTAGGAGACCGTTTAGGTCCTGTGTGTCTTCTTTTTTGTGTTCATTTAGCAAACAACAATACGGGGCATATATTTATTAGGCACCTAGGAACATTTTCATGTCATCTTCCACATTAGTAATACCGCCGATCCCGAAGTTCTCTACGAGTACTTTGACAACGTTAGGGGATAGAAATGCAGGAAGCGTAGGGCCGAGATGAATATTTTTAACGCCAAGATACAGCAGGGCAAGGAGCACGATCACTGCTTTTTGCTCGTACCAGGCAATGTTGTAGGAAATCGGCAGTTCATTGATATCCTCAAGTTCGAATACTTCCTTCAGTTTCAAAGCGATAACGACCAGGGAGTAAGAATCATTGCATTGCCCAGCGTCCAGAACCCGCGGAATTCCGCCGATCTCGCCTAGATCCAGCTTATTGTATTTGTATTTGGCACAGCCTGCAGTCAGGATGACCGTATCTTTCGGAAGCTCGGCTGCAAAGTCGGTGTAATAATTGCGGGATTTCATCCGCCCGTCACAGCCGGCCATGACGAAGAATCGGCGGATTGCACCTGTTTTCACAGCATCGACAATTTGATCGGCCACGTTCATCACAGCAGCATGAGCGAAGCCGCCAATAATCTCGCCTGTTTCAAGTTCGGTTGGAGCTGGGCACTGTTTTGCTTGTTTAATCAGCGCAGAGAAATCCTTTGGAGCGCCATCAATTCCTTCTGGAATATGACGGACGCCCGGAAATCCGGTGTTGCCCGTTGTATAAATGCGATCCTTATAACTATCCTTCGGCGGAACGATACAGTTGGTTGTCATGAGAATCGGTCCGTTAAAGGCTGCAAATTCACTAGTCTGCTTCCACCAGGCATTTCCGTAATTGCCTACAAAATGCTCATACTTCTTAAACGCTGGATAATAGTGAGCAGGAAGCATTTCACTGTGCGTATACACGTCCACGCCGGTTCCTTCCGTCTGCTTCAGCAGCTCTTCTAGATCCTTCAGATCATGACCGCTGATGAGAATGCCGGGCCGGTTTCTAACCCCGATATTCACCTTCGTTATTTCCGGATTTCCGTACACGGAGGTGTTTGCTTCGTCAAGCATCGCCATTGCGTTTACACCGTATTTACCCGTTTCCATCGTCAAAGCCATGAGATCCTGCACTTCAAGGCTGTCGTCAAGCGTAGCTGCAAGCGCACGGCGCATAAATTGGTTGAGTTCCTTGTCATCCTTCTCCAGGTGAAGCGCATGATACGTATATGCGGCCATCCCCTTCAGTCCGTATGTAATCAATTCGCGCAGCGAGCGGATGTCTTCATTAGGTGTGGAGAGGACACCAACCGTACGTGCTTTTTCATCAAAAGCAGCTTCGTTATCCGCTTCCCACACAGCAGCATCCGGGAGACTTGCAGCCCGGTCTGGATATTGTTCATTATAATAGCCTCGCACCTCGCCGCGGAGCGCAAACGCTTCTCTTATTTTTCCTACAAAAATTTCGCGGTCAAAGTTGGCGTTCGTAATCGTTGCAAACAAGGAGTCCATGATAAACAGCGATACGCGCTGTTCAAGTACTTCTGGCAGCCGGACATCTTGAGTGAGATAAGAGATACCTTTCAGCAGATAAATCAGCAAATCCTGCAGGTTCGCCACGTCATGCGGTTTACCGCATACCCCGATCAGGGTGCAGCCTGTTCCTTTGGATGCTTCTTGGCATTGGAAGCAGAACATGGATGGCTGATGCTGTAAGGTCTGCTCTGTCACGTTGTTATTCATTATCTTTCCTCCTGTTTTCATGTCATTCTTTATCGTTTGATTCAGTATAAGTTTGCCCTTCAATTGGACTGTCAGAAGTCAGTATACCCCGCCGCCAAGGCGGTATGGGTGATTGGAGTCACTATTTTTAAGGTTGTGATTAAAATCACAACCAGCGTTCGTCTCTTCTTTTAAACTGGTATCATTGACCCTAGAAGAAATGAGGAGAGAAGATGTCGATTTTACCTCAAAAAAATGAACTGGGATTTTACGAGATCCGTCTTGAATCCATCGGCGGGCTTGGTGCCAACTTAGCTGGAAAAATGTTGGCCGAAGCCGGAGTGACTGGCTCTGGTCTGAACGGTTCCAATTTTTCTAGTTATGGTTCGGAGAAAAAAGGTTCACCGGTAAAGAGTTTCGTAAGATTCTGTGATCCAGACGTGGAAATCCGCGATCACAGTCCCATTGAACAGCCGCATGTAGTTGGCGTATTTCATGAGGCATTATATACAACAGTTGATGTAATAAGCGGATTAAGACCGGGCGGAACGGTGCTTGTGAACACAGCGCGAGAACTTTCCGAAGTCGCCGCAGATTTGAATATGACGCAAGGTACTCTGGCCGCGATCGATGCGCTGAGAATTTCCGTTGAGGAAAAAACGAAAGTCAATACAGCGATGCTAGGTGCTTTGTTCCGGATTTGCAGCTTCCTTAACCCGGACGATATGCGGCAGGTGATTCGTAAGACTTTTGAAAAAAAACTGCCACATCTGGTCGAAGCAAATTTACGTACTTTTGATAGAGGATATAACGAAGTCCAGTTTCTTTCTTTAGAAAACGACGCAGAGCTTATGGACCAAGCGGCTTTTGTAAGACCACAGCCGATCCTCGGATATGAAACGCAGGAGCGGGGCGGAATACTGAAGGTTACAGCAAACAGCGTACTGAAGGATCTTAGCAGCTCCCGGCAAGGTTATTTGCCAGAATACAAACAGGAGAACTGCATTAGCTGTGCCGCCTGCGATACGGTATGTCCGGATTTCTGTATCGTATGGGAACAGAAACCGGATAAACGCGACAACCTGCAGATGTTTATGAAAGGGATCGATTATCAGTACTGCAAAGGCTGCCTAAAATGTGTGGAAGCTTGTCCGACGAGCGCTTTGTCCGCCATGTTGGAAGAGCCATATTATGCGCAGCAACACCGGGTGCCGCAATCATTTCCCTATCTAACTGCGGAGGGAGTTAAATCATGAACATGCAAATGACAGAAACAACGGGGCAAAAGATGCCGGCCGCTCAAACCGCGGTCTTTGAATCAGGCAACGAAATGGCAGCCATGGCTGCTGCCCAGATTAACTATCATATCATGGGTTATTTCCCAATTACGCCGTCTACAGAAATCGCTCAATATCTTGATATGATGCGTACGCGCGGCGAACACGATATCAAGCTGATTCCAGCTGATGGTGAACACGGCTCTGCCGGTATTTGCTATGGTGCAGCTGCTGCCGGAGCACGGGTATTTAACGCCACTAGCGCAAACGGGTTCCTGTATATGATTGAACAGCTTCCCGTGCAGGCAGGTACTCGTTTTCCGATGGTCATGAATCTGGTAACACGAGCGGTCAGCGGCCCACTGGATATCCGAGGGGATCATTCCGATCTTTATTACGGCCTGAACACCGGCTGGGTAATACTGACAGCCCGTTCACCGCAAGCAGTATATGACCTCAATATCATGGCGCTGCGTATTGCTGAACATGAAGACGTACGTCTGCCCGTTATCGTGGCTTATGACGGCTTTTTCACATCGCATCAGAAACGCCGGGTACAAATATTTACGAACCGGGAAACGGTGCAGAAGTTTGTAGGGGAGCAGGCGCCGGCATTCCCGCATGTGCTGGACGAGAACAATCCGATCGTCGTTGGGGCTTATATGAACGGCGACGATTTGATCAACAACCACTATCAGCAGTCAAACGCCATGTACCGTGCGGGCGAGGTATTCAAGGAAGTGGCAGAGGAGTACGCGGCTTTGTCGGGAAGATCCTATTCACCGCTTGATCTGTACCGCATGGAAGATGCGGAGGTCGCTTTATTCCTGCTCAATTCCGCGGCCGAATCGTCTAAAGACGTCGTAGACCGGCTTCGGGCAAAAGGGATTAAAGCGGGCGTAATCAGCCCGAATATTATTCGTCCGTTTCCGGCAAAAGAAATCCGCGAAGCGCTGACTGGTGTCAAAGCGCTGCTTGTGGGTGAACGTGCCGATTCTTATGGTGCGAATGGCGCTAATCTGACGCATGAGGTCAAATCGGCCTTGCAAGATTTACGCGGACCGCAGCCGATTGTGCTTTCCCGCATATTTGGCCTTGGCGGGAAAGATTATTACGCAGATGATGCCGAAGCTTTCTTTGCCTTGACGATCGAGGCAATGGAGCTGGGCTATGCAAAGGTTCCGTTTGATTATTACGGTCAAACACCGGGAGATGAGGCGAAAAAACTGCAGCCGGTTATTGCACCGATGAACGGAGACAGCTATAAATCCGGTCTGATTACCGTAAAAGTGGATGAGGCAACAAACAAGCTGGCTGTTAGAGTACCGCCGATGCGGGCACTTGCCGCCAAGCCGAAACGCTTTGCATCGGGTCATGGAGCCTGCCCGGGCTGCGGTATTTTCCCAGCACTGGAGCTCTTTTTCAAAGGGATCGAAGGTAATGTCGTTACTTTATTCCATACTGGCTGCGCTTATATCACCACAACGGGTTATCCGTATAACTCGCATAAACAGAGTTTCATTCATAACTTGTTCCAGAATGGGCCGGCTACTTTATCGGGTACAGTAGAAGCGTTCCTGGAGAAGAAACGCCGGGGAGAAATCGAAGTTCCCGAGGATTTCACATTTGTCATGGTCACCGGGGACGGCGGTATGGATATTGGTATGGGTTCAGCAATTGGGACGGCGCTCCGGGGCCATAACCT
The DNA here is from genome assembly GCF_009870785.1 of Paenibacillus sp. An7. Classification (GTDB taxonomy): domain Bacteria; phylum Bacillota; class Bacilli; order Paenibacillales; family Paenibacillaceae; genus Paenibacillus. The sequence goes on from NZ_WTWX01000006.1 coordinate 59,279, forward strand.
GATTATTCTGGAATATGATAACGAAGGTTACATGAATACGGGAGCACAGCTTTCCTATTCCACTCCTTTAGGACATATGACCAGTACGTCTGGCGTTGGCAAACAGCAACAGGGTAAACATTTCCATCACAAAGATACGGTGCAGATGATGGCAGCGGCGCATATTCCCTATGTATTTACAGGGACAGAAGCATTTCCGCAGGATCTTGTGAAAAAGGCGGCAAAAGCACAGTGGTACGCCCAAAATGTAGGTACCGTCTACGGTAAGCTGCTAATCACATGTCCGCTAAACTGGAAATCAAGCGATAAGGATGGGGAAAATATTGTTCGTGCGGCCGTGAATTCATGCTTCTTCCCGCTGTATGAAGTGGAGCAGGGAGAAACGAATATTACGTATGATCCTGATGCGAAGAAGAAACGCATTCCGCTTGCTGACTGGCTGAAATATATGGGCAAATCAAAACATCTGCTTAAGGATGAAAATAAAGAAATGCTTGCAGAGTTTGAGAGAGAAGTAGAGCGGCGCTGGTCGATTCTGAAAGCCAAGCACGAGAACCCGCTGCTTTAATGGCGAAAGAACATTCGCAGAAGTACAAACGGTGAGTGGCTAAAAAAGCGCTGGTTACAGCAGAGGCTAAATCACTGGCAAGGGATAATAGGGTAACTAAGCTAGCTTTATTCCTAATCTGTGTCCTCATTTTCAAAAAATGAGTATGTACTAAAATCGCCTCAAGATGGTTACCTATCTTGAGGCGATTTTTTTTATAATATAGAAGGAATAACGGAAAAGATAGAGAACGACCGGATGTAGAGAGAGCAGGATTTTGAGGGCTTGTGAATTCATGTTAACATCTGAATAGTGAATTAAACAGGAGAGGTATGAAGGCATCTATGAAACCAATTACAGAAGTTGCAGCAAAGCTAGGGCTGGATATGGATCAGCTTGAACTTTACGGAAAATGGAAAGCAAAGTTATCCGAGGATGTATGGGAATCCATCTCACATCGTCCAGACGGAAAGCTTATTCTTGTTACCGCGATGAATCCAACGCCAGCAGGAGAGGGCAAGACGCTCACAACGATTGGACTCACACAAGGATTGAATCGGATTGGACGGAAGGCTGCCGCCGCACTGCGTGAACCATCGCTCGGACCATGCATGGGCATGAAAGGCGGAGCCACAGGCAGCGGTAAAGCACAGATTGTGCCGGCTGAGGACATTAATCTCCACTTTACGGGCGATATCCATGCGATTACAGCAGCACATAATTTGCTCGCAGCACTCATCGATAACCACATTTTCCAAGGAAATGATCTGCGTCTTGACCCAGCTCGTATTGTCTGGAAACGGGCGCTTGATATGAATGATCGGCCGCTGCGTCAGATCGTCATTGGTATCGGCGATAACAACGGCACCGTGCGCGAAGATGGCTTCCTTATTTCGACGGCTTCGGAAGTAATGGCGGTGCTATGTTTAGCTGAAGATATGGATGATTTAAGAGAGCGGCTGAGCAGGATCGTGGTGGCATACGACATGGACAAGCGGCCAGTGACGGCGGGTGAGCTTCGGGCTGTAGACGCGATGTGTGCCCTGCTTAAAGATGCAATCCATCCGAACCTGGTACAGACGATTGAAGGTGACCCGGTGTTCGTCCACGGCGGGCCGTTTGCGAACATCGCCCACGGATGCAGCAGCATACGGGCCACCCGTCATGCTCTTAAGCTGGCGGATTACGTTGTGACAGAAGCAGGATTCGGTGCAGATCTCGGCGCGGAGAAATTCATGGACATTAAGTGCCGTAAGGGGAATCTGCATCCTTCGGCTGCGGTTATTGTCGCGACTGTACGTGCGTTAAAATACAATGGCGGTGTACCGAAGCAGGAACTTCTGGCGGAGAATGCGGAAGCGATACATACTGGTTTCAGTAACTTACGCCGGCATGTGGAGAACATGCGTACCTTCGGTGTACCGGTAATCGTTGCGATTAACCGCTTTGCGACAGATAGAGAGGCAGAGCTGGCGCAGGTTGCAGAGCTCTGTGCAGGGCTTGGTGTAAAGGCCGTTATCTCAGATGCCTGGGAACATGGCGGCGAAGGCTGCCGCGAGTTGGCGCAGGAAGTGGCGGAGCTTGCTGATGGGTCTGCAGGAGAAACGTTCCAGCTGCTTTATCCTAATGACATGCCGATTACGGAGAAGATTGAGACAATTGTTACGCGAATTTACCGCGGAGCTGGAGTCAAATATCGCCCGGCTGCGAGGCGAGCACTAGAGGAACTGGAGCGGCTTGGTGTGCGAGACCTTCCTGTCTGCATGGCGAAGACACCATACTCTTTTACAGATCGACCTGCTGTACTCGGGGCGCCGGAAGATTTTACAATTGAAGTTCAGGATATCCGCTGGTCTGCTGGTGCAGGGTTTGTTGTCGTCCTGACCGGGAAAGTAGTTACGATGCCAGGGCTGCCTGTAGAGCCAGCGGCATGGCGCATAAGACTTGATGAGGCTGGGCATATCGAAGGCCTGTTCTAATATGCGGCGTTAGACAGCTGTCCTTCGTAAAGTGATGATTATAAACAAACGATCCTGTAAGATGTGCTAAAATATCTAGGCAAAGCCTTTCTAGCGAATGCTCTTTCTTTTCGTATATACTGGAATCAATTTCATAACTCATTAAAACGATAAAACCAATTAAGTTCTTAGGAGATGTATGACGAACCATGAACAAGAAAGAAGTCGCGCACATACGCAAGCAGTTTAAGATGGATCATGATTTACTGAATATTTACGATATTCTTAACGTGTACATTATGAAGGAAACAAACGAAGTATATCACTGGGAGCGGAATCCTTTTGAATTAGTGGAGCGTGAGAAACAGGAGCTGCACATGGGCAATTTTAAAAAACTGCTCACTGGTGAATTAGATCAGAAATTATTCGAACTTAAGTTTCAAGAAGAAGCAGAAGAACCGGCGCAGGTGCTGTTGCACCAAGCTTTAGTAACAGGTGATCCCGAAGAATGGCAGGACCTTATGCTCCTGCTCGTAGATAAAATGTTGGTGGATGCCAAATATGAACGGGATACCGTAATTACGTTCGTGCGTGGACAGTATTACTTGCCGACCAAAGCCAGAAATGAAGAGGCTGAGGAAAGTGGGAAGGATGAAGTGTTTGCACATCCATTTATTCTATGCAGCGTGAATTCCACGGAGAAGCAGAAGAAGACTCTCTTATTTGACTATGTAGAGAGAGAATATAAGTACAATGTGAATGTAGATCCGATTATCAAGCTCAGTTCGCCGGAGCAAGGGTTCTTTTACCCAAGTGTGACGGACAACTACTCTGATGTGAACCGGATTCTATATTGTACGGGGAAATCAAACTTTCCTGATCCACATTTCATCGAACAGGTCTTAACTGCCGAAAGGTCTGTGACGGCGCTGGAAGAGAGAGCAATCTTCGAAGATATCGTGAAGGAAGTGGCGGGTGAAGAACTGGATGCTTCTACCATCGCACAGGTGTACGAGGAGATTCAGTATGTGATTGAAACGAACGAGGAGGAGGAAGAACCTCCGAAGCTGGATTATAAAGATTTAGAACGTGTCCTGACGGTAAGTGGAGTAGAGAACGTGACGCCCGAGAAAGTGGAACGGGCTTTTGAAACGATTATTGATGATAGGAACTATGAGCTGAAAGCAAGCAGCGTCATGCCGAAATATACTACAAAATCGATTAAAATCGATACCAAGGTAGCCACGATTTCAGTCAGCCCGCAGGATTTAAAGTATGTGAAACAGGTGAATTTTCAAGGGAAACGATGTATCATGATTGAGGTCGATGAAGATGTTGTAATTGAAGGTTTTACGCTTAGTACGGAGACGTTATAGAATCAGGTTCACAGTATTTGATTTTAGATTAACGGCATGAGTAATTCCAAGTTATGCTTTAAATAAATTTTTGAAAAATAACGGAGCTCCCTCACGAGGTTGCTTCGTTTTTTCGTCTATATCGGAAGGAAATATTAAGGAGGAAGATTATGTTAGAATAAGATCAACAAATTGCAATTATTGGAGGTAATCTTCTTGATCATTCAATTAGGTAAATTCGAAGTGAATTCTGGGCAACTGGTTGTCGCTGACCCTTGTTATGAACTAGATACCAATACCGTTATCATGGGTGTGTTAGAGCTTGCTGCGAATGGTCCTTGGATCGCGGAAGTAGAGAAGGTAGAAATTCCAGATTGGGGTGAAGCTAACGCTAAATTGACGGCTTATCATGAGTCGGTTGCCGAACAGGGAGCATTCCTAGAGTGGATTAAGTGTCCATTCGTGGTTGGAGTGGTTAGTGGACAGGCTGGGATTTTTGATAGTAACCATTACCGAATTCCTGATGAGGCTAATCACAGCGGTAATAATGATTCGGACAGCGAATGGTATTTAGCCTGTTGTGATATCACCGACAATGGGGAAGAAGCGGGTGTCCTGACGGGTGGCGTTGTATCTCGTACCGGTATGGGTGATGGTGCTTACGGTGTGTATATGGCAGTGAATGGGCAGAGTCAGGTAGTTGGTGTGAAGATTGTATTTATTAAGAATTAACTCTGTACTAACGAATCACATTCCTAGAAAAGAAATTAACTGATGGTCGGGGAGTAAGACTAAATAAAGACGGAACATTTAAGGGGTTTATTGACCAATAGAGGGAGTGGTTCGTTTGGAAAACGTTGAAATTATACTAGAGGACTTCCGAAAAGATGAGTTAGATAAGTTAATTTCTGATGAACTTAATATTGACTTAGTAGAGGTGAAGTCCTCCCATTTCTTTGACAACAAAAGTGGAACAGATATTGAATTTCATCAAATCAAAAGTTTCAGGGACGCACTTTCACCAATTGGAACGGGAAATGTTTTTCTGAAACAAGTGGAAATAGGATGTAGTTTAAAAGATGTGCTAATAATATTTTCCTTTGATGAAGAAATTGGAGATATTACATTTAATTTTTCCGAGAATGAGCTATACGAGGGCAAGAGTTCTGATGTAAGGCTGAACGTCAAAAAAATATTAGAAACTCTAGTAGATCTAAAAGAAAAATTTAATATTCCAAATATCAGGATCGGTTTTGAGCCTGCATCTGACGATGATACTTGCTTAGTGAAAATTGGTCAGGAAATAGTTGATTTTGAGAGTGCCGTAGAACGTATTTTGAGCTAACAATCCGAGATTTTGAAGGACATACACACACTATTGAGATTCTTTTATTGGTGGGGCTACCCAGTGCCGACTGAACCCATCAATCAACCTATAATGCATTTAGAGAAGTACTGGATATCCATATAATGATGATAAACTTTCAAAGCTCAAATTTTGAATTTTTGACATTTGAAGGTTTCTATGCAGGATAGATCTGGAACATATAGCATATTTATAGACAAACAAGGATTCTGCTTAATGCAGGGTCTTTTTTTATAGACCGATTTCAGCTCCCGAAAAAAAGTTTACAAAAGTTCACCAATTTATAAAATCGGTGGAAAATTTAATGCTATAATGGAAGTTGGTCTGCTGAAAATGTACATAGGAGGGAGATGAAGTTGTATGGACCATATGATTTTCGAAGTTGGAACCGCTTTATTACTTATTGCGATCTTTTCACTGATTGCAGGTAAATTCAAGTTTTCAATCATACCCTTTTTAATTGTTTTGGGGATGTTAGTTGGGCCGCACGCCCCGACGCTGGGTTTGATTGATTTGACCTTCATTGAAAGCAATGAAGTGATCACATTTTTAGGACGGATCGGGGTTCTGTTTTTATTATTTTATATAGGACTCGAGTTTTCCGTATCTAAATTAATTAAATCAGGCCGCAATATTGTGTTTGGTGGAACGGTATATGTTCTGATCAATTTTATTATTGGTTTAGCCTACGGTTTCATGGTCGATTTTCCGTTATATGAAACGTTAATTATTGCAGGGATGTTATCTGTATCCTCTACGGCCATAGTGGCAAAAGTACTCGTTGATTTCAGACGGACAGGTAACTCTGAAACAGAGCTCATCCTGGGTATGATTTTGTTTGATGATTTGTTCCTCGCTGTTTTCCTATCCGTGATGTCTGGTTTACTATTAGGGGGAGCAACGTCCATTGGCGGTATTCTGCTATCTGTAGCACTCTCGATGGGGTATATGTTGCTGTTCTTCGTCATCGCAAGAAAAGGGACGCCTTTGCTAAATAAGCTGCTGAATATTACATCCAATGAAATATTCATTATCGTTGTATTCTCACTTTTGTTCTTTATCGCTGGTTTTTCCGAGACTCTGCATGTAGCAGAAGCAATCGGGGCTCTATTATTTGGGCTAGCTCTATCGGAAACAACCCACAGTAAGAGGATCGAGCAGCTCGTGGTTCCGTTCCGAGATTTCTTTGGTGCTATCTTCTTCTTTAGCTTTGGTCTAAGTATTGATCCGTTAACACTGGGTGATGCTGCTTGGATCGCCGTTGGAGCTGTTGTGTTAACCATGATAGGGAATATTCTAGCAGGAATGATCGCTGGACGAAATGCGGGACTATCTCATAAAGCTTCGACCAATATTGGTCTTACGGTGATGGCTCGGGGAGAGTTCACGATCATTGTAGCTAATTTAGGTATATCAGCTGGATTGTTACCGATTTTAAAACCATTTTCGGCATTATACGTGTTAATATTGGCCATTCTTGGACCACTACTAGCGAAAGAATCAAAACATATCTATAATGGCTTAAATAAACTGTTTAGATGGAACCAAGTAAAGGAAAAACCGAAAGAGGAAAAATGGAACGAAACCATCTGATCTTGTTTAAATAATGGAGGTATACAAATATGGGAACTATAAGAGAATCTGATCTTCCTGGAATAGGAAAAAAGTATCAACTGGAAGCAAATTCAGGCAGCAAGATCGTGGTAGTCATCCATAATGATGGAAGAAGAGAGCTTTATCATTTTTTAGATGAGGATCCAGATGAGTGCATCTCTCAAGTAAGCTTGGATGATGAAGAGTCCAGACAGATTGCTTCGATTATTGGAGGCATGCAGTACAAACCTAAGGCACTTGATACGGTTCAAGTGACGCTTGATGAACTTGTCATTGAATGGTGCAAAATAGAACCGCATTTTAAAAGCATTAATAAAACGATCGAGGAATTACATGTTAGAGCTCGCACTGGTGCAACGATCCTTGCTATTGTAGAGAAGGGGAAACAAAAGATTAATCCTGGGCCGCAAGATAGAATTATGCTAGGGATGACGCTTGTTGTAGCCGGAGAGAGAAAACAAATTAAGCAGCTGAATGATCTGTTGTTAGAAGGGTAACAACAAAGGTTCGGTTGCCTTGATACAAAAAGTCGGTATACACCAGCTAATACCGTCTTAATGAACGACAAAAGACGCTTGGGATTCAATCCCTAGAAGCGTCTTTATTTTGTTTATTTTCATTCATTTACTTCTCTTACTTCCTCCCATCCGGCTATATCCACCCCGTAAACTCCAGTATAGATGCATTCGCAGATTGCGCTTCCAATTGCACCCCTTTACGCCACTGTTTAGGAGACATCCCCATAAGCTTGGAAAAGCACCGATTAAAGCTGGATATGGATTGAAATCCAACTTGCTCAGATATAGACAAAATGGAATCATTCGTCAGTTTTAATTGCTTGCAGGCTTCTTCAATTCGGGTGCTGTTTAGAAAATCGAGTGGAGACGTTCCCATCATTTCATGGAACTTTCTGCGGAAGTGTGTTGGGCTTAAATGGCATAAATCAGCCAGAAAATCAATAGTGATCGGTCTCATATAGTTTTTCGTAATATATTCTAGAACCGGTGAAATAACAAAATCACCTTTTACATTTTGCTCGATTTCTTGATCTGCCAAGGGGGTATGCATGGAGTGAATTCTAAGGAGTTCAATATATAAGGATAATAATAAACCGTAGGCACTTTCTCGGTAGTGAGTATTCTGCTGTTTTAGTTCTTCTACGACCGACGTTGCAAGGGTGTGAACCTTCGGATGGTTCTCTTTGTTTACTATGCAGTTCATTCCTTTTAGCATCTGAAGGTTGGGTTCGAAGTTGTGGTATGTACCTTTAAATGAATACCTAAAGAGGTCTTCCGGTGAAAAGAAGAGATAGGACCAGCGGCTGGCTGTATTTGGTGAACTATACGTCGTATGAGGAAGATACCTCGGAATAAAGGTTACATCGCCGGCTTGAAAAGGGACAGACTCTCCTTTGATCTCCATAAAGCCGCTATCTGAATGACAAATACCTATCTCCAAATGGTTATGAAAATGGAGATGATCGCTTTTGATGTCGGAAATCTTCCAGCGTTCACCGCTTAAGAGCAAGATCGGAAAGTTAAGAGGCAAGCTGTAGTGACGGTATTCAATGACCGGTTTCTTTTTTCTGGGCATACTCCATACTCCCATTCCGTTGATTTGTGCCTAGTATAGGATAACATTATGTCAAATTCAACCTTATATATGTTATAAATGGTTGGATTTGCGTAGTTTTGATTTGAATATGCTTAGATATAGCCCGTAAAGCGAATTACAATAGTATTATTAAAGCGCTTCCATTAGTGTGTCGGATCGCTCTCAATCACCATTTAAAATATGTATGAACGAGAGGAGAATACAGATGCTTCAATTAAATTATGACAGGGAAGAAATCGTAGGGATCATCGACAAAGTCGTCAAAAAAACAATGGCGATGGACTTAACTTGGGACTGGCCTTGCGGTGTGGCCTATTATGGGGTATCCAGAGCCTATCAAACAACAGGAAATAAAGAGTATCTGAATATGCTGATCCAGTGGGCAGATGAATATATCGAGCTTGGCCTGCCGCATTGGACGGTGAACACCTGTGCTATGGGGCATATGCTGATTACATTGTATGAAGAAACAGGGGATCAGAAATATTGGGATATTGTGATGAGCAAGGTGGATTATCTCCAGAACCATGCGCTTAGATTCGGTGATAACGTTCTGCAGCATACCGTATCGGCTAATAATGATTTTCCGGAACAGGCTTGGGCAGATACCTTGTTTATGGCGGCATTTTTCCTGCTCCGTGTAGGAACCAAATTGAAAGATGAGGCAATGATCCAGGATGCCCTAAATCAATATTACTGGCATATCAAATACCTGCAAGATCCTATCACCGGTTTTTGGTACCACGGCTATAACCATGTCAATCAGGATCATATGTCCGGATTTTTCTGGGGAAGAGCAAATGCTTGGGGAGCTTATACGATGTCGCAAGTGAAAATGCTTTTGAAAGATTGGTATTTGTATCCTCAGTGCATGGATGTGGAGTGTTCGCTTCGAGATCAACTTGCAGGGATAAAGCTTGTCCAGACAGAGAATGGATTGTGGCGAACAATACTTGATGATGTGGAATCTTATGAAGAAGTGTCTGCCTCTTGCGGTATTGCGGCTGCGATGATCAATAACGGCAATCCGCTGCATACCAAATATGTGCAAAAAGCGCTGAAAGGTGTCCTAGACCATATTACTGAAGATGGACGAGTACTCGGTGTATCAGGTGGTACAGCAGTGATGAAAGACCGGGAAGGGTATCGCAATATTCCAAAAGACTGGATTCAAGGCTGGGGCCAAGGCCTCGCACTTTCTTTTCTATCCGATATGCTTACATAGGAGGAATTAATCTTGTCTAAAAAAACAACGGGATCCTTTACTCTGCCAGGAGAATCAGGTTATGAGGCACTGACACTGCAGTTAGCAGAGCGGTGGGGTGCGGATGTAATCCGTGATAGTGACGGTACGAAATTATCCGATGAGATTATTAACGCGGGATACGGTATTTATTCTACGATTTGTATCATTAGAGATCATAACGAATGGGCAAGCGAGAATCTGGATAAGCTGCAGCAGTGTTTTTTAATTACAAATCCGAAGGTCGCTGTACAAGATTATATCTCGATCTATCTAATGGAGGACTTCTTTGACGAGCAGTTCCGAGTTAATGACTCCAAAGAGGCGCTGAAGTACTGGCAGGTGTATGACCGAACAACTGGGGAAGAAGTGCCCAGAGAACAATGGAACTATGAAAGAGAATCAGGAAATGTAGTCATCAGCGGAATTACTCCATGGCATAAATACACAGTGAGCTTCATGGTCTACCGGATCTGGGAAGAGATCTCCATGTACAATCACACAACGAATCACTGGGACAAAGAACATTTGATGCAGATCGATCCGATGTATGCGGACACGCAAAAGTATCTGCTGGAGTGGATGGAAGCTTGGTGCGAGCAGCATAAGGAGACAACCGTTGTTCGGTTTACCTCTTTATTTTATAATTTCGCCTGGATTTGGGGCAGTAATGAACGCAATCGCCATCTGTTCACGGACTGGGGATCCTATGATTTTACGGTAAGTTCAAAAGCACTGGATCTTTTTGAAAAGAAATATGGATATTCGCTAACGGCCGAAGATTTTGTGAATGGCGGAAAATATCGCGTCAGTCATATCCCAGCGGAGCAGCGAAAGCTGGACTATATGGCATTTATCAATGATTTTGTCATCGATTTCGGAAAGCAATTAATTGATATTGTCCATAAGCATGATAAGCTTGCGTATGTTTTTTACGATGACAGCTGGGTGGGGATGGAGCCGTACAATGACCCCTTTCAGGAATTCGGTTTTGATGGGATGATTAAATGTGTATTCTCTGGTTATGAAGCAAGGCTTTGTTCCGGTGTGAAAGTAGATACGCATGAGATACGGCTTCATCCTTATCTTTTCCCTGTTGGTTTAGGCGGGCTTCCTACCTTTATGGAGGGCGGAGAGCCTACACTTGATGCGAAAAAGTATTGGATCAATATCCGGCGCGCTTTGCTGCGTGAGCCGATTGACCGGATTGGACTGGGCGGATATTTACATCTGGTAGAGCCATACCCCGATTTTTGTGATTACATTGAGAAGATTGCGAATGAATTCAGAGAGATTAAAGAGCTGCACGATAAAGGAAAACCGTATCATATCAAGACAAAGGTAGCTGTTCTGCATAGCTGGGGCAAGCTGAGAGCCTGGACATTGTCTGGACATTTCCACGAAACGTATATGCACGATTTGATTCATATCAATGAAGCACTATCGGGGCTGCCGATTGAAGTTCAGTTCATTGATTTTGAAGATATCCGTCTGGGTGCTTTGCAGGACTGTGATGTAGTTATTAATGCGGGATCTGCCGGTTCAGCTTGGAGCGGCGGAGATCATTGGAATGATCACAAGTGTGTGGACTTACTGACAAAGTGGGTGTATGAGGGCGGTACTTTTATTGGAGTTAATCAGCCATCGGCAGTGGAAGGGTACGACACCTTTTTCAGAATGTCACATGTTCTCGGTGTAGATGAGGATACCGGTGCAAGGGTGGCTCATGGAAAATGGGCATATGAGGCTTCGGACGAGTATGGATTAGTACCTGAAGGAGCAAGTATAGCACCAAAGAATAACATTTATCTTACGGATGGATCAGCTGCAGTCGTGAGTGAAGTGAGTGGAATGTTGACGCTGTCTACTCATGTCTTCGGAAAAGGCAAAGGGATTTACCTTCCTTCTTTCGAATTCAGCTTAGAAAACACAAGATTACTGCTGAACATCATACGTTTTGCAGGTGATGAGTTACATGAAACAAAATATATTACAGATAACTTATATACAGAGTGTGCTTATTATCCAGAAAGTAACATATTAGTTGTGATTAATAACAGTGATGAGGTTCAAAGAACAACGATCGATACGGAGTATGGAAAACAAACCGTGGAACTTGAGCCGTATGACACGGTAATAAAAACGATTGGTGAATTGATAATTAATAAAACAGACTAAAGGATATCTGAAAGTTTAATTAGCTAATGCAAATCAAGGTAAAAATACGTTGTCATGTTATAAACAGAGAAAGTACACCACATATAAGTGTGATGTACTTTCTTATCTTTTCTTACATGTTAAGGAAAAGAGATAACTTTAAGAGTCACTTTCCATTGCTCTCATCGACTCAGCAACCTTCACCATCATGGAGCATTCCACACGCTTACGGAAGACGTCACAGCTAAAGTCATAGGTGCCGTTGATCGAACCTGTTGCATGCAGAGCATTAGCAGGGCAGCCGCCGCTGCAATAAAGTTTCGCCCAGCAATCTTTGCATTCCGGTTTTGAGTAACAGTTACTCTCCTTGAATTGACACTGCAGATCCGTCTGTGTGATCCCATCCCACAGATTGCCCATGCTGTAATCTTCATCTCCGACGAACTGATGACAAGGGAACAGCTCGCCCCATGGCGTTACCGCAAGATATTCTGTTCCCGAACCGCATCCCGTAATTCTTTTCTGGATACAAGGTCCTTCGGAGAGGTCCAGCATGTAATGATAGAATGTGAAGCCTTCTCCTTGTTCGTCACGCTTGATCATTTCTTTAGCGAGAATTTCATACTGGTTATAAATCTCTGGGAGATCTTTTTCAGTTAGTGCGTAAGGCTCCCGTGGATCACAGATAACCGGCTCCATCGAGATTTTATCAAAACCAAGGTCCGCGATATGAAAAATATCATTTGTGAAATCCACATTATTCCCCGTGTAGGTTCCCCGCACATAGTATTCTTGGTCTCCGCGCTTTTGAACGAATTCTTGGAACTTCGGCACAATATGGTCATAACTGCCTTTTCCATTCACCGTTGTACGCAGCCGGTCATGAACTTCTTTTCTACCATCCAGACTAAGTACCACGTTGTACATTTCCTGATTTAAAAATTCGGTAACTTCATCGTTCAGCAGCATGCCGTTTGTCGTAAAAGTGAAGCGGAATTTTTTCTTATATTCTTTTTCTTTGCTTCTGGCATAAGCAACAATCTGTTTAACGACTTTCCAGGCCATAAGCGGTTCGCCGCCGAAGAAATCAATGTCTAGGTTCCGGTGATGACCTGAATTCTCTAGAAGGAAATCGATCGCTTTTTGTCCAACCTCATAGCTCATGATTGCCCGGTTGCCGTTATATTTCCCTTGACTCGCGAAGCAGTAATCACATGATAGATTGCAGGTATGTGCAACATTGAGGCACAGCGCTTTCACATATGTTTTACGATTTCTTAAATCCATAGAAAGATTCTCATACGGATCGCTTGTAAAGAGCTGGCCTGTTTCTTTGAGTTCCTCAACAGCTGCGATCGTATCGCGAATATCTTTCTCCGTAATGTCTGCGTCTTGCTTATATTCTTCAAGCATCAACTTCAGAATGTCTTCTGGGGGTGTCTGCTCATAGAGTCCAATAATTTTATATGCCAGATCATCAACAACATGCACCGAACCGCTGTAGGTATCGAGCGCGATATTGTATCCGTTCAGTTGATATTGATGAATCATTCTTAGTAATCAAGCTCCTTACTTGTTCATTGGGTTTTCACAACGCTGGTTAGCAACCCCGCAAGAAGTCTTGCAAGCGGATTGGCAAGAAGTTTGGCAAGCACCGCATCCGCCGTATTTTTCTGTATCCATTAGTCTGCGAGTACTTAGTGTTACAATTCTTTTCATCCTGATAACTCCCCTGTCTTAAATTCATTTCAAAAGTAACAAAATGATATGTACTTCAATGAGTTATGGTATCTATAACCAAGGAGGTATAGCAATCAAATAGATCACACTTGGGATAACTTTAGAAGATTTCTAGAAAAAGTTGTAATGATCCTGCTATTCAAGATAAGCTTATCCAGAGTACATATTCACCAAGAAAGGCGTGATCATATGAATATATATGAAAAAATGCATTCAGGCGAAATTTATAGCTGCACCGATGAAGAGTTGATGAATAAACAAATGAAATGCTTAGAAAAGCTCTATGATTTTAATGCAACGCGTCCATCTGAAGGAGAAAAGCGCCAAGCGCTTTTGAAAGAGATGTTTGCTGAAATTGGAGATGACTGCTATATTGAGCCTCCGTTTCATGCCAATTGGGGTGGAAAGCATGTGCATTTTGGAAGCAATGTGTATGCTAACTTTAATCTGACGATGGTAGATGATACGCATATCTATGTCGGGGATTATACAATGTTTGGCCCAAATGTGACGGTTGCTACCGGAGGTCATCCCGTTCTGCCCGAGCTGCGTGAGCCTGTAACCCAGTTCAACATCCCCGTTCATATCGGCAGGAATGTATGGATTGGTGCAGGTGCTGTGATTCTTCCAGGCGTAAAGATTGGTGATAACACAGTGATCGGTGCAGGCAGTGTGGTAACCAAGGATATTCCAGCGAGTGTGGTTGCCGTGGGGAATCCATGCCGTGTGCTTCGCGAAATCAATGAGCATGACAAGGAGTACTATTATAAAGACAGAAAAATAAATATAAAAATGGATACCGTTTAGTAAAAACGAATAAGAAATTATCAATAAGAGAAGTCGCCAATAGGGCGGCTTTTTTGTTGTCTTACGATTAGTATTTCTAGGATCAATCCACATTTTAGATAAGCCCACATCCTCATATTTCCGACTCTTAATCACTTCCTTCATGCTTAGAACCATCGAAAACAAAGTAATTGATCAAATATTAAATTCAACCTAATAAAAATGTTTATATTGTTCATGGAAAAACCGTTTGCTATAATCAATCCCATATTAAGTAAGAAAAAGTAACATATACTAAATATTGAGGGGATGAATTATGAAAAAACGTAATTTATGCAAATTTTATGTTGCCTTATCCATGTTTCTTTTGGTGAATCCGAGTTATGGAGTTAGTAATGCTAACGCAGATAAGGTGGGTAGCCTCCCTAAAACTCACTATCTCGCAGCAAATGCAGATAATATCCGCTGGGGGAACATCGGAGTAGGCAAGCCTGTCCTTACCGTAAACTCAGGAGATATTGTTACTGTCGAGGCAGTGACCCATCATTCGGGGGACGATTATGAACGAATGATTCAAGGGGATGAAGGAGTAGAGGATATTTTTCATTGGACTGAGAATGAGAAAAAGGAGTCGGATCGCGGACCGGGCGTACATATTATGACAGGGCCAATTGCTGTCGAAGGAGCAGAGCCTGGAGATGTACTTGAAGTCAAGATACTCGATATGAGGCTGCGTCCAAATGGGAATGAGCAGTATGCAGGTAAAACGTATGGTGCCAATGTTGCCGCCAACTGGGGGTACTTATATGGTGAGATGATTGAAGAACCAATGAAGCGTGAAGTGGTAACGATCTATGAGATGGACACAAGCGGGGGAGTAGATTACGCAAAGGCACTGTATAATTTCAAATGGACTCCTCAGACCGATCCAAATGGAAAGGTACATTCGACAATTGACTATCCGGGTGTGATTGTTGATCATGATACGATTGATAAAAATAATAATGTGCTGAAAGACATCCAAATTCCGGTGAAGCTCCACTTTGGAACGATGAGTGTAGCACCAAAAGAAGCGGATATTGTGGATTCGGTTCCTCCTTCTTATTATGGCGGGAATATTGATGATTGGCGTATCACCGAAGGGGCTACGATGTACTATCCAATCTCCGTTCCCGGAGCATTACTTTCTATAGGTGACCCACATGCGGGGCAAGGAGACTCTGAACTGAATGGAACAGCCATTGAGACTTCGGTAACTGGCGATATCCAAGTTATTCTTCATAAAAAGTCATCACTGAACAAAAAGTTGAGTGGACTTAACTTTCCATTACTTGAAAATGAGAATGAGTGGGTTGTACATGGATTTAGCTATGCGAATTACTTAGAAGAGCTAGGGGAAAATGCTCAAGAGGACATTTATAACAATTCATCTATCGACAAAGCGATGAAAGATGCAGCGCTTAAAACTAAGGCTTTCCTGATGAAAGGGATGAACTTAACCGAAGATGAAGCCTATTCATTAATGTCGGTATCCACCGATTTTGGTATAACTCAAGTCGTTGACGGTAACTGGGGCGTTCATGCTGTGATAGGAAAGAAAATGTTCGGCGACTCTGAACGAAAATTAATGCGACTGCGTGACAGTTTTGATCAATTCGGAGCAGAATTGGACTGGGAGCCTAGAGCGAAAAAGATTTCAATTACCTATAACGGGAACACGCTGACTGCAGTAATAGGAGAAACGACAGCTGAATATAATGGAGAAGTTATAAAGTTAATTGCACCTATTGAGATGATTGATAATCAGGCTCAAGTTAGTGAGTATTTTGTTAGCTTCTATAAAGCGAAAATGTCCATCAAGATGTGAACGAAAACCGCTGTGTTACTGTATATTTGAAGGAATGATCGGCTCAACCGGGAATAATATAATTATCTAAGAAAGTTTCTTTCACCAAGAAGGAGGGGGGGCATGCGTCAGTCTATTATCATCCTGCTCTGCTGTACATTGCTTGTAGTAACGGGATGTGCTCCTAGTAAAGAAATTCGTAGCGATAAAGTGAAAGAGTTTAAAGAACGTATGCTGTTTACCTATGAAAATATAGAAGAGCTGTCCATCCTGTTTACGGAGACGACAATGGTATTTCGTTATCAGATAAATAATGAGGAAGAAAAGGGACAAATTTTCGAGGAAAGTCGCAATTTTTTTCTAAGCAGTGAAGTTCAGGAAGGAATCGTAAAGGGAATGTTTGTAAAAGAGCATGCTGACCGAAATTTTTCATATCCAGATGTGGAAATTTCTTTTTCACTAGGCAGCAAGCAGTTGACTGATTTCAAGTATACGGCGAGCTACTATGGTTCGAATACGGATCCGGCCGTCGTTGATCATTATGACACTTGGTATTATTTCAATAGAGAAGGTGAAGTAGCGCAGGTAAAAGAATAGGAAAACGCGTAAGAAGCTACTCGTATGGAGCAGCTTCTTACGCGTTTTTAGAGTTAAAAGTATAAATTTAGATGCATTCTTTTGAGTCGATATAGTATTCTATCTTACTTTGCACTCGGCAGTATTTTATTGAGCACAATCGCGGTAACCGAGGCAACCAGTATAGGAGAGCCCAAGATATACTGCACGAAAGTAGGCATGGAAGATAAGAATTCATCAGGAATGAGCACTAAAGCAAGTGTGAAAATCATCGGAATCGAAATAATGTACACTTCTTTTTCGCCCATGGTTTGATTCTTGATTACTTGCAGTCCGTTAATAGCGATAATTCCGCAGATGATGGAGAATACACTGCCGATGACGGCAGATGGAATCGAAGAGATCAGCACGGCGAGTTTACTAAGACAACCGAAGAGGACGAACCATCCTCCTACCGCGAGAAAGACGCGGCGGCTGGCGATACCGGTGATCGAAATAATTCCCGCATTTGTAGAATAACCAGTAACCGGAGTCGAACCGAGCAGGGATGCAACCAGGCAGCTGATACCTTCGCCAACCACACCTTGGTTAATATTCTTATCCGTTAACGGCCGATCAATTACGTTACTGATGGCAAACCAAGTACCTGTTGTTTCTGCCATGAGTACGAGATAAACAATGACCATAGTAATAATCGCTGAAAGATTGAAAGAGAATCCAAAATCTTTAAAAGGAATCTGCGGCATGCTGAACCATTTCGCATTAGCGACTGCTGAAAAATCCAGAACGCCCATAAAGCTTGCTGCAATACATCCAGCGATTAATGCCATAAGTACGGATGTGATTCGGAAGAAAGATCCTTTTTTACCTAAAAGAGAACCAAGAATAACGAAAAACATGAGTACAGCACCGGTAATCAGTGCTAACAGAACATTTTGCTGAACGGTAGCACCGGAAGCTTCATAAATATTATCTTGCAGTGCAACAGGCAGTAGTGATAGTCCTACGTTAAAGATAATCGTACCGCCAACGACAGGCGGAATGAAGTTTTTGACAATCGTATTATAAACACCGGTAAATCCTAGACCGATTACAAGCAACGAACCCACCAAACTTGCACCGAGAACAGAACTCCAACCTAATTCCCCGCCGCCGCTAGCAGCATAAATGCTGATGATCGCACCCAGCGGAACATAAGACGGGCCTTGGGCCATAGGCAGTTTCATACAAAAATAGGATTGTACGATCGTACCGATCCCTGCAGCAATAAAGGTAGATTGAATCAAAGCACTTGACTGATTGGATTGTAATCCAAGTAATATTGCGACTAGGAAAGGCACCACATAGATATCCATAGCGAGTACGTGTTGTAAGCCTAGGAAGGCAGATTTGAAGAAAGGTACTTTCTCATCCGGTAAGATCGTTAGATGTTGTGATCTTATTTCTGTATGATCTTGATGCTCTACTTGTGTTTTCACTCCTGATGCACACCTCGGTTTTTCTCTATTTTTTAATTCCTAGCGTGTATGAACTTTCTCGCCTTGCACCCAGACTTCACGGATATGCTCAGGCCTTACAAGGTACATCATTTTTTGGAAAACATCATGTAAATCTTCATCTTTATTATAAATAGGTAACTTAGCAGTGGGTAACTTCGTATCGATCACCTGTGCATCCCATACATAGCTTTCTTTAATACGACCGATCGGTAAGCTTAAGCTTTCTCCGCCGCCGGCTGTCGCCAGATAGAATGCTTCATTAACGGTAATCCGTGAGTCCGGAACGCCGCGATCCTCCGCAGGAATGTTAGGATTGACACCATCTTCCAGCATACGGGAAGAAATGACCGCTTGTCTTATGTTATCGAACAGACTAGGAGAGAAACCACCGGAAATATCAGATCCAAGGCCGATCTCTACCCCTTTGGAGTGGAACTCTTTAACAGGGATGACGCTGTTCGCAAAATAAGCATTAGATACAGGACAATGAGCAATCGCTGTTCCGGTCTCCGCAAACAATTCGACATCATTGTTGTCCAGAAAGTTGCAATGAGCCATGACCGATTTATCACGAAGCAAGCCAAAATCATTCAGGGCAAAAGCATCGTTTTTATTAAAACGATCTTGTACATATCCATGTGCCCAGTCACTTTCACTGCAATGGGACTGAACATAGGTATCGTATTTCGCTGCCAGTTCTCCGAGTCCTTGTAAACCTTCATCTGTACAGCTTGGAATGAATCTTGGTGTCACGACAGGGTAAACCCCTTGTTTGGTAGTTTGGGCTAGTTCCTGTACAGCGATAATGAATTCTTCCGTATCGGCTAGAGCAGTCTTCGTATCTACATCTCGATAGTTTTCTGGATTACCCTCGGGGTCGTCCATCACTACTTTTCCGACGAGCCCCCGCTGACCTTTACTTGCACAAATCTCAGCGAGCAGGATACTTGCTTCTTTATGCACAGTTGCAAAATAAAGAGCGGTTGTGGTCCCGTTGGCAAGTAAGGTGCTTACCACATCATCATAGACTTCCTTGGCAAAAGCGAGATCCGAGAACTTAGACTCCAGTGGAAAGGTGTAGGTATGTAACCAATCATAGAGGGGAATGTCAAGTGCAGTTCCAGACTGAGCCCACTGCGGCGCATGTACATGCAGATCGACGAAACCAGGCAAGAAATATTGCCCTTCCTCTAGGGAATGGAAGTTAGGTTTTCCTTGATATGCGTCTAGTATTGTTTGATATTCTGCGTCATGGGGCGCTACAATCTTTTCAATAATTCCATCTGTATTAATACAGAAAAGATGATTTTTTAAGATATCAATTTCTTTAGGAGACTTACTGGTAAACGCTGTGCCTTGAAATATTTGCTTATAATTCTTCATACTTACCGCCTTAATGTTCGTTTTTATGATGTGTTTTGTTATTATAATCTGTGAAAAATGATTAGTCCATAATAAAAGGCGGATATATGTAAGCTTTTGCCTTTCATCTCTTAAGAATAACAAAAGAGATACTCTCCTATGAGTATCCCTTTTTAGTAAGGTTTTGTGTTACATGCGTTGTTACTTTCGAGCTATGATCAAGCTGTTCCGCGTCCATCTGCAGAAAACGGACATTAGGTATGCCAGACTTCGCAGCATTTTTAGTTGCGGTTTCCATCATTCCTGTGGAATGGTCAATCCCAACGAGTAATAGTCCAGCATCGGCAATGGAGAGGATTGCTTCGCCCCCGCCCGTTCCGATATCAAGCAGGAGATCTGACTTCTTCGTTACTTTTGTTACTTCATTATAAAAGTCCCACGGTAATGCCTCCGAGACACATTTCATCTTACTAAAATCCCAGCCAATGCGTTTTCCTACATTATCATAAAAATCTTTGTATTCGAGTGCATTCATTTTTTTCTTCCACCTTCCAAATTGAGGTTCATAAAAAGCGATAGAATGAACAGAGCCCATACTATTCAAATAATTAGTTACTATGGTCAAAAGGACAGACCTGTCCCTTCATAGCTGATACGCGTTTTTATCCAGCCCGGCAACTAATTACTTCGAACGCTAAGGAAGTTCATCCCATTCACCTCATTCAAAAGATTTCTTCCATTAAAGGTATTATGAAATTGATTCATGTACCTATTAATTTTTTAAATCCTTTTTTAAGTAATAGTGAGTATGCCCGCCTGCATTATGAATCGTTCCATATACTTCATAACCGTATTTCAAATAGAAATCCAGCGCTTGAAAGCTAAGTGTATCGAGTTTAATGAAATCGCATGATCTCTGCCTGGCTATTTCTTCGATCTCTAATAACAGCTTTGACCCATATCCAAGTCCGCGAATTTGTTCATCCAGAATGAGATAGTGGATCTCCAGCCAGTTCCAGCATATGTCCCCCACAACTCCTCCCAGAGTTTCCCCGTCTGCATTTTTTAGAAAAAGATTCAATTCTTCGTACCTATCACTAAGTTCTTTAGGGAAGTGAGCATGATTAAATGCAATCAGCTTGTTACGTACACAAGTCCTATCTTCATTACTATGTTCAGCAGAAATATGCAGTTCCATGATTCATCACTCCTTTGTAGCATAATCTCAAATCTTTCAAATCTCATATGAACTTACCTTATTTCGAGCGTAACGGGAAAGTAAAAAATGTTTTATATTCATTTGTACCTGATTTTCAAAGGTATCCTAAACTCTCTAAGCGAATGTAACAAGGATACGACAAATAGGCTATAACATGGAGAAAAAAAGGAGCTGATATCACTGCTACGTGACATGGACTGGATAGAGAAAGACCCTTTACTGGATGAGCTGTTAGCTCAAAATCCACCGATCATTGTACAGCCCATGACTCAAGGAATGGAAGCAGAAGTATTTAAACTATGTATACAGGAAAAATGTTTTATTCTAAAAGTGTGGAACAAAGTTTCTAAGCCGAATATTGATTATCAGTACCGATTGTTATCAGGATTATATGAGCAAGGTTTATCTGTGTCGAAGCCTCTCGGATGGGGAAAAAAACGTTCTGAACAAAAGGAACAAGTACTGCTCACCTATGATGATGGCGGAGAATTACAAGATTATAGTGAAAAGAAAATGCAGGAGATCGCGGCTCTTTTATATCAGATTCATCAGGTGAATGTGGAGAAACTACTTCCGCTGACACTTCCTAAATATGATTTCGTTTCTTATTATTTTCCCGATCTTAATCAGCATCCGGATCTATTACTCGTGGTAACTGAAGTGGCATCCTTAACTTCTATCGAACATTCTAATTTAATCCATGGTGATTTTCACTTAAATAATTTGGTGGAGAAGAATGGACGTATGACGATCATTGACTGGACGAATGGACAGCTCGGTGATCCGAGATTTGACTTTTCTTGGTCTCTTTTTCTAAAGCGAATCTATATGTCTTCTTTCCTTGCCGAAACTTTCTCTACTGCTTATCTTTCCTTACATCCTATTCAAGAAGAAGACAGAACTAAATTTGAAGCTATTGCTTATTTGCGCTGGATTCTGCTTAACCGGTTTGCACAAGGGCCGGAAGGAATAGACCTCATGAAAAAAGCAAACGCCATTGCTGCCCGTAATCCATTCTTGAAAGATCTAACCTTGCAGGGATAGACCGGAACGTAAGAAGAATATGGTGAATGACAAGGAGGAGAACATGGATCCCATTTTTGACTCGTTTCCTATTCTGAAATCAGACATACTTGTACTTAAGAAAGTAGAAGAGGAACATGTGGATGAATTGTTCGAAATATACAGCAATGACGTGATATTTAGATACTGCGGAATCCTTCCGAGACACAACAAAGACACGGTGAGGAAAATGGTCGGGTACTTTGAGCGAGACTTCAATAAACAGACTCGTGTAAAATGGGGGATTTTTGCTGAGGATCAGCCGGATCGGCTGATTGGTATTATTGAGGTGTTTGATCTTAATCACAAGGTGAACATGGCCACGATGGGTTACTTCTTAGCGGAGGCTTATTGGGGTAGGGGGTACGCAACGGAAGCGGTTCGCTTGGTGCTTGAATTCCTGTTCCTCCGTGCAGGTATTAACCGAGTTCAGGCAGATGTGATGCCGCAGAATGAAGTCTCCAAAAAGGTGCTCCTCAAAAACGGTTTTATGAAAGAAGGTACGCTCAGACAAGCAGCAATTTGGTCAGGAAAAGGGGTTGTGGATCGGGAAATATTCGGCATTTTAAAAGAGGAGTATGATCACTCTAAATAAACAAGAAGCAGAGCCTATTGTAGGCATCTGCTTCTTTTAACAACTGTATATCGTTATTGATGTAACGTAGACTTCTCATTTGAGACTGAGTCTTTTCTCTTGCCGAATGCGTTAGGTAACATAATCAAGGCAGGAACCAGCATCGGAAGTAATATGAAGCAGAGTACAAGGAGACCTGCAATGACTGCAGAAGCCAGTTCAATCAGCAGGACAAGTCCTGATGGGATGAGTGTGGCAAAGGTGCCGCCGAGTATAATCATGGCGGAGATGATGACGCCGCCAATATTTTTGGCTGATTCCACGAGTGCTTTTGCAGGGTCCAGTTCCCCATATTCTTTATAGCGCATCATGAAGAAGATACTATAATCGACTCCGACCGCCACAATAATGATGAAAGAGAAGAAAGGAACAAAGGATGATACGCCGTCAGCACCGAGGATCTGATAAGTAACCAGGTTCGTTGCAGCCATGGCAGCAAAGTAAGAGACAATCAGAGATATTACAATATAGATGGATGGCAGAATGGAACGAATGACAAATAGCAGTACAAGGAATACCCCGATAATTACGATCACTGCTGTTCCGTTAAATGACTCCAGCTGTACTTTATTGGTGTCATAAGTTGTTGAGCTTGGTCCGGCTGCTCCAAATACCGCTCCGTCTAATACAGTTCCTTTAAGTCCCGAAGAAACGGTATCGTTAATCTCTTCAATGGTGTCCATCGCTTTCTTGGAATAAGGATCATCATTTAAGATAACCATCAATTTCGTAATTTTACGATCTTCGGACATGAAATTATCAAGTACCTGGGCAAAATCTTCTCCTTCAAGCGCTTCTCTAGGAATGAAGAATGTTTTCGAAGATTCGAATTGCATCAGGAATTGGTTGGTTTTTCCAAGTCCCTCCGAAATATCTTCAAGCCCATTTCCACTTTGATGAAGTCCATCTTTTAATGAAGTTAGACCGCCCGAAAACTGAGATAAACCGTTACTCAGTTCTTTTTGCCCCTGATTCACTTTAGCCAAAGCAACATTTAATTTATTCATATTTGCAGCAATCTCATCCGCGCCGCCAGCGCCTTGATTCAGTCCAGAGCTCAGTTGTTTTGCTCCGTTTTCTAATTCCTTGAGTCCGCTGAGAATCTGTCCCTGAGCACTGTTGATCTGGTCTAGACCGCCAGTAGCTTGTGTAAAGGCGCTGTTTAACTTTTCAAAGTTCTCGTTGAGCTGTGTCAGCCCTCCAGCCCACTGGGCAATGCCGCCTTCGAGTGCCGCACCCTGTGTCTTCAGCTGCACATAAGTATCATCTGATGCAAGTTCACTATGGGAAGCACCTAGGGCAGTGATTAGTCCGTTAATCCCTGTCATTCCTTGCTGAATGCCGGGGAGCTGGTTCGCTAGTGATTCATATCCACTGCCAAGCGCCGTGTATTGTTTTTGGATTTCACCGAGTCCGCTAGAGACTTGTGCTGAGCTCTTTTGTATGGAAGAAAGGCCACTGCGAATCTCGGAAATCCCAGAAGAAAGTCCGGTTGCTCCGGCAGCACTGTCACTCATACCGCCTCCAAGTTCTTTCACCGCATCTGTTAGCTGCTGATAGCCTGATGTGATCTCTCCCGAACCGGAAACGAGCTGATCTACTTCGGAAAAGTCAGGTGTAGTGAGTCCTGCTTCCATCTGTGAAATTCCATCTTGGATCTGATCGACCCCATCCTTGGAAGCAGAGATCCCCTCCGTTATAGCTGAGGTCTGGTTATTGGTATACAAATCCGGAATTTCCTCAAACTGCGGCTGCGTTACACTTGATACGCTGTCAACTCCTTCGAGCTGATTAAGGGAGTGGGTAATGGAATCAATTACAGCCAGGGCATCATTGTTATCCACCCTCTCATCACTTTGAATGACTACATTCGTAGGCAGAGCCTGACCTTTATTGAAGTTTTCTGCGACTAGGCTGAACCCTTTTGTTGAAGGGTAGGCGTTACCGAGTTCTTTCAACTGATCAAAAGAAAGCGTCTGTTTGCTGAACAAGAGCACAGGAATCATGATAATTATAATAAGCGCGGTAGTAATCACCGGATATTTTACTGATATGGTAGCGAGCTTGGTCCAGAACTTGCTGTCTTTATGGCCGTTATTTTGTTTGGCAGGCCAGAATAATTTTTCCCCAAGTGTCTTCATAAAGAAGGGGGTCAAGGTATAAATCTGCACAATTAATACAATCGCACCAATGGCAACCACGTTCGCGGATTTGTAAATCCCGAAGTTTGAAAAACTTAGTGCAGCAAACGCAATAAATACGGTTAATGTACTGTAAAGAATGGTTTTGCCTGCGGTTCGGAACGTAGTGAAAATAGCTTCATTAATCGTTGCACCATGAGCAAGTTCCTCTTTAAAGCGGTTGAATAAAAGAATGTTGTAGTCGGTACCGATCCCAAACAGAATGAGGACAAGCAACATCTGCGTTACACTGGTGATCGGGAAATTCAATTTTTCAATAATTTGTGCTGCAATGCCCATGGATACGAGATAGGTAATTCCCACCGTTAGTAGCGAGATAAAGGGTATGAGCAGTGAACGGAACATAATAATGAGAACGGCCAGAATGAACATAACGGTTAATAAAGCACTTTTTTCTACACCTGCCGTTGTCGCTTCCAAATAATCGTTCTGTATAAAATCTTCACCGCTTAGATAAAAATCAGTATCTATATCAGCGAGTTCTTGTTCAAGTTGTTCCTTAATAACGGCAACTTCACGATCTCCTTTATCGAGACTGAAGCTGACCATAAGGGTTGTTCCATTCTCGGAGAGAAGAGAGGATTTCGCCTCTGGGGTAGAAAAAGGATCGATCATATCGTGTACACCGAGTTCAGCACTATGATCTCGTATGTTTTCTATACCTGCTTCAATCTGAGTCAGATCCGTATCAGACAGTTTATTTTCATTATGAAAAACAATAATATCGCTTGTACCTTGATCTCCTGTCATTTCTTTTAGTAGCTCACTTGCTACTTTGGAAGGACTGTCTTTGGTGAGCGGATCTTGGCCTCTCTCATGCAGAATCGCGTTAACATCTGGCTGAAATACGGTGAGTAAGCTTGCGCTAACTAGCCAAATGGCTAGAATAAGCCAGCGCCACTTTAGTATCTTTTGCATTCGTACATTATCTCCCTTGATCATGGAATAGTGGCATAGCTTATGGTACAGAACATTAGTAAACAGGTGTTCATTATAATGCTAAAAAAAGAGATGGTCACCCCATCCTTCATTCACTCTGTAGAGGTGAATCCAAAAGCTTGGACTCCAAAACCCAATGATCCGCTCGGTTGAGGTGAACCCATTGGTTTGGAGATACTCCTAAACAATAATTCATTCAGTAGAGATGAATCTAAGGTTTGCGAGTGCTCGCAATTTTTTTATCACTAAGTAAGATGATCAAAAGAATTGCGATTGCTCACAATTTTTTTATCACTAAGTAAGATGATCAAAAGAATTGCGATTACCACAACAAATTTTCTCCGCAATCCCCACGGAGAACACCTGCAGCAGCTCATCAACAAGATATTTAATAGTTGCTCCGTCCCGGTGATCGCGGAGAATCAGGCATATCCCTTCAATGATGGTGACAGCAAGCATCTGAATAGTTAATTGATCTTCGGTGACCAAGTCAGTTGTTTCCCGAGTCAACGTAAATACCTTTTCTAGAATCTGAATAACAATCGCAATAAGATCCTGTTTTGCCGATGCGTAAGCCGAACCTTCACTTAAGGTTAATAAGATTTTGATCTCTGTACTTGAGTCTTTCAGCAGTGCTACAATGGTCTCATCCACCATTTTCATATACTCGAATACCTCGTCACTGTGAATGGTGAAGGTATTCTCTATTTCTTCCTTAATTGCGATGGTGTACGAAATAAACTGCTCATGTGCTCTGCCCATCAGTGCCTGGAATAAATCATCCTTGTTCTTAAAATAGCGATAAATGTTACCTGTTGTTATTCCTGCTGCGGTCGCAATTCGTCTCATTGAAGACTGCGCATATCCGTATTGTTCGAATTCAGACAGGGCTGCGCTTAGGATATTATTTCGGATTTCTTCTTTTAAAATTTGCATTAATGAACACCTGTTTACTTTTATTGGAATAACGAAAGTATAGTCGAAAACTGGTCTTTCTGCAATCATTATCATAAAAAAGAAATACTTCACAACCAATACTTAGAAAATCATGCTATACTATTGGGCGATGTTGTAAATACAATGAAAAAGAGATGATTATCCTTTGAGTAATCCACTTCCTATGTATAAAGAAAAATCGAATACCTTCTTGAATAAATATTTTACTGGAAAGACGCTTGATTTCAGGCAAATTATCGCGATTATTATCCCGATATTTGTGGATCAGGCTTTTATTATTTTAATGGCCCTGTTAAATACAGCGATGATTGCATCATCCGGCGTTGCTGCCGTAAGTGCCGTGAGCATGGTCGATTCGATCAATATTTTCCTCGTTAACGTATTTGTCGCGGTAGCCACAGGGGGAACCGTCATTGTTGCTCAGTATAAAGGGAGCCGTAATGAGGAGATGGTATCGAAATCGGCTACACAGGCTATTACAGCAGTAGCGATTCTTTCCGTAGTCATATGCGGGCTGGTTATTACTTTTCATAACCCTATACTGAATTTGTTATTTGGTAAGGCGGAGGCAGAAGTTTTTGAGAATGCTCGAGTCTTTCTTATAGGCAGCTGTATTTCTTATCCGTTCATTGCGATATTTCAGGCCGTAACTGGTGTTCTACGCGGGGTAGCAGAGACGAAGGCTTGTCTAGGGTTGTCACTCATCATGAACCTTACGTATCTTGGACTGAATATTTTGCTTATTACTGTATTCGATATGGGAATTATGGGTCTCGTTATTTCCATGATCACAGCACGGGTGCTGGGTATGTGTATCTCGATGTATTACCTAATAAAAATAAATCAGACTCTAAAATACAAGGTTAAAGAAGCTCTAAAATTGGATTTTTCAATCCTCAAAAGGATTATGGCGGTTGGCATTCCATTTGCCGCTGAGCAGATGTTCTTTAACGGCGGGAAACTGCTCACTCAGACGTTTATTGTTCAGCTTGGAACGCTAGCGATTACCGTGAATGCAATCAGCGGCTCTATATCACTGTTGTTCCAGATTGGGGGCAGCGCGCTTAGTATCGCGATTGTCACTGTAGTAGGTCAGTGTATTGGTAATGGGAATATACCGGACGCAAGGAAATTTATTAAGTCATTTATCGGCTTGTCGACTGCGTTTTTTATTGTGGTCGCTGCTCTTATCCTTCCGCTGTTTCCGTTCATCGTTGGATTATTCTCGCCGCCGGCTGAGATTGTACCTGATATCTTTGCACTCACACTGCTGATTGCCATTATCCAGCCGATTTTCTGGTCGATAAGTTTTATTCTTCCTTCTGCACTGCGTGCAGCTGGAGATTCAAACTTTACCTCCTTAACTTCTTTACTGTCGATGTGGGTTCTCCGTGTATTCTTAGGATATTTTCTGGGAATTACACTGGGACTTGGGATCATGGGGGTATGGATCGCTATGGTCACGGAGTGGAGCGTTCGCGGGGTGATTTTCTGGATTCGATTCCGCGGAGACAAGTGGTATCGTCGTAAACTGATATAATCTAATATTATCATCGGAGAGGGCTGAATCGTCAGCTCTCTTTTTTTTGCATTCAATTACATTTATCACACCCATATTAGAAACATCTTAAGTATTTTCCTTATTTTGTACTAAAAATATCATAAAATGTCTAAACTTGAATTATTCATTTCGATTCGTGAGTATGATAAATTAAAAAAGGTTTGGACACGACCAATAACTGAGGGAGGCTTTCATATATTGGATTGGCAAGAGATATTGTTTAAGTTTGTCGGGGGACTCGGCATCTTTCTATTTGGTATCAAATTTATGTCAGACGGTCTACAAAAGTCGGCCGGTGACAAAATGCGCGGGATTTTGGAAAAGTACACTACAAATCCGATATTGGGCGTTCTAGTTGGAATTATCGTTACTTGTTTAATTCAGTCCTCTTCTGGGACGACAGTAATGGCAATTGGACTTGTAAACGCTGGACTTATGACACTTAGACAAGCAATTGGGGTTGTGCTCGGTGCAAATATCGGTACAACGATGACTGCATTTATTGTCGGGATCAAAATTGAAGAGTATGCGCTGCCAATTATTGCAGTAGGTGCCTTCTTTTTATTTTTCCTGAATAAAAAGAGATTTCAATACATTGGCCAAGTCATCTTTGGTTTTGGTATGTTGTTTCTCGGATTATCTACGATGAGCGGTGGAGTGAAACCGCTTAGGGAATTGCCGGCTTTTACTGATTTTATGATTCAAATGGCCGACCAACCTGTACTGGGTCTTATTGTAGGTACCATCTTTACCATGGTTGTACAAAGTTCTAGTGCAACCATTGGGATTCTGCAGACGATTGCGGATGAAGGGATGATTAGTCTCAGAGGATCTTTGCCGATTCTTTTTGGTGACAACATCGGTACAACGATTACAGCAATCCTTGCATCCATTGGGGCTTCAATCGCAGCAAGACGTACGGCTTTGGCGCATGTTATTTTTAATGTATGCGGAGCTATTATCTTCATGCTCTTACTGCCTGTTGTACTCTGGGTAGTACTGTGGCTGGGAGAAGGCGTGAATATTCGGATGCAGATTGCGTATGCCCACGGATTGTTTAACGTGACGAACACCCTTATCTTCCTGCCGCTGATTCCTGTACTGGCCTGGATTGTAACCAAAGTCATACCAGGCAAGATGGATGAGATTCAGTTTAAACCGATCTATCTCGATGATCGTCTACTTGCAACACCAGCTGTCGCATTAGGACAAGCTCAGCATGAAATTGTGCGTATGGGTCAGTATGCAAGAGAGTCGTTGCAGGATGCAACGAAGTTCTTCTTCGATCGGGATACGAAGTATGCCGACCTAGCTTTGCAAAAGGAAGAGCTTATTAATGAACTCAATCGCAAAATAACAGATTACATCATTCGCATTCACCAGAAGAACGGTCTGCCGGCAGGTGAGTCGGAAAAAGCTTCTGGCTGGTTTCAAACGGTTAGTGATATTGAGCGGATCGGCGACCATGCAGAGAATGTTGTAGAGCTTGCAGAGTTCAGTATCAACCACAAGATTTTGTTCTCGGAAGCGGCTACGAAAGAACTGCAAGAAATGATGGAAGTGGCAGATCAGACGGTAGAGAAGGCGCTCATTGCACTGGAAGGACAGGACACCGAGGCAGCTAAAGCCGTGTTGGAACTGGAAACGAAATTGGATGACCTTGAAGTTGTGTTCCGCAAAAATCACATCATTCGTCTAAACCAAAATATCTGCTCAAGCAGTGCAGGAACCATTTATTTGGACTTGCTTACGAACCTTGAACGGATCGGAGATCATTGTAAAAATATTGCTCAGTTCGTACTTCACGAACAGCACTAAAGCACTAGAGAAGAAGGAAACCCCCTTTCAGCCATAGCTGAAAGGGGGTTTTTTTATGTGCTGGCAATGAGACTATAAGATCATTTTTCCATTTTATTCATGGAGAATATAATTAAATTCCAGTAATATATGAGAAATACATTATTAATTTTCAGGGGAATCAACGATTTTTACAAAACGGCGTTATCCCAGATGATAATTAATAATAAAAGAAGACGAGTTTTGTCAATGAGGCGTACATAAGACCTATGGTAGTCAGAATTAGGTTCAGTTCTAACCCAAGTGGCAAGCTGCCTTTTACAAGAACAGGGGTGCACGTTGTGAGAGTAGTATTAGCTAATGAAGCAGGAGTAACAAAGGACGTTAAAGTAGGATTTAGTTGGACCACGTTTTTCTTTGGTTTCTTTCCAGCATTATTTAGAGGGGATTTGAAATGGGCAGCCATTATGTTTATCCTTTCTGTAATTTTTGCCTCCTTTACATTGGGAATTGGTGCGTGGATTTGCGGTATTGTATTTTCTTTTGTTTATAACAAGATTTATATTAAAGAACTTTTGGAAAAAGGATACCGCCCAGTAAATGAGTCCGATCGTGCAGTGCTTGAGCGTAACAACATCATATCTAGAATAGCGTAAACGCAAAAAACCTTTTAACGAATCCATCGTTAAAAGGTTTTTTTATTTTATTCATGTGAATTGAAAGAAAAGGAGAGAAGAACACAAACTTAGTGGGATTAATCCATGGTTGAGCCGGAAAAAGTCCATTGATAACCATTATCAACCAACGTATAATGATAATCATTATCAATCACTCGTCTACATAGAGAAATAACAATAAATCAGGGGGCATGAAGGTATGAAGAAGGGTTCATCGTGGAAGTTAGGAATGATCGCTTTAACCATGGTTGTTATGGTGGCGTGTGGGAATCAGGAAGGTTCCGGCAGTGGGACTAGTTCTGATGCTCAGCAGCAAGCAGCCGCTGATACGACAGCAACTGCTGGATCGGAAGACACTACTCTTGCAACCAATGATACTGCTGCAACGGTCGAGGTAGACGAAGCATTAGTAGAAGAAATCTTAGCTCAATTTGATAATAAAACACCGAGTACGACCGTAACATTGTCTGTAGCCATTACAGAATTATTTAATGACTTAGGATTATCGCTAGAAGGTGTACCAACCACACAAAGTGAACTGCCAGCAGCTTATCAAGATGTACAGAAAGTTGGGTCATCTCATCAGCCGGATCTTGAATTGATCGCAAGTCTGACCCCTGATGCCGTACTGGCACCCGAATCGATTAAAGACAGTATTAACAAAATGCTGGAGCCATCCGGTTTAAAGGGGGCATATCTACCCGTTGATTCGCTAGATGGTCTCGAAGCTTCACTGGTTGCCATAGGGCGTCTCTATGGCAAAGAAGCAGAGGCTGCGCAAGTGCTGAGTTCTTTTGCTGAACAGGAATCGGAAATTGTCAAATCAGTAGAAGGAAAAGAAGCTCCATCTGTTATGTTCTTATTCGGTTCCACAGATTATCTCATGCTGATGAATGAAGATACATTTGCCGGCAGTCTTGCTAGAAATCTGGGAGCAACAAATGTACTTACGGATACACTGCAGTCCACCGAGACGTATGTTCCTTTTAATATGGAAAGTGTAGTGGAAGCCAACCCAGACGTGATTTTACTTGTAGCCCACGGCGATGCTGAAGCGGTAGCGAAAAAGTTTGAGGAAGATGTGAAGAAGAATGGTGCATGGGAGAAGATGGATGCGTTCAAGAATGGAAAAATGAAAACACTGGATTACAACTTGTTTGGTGTCGCTTCTCTATCCAAAACGCCTGACGCTTATAAAGCACTTTCCTCCGTTTTGTACGAGGAATAGGGGGTTTATGAGCTTGTGAATACAACAGGGCAGCAGAGAAGCCGGAAGTTTCTTCTTGCAATGACGTATCTCATCTTACTGATCATCATTATTCTTGCGATAGGTATCGGAAGCGTGAGGTTATCTCCTGCGGAAGTCCTCCAGACTTTAACCGGATCGGGAAGTGAACAGTGGAACACCATCTTATGGAATATACGTATTCCCCGCGTGATCCTCGCACTCATCATCGGGGCTAATCTAGCAGTATCGGGTGCGCTGCTTCAAGCCGTAATGCATAATCCGCTGGCAGACCCTGGTCTGACTGGCGTTTCTAGCGGTGCTGCGGTTACTGTGCTTTTTATTATGCTGGTCATGCCGGAGTTATCTTCGCTTATTCCCATTGCAGCTATTGTCGGCGGAGGGATCGCTGCAGCGATGGTTTATGGATGGGCCTGGACGAAGACGCAAGGGATAACGCCCATACGCATTATTTTATCAGGGGTAGCGGTGAATGCAGTATTTGGCGGAGTTATCGGACTGTTATCTATTCTATATAGTGATAAATTACCTGCTGCGCTCTCATGGATGAACGGGAGTTTATCGGGAAAAGGGATGGATACGGTGTTAACAATTCTACCTTATTCTGCGGTGGGATGGATCATGGCACTTCTATGTATACGGCAGGCGAATATTTTACGGCTTGGAGAGCAGGCAGCACATAATCTCGGTCAAAACATAAATCGGGTGCGGATTACGCTTTCTTTTGTTGCTGTTTTTCTTGCTTCTGTCTCTGTCTCCATGGTAGGGCTTGTCGGCTTCGTTGGACTCATTGTTCCGCATATGGCACGTATGATGATCGGTTCGGATTATAAGTACAGTCTTCCTTTTAGCTTAGCCCTTGGAGCTGTCGTATTAATTATAGCCGATACGATTGGCAGATCGATGTTTAGTCCGCTTGAAATTCCGGCAGGCATTGTAATGGCAATGGTCGGAGGGCCTTATTTTCTCTATCTGATGCGTAAAGGAGGGGCCTAGATCATGCTGCAGGTGGAATCAGTACATGTACATTATGGAGAACGACCAATTGTTCAGGACCTGTCGCTTACCGTTCAAAAAGGAGAGGTTGTTTCTATTATCGGACCGAATGGGTCAGGGAAATCAACACTGCTCAAAAGCATATCTGGCCTTATTCCTTACGCAAGCGGCAGAGTGACCATTGAGGGTAAGGAACTTCAAGAAATGAATGTCCGAGAAGTGGCGAAGCAACTATGTATGTTGTCTCAATCAAATGTAAGTCCGATGGATATGACAGTTGGAGACTTAGTCGGTTTTGGACGGATGCCCCATAAAAAGTGGTACGAACAACTCACTCAGGAGGATCGTGAGATCATTCAGTGGGCACTTGAACAGACGAATATGACAAGGTATGAACACCGTTTGGTTCACTCCTTATCAGGCGGGGAGTCAAGAAAAGCTTGGCTTGCCATGGCTCTCGCCCAGCGTCCCAAGCTGCTATTACTCGATGAACCGACTACCTATCTGGATATTGCGCATCAACTGGATGTTCTGGAACTGGTGAAGACGCTGAATAAGGTGCTTGGGATTACGGTAGTTATGGTGCTGCATGATCTGAATCATGCGAGTCTATACAGCGACAAAGTATGTGTCATTCAGAACGGGGAGCGAAAAGCATATGGAACTCCGAAGGATGTACTAAACCTAGAATTAATCCGCAGTGTATACGGCGTCGAGGTCGATATAGAGTTAACGAAAGATAGAAAACCTAGAATACACGTACTTC
Organism: Paenibacillus sp. An7; assembly: GCF_009870785.1. Classification (GTDB taxonomy): domain Bacteria; phylum Bacillota; class Bacilli; order Paenibacillales; family Paenibacillaceae; genus Paenibacillus. The sequence continues at coordinate 92,997 of NZ_WTWX01000006.1, forward strand.
ACAAAATATAAATAGAGCAGGTGGAAACAGATGATGAATATGACCCGTATCAATATGGAAGAAGTGAAAAATAACTATTTACAATTTGTAGGTGAGCTGAGATCGCTCATGTTAAGTACGTTAGATGAGGAAGGGAACCCCTTCATTTCCTATGCTCCTTTTGTAGCGCATGACAATAAAATGTACATCTATATCAGCCGCATTGCAAATCACTATCATTATATGGACAATCGCCCGCAAGTGGACGTGATGCTAATTGAAGATGAAGCAGCTTCGGGTAATTTATTCGCAAGACAGCGGGCTCGCTTCCCTTGTACAGCGAAAAATGTGGGAAATGAGGGATACCCAGAAGTATTCGCTCTATTCGAAGAAAAGTTTCCGGCGAAACTAGTAACGATGCTGCGGGGACTCGATTTTTCCTTGTTCGAGCTTACTCCCAAGACAGGAAGATACGTGGCAGGCTTTGGTCTTGCCTTTGATCTAGACCTTGCTGGTGACCAGATTGAACATGTAGCCCGCGATGGTCATGCCAGCAGCGCAGCAGCGAAATAAGGGAATAACCCGGTAATGTAAGATGAAATAGAAACAAGGAGGAGAGAAAGAAAATGTCTACCTTTGCTACAATCATGCCCGTATGGAATGCACTTCAAAGCCGTTTTCTAAATACAGTAAAGCAGCTGACTAACGAAGAACTTGCACTTCGAATGGACGATACTTCGATCGGGTATATGCTCAGGCATAATGCCGAGGTAGAGTATATGTTTGCTGCATGGTTTTTTAATAAGCCGATGCCGGAAGAGCTTGTGATTCATACGAACCGGGGGGCTGCACGCAGTAAAGAAACATTCACAAATCTAGCAGAGCTTGTATCGTTTTTAGAGGAGTCTCAAACCTGGCTTATTGCGGGAATGTCGGAGCTGCCTGAATCTGAGTGGAACGAGATAAAAAAATGCCCTATTGGCGAATCCACACCGCTTGAAGCCGTAGGAAGGCTTATGTATCATACAGGAATTCATGCAGGACAGATTTCATTTATAAAGAAACAGCATACAGCAAAGCAGGTATAAGAATAGAGTAGATTAGGAATTGAAGTCGTCAGTAGGGTCTAGACAGATAAAAGTTTGGTGAAGAGTGAGAGAGCCTATAGATCAGGCAGATGGGTAGAAAATAAAAGATAAATAGATGGAGCCCGAGAACCCTCTCTCGGGTTCTTTTGTATATCTAAGCAGAATGATTATTTACAGGCAAATCAATTTTATATGGAAATAAAGCTTTTATATATCCAGTATATGGATTATTATGGTACATAATCTGTTAGCTCTAGCTAGGTTCATAGCCTATAGGAATGACAACCATAACATGGAAAAGAAAATGAATAATCAAGCGATTATTGATCAGGCCCAAATTACAGCGGTGGAGCAGAATTTTGGAATGAGTCCTGAACTGGTTGAAGCGCTCAAGGCGAAAGGATACGATCCTTTTATTAGAAAATAAATAACAAAACAACCCGAATAGAGGTGAAGTGATGGCGGAATTTCTCTGTATGAACCATCCGGATCAGCAGGCTGTTGCTCAGTGTAGAAGATGTGGTAAGCCGATCTGTGAGGATTGCTATGACCCAGCGACAGGATATTGCCGTGATCAGTGTATCAATAATGGAGCTGTTCCTTCTGTTCAAGAGCCTAAGAAAAATGTCTTTTTGCAAGTCGTTGTGGCAATCTTAGCGATCATTGGAGGACTTGCCGTACTCTTAATTACGATATGCGGTGCCTTTCTGTTATCGTACTAAAGGTATTATGAAAATGATTCACTAATGTTAGTTATTACTATCGATGTCTAGGAGTGGACTGATGGATTTTCCTGTGTATCTTACTATTGGGTCCTTACGGATTCACCCCCATGTACTATTCGAATCCCTTAGCTATTTTATCGGATTTAGGGTCTATCTGTGGACACGAAGACCGAGCGGGATGTCTGCCCTGACAAGTCTGCAAATTTTAGCGGGTACGATTCTGGGTGCAGCGATTGGTGCCAAGTTGCTGTTTTGGCTTGAAGACCCGGTCGCTACCTGGGAGCATCTTCGTCAAGGACAACTCTTATGGGGCGGAAAGACCATTGTCGGAGGGTTACTCGGAGGACTGATCGGGGTGGAACTTACAAAGCGCTGGGTAGGATGGTCCCAATCGACGGGGGATGATTTTGTGTATCCGCTGATGCTCGGTCTTTGTATAGGAAGAATCGGATGTTTTCTTACCGGACTGGATGACCATACCTATGGTACGCCGACGACATGGGTTACGGGTGTGGATTTTGGAGATGGGGTCGCTCGGCATCCAGCGCAGCTCTATGAAATCTTCTTTCTTATTATATTAGCTATACTGCTCATCCCGCTTTATCGTCAAAGCCGTGGTAAAAGCAGTACATCTACTCAAGTAAAGTATGTATCTGGAAGGATGTTTCAGTGGTTTATGGCAGGGTACCTATTGTTTCGTCTTGGTATTGAATGGATCAAACCAACGCCGCATCCGTATCTCGGACTGAACAATATTCAGCTTGCCTGCATCGCTGGTGTGCTTTATTATGCTTGGCTTATTTATGGCAAGAAGAAGGTAGATCATCAAATAACGAGTTCGAATATGCAAGCCTAAACTGTATTTAACAGGAGGAGCGATTTCATGCCTAACCGTCCTTATCTCTATCACGAACTGACCAACAGTATATGTACGACCTGTTATCGCAAAGTAGAAGCAAAGGTAATTGAAGAAGACGGCAAAATCTACATGGTCAAAAGATGCCTCATTCATGGACCGGAGAAAGTGCTGATCTCCACCGATGTGGAGTATTATCACCGGACTCGTCAGTTTATTAAGCCTTCAGAAATGCCGCTCGTGTGGAATACTCCGATCAAGTACGGATGCCCTTATGACTGCGGATTATGTCCAGATCATGAGCAGCACAGCTGCCTAACCTTACTAGAGATTACCGATCACTGTAATCTCCAGTGTCCGATCTGTTTTGCAGAATCTTCACCGCATCGTACCTCGTACCGGTCACTTGCTCAGATTGAATTTATGTTAGACCGTATTATCGAAAATGAAGGCGAAGCAGACATCGTGCAAATCAGCGGCGGAGAGCCGACGACACATCCTGATTTTTTTGAAATTTTGGATATGTGTAAAGCGCGTCCCATCAAACATATTATGGTGAACACGAATGGAATTCGTATTGCACAGGACCGGGAATTTGCCCGTAAGTTATCTGAATATACTCCTGGATTTGAGGTCTATTTGCAGTTCGATAGTTTTGAAGCACATGTACTGAAAGAGCTGCGAGGGGCAGACCTAAGACGGATACGCCAGCAGGCGATTGACCATTTAAATGAATTTAACATTTCTACAACCTTAGTTGTTACGCTGAAAAAGGGCCTTAATGACGGAGAGATTGGTGACATTATTCAGTATGGTCTTCAGCAGAAAGCCGTTCGCGGTGTCACCATCCAGCCTATTCAGGCCGCAGGGAGACTCGAAGGATATGACCCTGCAACTGATCGCCTGACGGTGAGTGAAGTAAGGCAGATGATCATTGATCAGTCGGGAGTATTTGACGAAGATGATATTTTGCCGGTTCCATGTCACCCGGACTGCCTCGCCATGGGATATGCGCTGAAGCTTGGCGGACAAGTTATTCCGCTGACCGGAATGATTGATCCTGACATTTTACTTGAAGGGGACAGCAATACGATCGTATTTGAACAAGATCCGGTGATTAGGGATAAAATGTTTGAGCTATTGTCGACCGGCCACTCGCCGGAGTCTTCCGCTCTATCATTGAAAAGCCTGCTCTGCTGTCTGCCGCTCGCAGCCGTTCCCGAAGAGATTACGTATGACAACGTGTTCCGGGTGATCATTATGCAGTTCCTTGATGCGCACAATTTTGATGTGCGTTCTGTCAAAAAGTCCTGTGTTCACATTGTCCATCCTGATGGACGAATCATTCCTTTTGATACTTATAATTTGTTCTATCGGGACGATAAAGAAGAACTGCTGAAAGAACGAAAGAATGAGATTGTAACCGCATGGGATCGAGATACCAAGGTCGTACCAGTGAGTGAGAATTAGATTTTAGGATAGAGTAGGGTCGGAGAGCAGAGATGCGATCCGGCTTTTATTTTTGTGTGAAGAATTTATCGGAATTATTTTAATGTAATGTCACATTTCAGAACTATGAATTGTTATATAGGCGTGGAAAGGAGGGAGAGGCACCTTTGAACTCTATACAGTGGAACAGTGCAGATGATCGTGAGCAATTACATTTAGATCATATGATCCAGAGGATACAGCAGGGAGAGACCGAGCCCTATAGAGTCATTGTCGAGAAGTATCAAAGGCAAATCTATGTATATTGTTATTACTTATTAAAGCAGACCGAAATGACACAGGATGCGGTCCAAGACATTTTTATTAAGGCGTATGAGAACATAGCAAGCTACACGAGACCTGGTTCTTTTTCAGCATGGCTCTACAAAATTGCGTACAACCACTGTATGAATCTTAATAAAAAGAAATTCCGAGATGTAGAGCTGCTCAAAATCTTTAAGCATACTTACTCGGCAGAACTGGCATACAAGAAGGACGCCCAAAGCACTGACAGATTAGAGATCCTAATGGATCAGCTTTCTTTTGATGAAAAACATATTCTGCTGCTTCGCGCAGTGGAAGACTACTCTTATGATGAGATCGGACAAGTCATGAATATTAAGGCCGCTACGGCGAGGAAGAAATTTGAGCGTATACGTAAAAAACTGATCAAAAGAAATGGGGAAGGTGGGCTGCGTGTATGAAGAATCATTTACATAAAAAAGAGGAACCCATAGATCAGGTTATCCGAATGATACGAGAAAAAGAGGTTCCTATTGATCTCACGGATCGGGTGATGGAGGAGATTTATCAAAATAAAACAAACCGCAGGGGGCGAAAGAAGATGTGGAGGAAAATGGTGGTTTCAACGGCTATTGCGGCATCAGCAGTTATGGTGATTGTAGGGAGCGGATTTGTGTCACCAACGATGGCGAGTTCGTTGCAGCAAATTCCGGGAATGAAGAGTATCTTTGCATTTGTGGATGATCTTGGACTGAGAACAGCATCAGAGAAAAAATTAGCAGCTACCCCAAATGTTAGTGTGGTTCGAGGGGATACCACATTTACGGTCCCTGAAATCATCTATGACGGCACGAGGGTATCACTCAGTCTAGTACGTACGACGCAGGATAATTCGGATGAGTCAGGAGAGAAGCTGAACGAAGATCTAAGCGGCTATACGCTGCAGATCAACGGAAGAGATATAAACGAGTATGCACCCAAATATGGTGGGATATCTCAATTTTATCACCCTGGAGCATCTGAGAATTCTGTGATTTTGGAATTTTCCGATTTACGAAATCAAGAAGGAACACCTTTTCCTGATTCGTTCATCCTTACTTTAAACCTGGAAGTTAAACCATTTGAGGACCCTGTCGTTATGCATATCCCTGTTGAGAAGACGAAACAGGATATCGTTGATATTTCTCCTAATGAGACCAAGACCCATGGAATCTATACAGTAACTTTAAAAAGAGTAGAACTAACACCAATAACGACAAATATCTCAACTCACTTCGTTCTGCCAGAAGGAATGAAATATGATCCGCTAACGACAGGTTTGGATTACGATGTGTATGATGATGAAGGTAATGAGCTGAGAATAGTTAGTGGAAATGGGAGAGGTCAGGCAAATAGCTCTGGAATGATTTCAGATCTCCGGCTAGAACCTTTTACTACGCTCCCGTCTAAGATCATCATCAAACCTTATCAAAATATATATAGTGACACCGAAAAAGGGAAGTTTAAGTTTGACGAGGAAGGGAATGTGATGAAAACCTATTTTCCTGAACTTGAGTTTGAAGTGGATATTGAGAAATAGTTCTTTTATCAGCTGAGGCGGGGAAGAATTGAATTAGAAGAAATGAATTAGAGAAATTAGAAAAAAGTAACCTTGATTTAAGGTTACTTTTTTTATGCTTATTTTCGTTTAAATCTCATTCAAAAAGGATTGAATAAAAGTGATGGCAGCGCCATTAGAAACTCCATTTTCAGATGAACGGCTAATATAAATAAATGGCTCATTGCTAGGAAAAGCAGTGCGCTCATACACTTTTTCATGAAGAAGTTGGATATCGTGCTCATTTAAGTAAGGAGAAATATGTCCGCCCAGAATAAACTCCCTATTAATGACAAGATGAATGTTGTTGATTGATAGTGCTAAATGATCTAAGAACACATTCCATCTTTCCATATAGGAAGGATTCCCGGAACGTAACTGCTGAAAGAAAAATTCTAATGATTCATCTTCTTTTAGCAGCGCACTGACAGAACAAAGTGTTTCCATACACCCTGTTTTTCCGCAGTAGCAAAGAGAACCGCGTGGATCAATTGTCATATGTTCTACCGTGCCGCTATGTCCTTCATTCCCCATATCAATTTGGCCATTGATAATAATGGCTCCTCCAAGATGCGTACCAATCGACAGATAGACAGCATCATCAATATCCTTCCTGATCCACAGTTCCGAGGTTGCAGCACATTTAGCATCATGAAAAAATCCGCAAGGGTAATCAAGGTGCTGTGAAAAAGCAGAAATGTGGAGACCGGTACAATTTAATATTTTTCCGTAGGTGATGTTTTGTCCATCCGCTGATGTTAACGCTTGTATGGCAAAACCAACACCCAGAACTTGCTCCTGTTCTATCATAAGAGAGGAGATGAAAGCTTTTACAGCTTGACTCACTTGCAGGAAGTAACTTTCTTCATTTGCGTATGTAAGTGACAGGTTGGTTTTATGAAAAACAACACCAAGCAAATCTACTGCGGAAATACAAATTGTATTTCTTTGAATTTCAACTCCTATGCTGACACGAGCCTGCGGACATAATGCATATGCCGTTGCACGTCTTCCAACCGAGGATTCAAATTGCCCGCTCTTTTCAATCAGTTTTTCCTTTTCTAAGCGAACTAAATTTTGAGTGACCGTTGGCAGACTCAGATGAAGCCGTTGTGCGATCTCTTGTTTTGAGAGCTTCTCATTTTGATAAATAAGATGATAAATCGATGAATAATTACTTTTCTTTATATCTTTAAATGTAATGTTATGATCCATGAATAAACCCCATTATATAAATGACTTTTATAAAATTACTTTAAATATAACATAGCTATCGAATACATAACAATTGGAAGCAAAATAGAAGTGACTAACGAATCATAAAATCCATGCAATTGGTGTGAAATAAGTCGCTGTTTTTTATGGAAGGTTGACTTTTCTTATCAAGTGGGTATATTATGTAAATTAATTTTATCAATCTATTTAATAAAACTATTTTACAAAATAGAAAGGGGAAATATACTTATGGGGATTATTGAAAAAATGAGATTAGACGGAAAGAAGATCTTCGTTACAGGTGGAGCGAGAGGAATTGGTAAAAGTGTTGCAACCGCTTTCTGCGAGGCAGGAGCTGATGTGGCTATCGTGGATTTGGATTTTGAAGAAGCAGAGAAGACAGCTGCCGAACTCGAAAAAAACCATGGAATCCAAGCGATTGCTATTAAAGCCGACGTTACAAATCCGGAAGATGTAGATTCTATGATTACAAAAATCCTGAGTGCTTTTGGACGTTTAGATGTTGCTTTCTGTAATGCGGGAATCTGCCTGAATATACCTGCTGAAGAAATGACGTATGAACAATGGAAAAAAGTAATCGATATCAATCTTACCGGGGTGTTTTTAACAGCCCAAGCCGCTGGAAAAGTAATGTTAAAGCAAGGCGGAGGTTCCATTATTAACACAGCTTCGATGTCAGCACATATCGTAAATGTACCGCAGCCGCAGTGTTCTTATAATGCTTCTAAAGCAGGAGTCATTCAACTTACAAAATCTCTAGCGGTAGAGTGGGCAACTAGAAATGTGCGCGTGAATAGTATCAGTCCAGGATACATAGGAACAGAACTTACATTGAATTCCCCAAGCTTACAACCATTAATTGAACAATGGAATCAAATGGCGCCTCTTGGCAGAATGGGGAGACCGGAAGAACTACAATCCATTTGTGTTTACCTTGCAGGAGATACCAGCAGCTTTACTACGGGAGCAGACTTTGTAGTGGATGGCGCTTTTACTTGTATCTAATCTAATAGACTTAACGAATGAAACAATTACATCAGGAGGTGACATCCTTGTTCTATTTACTCGGTACAGATATTGGTACATCAGGAACCAAAACAATCTTAATGGACACAGAGGGAAATTTAATTGCCCAAGATTTACAGGAATATGATGTACTTACACCGAGACCTTTATGGGCTGAACAGTGGCCAGATGTATGGCTCGAAGCTGCGAAGGTTTCTATTAAAAACACAGTGAAGAAGGCAAATGTTCCAGCAGAGAAGATACGCGGAATTGCAATTAGCGGTCTGTATGGAGGTTCTGGAATTCCGTTAGATGAAAATATGGAGCCTATTAGACCTTGTATGATCTGGATGGACCGTAGAGCGGAAGAAGAAACGAAATGGGTTCTGGACACGATTGGAGAAGAAAAACTATTAGATATTACTCACAATGGAGCAGATCCTTATTACGGTTTTACCAAAATATTATGGATGAAAAATAATGAATCGGAAAACTGGGAAAAAACAAAATTATTTTTGCCCCCAAATGACTATGTTATTTATAAACTAACCGGAAGCATTGCAATTGATTATTCGTCAGCAGGAAACATTGGCGGTATTTTTGATATGAATAACAGAACATGGTCTAAAGAAATGATGGATGCCATGGGAATTCCTATGTCGATGATGCCTGAAAACATAGTAGAATCCACAGATATTATCGGAGGACTGACAAAGGACGTGGCAGCTGAACTGGGACTCTCTGAAGGGATGCCAGTGATTGCAAGCGGTATTGACTGCGGGGCAGCGAATATTGGACTTGGTGTATTTGAATCTGGTATTTACGCAGCTGCAATTGGAACCTCAATGTGTGCAGCGTTAATTTCGGACAAACCAATCAAGGGAAAGAATCTCATTGTCTGGCCCTATCTCTATGACGCTCAAAGGCTTTCTTATTATTTTGCCGGAGGTGCCACAGCAGGAGCAATTGTGAAATGGTTCCGTCAAACGATGTGCCAATTTGAAGTGGAAGCCGAGAAAAATGGCGGTGAAAATGCCTATGATGTATTGAATAAGCAAGCAACTGCGATTCCCGCTGGCAGTGAGGGTCTTATTGTTCTTCCTTACTTCATGGGGGAAAGAAGCCCAATATGGGATTCAGATGCAAAAGGAACGATGGTTGGACTTACTCTGGCACATACAAAGGCTCATATCTATCGTGCATTTCTGGAAGCGGTTGCGTTCTCATTGCGTGATGCAATGGAAGCAACGGGGGAGAACTTAGGTGAATCTATTATAATCGCCGGCGGCGTAACAAAGTCAAAAGTCTGGAGACAAATCTTTGCCGATGTGACGGGTTATTCCGTTGTCTGTCCGATTCATGATGTGGAAGCCAACATGGGGGATGTCATGCTTGCTGGAATTGGGACAGGACTTCTATCGTATGAAGATGTGAAAAAGTGGCAGGTACTGGATCAGAAGATTATGCCCGACCCCAAAAACCATGAGAAATATAATGAATATTACCGTGTATATAAATCTATTTATCATCATTTAAAGCAAGATATGAAAACGTTATCAAGGTTATCAAAAATTTAGAGTGGTTCACATGGATCTTTTTTCATGAGATCAGGGAAATTGACATCAATAGATTAGTAGGGACGGAGTGAAAATATGTCTAAGTGGAAAAAAAGAATTGGTTACGGCATTGGCGATCTAGGATGTAATCTTGTGTTCAGCACAATGGGTTCCTATCTGCTCTTCTTTTATACTGACGTTTTTGGAATAACAGCAGCAGTTGCAGGTACGTTAATGTTATTAACGAAAATAATCGATGCTTTTGCAGATACCGGCATGGGACTATTAGTAGACCGAACACATACCCGATGGGGTCAAGGAAGGCCTTATTTTATCATTGGTGCTATTCCTTTTGCTGTATTTACGATTATGACATTTATTGTGCCTGATTTCAGTATGACAGGGAAAATTATTTGGGCCTATGTTACATATACCTTGCTGAACATAGCTTACTCGGTTGTTAATATACCATTAAATACGATTGTACCGAGATTAACTTCAGATAATCATGAGCGGAACTGGTTAGTATCGACAAGAATGATCTGCGCCTTACTTGGAACCGCTTTAGTTATGTCAATTACCATGCCAATGGTAGATTTTTTTGGACAAGGTGATGAACAAAGAGGTTACTTAATCACAATGAGCATCTATGGCATCATGGCACTTATCATATTTGTGATTACTTTTATGAGTACCAAAGAGGTTGTTCCGCCAACCATCAATTCTGGGAAATCTTCTTTCAAAGAAGACTTTAAGGGATTAACCGGACAAGCTGCCATATTCTTTATCGTGAATTTTCTCTATTTTGCTCTTTTTGTAATACGAAATACAACTGTAATTTATTATTTTACTTATAATTTGAACCGTCAAGATTGGCTTACTTTTGTTGGGCTATTCGGGATTTTATCGGGTCTGCCTATGCTCATTATTTTACCTTGGCTTCAAAAGAAGGTGTCAAAAAGAAATATACTGCTTTTAAGCACGATCATTTACATCGTAGGAGATTTGCTTATTTATTTCGGAAAATCCTCATCGTTTTTAGTCATAGCAGGGCTTGCGATCACAGGGCTTGGTATTTACGGGATCTTCGGAGTTACATTTGCTATTCAGCCCGATATTATTGATTATTCAGAGTATAAGAAGAATAAAAGTATATCTGGGATGATTGCTGCGATTCAAGGTTTCTTTGTAAAAGTAAGCTTGGGGCTCGGGAGTTTCTTAATTGGGGTTGTTCTAAAAATGGGAGGCTATGTTCCCAACGCCACACAAAACTCAACAGCACTCAGCTATATTGAACTCTGCTTTATTTGGGTGCCGCTAATCATTTGTCTGTTGATTGGAATTACCATGTGGTTCTATAAACTGGATGACCAGCGGGCAGCGATGGATGTAGAGCTTGAAAGACGACGTGCTCTTATTCAATAAAATGTTTATATAATATTATTACTAGCTTCCTTGAGTATAAATCAGGGAAGCTTTTTGATATAAAGGGGATAATATCCTGTATATTAGTGGGAATAGAGGTGATATTGTGATCAAGTATAAATATACAATCGAGTATAGAGAAGACTTTAATGAAGTCATTTTAGATTTTGATATAGATAAATCTTTAGAAAATGGTTATTTGATTAGTAATTCATTAGGATCAGATATCTTTGGAGATTTAAATATAGTTAAAGAAGAAGTCGATAAGCTATATGGTTTACTACTAGGAAAAGGGACTCTAATTAAGAGTGGGGGAAATGTAAATTTAATCAATTCTGATAAAGATTTTACAACAATAGAGGATATTTATTCAGAGGGAGATGAAGAGGATATTATATGTAGAGTAGAAACAATAGAATTCATAAAAATTATACTAATTTGGGCAAAAGAAAATTTTGAGTATAAAAAACAACGTGGTGTTTTGACAGAAGAAAAGGCAATTAAAGCAATCAATTGGGCAGAACAAAAATGGATTCAGATCATTGAATTTGATTCTATACAGAAGTGAATTAAATAAATATAAACGGTAAGGCTAGACATCTATTGACGGACACACATCAATGCATAACTCTACTTAAATGCTAAAGAGCTACATAGACAGGTTGATTATGGTCAGATAACTATCATGAGTGCTAGATAAATAAAAAGGTTATCCAGACTCGACCAATCTGAAAGACTGTGGAATTGAAAGAAAGACAATGAGGAGGAGACCATGGCAGTTTTTGTATTGATGTTAAAGGAATTTGAGGACGAAGATAGAGTAGTGTATCTATAATGGTCCAAATGAAAATTCAATGGGGAAAATTGAATATGACAAAAGAAAGAAGGTTATAAACTAACTTTCGTCAATTGATTCAATTGAATTCGCTGATGAGTTCTTCTTTAAGAGAGCAGGGCAACGTCTAGCAAGAATGATTATTAAAGAAAATTATAATTTTGTTGATCGAACAACTATAGAATCTTGATAATATGTACGCGACTTGCTTTTCATTGATAGATAGGAGTGGATTTTTAGGAAACCATGTTTTTATAATTTTATGAGTTAGATTAATGTTAGATTGAGATCGAGAGGAGATTGATATAAAACGTGCGAACCTATAATAAGCTAGTAAGGGATTTAATTCCGAATATCATTCGGTCTCAAGGGAAACGGTGTAAGACTTTGATTCTAGAAGAGGAAACTTACAAGTCAGCGCTGAGAACAAAGCTGGAAGAGGAACATAGAGAATATCAAGAAGCGGAAACAGATGAACTTGCTAATGAAGAATTAGCGGATATGCTGGAGGTCATCTACGCACTGGCTTCTGTTCATGGTATTAGTGAAGAGGATTTAAACAAGATTCGTAAAGAAAAGGCAGATCAGCGAGGGGCAATTAAAGAAAAGATATTTCTCGTGGTGGTGGATTAGTAGAGTCAGTGATGAAAAACATATCTATTAATTCATTGAATTTTCCTTTTTATGAAGTACATAAGATAGAGATTGAATAGATATTAAAGGAATAACGGTCGATGTAAAGTTTTCCATTATTTGATAGAATTTATTCACTTAACTAACAGTGAGAGTGAAATCCTTATGGTGAAAATAATGGTCTCACCTGATCAGCTGATGGAAGTTGTCGAACACTTCTTGAGCCAGCGTCAGGAACTGGAACAAATGTGCAATCAATTAGATAAGCAAATTTATTTTATAAGTGAAGGCTGGTCAGGAGCTACAAAAGAACGTTTTTTTCATGAGTATTTATCGGCCAGGCAATCTCTGGGTGTGACGATGGAAAAAATTTCGTCGATTGCCCAGCAGCTGAACTTTATAGCAAGGAGTTTTGCTGAAGCGGATGGTGAAGGAGGATCGGCAATCGTTATGCCTAGCTTACCTCCAAAAGTCGAGGCAAAGCTAGAAAGTGGTGTTGATTATACTGCCTCTGCGCTTAAGGGAGTAGGAGCTACGATCGAAGGGCTCTTTGACGATGCAGTTGGTACAGTAAAGAGTTTTTGGGAGAGTCCCTTCGGAACAGTATATGATATTGGATATGCATTTACAGTTGGGAGAGTAGTCGATGTATTATTAGGTGCACGCTTTGCTTGGGATTATGCCTGGGGGACAGGAACTGCACGATCAGACGCTGAGCAATTGTTAGAACAAATAAAACGAACAGAGGAAGAAGAAGGTAGAGGGTATTATACTGGCTATGTAGTAAGTCAGGCAGCTTCTTATTTAACGATAGGAAAGCTTTTGAAGAAAAATCGGCATGATGACCCGGGTGGTTCGGGAGGTTCGGGTGGAAATGGCAAGACTGAGGGGACGAGTACTCCTAAAGGGAATTTCGCAGGTGAAATTATTACTGAAAACATTCCTAATATGTCTAAACAAGAAATTCTAGACAACTTGCCAAAAGATTGGGGATATACTGACAATAATGGTTTTGTTCATATTAGAGATACCAAGGGAAACATTCGTATGAGAATCGATCCACCTGATAAGGTAACAAAGTATGATCATGTTCATTTGTTTGATGAAAATGGTAACCCGGTTGATATTAATCAGAATATTGTTGATAGAAAAAGTTCTGATGCTCATATCCCATATAAGAAGTGAGGTGACATGGATGAAGGCAAGAGAAATCTTAAGTGAAATTGAAGATATGCATTATTGGGATGCTAGAGTATTAAAATTTGATTCGAGTTTCTTTGGTGACGAAATGACCCTTGTATATGAGGATACAGAGCGGAATGTCGAATTGTCCTTTAGGGGATGTACAGAATTTTCCCTTCATACAACACTTGATGACAGGAGAAGACCCATAAGAGAGATGACTAGATCTCAAATCCCTTATTTTCTTCAAGATATTGATATCACAGATGTAGAATGTGGAGATTATAATTTACTGAAATGCAAAATCTTGATGCCCCCTCTTAATATAGAAATAGTGTGTAATTTTATTTCAATTGTAAAGATATAATTTTGCTAAATATCCTGAGTTGATTGGCAGAGTCGTAGAATTTCAAGTTGACCGTAAATTGTAGAATTTTAGAAAGAATAATGTTGCTAGAACTCTGTCTGGCTCCGAACCTTTCAATGTTCTTTTTTAGGTGAGTTGGATAACGAATGAATCTATCATTTAACCAAAGAACACAACTAACTCATGTTATACCGAACAGGTCTATTATGGTAAGATGCCACCATGATTGACCTGCTTTTTTGTTATCTTTGGTTTTGAGAGTTACTTTGGTACAGTGTATGGAAGACATAAATTCACAGTATAGAATGACCGGAAGATTGCGAAAACGATGAGATTTTAGCCTACATCCTAAATAAGAAAAACTCTTTCCAAGAATGAAAATGCGAATATGGCCGGGAAGATCAACAGTGAGGTCCTGCTTGCTTTTCAAGAAATATCAGCAGGAATGGAATCTCAAACAGTGCCTTGCCTGTTTCTATTCTTGCATGCTAGCTCCCATATTTTTCAGCATTCGCCTTCCAATGGTGCTTTGACCGAGCAGGGTAAGCCAAATGACTACATAATAGGCAATGATCGCTATTGTATTTTCGCCAACATAGATGACAAAGCAGAAAAAGATGAGCACAGCGAGTCCGATGATCCCATTGAGAAGCAGTGGCTTCATATCCATATAGAGAGAGGTAAGAGCCAGTCCCAACAACAGAATGACATAATCTCCTGGAGATTTACTAGCATACATAAAGGTAAAACCAATGATATTAAATCCAACAGCGACAAAATACATCGTTTGTTTTATATACTACTTCTTTAGATAGAATAGATTGCATATTGCTGCTACGGGAACTGCTGTGCACAGGATCGCGAGTACGATATCCAGACTTCGGTAACTTGCAGCGATCCCAAGAGCAGTACAAATCCATAACAACCTAACCATAAGTCCATTTCGTTTATGCAGTTCACTTAATTCTTGCGTCATTCCTTATTTCCTCCCAATTAGGTGATAATTATCTTTAGGGACCCTGTGTTATAGAAATGTTCCTGCAACGTTTAAGCATCACCTTCGTTTTTATGAAAGGTTGGATATATTCGTAGGCGAAAAGAACTCCATTATAAAGGCCTATATTACTATATCGTATTAAATCCTTTCATCCGCAAAGGAAGGTAAACGCATTATAAGATAGTGATAAAGATAAACGTCCCGTTTTGCAAGGGTGTTTTTTTGTGGGTTTTAATTCCAAATCGCTAATATAAATGTATAATAATGGAAAGCAGAGAGAGGATCAGGAAAGGAGAGGATCGTATGGAACAGCAGAATGAAGAGAAGCCTGAGCAGCCTGGTAAAGCCATACCGAAAAAGGTTGAACCGCTAACGGTCAGTGAACTATTTACCTTGGGGCGAAAACCAGCAGAGGATTTGGTATATCTCTTGTTTTGGATTGGAATGATTGGGGTCTTATACAATGCTTTTGTATTCGGAAAATATATCTCAGTGACTTTCACCCTCATGAATACACTTTCAAGTGATTTTTATGAAACTTCGACTACAGGGGGAAAACATATCCTTTTTGGTTTTGTTGCAGGTGCAATTGGTTTTTGTGTTCTGTTCGTTCTATGGAAAGTATGTTGTGAGCTGTTACTCCTTATATTCAAATCTCTTCAGAAGTATATAGGATCGAGTTACTGAAATGAAAATGAGAGGTCTTAGTTTACTAATCGTTCTGCTTGTTTTGTCCTCGGCTTGTAGTAATCGCACAATACCAAAGGTAGACTCCCCAGCTGGTGAATTTCTAATAGAACAAGGTTACGAAATCATCTGGCAAGAAGATATAGTGTATGAACATAGGCTTGAAAAAGAAGACCTGACACAGCTGCCCCATCAAATGTACTGGAGTGTTCAATCTGTCGATGCCGCTTCGTACATAGGAAAAATGATTTATATCACTACGTTTTATGTTAAGAATCATCCGTTAGATCAAGCTCCTGCTAACCTAAAGGGCCAGACAATCGTATATGTAATGCAGACGGAGAATGAGGTGATTGGCGGGTACAGCTTACCTGACCTTGATGATCCTACAGATGGCTGGGTGTATTCACTAGACGGACGGACACTGGAGGAGTTCTCGGGGATGGACTTTGGAACATGGAAACAACAGTGGGACAACAAGTACAAGTGACTACTATTAAAATACGCTCCGCGCGGATATGAAGGATGGTCAAACCTATGAACCATTTGAAATTTATACCGATGAGTCAAAAGCACGCAAGAACCATAGCCACATGGACATACCCTGAACCTTATTCGCTATACAACATGGTTGAAGATGAAGAGACTATAGAGGAACTAACGGAGGGGAGTTACTATGCCGCACTTGATGAAGAAGAGCAACTTATCGGGTTTATTTGTATAGGAGAAGCAGCAAGGGTTCCAGGAGGATATGCAGCAGGAATTTACAATAATGAACAGCAAATCGATATAGGTTTAGGGATGAGGCCTGACCTGACAGGGAACGGGCAGGGCGGTTTGTTTTTAAAAGAGAGTCTTTCTTTCCTTCGCAATCTTACGAACCATTCGTCATTACAGCTCGTTGTTGCCACATTCAATGAACGGGCTATGAAAGTATATGAGCGAGCTGGATTTCGTAAGGGACAAACCTTCCTTAGCAGGGACAGGGAATTCATATTGATGAACATCGAGTTCTAGTTCTATTTAGCGGGGGAAATCTTTAAAATTCTTTCCCTCGTATTTTTGAGAAAACCATCGTGTCCGACAGCTCCCCATAGACATCCAGACTGTCTCCGCGTAGAATTCCTTCAAGGATAAACCCGTTCCGCTCGGCTACTCTCGCGCTTTTCCCATTTCTTGCATCACAGCGAATTTCGATCCGATTAGCCGAGAGTTCATGAATTGCGTAGTTTGTTATGGCTTCTACAGCTTCACTCATATAGCCTTGTCCTGCATAGGAGCTTCTAAGCCAGTAACCAATTTCAAATTTGCGAACATCCCAGTCAATCCCGTGCAGCCCGCTGCTTCCGACAAATTGTCCATTTTCTTTGGAGAATAGCATGAGTCGTAAATCGGAGCGCTTCAGAAATTTCAGATGTGCCTGCCTAATATTAATTTCCGAGTTCTCGGGAGTAAGCGAGTCATTCGCAAAAGGCATCCATGGACGCAGTTCTTCCATGCTCTCCTGAACGGCTTCATAGGAGGCAGCGCCATCCCCATATTTAGGTGCTCGGATGATCAGCCTTTTACTTTCAAAGGATTCTGGAATCGTGAGCATGATCTTTTCTTTCGTCTCGTGGGTCATATCGCTAACCTCCAGCGGAAAAATTTCTCATAAACATAACATGGAATGTATTTTACTGGCAATTAAATTATTTAGGAGAGTTGATAAGTTGTATAAGTACGCAATTACAAAATATAATCCTCGTTTTCAAATAAAATCGCTTCATTCGTTAGATTCACCCGGTGTTATACATAACTAAAGCAAGTAACCCACTCGCTAGTTTTCACTGGAGTAGGTTACTTTTTTTGATTACAATGCTAATTCAAATGCATCAAAGGCACTTTGTGCAGATCTACCTAAATACGGTACGTAGCAAAAGGTTTAGCATGGATAAATGGCTCACTGATCTGATCCAGTTCAGTCCCGAGCTCTGAATTCATATCAATCTCAAGGCTCTTGATATTATCATCTAACTGCTCTGTTCTTGTCGCACCCACAATAACGGTAGATACCGCTGGGCGGTTCATAAGCCAAGCAACAGATAAAGCACTCGGGGAGTAACCATGGGAAGCGGCAAGATCACTTACCTTACGTCCAAGCTCCAAATTATGCTCTTCTAGGAACCGGTTGAAGTTTGGATCTGTCACGGCACGTGAACCAGCTGGAGCACTGTTTTTGCTCGTATATTTCCCAGTCAGGATTCCTCCCGCAAGCGGGAAGTAAGGGATGATTCCAACACCTTGGTCAAGACACATCGGAACAAGTTCAAGTTCGGGCGTACGATCTGCCAGGGAATAACTCGTCTGAGTAGATACATAGCGCACGAAATTCCGCATCTCGCTAATACCGAGTGCCTTCATAATCTCCCAAGCAGCATAGTTAGAAGCGCCGATGTAGCGTACTTTACCGGAACGTACCATGTCGTCGAGTGCCCGAAGGGTTTCTTCTAGAGGTGTGTTTGGATCAAAGGTATGAATCTGATAGAGATCCACATAATCAGTTTGGAGTCGTCTCAGGCTGTTCTCCAGCTCAAGCTGCAGGTGATAGCGGGAAGATCCACGCCCGTTAGGCTTATCGTCTGCGACAAGACCTGCTTTTGTAGCGAGCACGACTTGATCTCGCTTCCCTTGCAGCGCTTGTCCAATGATCCGTTCTGATTCGGTTCCTGCATAAATATTGGCTGTATCAATAAAGTTGATGCCATGATCGATGGCGTGATGGAGAATACGGGCAGAGGTTTGCTCATCCGCTCTCTTACCAAAAGAATTCGTGCCAAGCCCAAGCTGAGAGACTTGAAGTCCACTTTGACCTAGATAGTTATATTTCATTAGAACAATGCCCCTTTCGAGATCTTCGGTAGGATTAGTCAGAAATGATCTATAGACATTAAGTATATTATTTCCAGAGATTGAGAGCAAAAGAGGTAAGAAGAATAGGGTAAATCCAAGCCTGGTTTATAGATATAGTTACAACTTCATTATTTTAATAAATTATGAAATTGATTTAGTAGATCATTAAATTTAGTATAGAATGGAAAAAAGGGAGGGTGTATGTATGATAATCGTAATTCCCTTACTTATTTTATTTTTAACTATGGGCATCTATTTCCTTGTGAAGTCGAAAAAGGATTCTTCCAATAAAGGCTTCTATGAATGGATAGGAATTTCTTTAATTGTAATGGTCATCTTTTTTGTTCTGCTTTCTTCCTATCAATTCATTGCTCCGGATGATCATATAGGACATTAGCAGCTACCAGAATCTTTGAGTGGAGTAATCAATATTCTGAAATGAAGAAAGTCTTACAAAGAAAGGTAAGCCCCCGATCTTTTATGACTGGGGACTTACCTATTTATTTTATATCTAGCTTGATGAATTAACCAATAAAACGTACATGTGTGATCAGACCATCTTCAACACGGTAGACAGGAACAGCATACAGTAGATCTGTTCTTCCGCTATGTCCGCTGACTTCTTCATGATCGATGACATAAGGACCGTTCACAATCCGGGTTAGAATCTTCGCATGCAGCTCAGGACTAACTTCAAATGTCTTCATGTATCGAGTGCGAATCTCTTCTCTGTTCGTTTGTTGTACATTACCTGCAGCATCTTCAATAACACAATCGGGATGGTAAGTACGGAGTAATGCTTCAATATCACGTGCATTGTAAGCTTCAAGCTGAGCATCAATAACTTGGGTGATAGACATAGGTAAGTCTCCTTTACGTATGGGAAGATGGGTAAATGATGAATTCATTTGTTCAGAATATAACAATTTTTACCACACTAATCAACTACTAACACTTACACAAGCATAAGAACAATAATGAGGAGCTGGATTTACTTGATCTTATCAAAAGATACCCATAAGCATATTACAATTGGACACATGACGTTATTTATTCCTGATTATGATCTGGAGCGCTACTTATTTACCACAACCCTTGCGAACCAATTCGGAGTACAGACGAATACACAAGCGGGTCTTCTTTTGTTAGAGAAGATTCAGGAAGAGGAAGAAAGGTTGCTGGATCGGATTACCTTTGAATATGACGATGGGGGAATTATGGTTCATACTAGCGAGGACCAAGCGGAGGCAATCCTTCAAGTGATTTTCTTGGCGCATGATCTCATGGTTCCGCCTTATCAGATGAACCTATCTGATGAAGAAAAGATTAGTGCAATCGAGTACTGCAGAAATTGGGTTAGACCAACCCTGCAAACATGGAAGACTGGTGACGTATTTACGATCCCTTTGATGAATGAGGACTATGCCTACGGACAAGTAATAGGGGAGACTGCGGAGAAAAATCCGGTATGTGCCCTCTTTGAATGTTGCTCGGAAGAGGTGTTAGATCCTTCTTATATCGTAAATCAGCGTCCCATTGCCATTTTACCGTTAGCAGGCGACAAAATACATAATTTCACCTTTCAGGTGATTGGAAATGCTCCCGTACTTATTACCGGGGAAGGAGCCGTATCCGAATATCAAGGAGGAAAAATCAAACGTTTCTCCAATTCTTATTTCACCGAATTAGCAAATGCTTATTATAGACTTACGGATTGGGAAAATTCTCTACATGACTATAATACGTTGCTATTACCAGGGATCGAGGGGCCATGTGATGAGAGCCTAAGACCAGTGCCGAATACAGTTATTGACGTTATTCCCGGGGAGCGTATTGGAAAGCTCTATCTTGGGATGAGTGAGAAGGAATGCAGCGAGGTATTGGAATCCTATAGGAAAGAGCATCTAAAAGGTCTTTGGAATTATTCGCTTCATGATGTTTTTCATATCGACTATGATCAGGAGGGGAAGATCTCTTTTATAGAGATGTTTACAGGTTATGAACCGGAACTTCTTCAAGTCCGTATCCATCTGCCGGAACAGACGGTGGATGCCTTTCACACGAAAGCAAGGATACTGATTCCGATGATTGATAAAGTATCGCCTTATGATCGGTCCCAAGAGGATAATGGGTATGCTTATTATTTCAAAGAGTTAGGACTGGCATTGTGGCGAGGAAATGTATTTGAAGAAGAACAGATGGAGGAAGCATGGTATAAGGAAATGTGTGCTGAAAATCAGCAGGACGAGCTGCGATTTATGTACTTTGAGACGGTCAGTGTGATGGTTCCAGATTATTATAATCAGTCCTGAAACTTGACATTAAAAAATGGAATATGGTATATAAAAGGAAGACTTAGCACTCTCTTTATTAGAGTGCTAAAATAGGTTAACGAGTAGAAGGGAGACTATTCATGGCAACGAAACAATTCCAAGCGGAATCCAAGCGTTTACTTGAAATGATGATTAACTCCATTTACACCCAGAAAGAAATTTTCTTACGGGAACTGATTTCTAACGCAAGTGATGCGATTGATAAAATGTACTATAAAGCTTTGGTGGAAGATCAGCTGACTTTCCAGTCCGAAGACTACTTTATTAAAATTTCGGCGGACAAAGAAAACCGCACCCTAACAATTTCCGATACAGGGATCGGGATGACTCAAGAAGACCTGGAGAATAATCTCGGGATCATCGCGAACAGCGGCTCTTTTGCGTTCAAGAACGAGAATGAACTTAAGGACGGACACAATATCATTGGTCAGTTCGGGGTTGGTTTTTACTCTGCATTCATGGTGGCTGACAAGATTACCGTGATTACAAAAGCATGGGGAAGCGAGCAGGCTTACAAGTGGGAGTCCGAAGGTGCAGATGGATATACCATTGAATTAGCAGAGAAAGACAGCGTGGGAACAGATATTATTCTTCACATTCGTGAGAATACAGAAGAAGATTCTTATGACGAATACCTTGAAGAGTACCGTCTCAGAACAATTATTAAGAAGTATTCTGATTTCATTCGCTATCCGATCAAGATGGATGTGAAGACACAGAAACCGAAAGAAGATGCAGAGAACGAGTTCGAGGAAGTTATCGAAGAACAAACCGTGAACAGCATGGTGCCGATCTGGCGTAAAAATAAAAACGAGCTCACGAATGAAGATTATGAGAACTTTTATTTTGAAAAACGTTACGGTTTCGACAAACCGCTGAAACACGTTCATATCAGTGCAGACGGTGCAGTAGTATATAATGCCATCCTGTTTATACCGGAAAAAACACCGTTTGATTACTATACAAAAGAGTATGAAAAAGGACTTGAACTTTACTCTAACGGTGTTCTTATTATGGACAAATGCGGTGACTTGCTGCCAGATTACTTCAGCTTCGTGAAAGGGATGGTAGACTCCGAGGATCTATCACTCAACATTTCCCGCGAACTTCTGCAACATGATCGTCAGTTGAAACTGATTGCGAAGAACATTAAGAACAAAATCAAATCCGCACTTCAATCGATGATGAAGGATGAGCGCGATAACTACGTGAAGTTCTATGAATCCTTCGGCAGACAGCTGAAATTCGGTGTATATAACGACTACGGCATGAATAAGGGCGATATTCAAGATCTACTCCTGTTCTACTCTTCTAAAGAGAAGAAGCTTGTGAGCCTGGCTGAATACGTATCCCGTATGCCGGAAGATCAGAAGTATATTTACTACGCAACAGGTGAGTCTGTAGAACGTATTGACCGCCTGCCGCAAACGGAGCTTGTAGCCGATAAAGGATACGAAATTCTGTACTTCACAGATGATGTGGATGAGTTCGCAATCAAGATGCTTCAGAACTATCAGGAGAAAGAATTCCGTTCTGTATCGAGCGGTGATCTTGGATTTGAAGCGGATGCAAGTGAGCAGGAAGCAGAAGCGAAGGAAAATGAGAACAAAGAATTGTTCGAGCAAATGCAAGAACTCCTTGGCGGTAAAGTGAAGAAAGTCAAAGCTTCCAAACGTCTGAAATCCCATCCGGTTTGCTTATCTGCTGACGGCGAGATTACGATTGAGATGGAAAAAGTGCTGAACGCGATGCCTAATGCGGATGGACAGCAGGTGAAAGCCGATAAAGTACTGGAAATCAACGCAAACCATGAAGTGTTTAACTCACTCAAACAAGCATTTGAGAATGATAAAGAGAAGTTTGCTGTGTACACTAGCGTACTGTACAATCAAGCACTTCTAATTGAAGGCTTGCAGGTTGAAGACCCTGTTGCTTTCACTAATGATATTTGCAAAATTATGGCGTAAATTCAAATGTTCAAAAACCCTTCCTTTATGTAATTATAAGGAGGGGTTTTTATTTTATATGTCTAATCAACTTATTTTCCTTAGTGGTTAGTTAATTGGATGCCCCCTAGAATATAATCCCAGCTATTATAATCGTTCATATCATTAGGAACATCTAACGCGCAGGTATCATTCATCTCCCAATTTACTTCTTGTACAGATGTTAAATCATTTATGGGATTAAGTATTAGGATGGAAAATGAATTAGGTTTTAGTGTATCAGACAAAATCGAATGTAGCTCTG
Organism: Paenibacillus sp. An7; assembly: GCF_009870785.1. Taxonomy (GTDB): domain Bacteria; phylum Bacillota; class Bacilli; order Paenibacillales; family Paenibacillaceae; genus Paenibacillus. The sequence goes on from NZ_WTWX01000006.1 coordinate 116,371, forward strand.
CTACCTGTTCATGAGTGGCTGACCATCTAATGAACAGCGTTTTTTTGCTGTTTATTAATGTGTTCCAGAATCGATCTATACGTAAATCAAGCTTCTCCTTAAATGGCGGATAGCTTGCAGACCAATGGTGATTCGGAATAACCGGAAAGTCATGGACTGAAACGATGTTATACAGCGTATCCCGAACAAAATAAGATTTCACTAAGGTATTGTCATTATCGGCTGAGAAGGCAGGCAGGCCATCCTTCAGATAATAATGTGTTTCTTCCAGTAAGGTTAGATTTTCTAGTTTCATAAAGTTCTGAAATTTGTTTTTATATAGTTTATTAACCTCAGTTAATGAATAAGAAATCATCCAATCGAGAGGCATAGAGAATTTTCTCAAACTAGTTCTTTGTAGATTTATAGCGGGGGCACAAGACATGCCTAAACTTACGATGAGTTCATAGCTTTTCTTTACGTCTTGTAAGTTCATGGAGTCACCCCTTTTCTGTGAAATTTCGTTTCTATTCAATTATATACAAACCCCCCAAGAATGATTGGGCATTCATTAGAACTAACTATTATCAACGATAAAGAAGGCTATAACGAAGATGACAATATAAATAGTAATCCCAATCGCCATCCATAGTAAGGATGCTTTCGCATAATTGGACTTGTTCGGGTTGGTAGAGCTGCTAAAAGCCCAAATAAATAAAAATATGAGGTTCACGAGCGGGATAGCCATCAGAAAAGTAACAAGCATCCAACTTTTCACCCCTACCACTGGCGCTTCCGGAGCATCATACTTTTTCGGTGTAACATGAGGATCATTATCTATCACTTTTCTTCATCTCCTAACTTATGTATTTTTCTGTGTATGAACCAATTTCATATACATTAAAAATTCTGTGAAATTATTCCGTTATATAAAATACCATCTATTTGTAAAAAAACGACAATACTTCTCACTCATTTTATTTTAACCTCAGGGTGTGTTCTCCTGATGCTGTATGGAAAATAAGATGTTTTTTATCTTTCCACGTAGGATCATTCATTCCAAGCACATCTTCAGCGGAGTCATATTGTCTAAAATCCATATAACTATAACGGTTATTGAGTTCTTTCAATAGGAGGCCCCCCAGCATGTACTGATAAAAGTCATAAGAATACATGGTTTCTCCTAGACTAGTTGCAGAGTATAGAATGACTACCGCTTCATTTCCGATCGGTGAGTGAATTGTTGTATAATGTTCATCATTGATTGCATGGCTGAAGTACAGAATGAGAAAAACAATAATAACTCCAGGCACAAATGCAGCAACAATGGTATAAATCTTAGCTCTGATTCCCATAGAAAACAGCACAATACTGTTGAAAATAAACATGGATAATACTAGACTGTCTGGTGGAAATAAGCGGAGATAATAGCCCATGCTATGTAGTACAATAAGCAGCACATCTATACCAAGAAGTATGGAAATTATTCTATAAGTCACCTTACGGGTCATAGAAGAGGATGTGCCCTCCGTCTTATGATCTATATCTATATCTTGCATATGTTCTTTTGGATGATTCATTTTTGCTGCTTTATACTCCAGATGATCTCGCTTGTTCATAGAACCCAGCACCCTTCGCTGTAAATAACATGATCTTAAGATATAAACACTACATACATAAAATGGTTACACTAAAAATACATAGCTGTTTATTCTTTTAGAGCTTAGATATATGATATTGACGCGTAAAACAACGCGTCAAAAAAACCGCACTAATTAAATAGGCGGTCCTGTATGAAAACGTATGATTTGGAATTAATTCTTTTTGTTCGGATCAGGAAGGTCACGAGGATTCCAATTCTCCGCTTGAGGCTCAAGCTGCTTAAGGTGAAGATCAAAAGCTTTCATAACCCACAGATGAATGGCAGCCTGAGAGTACTTATAGATAAACCAAGGTAATGAAGGTACATAATCGTGAATCCCTACGATACATTCTCTCGAATTTGGCAACTGTAAAAATTCAAGTCTCCCCTTATGAACTTCCCGCCTATTCACCAAAATTCCGCCTGTAATTCGGTACAAAGCATGAGATGAACTGCTTTTTGTTTGATCATAGGTTAGTTCGAGCATTGGAACTTTTATGGCCCTAGGAAGAATGCGGACAATCTGATCTTCACTTCTTGTAATCCGAAGGAACGGTTTTGTTATACGTGACAGCCACTCGGTGTAATAATGTAGAATCCACTTTGCATTTTTCCCTTCCGGTAAACAGAGCCGCTGTACGGATCTCACATCTGATTTTATTAAATTTTTCGCTACATCCTTCACTGAGTAAGGAGAAGTCGACGGACCACCAAACGGTTCTATCCAAAAGGTAACAGTAGGCACACCCGATGAGGTTAAGATCTGCTCTACTTCAAGTCTGCCTCGCAAGTGACGGGATCTGTCTTTGTTATCTATCTCCGCAGGGGCCAAGGTACAGATATATATGATTTTTTTCATCTTGTTGCGCTGAGCTGCTCTGGCAAAATGCCCTGCTAAGATCGCATCCATATCCTCAGATCTGCCCTGAGTTAGTTTGGCGGAAGAATACATGAATTGACTAATATAAATGGCATAGTCTGCTCCTCGCAGTGCTTCTTCCACATCGTCATAGGAGAAAAAGTCACAAGCGCGCCAAGTAACATGCTCTGTATCTTTATGTAGGTCAGCCCGTCCGGATAAGGCGATGATATGGTAATTCTTTTGTAGTTCGGTCATTAGATACTGGCCGATATGCCCCGATGCGCCGGTAAGGGCAATGACGGGACGATAATGCTCTTCTTGATCCATTGGGTTGTTTCTCCTTTGTTATTGCTTAACTGTTAATTTCACTACCTTTGTTTCCATCTTAACTTCCGATGAGCGGTATAAAAAGCGTGAGATTGCTTATTCTAAAGAGAATCATCCACAGTAATTTAAGCTAATATTAAGATATTTACGACCGTAATATTAAGGTTTCTGGTTTATAATGCTATTTATTAAAGCATAATCTTAGATTTTAGAATATTCAAAGAGGTGTGAAAGCAGCATGTCCAGAGAAGCAATCTTACTTGTTGATGATGAAAAGGAAATTATCGAACTCATTGAAATTTATTTAAAGAATGAAGGATACATAATATTTAAGGCATTCAATGGGGTGGAGGCCCTCGAAGTACTGCGCAACAACCCAGTTGATTTAATTATTCTCGATGTCATGATGCCACAGATGGACGGAATTCAAGCATGCATGAAAATACGAGAGAAAAACAATACTCCCATTATCATGTTGTCTGCAAAAAGCCAGGATATGGATAAAATTTCAGGCCTGAGCATCGGTGCGGATGATTATGTTACTAAGCCTTTTAACCCGCTTGAACTGGTCGCCCGAGTTAAATCACAGCTCCGCCGGTACAAAATGCTCAATAACCGCAGTGATTCGGGCGAGGATGAGATCGTGATTGACGATCTTGTGATTAATACCGCTACTCATACCGTGACGGTGGGGGATCAGGAAGTAAAGCTGACGCCCCGCGAATTTGATATTTTAAAGCTTCTGGCCGTTAATCAGGGAATTGTTCTGAGCATGGACAAAATATACGAGGAAGTCTGGAACGAGCCGTTCATGGACTCGAAAAACACGGTCATGGTACATATCCGCAAGCTCCGCGAAAAGATTGAGAAGGATACTCAGCATCCTGCTTATATTAAAACGGTTTGGGGCATTGGCTACAAAATGAGATCTACAAAGGAGATGTAAGGGATATGAATACGAAAGTATACATCAGTATTCGTTGGAAATTCCTTGCCATATTTCTTGGATGCATGGGACTCACACTGCTGTTCGTTCTGCTTGGGGGGTTGCTCGCTTCCTATGTTATCAAAATAAGCCCCTATAACGTGCCCCTGGCGTGGATCATCAACCATGTTGGATCTCAAAACACCATCCTTATTTGTGGAACAGCTTTTTTTATCACTTTATATATCTTTGCGACCCGCCCGCTTGTCTTACGTGCGAAGGAGCTTGCAAGCGTTCTTGAGGAAATGGCGGACGGACGGCTTCATATGACTGTAAAGGTGAAGGCCACTGATGAACTGGGTACAATCGCAGGTAACATCAACAGCGTGTCTGAACAGATTCATACGTATCTGGAAGAGATTAACCAAGGCCTTGCGAAAATTGCTAAGGGAAATTTCGAGCATGAAATTCCGGTTAGAGAAAACCATGAGCTTGGCCTGATTGCAGAGAGTATCAACGCGATGAGCGAACAGCTGAACCGTTCCATTCAAGAAGAGCGAAACGCGGAGAAAACGAAGAACGATTTAATTACCGGTGTTTCCCACGACCTTCGAACCCCGCTTACTTCCATACTCGGATTCTTAGAAATTATTGATAAAGACCGTTATACGAGCGAGGTGGAACTTCGCTATTACATGAATATCGCGTATGAAAAATCACTTAGTCTCAAAAAACTCATCGATGATCTATTTGAATATACCCGTATTAACAACGGCATGCCTCTTCATTTACGTGAACTGGATGTAACGGGGCTTATTGAACAGCTGGCTGAGGAATTCGTTCCGAGTCTGGAGCAGGCGAATATGACCATTCGAACGCATGTACCGGATCATCGGGTGATGATTAAGGCAGACGGTGACCAGCTTGTTCGTGCATATGAAAACCTCATTTCTAACGCGATCAAGTACGCAAAGAGCGGTAAATATATAGACATTTATATTGAAAAAAAAGATGGACATGTTGTTGTACGTATCTGTAACTATGGGCAACCTATTCCGAAGCGGGATCTGCCTTATATCTTTGAACGTTTCTACCGCGTCGAACAGTCCCGTTCAAAAGAAACGGGCGGAACGGGTCTAGGACTTGCGATCACAAAGAGTATCTTCGATGTGCATGGGGGCGAAATCTCCGTAGAAAGCTCACCTAGACAGACGGTGTTCGAGACTCGACTGCCCATCTTGGAATAGACTAAAGGCTGTTTTAAATAAATCAATGAAAAACTTAAGAGTTTGTTAAGCATTTAGATAAGAACCGTTAAGAAGTGTCTTGTAGTCTTGACTTTAACAAGAGGAAAACAAGCCATGGCGAACGCCATTGCCTCTGACATATTTACTTCAGGAAGGAGCAAGACTTACGAATGGACACGATGGCGTCTAAGATGCTTACCCATAAAAAAACACTGCTGATAACGATGATCGTACTGATCTTCGCACTGGCTGCTTTTGTAAGACTCGACTTTCTCGTCTCGGTCAATCATAAAGTATCGCATGATACGGTGAATTACGACATTATGGTTCGGCAGTTGCTGGAAGATGGAATTTATGCTTATAAGGATACGGAGCCAAACGCCCAGGTTACGCCGGGTTATCCGCTTTTTATGGCGGCGGTTTATAAGATGGTCGATTATCAGCATAATGATCCCTTTCCGTACATTCGATATATCCAAGTTGGTATCAGCCTTGTTACCCTGGGGCTGATTTATTCCATTGCCCGAAAACTGGCAGGCCAAACGGTTTCAATCATTGTGCTGCTCATAAGCGCAGTATATCCTCCGTTCATTTGGAGTAACGGCGCAGTGCTCACAGAGGTGCTGGCATGCTTTTTCTTAATGCTTTATATCCGTCTACAGCTTCAGGCGTTTGAGAAGAAAACACGAACCCTCGCTCTGCTTAGCGGTGCGGCAATGGGCTTGCTTGTGCTGACGCGTCCGGAATTTTTAATTCTAATCCCAGCGGTTTACGTGTTTTATTACTTTTGGAAAAAGAACTTTAAGCTCACATTGAAATTACTGCTGTTCACCTGCATTGGTACCGGGGTTGTTCTCTCACCTTGGGTGATCCGCAACATGGTAACACTGAACGAGGTCGTCATTGCTTCTACACAGGTCAATCCATTCGCAGCAGGTACTTATCCAGATAAAAATTATGATGATGGACTGGTTGACCGTCACGGTAAGACTCAAATGGAGGTAGCAAAAGAGCGGCTGAAGATCGGTTTTACTGAACACACCTGGACCTTTGTAAAATGGTATACCGTTGGTAAGCTAAAATATATCTACTCCAATATGTATTTTGGCAGCGGTCATACCCCGATCTACAGTGTACTTCCAAGTCCGCTCGGCAGTATGCTTCATTTGGCACTTGTCTATTTTTGTCCGGTCGCTTTGATTGCTGCTGTTCGGAAATGGAGAAAGCCGCTCACGCTGCTTACGCTGATCGTTGTGGTTATGACGGTGACACGCTTAGCATTTGTACCGGAATACCGATATAACTACACTTCCATGCCACTGATTATTATGCTGGATACGGTGGTCGGCGTCGCGATCATCCGCTGGTTTTGGAATAAATACGTAAGACCCTCACATTCACAGAAAGGAGCTGTTATCTATGACGAATCAACCAACCATTCCTAATTCTTCGCTCAAAGTGCTTGTCATTGTTCCTGCTTATAACGAGGCGGAAGGTATTGGGCAAGTGATCCACCAGATTCGTCAGGATATCCCTTATGTGGACGTGCTGGTCATCAATGACGGATCAAGTGACGACACCAGTCGGATCGCGAGAGCTGCAGGTGCGAGTGTTATCGATTAGACCTGCAATCTGGGTATCGGCGGAGCGGTGCAAACGGGTTACCGCTATGCGGCTGAACATCATTACGATTATGCGGTGCAGATTGACGGGGATGGGCAGCATAATCCGAGTGATCTGAATCAGCTTCTGGATGCAATCCTTGAGACGGGAGCGGACATGGTCATTGGTTCTCGCTTTATTACAAAGGAAGGGTTTCAGTCGACCTTTGCGCGCAAAATGGGTATCGGTCTACTGTCTGCCCTATTGACCCGGCTTACCGGTCAGTCCGTAACCGACCCAACTTCAGGGTACCGCTTCTGCGGGAAACGCGCGATTTCTCTGTTCGCTCGCGAGTATCCGACTGACTACCCAGAAGTTGAAGCACTGATGCTCTTGTATAACCGGAAACTCACCTTTACTGAGATTCCTGTCATTATGAAGGAACGTCAAGGCGGGGTATCTAGTATCTCGGCGATGAAATCCGTGTACTATATGTCCAAGGTGATCCTATCTGTCTTACTCATGAAAACCATGAAAAAGAGAGCGTGGGAACATGGCTATGAATCTTAATGTTTACTTCGTCAGCTTTTGTATCAGCTTAGCGTTTGCCACTACGATTCTATATTTAATTCGCAAGCGAAAATTAAAGGAGCAGTATGCTCTGCTTTGGCTTTTGATGAGTGCGATCATGATGATTTTATCTTTATTTCCGTCCATTTTGGATGGGCTGGCGGTACGCATTGGCATTTTCTATGCTCCGTCGCTGCTTTATTTGCTGAGTGTTGTTGCTATACTATTCATTCTGCTGCATCTGACGATCACCGTATCTTCTCTTACCAACCGGGTCGTCATACTGACGCAAACGCTGGGGCTTACGGAGGAACGTATTCAAAAGCTCGAAAGACAGGTCGAAAAAGCAGCAGAGGTACAGGGATTAACTACAGCGGAAGATGAGGAACAAGGGATAGCCATACCTGACTTCTCGCCATCCTCTGAGCAGCATCTTAAACGTAAACAATCCTATGACCAAGTTTGCCCCTCATCATTAGACCCTGATGTTAATGTTGTTCTTCGTCATGATCCAAGCAGGGAGGAGATCCGGTAATATGGCTTATGCTTTGTTATTGCTCAATATATTACTACTCGTCTCTGGCCAGATCGTTTGGAAAATGGGGCTTGAACAGCAGGGAGGCATTCAGCTAAGCAATTTCGTGTCGGTCCTGTTTTCGCCACTGATCCTGCTTGGTATCCTGTTTTATGGCTTGGCTACGGGGCTATGGTTTATTGTTCTCTCCAAGCTACCGCTAAGTGTAGCCTATCCGCTGCAAAGCCTTGCTTATGCGATTGGAATCGTGGCTGCCTGGTATATCTTTGGAGAAAGTGTCCCCCTGAACCGCTGGATCGGAGTGGCAGTCATTGTTATCGGTGCGGCTATCATTGCTGCAAAATGACGGTTCCGCTAGACTAATTAATGCTCGTGCGGAGCATTTTATCCATAGAGAGAATCTGCATCTGTCTAATCCTTACGTTGAGCAAGCAATCAACATGATAGGATGGGCAGATGCTTTTTTGTATTCAATTACGTTTTGTCCTAAGAACGAACAGGCAGGGTATGGTATACTTTACTCCATCATTTAGATGTTAAATAACCATATACTTCAGATATAGTAGGTGAGCGTTTGTGAAGACGATAGCTGTAATTGGAGGCGGCATTACCGGATTATCCGCAGCCTATACCTTGCAAAAGGAAATGGAGAAAAGAGACTTTGCTGCTCGTGTTATTTTACTCGAATCGAGCAGTCAGCTGGGCGGCAAGATCTGTACTGCTCGCGATGACAGCTTCACGATGGAGACGGGGGCAGATTCCATTGTCACTCGTAAAAAACATATTTTTGAAGTCATTGAAGAGTTGAAGCTTACGGAAAAAGTGGTCTATAACGAGACAGGGATTTCTTTCATCCACACGGATGGAGAGCTCAAGCAGATTCCGGAAGATGCGATGTTTGGGATCCCGATGAGCATTGAGTCTCTTGCAGAGACCACACTGATATCTCCCGAAGGAAAAGTTGCAGCTTTGAAAGACCTTTACACGCCCAATAAGATGTTTACAAAACAGGACTCGCTTGGGGATTTCCTTGAGGCATTTCTTGGCACAGAATTGGTGGAAAAGCAGATTGCACCGGTGATTTCCGGGGTGTATTCAGGCAAAATTCATGAACTCACTCTTGCATCAACGATGCCTTATTTATTGGATTACAAAAATGAGTATGGGAGTCTCATCCGTGGCCTGGATGCTCATCGAAGCGAGCTGAAAGGTCCCAAAGAAGGTAAGAAATTTTTATCTTTTGAAGGCGGAATGTCTGAACTTATAGATGCCTATGAGCAAAAACTGACGGATGTAACCATCTGTAAGAATACGGCCGTTACCCAAATCGTTCATGGACCGCAGGAAGGAACCTATACCATTTCCGTTTCTGATGGAGAAGATATAAGTGTAGATCAGATCATTCTTGCTGCGCCCCATAAGGCAGTAGCAAAGATGCTTCAGCATGAAGAACTAAATCGCGATTTTGAACAGCTGCGCAGTTCATCGATGATCAGTATCTATCTCGGGTATGATGTACCAGATGAGCGGCTTCCGGCGAATGGGACCGGATTTATTACTTCTGGAAGCAGCGATCTCATCTGCAACGCCTGCACTTGGACGAGCCGTAAATGGAAACATACTTCGAAGAAGAGTCAGCTGCTAGTCAGACTCTTTTATAAAAGCATAAACCCAGCCTATGAACAGATGAAAGATATGTCACAAGAAGAACTGATGCAAGCAGCAGCAGAAGATGTACGGAAAAGTCTTGGTCTGTCCGAAAATCCTGTTTCTTATAATGTAAAAGTATGGCATGAGGAAATGCCGAATTATCACCGGACTCATCATCAGTTGGTTCGTTCACTGGAAGAGAAAATGTCAGCACACTATCCAGGTATTTTTCTCGCTGGTTGTTCTTATTACGGCGTAGGTGTTCCAGACTGTATTGCGAATGGGGAGGAGACTGCCGCTAAGGTAATAGAACAGCTATAGAAGGACACAAAACTCATGGTTTGTCAGGGGAAGCCGAATCCTAGTTCTTCATGTCTTTACTGTACTTATCGCTATTTTTCCTGTATAGTTCAGGCATAATATAGGAATAGAGCTGGAGTGATTCGATGAGTAAGGCAAAAGGTAAGGGCGGAACAGGAAGAGGAACAGGAAAAAAAGGATGGAATCGCTGGCAAGCAGGCGAACGCCGTGCTAGCAATTCTCCTAAACCATACAAGAGTAAAGGGACAAAGAAAACAGAGAATAGTGAAGCCGGCTCAGCCGATCATCGCTAATTTTTATGACATATGAGATTGAAAAGACATGAACTAAAGAACTCGCCATTTCGGCGGGTTTTTTTGTGTGAGCAGACTATATATGACCTTTGTTAAAGAAATGATGAAGGTCCGGTGTTTTACTATGATGATCATGAACCCTTAGTTCAGGTAACAACAGAATCCGCTTTTTTATTTGCTTTAGGTTGTAAAATAGCCATTCTTATTTCCTTTCTTAGTAAAGGAGGAATGAGCAATGGAAAATCTAAACTTGGAAGAAATGGTCTATCTTATTACGAATATAGGTTTCCCAATGGCGGTGTGTGTTATTCTACTTCGCTATGTGCTGCAAACCATCGGGTCACGCCTTGATAAACTAGATAGTTCTTTACTGAGACTTAACCGGAGCATCAGAGAGCTGGGTACCGAAACGAAGGCAAAACATACAGCGTCTGAACGGAAAAAGGAAGAGTGATGAGACTCGTTCTGTTATACTGGGTCTTTGACAAACGTACTCCATCCCGAAAGGTTGATACAAAACAAGATGAGAAAACAATTCCTACAAATAAGTCTAATGGCAGCAGGACTGATTTTGTGTCTGTGTTTCCTGTCCGCATGTGACAAAGAAGCGGCTGAATCACATGTTCAAACTCCCCCTGCGCAGCAGGATAAAATCATTTATAAGCTGGAAGAAGAGAATGAAGCTGACCATGCTGAATGGGATGAAGAAAAGGAGCAGATAAATAAAGTAAGCACTCTTGTGTATACACATTTGGAACAGGAGGGGAAAGAATTTACAGGAATAGCTGAGTTCTCGAACGAGTCGAATGAGCCGATCACTATTGAGATGAGACTGCCGCAAGAAGCAAAGCAGGCACTGTCGAAGCCACGCATCTCCGTGCTTGAAAGAAAATTAAAAACAACAGTATACGAAGTTTCATTTTCGGCTAATGAAGATTTCTTTAAAGACAACTCAAATACAGAAGTTTTTTATGAGCTTCAATGGAAGCAGCTTATAGGCGATACCATGCATACGATTACGAGGTTTGAAAGTTCGGTAGAAACAAGTGATCTTCTCTAGCTTACTTCCATATTATAACAACAGGCAAGCAACTCTCTGCGTTTCGAATTCTGTAAGAAGGGTAATTTTCAAACAAGAAGGTGACCATACTACTTACGAAGGAGGAAATGATTATGTTGAAAAAAAGAGGTTTGTTGTTAACAGCTGTTGGTGCTGGAGTGACATACTTGATGAGAAATAAAACGGCACGTGATAAAGTGTTTAACACAGTATCCGGTATGATGAGAAGTTCGCGTTCTTCCCACGGTGGACGAAAATCACCGCGCGTTGATTTGAACTAGAAAGATCGGTAGAAGATAACTCGGCCATACTCGTGGTACGGGTTATTTTTTTTGCTTCCGTACTCGGCAGAACTGGATTAGCTGCACGTCAAATGGTAGACTGGTGCTAACTTACGTGAGGAAGAATGAAGGGAACAACAAGAAGGAAGTGACTTTATGAGCAAGATTCAGTCCCCTGTGTTTGAACAGGTGTATAGCATTATGGAGGAATCGTTCCCTCTGATTGAATATCGCACGTTTGAAGGACAGCAAGCTTTGCTTGCGAATCCAAGCTATCGACTGCTCACCAAAGAGAATGACCTGGGTGAGGTCATCGCCTTTCTGGGCGGTTGGGAATTTGATGAATTCTGTTTTGTGGAGCACATCGCTGTAAAACCATCTATTCGCGGCGGCGGGCTGGGTAAGCAGCTGATGATGGACTTTATAGCCCAGATGGATAAACCGGTCGTGCTTGAAGTGGAACTGCCGGATGAAGAAATGAGTAAGAGAAGGATTGGATTTTATAAGCGGCTTGGTTTTCATCTGAATTCCTATCCCTATGTGCAGCCGCCGCTTCGAGCGGGACAACCCGATTTTCCTCTGATGGTAATGAGTTATCCAAATCTGCTTACAGAGGAGCAGTTTCAGTCTTACCGGGATACCCTGTATGCAGAGGTATATCAAGTAGAACCAAAATAGAGAGCGATCAATCATTCAGACCATTTTTCAGAGCAACTGCATGGGGAATGGTTTTTTTGCTGCTTATATCAATTTTCAGGATTGGGAATTGTCATGTTTTCTTCCTTTTTTTAATCGGTCCGAAAATAGATATTCTGTGATACAATAAACTCTCTATGACGGTAATATCGGTTACGAATATAACAGGAGGATTCACATGACAAAAGGCATGTTTATTGCGGTTGAGGGTCCAATAGGAGCTGGAAAAACGACGCTGTCGTCTATGCTTTCCAAGGAACTAGATATCCCCTTATTAAAAGAAATTGTAGAAGAGAATCCGTTTCTCGGAAAATTCTATGAAAATATAGATGAATGGAGCTTTCAGCTCGAAATGTTCTTTTTGTGTAATCGGTATAAGCAGTTGGAAGACACGACGACGAACTATATCCAGCATCACAAAAGAGTTATTTCCGATTATCATATCTATAAAAACTTGATTTTTGCACAGCGTACGCTGAAGGGTGTCAAAAGAGAGAAGTATCGCAAGATCTATCACATCCTTACTGATGATCTTCCGAAACCAGATCTTATTATATATATCAGAGCGAATCTTGATACACTGCTTAAACGAATTGCCAAACGCGGTCGCTCTTTTGAACAGAAGATGGACCCTGCTTATCTAGAACAGCTTATTATAGATTACGATGAAGCAATGACGTCTCTTGCTGAGCGAGAGCCGGATACAAAAATTATTACAATTGACGGTAATCAGATCGATTTTGTCGCAAGTCCTGAACAATTTGACCTGATTGTGTCTGAGATAAAGGAGTACATTCGATGAACGACTATAACATCCCGCAGAATGCTTTGATTACGGTGGCGGGTACGGTAGGTGTAGGAAAATCCACCTTAACCGCTGCACTTGCGGATCGACTTCATTTCAAAACCTCTTTAGAGAAGGTGGATCATAACCCTTATTTGGAGAAGTTTTATCATGATTTCGAGAGATGGAGCTTCCATCTTCAGATTTATTTTTTAGCGGAACGTTTTAAAGAGCAAAAAAATATTTTTGAAGCAGGAGGAGGGTATGTTCAAGATCGTTCGATCTATGAAGATACGGGTATTTTTGCTCAAATGCATGCAGACAAAGGCACGATGAGTGTAACGGATTTTGAGACGTACACAAGCTTATTTGAAGCAATGGTGATGACTCCTTATTTCCCTCATCCAGATGTACTTATCTATCTCGAAGGAAGCCTGCCATCGATCTTGAACCGAATCAAAGAACGCGGCCGCGAGATGGAAATTCAGACAGATCCGTCCTATTGGGAAGAGATGCATGGACGTTATGCGAAATGGATCGGTGAATTCAACGCTTGTCCTGTGCTCAAATTAAACATTGATGAGTATGATGTGCATGATCCTGCTTCCTTAGACAGCATACTCACGGAAGTTGGAAAGACGATTACTAAGCATAGAAACAATAAGTAAATCTAGGAATAGGCTCCTCTCGGCACATGGGTGTATGAGAGGGGTCTTTTTTATTTTATTATTTTGAAGAGATGTAACAAAGTCGAAAAATAAGATATATCTTAAAAAATGAAATAAATAGAAAAATAATTTTCGTTTTGATGTATTTTTATGACTCTAATTCAGGTAAAAAGACTTATTCGTTATTTAACATAACATTACATATATACGTTTAAAGTTCTATCTTGTATAATACATTATTATTTATTTAGTACTTAGTCATAAATATTAGTACGGATTTAACCGAGATGGAGGGCTTCATGGGACCAATTAAGACAAATGAAAAAGGCACGGGAACCAGCGAACGGTTCTCTTCTTCAAAAGGATTTATACTAGCCGCAATCGGCAGTGCAGTTGGACTTGGTAATATGTGGAAATTTCCTTATATCACAGGGGAAAATGGGGGCGCAGCCTTCTTCCTATTATTTATTGCATGTCTGATTGCAGTAGGACTTCCTGTTCTACTTGCTGAACTGTCAATCGGCCGTGCGGGCCGGGGAAGTGCAGCATCATCCTTCGTAAAAGCAGGGGGAGGAAGAATCTGGGGGAAACTAGGCTTTATCTCCGTTATTGCTCCTTTCCTAATCATGACGTTCTATATCTTAGTAGCTGGCTGGACTCTTCACTATGCAGTACTGTCCTTTAGCGGGCAGATGAAGGCGGGAGTAGATTTCGATGCTCAGTTTGTTAAGTTTACAGGAAGTTACTTGCCTTTAATCTGGGCATTTGTTGCGATGGCGATCGTAGCTTTGGTTGTTATAAAAGGGATATCTGGGGGAATTGAGAAGTTTAACAAAATACTCATTCCTGGAATGCTTGTTCTGCTTGTCATTCTTATGATTCGTTCGATTACACTGCCAGGTGCGATGGAAGGTGTGAATTTCTTCTTGGCTCCTGATTTCTCAAAGCTTTCTCCAGAGGCCGGACTTGTTGCACTAGGACACGCTTTCTTCTCTTTATCTTTGGGAATGGGTACAATGATTACGTACGGAGCATTCGTGGATCGGAATCAATCGCTAGGATCAGCCACTCTTGCTGTAGGTGTAGGTGATTTGATCTATGCTTTCATAGCCGGTCTGATTATTTTCCCGACAACATTTGCTTTTGGGATTGATCCGAGTTCCGGACCAGGGCTTGTATTTGTAGCTTTGCCGGCTGCTTTCTCAGCGATGCCGCTGGGCTGGTTGTTCGGAGGTCTGTTCTTTGTTCTGCTGGCAATTGCCGCGCTGACTTCTCTAGTATCCTTGCTTCAAGTACCAGTTACGCATGCGATGGAAAAATGGAACTGGAGTCGTAACAATGCAGTGTGGATTCTTTCCCTGCTGATCTTCTTGGTGAGTATTCCTTCAGCTCTTTCCATGGGTCTGATGAAGATTAACATTGGGGAACGTAATTTCTTTGACTATGTAGATTTCTTTGCTTCGAACTGGCTGCTTCCTATTGGCGGACTCATTGTTACTCTATTTGCGGGATACTTTTGGAAGACGGCTGCAAAAGAAGCAGGCCTTACAGCAAAATGGTTCCGCGTCTGGATGTTCATGCTTCGTTATGTGGCGCCGATTCTGATGATTTTCGTATTCTTACATTCAACTGGAATTTTAAAATTCGAATAAAGCAGAAACAAAATATAACGAAATTTAAGGCTTCCCATTCTTACAGGGGGGCCTCTTTTCATTATCTTATGAAGATGGATAGCAACAAACAACAAATTTCGACAATTATCTCTGCATGCATCTGCTATATTGAAAATACATCTTTGAAAGATAGGGTGAAACTGTTCCTTCGAGAGGGGAGTTTCTACAATGAAAAGTTTGCGAAGAATGGAGTTATTGATCATAAGTCTGCTAATGATTGTATTGACTTTGATTACAGTCATTTTGTTTTATATCCAGGGTAAAGAGCGTACCCCCATAGATCACAGAAGTCCAGAGATAATCTCCGAATCATATGAGACCAAGCAGTATGCTTATTCAGAGGAGAGTGGGGATCAGGTAAAGGAACCAGCTAATCCCTATTTTCCTAATGATCTTGCTGTGCCGCTGACGTCTGATCAAGGCAGAATTAAAGATCAGATTTCTTTTGCGATACATTCGATCCGAAAGACAAGCATTTTGATCCATACAAATGAGGGTGAAAAAACGTTTAGCACCCCACCCCAAAATAACAGCATGATACTCGAAGCATTTGGCAGCATTAATTTATCCACCGCCAAAGCCGATATTCCCGAACCATCCGATGACGAAATTATTTACATTCGTTTTCATGCAGAAGACGTAGTGTACTCGGTTGCTTATGATCTGAATAGTAACACCTACCTGCTAGGTGGACGAAGATATTATGCTGCATATAACACGATAGTATATCTGAATTTATTTTGCCGGCCCAGCACAATCTTAGCTACGCTCGGTGAAATGAGGATGGCGGACATGGAGACGGAAGATCCCTCAGAGTATGTAATTAATCAAAGTGTTCATTACAAGACGAGTGAACTCAAGGTGCAGAATCAGAACTTTGCTGAATGGGATGATCAGATCAAGGGAGATCCTAAGTACATACAGCAGACGCATTTTTATTCGATTTTGGATGACAAAATCAAGACCATTCTTGTAGACGAGAAAAATGGTGTTTTATTTACGGGTTTAAGTGTCTTTTTTACGAAAGGCGAAGTAGAGACGGCTGATGGAATATCCATTGGCAGCAGCACGTATGATGTGGTAAGCCGGCTCGGAGAGCCGAGTAAAATGACCAAAAGTAGATGGAGCTACCAGGTGGATGAAAAGCATTATCTACATCTGTATATCAAAGAAAAGAAGGTTCAGTATATGTCACTTTCATTTCTTTAGGCTGGAATCTTGATAGGTAATATGGAAAGGAGCTATTATGTTTGACCCTACTGTTTTTGATAACTTAAAAGTAGCACTGGAGAATGAGCTGTATGATATGGACAATTTAGATCAGCGTATATGCATAACGGGCAGAGTAGACCGGATGGAATTTGCGGTGATGTCACGATTATTTCGTATCCAGTTTCAATTAACGGACGATAATCTGATTACGGGTGAAATCGAACTTGCAGCTTCACTACAAGAGCTGGCCTCTGAAATTTTGGAACAGAAGGGCGCAGAGCCAGGATGTGTACTGACCATCAGATACAGAATGCCAATATCAAACCCCGATAAAAACTGTCCGCAGATTCAGCAGGTGATAGAGAAAATTTGGCCGAATCAGACGCTGACCCAGACGATTAGTTACGTATACGATCCAAGGAAGCTATCGCCGATGCTCAGTACAACCGAAATATTATTTCCTCGAAAAATTAATGAAGAACAGATAAATGATATTCCAGAACTAGCACTCTATGCCGTGCAAACAGTTCAGGAGCTGAGAGACCAAATAAAGTAATCTTT
This sequence comes from Paenibacillus sp. An7, assembly GCF_009870785.1. Classification (GTDB taxonomy): domain Bacteria; phylum Bacillota; class Bacilli; order Paenibacillales; family Paenibacillaceae; genus Paenibacillus. The sequence continues at coordinate 133,259 of NZ_WTWX01000006.1, forward strand.
ACGCAAGGTTCCCTGTGCTGAATAACCGTGCTATAATCGAGTTTTGACAGGAGGAATGAATAAATAATGGGCATTATGAAAATGAAACGCCGCTCACTTGATGCGCTGAAAGGAAACTGGGGAAAAGCCATCTTACTAACGGTCCTTATCTCCATAATTACCGTACTTATCCCAACAGCGATGGATATGCAAAGAAGTGGAGGGTTTGAGTCCTGGGTTAACGATGAGGCACCTGGGTCCCTTTTTAGTTTTGTATATGAGATTGTATTAATGCCGTTTTATGTCGGCGTATCATGGTTTTACATCAGTCTTATTAGGAAAGAAAAAGCACAGATCCGCAATATTTTTAAAATATACCAAGATGGTAGATTAACCTTAAAGTTAATATGGACGTATATTGTAATGATCTTCTTTATCCTGTTATGGACTCTGCTGCTCATCGTTCCAGGAATTATTAAAAGTATTTCTTATTCGCAGACGTTGTACGTATTAAGGGATCATCCTGAATATTCAGCAACCCAAGCGATCACGGAGAGCAGAAGACTTATGGACGGATATAAGTGGAAATATGTTTTGTTCCTTCTTAGCTTTATTGGATGGTTTTTGTTAACAGCTGTAACCTTTGGACTTGCTTGGTTCTTTGTAGGACCTTATTTCTCAGCAGCACAAGCTGTATTCTATGATGAACTCAAAGAGCAATAGATTACCTTAACGTACCTCTTACCCTAAGACTTTTTAGAAATGAAAAAGCTGACGCCTTAGGAAACGGAAGTTCCTAAAGCATCAGCTTTTTTTAGTCCATTGCTTTGCTGCAAGCAGAAGTTCCATTCCCATGGTAGTCGGGTTTAGATGACTGTGATTACGAATATTTGATAAGATCACCACACCAAACGGCAGATCAGGACGAAAACCTATGAAACTTTGATATCCATGAGTGCCAGCGCTGTGATAGAGAATTCCTTCTTGTGCATTCTGATGCCAGCCTAACCCGATTCTGAATTGGTTATTTTTTTGGAAATAGTTTTTTTGGGTAATAGAATAAATATCAAAAATTTCCCTATTTGGATGTACACCCATATGGGCTGAAAGAAAAGTCAGCAGATCACTAGCTGTAGAACGGAGTGCACCCGTACCGGGAAAATCATGCAGCTCTATTGGTGGAGCAGCAACGCGTCCTCTGTATCCAGGAACGAGTCTTGTTATCCCTTCGTTTTTGAGATGAATAGAAGTGTCTGGCATTTCTAAGGGGATGGTAATCATGTCTTGTACAGCGTGTTCATAAGAAGTCTGCATCTCTGTAGCAAGAATATGACCAAGCAGACCGATCCCGGCATTGGAGTAACGGTAAGTCTTTCCTACACTTTCAGCGGTAGCGCGCCGTAAGTAGAAAGCAGCTTCAGACAAATTGAAAGTGGAACAGGAGTCACGGCTTTTCTCAGAATCGAATAAGTTACGGATTTTTCTCCAGATTTGCTTTTCCGGAAGACCCGAGGTATGCGTCGCCAGATGACGAAATGTAACCGGTGAGTTTGGAGGGAGAAGCGGGATATATTGTCCTAACGAATCATCGATATCAAGGAAACGGTCATGATGTAAATGTGCTAGTAATGTCGTCGTGAATAGTTTTGTAATAGACCCGATTTCATAGATAAGTTCACTGTAGTTTGTCGTAGTATAGGGATGGATATCACCTATTCCATAGACTCGTCTTTCGTTTCCGTACACGGTTCCAATAACAAGTACGGACTCTTTATGTTTGTTATAATAGGTTTCGAGATTCCGATTAACCATACTTTGGATGATTTGTGACAAATACGGACTCACGATTCGGTATGCTCCTTTGGAAAAAAGTTGTATGTAGTTATTACGTTTATTTTATCTGAATTGTAACCTCGTTGTCATTCAACAGATAGTGAATTCCTTTAATCTTATATCTGGGGCTAAGAAATAACCACAAATTATGACAATTCCTCTTTTACGTCAAGTGGAATCGACAGCGAATGTAGAAGACTATGGCGTAAAAGAATCTATCATATTATAGAAAGAAGTGACAACCTTGAGAAGACAACGGAAACAAAAACGCCCCGTATTTCGGGGAAGACAAGCAAGAAGAAGAATTCGTTTTGATCGAGTATTGATCGCCGCGTTTATTTTGGCACTCTCAGTTTTTCTCATATGGAAGATTGGAAGTTTTGCTTTAGATCGATTCCCACAAGTGGCAGAATCCTCGGTGGAAGTCCAACAACCTAGTATGCTAGGGGGATTTAACGTTGTACCGATGGCGAAAAAAGAGCCTGTTCGGTTTAAGGGTAAAGTTCAAAAAGTTGCATACCTCACTTTTGATGATGGTCCAAGTAAATATACGAATGACATTCTTGATGTTCTTAAAAAGAATAAAGTGCAGGCAACTTTTTTTCTGGTAGGGACAGAAATACATAAATATCCGGATGCGGTGAAGCGAATGGTAGAAGAGGGCAGTTATCCTGGGATGCATACCATGACTCATGAATATCAGACCCTTTACAAGAGCGGAAGTTCTGCCAATTTTATAAAAGAAGTGAAGCAGGAACAAAAGATCATTCAAGATTTGACTGGATATAAACCGTTTTTGGTTCGTGCCCCATTTGGCAGTGCTCCGCAGATCGGTGAAAAGTTCCGAGGCGATATTGCGAAAGCACAGTTTAAGCTGTGGGATTGGACCGTGGACTCTCTGGATTGGGATTTGCCGGGTAACCCGAAACAAGTCATTGCCAATGTAAAACGAGATGTACACAAGGATGTGGAAGTTATTTTATTCCATGAGAAAGAGCAGACAGTGGAGGCACTTCCGGAGATTATCAACCATCTGAAAAAGAAGGGGTATAAGATTGAAGTCTATAACCCGGACAATCATCTGGTTATGAATTTCAAAAATGATCTGCGCTTATAAATAGATACAGGAGGATTTAATTTTATGTGGTCAAAAGGGAAGCTGGGTACTCTGCTGATCGTATGCATGGTACTCCTTGCAGCCTGCAGTAAAGAGGATGCGCTTAATACGATGAAAACCATGGAAGATACGGTGAACACAGAGAATCAGATGCAGGAGCATTTACAGCAGATTGCGAATCTAGAAGGTCAAGATTTAGAGTTATATGATCTGATTATGGAGCAAGGGAAAGAGGCGGATGCGAAGCTGGATGATTTGCTAGAAGATGCCCTTAAACATGTAGATGATCGCAAAGAGCACCTGGAATCAGCTAAACAGATTATGGATGCGGCCCAAGTGAAAAGTGAATCTTGGAGATCGGCTTTGGATGTCTATAATAACGATGCGAAAGAGCAGGAAATGGTTCAAAAGGCAGACCAACTGTGGAATGATTATGAAGCGCGTCAGGCGACATTTGGAGAGTTTTATGAACAGTACAATATGAGCTTGGCCAAAGATAAAGAGTTGTACGTCCTGCTTGAAGAACAAGATGAAGCCATTTCATTATCCAAGCTGAAAAGTAAAGTGAGCGAACGCAATAAAGCTTTTGCGGCAGCAAATAAATTGAAACAAAAATTCAATCAGGAAACGTCTGTTTTTAATAAAGAGCATGAAAGTTTTGTAGCAGAAATGCAGCAACACTTATCCAAAAACAAAAGATAGTACAGATTGAGGCAGTCCGCACATCGTTGTGGCTGTCTTTTTTATGGGAGGTCTTTAATTTATTTGCTGGCGTCCTTCGTAAAACAGCTTTAAACGGAACTTCTACTGGTCGTATAGAGCAGGCTTCTTTATAATGTAAGATATAATAGATAACAGATTGGAGTACATGGGCTTGAAAACATTCAAGAAAGTTTATGTTGAGATTACAAGTATCTGCAATTTGGCTTGCAGCTTCTGTCCACAGACGAAGCGACAAGCAAAGTTCATGGATTTGAATACATTTAATAACATACTTGATCAAATTAAACCACATACCCAACATATTTATTTGCATGTAAAAGGGGAACCTTTGCTTCATCCGAAGCTTGATCAGCTCCTTGATGCAGCTGATGCGAAAGGCTTTAAAGTCAATATGACAACGAATGGAACGTTAATTGAAAAAGCGAGACATCGTATTCTTGGGAAACCTGCAGTGAGACAAATGAACTTCTCTCTTCATAGTTTTGATGGTCATGAGGGAAGTGAGGATCGCGAAGGATATCTCTACCGTATCATTGACTTTGTAAGAGAAGCGGTCAAACAAAATATTATCGTTTCGTTCCGGCTTTGGAATCTAACCGAGGACAATATGACGAATTTGCAAAAACAACGGAACCGGGAAACACTAGATATATTGGAACAGGAATTTGGACTCGATTTTAAGATTGAAGAGAAAGTAACACCAGGTAGCGGTGTGAAAATCGCTAAAAACATATATCTAAATCAAGATCATGAATTTGAGTGGCCGAGTCTTGCTGCGGAAGAAGATGATGGGAAAGGCTTCTGTCATGGACTTCGTACACAGGCAGGTGTGCTCGTAGATGGAACTGTTATTCCATGTTGTCTCGATGGAGAAGGGGTAATTAACCTCGGGAATATCAATGCAACCCCATTCTCTGAGATCGTGGAGAGTAAACGTGCGAATGATTTATTTTATGGATTTTCCCGCCGGGAGGCAGTGGAAGAATTATGCCGTAAATGCGGTTATCGCAAACGTTTTGGTGCCGGTGCATAAAACTTATGATAGCCTCTGTCATCATGTTAAGAAAGGCGTCCTTAGGGACGCTTTTTCTCATAGACTGAGGATAGGGAAAGGGAAGTATATCGAATGAATATCATGCTGAATCGACGAAAAATAAAACTGCTTTGCGGTCCCCGCTTTTACGAGCAAGGAGAATACACGTGTGATTCAGGCGGTGTAGGAATTACCTTATCTAATGCAGACAAAGGACAGTTCCGAGCAGTAGTCAAAGATGGGACCAAGAATAGATACGATGTTGAAGTGAACTTAGATCGGAATGGAGATGTACTGGCCAGTTGTTCATGTCCAGCATTCCCTGTACACGATTACTATTGCAACCATATAGCGGCTGTACTCATTCAGATTAGTTATTTGCAGGAGGAAGGTACGGCTAAAGTTAGCGCTTATCCATCATTGCTGCATAAACCGGATCTTGAACTGCCGGAGGGGTACTTAACGCCAAGGATTCAGCGTGCAGATACCTCTGAACAGGCAGAAAATCAGCGAGCAGAAGATATTCTTTCTTTGTTTAGCAGCAGTCCACGTATTTCGGCGGCGGCGGCAAATACCATTTTGGATACAAGAGAGCGGCTGTCGGTCCAGTTTATTATTAAAACCGTTCCTTATGGATTTCATAAGCAAATGATTGGTCTTGAGATGAAACTGGGTCCTAAACGATTATATATCGTGCAGCAGGTAAAACAGTTTTTGAGTCGTCTAGCGCGCAAGGAATCACATGTGTTCTCCAAACATTTCACGTATGATCCTGAAGTTCATTGTTTTTTGCCGCAAGATTACGCGGTCCTTGCTGAACTCATTCATCTAGAGCGTCAAGAAGAGATGTATCTGGAGTCACTAGGCGGATATCCGGGAATAGGAAAAGCCCGCACTCAAGATCGAATGCTGCTGATCCCGCCGCTGGCTTGGGAGAAAGTTGCTCCGCTACTATCGAGAGCCGGAGATGTTTATGTACAGCAGGGAGAGGAACTGTTTAGCAGTTTTTTGCTGCCTGATCAGACGCTTCCTCTTGATTTTGAATTTTCAAAAGCGTTAGATCACAGTGGATTTCAGCTGGAAATACCGGGACTCCTTCAGATGATCGTTCTAAGAGATTATTCTATGGTGCTTCATCGCGGTGTTTTTTATAAGATTCCAGAGCAATCAGCTCATCATTTAGCAGGACTTAAGGATAAATTAACATCTAAAAAATCTCCTGTACTTCGTATTCCTGCCCAGCAGATGGGGCCTTATATGGAGAAAGTTGTACCAGGACTCATGCGCCTTGGCCGTGTGCATGTGGGGGAAGAAATTTCGAGTCAGATGGTGAAAGTTCCGCTTAAAGCTCGGCTGTATTTAGACCGAGTGAGAGAGAAACTGCTGGCAGGGCTTGAATTTCAGTATGGAGATGTCGTGATTAATCCGCTGGAGGAGAGAGAGCGTACTCCGGCAGGCCGTATCCTGATTCGTGACAAGGTGCAGGAGGAGCAAATCCTGCGGCTCATGGAAAGCAGCAGTTTTGCGAGAACGGAAGCAGGATATTATCTGGAAGATGAGGATGCAGAGTTTGATTTTCTGTATTACACCATGCCTCAGATTGAGCAGCTTGTTGAGGTGCTTGCCACCTCCGCGGTAAAAGTGAGAGTTGTCACCGCACCGGTGATTCCTTTCATTCGAGCTCATTTCGATGAAAGAACGGACTGGCTTGAATTCAAATTTAATATCAAGGGAATACCGGATGATGAGATTAAAGAAGTATTAACGAGTGTGGAGGCAAAACGTAAATATCACCGGCTCAGAAATGGAGCTTTGCAGCCGCTGACAACTCCTGAGTTTCAGGAGATGGTGAGGCTGATGAATGAGATGGGGTTCCGTAAGGGAGATTTAAGCAGAGGAGAAGCCAAACTTCCTGTGTACCATGGTTTGTCACTGATGGATAAGCAATCAGAGCAGATTGAAATAAGTGACACCCTCCAGCAGTTCCTTGAAAGTCTCGCCCATCCTGAGAAGATGAATGATCCGGTACCTTCCTCTCTGAATGCAGAACTTCGTGATTATCAGAAGACAGGTTACAGGTGGATGAAAATGCTGGCTTCCTACCGGTTTGGCGGGATTTTAGCTGATGATATGGGACTTGGAAAAACCCTGCAAAGCATCACGTTTATTCTGTCAGAGATCGACGCCATGCGCGAACACAACATGCCGGCACTCATCGTGTGTCCCGCTTCGCTTGTATACAACTGGCATAATGAACTTAGCAAATTTGCTCCTGGTCTTCGAACTGTTATTGCAGATGGAAGCAAAGGAGAACGGGGAGAAGCCATTCGTCAGATGCGTGAAGTGGATGTGGTCATTACCTCGTATCCAATGCTTCGAAGAGACGGCGACCTGTATACGAAGCAGCAGTTCCATATCCTTATTCTGGACGAAGCACAGGCGTTCAAGAATCATTCGACACAGACGGCACAATCGGTCAAGCAGCTCTCGGCGAAACACCGTTTTGCACTTACGGGTACTCCGATCGAGAACAGCCAAGAAGAACTGTGGTCCATTTATGACGCTGTTTTCCCTGAATTATTTTCCGGAAGGAAAGCTTTTCAGGAGTTGTCCAAAGAATCGATTGCAAAACGAATCCGTCCATTTCTGCTGCGTCGGGTAAAATCTGATGTACTGCAGGAGCTACCCGATAAAATTGAATCACTGCAAGCTTCCGAACTTTTGCCAGAGCAGAAAAAGCTGTACATCGCTTATCTTGCCAAGCTGCGACAGGAAACGGTAAAGCACTTAAATGAAGAAGGATTTCAGAAGAACCGTATTCGAATTTTAGCAGGGTTAACGAGACTGAGACAGCTTTGCTGTCATCCGGCTTTGTTTGTGGAAGGATATAAAGGAAGTTCTGCGAAGTTTGAGCAGCTGATGGAATTGATTGAAGAGAGCCGCAGTGCAGGAAAACGAATCTTGTTATTCTCTCAGTTTACCGAGATGCTCGGAATCATTGGCAGAGAACTTGGATATCAAGGAATTCCGTTCTTCTACCTGGATGGTCAGACACCAGGACAAGAAAGAGTTGAACTCTGCGAGCGGTTTAATCAAGGAGAAAGTGATCTTTTCCTGATCTCGCTGAAAGCAGGCGGGACAGGGCTTAATCTGACGGGTGCTGATACCGTGATTTTGTATGATCTATGGTGGAATCCGGCAGTTGAAGATCAAGCAGCAAGCAGAGCACACCGTATGGGGCAGAAAAAGGTAGTTCAAGTAATACGTCTAGTGACCCAAGGAACGGTAGAAGATAAAATGTACGAACTTCAGCAGCGCAAAAAGAATCTAATCGAAGAAATTATACAGCCTGGGCAAGAAGCAATTTCCCCGCTCAGTGAGCATGAAATTCGTGAGATTCTTTCAATATAGTGTTTAATAAAAAAAGGATAGGGACAGGGCGTAACTGCCTTGTTCCTATCCTTTTTGATCTATAACGAAATATATCCGCCTTAAGCTTTAGTTAAGCTTCGATTTATTTTGTTGTTGCTCAATTTTAAGCTTTTCTGGTGTAACATCTTCACCATTGGGATCAACAATGGTCAGACCGGAAATAGTGGACATCACTTGTCCGCGGATGGCTTTCAGATATTCTTTACGCAGGACTTGCTGCTCAGCAAGCTCTTCCTCAGTCAAGCCTTCTGTTTTTTGCTTGCGGCTTAGTTCGTTAATTCTATTAATTGAAGGGATGATCATTCTTATCTACCTTCCTTTCATGTAACAGTTGTATATGACAGTTTACTTGAAGTATTAGCAATATGCAACCTGAAGATTATAAAATGGGCGTGTTCCTTTTGTCAATGGAGCATGACATTTATCATATATTATCACTGACGTTTATGACTTACCCATATGACAGTCTCCCCATATAATTAAGGTATTATATGCGTAGAGCTTACGCGTGAAGGAGAACTGCCATGTCTGCATCCTTTAAAACTCAATTAAAAAAAGAAGTAGCCCCTTACGAGAAAACAGAACTGAAATCCAGTATCATTCAAATGATTAATACATTGGTACCTCTTTTTTTACTCTGGTATCTGGCCTTTGAAAGTCTGACGGTTTCCTATTTTATAACTTTGCCTCTATGTCTGATTGCTGCCGGATTTGTCATTCGTGCGTTTATTATTTTTCATGATTGCTGTCATGGGTCTTTCTTTAAGAGCCGCAAGGCGAACGATATCGTAGGTACACTCGTTGGTGTCATTTCCCTTACTCCTTATATGCAGTGGAAGTATAGCCATTCGATGCATCATGCAACCAGCGGTAATCTCGATAAGCGAGGAACAGGCGACATCTGGATGATGACAACCGAAGAGTATCAGTCGTCTAAATGGATGACAAAATTGTATTACCGCTTGTATCGTAATCCCATTGTTTTGTTCGGAGTTGGCCCGATCGCTGTATTTTTGCTTCAATATCGTTTTAATCGGAAAAATGCAAAACGTAAAGAGCGTATGAATACGTATTTGACCAATCTGCTGATTGCAGCCGTTTACGCTGCTTTGTGTCTTGCAGTAGGCTGGGAAGCTTTCTTACTGATTCAAATTCCTGTTTTCTATTTTGCAAGTATGCTGGGCATCTGGCTCTTTTATGTACAACATACATTTGAAGATTCCTATTTCGAAAGTGAAGAAGATTGGTCTTATGTTCAAGCAGCCGTAGAAGGCAGCTCATATTATAAACTTCCTAAAGTATTGCAGTGGATTACAGGGAATATTGGTTTCCACCATGTGCATCACCTAAGTCCAAGAGTGCCGAATTATCATTTGGAGGAAGCACATAATGCGACACCTCCTCTGCATAAAGCGACGACAATCACCGTGGCAACCAGTCTAAAGGCCATGCGGTTCCGGCTTTGGGATGAGAAAAGCAAACGTTTTGTTACCTTTAGAGAATATAAGAAAGTGCTTCACGAGCAGAAGCTGGAGCTAGCTCATAAAGAGATCCGTAAGGATAAGGTATCTACTTCAGCGCCTGTCAGTTAAAGCACAGGATATGATACAATATTTCATAAGCTAAAAATGAGAGAAATGACTATAGATGCTTGGAATCTATAGTCATTTTTTCTTGATATTTCTGAATAGAAGCAGGTGTGAGTTCGTGAGTATGATGCATCGTTGGCAGGACGTTTTCCGCAAGAATACAGGTCTTAATCCGTATGTATGGTTAGTATGTTTCATCCTTCCGTTCTACTTTATCATTGGTTCTTCTTCCAAAGGATATGTCGTGTTTGGTATCCTGGCGATTATGTTGTTTTTTGCATCTAATTTGCTGGGGCTTATGATGAAGGGGTGGCCGGTATATATCTGGTATGGGCTGCAGATCGCCATTTCCATTTTAATGGCACTTATTTTTGGATTTGTTTATTTCTCCTTATTTCTCGCTTTTTTTATTGGTACGATTCAAAATAAAGCCGGCTTTATTACGTTATATACAATTCATTTAGTCAGTACCTTTTCCACCATCAATTATTTGCTCGCGTCTGCTAATCTTCTCGTGATCAAACAGCTGCCTTTTGTACTGATTAGCATGATCGCTGTGATTCTATTGCCCGTCAGTACATATAACAAGAATAAACAAGACTCGCTACAGGGTCAGCTGGAAGATGCGAATAAACGGATATCGGAACTGGTCAAACAGGAAGAAAGACAGCGTATTGCAAGAGATTTACATGATACACTGGGGCAAAAGCTTTCGCTTATCGGTCTGAAGAGTGAACTTGCCAGTAAGATGGTAACACGTAATCCAGCTCGAGCTCAGGAAGAGATGAAAGATGTGACACTAACAGCAAGAACTGCACTTAAGGAAGTACGGGAGATGGTCACCCAAATGAGAGGCACAAGGTTTGAAGATGAATTATTCCGTGTCAGACAGATACTGAAGGTTGCGGACATCGAGCTGCTGATCGAAGGAGAAGATAATCTGACAGGCGTCTCCCTTATGGCAGAGAATGTGCTGGGTATGTGCCTAAAAGAAGCCGTTACGAATGTCATTAAACATAGTGAAGCGAGTATATGTGAGATTACGATCGAACCGGATCATACCGAACTTGTTATAACCGTAAGAGATAATGGAAAAGGGATGAAAGACGCGCCCGAACGAATTCGCGGTAATGGACTTCGGGGAATGAGAGAACGTTTGGAATTTGTTAACGGCAGCCTTGAGATTACTTCGGTAGAAGGGACCAAGCTGCGAATTGCAGTGCCCCGGGCCGTTCAGCGTCAAATGTGAGAGGAGTTTGAGTGATATGATTCGTATAGTAATTGCTGAGGATCAGCGAATGCTGCTTGGAGCCCTCGCCTCCTTGCTTGATTTAGAAGAAGATATGCAAGTGATTGGACGGGCGAACAACGGAGAAGATGCCGTTAACCTTGTCAGGGAGCATCAACCCGATATATGTATTATGGATATCGAAATGCCGATCAAGAGCGGACTTGATGCAGCGGAAGAAATGAAAGACCAGGATGTGAAAATCGTTATTCTGACTACATTTGCTCGCAGCGGCTATTTTGAACGGGCACTAAAGGCGGGCGTCAGTGGATACTTGCTGAAAGACAGTCCAATTGAAGAACTAGCACAAACGATTCGAAGCGTTATGGCGGGAAGAAGAATCTATGCAGCGGAACTTGTGGACGAAGGTTACGGGGAGAAAAACCCGCTTACGGAACGGGAGAAAGCCGTTCTGGAATTAATTGCTGATGGCAAAAACACGAAAGAAATTTCAAATGAACTATACATCACCACAGGAACGGTAAGAAATTATGTGTCCGTCATTTTAGACAAGCTCGGTGTGGGCAACCGGATTGAAGCCATTAAGCATTTTAAAGAAAAAGGCTGGTTTAAATAAGAAAATAGAGCTTTCATTAAATTGGAAGCCGTAATCCTCTGAATTTCTTAAGAAAAATTAGAGTCAAATCCCTATCGATATGGTATGATTTGAAAGTGCGAAATGAAATTGACAAACTGGAATTTAGCATTTTTAAGAAGTATCATGATAGAAATACATGCTCGCACGAGACGGAATGTCTTGCGCGGGTTTTCTTTATGTCAATATTGAAGGAGGAATAAGCTTGATATCGCTAGACCATGTCAGCAAGAGTTTTGGTTCGAAGAAGCATGGAGAGCGACTGACGGTAGTAGATAACGTTTCGCTACATATCGAACAGGGTAGTATTCATGGCATTATCGGGGCAAGCGGCGCTGGTAAATCAACACTGCTTCGCATCATGAATTTGTTGGAGAGACCAGAAGGTGGACAGGTTTATATAGGTGGACAAGAGCTTACGCAGATGAGGGAAAGGGAGCTCAGAGAAGCTAGAAGAAAGATCGGAATGATTTTTCAGCACTTTAACCTGATTGAGAACCGCACCGTTGAAGGGAATGTAGCCATTCCTCTTGAGCTTGCAGGTGTGAAAAAGGCGGAACGTATAACTCGAGTACACGAATATTTACGTTTTGTGGGTCTTGAGGACAAGGCAAAGCAGTATCCTGCGCAGCTTAGCGGGGGACAAAAACAGCGTGTGGCCATTGCAAGAGCACTTGCCAACGAACCTCAGGTGCTGCTATGTGATGAACCCACCTCTGCACTTGATCCGAAGACTACTTCGGGTGTGCTTGAGGTACTTAGACACGTTAATGAAGCATTGAAGATTACGATCGTTATTGTGACGCATGAAGTACCGGTTGTTGAACGTCTGTGTACGGCCGTATCTTTTATGGATGCAGGGAAGATTGTACGGACACTTCCAATAAAGGAAGGGACATTACCACCTGATATGCTCGCCTGGTATGAGGAGCAGGGAGCAGGTGACAGCGAATGATGAATTTTTATGAAACATATATAGCGAAGTACGAAAGTGAAATGTGGGAAGCCATCGGACAAACCTTTTTTATGGTTGGCGTCTCACTGGCGGCTGCGATCCTAATCGGACTTCCGCTGGGAACACTGTTATACTTAACGCGAAAAGGACATAAATACGAGAATGTTGTATTATTCACCATACTTGACGTTATCGTAAATATCATTCGTTCTTTTCCATTCTTGCTGCTCGTGGTCTTTATGATTCCATTGACTCGAATGATTGTAGGCACCGCTCTTGGTACAACTGCTGCCTCTATTCCGCTTGCTGTTGTAGCCATCGCAAGTTACGCAAGACTCGCTGAGCAGTCGCTGCTTGAAGTGTCGAGAGGTGTAGTTGAGGCTGCATCCTCGATGGGAGCGAATCTGTTTCAGTTTATTTATAAATTTTTGTATGTTGAGGCAAGAGCGGGCTTAGTACGAGGATTAACGTTGTCTGCGGTCAGCTTTATTTCCTACTCCACGGTTGTCGGTGTCGTTGGCGGCGGAGGAATCGGCGATTTTGCTATCAGGTACGGATATCAGCGGTACGAAACCGAACTTATGGTATTCACGATTGTCATTATGATTGTATTCGTGCAGCTTATTCAGTATTTGGGAAATCTTTTGGCACGTGCTCTGGATAAGCGTTAATAAGTGCAATGTTATGCTTTTGAATATGAGGAGAAGAGGAATATCTGATGATGAAGACAAAAAAGAATGGCCTGAAACAATGGTTTGGACTTGCTATGTTGGCGGTACTTATGTTAACTCTAGCTGCTTGTAGTTCAAAGAGCAGTGATGGGGGCGTTCAAGGAGATTCAACTGCTTCTCAAGAAGGTGAGAAGCAGCAGATAAAAGTAGCCAGCAGTCTGTCTGCAATGGTAGATATGATGGAAGCGATAAAACCGGTGCTTGAAAAAGACGGGATTCAGCTTGAAATTGTGAGTGTATCTGATAATATTCAGCCTAATGAAGCTCTAAAGAATAAAGAAGTGGATGCGAACTTCTTCCAGCATAAAGTGTTCATGGAGCAATATAACGAAAATAATGACGGAAACCTCGTCATGGTTACACCCATTTATCACATTATTTACGGTGGTTACTCTAAGAAATACAACAGTATTGAGGAGTTACCAGAGGGTGCAACGATTGGAATTCCGAATGACCCAGCCAATATTGGACGTTCCCTTGCGATGTTTGCTGAGAACGGAATGATTACACTAAAGGATGGCGTGGGTATGAACGCCCTTCAGTCGGATATTATCGAGAATCCGAAGAACTATAAGTTCCAAGAAGTAGATCTTCTCATGCTTGGCCGTGCCTATGATGATGTGGATATGGTTACTCTCTATCCTGCCTATGCTTCACCGCTCGGTTTAACACCTAAGGATGCGATCGTCACCGAAACGCTGGATGAGGAGTTTGCGATATCGCTGGTTGCACGTGAAGACAACAAAGACTCTGAAGCCATTCAAAAACTGGCAGCTGCACTGACAAGTGATGAAGCTAGAAAATTTATTGAAGAGAATCATAAGGATACAATGATCCCTGCATTTTAAATAGGATAAGAAGAGAGATGACATGCCTTGTACGGCACATATGTTATCTCTCTTTTTTTGTGAGGAATGATGGCGAAAAAGAGAGGGAAAAGGAAAATTCCCGCTTTGCTTTTTATATAATGAGTATAATAACCGCTTTTTACAAAAATATTGATCAATATGGCAGTTTTTCATAAAACAACCCGTCCACAAGTCTTCTTACTAGTTGTATAATAGTCCATGTGAGGAGGTGCTGAGATGAGTGACCTGGAACGATTAGAAAATATAAATTTAGTAGAGCATATTTTTACTCAAGCGCCTGTTGGGGTTGCATTCGTATCACTAGACGGTAAATGGATCGATGTGAATCCTGCAGCATGCCAAATCATAGGGTTTAGCAGAGAAGAGCTTATTACGCTTCCTGCACTTGACTATATACTATCAGAAGCTATACCGCCAACTGAGCTTGCACCAAAGATGTCTTCTGGTTTCGAGAATGAAAAACAATATCTACATAGAAACGGTAATGTGGTCTGGGCTTGTGTCTATATATCTTTATATTGTGATCAACAAACGGGAGAACCTGCCTATTACATTGTTCATATGATAGATATCACAAGCAGCAAGGTCGCAGAACTGAAACTATTAGAGAGTGTGGAAAGGTATACATCGCTCAAAAAGTATAATCATGATGCGATTATTTCTTTTGGGCTGGACGGAATGATCATCAATGGCAACCAAATGGCAGAACATCTTACGGGATATGCAATTTCTGAATTAATTGGTACTCGAATCTCTCGTATTGTAGGGGAAGAAGCCATTGCCAATCTTGCTTTTGTAGATCAGGAGTATACGGCGATTGAGCGTGATATTAACGTGGTACGTCATAAGGATGGACATGTGGTGGAAATACTCGCTACGCTCGCTCCTATTATTATTCATAATCATAAAGTCGGTTTTTATCTTATTGCGAAAGACATGACCGAACAGAAACGGCTTATTATTGAAAAAGAAGCTGCGGAAAGAACGAACAAAGCAAAAAGTGAATTTCTGGCGATGATGAGTCATGAGATACGTACTCCGATGAATGGTGTCATTGGAATGACGGATTTACTGCTGGAGACGGAACTATGTGATGAACAAATGCAGTATGCATCCATCATTAAGCAGAGCGGGGAAGCGCTTCTTACGATTATTAACGATATTCTCGATTTCTCCAAAGTCGAATCTGGGAGAATGGAGCTATCAATTGAACCCATGCAGTTAAACTCGCTTCTTTCTGATGTCTACTATCTAAATCTGCCAAGAGCTAAAAATAAAGATTTACATGTGGAAATATCAGTCGATGAGAGTATTCCTGATAAGCTGATGGGCGACGGTAATAAGCTGAGACAGGTTCTAATTAATCTGCTCAGTAATGCGATTAAGTTTACACAGAAGGGAACCATTTCTTTATCCGTGAAGAAGATCGACCAAGACGATGATGAGGTGTGTCTTGAATTTGAAGTTTTGGATACGGGTATTGGGATTCCAGAAAGTAAAGCAGACAGACTGTTCGAACCTTTTTACCAAGTAGATCATTATATGACAAGACAAATCGAAGGAACGGGACTCGGTCTTGCGATCAGCAAGAAGATGGTAGAATTGATGGGCGGAGAGATAAGGTATGAGCCTAGAAGAGACCAATCTGGCTCACGTTTTGTGTTTACCGCTTATTTCTCCCTGCAGACCAACCTCGATTTTATAGAGGATAGGCATATTCAAAGAAGCGATGATGAAATAGATAGCGGGCTTCGTATTCTTGTCGTAGAAGATAATGAGGTTAATCAGATCGTCCTTGTTAAAATGATGAATAAATTAGGTTACAAGGCTGTGGTTGTTCCTAACGGAAAAGAAGCACTGAAAGCTTGTTTGGAAGAATCCTATGATATCGTGTTTATGGATATTCAAATGCCGGTCATGGATGGAGTGGAATCTACACGCTTGATTCGTGAACAGCTAGCAGAGGATAGTCCTTATATTGTGGCTGTAACAGCACATGCGATAAAAGGGGATCGGGAAAAATATATGTCTTTGGGCATGGATGAATATATAAGCAAGCCATTAAGTATGAATTCATTATCCGAGGCTATTGAGAAGTTTAAAACTCTACGATTGAATTAAGTGCCGTACATGATCCTCCCTGATCCTTGTGATTTTATAGAAACAATTGCCAATAAAGCATATTTCATGTACATTGTAACTAACTTAAAAAGCATGAACGGGAGCTTGATGAAGTCAGGCTGAGAGAGTGGCCTTATGCCGCTGACCGTAGATCTGATCTGGGTAATGCCAGCGTAGAGAACGAATATCGCGAATCGTATGTAGGAACAAATGTGATGCATGAATGTAGAAGCAGCCAGCTGAACGATATGATATGGGGTAACCCTCCAAGCTAATCGCTGCCGATGCAAGTGTATCCTTTGTCTTTTAGATGCGAATACAGATGCGTCCTTACCTGGCCTGCCCGAATTGGGGAGGCTTTTTTATATTCTAAGGAGGAATTTGTACATGTTTCAGACAGAAGGCGATCGTTCAAAGTCAGGGCGCAAAGGGCTTACATTAACCGATATTCTAGTTACCATTGTGCTTGCCGTTGCATTTGGAATCATCTACAAGATCTGGGGACCTACTTATGATCTAGTCAAACCGTTCGGACTCCATGCGGAACAAATGATTTATGGCATGTGGTTTATGGCAGGGACCTTTGCTTTTCTCGTCATCCGTAAACCTGGTGTCGCTCTACTAGCAGAGATTGCGGCTTCAACGGTAAGTGCATTTCTAGGAAGTGAGTGGGGGATTTCTACGCTGATCTACGGTGCGGTACAGGGGCTTGGTGCTGAACTTATGTTTGCACTTTTTTTATATCGAAAAGTGAATGTATGGATTACGTCACTTGCTGCCATCGGCTCAGCAGCCGGCTCCCTAATCCTCGATTTTGGATATGGTTATATCGATTCGCTGCAAACGTGGAGTTATGCGCTGCTTATTGGACTGCGATTAGCCGGAAGTATTGTATTAGCCGGAATAGTTGCTTATTCACTGTATAAAGCTTTGGAGTTAACGGGGGTAACGAAATCCCTGAGAAAGACGACGAAAGAGGATATGGAGGCACTGCATTAATGTGCCCTTCTATAACAGGTCCAGTGGAGGGCAATATCATGCAAATAAAGGAGAAAGCACACGTTACTCAGCCGCCAGCAGCCGTCGCTATTGACGGTCTTCGTCTCAAGTTTCCTGGAGAATCACAAATTTGGTTTAATAAATTATCTTTAACCATAAATCAAGGAGAAAAAGTGTTACTGCTTGGTGCGAGCGGCAGCGGGAAGTCAACACTGCTTCAAGTATTGAGCGGACTTATTCCTCATTCGGTTGATGTGCCGATGAAGGCGGATCACATATGTATTCCTGATCATCCAGGGATTGTATTTCAAGATCCAGATACTCAATTTTGTATGCCTTATGTGGATGAGGAACTAGCTTTTGTGCTAGAGAATCGTCAGGTTGCCCGAGATGAAATGCAAGCGAAGATTAGAGAACTTCTAAGTCTTGTTGGACTTGACTTACCTGATTTACATACACCGGTGCAAGCTCTCTCCCAAGGCATGAAGCAGCGTCTAGCCATTGCTTCGGTACTTGGAGTAGAACCGAGTGTCCTCTTTCTAGATGAGCCGACAGCACTGCTGGATAAACAAGGGACGATGGAAGTATGGGATACGATACGAGCGATTACGGAAGATCGCACTGTGATTATTGTTGAACATAAAATTGATTATATTCTTGATTATGTAGATCGTATTATTGTCTTAAATTCCGAAGGAGAGATCATGGCAGATGGCGATGCCGAAGAGATCTTCCGTCAGCATCAGCAGACGATCGCGAATTATGGAATCTGGCATCCGGGGATTTGGAAGAACCGTCCTAGACCTTTTAGGAAGGGAAAAAACATAGCTGCTGAGAAAGAGACAGAACCGCTTCTGTTGCTTCAGGGTTGCATGATTCATCGCAGCAACAAGCCTGTTATTCGAGCAGAGGAGCTGCAGGTGCTGCCCGGTGATTTTATCGGAATAACGGGACACAATGGTGCGGGGAAGAGTTCATTTTTGCTCGGATTAATGAAGCTTCTCCCCATCACGGGTACGTATCTGATAAACGGCATAGAGCTCAAAAATACGAAGCAGGCAGCACAACATATCGCCTATGTATTTCAGAATCCAGAAATGCAGTTTATTACGTATTCCGTATGGAACGAAGTAGAATATTCACTGCTGTTTGAGCCCATATCGAAGGAAGAACGCCGAGTGCGGGTGGAAGAATTGCTGCGAAGATTCCAACTAAATGGACTAGAGAACAGGCATCCCTATGAGCTGTCCCTTGGGCAAAAAAGAAGGCTGAGTGTCGCTTCTGCAGTCGTTCGTAATCCCCGTGTATTGCTGCTTGATGAGCCTACATTCGGGCAGGATGCAAGGAATACATTTGCCATGCTGGATGAACTTGAACGTCTGCGAATCGAAGGAACAGCCATTATCATGGTGACTCATGATGAGGAAATCGTGGCCCGGTACTGTACTTCTGTATGGCAGGCAGCAGAGGGGAGAATCACCACTTGCCACTAAATATCCCATACCAAGAAACTTGGCTGCACCGGGTTAACCCCGGATTTAAGCTGATTACGTTTGCTTTGATGTTTCTTGTGGTCATCCTAATCCATAATCTCAATATGATGATTTATTTAACAATCGCTATGCTCCTTCTCTTAATCGGTTCCGGTCATCCTCCGCTTCGTTTACTCCTGTACGCATCCCCATTTATTCTGGTGTTTATATCGACATCGACAGGAATGATGTTTTTCGGAAAAGGAGAAACGACTTGGTGGAAATACGGCATTATACATATAACAGAAGAGAGCTTTCTACGCGGCGTACATCTGGGCTGCAGGGCATTATCGATGGCTGCAATCGGCTTGTTATTTGGGCTGACAACGAGACCTGTGCGCTTGTTCTACTCTCTGATGCAGCAGTGGAGACTTCCGCCGAAATATGCGTATAGTTTCCTCGCTGCGATGAATCTGATCCCGATTCTCGTCCATGAATTTCAGACACTTCGGCATGCTTTAATGATTCGAGGAGGAGGGGACCGAACACCTAAGTGGAATATATACGCGCTGATAAAATCCTATGCGATTCCGCTGCTGGCTCAAAGTATTCGAAGAGCGCAGCGAATTGCCGTGGCGATGGAGGCAAAGGGGTTTCAAAGTGAGAACAAACGGACTTACTATTATCATATTGGATACTCAAACCGTGACATTTGGTTCATTGTTTATTTTATAGGGGCGGTTGCATCAGCTTATGGACTTGGTATTACGGTTCCTCTTGTAGCGCACGCTGTGGATGTGAGATAGCGGGTGGTGAGATAGAGACAAATGAGAATAAAGTGCGAATTTTATGCGAATTTAGTAAAAAAGAAGTCATGATGTAGACAACGCTTCCTATCTTGCGATTTCTGCAATATGGGAAGCTTTTCATGATGTTAATAAACATAATCCGGATATGGTAACCGAGTTGTGTCCGCAGGGCGTTACAGTAGTGGACTAACACACAAAGATTCTTCGACAACTGATCGGCGCCAATCTTTGAAAGACGCAGAATATGTCATTTGTACGATTCGTGTCGGCGATTTGGAGGCTTTTGCGAGCGATGTCGATATTTCTCTGAAATTATTTTTGACGAGTATTCTCTTCAGAAATAAACTCCTTTGTTCGATAAAAAAGGAAGAGGGAGAGATGGATATACCTGAAGGTAACACAGGAAAATATATACAAATAATTGGTGTACTGTTACATTAATAAAAAAGAAGGTATAGGAGGAAATAAGATGAGTCGGCGTATAGATATGGTTATTATGTTTGGTTACTTGTGTATCCTCCTGTTCGGTGTAGTAGTAAAAGAAATTCCAGCTTCATTTGGAACGAAAGGCTAACACAGCATCAAAGGAAATAGAAAGGAATAACCATAAGAGTAATACATAGGATGACAGAAGAGACTGTATTTCTATTTATGAAATCAGTCTTTTTTTGTAAACTAAGGAATCAATTGACCACTAAATGATTCAAGTCTATAATATTAACATAGCTGTTAAGTTTACGAATAGATTCATTTTTTAAGGCATATTTTAAGTATAGATTGCATTACATAAGGAAATAAGAACAACATGAACATTCATAATATGATGCTAAAGAGCAAAGGAAGGGTTATTAGAAATGATTAAGACTGAAACCGCTTACCGCAGAGCAAAAGAAAAGCTAAAAGACCACAAGGCCTATATTGCAAATGAGAAACTTCGGTTAGAAAGTATGGGTCTTAGTAAAGACCAAATTTCACACGCTGTTCAGCCGCTGCTTGCTTTTAAAGGGGAGCTTGAACAAGATATTCAACATTATGAAATGATTAAACAAGGAATCTTCCTCCCGATTGAGACGATTATGGAAGTCGGTAAGAATTTAATTGCTCATCGGATCTATATGAACTTATCTCAAGCCGAGCTTGCGAAAAGACTAGGGGTATCAGAAGCTCAAGTATCAAGAGATGAACGGAATGAATATGAAGGAGCAACAACAGAGAAGATCCAAAGTGTGATGAATGCACTTGGTTTAAGAACAACCATTCATATTGAAACAGCTGCAGTGTAATAAGGGAGTAGGGGACTAAGTACGGACCGCCCCTTGTATAGAATGAATGCATAAACAGGGTGTAGGAACAATAGTTGTTCCCGCACCCTGTTTTCTATTAAGCGTATGTTAGTGTTTTATTTCTTCTTCATCATCCTCAAACGGCTTATTGATATAGTAATAAAAATAACCCATCATAAATACGCCGCCGACCATATTACCAATAGTAACTGGAATTAAGTTGTGGAGTATGGCACCAATCGTGATCGTTTCCGAATGATCCAGCACAAGTGCGATTGCAAAGGTACACATGTTAGCAATACTGTGTTCATAACCTGATATAAAAAAGCAGAAGACAAAGAGGACCATCGCAAACAGCTTAGCGCCATTTTCCTTCATGAACATCGGTACAAAAAAAGCGAGGCATACGAGCCAGTTACATAGAATAGCCCGGAAAAACAACTCGACTACGGTAGCATCCAGCTTATGCTCTACTACATTAAGCAGGAATGAGTTAACACTAGGAGAAGCGTAGAGATTCGTTACATCAATGAGAAACGCGAATACCAGGGCACCAAGCAGGTTACCCGCATAGGTGAGTCCCCATAGCTTATAGACGGTTCTCCATTCCATTTTTTTCTTAAGAGCTGCATAAGTAAAATAAAAGGTGTTTCCCGTAAATAGATCTGCTCCCCCATAAGCAATCAAGATGATCGCTGCTCCAAATGTAAGTGCGGCCATGGGGTATGCTGCCGGTGAATCTGCTATGTAAAAATAGTTACCTGTCTTAAAAGCAACAATAACTCCGAACCCAATGAACATACTGGCAAGCATCGCTCGCAGAATGTACATTTTCCAATCTTTTTGGTAGACTCTTTGCTTTTTTAGCGCATATTTCTCAACTTGTCGTAAACCTTCTGCTTCCAAATGGATCCCTCCGTATTCTGCGAAACAAATAGTAAATCGATAATGATTTCCATATTCTTTACAAGATTATGTCCAGGTTCGAGTCATTGTATGTATATCCAGTCCAAATACTTAGGAGAATGTATCCGACCTCAACCTAAATTAAAATAAGCGATCGGGATATGCAATCCTATGAATTATTTCACATTGGAGTTATGAAGTTGATTCATGGATGTAAATAATAAAAGGGCGCGATTGAGTATTCGTGCCCTTCTTCCATATATACCACCATAATAACAGATGATCACACTATATTGCGTAAATATGCAAACTTATTCCAATAGATTATGTAAGAATTCGCCTTATTCATAAAATCTCCAAGTGTAAACTTTAATTTATTATTTTTAACACAATTTGATTTAAATGTAAACACAGTTTGCTAAAGATACATATTTACAAAAAACACGATTGGATAAAGATCACAGATAACATTCTCCCTCTATACTTTATTACAGATCAACTCAAAGGAGAGTGTACAAGACCATGAGGATTGCGCTAATAGGTGACTTACATTATCATGAGGCAGATCAAACACTTGGCAACTGGGTAGAAGCAAGAGATGCATTCTATAAAAACATGCTGCACCATTTTTTAAGTTCTGAAGCCGACCTCTATATATCACTTGGGGATCTGACCAATCTAGGAACAACGTGCGAACTGCGCGAAGTTTACGAGATTATACATTCCTATGAACGCAGGTTTCATCATGTTTTGGGTAATCACGATACGTACACTCAGCCTAAAAAAGAAATTCAAAAACAAACAGGGCAAGCCTGTTATTACTCGATAACGATGGAAGACTTCATTCTTGTATTCCTAGATACAACAAGAGAGATGGATGCAAAAAACTGGGGAGGCTGGCTTGACGAGGAACAACTAAGCTGGTTTGAACAAGTGGTCCAAATGTCAGGAGCAAAGCCGATGCTGGTCTTTGCACATCACCCGGTCCATTTAACAACGACAGGTTCGGATCGTGAAAAAGGATCCATCGATCCTTCCATTGACATGTGGCGTATTCTCCGCCAGAAAAAAGGAACAGGGATCTATTTTAACGGACATACGCATGTGGATTCAATTATGGAACAGAATGGTTGGACATTTATTCAGCTGTCTGCTTGTCTGGATCAGCAAGCCTATCGTATCGCGGAAATTACAGGAGAAGAAGTCCGAGTTCAGGCTGTAGATATTACAGATTCCACGCTCGCTGACCAGTTACCTGATATTTTTACTTATATGAATCATTTTAGAGCCACTCCGCATGCTCGCGGAAAACAACAGGAACGGGAATGCTCTGTGCAACTGCTGGGTGAGCGATTGAACGAAGCAGATTTATTTGAAGCATTGGAAGCGGAGCTGAATGAAGAGGACCTGCAAATTAGTGCAGACAAAAGACGCGGAGGAGATAAAGCGCATGTCTAACCGTGTATCTCAGCTAGCTCTAGGAGTAGAAAACCCCAAACTTTCCGCTAGAAAAACAAAACAGCAGCATGCTGTGGAGGATCTGCTAAAACGTCTATCCGAGTATCGTAATGTCGCGTCCGTTCGGGATGTGCGTTATCTTGAAACCGCCCTTTCTTATCGAGATCAGCTGAGTGCAGTATTCCTTCTTACCGGAAGCATTGGTGTAATTAAAAGTTATGTGGAATTATTTCAAAAGCATCATATTCCGGTATTCGTGCATGTGGAGAAGATCGGGGGGCTTTCTTATGATCAGCAGGGGCTTGAATATGTAGCGAATGCCATACGGCCGGACGGGATTATTACAACGAAGATCCAAGTCGTCAAGAAAGCACAGAAATTAGGGCTTACTACCATCCAGCGATTCTTCCTTGTTGATTCGGATGGGCTTACCAATATTGCGCAAAGTCTCGCTCAGGTAGAACCGGATGTGATTGAAATCATGCCGGCACGTATTCCCGAGGTGCTTCACAAGGTGAGAGAAATGACAGACATTCCCGTCATCTCCGGAGGACTTTTGCGAAAACGAGAGCATGCGGAAGCATGTATATTGGAGGGAGCAACCGCCATTTCTTCGTCTAGTCAGCAGATGTGGGAAAAATCATTCTAGGACGATTTCTTCGAAATCTAATCTATAAAGTTTATTCTTACTTAACATGATTCTTTAATTCGGTTAACAGTAACGTCTTATGATGAGAAGAGATAAGAGAACTAACGTATTTCCTGACAAGTAAATAAGTACCCGGGTTGGAGTGATGGAGAAACCTAATCGGATCAAGAGAGCCTGTAACTGGCTGTTCTTGATCTGATCGAGGTTTCTTTTTGTTATATCAGGTAGCTGGGGTTAGGTTCATGAAGTTCATTCTAAGGAGGATACAAAGGATGAGAAGAGGAAAGAGAAGGAACTTATTAACATTGGTACTAGGAATGAGCGTTTTGCTTGCTGCTTGCGGTACGGATTCAGGAGGTAGCAATGTAACAAGTAAGGCAGGTGCTGCCCCCGGGAACAGCGGAAATATGGAAGAGAAGATACAGATTAAATACTGGTATGCCTATGGAGAAAAGATCGAAGAGGCAAAACAAGAATTAGTCAAACGCTTTAATGAGTCTCAGGATAGAATCGAAGTCGTTGCTGAGTACCAAGGCAACTATGATGATTTACATGCCAAGGTACAAGCTGCTTTTGCTGCAAACAATGCGCCGGCCGTATCGGATCTAGAGATTTCCTCCACTGGGACCTTTGCCAGGTACGGAATGATCACCGAGCTTACGGCTTTAGCAGAACAAGATAAAGAAAAACTGCAGATTGATGATTTCAATCCAGGACTGATGGGGAATGCCTATGTGGATGGCAAGCTATACGGGTTGCCGTTTATGCGCAGTACACCGATTATGTATATGAATGTCAGCCTTCTAGAAGAGGCCGGGCTTGATCCTGCTGGACCGAAGACATGGGACGAATTCGAAAAGTACGGCAAAGTATTGAAATCAAAAGGGAAAACAGCAATGACAATGCCTACCGATATCTGGTTCTACGAGGGACTTGTAGCACAGTCTGGTGGTCAGGTATTAGCGGATGATGGGAAGTCGGCGTTATTTAACTCTCCTGAAGGTGTTGCTCCTGTAGAGTTCTGGAAGAAATTAGCCGGCGAAGGAATCATTAAAATTCCAGTTGGGGATGAAGCCGGAGCAACAGCGGAAAAAGACTGGGCTAACCAGACATCTGCATTTCGATTTGGTTCAACCGCAGGGGTTGCCGGTGCTATTGAAATCTCACAAGGAAATAACTTTGAATTTAACACGGCCTTTATGCCGGCGAATAAATCATATGGCGTTCCTACAGGCGGTTGTCAGCTCGTCATTACATCAAAACTTAGTGAAGCAGAAACAGCGGCAGCTTGGGAATTCCTTACCTTCATGACAACGTCTGAAAGTACAACATATCAGAGCAAACATACAGGATATCTGCCTACTCGCATCTCAGCACTCGAAAGTGAAGAATTACAGTCGCTCTATAAGGAATACCCGCAATATAAAGTTGCGGTAGATCAGCTGGCTTATGCCAGACCTCGTCCGATGGAGACGGCGTATCCAGAAGTTGCGAAGATCGTAAAGAATGCCATTGAGAAAACATTGCTTGATCCTAAAATCTCTGCTCAGGATGCGATGAATGAAGCCAATGAGAAAGCCAATACACTGTTAAGTAAATAAAAGGAGTGGAGAAGATGGGCCAAATTGAACTAAAAGGAATCAGTAAGTTTTTTAAACAGGAAGAGGTAATTAAGGACCTTGACCTTACGATAAAAGATGGTTCATTTACGGTGCTTGTCGGTCCATCTGGCTGTGGTAAATCAACAACGCTCCGCATGATTGCGGGGCTTGATGACCAGTCCAGCGGAGATATTTTTATTGATGGAAAGCGAGTGAACGGAGTGCCTCCAGGTATGCGTGATGTGGCGATGGTATTCCAAAACTACGCACTTTATCCAACGATGAATGTTCATGACAATATTGAATTCGGACTGATTAACCGGAAGATTCCGAAGAAGGAACGCGAGACACTGATTGCGGATATCGCAGAAATTGTAGGCCTGAGTGATTATATGAAAAAGAAGCCGGAGATGCTCTCCGGCGGACAGCGCCAGCGTGTCGCTCTTGCTCGCGCTATGGTTAAGAAACCAGAGGTCTTTATTCTCGATGAGCCCCTCAGTAACCTTGATGCGAAGCTCCGCCATCAGATGCGGACAGAGCTGATTCAGCTGCATAAAAGGCTGGGAACGACGTTTGTGTATGTAACCCATGATCAGGTAGAGGCGATGTCTATGGGCGATGAGATTGTCATTATGAATAAAGGGGTCATTCAGCAAGCGGCTTCTCCCATTGAGCTGTACCATAATCCAGCAAACCAGTTTGCTGCTCAGTTTATTGGAACACCTGCGATGAATATTCTGCCTTATAAAGGGATTCATTTTCCTTCTTTATCGGCAAAAGGCAAAGAAGAGATTGGACATTTCGGATTTCGTCCTGAGCACGCACAGTTGCAAGACGGGCATGAGTTAAAAGGAGAAGGCCTTAGAATCAGTGGAGAAATCGTTACCAGGGAAAGTCTCGGGGCAGAGAATATATACCAGATCCAGTCGAGCTTCGGTATGTTTTCCGTTAAAACATTCCTTGCTCCTCTTATGATGAATAACATGGTTACCGTGACGATTCCATATGAGCAGGTGTACTATTTTGACTCTAGCGGGAAGAGGGTAAGACAAGCGGAATATAGAGCTGCTGTCACTCTAAATGGAACGCCTGCATCTCTTGAACTCATTTCGGTGAGCGGAGGAGGCTAGAGGCATGATGAGTTCGACATCAAGCATATGGCATAAGCTTAGACCCTATGGAATGGTAACGCCGGCACTAGCCGTATTTGGAGTGTTTTTCATTTATCCTATTTTTTATATGATATATCTCAGCGTTTTTGACTGGAATTTTGTCAGCCCTACAAAGGATTATGTCGGTTTGCAAAATTTTTCGGCCTTATTGTCGGATGATGAGTTTCGTCAAGTCATACTAAATACGACAATATACACCGTTTCTACGGTTCTTCTCACCCTTAGTATTTCTTTACTGCTGGCTCTTTGGTTAAATCGTTCCGGAGCTTTCTATGGATTTGTCCAAGGGGCCATATTCAGTCCGCATATTATTTCTTTAGTATCCATTTCACTATTATGGAGCTGGCTGATGGACCCTGAGTATGGGCTGCTGAACTGGGTTATCAGCTTATTTGGATTTGGGCCATTAGAGTGGTTATCTCATCCGGATACTTCCCTCATGTCACTCATTCTGGTTGCCGTATGGAAAGGGATTGGATTTAACACCCTTGTCTTTATTGCTGGCTTGCAAAGTATTCCGCAAAGTATATATGAAGCAGCTGCACTGGATCGTTCCAAACCATGGCGTACGTTTATGCGATTAACGCTGCCGATGTTATCTCCAACGCTGTTTTTCCTGGCAATTATGAGTATGATTGGTTCCTTTCAGGTGTTTGAGACGATTGCCATTATGACACAGGGCGGGCCGGTGAATTCCACAAACACCTTGGTCTATTACATTTATCAATATGGTTTCCGTTTCTTTAAGATTGGCTATGCTTCAGCCGCGGGAGTGATTTTGCTGGTGATTGTCGGGATCCTTACCCTTATCTATTTCCGGCTATTATCCAAAAAGGTGCATTATCGGTAACAGGGAGAGGAGGCTACTTATGAATATGCTTGAACCAGCAGCAAGAGTAAAACGCACATCCGGAGACAAGGTGAAAGAGGAAGCAAGCAGTATGAAGGTGATGAACCGCCTCCTTACTGTCATTAATGTGATTCTAATGGGAGTGCTTGTTCTCATCTTTGCTTTACCCTTTGTTTGGATGGTGTCCACGTCACTGAAAACACTGCCGGAAACGATGATCTTTCCGCCTGAGTGGATTCCGGCAGCTCCGCAGTGGCAAAACTTTATTCAAGCCTGGAACTCAGGACCGTTTCTTCACTATTTTATGAACAGCGTGATGATCTCAGCAGGCATACTGCTGCTGCAGATGATTACGATTATTCCTGCTGCGTATGCGTTTGCGAGATTTGAGTTTAAGGGATCAGGTATTTTGTTTGGACTTGTCATGGTCACACTGATGATTCCTTCTCAGCTCATTTTCTTGCCAGTATATCTTGAACTTAGTTCCTGGAATCTGCTTAATACGCATCTTGGGCTGATTCTACCTTTTGCATCCAGTGCATTCGGGATATTCCTTCTGCGCCAATCGTTCAAGCAAGTGCCGAATGAACTTATTGAGGCAGCTCGTCTAGATAAAGCAAAAGAGTGGAAGATCATGATAAAGCTCATGATTCCAATGGCTCGTCCTGCACTTATTACCTTCGGATTGTTTAGTTTTATTAGTCACTGGAATGATTATTTCTGGCCGCTCGTGATGACAACGAACGAAACGGCGCGGACCCTTCCGCTCGGGATTGCCAAGATTCGAGAAACAGAAGGACTAACCACCTGGAATGTACTAATGGCAGGCAATTTGATACTTGTTATCCCCATTCTAATTATTTTCTTCTTTGCACAGCGATCGATTATTAAAGCGTTTGTATATAATGGTGTGAAATAAGGACATATGTATATGAAGACAAGCTGTTTTCAAGTGACTAGAACCTATGGTTAAATGGTATCCGGAGGTGATTTATATCCTGAACCCGGATAAGAAAAAACGCAATCCTAAGTTTGTTATAGCGGAGGCTGTTGTTACCGCCCTCGCCCTAATTTTATTAATTATATCGCTAGTGAATTCAGGTATTTCTCTAGGCTGGTTTTTCCTCAGTATGTCTGTGGTCTACGCTATTCGGTATTGGGAGCTTCGATCATGGATTCAAGTGCTTTCTATGGTGATTTTGGCTCTAGGTGCTGTAAGTTTGTTTATGTTGGGACAATAAGTGAGCAACAAAAAAGAAAAAAAGAGACAGAAAAAAGAGACGAAAAAGCCCTTTTAAAGGGTTTTTTCTATTTATTTCATTTAATTTCCTTTTAGGTTAGTTTAAAATAAATAATGGTGTTGTATACATATCGTATCGGGGGTAGTGTGTAAATGAGAAAATTCCTAAAAGTGTTGTTGGTAACTATGGTTTCTGTTTCCATATCATTTGGGGTAATGGGTGAGATTCATGCTGAAGGCGCAAAGAAGTATAAGAACTGTACTGAGCTGAACAAAGTGTATAAAGGCGGAGTCGCCAAGTCTTCTTCCATTAAAAATAAGGGAGGCAAAACGAAATATAAACCACATGTTTCTGCATCGCTGTATGAAGCAAATAAATCAAAAGATCGGGATAAGGATGGGATTGCTTGCGAGAAATAGGGGAATAGGGGATAGAATCCATAACAAAAGCCGATATTCGCTCCTTATCAAAAGAGTGGACATCGGCTGATCAAGTGAAAAATAATATAGGATAGAGGTTTAGAATTCAAAATGGGACAGGAATGAGCGTAGAGCAATGTCTAATTTCCTGAAAAGGAATACTGACGATACCTTGTGTGTGTTTTAGACGAAGCTTCTTATAAGGAAGCTGAAGACTTACGACCCCTGAATAAACAGATCCATCGGTTAAGGAAAGATGTACAGAATAACCTTTTTGCTCAGCAATTTGTAGTTCTTTCATCATAGAAATTCCTCCGTTCGCTTTTGATTAGTTCATAATAACTATGTCGGTAGCAGGAAGAAAAAAGTGAAGTCATATTTTTGTAATCGCTTTCTTTAAATATAAAGGAATTTCCTTAGCGAAAACAAGGTGTAATTAGTCCTGTTTATCATTTAAATATACTTATAGAATACCCAAATGGATAAAACATTTAACATATTTGCGAAAAACCTTATATACAAATATCAATCTCAACACTCATCAAAACGATAAATTTGTAACTACATATAGACCAATAGAACCATTTCAGCAGAGAAAGCTGCACTAAAAATATAAAAAGCCGTCATCCTTAGAGGATGACGGCTGAGCTATTCAGCTTCATATAGCATGTATTAAGCTTTGGAAGTCTTCGCATATTCTTCACAGATGATACGGTGATCTTCACTGCCTTCCGTAAATCCAGTAACAGAGTATACAGTAGCTTCGATGCCATTTTGGGCAATTTGCTCTTGCAACTCTTTAGACTGCGGATCTTGCGGATTATCATAATGGAATGCAGCTGCAATACCTTTTAGAAGAGCAACATGGCCAAGTCCATATTGAATCGCCATATTAGCAGGACCTACTAGACGATCAGCAGGACCGAGCTTACGCAATGGCTCACGACCTACACGAATAACTTCATCGCGAATATATGGGTTTTTAAAGCGTTTTTCAATCTTATCAATGTATTTATAGTGTTCTTCTTTATCAAAACCATGTTTCTTGATCAGGGCATCGCCGCTTTCTTCCATTGCCTGACGCACCACTGTGCGAATCTCATCATTATTGATTGCTTCTTCAATGGTCTCCATACCAGCCAGGTAACCAAGGTAAGCGGTAATTGCATGACCAGTGTTTAGTGTGAATAGTTTACGCTGTACATAAGCAAGCAGGTTATCTGTCAATTTCATACCTGGAATTTGAGGTACTTCACCTTTAAGGGAAGGCTCTTCTACGATCCATTCGTAGAAAGACTCAACACCGACATCAAGCATACTCTCGCCTTGGTAAGGAGGAACGATACGGTCTACTGAACAGTTAGCAAAACCTACATTTTTCTCAGCATATGCTTTACCTGCCTCGGACAAGTGAGTGTATACCTGTTCTTCCAAGTGCTTGCTTCCGCCAACCATGTTTTCACAAGCGATGATATTCAGAACACCTCTGCCTGCTTCTCTGCGAGCTTCAATACCTTTAGCAATCGTAGAAGCAATGATTTTCAGAACATTCGGACCTACTGCAGTCGTTACGATGTCGGCCTCAGCCACTTCATTAACGATATCTGGACCATTGGAGAGTACACCGGAAACATTCGTAATTGTTTCTTGTCTTTGCTCTAGATCAAGAATATGGATTTGGTAGCTTTTTTTCTCGTTTAGTTCATTAATCATTTGTTCATTAATATCGGCAAATACGACATGGTAAGAAGCTTGGGAGAGAAGGGCGCCGATAAAGCCGCGCCCAATATTTCCTGCTCCAAATTGAATTGCTTTTTTCATATGAAAAACCCGCTTTCGTTTTAAAGATTTGGTATTCTTTATTCTCCGAAAATGCTGTAGATTTCATTAGGATCTTTGGATTGTGCCAGTCTTGTTACGGTAGACTCATCTTCAATGGCTTCTGCAATTTTCGTGAGAATCTGTAAGTGTTCTCTACCTGCTCCAGCGATCCCGATAACGAGATATGCACGGCCGCCTTCGAATTCAACACCTTCTGGATATTGATGAACGACAATACCGCTTGTTTTAATTTCTTTCTTCGCATCGCCTACTCCGTGAGGAATCGCTACACCGTTACCGATGTAAGTTGTTGCTACCCCTTCACGTTCAATCATAGCATCCACATAATGTGGTTTTACATATCCTGCTGCAACAAGGGCTTCACCTGCACGGCGGATTGCATCTTCCTTACTTTCAGATGGAAGCTGAAGTACAATGTTTTCTTTACGTAGTACATCGCCGCCTTTTGTATCTTCGGAAGTTTCTTTCACTTCTTCAGGAACTGCTTTGTCTGCTGCACCAGATACATCCTCTTTTGCGTGTTCAGGTACTGGAGAAGTACTTTGTTCTTGTTTTGCTTTTAAGTCTGCAATTAACTTGTCATAAATCGGATTGTTAACGAAGTTATCAATTGAGACGTGAATTGCATTCGGTGCTTTTCCTTTAGCCCGTGGTGTCAGGTTCTGCTGAGTAACAACAATGTCTGCATCGTTTGGAATATTCTCGATCGCTGTGTTTGTTACATCAATCGGCAGACCAGCTGCTTTTACTTTTTTACGGAAAGAAGTAGCACCCATTGCACTTGAACCCATACCCGCATCACATGCAAAGATGATTTTCTTAATTTCCGCTTTGTCATTCAAGTTTGCTGCAGGAGTCTCTGAGATCCCTTTACTGCTTTTTTTCATGCCTGCTACTGCTTCTTTAGCTTTTTCCAGGTCTTGTTCATCTGCAGAAGATCTGCGTAAGAATAAGGAAGAGAGCAAGAAAGATACAACAACAGATACAAGAACACCCGCAAGAATAGGGAGATAAGAACCTTTTGCTGACATTGCCATGATCGCAATGATACTTCCTGGAGAAGATGCAGCAATTAGACCCGCATCAAGCATGTTAAATGTGAATACGCCAGCCATACCAGATACGATAACAGATACGAACATAATTGGTTTCATAAGGACATACGGGAAGTAAACCTCATGAATACCACCGAAGAAATGAATGATTGCTGCACCTGGTGCGGATCCCTTGATGGAACCTTTTCCGAAAATACTGTAAGCAAGCAATACACCAAGACCTGGTCCTGGGTTTGCTTCAAGCAAGAACATGATCGATTGGCCCGTAGATTCTGCTTGCTGAATACCAATTGGGCTCAGAATTCCATGGTTAATTGCATTGTTCAAGAACAAAATTTTTGCTGGTTCGATAAAGATGGATACAAGCGGGAGAATTCCCCAGTTCAGCATCGCATCTACACCGGATGCCAGAATGTTAGTGAAAGCAGCAACGACAGGTCCGATACCGAAAAGTCCTGCAATAGCAAGAATCATCCCGATAATACCGGCAGAGAAGTTGTTAACAAGCATTTCAAAACCAGAAGGAGTTTTGCTTCCGATGTATTTATCAAACTGCTTGATTACCCATCCGCCGAGCGGACCCATAATCATGGCACCGATAAACATCGGAATATCAGCTCCAACGATAACCCCCATTGCGGCAATGGCACCTAGTACCCCGCCTCGATGATCGTGAACGGCTTTACCGCCGCTATAAGCAATCAGCAATGGAAGAAGGTATTTAATCATTGGATCCACAAGGGATGCTAGTGTAGCATTAGGGAAATAACCTGCCTCAATAAAGAGAGCAGTCAAAAGACCCCAAGCAATGAAGGCACCGATATTCGGCATAACCATTGCACTTAGAAAACGACCGAATTTCTGAGTTGCTTGTTTGATATTGCCCGTTTTTTTAGGGACAGATTCGCTAGTAACTTCCAGCGTACTCATATTTGTTCGACCTCCATTGTATATTGTTCCATTTTTCGCAAATATAGATCTTTCAAAATACCTTGAATTTCTTTCGTTAGGGCAGCTCGGCGAGCTACACTTAAACGAATAGCAAAGCCAGGACGGTCTATCAGTGATTTGCTGACTTCGCTCGCTGCTTCCAGATACGTACGTTCGCTTTGTTTTGGAGCTAATAAAATGATGGCAGAATAGAGATTCGCATCACTATCTGTGCCATAGGTCAGCGGTTCCTTAAAGCGAATAATACCAAGTGCTAAACGATGAATCACAGTCGATCTGCAGTGTAATAAAAAGATTCCCTCTGTAGAAAGGATCGTTTCTCCAAGTCGTTCCCTATCATGCAGTTCGAGGCTGAGCGTTGAAGCTTCTTCCTCCTTGGTCGTAAATTGTCTAGCAATCTTATCGATCAGCTCATTGATTGTCCTAGATTCCACCTGATCTTCAATCACCAGATTATTCATAAGGTCTTGAATACCTTGAATCAGATTCTTCTGCTTTTCAAGAGTAGCTGGCAGATAAGCGGTTGCTTCCTTTGAAGCAGGCTGTAGTTCTGGCAAAGGTTCAAGATGCTCTAAAGCAGATCTTATGCTTTTTATATCCGCGTCTCCAAGAAGAGGGGATACCTTGACTACTTGTCTTTTACTTGTTAGTTCTACTGTGGAGATTACCAGATCGACTTGTTCATCAAGCTCACTGATTTCTGCAGCAGAGATGGCATCGACAACTTGTAAAGAGGGAAACTGTTTCCTCACTCGAGTTTGGAGAAGACTAGAGGTGCCCATCCCGCTTGCACATACAATTAAGACGCGAACAGGTCGTTCCCTGTACTTAACTCCTGCATACTCCGACATCGCTCCGATGTGGAGGGCAATGTAACCGATTTCCGCTTCCGGTACAGGCTTTTCCAGATAATCTTCTAGCACTTTGGCGCACTTTTTTGCTACCTCATAAGTGTCACCATACTGCTCCTTAATCTGAGAGAGAAGAGGGTTCCGAATATCGAGCCCAAGCTTTAATCGCTCGATGGCAGGACCAAGATGACTAATAAAACCATAGAAAAGCTTGCTGTTACTTTTCAATTCAAAACCGGTTTCTGATTCTGCTTCTTTCAGAATTTTTCGAGCCAAACGAACGAGTTCAAAACTTATATTCTCATAAGCCGCCTCTGATTCTGCTTCGGTTTGAATCCTTGTCTCGGCACCCTTTAGATGCATGGTGATGTAGCCAACTTCATCTTCAGGAATCGTTAAATCGAGGGCTTCCTCTAAGCGATTTACAAGCATCTGAGCTGCATTGAAATCAGGATGCAATTGCAGTTCACGAAGCACGCTTGGTAGGACCTTAATACGCTGTCCTTTTTTGATTCTCTCGATCGCAAGAGCAAGGTGAACGGCAAGCCCAATAAAGGCGCTGTCAGTCAGCTTCATCCCGGTTCTTTCTTCGAGTTCTGTCAAATTCTTTTCAATAATTACGATCGTACGATCTTCAACAAGATTCAATAAACGGTTACGAATATGGTGCTGAATTCTCCCTATTTTTTGACCGCTTTCATTCAATGGGTCGCGAACTAAACGAATGAGTTCATACTCATCTACGCTTTCATGAAGCAGATGAATGAGTGCAGCACGATAATCTTTTTCGGTGCCTTCTACATAAACCCCGTATCCGGGTTTGCGTACTAATTTAATATGAAAGGCTTCGAGCCAACCTTCTATAAGATCCAGATCATGGCTAAGTGTACCTTCCGTCACTTTAAATCTTGATGCGAATGTGAAAAGTTTGATCGGTTCAGAACTCAGCAAAAGCTCACTAACAATAAAATATCGACGTTCATCTCGGGAATAACTGGCGGGAGCTTTAAAGCTTTCGATAAAGTTACCAACGGTTTCAAAAGCAGAAGGTTCTCCTTCAAGCATAAGACCAGCTCCGGGTTTGCGGTTTAGCGTAAGAGCATAATCGCTGAGCCATTCTTCCATAGCTGACAATTCGCGTTTAATCGTTTTTTCACTAACATCCAATTCATCTGACAGCTCACGTACGGTTACAAAGCGGCCTGGCATTGCAAGAAGAAACCGGGTCATTTGAATCGTTCTTTCACTGGGTTTCTTCATGAATCCACCTTCCTTGTAAAAAGTATACGAAAAACAAACTGGACAGACTTTCAGAAACGATATCAACTTGCAACTAGAAATTGTATAAGGTTTTTTTACTGGATTCAATAGAAATTCTAAACAAAGCTCTTG
This sequence comes from Paenibacillus sp. An7, assembly GCF_009870785.1. Classification (GTDB taxonomy): domain Bacteria; phylum Bacillota; class Bacilli; order Paenibacillales; family Paenibacillaceae; genus Paenibacillus. The sequence continues at coordinate 168,474 of NZ_WTWX01000006.1, forward strand.
ACAAATTCAAAGGAAAGATAGTGGGGTTTGTCCCCTACAACCTAGGGACATATCTAAAAAGGACACAGATCGTGTTCTGTATTGAAAAAACGATTTTCGGGATATCTGAAAAGAGCAAAGAGAATAAAATACATTCATTTTTAAAAAAGGATTTACTTTCAATATTAAATTGTGTACAATTGAATTGTTGATAATTAAATATGTTTGAGCTTAATTAAGTTAAGATGGAATTATTAAGATGAATTGAAACTAGAAGGAATCAAAAAAACAAAAATACATGAGTAGTCTAAAGGAGAATAAAACAATGAAAACATTATATGAAACAACCGTGATCAACACAGGTGGACGCCAAGGGTTTGTACAATCACCAGATAATACATTCCTGCTGGAAGTTGCATCCCCGCCTGAACTTGGAGGAAAAGAAACGACAGCGACCAATCCGGAACAACTGTTTGCTGCGGGATATAGTGCTTGCTTTAACTCTGCCCTAGAGTTTCAATTGAAGAAGAATCAAGTAAAGATTGAGAAGAGTACAGTAACAGCGACGGTGATGTTAAAAGCAGATCCTGAGGATAACGGAGTTAAACTAGAAGTCGAACTGAACGTTCGTATCGATGGATTGGATGAGGAAACAGCACAGAAGTATGTAAAACTAGCTCATGATTATTGCCCTTATTCTAAAGCCATTAAAGGAAATGTAAATGTTACGGTAGGTCTGGAATAAGCTTACTATTTAAATAGAAGAAACTGGTTAAAATTAATACGTGATTTCAATAAAAAAAGACTGCAGGCAAACTAGTTTAAGCTAGTTTGCCTGCAGTCAGAAATGGATACCAAAGCGGTATCCATTTTTTATTTGGGATGAGTACCGGAATCCTTACGTTTCCCATTGTTCCTGTTCTTTCTTCTTTTTCATGTCCTGACGCCATTTTTCATCTCTCTCGAGAGCCTCTTTCACATAATCTCGCGGTGGAATTTTAGCATTAATGTTAAGCAACAAGAAAATAATAATGAGTAAGAGTAAAAGTATCAAAAATACCATTTTGCGCCTCCTTATTATAGATTCTAACCATGGAGAGAACGATGATTCTGTGTTATAGTAGCTTTTCATTTTAAGATAAAGATAATGATGTGGTAATTTTTAATATTTAACCATAATTATAGCATTTTACCGTTGTTTACGAAGAGATATGTTTTAGATAGGGGAGAAAAGAAATGAATAAAGGAATGATTTGTGCCTTCTTATGTGCAGTTCTCTTATTGTTTCAACTCGAAACTGCTGAAGCTCAGGAGGCGACTAAGAGCAAAATACAAGCAGATAGCATTAGTACGATTTCTACTAAGATGGAGAGGATAAACAACCCTGATGAGGGAAAGGACTTGTCATTATCTAACGAATTAACGGAACAGATAATAGATAAGTATGGTCTTGAACCGCCAGAGCCAATAAAGCCGAAATTTACAAGTGACTGGGGCATAATCTATGGTGATATTATGATGAGTTCGGGCAAGCCCGCGCTTCAGCTGGGACCGAATGCCTCAAGAGATCTGGCTAAGCTTTTTACGTACATAATAACGATCGCAAATCTATAACTAGGATTACAACGTAAAATCCAAAATTCCTCTGCCATATCTTCAAGGTTACTACCTTGTCAGATGATCAGGGGAATTTTTTAATATTTTACCAAATTTATATAACTATGAGGTTTAACTCATAATCGCAAGTTATTGCAAATAGACAGCGCATTAGAACATGCCAATAAGACCATCATCCAAGTATACTTATAGAATGAATTCCAAATATACCTGCTCTATGTCGAACAGTATGCTGCTCAAGATTATTCTTGTTCAACATCGATGCAAAAAATCAGCGGAGGTACTCCTTATGCCCGATATGCTCGTGAAACTATATGACTTGCCTGAAGTAGAACCACTAAGAAGTTATGAACAGCGTACAGGGGTTACGATCCGCCGTGCGATCGCACCAGAGAAGCACGTTGTCGCTGACTGGGTGGGAAAGCATTTCGGAAAGGGATGGCTAAGTGAAGCGGAAGTTGCTTTTGCCAGGTTGCCTATAACATGTCTTATCGCGGTAGAGAACGGTAAGATGCTTGGATTTGCTTGTTATGACGCTACGGCTAAAGGTTTTTTTGGTCCTACCGGAGTGGATGAGAAAGAGCGTGGACGAGGAATTGGAAAAATGCTGCTGCTGTATGCACTGGATTATATGAAGCAGGAAGGCTACGGATATGCGATTATCGGAGGAGCAGGACCGGCTCCATTTTATGAAAAAACAACGAGTGCTACCGTTATTGAAGGTTCTGTTCCTGGAATATATAGAGGGATGCTCTCGTAAGAGTGAATTGAAAAGCACCCATTTATTGTATTGTTATTGTATGGTCAAAATATAGGTAAGCTTATCATGACCCCTTATTATTGCTGAGATGAGACGATCTTAGCAATAATAAAGGGTTTTTTATTGACACTTAATCCGCTGTATTACTTGCTTTTTTGTCTTCAACGGGCAAGAAAGTGAGATAAGAAATCTAATTGTTAGTACATTTTGTTTTGACAAGACCGAAATGAATTAAATTAAAAGTTGAACTGAATGTATCTTAAACTTCTGAATTTTTACAGTTTAATTTTCGTGGAGTGAAGAATGAGGTGGATGTATGCGCTATAATATGGATATTAGTGTATGATTTAGGGTATTAGTGGAGTAGAAATATTTAGATTATGACTATATGCTTCAAATTCGGAGGAATGAATATGGCCCTAGTGTTTACTTATTTACGGAAATACCGGGTAGCCGCAATCGCTGCACTCTTTATGCTGCTGCTCGAGCTTATGGTAGAACTGATTCAACCTTATCTCATTCAGAAGATTATTGATGATGGAATTCAGCAGGAGAACCTGAGCGTGGTATGGACATGGGGCGGATTTTTGCTGGGTAGTGCGGTAATCGCCTTTGTAGCAGGGATTTCGAGTTCTTTTTATGCAGCGCATGCCAGTCAGGGTTTTGGGTCGGATCTTAGGGAAGCTTTGTACGAAAAAGTGCAGGCATTTTCTTACGCAGTTTTCAACCGTTTTGCTACATCTTCACTTATTATTCGGCTTACTGGAGACATTACACAAATTCAAGACACGGTATTTATGAGTTTGCGCTTTGCAACAAGGTTACCGCTGGTTGTCATCGGCAGTGTGATTATGGCATTGATTGTCAACGTGAAATTGGGATTGTTTCTAGCGGTCACGGTGCCCATCCTGCTCATTTTTATTTTCTTCATTATGAAAAAGGTGTCGGTTCTCTTTAGGAATGTACAGAATCGGCTGGACGAAGTGAATGGAGTGGCGCAGGAAAACCTCATTGGTATACGGCTTATTCGTGTGTTTGTGCGTATGGGTCATGAGGTAGAACGATTTGGCCGTTCCATACATAAGTTAATGACTTCAACGATGTCAGCTCAGCGTCTCGCAGAGACAACCATGCCTTTTATTATGCTTCTTATGAACGCAAGTGTTCTGCTCATCTTATGGTTTGGACGCAAAGAGATTGTCGTAACGGGCAGTGCTTCCCTCGGGGAAGTCGTCGCCGTGATCAACTATTCCGTTCGTACAATGGGAGCATTATCGATGCTGTCATGGATCGTAGCAACTTTCTCCCGGGCTAATGCTTCCGTAGACCGAATTCAGGAAGTCTTGCAAACGGATCAGGATGTGTACAATACCAAGGAGAGTACCAGTTCTCCCAGTCCTGCAACGTTACAAGGGACCATTGAGTACAGAGGCGTTCATTTTCATTATCCAGAAGGGGAGATGAATGTTCTAAGTGATATTACATTTCAGGCGAAGCCTGGTGAGCGGATTGCTATTATGGGTGCCACGGGATCGGGAAAAACTTCGCTAGTTCAGCTGCTCCTCAGGTTATATGAGCCAAATGAGGGGACAATTACGATTCAGGGTCAGAATATTCAAGAGATACCGGTGGAACAACTTCGAGACGCGATTGGTTACGTACCGCAGGAAGCGGTCCTGTTTACCGGTTCCGTACGTGACAATATCGCTTGGGGCAATCAGAGTGCCAGCCTTGAGGAAATGGAAGAGGCTGCTCGCAAAGCTCAAATCCATGATACGATTCTCTCCTTGCCAAATGGCTACGATACCATGCTTGGGCAGCGGGGTGTCAACCTGTCAGGCGGACAAAAACAGCGTCTATCTATTGCTAGAGCACTCGTTCGTCATCCGCAAATTTTGATTCTCGATGACAGTACAAGTGCGCTCGATGTGAAGACGGAAGCTGCCCTTTTATATGAACTTAATGAATTATCTTGTACAACGTTTATTATTACGCAAAAAATATCATCTACTTTATCTGCAGATCTCATTTTACTGCTTGATGAAGGAAGACTGATTGCGAGTGGTACACATGAGCAGTTGCTTTTAGAATCATCTCTATATCGCCGGATCTATGAATCCCAGTACGGACAGGAGGCGCAGCATGCTTAAACAACTAGCCGAACCATTTCGTCAGGAGCGTTCCGAGGCACTGAAGGATACAAATCAGCTTGGACAGGGAACCCGAAAAAAAGCAGTCAAAGCGAAAAATTGGTCGTGGACACTGCGCCGAATCTGGGATTACCTTGCAAAAAGAAGGCTGAAGCTGATTCTCGTACTTGTTATGGTCGTTCTCACTTCTGCGTTAGCACTGCTTGGACCGTACCTTATTGGTACGGCGGTAGATACGTATCTCGCGGGAGAGGGAGATCGTACATGGGTGTACTTTTTGGTGGCACTCGGCGGAGTCTATCTTCTTCATCCACTCTTTGCTTTCTTGCAGAATATTTGGATGATTGAAGTGGCTCAGGAAACGGTATACCGGATGCGACATGATTTATTTGAACATCTTCATAGACTGCCTATTCCTTTCTTCGGTAAACGTCAGCAAGGCGAGATTATGAGCAGACTGACGAACGATATTGAAAATGTCAGTGCAACCTTGAATGGTTCCATTACTCAGATTACATCCAGCATTTTGACACTCGCAGGGGTTGTTATTGTCATGCTGACACTGAGCCCGCTGCTCACGTTGCTTACTTTTACCGTCGTACCTTTGATGGCCCTAGGTATGCGCTGGATTACAAAACGGACAGGACCTTTGTTTAAGGAGCGTCAGCGTAATTTGGGAGAACTGAACGGATATATTGAAGAAACCTTATCCGGACAGCGGATTATTAAAGCTTTTTCTCAGGAGGAACGAGTTCTTACTGCGTTTAAAGAGCGCAATGATCGAATTCGTCTATCTGGTTTCTGGGCCCAGACGATATCTGGTTTTATTCCCAAGCTGATGAATGGGCTGAATAATCTTAGTTTTGCCATTATTGCAGGGATTGGCGGGATTATGGCGATCTCAGGTTCGATTAGTGTTGGGGTCATTATTATTTTCGCTGAGTATGCTCGGCAGTTTACAAGACCGCTGAATGACCTGGCTAACCAGTGGAATACGATCTTATCTGCGATTGCAGGGGCGGAGCGAGTCTTTGAAATTATGGATGAAGACCCTGAGGTAATAGATGAAGCTGGAGCTAAGAAACTCGACCATGTAGAAGGTGCAGTGAAGTTTGAACATGTCTCTTTTGGCTATGAAGAAAAGGGAACTACTCTTCAGGATATTTCTTTTGAAGCCAAACCAGGGGAAATGATTGCACTTGTTGGACCTACAGGGGCAGGTAAAACCACGCTGATTCAGTTAATTTCGAGGTTTTATAGTCCTGATCAAGGAACGATTACCGTAGATGGTCAGGATGTAACGACCATACAGCGGAAGAGTCTGCGCTCTCATATGGCTTTTGTACTGCAAGATTCATTCCTTTTTGAGGGAACGATTCGTGAAAATATCCGCTATGGTCGCTTGGACGCTAGCGATGAAGAAGTAGAGGAAGCGGCAAAGATGGCGAATGCTCATTCTTTTATTACTAGACTTAAGAACGGCTACGACCAAGTACTTCATGCTGATGGGAGCGGGATTAGTCAGGGTCAAAAGCAACTGCTCGCTATTGCCCGGGCAATGCTCGCGAATCCTGCTATGCTTGTTCTTGATGAAGCGACCAGCAGTATTGATACGGTAACGGAGATTAAGATTCAAGAAGGATTGCAGCGCCTGATGCAGGGCAGAACCAGCTTTGTTATTGCTCACAGGCTGAATACAATTCGTCAGGCTGACAAAATCCTTGTGATGCAGCATGGAAAGCTGATTGAACAAGGGTCGCATGAGGAGTTGCTGGGGGAGGATGGATTTTATAGTGAGTTGTATCATGCGCAGCTGAAAAAGAACGTGGTGTAAGGGTGATAGCGTAAGTGGAATGGGAGTACGGTGTTCGCGAGCTCTGTGATTGGCGTAAGTGGGATGGGAGTACGGTGTTCACGAGCCCTGTGCTCCACTTGTTTTGTCTGGACGAGGTATTGCTCCGAAGTAGGAGGTCCAGCCAAAGCCAAAAGTCGCCCAGATCTCGAGATCACCTAAATCCCTGAAGTTACGCTTTTGGAGTCTGCAAAGTAGAGAGGGAAAACAGCTCCCCCTGATACGGGGGTGGGCAGGGGACGACGTTGCTTTTTATTTGAAGCAACGTATCTAAGGAAGGACTTGATTACTTGTTCGTGAAAGAGGAGTACGGTGTTCTGTGATTAGCGTAAGTGGGATGGGAGTACGGTGTTCACGAGCTCTGTGCTCCGCTTGTTTTGACTGGACGAGGTAATGCTCCGAAGTAGGAGGTCCAGCCAAAGCCAAAAGTCACCCAGATCTTGATCACCTAAATCCCTGAAGTTACGCTTTTGGAGTCTGCAAAGTAGAGAGGGGAGTTCATCATCATAAAATTCTGTATGAATAGCCTGATTTTTTTATTATTCTTTGGATTAGTAGCTTGTGGAGATGATCTTTACCCTAACCCCAAGTTACCTACACCCGATCAGGTAATACGAGATGCTGAGATATCAGCCTCCAATATTTTATTAGGTGCTGCAGCAGAGAAGGATGAAAAAATCCTTTTAACCCCTATAATTATGGACGAATGGGAAGTGAAATTCACAGAAGGAAAAGCAAAACTGGAAGCGGAGATCACTGCTATTATAGGCGATGACCTGTGGGTTTCAGATATGGAAAAAACAATTACAGTTCATTACGGGGTGAACGAATCCACTCAGTGGGAAGTTCAAGGAGTAGATGTGGATGATCCTGTTATTCATGTAATACCGCGTAGTCAACAAACAGCAGAATCTTTTTAAATTTTTCTAGGTGGTTTAGTATGACATTATATGTGTTGAATAAAACAATGAGGCAGCCGATAGAACATCGACTGCTTTTTCATTTTTTAAATAGAAGGAGGTCACTTTGATGGAGTTTACTATATTCGTAGTTGAAGATGATCATGCGTTATTTGAAGCGCTCAAAACAGGGCTGGAATCTTGGGCGTTTCGTGTGACAAGACCGAGTGATTTTGAAGAAGTCATGCATTCGTTTCTTGATCAGCAACCTCATCTTGTTATCATGGACATCACACTCCCTAAATTTGATGGTTTTCATTGGTGCAGAGAAATTCGCTCCGTATCCGAGGTGCCTATCATTTTCCTATCCTCACGCGATCATCCCTTAGATATGGTCATGGCGCTGAATATGGGGGCAGACGATTTCGTCCAGAAGCCATTTCATACCGATGTGCTCTATGCCAAAATCCAAGCTATTCTTCGCAGAACGTATGCTTACGGAGACAGCCAGACAGATGTTCTTGAATGGAACGCTGCTTTGATTGATTTAAAAAGAGGCCTTATCCGGAACTCAGACGCGGAAGCAGACTTAACAAAAAATGAATTCTTCTTGTTGATTGCGCTGGTGAAGGAAAACAATGTTGTGATCTCACGAGATGACTTGATCCGTAAGCTATGGGAAGACGAGCAGTTCGTGAACGACAATACCCTCACCGCGAATATCACTCGTTTGCGGCAAAAATTAGAACCGCTTGGACTTTCAGATGCAATTGTGACAAAGAAAGGGATGGGTTATATGGCCGTCACTTTATAAGGAGGGAAAGTGCAATGTTAATCCATTATATCGGTTCTAGAAAAAGCTGGATTTTGCTGTTTGCCGGACTGCTCGGCTTAACCGATCTACTTATCTTTATCGAGCAAGGAATAAGCGTGGAATTTACATCTCTCCTTTATTTAAATGCTCTTTATATCATTTTATTTCTTGTTTTTTTTCTATGGCGTTACAAGAAAGAAACTAAATATGTAGCAGCGGTATTGAAGTTACAAGAAGTTATGGACTCGGACTGGGTTGAGAGCCTCCCCGAACCCGATAATGAACTGGATCGCATAACGAACGATGTATTACGAGAGGCTGCCTACCAGTTCAAACGTAAGCTAGCTCAATCTAAACAAGCCCAAATGATCGAAAATGATTTTACTGCCTCCTGGATTCATGAGGTGAAAACCCCTCTTACCGCTATGAAACTGATTTTAGATGCTCGAACACGAAAAAGTGACCCAGACTTACGTAGACTGGAATCAGAATGGTTGCGAATTCATTTGCTCATAGACCGTCAGTTGTATATGTCGCGACTTCCTGCCTTGGAATCGGACTACATGCTTGAACAAGTATCTATACAGCGCCTTGCTGCAGAAGAAATCCGGGAACTGGCTCCCTGGTGTATGGAGAAAAATTTGGCGGTCAGCATCGAAGGAGAAGATGCCATGGTCGTTACAGACCGTAAATGGTGCCGGTTTATCATCCGGCAATTATTGACGAATGCCATTAAATACAGTCCCGAAGACAAGGCGATTACATTCATGACAACGGTGACGGAAAAACAGAGAGTTATCCTAGATTTAATTGACGAAGGTCCAGGGATACAACCGCATGATCTACCTCGTATTTTCGATAAAGGATTTACAGGCGAGAATGGAAGAATTCACAATGCTGCTACGGGACTCGGACTCTATCTTGCCCAAACGGTAGCAGAGAAAATAGGCGTTGCACTTGATGTCCTGCCAGGTCAGACGTTAGGTACAACGATGCGCATCACTTTTTCAGATCCCAATGCATTCGAAACGATTAGAAGAGGACAAGAGAACAATATTCCGTTATAAGCAGCCAAGATCATTTCTTGACTGCTTTTTTCATGAACGTGACGAATTTGTCATCTACCTGCTCGGCTCGTCACCTAGAACGTACGACAGGTCGGGAGTTCAGGCGTACACTTAAGCTACAATCAAATTTGGGAGGTACAACAAAACATGAATGCATTGAATGAACAAGAAACCGTTTTACACGCTCGTAACGTTCATAAATCATATGGTTCAAAGGGCGGTGCCCAACAAGTATTAAGAGGAATCGATTTACGTGTTCTTCGCAAAGAATTTGTAGGGATTATGGGACCATCCGGTTCTGGGAAGACAACACTGCTGAATGTACTTGCGACGATAGACCGGACAACGGACGGCACGATTTTAATCGAAAATGAAGATATCTCTACCATGAATAATACTGCTCTTTCGGCGTTCCGTCGTAACAAGCTCGGGTTCATCTTCCAAGATTACAATCTTCTTGACACCCTGACAGTAAAAGAAAATATCCTCCTGCCATTATCACTTAGCAAAATAAGCAAACAGCAGGCAGAGAACGAGTTCACAGCGATAGCAGATGTGTTAGGAATAGAGGAACTTTCGCAAAAATATCCGTTTGAAATATCAGGTGGACAAAAACAACGCACGGCAGCAGGCCGCGCCCTAATTCATAAGCCTTCCATCATCTTTGCAGACGAGCCTACGGGTGCTTTAGATTCCAAGTCTGCTTCCTCGTTATTATCAGTAATGGAGGAGGTGAACCGGGAGAGAAAGGTCACGATTATCATGGTCACGCATGATCCAGTCGCATCAAGTTACTGCAACCGTGTCGTTTTCTTAAAAGACGGGAAGATCTATTCCGAACTGTATCGCGGAGAAAAATCTAGACAGTCGTTCTTTAAGGAGATCATTGATGTCCAGGCTGTCTTAGGGGGCGATCATATTGACAGTATTTGAATTAGCACTTCGCAGCATGCGGCAAAATGTGAAGCATTACTATTTATATTTCTTCGCCTTAATTTTCAGTATGAGTCTGTTTTTCGTTTTCTCTTCCCTGCAGCACGATCAGCAGGTTCAGTCCATGCTGCAATCTAGTGATCGATTTATGGTAGCTTTTCAGTCTGCAGCCATCATGCTTATTGTAATTATTATCATCTTCACCATCTCATCTAACCAAATTTTCCTACGCCGGCGCAGCCGTGAACTTGGATTGTATCAGCTGATCGGTCTCTCCAAAGGCTGGGTTGCTCGTTATTTAATCATTGAAAATGTACTGCTCGGTTTCGGTGCACTCATCGCAGGGATTATCTGCGGAGCGTTAGTATCGCGTCTGTTTGTCCTGATCTTAATGAAATTAGTTCGATTGGATGGACTGCCTGCCATTGACTTTTCCTTACCCGCAACTTTTGATACGGCAATCGTCTTTGTTCTCGTCGTTGTGATTACTTCCATTCAGATGATACTCATGATCTATCGCAGTACACTGTTACGTTTATTTCAAGCTGATCAGCAGCCAGACTTATCCAGTCAACCACCGTCTAAATTAGCATCTATTCTTACAGCTATTTATGCCTTGCTTGGTATTGTGCTTATTGGTTATGGCTATGAATTGTCGGGTCGAATGGTCGATGAACAGCTAACTTTAAATGCGCTATTGGTACTTGTATCTACGATAACAGGGACATATCTATTGTTTCGGGTAACGATCCGGTGGTGCTTCTCTTGGCTTCGCAAACGGAAAAACGGGAATCTTGGCTTGTATAATAGCTTGTCACTTGCTCCGCTGATGCACCGAATGAAAGGGAATGCCAACTCGCTTACCTTGATTACTATATTGTCAGCATTAACAATTACCCTGGTAGCGATGGCTTATTCTGCTTACTATTCTGCGGAACAAGAAACTCGAATGGCGATGCCCTATGACTTTTCATTTGAGAACAGACAGCAGGATGCAGAGTCGTTCACAACAGAGCTTGAACGCGAAGGGATTAACTTCCGCTATTCTCCAATTGAGGCGTTCCGAACGAATGGGGTTATTCTTAATCCGCTTGCTGAATCCAGCCGCATAGAGAGAAACTTGTTATGGCTTCCAGCTGAACAGCTTCAAAGAGCAGGGAAAAAGTTATCCGTACCTTCATACGGAGAGGCTGTAGAGTACAATGTTTATGCTTCTACCGCATTTGACGACGGCGATTTTTCAAAACGGTATCCAACAAAAATTGAATTGGAGTCAAATGAAGAGATAGACAGCTATCTGTTAAAAAAAGTGGTCGTGGAAAGTCTCGTGAATTCAAATATATCTGGTAGTCAGCTTTTAGTATCTGAAAATACGTTCAAAGAACTTGAGGAACGCATGTCTAGTACTGCCGGTTACGAGAGAGTACAGTTAGATACGTACCGTGTTCCAGACATAGGAGAACTTGCTTTAGCTTCTTCTCTATATCAGAAATATAATCAGGATGAATATTATTCGACCGATTTCTATTCACGATATAAACAAGCTCTTGAGCTTTCTGGACTGTTTATTTTTATAGCAGCTTTTCTGGGACTTGCATTTCTTGCTTCTACCGGCAGCATCCTCTATTTCAAACAAATGACGGAGGCTGAGCAGGAAAAACAGAGCTTTAAGACGCTTCGGCAGCTTGGATTTGACGAGAGGATGATCATGAAGGGCATTGCGCGAAAGCAGATGGTTGTGTTTCTTTTCCCACTGTTTATTGGTGTGCTGCATTCGATCTTTGCGATTAAAGCTGCTTCATTCATTATTATTTCAGACATTACCATTCCAGTCGTTATTTCAATAGGTGCCTATACAGCTATCTATTTTCTGTTTGCTCTCTTCACGCTAGGTTACTACCGGAAGATTGTTAGAAATGTTATGTAATAAAAACGATGAACGGAGGTATATTCATGAAAAAAACAGTTGCTTTTATTCTGGTCTTTGCAGTGATTTGCTCAGGTCTATATATAGCATACAAACGGGATTTCGATCAGTTCAATCCGCTATATAAAGAGCAGTATGTATATGCAGCAATTACGAAGCCAGGTAAAATCGAAGGTAAAGAAGAACGCATACGCTACAGATATAATCTGACAGGTGCCACAGCGCAGGGTGAGAAGAAGAAGATTACTTTTTCTTCAAGTAAAGAACTGGAACAGAATACCTATGTTAGAGTGCTCTCCAAGGGAGCATATACGAGAGAATGGATTTTAATAAAAAAAGAAGATATTCCAAATCAGGTTTTAAAATAGGTGATTGAGGATCGTATAGGTAGATGTGAGATGAGATTATGAGTAGATCACAGAAAAAAATGCTATCCAAAGTAAATTTAAATGGATATCTAATCTATGGGCCTGTCTCTATATAGATAGGCTCCGTTTTTTTATACTCACAGCAGCTTGACAAAATAATAACCTGATAGATCATTCATTTAACTAACGGGCGGTTTGGCGTAACCATATTCTTTTTGTTTATCGTTACTAATAATAGAGGGGGGATTAATATTATAAGGAGATTATTTTAGGAGTCTCACTGACGGTGTTTTTGTTATCGGGATGAACAGTTGTGGAAAAGGGTGCCGCAAAGAAATAATGACAGGCTATTTGCAGCGTATGGATATAAAAACATGTGTTGTTAGCTTAGATATTACGAGGTAAAACGGAAGCTAATGACATCCGTCGTCTACACAGCAGAGGATCTGAAAATAGGTGAGAAGTTAGCTGTGTTGTTAACACCAGAAACCGCAAGTTCAAGTAATGAAGATGAAAAAGCTTCTGTTGCAGATAAAATCATTTAAATCACTATGCCAAAAGAAGAAAAGTTACAACGCCGCCATATGATGAAATGGACTTTGAGAAACGTATTCCCTAATCGTTTTCAGGAGGTATCTCGTGGTATTCCTTACATGGGAGGACTGGCAGTCCAGTCGATTATAAAGAAGATCTCGGCTTATAAAGAAACTCCCGATGATTTTGGTTTTTGATCGAAACGGTTTAGTTTTTCAAACTGAAACTCTAGAGCAGTTGAAATTATGGACTGACGGGAATCGTTACAGCAGTTAGTCAACATACTTTCTTGGTGGACTTTGATAACGCGATCGATGATTAAAAATTCCGCATGTTGACGACATCTCAGTGATAGGTAAGATTTTTATACTTATATAGAGGAAATAGATTGTGATGATGGATTAGAATACTGCAAAGGATCATTAAAAAAATGGTTATTAATTTTTTATAAAAAAGACTTGCATAATTAATATCAGCATGGTATATTCTAATTCCGGCCAAGAAGTTAGCCAGTAAGCAACACACTGAATAACAAGCTTCATAAATGAAGTTAAAAACTTCGATAAATAAAGCTTGACATTCTGAACCGGAATTGATATGATATAAGAGTTGCTGGCGACGAAAGTTGTTAGCGAGATTGATCTTTGAAAACTGAACAACGAGGAGTTTTACGCAAGTAAAACTCATGAGTGAATCAATACAAATTTCATTTGTTGGTCATAACAAATGAAATAGAGAACATTAAGTTCTCGTCAGCATTTTCTAAATGAGCATATCGCTCTTTTCAATAACTTTA
>NZ_WTWX01000066.1 GCF_009870785.1 Paenibacillus sp. An7
ATCAAGCCATAGCTTCGGTGGTGTGTTTAGCCCCGTTACATTTTCGGCGCAGAGTCACTCGACCAGTGAGCTATTACGCACTCTTTAAATGGTGGCTGCTTCTAAGCCAACATCCTGGTTGTCTGTGCAACTCCACATCCTTTCCCACTTAACACACACTTGGGGACCTTAGCTGATGGTCTGGGCTGTTTCCCTCTTGACAATGGATCTTAGCACTCACTGTCTGACTCCCGGAATACAAGTCTATGGCATTCGGAGTTTGACTGAGCTTGGTAACCCTTGCGGGCCCCGCACCCAATCAGTGCTCTACCTCCACGACTTACTTGTTCCGAGGCTAGCCCTAAAGCTATTTCGGGGAGAACCAGCTATCTCCGAGTTCGATTGGAATTTCTCCGCTACCCCCACCTCATCCCCGCACTTTTCAACGTGCGTGGGTTCGGGCCTCCAGTGCGTGTTACCGCACCTTCACCCTGGACAGGGGTAGATCACACGGTTTCGGGTCTACGTCCACGTACTATGTCGCCCTATTCAGACTCGCTTTCGCTGCGGCTACGGCTTTTCACCTTAACCTTGCACGGGAACGTAACTCGCCGGTTCATTCTACAAAAGGCACGCCATCACCCATAAAACGGGCTCTGACTTTTTGTAAGCACACGGTTTCAGGTTCTATTTCACTCCCCTTCCGGGGTGCTTTTCACCTTTCCCTCACGGTACTGCTTCACTATCGGTCGCTAGGGAGTATTTAGCCTTGGCAGATGGTCCTGCCGGATTCATACGAGGTTTCACGTGCCTCGCACTACTCGGGATCCGTCTCGGAGGGAACAGATTTTTGACTACAGGGCTTTTACCTTCTCTGGCGGGCCTTTCCAGACCTCTTCAACTAACCGGTTCCTTTGTAACTCCATGTGAGACGTCCCACAACCCCAACCAGCAAGCTGATTGGTTTGGGCTAATCCGCGTTCGCTCGCCGCTACTGACGGAATCACTATTGTTTTCTCTTCCTCAGGGTACTTAGATGTTTCAGTTCCCCTGGTATGCCTTCAACCACCCTATGTGTTCAGGTGGAGATAACTATCCATTACGATAGCTGGGTTTCCCCATTCGGACATCCCCGGATCAAAGCTTGCGTACAGCTCCCCGAGGCAGTATCGTTGTTCGCCACGTCCTTCATCGGCTCCTAGCGCCTAGGCATCCTCCGTGTGCTCTTAATAGCTTAACC
>NZ_WTWX01000117.1 GCF_009870785.1 Paenibacillus sp. An7
CACGTATACGTACGTGTAACAGAAGATGAACTGAATTAGATCATTAGTATAGCTAGAATAGACTTATGTGCTGAGTTTGTGGCCATAGAAGATCAACTATAGTTCAGATCCTAGCTTAGGACGCTATAGGAACTACCTAGTAATTTATAGTTCTCTAGTGATAGCTGCACTAAGCATATTGAACAGAGCAGAACCAATGATGAGAATTCTACTGATATCCTAGAAATAATAT
>NZ_WTWX01000053.1 GCF_009870785.1 Paenibacillus sp. An7
AACTGCTTGCGGCGGGTGTCGTGCCGTGGCGCAGACCGTGGGTCGTTAGTGGCGCGGTAAACTGGATAACGCAGCGGCCCTACCGGGGGATTAATACACTGTTACTTCCGCCAGGAGAGTACGCCACTTATAAGCAGATTACGGAAGCTGGGGGCAGTGTCAAAGGCGCTAAGTCTCAAATCGTTGTTTTCTGGCGCTGGTTAGAAAAAGAGGATGCGGATACCGGAGAAGCTGAGAAAATACCGATGCTTCGCTATTACCGAGTGTTTGACATAAAGGACTGCAAGGGCATAAAAAGTAAGCGGAAGGAGATCAGTTTTGACCATGATCCTATTGCTGAAGCGGAAGCGATTGTAGACGGATATGCAGACGCTCCGCCGATCGGCTTCACGTCAGGACGGGCTTATTATATGCCATCTCCAGACAGGGTCAGTGTTCCGCCCATACAAGACTATCCAAAAGCAGAGGAGTATTATTCGACCTTATTTCATGAACTCATACACAGTAGCGGGCATCAGAGCCGTTTAAACCGGCCAGGCATCGAGGAATACGCCGCCTTTGGTGATGAAAACTATTCCAAGGAAGAACTTATAGCCGAGATTGGAGCAGCCATGCTCTGCGCGACTTGCGGCATTGATAACAGCACCATCGAGAACAGCGCCGCTTATATCCAGTCATGGCACCGAAAACTTAAAAATGATCCAACGTTAATTGTAAAGGCCGCAGGACAAGCCCAAAAGGCGACAGACTATATACTAGGTACGACTTTTGACGAAGCAAATGGTAACTAAAGAGGCAGGGGCTTTGCCCCTGCGAATTGAGTTTCGCCAGGGGGATTCCTCCCCCTGGACCCCCTCTTAATTTAAATTAAAAGCACTACTTCTTTTCCTTTTCTCGCTTCGCAGCTTTTATTAGTTCAAGATTTATTTTTGCAGTAGCCCACTGAATTAATGTGGGGATGGCAGTGCTAACGAGTTTATCCATAGATCCGAACCGTTTTCCTGTAAAGGGGCATATGTACTGGTCTTTTACTTCTACAATTACATTTTCCGCTTGGTTAGGATAGAGAACTCGAAACATTGACTCTTTCGCAGCATCTATGATGTCAGATGATAGTTGTTCATCCGTGCGGTCTAGATAAGTGTCCCAACATTCTTCAGCTAGAGGACGAGGATAGGAGATGGGAATACGCTGCGTTTCCCATTCAGGTCTTAGGGTAACATCAGGCTGTTTTTTCATTTTATCTTTTAAAAAGGCAGCTACAGTCTTACCCGAATCTTCAATTTCTGTCCATTCTTCTTTGGTTAGCGTTAAGGAAACTTTTTTGGTAATTCCTTGAGAGGGACGGCCAACAGGGCGCGGATCATGAGTCTGGTTCACAAGTTTCACTCCTTATCATTTGAGTAACTTTAATTATTATAATATAGGTTACCTAAATGATCTCCTTAAAAAAGTTGAGAGTCATAGTACCAGGTGTATCCCTTTTTTCGGATCTGGTTTCAACCTGGGCTTGGTTTTAACCAAGCCTTAAATAAATAGAGTTTTGAGGAAGCTTTTAAGGGATCTAGCTCTACAGCGGGTACGATCTTGTTTCAGCTGGAGGTGCTTATTTAAAGCAAGATAGAGGCTTCACAGGAACAGAAAGATGTTAGGGCTGATGCTACCAGCTCTAAGGCGGCAAGACCACCCACCTAAGAGCCGCTACGCACCGCTGCAGGGTTACTTAGGCCGATAACAAGAGCGCCTAACCCGGGAAACAAAGCATCCCGGATAAGGTGCTCTATGTTCCTGTCCTTCGCTTTACACCCCGCACGGAGCCAAGATCAAAGGCGCTTTGATGCGGATCGTGGAAGGTATGACTGCATGCTCATTACGCTATGCTTTATCATCCAAGGCCATTTGTCAGCACAAACTTTTTGATACTTCTTAACCCAATATGAAAACAGTAAGGATGAAGTAAGATGCGCTTAGGAGGGGTTTGATTTGATCGAAAAAAACTTGGCCAGTATTGAACAAGCTAGAAAGCAGCTTAATGCCTTGGTTAAGAAATACAATAACGATTTTCAACATCCAGTTGTAATAAAGCAATCGATGCTATTAGATGAACTCATTAACCAGTATAGTAGAACTGGAAAACAAAAAGAAAAGCCGATTGTTTGACTAATCGACTCTGGGTAAAGAACTTTTTCTGGATCCCTCGCTTTTTGAGCTTAACAGTTTATACAGAATAACGGAATGGTTATGTTCTATAAATAAATGATGAAGAAAAAGGCCAGGAAGGAGCCAGATCATGCAGACATGTGCGTATTGTGGTTCAGCTGTTGAACCCGTCGGTAAGGGGCTATATTGCTTATTTTGTGATATGGAAGTCTACCGGGATGAGGTGCAAGAAAACGGGATGAGAAGGCCGCTAATAGCTGAAAAAGTAGTGTTTCTGTCCGCTGCTAAGCGACCGACACAGGAACTTATGGAAAAGGACAGTTATTTTTTGACCTTACTACTAAAGCTGGTACGCAATGAACGCAAGCGCACATACAATCTGCTCCGAGTGGTTAATAAAGGAGCCGAATTGCAACCTAAAAAATTTAAGTCCGGACAAGATGAAGGTGCAAAGAATTACCAGTATTGGACACGAAAAGCTTGGATTATTGAAAACATTTTACGCGATAGAGCGGGGTACTATCCGATAAAAATTACGGATAACATGTTAAATAGCATCATTGAGCAAATGGAGGAAAGTAATCAAAAACCGATGACATTTTCTCCAAAGTAGTTGTTCCAAAGCAGCGAGATTACAAACAATTTTAGCATTTTAATTTAAGTAACTTAAAAGGGATTCTTGCATTTGTATTTAAGTAACTTAAAATAAAATTCGGTTTTTTAATTTGAGTTACTTAAATTAAAACATAATGTAATTGGGGTCTTGTCAGATTCATGCGGATTTACAACGTTAAGATAAATAAAGTTACCAAACGACGCTTTGGGAACGATTTTTGTTTAACTAATGAATATTAAATGGTTAAATTATCGATATGGAATTCAAAGGGAGGTGGATATTTTGAAACCATTAGTTATAGGTATTGGAACATTACTAATAGGACTTATTTTATGTATATTTCTCTCTAATATTTTTAGTTCTGGTGCACCTGAAATCGGAAGTTCTTATTTAGGCTTTATAGGATTTTCATTCTTGTATTTAGCAAGTGTAATGGCAGTATGTACATATTTGATTATCAAAAATGTACATAAATAAAAATTTCACCATACAACTCCATACAAAATAACGTTCCCAAATGCAAGTTTGGGGACATACGAAAAAGAGACAAACGTTGATATACCAGCGTTTGTCTCTTTTTTAGTGGAACATTGTTTATACAGCTATTTATGCAAGCGCCACAAAAACTTGATATATCGACATTTCTACAATTATGGCGTACCACTCAGAATGCATAAAATCCTGTATATTTCTGACGCTACCCTTCTAATACCATTTTTTAAAAGTTATCATTTTTCAACATTATCCTTTAACAGAGCCTTTAATTTAAGTAACTTAAAAAGGGTGTTCTCCAGGAGAACACCCTTCAGACTGTAGACAAACTAGCTTAAACTAGTTTGCCTGCAGTCTTTTTTATTTTACAATAGAAGTAACTACTTT
>NZ_WTWX01000067.1 GCF_009870785.1 Paenibacillus sp. An7
ATGACAAAAGGCATTCAGAATGAATACATTCCGAATGCCTTTTGTCTACAATCTGTGAGAAGGTCTATCGACCTTCTTTTTATATTAGGATCAAAGTTCATTTTGATTTTTTTAGAGTAGTTGTGTACAGCAGGGAGCAGCTTGCCATTTGGCAACTGCTCCCTTTTATTAGGACAGCCTATGTGTTTCTTGTATTTTAACTGAATTCTAGATGTAAATTTCTGCATTGTGATTGGAGGTTATTATCCTATATAGTTAATGCTTCCATCCTGCCTAGCGAAACCATAAATAACAACATTCAAGATTATCAGGCACATATGATCGTTTAAGATCCTACAAAATCCATCGGATATTTCTTATGCTTAATTAGCTATATGAGGAGGTGAAATTTATGAGAGAAAAAATAAATTCATGGTCTTTCTTTCTTTCAATAATTTGTTTAGTTTCGTATTTAGCAATGCCATATTGGATAGAAATCTATAGACATATCCATATGATATCCGTTCCAGACGCCTTTAATATTGTTTACATTCTTTCGTTAACAACTTTAATACTTGGAATAATAGGACTAACAGGTAAGAAAAATTTAAAGTCTATTTCAAGAGGAACAGTAACTATCTTAATCACATTCTGCATAACAGGATTTCTGAGCTTCTTAATGTGGATACAACAATCGTTCTTATTTTAATGAAGTAATCATTTATCAAAGTCATTATAATAAAAAAATACATAAAATTGGAGGCTACTGTTTGAAGGTTAACCTTAGTGTAATTAGTTATGTAGCTTATCTATTAGTTATATCAACCACATCATTCTTATTTTACTGGGTATTTAAGATATGGATAGCAATGGGACGATTCACAGCAGCAGATGCCCCACCAGGTGACATTGGTGCAACAGAAAAAGTATTTTATAGTTTCGTTATACCGATTGGGTACTTTGCTATCATGACCTTACTTTCATTTGTTTTTCGTCGCTACTTAATAAAATATTCAGTTAATCTGAAAACAATATTTATACTTGCAATAAATGTACTCATTACTGTTTACTTAATAGCACAATTCACAATCTTTTCTTTTAGTTAATTTCTATAGGAGCCGAATGATTGATTTTATTAGAGATAACTCATTAAGCTCCCTCGAAATGATTTAAATAACTCACTCTGGCTCATGAATTCGCAGGATTTCT
>NZ_WTWX01000007.1:0-34419 GCF_009870785.1 Paenibacillus sp. An7
CCCCGAATGGAGTCACTTTTTTTAAAGTGTCTACCATTCGGGGTTCAGTTCATCTGTTTCTCAGGAGGCTTTTTTTATTTTACGAAAAAATAATTGCTCCCTCTTCAAATTAAGCGACAATATGCCGATATAAAGAAGTAGAGATTTATATTTAATTTCCATTTTATGAATTCAATCCTCGTTCCGGCTGCGTACGAAGGGTCAGAAGTCATTCAGTGAAATAAGAAAATACTCAAACATGCGGACCTACTTTTACATTGGTTTCTATTTCTCTGTAAAAGAAGTCGGCTTTTTTTGTGTCTTTTATAAACAAACCAGTATTTAGTTGTTAATAACTTTTACAACCAGCAATACAAATAGTTAACTGGAAATAATAATGACGAAGACCTATATATTTGATATCCTATAGGAAGCTTTTACTTCAATTACCTTAATTTTGGTTAAAATTACATAAGATCCTTAGCGTAATAATAAAACGTATAAATTTGGCATAATGTTGCAACAATTTTATATTGTGGAACGTCAGTAAAGATACAAGGAGAGGGGGATCCTTTGTGGTAGAGCAGGGACTCATCAGAGCCGCTCAATCAGGCGATCGCGACGCATTAATTACCCTATTGAGAGACATAGAACAGCACGTCTACAAAACTGCTTATTATATTTTAAATAATGAACAAGATGCACTAGACGCTGCACAAGAAGCACTTATTCGAATATATACCAAGATCAACTCGTACGAAGAAAAAGCACAGTTTAAAACGTGGGTACAGCGTATAGTAACAAATATTTGTATTGATAAATTCAGAAGAACAAAGCCTACGGTATCGATTGATGAACATGAGATGGTGTTTGAGGGACGTCAAGATGTAGAACATGAAGTGATGCTTACTTATGTTTCACAAGATGTACAAGAGGCGATTAGCCAACTCCCCGAGCATCATCGCACGGTCATTGTGCTCAGGTATTTGCAAGAACTCTCTTACAATGAAATTGCAGACTGTTTGGATCTGCCGCTGAATACGGTAAAATCTTATTTGTTTAGGGCAAGACAACAATTGCAAAGTCTATTACAGGAGTATCAGAAAGGTGGTGTAACCTAGATGAAATGCCAAGAGGTGGTAGAGCGTATGCACCGATATATTGACCATGATCTGAATGATAAAGAGAAAGAAGAGTTACTAGCACATATAAAAACATGTGAAAGCTGCTCTGAAAAGTTTCAAATTCTTCAAAAACTATCTCACGATCTCGAAAAATTGCCGGATGTATCTCCTCCGTTCAGCTTGGTAGATCGAATTATGCCACAGCTTGATGAGATAGATCGAGGTCGTAAAGAGCAAGGCAGCACCATTCAAGAAATGAAAAAAGAGGATAATATGATACCTCTGTCTGTGCATACTGGAAATGTTTCAAGAAGTTTTAGGAAGACCCGATTGGGACGAATACTTATGGGTACAGCAGCGGCAGCTGTAGTTCTTGGTGTTGCTGTATATCAACATCAACCGCAAGAATTAAATCAGGCGGAGATCGATAAGAACTACAGCTTAAATGAGCTCGGACCGAGCACAGTAACGGGAAGTGGCGGGGGGATTCAGGAAGAAGAAAATATGATCTCTCCACAACCTGTTGATGAGAAGCCGGAAATAGAGAAGCCTGATTCCGAGGTGTCTTCTGAGGCGAATTCACAAGAAAATCCGAATGTGGACGCAGCGCAGCCGGCACCGGCTAGTGAGCCTGCAAATCGGGATGAATCCAGGACAATCACTACGGATCCTGATAAATTTAAGTCTGTTTCTCCTAATTCTGCTGCGCCAAAAGAGAATCCATCAGCTGATCAGGGAGCGGTACCGGATTCTTCATTAAATAAAAATGATGATAAATCTGAACCCTCACCAAACAATTCGGTTTCTTCAGGTACTTCTAACAAGAAGAATGAGAATCCAAAATCGGACAACAAAGGTACTGTTTCAAAAGAAGATCCTGCTTTACAAAAACCTCCGTCGGAAACAGATAAGTCTCTGGTACCAGACACAAGTGTTTCTAATACGGAGAGTGAAGAGCCGCTTGGCAGTGAGGATACCTCAAGCATAAGTATGTTTTCTTTGGATGAAAGTATTTCAAGTCTAGCAACTTCGGTCTCACCAAAATGGCTTTCCCCTGATGGGCTTTACTTAACAGGTTATAAAGACAAGAAGCTGAGTATTTATCGTCTGGACGGGACTAAGAAGGACCAAAGAGTACTTTTGCAAGAGATTGAGATTCAATCTACCTTTGTAAAAGGCAGCTGGTCAGATGATAGTTTGACCTATCATTATGAAGTAGAGCAGGATGGAAAAACAACGAAATATAGTTATACCGTTACAAAGGAAGACGCAAAATCAGCTGAAAAGATAGAAGACAACAGCACCACCCATTCTTCTTCGCAAACTGAAACACAATCCACTGATAACAAAAGGTAGCTTCTGAATGAATTAAGTAGAAATAGACAATAGCACAAATGATAAGAATGATGAAAATACAGTCATCATTCAGGCACCATAAGCACCTGGTATGAATATGTATAGGGTAACTCCTTATACGGAGTTTTTAAGGGAAGCGTCGTATGACCGCGGGCCGGATGGTTTCTAGAGCCATTTTTCGGACCTTCGTTTATATAGATGCGTTGACATGGGGACCTGGTTCTGCTTGAAATTAGCAGAACAGGTCCCTTTGTTGTTTTCTTGATTTCTGATAGGATAGAAGGGATGGAGGTGTGTACGTGAATGGACGTAAAGACGGCCGTTAAAGCGATTCGAAAGGGAGAGCCGGCTAGCGTATACTTGTTGTACGGAACTGAAAAATATAGTATTAAACAGTTTACCGATATACTTAAGGAACAGCTTATTGAAGAAGAGCATCGAGATTTTGCGATGGCATCTTACGATACGGCAGAGACCCCGATTGAACAGATCATTGAAGAAGCAGAGACGGTTCCCTTTCTTGTTCCCCGCAAGTTAATCTTTGTTCGAGATCAGAATTTATTTACAGCGGGGAAAGATACAAAAATAGAGCACAAGATAGAGACATTAATTACCTATCTTGATAATCCTGTGGATTACAGTATTCTTGTTTTCCTAGTACAGGGAGAGAAGCTTGACGAACGTAAAAAAATCGTGAAAACAACGAAGAGTAAAGCGACCGTGCTCTCTTTTGGACCGATACATGGAGAAGAACTGACGAGTTGGCTAGTGAAGCAAGCAGCCAGCCGTAAGGTAACGATGGGACAAGAAGCAGCGGAGACGCTTATTCAGCGTGCAGGTACAAGCCTGCAGACTTTGTCGGCCGAAGTGGATAAACTTTGTTTATATGCAGGTGAGGGTGGAACTTTATCCAAGGTAAACGTGGAGGATCTGGTCGCTCGAAATACGGAACAGAATATATTTGCCATGGTCGAAGATATTGCAAATCTAAGATTAGGAAAAGCACTGGACATCTTCTATGAACTCCTGAAGCAAAAAGAAGAACCCATCAAAATAGCTGCCCTGATTTCAAGACAATTCCGGATTATTTTGCAAGTGAAAGAGCTGGGGGCACAAAGCTATTCACAACAGCAAATTGCAAGTCAGCTTGGGCTGCATCCCTATGCGGTGAAAATAGCAGGCGAACAGTCGAAAAAATTCCCAGCAGACCGGCTTCGGTTCATTTTGAAGTCCCTTGCTGATCTTGATTATCAGATGAAAACAGGGGCTATCGATAAAGTGCTTGGCTTAGAGTTATTTTTACTAAGGCTTGGAAGTCATTCGTAACTCATCTGAGTAGTATTCATTTCAATTCCTATTCTTTTTAGCTTGGAAATAAGTAGAAAGATCGAAACAGCGTCTCTTTGGCGCTGTTTTTTTTGATGATCATGCCCGATTCGGATTAGTGTAAGGGGAGAGAAAAGCATATAAGTATTTCTCGCGAGTAGAGGACATACTAAAAAAACCTGATCAGCAGAGCTGTTCAGGTTTTTTGCCTAGTCGTTATGGAAAGCGCTGCTTACGCGTTAGTAAGAGCGTTCAATTTTTTGGCCAAGCGGGATTTCTTACGAGCTGCAGCATTTTTATGAACAAGACCTTTAGTTACAGCTTTGTCCAGGCTTCTGGAAGCAGCTTGAATCGCAGCTTTAGCTGTTTCAACTTCGTTAGTAGCCAGAGCTTGGTCAGCAGCTTTAACGGAAGTGCGAAGAGCAGACTTCTGGGAAGCGTTCAAAGCACGACGTTTATCATTTGTTTTTACGCGTTTTACAGCGGATTTGATGTTTGGCATTACATTCACCTCCTGTTAAGGCAATACTTATGAAATACAAACCTTTCACAACTTAAAATATTCTAGCACGAGACCCCTTAAAAAGCAAGGATAACATGAGACAAGCCTGCAAAACAAAATTGGAAAAACATTTGAATAATTAAAGGCCGTTGTCACAAACTACAAGATATCTGTATTTTGAGGGAGGATCATAACCAAATGACACTGGATTTGCAAAAATATGGCGTACGCACTGATTTAGCAGTGGAAGCTAGAGAACTGGCTCAAATGCAGGATCGTTCCCCCATTCCAGGCGTAGAGGAAGAAGTAGAACAGTTTGGAGATATCAAAGTTACCAGACTAGATGTACTAAACGAAGAAGGTTCGAATCGAATCGGACGTATCATTGGACACTATGTCACACTAGAAGTTCCAAAACTTCGTAATGGAGATACGACACTTCAGGAGAAAGTGACAGCTACTTTTACAAAAGAAATGGAAGATTTTATTGCGAAAATTGGCATATCGAAAACGGCAAAGGTGCTGATCGTGGGGTTAGGTAACTGGAATGTCACCCCGGATTCACTGGGTCCGCTGGTTGTTGAGAATACGATGGTGACTCGTCAATACTTTGAACTCATGCCAGACCAGGTTTCCCCCGGGTACCGAAATGTAAGTGCGATTGCTCCAGGGGTGCTTGGCCTGACGGGGATTGAAACCAGTGAGACGGTGCAAGGCATTGTAGAGCGTACAAGACCTGATCTGATCATCGCGATTGACTCGCTTGCTTCTAGATCACTCGAACGCATCAACACAACGATTCAGGTTGCCGACATCGGCATACATCCTGGGTCCGGAATTGGTAACAAACGCAAAGGAATTACAAAGGAAATTTTAGGTGTTCCTTGTATAGCCATTGGCGTACCAACCGTTTGTTACGCTTCAACTATCGTGAATACAACGTTTGAGCTAATGAAGGCTCATTTTGCCAAAGAAACAAACTCAGGCCGTCAAATTCTTGGTGTACTTAATGATATAAGTGAACAGGAACGCCTGGGTCTTGTGAAGGAAGTACTTGAGCCGCTTGGTCATGATCTGATCGTTACACCAAAAGAAATCGATGATTTTATTGAAGATATCGCAAATATTATTGCAAGCGGATTAAATGCGGCCCTTCATGAAGCCGTTGATCTTAGTAACGTAGCTTCTTATACCCATTAACAAAGAATGGCACGAAATGAAGACCGAATTAGAAAGCCGAATCAGAAGATCAAAAAAGAAGGTCGAATCTATCGGTCTTCTTTTTTGTTTCTATTATTTAGTTCTACTTGTTTCCTCCGGTTCATAGTTTTGAAGTATGAGAGATTTGCAAGAAAGATGAGTGAATCTCTTACGCTTATCACGAAAAGCATAGACGTACTTCAGCTATAAGTGCTTACGGAGGTGGACAAGTTCAAATGAATAAAATACAAATATGGAATGTGGCAAAATGGAGAGCTGGCGTTCTTAGGATGTTAGCAACAGGAAAAGCACTCATGCTGCTTATCATGGTTTCCGCTTTATTTTTTGTTGTGTTAGGTCTTGGAGGGATGGCAGAGAGAAAACTGAGCACCTCTTCCATATCGTCTATGAAAGGTTTTGCAGGTTCAATATCAAGCGGAATTTTCATGGATATGCTCGGAATGGAACTGCCTCATCTTGCTCAGGGCAAACAGCAATCTGAAATAACGGGGGAACAAATCACTTCCTTTGTGTTTGAAATGCTGACAGGAGTAGATCCACTGAATCCAAAAAGCCTTATTGCAAGTCAGGTTCCAGGTATGGGGACGAATGAACCGGTACTCCTGCGTATTGGTTCAGGCAACGAGAAGGCAGAGGCTCCGCAAGACTACCAGCCTGATCCAGGGTACGTTGCTGAGTCCAGCGGGGAAACACCAAGCCAAGCAGAACCTGATCCTGAACCGAGTCCTGATCCAGGTGAGTCACCGGCTCCTAGTAACACCGATCCTGCCACGGAAGTACCAGGTAAGGTTACGGAAAATCAAAGCCCTGACGAAGCGAAAAAGAAAACAGTGCTCATCTATCATACTCACCCGCATGAAGCCTATAATCCGCTGCTGGGAACGAAGAGCAATAACCCTTCCTCCCCGAAAGCGAGTGCTAATGTGTTCTTGCCGGGAAGTTATCTTACAAAGCGCCTCGAGTCACAGGGGATCGGTGCTCTACATGAGACGGAAGATTATGTGTCTACAAAAAAAGATTATAACTGGAATTATTCTTATAAATATTCAAGAGAAACCGTCAAAGCAGCAATGGCTGCAAATGATGATCTCACGTACCTCATCGATATTCATCGGGATTCTTCCCGGCATGATAAATCAACAGCAACGATTAACGGAAAGAGCTATGCGAAAGTCTTTTTTATCATTGGTCATGATAATCCCAATTGGGAGAAAAACGAAGCTTTTGCTGCAAAAATTCATAAAAAAATGGAGAAATTGTATCCAGGCCTTTCAAGAGGGGTATGGGGTAAGAATGGCGGAGGAGGAAACAATGGTGAATATAACCAGTCCTTATCCGAGAACAGTATTTTGATTGAGATTGGCGGTATTGATAATACCGATGCAGAGCTTAAACGTACATCAGAAGCTTTGGCAGACATTATCGCGGAAGTATATATGGAAGACCAATCGATCGATAAAGCAAGTACTGATCAGAATCCAAGCAGTTCAAATAAGGGCTAGACCACGATTTCATGGACGGAGGGAATAGCATGTCGTCTTTTGCCAAAAGATTATTCATGTTTATGATTCTTATCCTATTTGGAATACTGCTTGGAATGCAGATCGCAGGGGAAGGTCTTGATTCGTCGGATAAGAAGGGGTCAGAATTGCCGTCTCCCGGAGAATTGACACAGCCAGTATTGCAGCAGGAAACCGTATTATTAGAGGAAAAACCGGTAATAGTACAGACTAGACCACAGGTCATTACCCCGAGAGAGGTACTCGTAACTGAACCGGGAAAAGAACCGGCAGTTGATCGATTTGCAGAAAAGACCGCCGGACTCTTGCAGCAAGCTTCCCAAAGCGGGATTCGATGGGTCGTTTCGCTCTTTAACGGTATAACGGATTAGATAATCGTGGAAAAAACAGGAGAATTTCCTGATAAGAACAACTTTGGCTCTCCTCTTATTGAAGGCTGTTCCGCTTACTGCTATAATGAGATGATTGACATTAGGCTGTTTGTGGGGGTAAGGCATGACAGACATTCAAGCAAGACAACGAAAAATTAGAAATTTTAGTATTATTGCACATATAGACCATGGTAAATCTACTTTGGCTGACCGTATTCTAGAGTACACGGGTGCACTGACTTCGCGCGAAATGCAGGAGCAGGTACTTGACCAGATGGACCTGGAGCGGGAACGCGGGATTACCATTAAACTGCAAGCGGTGCGACTTACTTACAAAGCAGATGACGGTGAAGAATATCTTCTTAACCTGATTGATACACCGGGACACGTCGATTTTACGTACGAGGTATCGAGAAGTCTTGCTGCTTGTGAAGGTGCACTTCTTGTGGTGGATGCGGCACAGGGCATTGAAGCCCAGACGCTGGCGAATGTGTATTTGGCACTTGATAATAACCTGGAGATCCTTCCGGTTATTAACAAGATTGATCTTCCAAGTGCAGACCCAGATAGGGTTAAACAGGAGATTGAAGAAGTAATTGGTCTTGACGCAAGTGATGCGGTTCTCGCTTCTGCGAAAGCAGGAATTGGAATTAAGGAGATTCTCGAGCAAGTGGTTACGGGGGTTCCTGCACCTACTGGCGATCCAGACAAGCCGCTGAAGGCACTTATTTTCGACTCGCACTATGATCCTTATAAAGGGGTTATCGTATATATTCGCGTCGTTGACGGGAAGATCAAAGCCGGTTCGAAGATCAAGATGATGGCAACTAACAAGACTTTTGAAGTCATTGAAGTCGGTTCATTTATGCCGCGTATGACGATTGTGGACGAGCTTAACGTCGGAGATGTAGGTTTTGTCGTAGCAGGAATCAAGCATGTCGGAGATACACGTGTCGGGGATACAATTACGGATGCGAAGAACCCTGCACCAGAACCGTTGCCAGGATATCGTAAAATCAATCCGATGGTATACTGCGGTCTCTACCCAATTGAGACATCAGACTATAATGATCTACGCGAAGCATTAGAGAAGCTGCAACTTAATGATGCATCCCTCAGCTTTGAACCGGAAACGTCCAGCGCACTTGGTTTTGGTTTCCGTTGTGGATTCTTGGGACTGCTTCATATGGATGTTATTCAGGAGCGGATTGAACGAGAATTCAACATTCCACTCATTACGACAGCGCCAAGCGTTATTTACCGCATTAAGCTGACGAATGGTGAAGTGATCGAGATTGATAACCCATCCAATTATCCGGAAATCGGGCGAATTGATCATGTCGAGGAACCATATGTAAAGGCAGATATTATTGTGCCGAATGATTATGTAGGTACAGTTATGGAACTTTGTCAGAACAAACGTGGGGAATACGTCAACATGGAGTATCTCGATGCGAACCGTGTAACGATTACGTATGAGATTCCGCTTGCGGAAATTGTATATGATTTCTTTGATCAGTTGAAATCTAGCACAAAGGGATATGCGTCCTACGATTATGAAGTTTGCGGGTATCGCGTGTCGAATCTCGTGAAGATGGATATTGTGCTGAACGGAGAGCAGGTTGATGCGCTGTCCTTTATCGTTCACCGCGAACGTGCATATCAACGCGGCCGGGTTATTTGTGAGAAGCTGCGCGGACTTATTCCACGTCAAATGTTTGAGGTGCCAATTCAGGCTTCCGTAGGTACGAAAGTAGTAGCTCGGGAGACGATTAAGGCGATGCGTAAAAACGTGCTGTCTAAATGTTACGGCGGTGACATCTCACGTAAACGGAAACTGCTTGAGAAGCAAAAAGAAGGTAAAAAGCGGATGAAGCAGGTTGGTAACGTAGAGGTTCCGCAGGAAGCGTTTATGGCAGTCTTAAAAATTGATGATTAATCATCAATTTTTAAGACGACATTTTTTCAACTACAATCATCCATTCGGTGCACCACGAAAAGTGTGCATGAATGGATGATTGAACGGTCCATTCGGTGCACCACGAAAAGTGTGCATGAATGAATAATTGTACGATTGTAGTCTTTTCATGGTAAGCATTCAAAGGAAAGCCGCTCTGGCTTTCCTTTTTTCTATAATAACGATACAATGTTTCCTTACACGATGTATAAATATAAGGGGGTATACCCGCGTGACTCATGAGAAGCTAGCTGGGCAACAATCCGCACCTCAAGCGGTGTATATTCATATTCCTTTTTGCACCAATAAATGTTTCTACTGTGACTTCAACTCGTATGTTCTGAAAGATCAGCCGGTTATGAAATATTTAGAAGCGCTCGAGCGGGAGATGGAATATACAGTAACACAAACGCCTCCGGGTGAGATTAAAACGATTTTTGTCGGGGGAGGTACGCCGACTGTACTAAAACCAGATGAAATGGCTTATTTTTTGAAAACAGTTCGTACGTATTTCCCTAACTGGTCAGATGACATTGAATTCTCAATGGAAGCAAATCCAGGTACGACGGATCTAGAGAAAATGGCAGTAATGAAAGAAGGCGGAGTTAACCGGGTTAGTTTTGGAGTACAAGCTTTCCAAAATGAACTATTAACAGGGATTGGCCGTATCCATAATACAGATGATGTCTATCGCAGTCTTGAAAATGCACGCAAAACCGGTCTGACTAACCTTTCTATTGATTTAATGTTTGGTTTGCCAAATCAGACGGTAGAGATGCTTTCTGACAGTATTACACGTGCGCTGGAACTGGAACTTCCTCATTATTCAATCTATGGACTTAAAGTAGAAGAGAATACTTTATTCCACACCATGTTCCAAAAGAATCAGCTGCCGCTGCCAAGTGAAGATCATGAACTTCAAATGTATCTCTTGTTAATGGAACGTATGAAGGAAGCGGGATACAATCAGTATGAGATTAGTAACTTTGCCAAACCAGGTAAAGAAAGCCGTCATAATATCACTTATTGGAGAAATGAAGATTATTATGGTCTTGGAGCGGGAGCTCATGGATACGTTCATAGACAACGTCATATGAATATTCGCGGGGTTAATCCTTATAATGAAGCGACCGAAAAAGGACTGCCGCGCCTAGAAACTTTTACGATCTCTAAAGAAGAAGCGATGGAAGATTTCTTGATGGTAGGACTCCGTATGCTGGAGGGTGTCTCAAGTACACGATTTGAACAGCAATTTAATGTGAAGTTGGAAGACATATTTGCAAAACCGCTGCATAAAATGTTGCATGCAGGGCTCTTGGAAGCGGAAGGCGACATGTATCGCTTAAGCAGCCAGGGAGTCCTGTACGGGAATGAAGTGTTTGCTGAATTCATAGGTGCGATAACCGTTAAATAATATCTTGAACTTCTATGCGTCATGTTGTATATTTATACAAATGTTGACGGATCGTACATAGGAGGAGAGAAAATCATGACCGCGGTATGCAGAAAAGCGTCGCCCGAAGATGTTGATTCATTATACCTAATGATTAAAGGCTATGCAGAGAGAGGAATTATGCTTCCCCGCTCGCGAGACGTGCTCGAGAGGCAGATCGATCTTTTTGTTGTGGCTGAAGTCGATGGAAACGTCGTTGGATGCGGCTCTTTATGCCAATTGGGGAATGATCTGGTGGAAGTCAGATCGCTTGGAATCTCGGAGGGTCACAAAGGCCAAGGGATCGGTTCCTTGCTGTTAGACAAACTCGTAGAGGAAGCCAGAGAACTTCAAATACCGAAAATCATGGCTCTTACGTATGAGGTGTCTTTTTTCGAAAAGAATGGTTTCGTTATTGTAAGCAAAGAGATTTTTCCAGAAAAGGTATGGACGGATTGCGTTCACTGTAGTAAACAGAGTTGCTGTGACGAAATTGCCGTATTAAAAATACTAAGTGAATAGAAGCAAATCATTGAGCTGCGGGGGGGAAGAAACGTTTTTATTCTGATCTCCTTTGCGGCTATTATGCATCTAAAACCTGTATTTTGTTCGAGTTGAAATTGTGATAAATGTAACAGACGTCTCATGAGCGGCTGATATAGTAGGAGGGTGTATTTACTAATACCGTCTGAAAAGGAGATAACGCTCTATGCAGATGCTTGCATATATTGGTCTGATCGGCAGTGCTATTTTTTTCTTTTTCATCTTATTATCAATGATCCTGGAAAAATGGAATAAAAAATTGCTTACACTTGGTCTGCTTGTGTTTATCACTATTTTTGCAATCAGTGCGGGTATAGGTGTGAGTTAGGCAGCTGAAAAGTCCAAACCGACTTGACAACGTTCAGGTCTGTTTGGTATTTTTGTATTATTGATTAGCACTCGTTAGAGTTGAGTGCTAACGATAAAAAACACCACATTTAATTTAGGGAGGGGCACACGTATGTTAACCGAGCGACAACGACTGATTTTGAATGCTATTGTTGACGATTATATCCGTTCGGCGGAACCCGTGGGATCCCGTAGCATTTCAAAAAGGGGCGATGTTGGATATAGTCCGGCAACAATCCGTAACGAAATGTCTGACCTGGAGGAAATGGGATTTTTGGAGCAGCCGCATACATCTGCCGGCCGCATTCCTTCACATAAAGGATATCGTTATTATGTTGACCATTTGGTTCCTTGGAATGAAACGGAGCCCTCTGAGCTGCAACAGCTCAAATCTTTTTTCGCTGAAAAATTAAATGCGATGGAACAAGTGATACAGCATGCTTCGACCATCCTATCTCATATGACCAGTTATACTTCCATCCTGCTGGGTCCAGAGGTGTTTCATACCTCGCTTCGTCATTTTCAGCTTTTACCGCTGGGTGAGAATTTAGCAGTGGCGATTATTGTAACCAGCACAGGCCAAGTGGAGAATAAGACAGTAAGTCTTCCTCCCGGCATTCCATTATCAGAAATGGAGCGAGTAGTGAATCTGCTGAACAGCAAACTGGTGGGAGTACCTTTATATAAATTGAAAGCTAGACTGCACACCGAGATTGCAAAAGAGATGGAGAAACATATCTCTCATTACGAAGGTTTCATGCACCTGCTTGACTCGGCACTCGATGGAGAATCTGAACATCGTCTTTATCTCAGCGGCACAACGAATATGCTTAACCAGCCGGAGTTTAGAGATGTGGAGAAAGTTAAAGATATTTTTGATCTTTTGGAAGAGACTCCGACTATGTTGAAAATGATGACACCTAAGATGGGTACAACAGGTGTACAGGTTCGGATTGGCACCGAGAATAAGCATGAGGCTTTCTCGAATTGCAGTCTGATTACAGCTACTTATTCTGTAGAAGGTGAGGCACTTGGAACCATTGGAATCTTGGGACCGACTCGTATGGAATATGCGAAAGTGATCAGTATTCTTAATGTGTTATCTAAAGATTTGACCGCCGTGTTAACGCATCGTTTTAAATAATTGTGATGAGAAATAGTCAGTTGGTAATTCTAAATCTTGTCTTCTTTTAAATATAGGTTGTGTTTAGAATAGACAAGATTCGATTAATAATGAAATCTATGGACTAACGCAGGTCTGTATCGCTCTTATGTGGAATGAATAGAGGACCGCGTTATCAGAGCAGTGGATTTATTCCTATTTTAAGGAGGTGAACATCTTGAAAGATGAACAAACATTTGTAGACAAAGAAGAAAACACTCCGCAAGAAAACGTAGTGAATGAAGCCGATCAAGCTGCAGAAGAACAAAACCCGGTGAATGATTCTGTTGAATCAGCACAGGAGGAAACGGAAGCAGAGGTACTTGATCCTGAAACTGCTAAATTCAAAGCACTCGCTGAAGAGAACGAGAAACGTTACCTACGTACGCAAGCTGATTTCGATAACTTCCGTCGCCGTACTCAAAAGGAGAAGGAAGACCTAGCGAAGTATGCTACGACGAAGCTAATCACTGAACTTGTACCTGTCATTGATAACTTTGAACGTGCGATGAGCACTGCTGATTCTAATACAGATACTGACTCCTTGATTAAAGGAGTGAACATGATCTTCCGCCAGCTGGAGGGTGTCCTCGGAGCGGAGGGTCTTACTGTTATGAACACGGTGGGTCAGCCGTTTAATCCGGAATTCCACCAAGCCATCATGCAGGTTGAAAGTGATGAGTATGAGGAAGGTATCGTAGTGGAAGAAGTACAAAAAGGCTACATGATTAAAGATAGAGTACTTCGCCCTGCGATGGTTAAAGTAAGTATGTAAAATCAATTATCCTTGCCATTCGAAAGAATGGCGAAATAATTGATTGACAAAAAACTTGTATGAACATTTCGGTGCCAGTCGAAAAGACTGCATGAAATGTTTATACTCTGTGTTTGAATGTTTTAGATTTTTTTAATCTTTAATGTTTTAACATTTTGAATGTCTTACATGTATTACTTAAATGTTCTAAACGTGTTCAACGTTTTACATGATTATAGATTTCCAATAAATAATTCGGGGTAAGTCACTGACTTTCTACGAATGATATACATTGAATAAAAGGGCCTTGAAAGCCTGCACATACAGAAGGAGGATATTATCCATGAGTAAAGTTATTGGTATTGACCTTGGAACCACAAACTCTTGCGTAGCAGTTATGGAAGGCGGCGAAGCTGTCGTTATCCCTAACCCAGAAGGCGGACGTACTACCCCTTCCGTAGTAGGTTTTAAAAAAGATGGTGAACGTGTTGTAGGTGAAACTGCAAAACGTCAAGCAATCACAAACCCTGATCGTACGATCAGCTCTATCAAACGTCATATGGGTACGAGCCATAAAGAAACAATTGATGGAAAAGATTACTCCGCTCAAGAAATTTCAGCAATGATCTTGCAAAAACTGAAATCTGATGCAGAAGCTTATCTTGGCCAACCGGTAACCCAAGCGGTTATCACGGTTCCAGCTTACTTTAATGACGGTCAACGTCAAGCAACAAAAGATGCTGGTAAAATTGCAGGTCTTGAAGTTCTACGTATTGTCAACGAGCCAACAGCTGCAGCACTTGCTTACGGTCTTGAAAAATCCGAAGATCAAACTATCCTTGTATATGACCTTGGCGGCGGTACATTTGACGTATCTATCCTTGAACTTGGTGATGGATTCTTCGAAGTAAAAGCAACCAGCGGCGACAACAGCCTTGGCGGTGACGATTTTGACCAAGTCATCATTGATTACATGGTAAGTGAATTCAAAAAAGATCAAGGTATTGATCTGAGCAAAGATAAAGCAGCTGTACAACGTCTGAAAGATGCTGCGGAAAAAGCGAAAAAAGAGTTGTCCGGCGTATTGACAACAACCATTTCCCTTCCGTTTATTACCGTAGCAGACGGCGTACCGCAACACTTGGAAATGAACTTGACTCGTGCGAAATTTGAAGAAATTTCTGCAAACTTGGTAGAGCGTACACTCACCCCAACTCGTCAAGCTCTGAGTGATGCAGGTATGACAGCTAACGATATCGACAAAGTTGTACTTGTTGGTGGATCGACTCGTATCCCAGCAGTACAAGAAGCAATTAAGAGACTGACTGGTAAAGATCCTCATAAAGGGGTTAACCCAGACGAAGTTGTTGCTCTTGGTGCAGCAGTACAAGCAGGCGTACTCACTGGTGACGTAAAAGACGTAGTTCTTCTTGACGTAACTCCATTGTCCCTGGGTATTGAAACTGCAGGCGGTGTATTTACGAAGATGATCGAACGTAACACAACGATCCCAACTAGTAAATCCCAAGTGTTCTCTACTTATGCGGATAACCAACCAAGCGTTGAAATCCACGTACTTCAAGGGGAACGCGAAATGGCAGCGGGTAACAAAACACTCGGACGCTTTATGCTTGGAGATATTCCTCCAGCACCACGCGGTGTACCTCAAATCGAAGTTACTTTTGACATCGATGCGAACGGTATTGTTAACGTATCTGCTACAGACAAAGGTACAAATAAAACACAAAAAATCACAATCACATCTTCCAGCGGTTTGACAGATGCAGAAGTTGAACAAATGATGAAAGACGCTGAACTTCATGCAGAAGAAGATAAAAAACGCAGAGAACTTGTTGAAGTGAAAAATACGGCTGACCAATTAATTTACTCTGTAGATAAAACAATTAAAGACCTCGGTGAAAAAGCAGATGCAGGCGAAGTAGAAAAAGCAAATGCAGCGAAAGAAAAACTGCAAAAAACGCTTGAGTCCGACAACGTTGAAGAAATCAAAGCTGCTACAGAGGAACTTACTGAAATCGTTCAGCAATTGTCTGTAAAACTGTATGAGCAAGCTCAGCAAGCAGCTGAAGCGCAAGGTGCAGGTGCAGACGCACAGCAAAATGCCGGCGGACGCGATAATGTCGTTGATGCTGACTATGAAGTTGTAGATGAAGATAAAAAATAAATAATCGTTTGTAAAAACGATCATAAGCCTTACAAGTGACAAGCATGGGAAGGTCAAAGCCGGAGTGATTTCGTGCTTTGATTCTTCCTTTTGTCACGTATATACGTTATGTTTATAGTTATGTTTGTAAAAGGTATGGGGGTGGAAGAGTGGCTGATAAGCGTGACTACTATGAGGTACTAGGCGTTAGTAAAAACGCTGGTGAAGATGAAATTAAAAAAGCATACCGTAAGTTGGCTCGTCAATATCACCCGGATGTGAACAAGGCAGCCGATGCGGAAACGAAATTTAAGGAAGTAAAAGAAGCTTATGACGTTCTTAGTGACGGACAGAAGCGGGCAACATATGATCAATATGGTCATGTCGATCCGAACCAAGGAATGGGCGGCTTTGGCGGAGCTCAAGACTTTGGTGGATTCGGCGACATTTTCGATATGTTCTTTGGCGGCGGAGGCGGCGGACGTAGAGATCCAAACGCACCGCAGCGAGGTAATGATCTTCAGTACACGATGACTATTGAGTTCAAGGAAGCGGTATTCGGTAAAGAATCCGATATTACGATCCCGCGGACAGAGAGCTGCGATACATGTCATGGTTCCGGTGCAAAACCAGGAACGAAACCAGAAACTTGTTCCGTATGTCATGGCAGCGGTCAAGAAGAGGTGGTTCAGAATACTCCATTCGGACGTATGGTGAATCGCCGTGCTTGCTCTAACTGTGGTGGTTCTGGGAAAATAATTAAGGAAAAATGTACGACTTGCCAAGGAAGCGGTAAAGTTCGGAAACAACGCAAGATTCACGTTAAAATTCCAGCAGGTGTGGATGACGGTGCTCAGCTGCGTATGAGCGGTGAAGGTGAAGGCGGATTACGCGGAGGTCCTGCGGGCGATCTATATATCGTAATTCGTGTGAAATCACATGACTTCTTCGAAAGAGAAGGAAATGATATCTACTGTGAAATTCCACTGACATTTGCGCAAGCGGCACTTGGTGATGAGATTGAAATTCCAACCTTGCGAGAAAAAGTGAAACTGAAAATCCCGGCAGGTACGCAGACCGGAACTTATTTCCGTCTAAAAGGAAAAGGTGTTCCTCATCTACGCGGAAGCGGCCAGGGCGATCAGCATGTAAAAGTTGTTGTTGTCACTCCAAGCAAACTAAGCGAAGAACAAAAAGATTTGCTTCGTGAGTTTGCTGCGCTAAACGGAGAACAAACGCATGAGAATGAGCAATCTTTCTTTGATCGTGTAAAACGAGCGTTCCGTGGAGACTAATAGGCAGACAAAAAGACTGTTCATCTTAAAAATGAGCAGTCTTTTTTGCGTATAAAAAAACAGGTTATGCGGTAATCTAAACTTGAACTTTACATGATCTTTGGATTCCTTATGAGATGAAAA
Source organism: Paenibacillus sp. An7 (assembly GCF_009870785.1). Lineage (GTDB taxonomy): Bacteria > Bacillota > Bacilli > Paenibacillales > Paenibacillaceae > Paenibacillus. The sequence goes on from NZ_WTWX01000007.1 coordinate 17,178, forward strand.
AAGGCGGTGTACTGACGTGACAGAAAAAAATATTCTCGCTTACTTCAATACCCCTGAACAAGCTCAGAGTGTTGCTGCAAAGCTGCAAGGATTAAAAGTGGAACATATGTCAATCGACCGTTTCAGCAGATATGCCGGAGAGGGCAGTAATGAGCCAATTTTGACAAGTACCATGAGCAGCCTCGCTTCTGTAACCCAAGACGGCACCTTTACAAAAGATGCAGGAGTTCTTACTGCTGCCGACGTTACAGCGAGCGGAATGAGTGATGGAGGCGGAGGCGGTCCTACAGGAAAAGATATTCTGTTAACTGTGGTTGTTGATGAATCATCACATCACGAGGCACTTGCCATTATCGAGCAGTCGGGTGGATTTATTTAATACAAATATTAAATTCATTGTAAGGAGGAAGATCAAATGTCGCATAATAAACGGATTGATAAAGTGAAGACAAAAACTGAAAAAATAAAAGAATTACAATCCTCTAAGGTGGAAGATGTGGAATTCAGCAGTATAGAAGCGGATCTTGAAGATATTGAAGCTTTGAACCGCAGTGCAGCGGCGGATCGTCGTCAGACTAAAGATTTACATGATTTCAGATTTGGACAGAAATAAGAAAGAAGCGCAAGCATCGGCTCAAGGCCGGTGCTTTTTTATGTGCTGCTATAATCGGATAGGCACCTGGACATAACTGTGAACATGATGAACACAGAGTCTTTGTGCTCTTTGCAGGATATATAGTACAATGGGAAAGATGAAGACAGGGGAGGAAATTATAAACTTATGATCTGGAATGAAATAACAATACATACAACGGAAGAAGCCGTGGAGATGATCTCCAATTTTCTGCACGAAGCAGGTGCAGGCGGTGTATCCATTGAAGAATCAGGGACACTGAACAAAAAGAGATCAACGGAGTATGGAGAACTGTATGATCAACCGCTGAATGATATTCCTGAAGGTGAAGCTGTAATTAAAGGGTATTTTGCAGATACAGTGAATATGGCAGAAGTAACGAACGCCATTCATCCTCGCATCGAAGAACTGAAGGAGTTTAATATTGATGCTGGAAAGGCAGATATCTCGGTACAGCAAGTAGATGAAGACAGCTGGGCAAATGCGTGGAAACAATATTTCAAACCGCTAAAAGTATCAGATCAACTGGTCATTAAGCCTACGTGGGAGGACTATGTTCCTGCAAGCCCTGCTGAAAAAATTATCGAGATTGACCCGGGAATGGCTTTTGGAACAGGAGCACATCCAACGACTTCTTTATGTCTGCGTGCGCTTGAGCAATATCTCCAAGGCGGTGAGGAAATCATCGACGTAGGTACGGGATCAGGAATTTTGGCGATTGGCGCGGTAAAACTGGGAGCAAAACATGTACTAGCGCTTGATCTTGATCCGGTTGCCGTGCAAAGTGCGGAAGAGAACAGTCGCCTGAACGGACTCGAACACGACATTACCGTCTATGAAAGTGACCTGCTGTCCATACTGGACAAACAGGATAATGCACTTGGAGTAAGTATGCCAGTTGATGTAGTTGTTGCTAATATTCTTGCTGAAGTGATTTTGCTCTTTATCGGAGATGTGTATCAGGGCTTGAAACCTGGCGGTTTATATATCGCTTCCGGTATCTGGAAGAACAAAGAAGAAATTGTACAGAAAGCACTGAAAGAAGCCGGTTTCGACATCATTGATATCCACCGTGAAGATGATTGGCTCGCTTTTGTGTCGAGGAAATAAAAAATGGACGTTCTTAATCAGTTTTTCTTCTATGACCTAGATCGTCTTCCTTTCTTTATTCTGACGATTATTATCGCATTTACGGTCCATGAGTTTTCTCATGCGTACTTTGCTAATAAATTTGGGGATCCAACAGCAAGATTGCTCGGACGTATGACACTCAATCCAGCAGTTCATTTTGATCTTTTTGGACTGCTGCTGCTCGTCATTGCCGGATTTGGATGGGCACGTCCCATCCCGGTAAATCGGGATAACTTTGAGAAACGCCGTATGATGAGTGTGGTTGTCTCAGCGGCTGGACCTCTGAGTAACTTGCTTCTTGCTGTTCTCGGTACGATTACGTATGCACTTCTTGTTCAGTTTGGAGTTATGGAATCCATCGAGAACCAAAGAATTGTTTTTGCCATCTCCACTTTTTTCTCTATTTTTAATGTAACGAACTTTTTCTTGTTTTTCTTTAACCTCATTCCTCTCCCTCCGCTTGACGGGTACCGAATTGTTGAGGAACTTGTGTCTCCTTCCGCGCGAATGAGTCTGCACAAATTGGAACAATGGTCTATGTTGATTTTCTTGATTCTTGTTATTACCCCGCTGAGCCGTTACACCATTACTCCTTTATATGAGTTGTCAATGAGTTGGTATGTGGGAATTGCACATATGATCATGACGATTTTTGCTTAATCGTAGAACAATCATAAAAAAGAGGGGTGGCAGGGATGATGGGTACACAGCCCAGGAAGTCTCTGCTGCCAGTCTTTTAAGGGTAGTCAGAAGGCCTGAAAAGTTGTAACATGTAATGTGGTCATTTTCATGACAAGCACTGTATTTTAATCTAAACCATTGATATGAAAAGACAGGTGATCATAGATCCATGCAGCGTTATTTTATTGAACCAAATCAGCTGGAGGAACATCAAGCCATCATTACTGGCGACGATGCAAGACATATTACAAAGGTAATGCGCGGCAAGCCAGGGGATAAGCTGATCGTAAGCAACGGAATTACAAAGGAAGCGCTGACTGAAATCTCGGAGATCGAAGCTTCACAAGTAACGGTGTCTATCCTAGAGTGGCTGCCTATGGACCATGAACCTAAAGTTTCGGTAACCATTGCCCAAAGCTTGCCTAAAGGGGACAAGATGGAGCTTGTCATCCAGAAATGCACCGAGATTGGAGCCGCTGCGTTTATTCCTTTTGTCTCGGAGCGAACCATCGTACAGTATGATGCCAAGAAAGAAGGCAAACGTCTGGAGCGCTGGCGGAAAATTGCCAAAGAAGCAGCCGAGCAAAGCCATCGCAACAAAATTCCGGAGATTACAGAATCAAAGTCATGGAAAGAGCTTTTGGCTTCTTTTGAAGACTATGATCTCGTATGTTATTGTTATGAAAAAGAACAAGGATTGCAGCTGCGCGATGTGGTGAAGCCGTTCGCTGACAAACTAAAAGCAGATCCAAGTCTAGATCCGCGTGTTCTTGTAATCGTGGGCCCAGAAGGCGGATTTACTACAGGTGAGTCTGAAGCAGCAGAAGCTGCTGGAGCGAAGTCAGTTGGATTAGGTAAACGAATTTTGCGTGCAGAAACGGCTGGGATACTGGCTTTAACATGTATCTTATATGAAACTGAGGAAATGGGAGGAATGTAATTATGCCATCCGTGGCGTTTTACACCTTGGGTTGTAAAGTTAACTTCTATGATACTGAAGCCATTTGGCAACAATTTAAAGATGCAGGGTACGAGCAGGTAGATTTCGATTCTCAGACAGCCGATGTCTATCTGATTAACACGTGCACGGTTACGAACACAGGTGACAAAAAGAGTCGGCAGATTATTCGCCGCGCTGTTCGCCGTAATCCTGACGCTATTATTGCAGTAACAGGTTGCTATGCACAAACTTCATCAGCTGAGATTATGGATATTCCTGGAGTAGACCTTGTTGTAGGTAACCAGGACCGTGATAAAATCATCCCGTACGTCAACCAAATCAAGCAAACTCGTGAGCCGGTTAATGCAGTACGGAATATTATGAAAACACGTGTGTTTGAAGAAATGGACGTACCTGATTTTGCAGATCGTACCCGGGCATTTTTGAAAATTCAAGATGGGTGCAACAATTTCTGTACGTTCTGTATTATCCCATGGGCAAGAGGGTTATCTCGCAGCCGTGATTCGCAGAGTATTATTACGCAGGCTCATCAGCTCGTAGAAGCCGGATACAAGGAAATTGTATTAACCGGTATTCATACAGGCGGTTATGGTGATGATTTGGACAATTATGACTTGTCGAGTCTTTTATGGGATTTAGACCGTGTAGATGGTCTAGAACGTATTCGGATTAGTTCCATTGAGGCTAGCCAAATCGACGATCGTATGCTCGATGTGCTAAACCGCTCTTCGAAAATGTGCCGCCACTTTCATATTCCGCTCCAAGCGGGGGATGATAACGTCCTGAAACGGATGCGCCGTAAGTATACGACAGAACAGTTCTATAACAAAATGTTGCGTATTCGTGAAGCCATGCCGGAAGTAGGGATTACAACGGATGTAATTGTTGGTTTCCCGGGGGAAACAGATGAAATGTACCGAAATGGATACGAACTCATGAAAGCCATCAATTTCTCTGAGATGCATGTGTTCCCTTATTCCAAACGTACAGGTACTCCGGCTGCGCGCATGGAAGATCAAGTAGATGAAGAAGTGAAGAATGCACGCGTTCAGGAACTTTTACAATTATCTGACTCCATGAAGCTGGCTTATGCTCAGAAATTTGTGGGCGAGGTGCTGGAAGTTATCCCGGAAGGAAACGCTAAAGAAGGCAGAGTCAGCGGCAGACTGCATGGATATAGTGATAACTACATCCAAATGGAGTTTGACGGTTCTGAAGAACTTGTAGGTCAGCTGTGCCGTGTCAAAATGACGAAGGCTGGTGTGGACGCAAGCGAAGGACAACTCGTACGTGTGATGGAAAACCAAGCTGAGATTATAATATAAAAAAGATGGCAAGGATTTCACTGCTTAGGAAGAGGAACCACCTCGATCCCTAGGTTGCTGAAATCCTTGTTTGTCCAAAGAGAGGAGAATCGACATTATGGCAGCTAAAGAAATTTCAGCGGGTGGAGTCGTATACCGAAATACAGAAGAAGGTCTTGAAATTCAATTGATCGTAGACAGATATGCTAAAATCTCACTGGCAAAAGGAAAAATGGAGCCAGGGGAAACGATTGAAGAAACGGCACTGCGTGAAATTCAGGAAGAAACAGGCATGATCGGCAAAATCATTGAACCCGTAGATGTCATTAAATATACGTATGAACATGCTTCTCTTGGAACCGTGGATAAAGAAGTTCACTATTACCTCGTAGAAGCACTAAGTGGAGATTTGCAGCCACAGGTTGAAGAAATTAAAGGTGTCGCATGGTATAAACCGCTGGAAGCTTGGGAAAAGCAAAAGCAAAATGGCTACGATAACAACGATAAAATTTTGAAGCAGGCCCTTCAAAAGCTTGGTATTGAAGTAAAGTAGCTGATAAAAGCAGGCGGTATATTTCGGGTACGAAATGTTTTCACCTGTAAGATGTTTTATTGGAAAAATGTTTTCTGGGTGCAAAAGAAATGCCAGGTGTGTTTATTTTTGCTCTAAACGATCCCATATTTTAAGATAACAGAGCGGCAGGGCGAGCAGGGAACATACGATATTAAAAATGGTCTGTGCATGTGCAATCTGTGCTCCGGGATCACTGGTGAAATAGGCAGCTGCTTCATAAAGCCAGTGAATCAGCGGGATAAACAGCAGTGCTCCTGAGACATTTAGCAAGACGTGAGACCAAGCGACAAAATGACCGGCTCTGCTTCCTCCGGCTGCGGCCATGACCGCGGTAACACAGGTTCCGACATTGGAACCGAGTACAATCGCGATACCCACTTCTGGGGGGAGTACACCCGAGCTGGCAAGTCCAATGGCCATGCCGATCACTGCTGCACTGCTGTGTACAATCGCGGTAAGACATGCCCCGGCGATCACGCCCCACCAGACGCTATGACTCGCCTGGTGAATAAACCAAGGGAAAAGCCCTCCTTGTTCCAAGGCGGGGCCTGCTTTTTGCATGACAAATATACCTAACATAACAAGGGAAAAGCCTGCCCCTGCAAGAAGCACATACTGGATGTTCCATATCGAAGCAGAAACACGTCTGCTTGCTTTTGTTTCTCCTAGCATGACGGTTATAGCCCAGGCCCCCAAAAAGAAAAGTAACATCGGTAAAGCGTATTTTCCAATCTGGAGACTCAACAGTTCCGTGGTAATACAGGTACCAATATTACTGCCGAGAATAATACTGAGTGTCCTCGCGTAACTCAGAAGTTTCGCGTTAACTAAACCAATGGTCAGCACTGTGACGGCTGTACTGCTTTGAAGCACAGCCGTAATTCCTGTACTGAACAGCATACCCTTAAGGGGAGTGGAAGTAGCCCGTTCCAAAGAAGTGGCAAGAGAACGTCCGCCTGCCTTATGGAGAGAGACTTCCATCAGTTTCATCCCTGCGAAGAACAGGATAAGACCATAAATGAGTGGGAACACAACAGATCTAATCATAGGGGCATTGCACCTTCTCTCGCACGACTTGTCTCTTCTTCCATCTTATGTACAATAAGGGACGACCATGACAAGCAGGGAGAGCTCTTCATGAGATCTAGTTTTGATTGATAAAAGGAGTTGTACGTATTTTGGCATCTGTAGTCCTTACGAAAAGCCGTAAGAAACGTATTGAACAGGGACATCCCTGGATATTTAAAAATGAAATAGAGTCGGTAGAAGGTCAGCCCGAGCCAGGCGAACTGGTAGAAGTGAAAAATCATCAAGGCCGTTATCTTGCTACCGGTTATTATAATCCTGCTTCACAAATTACAGTGAGGGTAGTATCTTATGAACCCATTACAGCGATGGACAAAGACTTTTTTGTAAGTAGATTTGAGCAGGCATTACAGCACCGGGAACGTTTCGTAACGGGTGGTAACGCATATCGCTTGATTTATGGAGAAGCGGATTTTGTACCAGGTTTAACCGTTGATCGATTTGGAGATGTACTTGTTGTACAGCTGCTAACGCTTGCTATGGATCAGTGCCGTGATGTAATTGTAGAAGCTTTGGTTGAAGTAGTGAAACCAAAAGGGATTTACGAGCGCAGCGATGTAGGTGTTCGAGAGCTGGAAGGATTGGAACAAGTCAAAGGGCTGCTCTATGGGGAATGTCCGCGGCATGTAACCGTAACTGAGAATGGACTGCTTATCAAAGTCGACATCGAGCAAGGACAAAAGACGGGTTATTTCTTTGATCAACGCGAGAATAGAGCTGCCATTCAGCCGCTGATGAAGGGCTGGGGTCATCGAAGTGGAATTACTTTGCAAGAAGTAGAAAAAGACGGAGAAATGACACGTGTACCTGTGAATAAAAGTGGAAAAGAAGTTACCTTCCCTTATTGGGATGGAGCTACGGTTCTCGAATGTTTCTCACATACAGGCAGCTTTACGCTGAATGCTTGCAAATATGGAGCGAAACAAGTGACTTGTCTTGATATATCAGAACATGCCATTGAGAGTGCACGTGAGAACGTGAAGCTGAATGGCTTTGAAGACCGTGTTGAATTCGTGGTGGATGATGCGTTCCAGTACTTGAGAAATCAAGTCAAAGGGCTTGAAGAACGTGCAGAACGTGCGAAAGCCGATAAAAAAGTCGACACTTCCAAAGCAATGACCGCAGGAGGCGGACGAACGTTTGATGTTGTTATCCTTGATCCTCCAGCTTTTGCGAAAACACGAGGCGCAGTAAAAGGCGCTGTTCGTGGATACAAGGATATTAATCTGCACGGAATGAAGCTTGTCAACGAAGGCGGATATCTTGTCACTGCAAGTTGTTCTTATCATATGCGCCCAGATCTGTTCCTTGAAACCATTCAAGATGCAGCTGCAGATGCGGGTAAAATTCTGCGTCTGCTAGAATGGCGTGCAGCGGGTAAAGATCATCCGCAAATTTTAGGGGTAGATGAAGGACATTATCTGAAATTTGCCATCTTTGAAGTGCGTTCTAAATCATAAATAAGAATCAGCCGCAAGCGGTTAGATGAGAAAAAAGCATCTGTCTACTCTTTATTTCTAAGAGTAGCAGGTGCTTTTTTTGCATAGAGCCTGCTTCACTGGCTTCTATTACCAAACGCATGTTCCTATTCCCAGAGGTATGGTATACTGAATGACAGAATGTTAAAAGCATGTTAAAGGAGCATATTGAAAGATATTCTCCTGTTTTCATAGATATTATCATAGATATTTTATAGATCGGTTAGAGATGAATAATTAATATTTCACACATAAAAAAATGAGAGAAAGCGAGGGGTGACCATTGCCTCTTCATATGCTTATAGGCCGTGCAGGCACTGGAAAAAGCAGTACAATCATTAAGGAGATCACGGAAGAACTTCGTCAGAATCCTGGAGGGAAACCCATCATTCTGATTGTTCCTGAACAAGCCTCCTTTCAGACAGAGACAACACTGATTCGCTCCCATGAGATTAAAGGCTCAGTCCGGGCTCAGGTACTCGATTTTCGCAGACTTAGTTACCGGGTTATGCAGGAAACGAGCGGTTCTGCACTGATTCCCGTTGGTTCAGAAGGTAAGAAAATGCTGCTGTACAAAATTGTACAACGGCGCAAAGACGAGCTCAAAATTTTCTCCGCATCAGGTGGTCAGATGGGGTTTGTAGGGCATTTAAACAATCTGTTTGCCGAACTGAAACGCTATGGAGAACCGGAACGGGCTATTAAAGAAGAGCTTAAAAATGCAGAACAGCTTCCGGGAGCAGGAACGATTTTACGTCATAAAATGCATGATATTGCTGCCATCTATCGTGATTTTGAGGACGAAGTATCTCGTTTTCATATGGATGAAGAGGATACACTTGTGAAACTTGGTCATCAGCTTCCTGAGTCGGATTATGTGAAAGACGCAGATATATGGATAGACGGGTTTCGCAGTTTTACTCCGCAGGAACTTGCGGTGATTCGGCAGCTGATTATTCATGCTAGATCTGTAACCATTGCCTTAACCCTGGACCGTCCTTATGGCGAAGGGGAACAACCACAGGAGTTAAACCTGTTCTATCCGTCGGCTTCCGCTTATATCAAGCTGAACGGGATAGCATCAGAACTTGGTGAATCCACTCGTACGACGGTACTTGCACCGGAGAAATCGCCGCGTTTTGCTTCTTCTGCACTTGCTCATCTAGAGTCAGGATTTGAGAAGCGAAGAGTGATGCCAGCAGGCAAGGATGACGGCGGGATTGAGATTCGCAGTGCTGCGAACAGCCGAGTTGAAGTGGAAGGGATGCTAAGAGAGATAGGACGACTTGTACGTGAAGAGAACGTCCGTTACCGGGATATCGCGGTCCTGGTGAGAAATATAGAAGCTTATGAAAATATAATATCCCCTCTCTTCCAAGATTACGATATTCCTTATTTTCTCGATAAACGCAGAGATGAACTTCATCATCCATTAGCAGAATTCTTGAGATCAGCAATGGACATTGTGCGGCATCGCTGGCGGTATGAGGATGTATTCCGTGCGGTCAAGACCGATCTGCTTCTTCCACTTGATGGCTCAGTCAGCCGTTATCATATGGACATACTCGAGAATTATGTGCTTGCAAGCGGGATCTCTGGATATCGGTGGACGGATGGGAAACCGTGGAGAGCCGCCCCAAGCTTATCTTTGGAAGAAGAAGAAGGGGCAGAGGCTCAGCGTGAAGAGGCAAGCCGTGAAACGGTTCAGATGCTTGAAAGGTGCCGAGAGGTGATTACTTCTCCGCTGTTTGCTTTTGAGAAAAGAGTCAAAAAAGCAAAAACAGCAAAAGAGTTCTGTTCGGCTCTATTTTTGCTTTTGGAAGAGGCGGAAATTGCAAATAAACTTGATGCACGAAGTCATGAGGCGCTCAAGACAGGTAAGCCGGAAAAAGCACGAGAACATCGCGGGATGTGGGGAGCGGTGCTTGAACTTTTGGATCAAGTCGTAGAAATGATGGGCGAAGAAAAAATGGATGCAGAACTTTTTGCCGGCATTTTGGAAACAGGCTTGTCAGAGCTGAAACTCGGTTTAGTTCCGCCTGCTTTGGATCAAGTTCTCGTAGGTTCCATGGACAGATCCCGCACAGGAAACGTCAGCCATATTTTCATCCTTGGAGCAGTTGATGGGGTGATTCCGCAAATACAAACAGAGGATGGCGTCCTCACGGAAACCGAACGGGCAGCTCTCACTGAATATGGAATGCAGCTTGGCCCCGATATAAATCGGAAGATGCAGGATGAACGTTTTCTAATCTACAGTGCTTTTACTCAGCCAAGCCATAAATTATGGATAAGTTACCCTCAAAGTGATGAGGACGGAAAGGCGCTTCATCCATCTGAAATGATTCGTTATTTGAAACGGATGTTTCCGGAGCTAAAAGAGAAGACATTGCTGGACGAACCAGCGTCAAGCGATTCATCGGAAGAACATGAGCAGTATATAACACATTCAGATAAGACCATGGCTCATTTGATCAGCCAGCTTCGAGAATGGCGCAGGGGTCAGGCAATACCGGCTGTTTGGTGGGATGTATATAATTGGTATTTATATCAGCCGGACAAGCAGATACGACTCGAGCGAATGCTTGGATCTGTTTTCTATGAGAACCGGACAAGGTCTCTAACTAAGGCTACCAGCAGGAAGCTGTATGGTAACAAGCTGAAGACAAGTGTTTCTCGTATGGAACGTTTTGCAATGTGTCCATTCTCTCACTTTGCTTCACATGGACTGAAGCTGAAAGAGCGTCAAGTCTATCGCCTGAAAGCACCGGATATCGGACAGTTGTTCCATGCGGCGCTGAGCAAGATGGCAAGCCGGCTTAAAGAGCAAAATCGGAATTGGGGCGCACTGACCAAAGAGGAATGTGTACAGGAAGCAGAAGCAACGGTAGATGTACTTGCACCTCAGCTGCAAGGTGAAATTTTACTGAGTTCAGCTCGGTATGGATACATTTTTAGAAAGCTAAAAAACATTGTCAGCCGAGCTTCCATCATCTTAGGAGAACAGTCGAAACGCGGGAATTTTGAGCCGCTGGCACTCGAACTCGATTTTGGACCAGATAAATTGCTGCCGCCGCTTACATTCGAATTGGCAAACGGAGTTGTCATGGAGATCGTGGGGCGGATTGACCGTGTAGATGTAGCAGAAGGAGAATACGGAGATATTTTACTTCGAGTGATTGACTATAAATCCAGTCAAACGGATCTTAAACTACATGAAGTATTCTACGGATTATCGCTCCAGATGCTTACGTATCTTGATGTGCTGTTAACCTATGCCGAAGAGTGGATCGGAACGGAAGCACATCCTGCAGGAGTACTTTATTTCCATGTGCATAACCCTCTTTTGACTTCAGCCAATGCGCTGGCACAAGAGCAGGCAGAACAAGAGCTTTTGAAACGATTCAAAATGAAAGGGCTGCTGCTAGCCGACCGGGATGTGGTGGCGAAGATGGACAACACGCTGGAAAAAGGATACTCCTCTATTTTACCTGTGGCCGTTAAGGCAGATGGAGGTTTCTACAGCAGCGCTTCCGTAGCAACCGAAGAGCAGTGGGGCCTACTGCTGGGCTCTGTACGAAATACAATTCAAGAAATCGGATCAAGAATTACCGAAGGTGAGGTTGGGATTGAACCTTTCCGAATGCAGCAGGAAACCGCATGTACATTTTGTCCATTCAAATCCGTGTGTCAGTTTGACGAGGGTCTGCCTGGGAACGAATATCATCTCATTCGAAAGCCTGCTAAACAGCAGGCATGGGATCTATTTCAGCATGAAGGGGGAGAAGAAGAATGAGAAGTATACCTAAACCGGAAGGAAGCTTTTGGAGTGATGATCAGTGGAAAGCAATCTCTTCGTCCGGAGAAGACATGCTGGTGGCTGCAGCTGCCGGCTCAGGGAAAACAGCAGTGCTTGTCGAGCGCATCATTCGTAAGATATCAGATGAGAATGCGGGATTTAGTGTAGACCGTTTGCTCGTAGCTACATTTACCAAGGCAGCAGCTTCCGAGATGCGCGAGCGGATCCGGGATGCACTGGAAACAGCGCTTGAGAAGCAGCCAGAGAACGAACATCTGCGCCGTCAGCTGAGTGTGCTCGGCCGAGCTTCAATCACAACCCTTCATTCATTCTGTATGGAGATTATTCGCCGATATTATCAGCAGATTCCGCTGGACCCAGGATTTCGTATTCTGAATGAATATGAAGCAGAGCTGATGCGTCAAGAACTGCTGATGGAACTGTTTGAACAAAAATACAGTGAAGAAGGCGAAGGAAGTACCTTCCGCAGGCTCGTGGATTGGTTCAGCGGTGAGCGCAGTGATGATGCAATGTACCGGCTTGTGCAAAAATTGTACGATTTCTCGCGGAGTCATTCATGGCCATCTTATTGGCTTGAGGAAATGGCAGCTTCCTTCCGTGTGAATTCAGTGGAGGAGCTGGGTCAGTCCACTTGGGTGAAAAGTATTATGCGTGATGCGGAACTTGCTCTGGGCGGCGCGGTCCTTTTGCTTGAGCAGGCACTGCGTATCGCCAAAGAACCGGAGGGTCCTGCAGCTTATGCAGAGACATTTAACAGCGATCTTGAAATGGTGAACGAACTGCTTTCCAGGGTGAAAAATGGTGCTTGGGATGAACTATATGATGTTTTCCATCAATCGGAGTTCGGCAAGCTGAAGGCGGTCCGAAAGGGACAGGCTGATCCTGGTCTGCAAGAGAGAGCAAAAGAGCGCAGAGAAGCTGCCAAAAAGACCGTTATGGAACTAAAAACGGCTTTATTTGGTCGTACACCCGAACAGTTTTTTGATGAAATGAATAAAGCGGCACCTCTTATGGAAGAGCTGGCATCTGTCGTTAATCAATTTGCTCGTGTATTTACGGAAGAGAAGAAAGCGAGAGGTGTGGTCGATTTCAGTGATTTAGAGCATTACGCGCTCCAAATCTTACGAGATGCTGAATCTACACCAGAACAGATCATTCCATCGGATGCAGCATTAGAGTATCAGCAGCAATTTGATGAAGTATTACTTGATGAATATCAAGATACAAATACAGTACAGGAAGATATCGTAAGCTTAATCTCTCGTAAAGAACCCGGAAACCGGTTTATGGTGGGGGATGTAAAACAGAGTATTTATCGTTTCCGTCTAGCCGAGCCAGGACTCTTCCTGGATAAGTATCGCCGTTATGATACGGAGGGCGAAGGTGATGGCCTTCGGATTGATCTGGCACGGAATTTCCGCAGCCGGCTTGAAGTTGTAAGTGCCGTAAATATGCTGTTCAGACAGATCATGAATGTAGGCGTGGCTGAAATTGAATATGATGATGCAGCTGCTTTATCATTTGGAGCCTCTTTTCCTGATGTACCAGAGGACGGGCGATACACACCCGAACTTATCCTGATTGACAGGGCCGGTTCGGAAGTACCGGAACAGCCTGAGAATGCAGGGGAAGATGGAGCTGCGAATGAAGTTATAGAACAGCTTGAGATGGAGACAGCAGAGCTCGAGGCAAGGGTCATTGCTGCCCGTATTCATGAAATGGTTGGCAATACCGGAAATCCGCTTCCTGTCTATGATAAGAACACGAAAGAGATGAGACCTGCAAGATATGGCGATATCGTCATTCTCCTGCGCTCTGCTCAGCTGTGGACTCCGCTTATTATGGAACAACTGAAGCGGGAAGGTATTCCCGTAATCGGTGATCAAAACAAAGGTTTTTTCCAGGCAACTGAAATTGAGATCATGCTTTCATTACTGCAAGTCGTGGACAATCCTCAGCAGGATATACCGCTCGCATCTGTACTTCGTTCTCCAATTGTAGGTCTAGATGAAGAGGAACTTGCTGTCATTCGGCTTGCAGGTAAACGGCTTTCTTTTTATGATGCTATGTGCAACACTATCGATAATTTGGAGAAAGAAACCGGAACAAATCTAGAGAAAGAAACAAATGAGTTTAGTCACAACGGGCACATATCCAGTAAGAAAACTGATGATATAGAGCAATTAGAGGCACAGATGACTCTTGATCTCGGGATAAAGGAAGCAAGCGCAGCACTTGAAGTGGTCGAGACCCTAGGCGATCCAAGGACTGATGATCATATAGAAGAGAGTCAGTCTGATTCTTTACCGTTCAAAACAAATCTGCTTCGCAAACTAACTGCATTTTCTGATTTTCTAGAAGAGTGGAGACATGAGGCGAGAAGCGGCAGCTTGAGCGAATTAATCTGGCGTATATACCGGGATACCGGTTACTTGGATTGGGTCAGCGGTTTGCCGGGCGGAGTGCAGCGCAGTCGTAACTTGAAAGCTCTCTATGATCGTGCAAAACAATATGAGAATTCCACAGCGAATCGAGGATTGTTCCGTTTCCTTACTTTTATTTCAAGACTCAAGGATAACGGAGGAGATCTCGGCGCAGTAGGTATTGCAGCGGATACAGAAGGATCGGTCCGCATTATGACCATCCACCGGAGTAAGGGGCTCGAATTCCCCATCGTCTTTGTCGCGGGCATGTCCAAAATGTTCAATCAACAAGATTTGAATGCACCATTTATGATGCATAAAGAGCTTGGATTTGGCCCAAGGTTTGTGGATGAGGAGAACAGGGTCAGCTATCCTACGCTTGCAAGCCTTGCCATCCGTAGACGGGCTCATGCGGAGTTATTAGCTGAAGAAATGCGGGTGCTTTACGTTGCTTTGACACGTCCTAAGGAAAAAATGATTCTTATTGGCACGGTAAAAGATGCCGCTCAAAAAGCGATGAACTGGTCTCAGATTCAAAATCATCAGGCGCTTCTGCTTCCAGAAACACTGCTGGCTTCAGGACGGAGCTATATGGATTGGATCGGCCCCGCTGTGTTCAGGCATCCAGATGCATGGCATCTGCGTGCGCTTGCAGGAATCGGAGATGAGGAAATGGGCAGAGATTTAGGGCAGCCCGGTATGTTTGTACAAGATGATTCAAGATGGCGTATTTCCGTATTGTCTGCAGAATCTGTATCTTCTTCCTTGGATGCTTCTATGAACGAAGCCGCGGATGAAATAAATGAAGATCGGCAGCAGGTCACTCGTGCGCTAATGAATCTGTCACCTGTTGAGACGTCCGTTTCTAGAGAATCCGAAAACCAAAAAAGGAAAATTGATGAGGTGCTTAGCTGGACTTATCCATATACGGCTAGTGCCCATACAGCAGCAAGTACATCGGTGACGGAGATGAAAGCACTCCTTGCGATGCAAGAGCATCCGCCGCTGGGGCTAATAGAAGAGAAGATTCTTCATGAAGAAAACAACAGACTTGCTGTAAATGATGAATTTACTTTGCATTTGCGTAGACCGAAGTTTATGGAAGAATCCAGGTTAACGGGGACGGAGCGCGGAACGGTCTATCATACCTTAATGCAGCACGTACCCGCTGAACCCGGATTAACGGTCAGCACAGCTAAGGCAGTCATTGCTAGTTTGGTAGAGCGTCATATCTTGCTTCCTAATCAGGCTGAAGCGATTGATCCGGTTCAAATTGTACGTTTTTTCGAAAGTGAACCGGGTATGGCTTTGATAGAAGCAGAAAAGACGGGCTGGGTGAGAAGAGAAATGCCGTTTAGCTACGGACTTCCTGCAGATGAGACTCTGCTTGATTTTCATCATCATTCGTCTATAGAAGAAGAGAATCGGATGAAACCGAGTATCCTCCACGGAGAGACAGTACTCATTCAAGGGATTGTAGACTGTCTATTTGAAGTGGGAGGCAAACGAATTTTGCTAGATTACAAGACCGATAGAGTACTTGAGCATCGGGGCGGGATCGACACCCTTGCAAAGGGCTATGAGTTTCAGCTTGATCTTTATGCAAGAGCTTTACGAGATATTTTAGGTTATGAGATAGATGAGAAATGGCTTTATTTTTTTGATGCAGATACGGCAGTAAAGCTCTAGGAAAATGAGGGCAAAAGGAGTAATGAACAAATGCGAATATTGCACACGGGAGACTGGCATTTCGGAAAAACACTGGAAGGCCGCAGTCGGTTAAAGGAGCAGGAGCAGTTTGTGGACGAGCTGGTTCGACTTGCGAATGAGGAAAAAGCAGATGCCATTCTTATGGCAGGCGATGTATATGATTCAGTGAATCCTCCAGCTGCTGCTGAGCAGCTCTTCTATGACGCTGTCGCTAGGCTGACCTCTGAAGGAAGACCACTCGTCGTTATTGCAGGAAACCATGATCAGCCTGAACGGGTGGCTTCGGTATCCCCCCTTGTAGATGGAAGGGGAATTACACTGGTCGGTTTACCCACTTCCGATATTATTACGATGCATGCCCAAAGAACCGGAGAAATCGCTAAAATTGCGGCACTTCCTTATCCCTCTGAATCCAGACTTAATGAATTGTTTACGGAGGATGGAGACGAGCAGGGTATGCGGCTTGCCTATAGTGAACGAGTGGGGCAGCTCATGAGGCATTTAGGTAATAGCTTTCAGCCCGATACAGTAAACCTGTCTATGGGTCATATTTATGTGCTTGGGGGACTTGAGAGTGACTCAGAAAGACCAATACAAGTCGGCGGTGCTTATACAGTGGATCCTTCTGCCTTGTCTATAGGAGCGCAGTATACGGCGCTTGGACATCTTCACAGGCCACAGCTTGTGAAAGGAGAGGGGATGATTCGTTACAGTGGATCACCTTTATCTTATAGCTTTTCAGAAGCAGGTCAGACGAAATCAGTAGTGATGGTTGATGTTTCACCTGGTCAGCCGGCTATAGCTAATGAAGTGTATTTAAGCAGCGGCAAACCTTTAGTGCGGTGGAAAGCCCGCGGAGGTCTTGCTGAAGTATACCGCTGGCTTGAGGAAGAACGGGACAAGACAGCTTACATTGATCTGGAGATATCCCTGGAAGAAGCAATGTCGATTGCAGAGATTCAGAAACTCCGTAAAAGCAGGGAAGGAATTATTCATATTCGGCCGATTTATCCAGAAACGATCACTTCCGAGATGAATGAAGCAAGGTCCGAACTGCCGGTACATGAAGTTTTTCGAAGATTCTACCAGCGGCAGACGGGCGGGGCAGTACCGGACGACCAGCTGGTGAAGTTGTTTTTGGAACTCGTTAATGAAGATGACGGCCATGCAGGGGAAGGGAGTGACTCTGAATGAGACCAGTCAAACTTAAATTATCTGGACTTCAAAGTTACCGAGAAGTACAGGAGATTGATTTCAGAACGCTGACGGAAACGGGGCTGTTTGGAATTTTCGGACCCACCGGCAGCGGAAAATCAACCATTCTTGATGCCATTACGCTTGCGATGTACGGTAAAGTGGAAAGAGCTGTGAATGGTACGCAGGGAATTATGAATCAGGCAGAGGATACCTTGTTTGTATCTTTCACTTTTGAACTCCAGT
>NZ_WTWX01000007.1:34429-179529 GCF_009870785.1 Paenibacillus sp. An7
TCCAGTCCGAACAAGGAGTACAGACTTATCGTGTTGAACGCCGGTTTAAGCGGACAGGAGAAGTCTCGATCAGTAACTCAGTGAGCCGTTTTATTGCAGTAACAGAAGAAGGAGAGGAAGTAATTGCTGATAAACTTGCCGAGGTAAATCGTGCGGTTGAGGATAAGATTGGCCTGAAGATGGATGATTTCACAAGGGCAGTCGTATTACCGCAAGGCAAGTTTGCTGAGTTTCTATCTCTAAAAGGGACTGAACGCAGACAGATGTTGCAGCGTCTATTTCACCTAGAGAAATACGGAGATCAGCTGGCAATTAAGCTTAGCCGCAAAGTAAAAGAGAATGATAGTACCCTAAAAGCTCTGGAAGCAGAACAGCAGGGACTGGGTCTGGCAAGTAAGGAAGCTTTAAAAGAAGCCGAGCTTCAGCTTAAGCAAGCTGAGAAGGAAGCAAAGCAGATACGTGCTCTGCTTGAGCAGGTGACGGCTTTAGCTGAAGGAATGGCGAAGACGAGAGAGCTGATTGTGGAGCGCACTAAGTTTAGCGGGCAGCAGGAAACATTGTTACAACAGCAGGACGAAATCAACCAATTAGAACAGCAGTTGGAACGGTCTGCTCTTGCAAGTTCTTTGATTCCTATACTTGAGGAACAAAATAGAGCAAAAGAAGAACTGACAAGAAGACGTTTAGCTGCTGAGTCTGCAGAAGTACAGCTTGCACAAAGAGAGAAGATCTCTCGTGAGTGTGCTCTGCTCGAACAAGAAAAGGAACAGATGCTGGCAGAAGAAGAACCTAAGCTGCTTGTGCGTCTTGAGCAACTCGAACAAGCGCGGGAACTGGAGAAAGAAACGGACCGGCTTGTAAGTGAGGTGCAAAAGCTTGCTAAAGAGTGTGAGGCAGAAACAAAGCAGTATCAGAGCACACATGAGCTTTTGCTCAAAGAACAAGATCTTCAGGTGAGGGCGACTAATCGGCGGAAAGACCTGCAGGAGCAGCTGTCTGATTGTGAAGTGAAGTCTGAGGAAAGACGTGTGCTGCTGGATGCCGTTCAGCGGAAACATCGGCTGGATACTGCACTCGACAAGCTAAAAGAAGTTCAGCTAACGGAACAAAAAATACAGGCAGAGTCTGAGCAAGCTAGTCAGCAACGTCACTCAGCCGAGAAGGAAGCTTCCGAACTGCTTGCTGCACAGCAGCAGTTAGGAAATAAACTGAAGATGGCAGAAGCAGAGCTTACTCGGATGGACATCCATGCTCAAGATGCGGTTACTTCCTTAGACCAGGAAGAGGAACGCCTTCGTGCTCTGCTGAAGGAAGAAGAACTGCAGCGATTATCTGCACGGCTTGCTGCAGAACTTAGCGATGGGAAGTCATGTCCGGTATGCGGTTCGGTGCACCACCCGAATCCGCAGGGGCATGCTCACTTGCCTAGTACGGCAAGTGAGGAAGATCTCGCACAGCTCAGCAAACTGCGCGCTGAGCTTGCCGAGCTGCGGCTTGGCTTCCGCCAGCAGCTGCATGAGCTGCGCGCTGAGCTTGCGCAGCAAGGCCAAAGTGCCGAGCCGCAGGCAGCGGCACTCTCGCAGGCGGAAGCCGCGCCTGCAAAGACCACAGGCTTTGCCGCTGCGCCTGGCGTGCCTGCTCCGGACCGGGTGCGCGCTTACGCGGAAGCCACCCGGTCCCTCGAAGAGGCGGCAGGGCATCTCGCCGCCTCTATAGCCCCGCTGCGCAAGGAAGCTGCACAGCTTACCGCGCGTGCAGCGGAAGTGCGGCAGCGCCAAATGCTGGCTGCCGCACACATTGACGCGTGCGGTAAACAGCACGCGGAAGCCAAGGCGCGCGTTCATGCGCACCAGGCTGAGGTGGCCGCGCAGCACGCAAGCTGGGCTGAGGAGCTGCCCGGCATAACACCGGAGGAGGCGACAGTAAAGTACGAGTCGCTCCAAGAGCGCGATACACTTGCCGAAGATTTGAAGGAAAGGCTCCAGAAGAGCGTTATTTTCCTAGAAGAAAAAGCAAGTGTGATCGCAGACATGCAGCAACAGTTATCGCTCATTGATAAGCGCCGTACCCAGCTCGATACAGAACATGCTGGCAAACAGGAACTGCTGCAAGAAAAATGGAACCGACTTCGTTCCTGGGTAGGAAAAGAACGGGCAGAAGATTTGCTAAAAGCAGCAACTTCCTCACTGAACCACATACGGGAAGAGACAAAAGTAGCAAAACTGGCGATGAAAGAGGCGGAAGAGAAGAAGCAGAGTGCTTTACAGCAAGTCGGTTTAGCTAAACAATCGCTTGAATCTGCGATGGATCAACTTACTACGATCACTTCACGTTATGAAGCGGAGCGGTCGAAGTCACCTTTTGTTTCTGATGACGATGTGCGAAGTGCGTACTTGGAACCGGAGGCCGTTGCCAAAGCAGAGTATAGAATAACGGAATATCGTAACAAACAAAAAGAAGTGGAACTTCGCCTAAGAGATTTGGATGAGAAGCTTCAGGGAGCAATCATTACAGAGGAGGAGTGGGAGCGTACAAGTCACAAGCTACGGACACTGAGGGCGCAAGACGAAGAGGCGATGCGTATAAAAGCAAGAGCGGAACGCGATCTAGAAGACATTTCGCGCCGTCATGAGCGCTGGATGGAACTCGATGAAAAACGCAGTGAACTGGCTTTGTATGCTGAACAGTTATCCAAGCTGCAATCCGTATTCCGAGGTAACACGTTTGTCGAATATATTGCGGAAGAACAATTAATGCAGGTCAGCAGAACCGCATCTTCTCGACTTCGTTACCTAACAAAACAGCGGTATGCGCTGGAGGTGGATTCCGGCGGCGGATTTGTCATTGTGGATGATGCAAACGGCGGGGTGAAAAGACCGGTATCTACCTTGTCCGGCGGTGAGACATTCCTGACTTCCTTGTCACTTGCACTTGCATTGTCAGCGCAAATTCAGCTGCGTGGTCAATATCCGCTTCAGTTCTTCTTCCTTGATGAAGGGTTCGGAACCCTTGACCCAGAACTGCTGGATACGGTGATCACTTCACTTGAAAAACTGCATAATGATCAGCTTGCCGTCGGTGTAATTAGTCATGTACCAGAACTTAGAGCACGACTAGCAAGAAAACTGGTGGTCGTACCGGCTGAAGATGCAGGCGGAGGTTCCAAAGTCATGATGGAACAATTATAAATTAGCAATATGTTCATCTTTATTATTGAATCACTTATTTCGCCCATTTCACTCATTACACATATTCCCCATTCGGCATTCTTTCAAAGGCGGGAAGAAAAAAACTTCTTAACTCTGTGGCACTTCCTCTTGCAGTGAATAACATAGGGTATCAGCCCAGAAGCCGAGGAGGAACAAGAATGGAAAAAACAGAAGTGAAAAAAATGTGTCAAGATCATATGCACCGTTATGTATGTGTGTGGATGGAAGATGGTTCTATGCATGATGGAATTATCGAAAATATGGATGAAGAATATCTTAGTCTCGCCATACCTGCAGGAAGTGAGTATATGAATGAGATGTTTGCTCCCATGCAAACTTCGATGTATGCCCATCAAGGCGTATCTTGCGGGTGTCCTCCGCCGCCATGCGGAGACACACGTGCTTTTCTGCCAATTGGTGGATACGGTGGGTATGGAGGATATGGCGGGTACGGAGGTTATCCGAACTATGGCGGCGGATATTATCCAGGCAGACGTAGATTCAGACGTTTATTACTACCGCTTATTGGTATAACCGCATTGTCTCTATTGCCTTTATTATAAGTGAATCTGTAAAAATGCCTCTTTCTTTTTGAAAAGGGGCATTTTTATGTTCCTCTTCAACTGGCGAATGGTTTTATAATCCGTTATGATAAAATTATTGTACAAGAATCAATTTCATAATTCCTTTAGTTGCTTTAATCAGGGGTATATATAGATCAAAATGGTTTTGTTTGTCTATATATAGTTACAAATTCATCATTTTAATGAGTTATGAAATTGATTCACATACTTTGTGTAATAAAAAAGGAGGAATGAAAATGGATTGTTTATTTTGCAAAATTGTAGAGGGCAGCATTCCTTCTAATAAGGTGCTTGAGAATGAACATGTGGTTGTATTTCATGATATACAGCCGGCTGCTCCAGTGCATGTTTTGGTTATTCCGAAGAAGCATATTGCTTCCATGAATGAAGTTGCGGGAGAAGAGTTTGGTCTGGTAGCTGAGATCCATAAAGCTGCACAGGAAGCTGCTAAACAGCTTGGAATTGCAGAATCTGGGTATCGTTTAATTAATAATTGCGGGAAAGATGGAGAACAAACTGTCCATCATCTTCATTACCACGTGCTAGGCGGAGCGCGTCTTGGCGCACTCACTGGAATTTCCAATTCTCACAGTTAAATTCGTAGATCAAGCGAATAAAAACCTTGTTTTTAAACGATATTGGTATATAGGTTGACACGCTAACGAATTTTCACCTATAATTAAGTTTGATGAACCGTGTTATATGCTCTTGGACGGTCTGGTCGGAGGGAGGGAAAACTGGTGTCTGAAACTAAAGTTCGTAAAAACGAGACTATTGATGCTGCACTTCGTCGCTTTAAACGCTCCATCGCTAAAGATGGTGTTTTGGCTGAGGTGAAGAAACGTAAGCATTATGAAAAGCCAAGCGTAAAACGTAAGAAAAAGTCCGAGGCTGCTCGTAAGAGAAAGTTTTAGGAGGATTATAACAACATGAATCTTAGCGAACGATTGAACGAAGATATGAAGCAAGCGATGAAGAGTAAGGACAAGTTCAAACTCTCCACCATTCGTTTGGTTCGTTCGACGATTAAGAATCTTGAAATAGATTTGAAAAGACCTTTGGATGACAACGAAGTGCTTGATATCCTCAGTCGTGAAATCAAACAGCGCAAAGATGCCCTCCAAGAATTTGATAAAGCGGGTCGCACAGAACTTGCGGAGAATGCCAAAGCGGAAATTGATATAATCAGTCAGTACCTTCCCGCACAGCTTAGCGAAGAAGAAATTAAAGTCATTGTACAGCAGACCATCCAGGAAACCGGTGCTTCTTCGAAAGCCGAGATGGGGAAAGTCATGTCAGCCCTGATGCCGAAAGTAAAAGGCAAAGCGGATGGCAAGCTGGTGAGCCAAGCAGTTCAACAATTTCTGCAATAACATAACCGTAAACACTCCCTGATTCAGGGAGTGTTTTTCTTTTTTGAAACGTAAATTGTTTACATACGTAATATACATTATGTGGTGGGTATTATAGGATGATATAGAAGGGAGGTATAACAATTAATGAATAAAATCAAAAATTGGAAATTTCCGGTTGTTATTTTAATCGCTTTCTTTGTTACTCTCGTCTCTGCTTTTGTTCAACCACAGGCGATTCAAGCTGCTACGAAAGATGGTGCAGTGTATGTCATTCCTGTAGATAAACCAATTGAACGCGGGCTTCAAAAATTCATGGAACGCGGGTTCAAGGAAGCGGAAGAAATGCAAGCAGGCCTGATTGTTCTCCAGATCAATACGCCTGGCGGACTTGTCGCAACGACAAAAGAAATTGGAGATATGATTCAGGCAAGTAAAATTCCTACAGTAGCTTATATTAACGGAGATGCGGCTTCAGCAGGTAGTTATATTGCTTTAGTCTCCGATTATATTGCGATGTCTCCAGCAAGTACGATTGGTGCGGCAGCTCTGGTAGATGGGAGAAATAACTATATTGATGATCCCAAACTCGTAGCTACCTGGAAGTCGAACATGCAGGCGGCAGCTGAAAAGAATGATCGCAAAAAAGAGATCGCAGGCGGGATGACCGATCTTAATATGGTTGTTGAAATGCCTGAAATCAATAAAACGAAAGGAAAAGGCCAGGTTATCTCTCTGACAGCGAAGGAAGCGCTTGAAGTTGGTTACGCTGACAAAATTGTCACTTCGCCTGCCGAAGTAGCTACATGGCTAAATTATTCACCGGATAATATCTATACGATGGAACAGACGGCATTTGAGAAGGTTTCGAGTTTCCTCACTCATCCAGTTGTATCAACGATTCTGTTATTCATCGGGATCGCTGGAATATTGATTGAACTATTTGTTCCTGGATTTGGAGTACCGGGTATTGTTGGTTTCTTGAGCTTTGTCCTT
Source organism: Paenibacillus sp. An7 (assembly GCF_009870785.1). Taxonomy (GTDB): domain Bacteria; phylum Bacillota; class Bacilli; order Paenibacillales; family Paenibacillaceae; genus Paenibacillus. The sequence continues at coordinate 40,571 of NZ_WTWX01000007.1, forward strand.
TATTTCGGCGGAAGTTATGTGGCTGGTATCGGCGGATCGGAAACGTGGTTCCTGTTTATCATCGGGATAGCACTCCTTATCTCTGAACTATTTGTTCCGAGCTTTGGTATTCTTGGTGTGCTGGGTTCTGCAAGTCTTATTACAGGGGTCGTAAGAGCCGCATACGATACAAGTACAGCTCTTGTCTCCTTAGGAATTGCGACGGCTGCTGCGATTGCTCTCGTGATCATTGTCGCTATCGTGTTCAAGGAGAAAGGGATATGGAATCGTTTTATTCTGAGTGACAACATGACTGCGGACAGAGGATATTCTTCAGTTAGAACAAGAGAAGACCTGATTGGAATGGAAGGCGTCAGTGCGACTCCGCTTCGTCCATCGGGTACGGCTGTCATTGGGACAGAGCGTGTAGATGTGGTTACAGAAGGGGATTATATTCTCGCAAACGAACCTATTTACGTCTACAAGGTGGAAGGTTCGCGTGTTGTAGTGAAGAAACAAAGTGAAAGAGATTTTAACGGCGTTAAATAGACATGGTGTGATCTAGTTTAAAAAAAACAATTTGTTGGAGGAATTTATTACATGGTATTTGAATCAGGTTGGGTAGCTATTCTGTTAATTGCCGTTGTTGCGGTCATCATATTAAGTGTGTTCTTTAGCTTTTTCCCTGTAATGCTCTGGATTTCGGCGCTTGCGTCCGGTGTTAAATTAAGCATTATTACTCTTGTAGCTATGAGACTACGTCGAGTTGTTCCTAGTCGGATTGTAAATCCGCTCATTAAAGCTACAAAAGCAGGACTTGGTCTTAACATTAACCAACTGGAAAGTCACTATCTTGCAGGAGGTAACGTAGACCGAGTGGTTAACTCCCTGATTGCTGCACAGCGTGCGAACATTCCACTTGAATTTGAACGTGCTGCAGCGATTGACCTTGCAGGTCGTGATGTGCTCCAGGCTGTACAAATGAGTGTTAATCCGCGAGTGATTGAGACTCCTGTCGTTTCTGCGGTAGCAAAAGACGGTATTGAAGTAAAAGTTAAAGCTCGTGTAACGGTTCGTGCTAATATTGATCGCCTCGTCGGTGGTGCGGGTGAAGAAACGATTATTGCCCGTGTAGGGGAAGGGATTGTAAGTACGAATGGTGCTTCTAACTCCCATAAAGACGTTCTAGAGCATCCGGACCGTATTTCTCGTACCGTACTTGAGAAAGGTCTAGATGCAGGTACTGCATTTGAGATCCTTTCTATCGATATTGCCGATGTTAGTGTTGGTAAAAATATCGGAGCTGATCTGCAGACAGAACAGGCCGAAGCAGATAAACGAATTGCTCAGGCAAAAGCTGAAGAACGACGCGCAATGGCTGTTGCTCAAGAGCAAGAGATGAAGGCGCGTGTTATTGAGATGAGAGCTCGTGTAGTAGAAGCAGAATCTGATGTGCCGCTTGCGATGGCAGAAGCTTTCCGAAACGGACAACTTGGAATCATGGATTATATGAATTATCGCAATATCGAGGCAGATACAGAGATGCGCGGTGCAATTGCGAAGCCGGAAGAAAGCAAGAAAAACCAGGATGATCATAACCAAAACAGATAAGGTGGTGATATAAATGAACCTTCTGGAATGGTTATTAAGCAACTACTACTTCGTAATTGTGATTGGTTTTGCGTTAATTTCGTTTTTGAATAAAGCGAATAAACCGAGAGGGACAGACGCATCGAGAAGACCGCCTTCTAGAGAGTCTACACTTCCGGAAGAGCCGATGGATTCTCGCGATGGGGAGTATCGCAATCCTTATGATACTCCTGCTACCATCTCGGAGTCTCCATACTCCACTGTTGAAGATTATGTTTCAGATGAAGAATTATCTCAGCATGATGTGATGGAGCAACAACGCAGAACATTCGAAATCGAGAGACTACGATTAGAAAGAATAAAAGATGAGTCTGAAAAAGCGGCAAGAGTCGCACGGCGTGCTGCAGCTTCCAGGGCACAATCTTCTCAGAAAACGAATGAACAGGAGAAGTTATTTGCTGACCCATCCGATATTCGTAAAGGGATTATTTGGGCAGAAGTGTTAGGACCGCCGCGGGCAAAACGTCCTTATCATTCTCGCAATAAGTATTAATATTGATTTACCTAAAGGCCGTCTTTTCTCTTTATGGAGAAAGGCGGCTTTTTGTCATGAAATCCTCATAAAGCTGCCTTTTCCTGCATATGAATTAGAGTACAGGAAGGGGGAAGACCAGCTCAATGACCCGGATCAGTCGCAATTTGCGCAAATGGACCAGCGAAGCACTCGATTTGCCGCAGGATGTTCTTTTTGACATGCCGAGGCTAACCCTGATCGGAAGTAAGCAATTATACATAGAGAATCATCGCGGTGTTGTACATTTCTCCGAGGATAAACTTGTGCTCGACCTGTCTGTAGGACGGCTTGAGGTAAGCGGTGCAGAACTTGTCATTCGGAATATTATGCCTGAAGAAGTAGCGGTAGAAGGCCATATTAAAAATATTCAGTATATAGGAACGGAGGATGTCAAGTGAGAACACCGAGCTTGGCCAATATTAGGGGAACTGTTCATATTGTACTTCTCGGGGGCGACATCGAAGCCATGATTAATGAAATGGCGAAGCATGGACTGAATGTATGGGAGATCAAAGCAATAGGTAATCGCAGTGCCAGTATGAATATTCTGGTGGACGATTTCTTTGAGCTTCGCCCGCTTTTAAAACGGACAGGCTGCCGGGTACGGGTAAAGCAGCGTATTGGGCTCCCTTTTTTTACGGCAAGACTACTGAAACGGAAACTGTTTGTAACGGGCGCCATTTTATTCTTTGTTTTATTGTATGGCATGTCATCATTGGTATGGGACGTAAAAGTAGAAGGCAATATTAAAATACCAGAAGAAGAAATTTTGGAAGTAGCTCGCAAAGAAGGGTTATATCCTTTTCAATTCTCATTTCGGTTACCGGAACAGGACGAGCTGGCCAAGGATATGGTAAAGCAGCTCCCTGCAATTTCGTGGATCGGGGTAAACCGGGAAGGAACTAAAGTTACGATCCAGGTCGTTGAAGCAGACGAACCGGAGAAGAAACCGCTGATGAGTCCAAGACACCTGATCAGTAAGACGGATGCAGTAATCACTGAAATTTATGCAGAACAAGGCAGACCCGTAGTTCAGAAGGATATGCGCGTCAAGAAGGGTACTGTACTTATATCAGGTATTCTTGGGGACGAAGAGAACACGCAGAGTGTCGTAGCCAAAGGGGAAGTAAAGGGGCTAGTTTGGCATGAATATAATATTGAAGTACCTTTGTTGCAAAAGCAGATCACTTATACAGGAGAGTCCAAAGAACGTCGTTTCCTTGTGCTCGGAAATCGAGCAATCCAGTTCTGGGGCTATGGAGATACTCCATACAGCAAATTTGAGACTATTACCGAAGTGGACCCGCTAAAATGGCGCTCTTTTAAACTTCCGGTGGGCTGGATGACGGAAATTGACCGTGAAACATTGTATAAAGAGCAGTCTCTTGGTGAAGAGTTTGTGAAAGAGCAAGGCCTTAAAGCAGCAAGAAATGATATTTTAGCGAAAAACGGCAAAGGTACGAAGATTATTAGCGAAAAAATTTTGCATGAGAAGAAAGAGAATGGTAAAGTTTATATGAAAGTGCTTTTCGAAGTAGAAGAAAGTATCGCGGTGGAATTACCGCTCGTTTATAACCAAGTTGAAGATCAAGGAGAATGAGATTATTTGACAGAACATAATCGCAGCATACGCATCTCTCTTCAGAACGCAGGTGAAGGACAATCTCTATTTGGACCACAGGACACTTTTCTTAAACTTATGGAGTCCGAAATTCCAGTGACGATTGACTCACGTGAAGCCGAAATCACCATTCGGGGCGACGGAAATGAAGTTGAGAAAATGGAACAGCTATTTGAAGTATTATTGCAATTAATTCGTAATGGATACATTCTTTCCGAAAGAGATATTCAGTACGCAACCGAACTTGCCAAAGATTTCAGAGCCGATCAGCTGCTTGACTTATTTAAAGGTGAAATTACAACTACCTTTCGCGGTAAACCCATTCGTGTAAAGACGATTGGGCAGAAACATTATGTTACGACCATCAAGAAACGGGACATCGTATTTGGAATCGGACCTGCGGGAACAGGGAAAACCTATCTTGCTGTTGTTCTCGCGGTAGCCGCGTTAAAAGAAGGCTCTGTGAAGAGAATTATATTAACCCGGCCTGCTGTTGAAGCAGGGGAGAATCTCGGATTCCTGCCGGGAGATCTTCAGGAAAAGGTCGATCCTTATCTGCGTCCGCTGTATGATGCACTATATGATGTGATGGGTCCCGATCAAACGGCCAAAGCCTTGGAACGCGGCCTCATAGAGATTGCACCACTGGCGTACATGCGCGGCCGTACACTGGATGATTCTTTTATTATTTTGGATGAAGCGCAGAATACTACACCGGAACAGATGAAAATGTTTTTGACCCGTCTCGGTTTTGGTTCCAAAATGGTAATCACCGGAGATGTAACACAAATCGACTTGCCTAGAGGTAAGAAATCAGGACTCATAGAAGCGAAATCGATTCTATCGAGTGTTGAAGAGATTGGATTTGTTTACTTTGCTGAAACAGACGTGGTAAGGCACACCCTCGTGCAGAAAATCATCACTGCTTACGACCGAGCCGCAGAAAATCAAGAATAGAAAGGGATTGTTTCCTGGTGACCCCTAAGGAATTGTCTAAAGACAAGTCTTTTCAGAATAAGAAAATGGGATGGAAGAGTAGCAGGGGAGCCCGCTATCTTCTGTTTTTGTTTATGCTCATTCTGTTCTATGTTAGTTTGTCTCCGAGTCTGTTGCCTGAGCGTTATGATATTCAGCAGGGAACACGTAGTGAAAAAGAAATTAAGGCGCCGATGCAGATCCAAGATAATCAAGCACGCGCGCTCGCACAAGAACAGGCTGCTGAAAGTGTTCAGCCGATCTACCAATACGTCTCTTTACGTAATGAAAGTTTAATTACATCCATACTTGATCGTATTGACCGTTTAAATCAGGATGATATATCAAGTGACGATAAGATTGAAATTTATAAGCAAGAAATTCCGCAGCGACTCAAGGACTCCGTAACGAATTTTATTAACAATAATCGAAGTTCCGGTATTTATTCCGAACCGCTGCTCGAAGAGATTCGTAAAGTAACCGAAAGTCAGTCTTACCGTATTCCAGAAGAGACCTATATCAAAATTGCCAGACTGTCTTCAGATCAGATTAAAGAGATGAAACCTGTGGCAAGAGAACTTGTCTCTCGGCTTATGGTGGACCAGATTACGGATGCATCTATTCCACGTGCAAAAGTAGCAGAAATGGTCAATACAAGCTCGCTTAATGATCGTACTTCTCGTGAGGTGGTACAGGAACTTACCCGATTTGTGATTACATCAAATAAATTCTACGATGAAGAAGCGACGAAAGAAGCCAAAGCAAAGGCGCGGGAGAATACGCCGCCTGTGTACATCGAAGAAGGGGAAACCCTTGTAGCCAAAGGGGAAATCATTACCGAAGAAGTGTACAAGCTGCTTTCGGATAATAAACTTTTACGTGATGAAGTGAATTATTGGCCGCAGTTTGGTTTATTGTTACTTTCGCTGTTTCTGTCATTAGGCATCCTTATGTACATGAAGCAAATGAGTAATCCGGAATTTAAATATAATAATGCACAGCTGCTCATGCTGTTATGTGTATTTGTGATTACGATAGGCAGTATGCATTTAGTTGCTTTTCTTCAGACAGATGGTCGAGTATTCGTTGGATACTTGGCTCCGGTAGGGATTGGCGTCATGTTAATTACCCTGCTGCTCGATATACCTTTGGCCTATATTTCTGCTATTATTTTTGGGATTGTAGCCAGTATCATACTAAATACGCAGCAAAACGAAAATTTCGACTTTAATTTTGGATTATTCACTGTTATTGTCAGCTTTGTTGCTATTTTTGCTACAGACAAGGCAAGCCAGCGCTCCACTTTACTGAAAAGCGGTATTATGGTGTCTTTGATCGGATCTCTTGTGGTCTTCATGCTTTCGATTCTGGGAGATGGAGATTGGGATCGTACGAATGCGCTGTACGGAGTCGGTTTTGCTTTTGCAGGTGGAATTCTGATGGCGATTCTTGCCATTGGTCTCATGCCGTTCTTTGAATCTACGTTTGGAATTTTATCCGCTTTGAAGCTTGTAGAGTTGTCGAATCCGAATCACCCGTTATTACGTAAACTGCTTACAGAAACACCGGGAACTTATCATCACAGTGTGATGGTAGGTAACTTGTCTGAGGCGGCTGCTGAAGCGATCGGTGCAGATGGACTCTTATGCAGAGTGGGTTCTTATTATCATGATATCGGAAAAACAAAACGACCCATTTATTTTATCGAGAATCAGAACAATATGGAAAATCCGCATGACACACTGGATCCCAAGCTGAGTAAGTCCATTATTATCGCTCATGCAAGAGATGGTGTGGAGATGCAAAAAGATTATAAACTTCCTAAACGGATTCGTGACATTGCAGAGCAGCATCATGGAACAACCTTCTTGCACTTTTTCTATCAAAAGGCGATAAAACAGGCGGAAGAGGCGGGAGTAGAACCTGATTTTACTGAAGAAGATTTCAGGTATCCAGGTCCTAAAGCTCAGTCCAAAGAAGCAGCTATTGTAGGAATTGCAGACAGCGTGGAAGCCGCAGTTCGTTCCTTACGGAAACCGACGGTAGAACAGGTAGAAACGATGATTGAGAAGATTATCAAAAGCAGGCTCGATGATCATCAGCTGAATGATTGTGATTTGACCATGCGTGAGCTAGATATTGTGGCGAAGACGTTAAAAGAAGCGGTAATGGGTATTTTCCATTCTCGAATTGAATATCCGGAAGAAATAAAGAAACCAAAAAGTTAAGTCAGAGCCAGCAGTGAAAAAGTCATTGCGCTAGACTTAACTGCTTATTAAGATAACAATAGAGTATAAAGATAAGGAGCATACGAAAATGAGTGTGCAGCTCGTATGGAATAATAACCAAGAAGTTGTTGAGATCACGGAAGAATTGATTGGGACTTTAGAAAAACTGCTTGAAAAAGCTGCCGAGATGGAAAAGATTACAGATGGTGAGGTAGCCCTCACTTTTGTAACAGATCAAGAGATTCACGAACTAAATAAGGAGTATCGGGGAATCGATCGTCCTACCGATGTACTTTCTTTTGCTATGAACGAATCGATTGATGAAGAACTGGATATTATTTATGATCTTGGTGAGAATGAAGCTATAGAACTCCCTGAAATCCTTGGAGATATCATTATCTCAGTGGAGACCGCGATTGCTCAAAGTAAGGAATATGGTCATTCTATTGATCGTGAGATCGGATTTTTGTTTGTGCATGGTTTTCTTCATTTGTTAGGTTATGATCATCAGGACGAAGCTAGTGAAGCGGAAATGATGGGAAAACAGGAAAAGGTTCTCGCTGAGGTAGGGCTCAGTCGGTAATGAAGAAGCGCTCATGGGGTGATGTATTTCGTAACGCAATGGAGGGCTTAATTGAAAGTTTTCTAACGCAGCGAAATCTGCGTGTTCATGCGGCTTGTGCTCTCCTTGCCGTTGTTGCAGGCCTATTTTTTCATATTTCACAGGTAGACTGGATGTTCATCTGTGTGGCAATTGCTGGTGTGATGGTTACAGAGCTGCTGAATACCGCTGTTGAACGGGTCGTAGACCTTGCCTCCCCTGAGTTTCACTTGCTCGCCAAATCTGCTAAAGATACCGCTGCTGGAGCTGTGCTGCTGGCGGCGGTTTTTGCCGTGATTATTGCAATATTTGTTTTTTGGGGGCCGCTGATCAGTTGGGCTTTCTAAAATAAATAACATTTCGTTCTAGAAAGAGGTAAGATATATGGATAAGCAAAGTTTGATGAAAGAAGCCATTGAAGCTCGAAAGAAAGCTTATATCCCGTACTCTCAGTTTGGAGTGGGTGCTGCGCTGGTTGGGGAAGATGGCCGTATCTATCATGGTTGTAATATTGAAAATGCAGCTTACGGTCCAAGTAACTGCGCAGAGCGAACGGCTGTGTTTAGTGCAATCGCGAGCGGCCATGCGCCTAGAAAGTTTAAAGCAATAGCGATCGTAGGAGATACAGAAGGTCCGATCTCTCCTTGTGGTATATGTCGTCAGGTGATGTTTGAAATGTGTGAGTCAGATATGCCTGTTTTCTTAGGAAACCTGAAGGGTGACATTATGGAAACAACTGTCTCCGAACTACTGCCAGGGGCATTTGGCCCTCAAGATCTTGCGAAAGTATAAAATCAATGTACAGGGCTATAGCCCTAATGTGGAGGAAATATGTCAAAAAAAGAATTTAAATCGGGTTTTGTAGCCATTATCGGCAGACCGAATGTAGGTAAATCTACCTTAATGAATCAAGTCATCGGGCAGAAAATTGCCATTATGTCTGATAAACCGCAAACCACAAGAAATAAAATTCATGGGGTATATACAGCAGACAATATGCAAATCGTTTTCTTAGACACACCAGGTATTCATAAACGTCAATCTAAACTAGGCGATTTCATGAATATGACAGCACTTAATACGCTTCGAGAAGTAGAAGCGGTTCTATTTTTGGTTGATGCTGCAGAAGGAATGGGCGGCGGTGACCGCTTTATTGCCGAACAGTTAAAAGATGTAAAAACGCCTGTCATCCTTGTGTTAAACAAAATCGATCAAATCGAGCCTGAAGCTCTTTTGCCTCTAATTGAACAATACAGCAAGCTGCATGAGTTTGCCGAGATCGTACCGATCTCAGCCAAGCTTGGCAATAACGTCAATACACTTCTTGATCAAGTTAAGAAGTATTTGCCGGCAGGTCCTCAGTATTATCCTGAAGATCAAATTACAGATCATCCGGAACAGTTTGTCATTTCTGAGCTTGTTCGTGAAAAAATTCTGCATATGACACGTGAAGAAGTTCCTCACTCCATTGCTGTTACCATTGAAGATATGCGTGCTGAGGAAAATGGGACAGTGTACGTATCCGCTGTGATCTATGTGGAACGTGATTCCCAAAAAGGAATTATTATCGGTAAACAAGGTGCTCTTCTTAAAGAAGTAGGGAAACGAGCTCGTCACGATATTGAAAGACTCCTCGGTTCCAAAATATTTTTGGAACTTTGGGTAAAAGTGAAAAAAGACTGGCGTAATCAAGATCGTGTTCTCCGTGATTTAGGTTTTCATCGAGACGCGTAAATAGTTCGAATATTTGAGAAATGCCTTTTCTGCCGTACACTTCCAGTGCTGTTTTGTGCATAGAAAGATCTCCCTTGTACCATCCTATCTCGTAGATGCTTATCAAGTCATTTCCACAAGAGAGGATGAATACTTATGCGAGATTTTTCGTGGACGTATTTTGCTAAGACTGGAGATGTTGATGCTTACTTGCTGTACAAAGAAGCTTGTGCATCTGCCTTGGATGAGGTAGGAATCGAAGCTGAAGGGGAGGTTGAACCTTTTGATGCGATTCAGATCGAATCTTAGTAAAGTGCGGCAGGAGTGGCTTGTGGAGGACGAAACATGCTATACAGGGTGGAAGGGATCGTCATCCGCAGTATGGACTACGGCGAAGGGAACAAGATTATTACGCTTTGCACCGAAAATGGAGGTAAAGTAGGAGTTCTTGTTCGTGGAGCTAAGAAGGCAAAAAGCCGCCATGCTGCCCTGACACAGCCGTTTACGTATGGGGAATATGTGTTTTTTCGGAATCAGGGACTTGGCACCTTAAATCAAGGCGAAATTATTGAATCTCACCATCTGCTGCGTGAGGATATTATAAAGGCAGCATTTTCCTCTTATGCCTGTGAGTTATTAGATCGTGTGCTGCAGGATGATGAAACAGGGAGCTTTTGGTTTAAACAATTAAAGGCATGCCTTGGGGCTCTTCAAGAAGATAAGGATCCGGCTATTATTATTCATCTTTATGAAATGAAAATATTACAATCCGCTGGATATGCACCTGAGCTCCAGGCTTGTATTTCCTGCGGACGGGAGAGACCGGACGAAGAATATTTTATTAGTCCGGGTCTTGGAGGCGTTCTATGCCGTGCGTGTAAACACTTTGATCCACCGGCCATGAATATAACCCCGAGGGCATTAAAACTGTTACGCTTATTTTCAGCGCTGGATTTACAGCGGCTTGGCAATATCTCCGTACGTGAAGAGACAAAGGCTGAAATTAAAGTGATCATGCGAGCTTTTATGGATCAGCAATTAGCCTTGAAATTAAAATCACGTCATTTTCTTGATCAAATGGAAAAGTACGGTTTATAGAATGTGATTCAAAAGTCCATTCTGGATGTTTTCTTGACAAGCGCATTGTCACTAAGTTATTATGAACCATAATAGTCTCTTTGAGACATGCGTTGATCGAGAAAGTACTGAACACACAAACCTTAACTAGCGAGTCGGTGCAGGTGAGAGTCCGGCAGGTTTTGTTTAGGAAACGGCACTCGTGAGCAGAACACGATACGGAAAAGTGGATTACCTCAAAGCGCTTTTTGAGTTTTGAGGAATCAAGTAGGGTGGAACCGCGGGATTAACTCTCGTCCCTACGTCTGTATAAAACAGGCGTAGGGCGGGGGTTTTTTGCTGTCCTACAGCTGATGAAAAAGGAGAGAAGTACATGAATTTTCAGCAAATGATTTTAACGCTGCAAGAGTTCTGGGCAGGCCAGGAATGCATTATTGTTCAGCCATATGATACGGAAAAGGGCGCAGGTACAATGAACCCAATGACGTTCCTTCGTTCAATCGGACCTGAACCATGGAAAGTAGCTTATGTGGAACCGTCAAGACGTCCTTCGGATGGAAGATACGGAGAAAACCCGAACCGTTTGTACCAACATCATCAGTTCCAAGTCATTATCAAACCTTCTCCTGACAATATTCAGGAACTATATTTAGACAGCCTTAAGGCCCTCGGTATTGATGCGAATCAGCATGATATCCGTTTTGTAGAAGATAACTGGGAGAATCCTTCTCTTGGTTGTGCGGGTCTCGGCTGGGAAGTATGGCTCGATGGTATGGAAATTACACAGTTCACCTATTTCCAACAAGTCGGCGGGATCGAAACTAGTCCTGTTTCTGTTGAAATTACCTATGGTATGGAGCGTCTTGCATCCTATATCCAAGACAAAGACAATGTATTTGACCTAGAGTGGGTAGGCGATGTGAAATATGGGGACGTGTTCCATCAACCGGAAGTGGAACATTCTAAATATACGTTTGAAGTGTCTGATGTTCGTATGTTATTTACGCTCTTTAACATGTATGAAGAAGAAGCAAAAAAGGCAATGGATCAGGATCTGGTATTCCCAGCTTATGATTATGTGCTCAAATGCTCTCATACGTTTAACCTGCTGGATGCCCGTGGAGCAATCAGTGTAACGGAACGGACAGGCTATATTACGAGAGTACGTAATCTAGCACGTCAAGTCGCTGCAACGTATCTAGCGGAGCGTGAGAAGCTCGGATTCCCATTGATTAAGCAAGGAGGTGCAGATCATGTCTAAAGATCTACTATTCGAAATTGGTCTGGAAGAAGTGCCTGCAAGATTTGTGCGCGGAGCGATTGAGCAACTGCAGGATCGGATGGAAAAGTGGCTCAGCAGTATTCGGGTAAACCATGGTGCTGTAGAGGCTTATGCGACACCGCGTCGTTTGGCTGTCATTATTAAAGACGTTGCTGAAAAGCAAGATGATATTGAAGAAGAAGTAAAAGGACCTTCACGCAAAATTGCGGTTGATGAAAACGGAAATTGGAGCAAAGCAGCACTTGGTTTTGCGAGAAGCCAGGGTGTTTCTCCAGAGCAGTTTACGTTTAAAGAACTGGGCGGAGTGGAATATATCTACGCAACGAAAAGCAGCAAAGGCACGGAAACTTCTGAAGTTATTGCTGAAGGCTTGTTGCAAATTTTACATGCGATGACATTCCCTAAATTTATGCGCTGGGCTTCTTATGACTTCAAATTCGTTCGTCCGATCCGCTGGATGGTTGCACTCTTTGGATCAGATGTAGTCTCTATAGAAGTTGCGGGCGTTACTTCGGGTAATATTACACGAGGACACCGATTCTTAGGAAAAGAAATTGAGATTAAAGAGCCTTCTGCTTATGTTGAAGCATTACGTTCTGAGCATGTAATTGTTGATATTGAAGAGCGTCGTGCGATGATTGTGAAACAAATCGAAGAGCTCGCTAAAGAGAAAAACTGGACCATTGGTGTAAAAGAAGATTTGCTTGAAGAAATTTTGTTCTTGGTTGAGACTCCAACGGTGTTATACGGAACGTTTGAATCTTCATTCCTTCATATTCCGCAGGATGTACTGATTACTTCGATGCGTGAACATCAACGTTATTTCCCTGTCTTTGATGATAAAGGTACATTGCTTCCTTACTTCGTCACAGTACGTAACGGCGGAAAAGAATCGCTTGATGTGATTGCAAAAGGGAATGAGAAAGTGCTTCGTGCACGTTTGTCCGATGCGAAATTCTTTTACGAAGAAGATCAAAAATTACAAATTAAAGATGCAGTATCTAAACTTGAGAGCATTGTTTTCCAAGAAGAGATGGGTACGGTTGGAGATAAGGTTCGCCGCATTCGCAAAATTGCTGATGCACTCGCAGCGAAGCTGGATATCCCGGCAGATCAGGTTGAATCGGTAAGCCGAGCAGCTGATATTTGTAAATTTGATCTTGTAACACAGATGGTATATGAATTCCCAGAATTGCAGGGGGTTATGGGCGAAGATTATGCTTTGAAAGCAGGGGAACGCGCCGAGGTAGCTAGAGCAATCTTTGAACATTATCAGCCAAGATCAGCTTCTGATCAAGTTCCTGCATCGATGATTGGATCTATCGTAAGTATTGCTGATAAGATAGATACCATCGTAGGATGTTTCTCGATCGGTATTATTCCAACAGGTTCACAAGATCCTTATGCTCTGCGTCGTCAAGCAGCAGGTATTGTACAAATTGCTTATGAACATGAACTGCCAATAACTTTAGATGCTATTTTTGAGATTGGCATCGGAGTTCACGAAAGTATGAGAGTGATGAAACGTCCGGCTGATGAAATACGTAAAGACTTACAGGAGTTCTTTGGTTTGCGGGTCAAAAAGCTCTTGTCTGAAACCATGCGTTATGATGTAGTGGATGCGGTAATTAGTGCTCAGTACAATGATATCGTATCCGTTACGCGCCGCGGAGCTGCTTTGATGAATGCTGTCGTCTCTGAAGAAGATTTCAAAACAACAGTAGACTCCTTTAACCGTGTAGGGAATTTGGCGGCTAAAGCTTCTAATGCTTCGGTTAGTGAAGAGGTATTTGTGGAAGATGGAGAGCGTAAACTATATGATGCATGGAAGGCGACTTCTCCTGCTTACCAAGAAGCGATTGCTCGTCATGATGCAGAAAAGGCCCTAAGTTTGGCTAGCTCCTGGAAAGAGCCGATCACCCAATTCTTCGATTCGGTTATGGTAATGGCAGAAGATGAAGCTGTTCGTGCGAATCGCTTAGGCTTACTCGCTTCAATCGATCAAGACTTGAAATCATTCGCTGATTTCTCCAAATTGGTTTGGTAATAATCATCAGGGTCCATACTGACAAAACAAGATATAGGAAAAAAAGGATATATTAATGGGCAGCGTATATCGCTGTCCTGTGTTATTTTCTTTGTTTGCTGTATTTGATGTCTGGGCAGGAATTAGGATGGTCTCAGGCGTATATAATAATATCCCGGACTGAATTTAAAAAGAGACGGGTGATGGAGATATGCAATGGCGAATTGTCGTCGATGGTGATGCTTGCCCCGTAAAGCGTGAAATTGCAGAAACAGCCCCTAGGTTTGACATGCATGTGCTGATGGTATCTTCATTTGATCACCGATTACAGGCGGCAGAAGGGGTAACGGTAATCCAAGTAGATCGCAGCGATCAGAGTGCCGATCTTTACATTGCGAATCATATACGTGCACATGATGTGGTTGTGACTCAAGATTATGGACTTGCTGCACTGGCTCTAGCCAAGAACTGCAGTGTTATTACTTTTCGAGGAAAAATAATTGATAATCAGGACATTGATTTTCTGCTTGATTCTAGACATACTCATGCAAAAGAAAGAAAAAGGGGTCATTATGGGAAAGGTCCAAAGCCACTGACAGATGAGGATCGCAGGACATTTCAACATAAACTGACAAAACTTTTGAAAGATTTGCAGGAGTTTGTGTGAGTTTAGCGAATTATATTTACGTGTTAAGAGATGAAGGTGGTTAGGATGAGTGCCGGACAGGGTAACATACCGGAAAGTGTTATCGAATCAGTTCTTCAGCAACATGATATCGTAGACACGGTAAGTAAATTTGTACATCTGACCAAGCAGGGCAAATACATGAAGGGTCTTTGCCCGTTTCATTCAGAGAATACCCCTTCGTTTACAGTTACACCAGAACGCCAGATTTTCTATTGCTACGGTTGCGGCAAGGGTGGAAATGCCATCAAATTTAGGATGGAAATCGAAGGATTAACCTTCCCCGAGGCTGTAAAGTCAATGGCAGAAGAAAGTCATATCCCTCTTGGGGATTGGCATGGACGTGATGTTGCGCACCACAATCCGGAAACGGAGCGTTTGCTGCAAGCGAACGAACTAACTGCGAAATTATACCATTATCTACTCAAAAATACGGAGTACGGAAAAGCAGCGATAGAATATCTGCGTGGTCGGGGTATGAACGATAAGGCAATTGATCATTTTCAGATTGGTTATGCTCCTGCAGGATGGAATACACTGGTTCAATTTCTTGAGAAACGTTCTTTCTCACTTTCAGAAATGGAGAAGGGCGGACTCATTTCTTCTCGACATGAAGGCGGGGGATATGTAGACCGTTTTCGAGATCGTATTATTTTTCCTATTAAAAGCAACAGCGGCAAGGTGATTGCTTTTGCGGGACGGACCATGGGAGATGGCCAGCCCAAATATTTAAACTCGCCCGAAACGAGATTATTTAATAAAAGTCGGATCCTCTATAACATGTATGATGCGAAGTCGTCCATTCGAAAGAAAGGGCAGACCATTTTGTTTGAAGGATACGGGGACGTAATCTCCGCGTGGGAGCATGATATTCTTAATGGTGTGGCTGGAATGGGAACCGCATTAACAGAAAACCAAGCACGAATGCTTAAATCACTCAGTGATGAGGTAATTATTTGTTATGACGGTGATAAAGCCGGACAAGCTGCTGCACTCAAAAACTTGCCTATCTTAGAATCCGCTGGTCTTGTCGTAAAGATTGCGCTTCTAACGGATGGACTTGATCCGGATGAATTCATTCGAAAGCATGGCGGTGACCGCTTTACCCATCAAATTATTGAGGGGGCAGTGTCTCCGATAAAATTTAAGCTTATAAACCTGAAGAAAAACCATATACTGCTAGAAGAAGGTGGTCGAATTGCTTATTCAAGGGAGGCCATCAAACTGATAGCTCCCCTCTCTTCACCAACAGAAAGGGAAGTATATCTTCGGGAACTTTCATCTGAAGTAGATGTTGATTTCGAGACCCTAAAGCAGGAATGTAACCTCGAAAGACAACAAATACAAAAAAACGAGCATTTTGGGGATAATATTGATAAAAGGTGGAATAATGGTAGGCAACAAAATAGGCAGATTCCTACACCGAATCTTCTTCCTGCCTATCATGCGGCCGAGAGAAGGCTTCTATCCTGGATGCTTCAAGACGAAGAAGCTGCAAGGTACGTTAACGAACATTTAGGTGAGGCTTTTAACATTAACGATCATGCAGCAATTGCTGCTTATCTATATGCTTATTACGCACAAGGAAAAGCGCCGGATACAGGACTGTTTATGTTATCCCTTCAGGATGATCGATTGGAAAAAACAGTGAGCTCAATCACCATGATGGATGCTCCTGGTCAGTGGGATCAGAGTGCCCTTGATGATTGTATACGAGAGGTTCTTAAATACCCTGTACTCAGGCAGATTGATCAGAAGAAAGAAGAAATGATTGCTGCCGAACGATCCGGAGACTTTTTGCGTGCAGCACAAATTGCAAGTGAGATTATAACCCTAGAGAGACAGTGATTGTTTTTAGCATAGCATGTTTCTAGGGAGGAGGGAGTCGGAATATGGCGAATGATCAGCATACTGAACTAGAGACAGAATTGACGCTGGATCAAGTAAAAGACCAACTGATTGAACAAGGTAAAAAGAGGGCGTCATTAAACTATAAAGAGATCATGGAGAAACTTTCTCCCTTTGATCAAGATCCGGAACAAATGGATGAGTTTTATGAACAGCTCAGTGATTTGGGAATCGATGTAGTGAATGAAAATGATGAGGAGAACCCGCTTCGTCCAAGTGAAGACTCCGAAAACAATGATAGCGATGATTTCCGTTTTGATGATGATTTAAGCTTACCTCCAGGTATCAAAATTAATGACCCGGTGCGTATGTACTTGAAAGAAATCGGCCGTGTTCCACTTCTATCCGCAGATGACGAGGTTGAACTCGCTAAGCGTATTATGAATGGAGACGAAGAAGCAAAACGCCGTCTAGCAGAAGCGAATTTACGACTCGTTGTAAGTATTGCGAAGCGTTATGTGGGCCGTGGTATGCTTTTCCTTGATCTCATTCAAGAAGGTAACATGGGACTAATCAAAGCGGTAGAGAAGTTTGACCATAACAAAGGTTTCAAATTTAGTACGTATGCAACTTGGTGGATTCGCCAGGCGATCACCCGTGCAATTGCCGATCAGGCTCGTACCATTCGTATTCCAGTGCATATGGTAGAAACCATTAACAAATTGATTCGTGTATCTCGTCAGCTCCTTCAAGAGCTCGGACGCGAACCAACACCGGAAGAGATTGCAGCGGAAATGGATCTGAGTGTAGAAAAAGTAAGAGAAATTACGAAGATTGCACAAGAACCGGTTTCACTAGAAACACCGATTGGTGAGGAAGATGATTCTCATTTGGGAGACTTTATCGAGGATCAGGAAGCACTTGCTCCTGCAGATGCAGCAGCTTATGAACTTCTTAAAGAGCAATTGGAAGATGTGCTGGATACGCTGACTGAGCGTGAAGAGAATGTGCTTCGTTTGCGGTTTGGTCTTGATGATGGACGTACAAGAACACTTGAAGAAGTAGGTAAAGTGTTTGGTGTTACACGTGAGCGGATTCGTCAGATCGAAGCAAAAGCATTGCGTAAGCTACGCCATCCAAGTCGCAGCAAACGCCTGAAAGATTTTCTTGAATAGTTGAAATAGTGGGCCTTCTGCTGTGTGATGTGGCAGGAGGTCCTCTTTATTTATAAATAATACGAACAAGTTTTCTTGTTTTTGGAACTAATGTATTGAATTTGCTAATAAACATTATTTTAGCTCTTTTTTTGTCTGATTGCAAATGAGAATGCATTACTGCGAAGGTCCTCTTGGACTGTAAACCAAGTAAATATGGATGGTGTTGTGAAGTGAAATTGTCAAAAAGATTGCAATTATTACATGATCTAATGGACCCGGGGCGGATACTTGCTGATATTGGTTCAGATCATGCTCTTTTGCCGGTAGCTTGTGTTCGCAGCGGTCACGCTGTGAAGGCGATTGCGGGCGAGCTGAACGAAGGTCCATTTGAAGCTGCAAAGAAACAAGTGGCAAGCGCAGGTCTTTCTGCGAAGATTGAAGTGCGCAGAGGTGATGGCCTTGATGTCATCGAACCAGGAGAAGTAGATACAGTTACAATTGCGGGTATGGGAGGAGCGCTGATTGCTGCTATCCTAGATCGGGGCATTCATAGGCTGAAAGGTGTCACTCGGCTTATTCTGCAGCCTAATGTTGGAGAAGATATACTCCGTAAATGGTTATATGAACATGATTTTGTCGTTGAAGCAGAGCGAATTATTGAAGAAGACGGGAAAATTTATGAAGTCATTGCAGCTGTACCCGCTTATTTCTCACATATCGCCAACGATGAGATTTATGAACCAAAATTAATCGGTACTGGAGAAAATGAAATCGAACTGAGCAAGGAAGAACTAATCGCGATGGGTCCTTTTTTAGTAGAACAAGGAGGTCCCGTCTTTATTAAAAAATGGTACTGGGAAATGGACAAGCTAAAACATGTACTAAAATCATTGTCTAACTCGGATCTACCTGCTGCAAGAGAAAAAGCCGAAGAGATTCAAAATAGGTTGAAGCGGATTGAGGAGGTACTGTTATGTATGCAAAAGGACAAACTGTAATTTCATATATGGAACAGCTGGCACCAAAACACTTGGCTGTCCCTGATGACAGGATTGGACTGCAGCTAGGAACGCTCCAGAAAGAAATCAAGAACGTTCTTGTAGCTCTCGATGTAACAGAAGAGGTTATTGATGAAGCTATCCGTGTTCAGGCTGATTTAATTATTGCGCACCATGCGATTATATTTCGGCCATTAAAATCGCTTACTACAGATTCTCCGATGGGGAAATTATATGAAAAGCTAATTAAGCATGATATTGCGGTATACATTAGTCACACAAACCTGGATGTCGCTGAAGGCGGAATTAATGACTGGATGGCTGATGCGATCGGAATACAAAATGGTTTACCTCTTGAGGATTTGCATACAGAAAACTTATATAAACTGGTGGCATTTGTACCAAAGACACATCATGAAAAAGTATTACAGGCTATTCTTGGTGCAGGAGCCGGTGCGATCGGTGATTACAGCCACTGCAGCTTCAATATAGACGGTGTAGGGACTTTTGTACCTGGAGCAGGAACTAAGCCTTTTATTGGCTCAGAAGGTCAAATGGAGCGTGTAGAAGAGGTGCGAATCGAAACGATCGTTCCTGCTTCTGTAAAGAGCAAAGTCGTTCAGGCAATGTTAAAAGCCCATCCATATGAGGAGGTAGCTTACGACCTCTATCATATGGATCTAAAGGGAAGATCATTTGGTCTGGGTAGAGTAGGAAAGTTAGCTGAACCTGTCTCACTGCAGACACTCGTAGATACAGTGAAAGAACAGTTCGATGTCAGTACCGTTCGAGTTGTCGGTGATTTGAATCGTACTGTGAAGAAAGCAGCTGTGCTTGGAGGTTCAGGCAGCCGGTATGTTAATCTCGCCCTATTTAAAGGAGCGGACGTAATCGTAACAGGAGATATCGATTACCATACGGCTCAAGATGCTTTAATGGCAGGCATTGCAATTATTGATCCGGGACATAATATTGAGAAAATTATGAAGCCTAATACAGCCAAATGGCTGCGTTCTAAACTTGAACAGAATCGATATGAAACAAAAGTACATGCTTCCGAAATCAACACAGAACCATTTCAATTTGTGTAAATAGATAAATCCCAGGAATTGTACTTGTATGAAGCAAGAGTTCCGAGTATAATATGTAATGTTGTTTTGGAAAGTTTAACAGACAATCGCTGGTGGCCTTGTTGCCACGAGAGGAAAGTCCGGGCTCCATAGGGCAGGATGCTGGATAACGTCCAGTCAGCGCGAGTTGAAGGATAGTGCCACAGAAATGGACCGCCGATGGCTGGTTTATGCCAGCACAGGCAAGGATGGAACCGAGGTGTAAGAGACCCCGAGGAACGCTGGTGACTTCGTTCCTGGTAAACCCCATCTGGAGCAAGACCTAAAGAGACACAGTCACTTGTGACGGCCTTAGCCCGAGGTGTGTCTAGGTTGGTCGCTTGAGCTGTTCAGCAATGAATGGCCTAGATAGATGATTGTCGCTTGAAGTGGGAGGGTAGTTCCCGTGATACCACGAAGAGTACAGAACCCGGCTTACGGAAAACTTTCCTAACTGACAACAGCTAACATTAACAATGTAGATAATGTAAATACAAACGGCAGTGTTAATCCTCAAAAGGATGACATTCTGCCGTTTTTTTATATTTACATCTATTTTTGTCATTAGGAGACAAACATCCAATCCGATTAGACAGTTTCGAATAGATTATATTATCACAAGAAAAGGAGTTGTTGAGTTATGAATTATCAAGGTCATCACCATATGAAAAAGCATTGTCCAGTCCTGAAGCCAATTGTTTGTGAACCGGTTCATGTTGTGAAAAATCACTATCATAAAGCGATTCAGCCGATTATTCACCCTGTAGAGATCATAAACAAACATCATGTAATTCCTGTACCAAAACATGAATGGGCTGTAGTAGAAAGTGATCAAGAAGGACAAATGGGTAACGTTGGTAATTGCTGCGGTCCAAACCGCCGTAGATAGTACAGATGAAAAAGAGCAGACCAGAGGCTTAGGCTACCTCGTCTGCTCTTTTTTTATTTATGAATGAAACTATTTTACGTATTTTTTTACGGTGTCTTCCATTTTATTTCGTAAGTTCTGCGGCCAGAATTGAAGAGGACTGTCTTTCTTTACATCTGCTCCTGCTTTTTCGAGCGCTTTATATACATCAATTTGTCCATATCCGAAATATTTGTCATATCCTGGATCTCCAAGATCGATGACGCTTGAACGCATCAAATCCATTACCTCTTCATTACTGAGGTCCGGATTAACGGAGCGAATAAGTCCAGCTAAAGCAGCCACATGGGGGCTAGCCATGGATGTACCAGACAGGGCAGCATACTGATTCCCAGGATAGGTGCTTGCGATACTTGCTCCAGGTGCCACCACGTCAACATAATCTCCGTAATTAGAAAAATCAGCTCGTCTCATTGTCGCATCCGTTGCAGATACCGCAAAAACTTCAGGGTAGGCTGCCGGGTACCCTGGGCGTTCTGTATTATCATTACCGGTTGCTGCAACAAGAACGACATCCCGATCATAGGCGTATTTGATAGCGTCATGTAAAAATTCAGCATCCGCATAATTTCCGAGGCTCATATTAATGACCTTTGCACCATGATCAGTAGCCCATATAATCCCTTCAGCTACCGCATAAGTTGTTCCAGACCCGGATGAGTCAAGTACTTTGACCGGCATCACTTTATTGTACCAGGTCATTCCTGCCACACCTTCATTGTTATTCACTTTGGCAGAGATGATACCAGCGACATGCGTTCCATGTCCTACATCATCATATGGTTTTTCTGCTAGGTTAACGACATTAAAGCCTTCCACAAACTGCCCTTCCAGGTCAGGATGATCCAGATCTACTCCCGTATCAACGACTGCAATGGTAACAGTATCGCTTCCCCTAGACAAAGACCAGCCTTTATTAGTCTCTGTTATAGGGAGATTCCATTGGTATCTGGAGAAAAGCAAATCGTTCGGAATATTGCCTGCACGTAAGTTATCATTCGATGTTTCGTTCGTAAGATACAGATAGTTAGGCTCTGTATACATCGGATCCCAGTTTTTCTTAAAGTACGATGCTAAAGCTTCATAGTCGTTATCCTTTGATTTAAATACATAGGTTTCACCCATTTTATGAACATGGTCCACTTTAATTTCTTTCTTAATCTGTTCCATTTTGTCTGTTGAGAGGTTTTTTTTAAAGCGGATTACAATTTCATTCTCATAGTAATGGCTTGCATTTTGGTTGTCATGTCCCGTTTTTACTTCAATTCCTTTTAAAGATCCAGGAAGTACGGATTTCACGTTATATTTCCCTTCTTTTGGATAGGGAATCATACGCAGGTTGCGGCGCTGATGTTCTTCCACAGCGTTAAGAATATGCTGGCTCATCACTGCAACAACTGCATGCTTACCATCTAGGGCAGGCTGACCGACAACAAAGTATTTCTCTTCTCCGAGCAGCATAGAATTAGATTCATAAGACTTATGCTTACGTACTGCTTGTTTAGCTGATTTAATACTGGACTTCAGCTGTTGATTTTTTTCGAGAACAGGTTTTTGTTTGTTTTTCTCTAATGAATAAGATCTGGATGTTGCATCTTCAAGATTCATCCAAATTAGTGTATGCAGCTGATGATGAGAGGACTGGAGCTTATCGATGTACGAAGTAATTTCTGCTTCGTCTGCAACCTTTAATTCTGTGAGCATATTCTGCAAATGCTGCTCTGCATCCATTCGTGACAAACGTTCTGTCGTCTGTACATCCTGAGACTTATATTGCTGTTTCAGCTGCTGTTCTTGTTTTGGAGTAGGTGGTTCAGCGGTGTTGTTCTTATCCTGAGAAGGTAAGAGCAGAGCGATAACCAAGACAAAAGCGGCCGCAATAAGGACCAGGTAAATCCAATTATTTTTCCTCATGTAAACTAAATGCCTCCTGCTATTTTAAGTGGGGTCAGTTCCCTTTAGCGTGAGGAGGAACAGCCTATTTTATACGGATATAACTCGGAAAATCAAAAACTTCATACATGAGTTTATTTAAGTACCGCTTGTTAATATTTTATGATAGGATAGTAGCTGAGAATTATTGGTAACAGTCTGATTCAGAATGCAGATCATTGTACAAGAGGTCTATAAGGACTTATTTCTTTAAGGGGGAACTACCTTTATGTCAGCCAATGTGCAGAAGTTATGTGAATCGGCACGAGAGAAATTGAAACCTGCAATAGAAAAGTTAGAAACGTTTCTGAACGAATATTCACTTGCTCACCTGTCTGCTAATCAAGATGAGGAAACCGTACTATTTTACCAAGGATTTCTTTCTGACTTACGCCATTTGCTAGTGTTTTCTGAGGTTTCTTATGAGAAACTGGGGACCGTGTTACGTCGTGCGAATTTTGACGTTGATTTTGCTGAGAAAGCTCTTTACCATTTGTACCATCAAAGTGTGAACAGCTTCTTCTATCCGAGAAATGAGTGCTATTCGGAAGATGGGCGTTATGCTTATACAGGACAAGATGCAATCCGTTTCCGTGTAAAACCCGTTCGCTCAGCACGTGACATTATTATGGAAATAACCAAAACTTATGAAGAGCTTAGAGATGATCTGAACTATTATGAAAGTGATTATCTGACACAGCGGAGAATGCAAAATCAGCGCAATCATGCCTAAATGTTTACGTTATAATTTTATAAATACAAGTAAAGCCGCCATGTGCGGCTTTTTTATTTTTGAACAATAAAGAAGGGTAAGAGGGCTGTGCATAACCCATTTAGAAAGGGGAAAGATAATAAAGAGGTGATAACAATGAGTGATAAGCCAATTGTAAGATGCAGTGTATCTAACTGTTCCTATTGGGGTGAAGAAAACTTTTGCAAAGCAGATTTAATTATGATCAATATTGATGCCTATGCAACGAAGCACTTGAAAGAAGAATATGCCGGTGAAACCTTTGATTCCGAGCATAAAGATGTAGCTTCTACTTCTTCTGCGACTTGTTGCCATACTTTTAAACCCAAACATTAATTATGGAATTAATGTGCATTACACCTTGCTCGGCAACTACCTTACCTTGCTTAAGCTCTATTGCTTCGGAGGTGCCTGCATCATGACAGATCCAGAAATAAAGCCAGTTAGAGAACGGATTGATTATCCACGCAAGGAGCATGGGCTCAGGCAGCGAGAAGAATATGCAGCTGAGTTAACTTCTCCACATTCAGGCACAAAAGGGTATGAGGGACCGGTGAAAAGTAAAGAAGAGGAAACAAAGACAGAGAGTCTCACCTCTTATCGGATCGGTTACCTTGGACTCGCCATCTCTTTTATCTCTTTATTCGTATGGTCTTTTGTGCTTGGTACGATCGGAATTGTCCTTGGATATTATGCTTTTAAAGAGGGAAGACGAACGGTTGGAGGATGGGCGGTAGGCATCGGAATCGCCGCGCTCTTAAGTTACTCTTTTCTTGTCATGTTCACTTACTATCAGTAAAAAATGTATTGGCAGGCATCTCTGTATTCAGAGTTGCCTGTTTTTGATTTTATAATTATAGTAAAAAACAGGTCTTGGCACTTCTAGTTCATAGCGTTACAATAGAGCATGGACAAAACAATGGGAGGCCATTTATACATGCATATTGATCCGGTGAGGAATACCCTTTGGTATGACTTATCTTCACCTTCTCAGTCGTCGAATTCAGCTTCAAATGACAGCAATCCTGCTGCATCATTTGAACAAGTCTTGGGACAAGTAGGGCAAGTGAGTCCAGAGCAGCCCAGTTCAAGAACGATTCCAAATCGTGAGGATGGACTTTTATGGATGCAACTTGGAAACGGAGCAGTAACAGAGGAGCTGGGGAATGTAAGTGCTGCCCCTGGAACTTCTTCGAATTCTATATCCGCAGCCCATGAAGCGATTTCCACAGATTACGATGCATTAATTAAACAGGCAAGTCTAAAATACGGCGTATCTGAGTCTTTGATCAAAGCTGTTATTGATACGGAATCTTCCTTTAATCCAAATGTAGTATCGAGTGCCGGGGCAAAAGGCCTTATGCAGCTTATGGATGGTACAGCGGCAGGTTTAGGAGTGACGAATGCATTTGATCCTGCCCAAAGTATAGATGCGGGCACAAGGTACTTATCATATCAGCTTCAGCGTTTTAACGGTGAGGAGAAGCTGGCTCTTGCTGCGTATAATGCAGGCCCAGGCAGAGTCGGACGCCTAGGCGTTGATACCGATGAGGAATTGATGACGGTAATGAGCCGTTTGCCGCTTGAAACGCAGCGCTATATTACTAAAATAGAACAGGCCCAGGCGAAATATACTGTCTGATTATTTTATAACTGTATAGATCTGCGAAAAAGATCACATGAGAAGGTCATGGGAATGAACCTTTCTTTCATTGGTCTTTTTGCTTTTTTAATATGAAGAAAGGCCCCTGTGCCTAAGGAGGTGAAACCATTGCTTTATTTTGACTATGCAGCATCAACTCCGCCATATCCTGACGTAATCACAACGGTCAGTGAAGTGATGAACCGACATTATGCGAATGCTTCCTCTATTCATGGATATGGAGAAAATGCTGAAAAATTGCTGAACAAATCACGTGAAGTCTGCGCGAAAACACTGGGTGTCAAAGCATCTGAAATCATTTTCACTTCAGGGGCTACTGAAAGTAATAATATGGCGATTAAAGGGGTTGCTCTGCGCTATCATTCTCGTGGTAAACATATGATAACAACGAAAACAGAACATGCATCGGTATACGAAAGTTTTCGATTTTTGGAGCGAATGGGGTATGATATCACTTATCTGCCAGTGGATTCTAAAGGCCGGGTAAAGGTGGAGGATGTTCTTCATGCAGTAAGAAAAGATACCATCTTGGTAAGCTTAATGCATGTAAATAACGAAACGGGTGCAATTCATCCGGTTGCAGAGATTGGACGCGAACTGAAGAAGCAGCATCCTAAGGTTATTTTTCATGTAGATGGTGTCCAGGCTTTTGGCAAAATAAAGGTAGAACTTACTCACTCTGGGATTGATTTATATAGTATCTCTGCTCATAAAATACGCGGACCCAAAGGTGCAGGACTTCTCTATGTTAGATCAGGTCTCGAACTTGCTCCGCTACTTACAGGGGGTTCCCAGGAAGGGGGAGTTCGGGCAGGAACAGAGAATATTCCGCTGATTGCTGGCATGACGAAAGCCATTCGTTTAGCAGAAGAAAATAGATCTGATCTTTACGCCCGCCTCATACCGCTCAGAGACCGCTTAATGGAGGAAATTCATCGTTATCCCGAATGGGAACTGAACAGTTCTCCTGAAGGTGCGCCGCATATTGTGCATTTCTCTTATCCTGGTATGAAAGCAGAGGTAATATTGCATACACTTGAGCAGCTGGGTGTGGTTGTCTCCACACAGTCGGCTTGTTCCTCCAAGTATACAGAACCGAGCAGGGTGCTTCTGGTGATGGGAAAATCGGAAGAAGCGGCGCGTTCGGGCATACGAATTAGCTTGGGAGATGTTCATACCGAAGAACATATCGATCAATTAATACACGCATTACGGGAAATGAAGAAAAGACTGGTTAATTTTGAAGGGTGGAACCGCTAAGACATGAAATACGATATGCTGCTTCTTCGTTTTGGAGAATTTACGTTAAAAGGTAAGAACCGCAGACGTTTTGAAAAATCAATAAAAAGTCATGTGAAATCGAAGCTTACTGCATACCCCGGAGCTACTATCATAGAAGAATATGGACGGATGTATGTGGGGCTTGGCGGACATGATTATTTAGCTGTAATTGAGGATTTACGAAAAATTTTCGGACTTGTTTCCATCAGTCCTGTCAAGGTAACCACCACAGAACTGAATGAAATCGTAGAAACTTCGCTTGCTTTCATGAAGGAGATGCAGCCTGCCCCGGGTACAACATTTAAAGTGAATGCCAGACGTGTATGGAAAGGATTTGAACACTCCTCTCATGAAATGAATCATCTGGTAGGATCACCTTTGCTGCGTACGTTCCAAGAACTTAAAGTTGATGTAAGAAAACCCGATATCGAACTAAAAATCGAAATCAGGGAGACAGGAACGTACCTCTTTTTCGAATCTTTTTCTGCTGTAGGAGGCTTTCCAAGAGGGACGAATGGCAAGGCAATGATGTTGTTATCTGGAGGTATTGATTCGCCAGTAGCAGCCTGGTCCTCCATGAAGAGAGGATTGGAACTCGAACTTGTTCACTTTTTCAGTTTTCCTTTTACCAGCCAAAAAGCCAAGGATAAAGTCATTGACCTTGCTAGAGTGCTGGCTGGATACTCGGGCGAGATCAAGCTGCATCTGGTACCTTTCACAGAGGTACAAACTTCGTTTACCCAATTGGGACAGGACAATCTGATCATTACTTTAATGCGGCGTTCCATGCTTCGCATTGCAACCATGCTGGCAGAGCGTGAAGGTGCCCTAGCTATTGTTAGCGGGGATAGTCTCGGTCAGGTTGCGAGTCAGACGCTTGGCAGTATGAATGTCATTGGGAGAGCAACGGATCTGCCGCTTCTGCGGCCGCTTGTTATGATGGACAAGATGGAAATTGTGAAAATAGCAGAGGAAATTGGCACCTATGAATTATCCATTTTGCCTTATGAGGACTGCTGTACTTTATTTGTTCCTAAATCCCCGGCAACCAATCCGAATCTTCGGATTGTAGAGAAGTTAGAAGCATCTATTGAAAATTTGTCTGAACTATTAGCACAAGCCGTAGCGAATACGGAAACGATCACGCTTGGAGACGGCAAGGAACTTGAATCCAGCGAGATTGAAGAGGATTGGCTATAAATATAGATTAATACAAAAAGAGCAAAAAGAGCTGCCTTTATCATCCGCTGGATGTATAAAGGCAACTCTTTTTTGTAATGGATTTTAAGAATAAGAATGTTGCTGACTTTGCTTCGCGCTTTTTTGTTTGCGATAGCCTACGAAGAGTACGCCTGCAATGACAAACACAATGAATAGAATACGTACTACAGGATGTGCGGTGAAGAAGGGTTCAAGCATTCTCTCTTCTGTAATCATGTTGGAAGCTGTATATCCGAGAACCGCAGCACCAAGGAAAATAATCCATGGAAAACGGTTGATGAGCTTAATAAACAGCGTACTTCCCCAAACAATAATCGGCACACTAATTAATAGTCCAAGAATAACGAGAATTATATGTTGTTCTGCCGCACCTGCCACAGCGATTACATTATCAAGACCCATAGCTGCGTCTGCGATAACGATCGTTTTTACTGCAGTCCATAAGGAAACTCCTGCTTTTACTTCGGTATGCTCGTCCCCTTGATCTGCGAGCAGCTTATAGGCGATCCAGATGAGAAGCACGCCTCCTACAAGTAACAGCCAAGGAATCTGCAACAGCCACAGTACGACAACCGTTGCTGCAATCCGAATTAAGACCGCACCGCCAGTACCATATATAATCGCTTTTTTTTGAGTTTCCTGGGGCAAATTTCGGGCAGCGAGTCCGATGACGATTGCATTATCGCCGGCCAGTATAAGGTCGATAAATACAACCTGCAGCAAGCTGACTATAAACTCGCTGAAATTCATGTAGGTCACTCCTTTTAATAAAACGCTTTTGCTTGGTATAAATCGGAATTCATTATATTCCTCTGCCCGTACATCGTCAAGCATAGGCTTGGCAACGTGAACATACATCTAATGTATGGGGGTGTTCGTAACGTATGAACGAGCTATGGTTGCTGGCACAAATACTTATGATCAATCTTGTGCTTAGCGGAGATAATGCAGTGGTTATTGCACTAGCAAGTCGTAATCTGCCGGAACATAGAAGAAGACAAGCAGTATGGTGGGGCGCATTTGGTGCAGTCTTATTAAGATGTATCCTAACCTTTGTTGCAGTACTTATTCTCGAAATTCCATACATTCAGGCTGCAGGCGGGCTGATGCTTCTTTATATCGCATTTAAGCTGCTGCTCGAAGATACAGAAGAAGTGAATGTGCGTCAGTCTTCCACACTGTGGAGTGCCATTCAAACCATTCTTGTGGCAGATTTTGTGATGAGTTTGGACAATGTTTTAGCGATCGCGGCAATCGCAGACGGAGACCTTGCCCTGATCGTCATCGGAATTGCGATAAGCATACCTATCGTTGTATGGGGGAGCGGAATCATCGTAACTTTATTGCAAAAATATCCGATTCTCGTATTTGCAGGCTCTGCAATCTTAGCGTATACGGCAGGAGAGATGCTACTTCGCGATCCGAAACTAGGCATCTGGCTGCAGCATTATCTGTTTGGATATCAGGGGTTAATTCCTGCTATTGCTGCTGTATGTATTATGGTTAGCGGTGTTTTTCGAAAATTGATACATTACCGTGTTTAGTATTCTTGATGAGGATATTTAATAGGAAAGATACCGGCGGAAATCGCCGGTTTTTTCTTTAATTTGGTTATGCTAAGAGCATAGCGACACCTGCTTTCATCTATGATGAATGGAATTAGCTGACAGAGTAGTTTTTTGTAAAAACATAGGATAAACTATATATAGATAGGGGTGCTCAGTCCTTTGTATTTTTGGTTTGGAAACAGAATAATCACTTGAGGTAATAAGAAACAACAAATATATTATTTTTTGATGAATGAGGTGAAGGGATCGTGAAAGGAAGAAACGAACGTGCTATCGGCCTATTCATCGCGGTAGCCGGTCTTATTATTTTGCTGGGGAAATTCGGTGTATTTGGTTATATTGGTCGAAACTTTTGGCCGCTTGTTCTTTTGATACCTGGAATTTTACTGCATCTGTATTACTTTTTAAGAAAAACAAGTACGGTGGTACTGATTCCAGCTGGAATATTTACGGTCTATGGAATTTTATTTCTGATCTGTAATCTGTCTGGATGGTATCTGCTTGCCTATCTTTGGCCGGTTTTTATCTTTGGTATCGCCCTTGGACTTTTCGAATATGCCTTATTTGAATATCCAAGACCGGCAACCATTTATTCGACTTCAATAATAGGGCTTGCGGTTTCCATTGTTCTATTATTTATTGCCCTTCTTACGACCGGATTCATCTATCTATTTGCGGCTATATTAATTTTCGCCGGCATTTGGCTCATTTTCGGCAGACCTAAACCAAATCGCAGATTTCGATAATAATAAACTTGATTTTTGGTGGAATTAGTCTATAATATAAGGGATATAAGTGGATATAAGCGCGCTCGGACAATCCGGCGCTTCTTTTTTGAGCATTCCGTTTTTATTTACAAATAGACTTGATTTTGGAAAGGATATGGATACAAACCATGCATGTAAGAAAAAACATTCGTAATATTGCAATTATTGCCCACGTTGACCACGGGAAAACGACGTTAGTTGACAAATTGCTTCAACAATCAGGAACATACCGTGATCACGAGGCTGTACAAGAACGCGTAATGGACTCTAACGATATAGAACGTGAACGCGGAATTACTATCCTAGCTAAAAATACAGCAATCAACTATAAAGATTTCCTCATCAACATTGTGGATACTCCAGGACACGCTGACTTTGGCGGCGAAGTAGAACGTATCATGAAAATGGTTGACGGTGTACTTCTCGTTGTCGATGCTTACGAAGGATGTATGCCACAAACGAAGTTTGTACTTCGTAAAGCACTTGAGCACAACCTTACTCCGATCGTAGTTGTTAATAAGATTGACCGTCCGGCTGCACGTCCAGCTGAAGTAATTGATGAAGTACTTGATCTGTTTATCGAACTAGGTGCAAATGACGAACAGCTTGACTTCCCAGTTGTATATGCTTCCGCTTTGAACGGTACATCTAGTCTTGATCCTGAGAAACAAGATGAGAACATGATGAGCCTGTACGAAACAATCGTAGACCACATCCCGCATCCAACCGAAAGTGTGGAAGAACCCCTTCAATTCCTCGTTACTTTGATGGACTACAATGAATACCTTGGTCGTATCGCTATCGGACGTGTAAACCGTGGTGTAATTAAACAAGGACAACCTGTTACGGTAATGCTTCGTGATGGTGGTATGAAATCTGCTCGTATTGAGAAACTGTTTGGTTTCCAAGGGCTGAAACGTATAGAAGTAGCCGAAGCGGGCGCAGGCGACATCGTTGCTATTGCCGGTATCAAAGATATCAACATTGGTGAAACCATTGCTGATCCGAATAACCCTGAAGCTTTGCCGGTTCTAAAAATTGATGAGCCTACCCTTCAAATGACATTCCTTGTCAATACAAGTCCTTTTGCTGGCCGTGAAGGTAAATGGGTTACTTCTCGCAGACTTCGTGATCGTCTCTTCAAAGAGCTTGAAACAGACGTGAGTCTTCGTGTAGAAGAAACAGACAGCCCGGATGCATATATTGTTTCAGGTCGTGGTGAACTTCACCTTAGTATCTTGATCGAGAACATGCGCCGTGAAGGATATGAACTTGCGGTATCCAAACCAGAAGTTATCGTTAAAGAAGTCGACGGTAAGAAAATGGAGCCGATTGAGCGTCTTCTAATTGATATTCCTGAAGACAGCATGGGAGCTGTTATGGAAAGTCTTGGATCACGTAAAGCGGAAATGGTGAACATGGTGAACTCCGGAAACGGTCAAGTTCGTCTTGAATTCCTGATTCCAGCACGTGGACTCATTGGTTACCGTACAAACTTCCTGACCCTTACTCGCGGTTATGGTGTAATGAATAATGCATTTGACAGCTATGGTCCACTCGTGGGCGGACAAGTTGGCGGTCGTCACCAAGGCGTACTCGTATCCAGTGAGAGCGGAGTATCTACTTTCTACGGTATGATGGGGGTAGAGGATCGTGGAACGTTATTCCTTGAGCCAGGAACTGAAGTTTATGAAGGTATGATCGTTGGTGAGCACAATCGTGACAACGACATCGTCGTGAACATCTGTAAGGAAAAACAATTAACTAACGTTCGTTCTGCATCTAAAGACGATACAGTTAAAATGAAGACTCCAGTTATTTTCTCTCTTGAGCAAGCTCTTGAATACTTGAATGATGACGAATATTGCGAGATTACTCCAAAATCTGTTCGTCTTCGTAAAAAAATTCTTAATAAGAGTGAGCGCGAACGTGCAGAAAAACATCGTAAGATGGCGCAAGCTAACTCTTAATCGTCTTCAGATAAGATAAGGAAAAGAGAGCATGAACCTAAGGAAGGAGTTGACTCGCCATGCAAGCATGGTTAGCGTCACACCCGATCATAAGTTATGTGGTGATTTTTGTTCTGATCACGTATGTCTACAATAAGGTATTTCGTCCACAGCAAAAATTGTCATTACCAAAAGAGATATTACTGTACATCTTTATGGCCATAGGTGCTTTCATGCTGCTTATTTTCCAAATTGATAAACTGCCCATTATACAGTGCTTACTTGTTGCTGTGGGACTAATGATGCTTGTCCGAATTCGTTATTTCGTCGAAGGACGTCAGAAGAAAAAGACAGAAGCATCTGGACATACAGGTAAGATGTAAGTTGGAAGAGTTATAGGGTGTTAACCCAATACTATTTAATAAATGCAACTGGAGAAGACCGCTCTTTGAGCGGTCTTCTCCTTATTTAAAGGTAATTATTTCTAAAGAATTGATATAAACGGATAAAAAGCGGTAATATAGATAGAGTCAGAATGATAGAAACAGGTAAAGGTGTTGAGAGAATGAGTATGGATTCTAATGGACTTCCTCCTCGAAATCAGGGAGATCAGAAGTCGCCTTCTAAAATGAAACAAGACTCGCCTCAAAAGAAGAAAAGGCAAAGTCCTTTTCGTAAATTAATGAAATTGATTATGATCCTAGTAATTCTCGGTGTAGTGGCAGGCGGCGGCTATTTATATATGATTTATAACAATGTAATAAATACAGGAACGGATTCACCCGTTGCTGCTGAGAATTCGGCTAAGGTAAAGCCGCTGACAATGTTGATTTTGGGTACAGATTATCGCGAGGAGACGAATTCTTATCTTACTGACGTCGTTATGGTAGCTTCGATGAATCCAGCTACAGATTCGGCTACGCTTGTATCTTTACCGAGAGATACACTGATTCAGCTGAATGGTTATTCACAGCGCAAGCTAAATGCCTATTATCCTAGGTTTAAGGTGGCAGAAAAAGAGTCAGGAATAACGGCTGAAGAAGAAATGCGTGTGATGCTCAGTAAGTACTTAGATCTTGAAATTGATTATGTGACAGTCCTGAATTTTCAGGCCTTCTCAGACGCAGTGGATGCACTTGGCGGTGTTGACGTTAATGCGTCGCAGAACATGTGCTACCGAGATACAGCTGATGGTACCAACATTAATATCAAAAAAGGCCTGCAGCATCTGAGTGGAGATGAGGCACTCGATTATGTACGTTATCGTAAATCGAATTGTGATCCAAAGACACCAGCTTCGGATGACTTCTCTCGTAATCAGCGTCAAAGCGAAGTGCTGCAATCGATGATGGATCAGATGAAGTCACTTGGTGGTCTAGTGAAGATTGGAAAAGTGGTGGGAGCCGTAAGTGAGAACATCACGACTACGATAGAAAGTGATCAAGTGAAAAATTTCATCTCTGCTTACTGGGACATGTCAAAGGATAACGTGAATTTTGTGCCGGTGACAGGAACCTGGAACAGTCCTTATGTATATATTAATCAAAATGAATTAACGATAGCCAAAGAAGCACTTGCACAGGAACTTGCAGGAGAACACGTCTTTGTTAACTCTACTTCTAGTGAATAGAAGTAAACGAGGCTTCAGAAACCCAGTGAATCCAAATTCACTGGGTTTTTTTTGGCTTAATTAATGCTTTTCATAAATAAATTGGTTTATCTCAGGATATTTTCAGGAAAATGAACAATTATTTGCTCCTTAACGAATACATTGAAATAGGGGATGCAAGATTGTCCTTACCGCAACTACAAAGCTTGCCTAACTCTGCTTAAAAGACGCCGCCTTGGAGGGGATACCAATGAAAAAAATTTTTGTATTGGATACGAATGTGCTGCTTCATGACCCGGGCGCCATTTATGCTTTTGATGAGCATGAGGTCGTCATTCCAGCAGTTGTCCTAGAGGAAATTGACTCGAAGAAACGAAATGCGGACGAGATAGGACGCAATGCAAGATATGTATCGCGTTTATTAGACGGCTTAAGGGAGCTGGGTCACCTGCACAGCGGGGTACCACTACCAGAAGGCGGCAGATTAAAGGTGGAACTAAATCATCGCAGTTTTGTTCGAGTGCAGGAAATGTTCGGGGAAGTGACAAATGATAATCGTATTTTGGCTGTCGCTCTCAACTATCACCTCGAAGAGCAAGAAAAGGAGGAAGCAGATCAGGTTGTTCTCGTAAGTAAAGATGTGCTTGTCCGAATTAAAGCGGATGTGCTTGGTTTATATACGCAAGACTATTTATCGGATCGTACGGCTGATCCTAGTGATTTATATCCGGGTTATTCTACAATTAAAGTTCATCCCTCCGTTATTGATGAGTTTTATACGTATCGCTTTCTTCCTATTAAGCCTTTACAGCTGCCTTATGCTCTATATCCGCATGAATTTGTTATTCTTAAGGATGAGATGGGCACAGGGAAATCAGCCTTACTAAAAGTAAATCAAGAAGGAACAAAGATGGAGCCGCTGTATTTAAGTAACGATCCTGTATGGGGAATCGTAGCGAGGAATGCACAGCAACGGATGGCTCTCGAACTTTTATTAAATGATGAAATTCCGCTGGTTACGATTACAGGGAAGGCCGGAACAGGAAAAACGTTGCTTGCTTTAGCGGCAGGACTGCTTAGAGTGGAAGATGATCATAAATATAAAAAACTTTTGATTGCCAGACCGGTCGTACCCATGGGAAAAGATATAGGTTATCTACCTGGAGAGAAGGATGAGAAACTTCGTCCTTGGATGCAGCCTATTTATGATAATCTCGAGTTTTTATTTGATACGAAAAAATCAGGAGATATTGATAAGATTTTGATGGGGCTTGGCAGTATCCAAGTTGAGGCCTTAACTTATATTCGAGGAAGGTCAATACCAGGACAGTTTATTATTATTGATGAAGCTCAGAATTTGTCCAGACATGAAGTGAAAACCATTGTTTCCCGAGTAGGGGAAGGAAGTAAGATCATTCTCATGGGGGACCCGGAACAGATTGATCATCCTTATCTGGATTCATCGAGTAATGGACTCACGTATATTGTGGAACGTTTCCGTCAGGAAGGGATTAGCGGGCATATTATGCTTGAAAAAGGAGAACGATCAAAGCTCGCGCAGCTCGCAGCTGATTTATTATAAGAGAACAGGGTCTGTTTATTTCCCGGGAAAAGGGACTATCTTTAAAAATTGGAGAACCGGCATAAAGAACCGGTTCTTTTTGTATGGGAAAAGAAGAATGTAGAACAAAAACATAAAGGAAGTAGGACAACAGACCCAATAATTTGTTACAATAGTTGGTAAATGGAAGCTTTTTTTTGCGGAAGGAGCAAGAGCCTTGAAACGGAGAAATCATTGGATTCTGTTTGTTGTATTGTTATTGTCCCTAACCATACTTTCACCGAGTCTTGATCTCGCTCAAGATCAAACCAGAGAAGAAAGAGATGACGTGACAGATATATTCTCAGTTCCTGCTCCGGAGACTACGCATAAAAATAAACCTCTATCTGTCCTGGTATCGATGGACGATGAGGAATACAAAATTTTTCAGAGTTTTGCTAACAATATAGCAAAAGAAATCGGCATAGAGATTACAATAACAAATAGAGAAGCAACTGATTTTTATTCAGTGTTTAAGGAAACATTCATGATGGGGGAAAGCCCGGATACCCTGCTTATTGATAACCGGTATATAAAATGGTATGCCAGAAAAGGATATGCTCGGCCGGTGATGGGCGGAGATGGAAATATAGCTGCAGCTGACTCTTTTGATTCTGTGCTTCGAGCAGGCGAGTGGAACGGGTACCTGTGGTCTATTCCCATGGATATAGATCCCTATGTGTATGCCGAGTATCGGAACGAAGAGACAAGTAAGGAGCCGCTGCAATCGACTAGTACACGGGATGAGTGGATGTCTCGTCTTACGGGGTGGGGAAAAAGGCTGAATAAGCCTTTTTATTTCAATGGCGAAGATCCTGTGGCCTATGCTTCTTGGCTTACTTTCCTGGGGATTTATCCAGACGTCTCACACGTGTTTGAGTTAAATGGCGAACAAGAAGAGGATACATTACAGCAGATTCAAGCTATCCAGCCTCTATTTTCTTATATAAAGACAGAGCGGTACAATCTCTCGTCCGTTAGTAGAGATTTTCAAGCCGGCATCATTACTCTATCAGAACTCATTCCTGTTCATAGACAAGAACTTTCTTCCTACATTAATAATGATGTGAAGTCTCAGTCACTTGCTGTAAAAGGGCGTAGTTTTATTATCTCTCCTAAATCAACGCAAAAAGAAGCGACGGTAGAGTTTCTTACGAAACTTACATCGCCAAAGTCGGCAAAAAATTGGTTTACTCTCACAGGTAAGCTTCCCGTATATTCCACTCTGTATACGGATCCCGATCTATCTGATATAACCAATGCGATCCCGCTGCAAGCTTTAGAAGATAGTATGGAAGAATCATTATTACAGGATGAAGATCATGTGTTATCTGATCCTGAAAAGTCCTTTGCTGCAGCAGAAACGATTGAACAATTTGTACATGGGCAGCTCTCTTTAGAAGAATATGAACTACAGCTCGCGCTACTAATGACAGATTCAAGGTAGGAATTCTTCGAGTTGTGAATAGTCCTATTTGAGTGAAAGTTCCATCGTTACTTCAAGTGTTTGTTCTCTGGTGGATACACCGGTCGCCTTAATGAAGGACATTAATTTTTGAGGGTAAAATCCAAGGTCGAATTCTTGCTCAAGCATCGTACGAGTTGTATCAGGTAGTTCAAACTGGTTGAAAATGAGTTTATCAACATGAAAAAGAATACCGTTCTCTGGCTCATCAATTACAGAGTAATGACCGTAAACCGCGAGTTCAAGATCGTCACGTTTTCCAGAAGCAATAATGTAATCGTCGCTAAATTCAAACGAAAAGTCTTGGAAAATTTCATTCTCTGATCTTAAAAAATCATTTAGCTGCGCTTCGGTAATTGAAATCGTATAAGTGCCGCCATTTATAGAGAGAATGCCAGGTTCTTTTTGCACGTAGGAGGGGAGGTTCTCCATCGCCACAGCCAGCGCATTAAAATATTGATGTACTTCATGAACTCCGACATTATTCCAATAGGAAGTCAGTTCTACAATCAACTTCTCCATGAGGTCTCTTTGATCACTTGAAGAGAGCCCTTTTTCCACTTCTTCTTCAAGAGCCATTACTCGTTCTCTTTGATAGATCAGGTTTTGTTTGATCTGTTCAAGTTCAGTTGCACTTTGCTCCAGTTCCGTAGAAACAGCCATTAATTCATTGTATTTTTTATGATAGGCACGCAGAGTTTCCTGATCCCCAAGTATAATCATCTCATAATAACCGGCCACAATCTGGAGTGAACGAAAAGAATCTGAACTCAAAAGAATTTGGAGGAGCTGATTACGCTCACCCATATAATAGGATCTAACAATCGAACCAGCTCGTTCTTCGTGACCGACCATTTCTTCCTTATGTTGTTTGAGTTCTGTTTCAAGTAGTCGCTGCTTTTGCTGGAGTTCTTCCTGCTTATCTATGGTGCGCTTAATTTCATGATCAATCTCGACGATCGAGAGACTGTTCTGTAGTATATTCAGGTTATCATCTTCTATAGGAAGTTCTGCGTGGACATAAGAGGCAGGGTTCGCCATAAGAAGAAAGCAAATAGTAAGCGATACGATCTTATCGTGTAACCGGTGTCGCAATCAATTCTCCTCCTAACGCAAGCTTGTACCTTGTTAAAACATAATATGAAAAAGAGAATAAATAAAGAACGGTTTGGCAGTAACAGCCAAACCGTTCTTTAGTATGATCTTTATAAAGGATTGCCCATTTCAAATACAGTCCAATAGCTGAAACCGGTAAAACTAACAATCATGTAAGCCCAGAATAAAAGGATGTACGTTCTCTCAGTGAATTTCAAATAGCCAAGTACAACGAAGAAGACGGTTTGAAAGAAGAAAAGAAAGGCCATTTCTAGCATATTTGCGGCAAAAGCCATAAGTCCAATCGTTAGAGTGAAAAAACCAAGCACACGAAACATGCGCGCCACGATAGCAACCCCCTTTCTGATAATTCGATCAAATGTATACTAAGTAACATTATAGCCTTTAAGGAAAAACCTGTAAATAAAAATCGGGTTTGAAAGCGAAATCTTTTCGGGTATGACAATGCTCAAAATTGGAAATACATTTTAATATGAAATAGATTCTATGAACTCTATGAAGGGCATAAGAATGATTAAAGCTGCTTTTATAACCGGCTTACACTCTGGTATACCATGCCGGCAGTGAGGTTGTGATAATGGATGCAAGTTAGGAGGTTTATAGCATGACTGCTGTGAGACAAGATGCTTGGAGTGCAGAAGATGATTTGATTCTGGCTGATGTGACGCTTCGTCATATTCGTGAAGGAAGTACTCAGCTGGCTGCTTTTGAAGAAGTAGGGGATAAGATTGGAAGGACTTCTGCTGCTTGTGGTTTTCGTTGGAATAGTTTTGTCCGTAAAAAATATGATGAAGCTATCGGAATCGCAAAAGCGCAGCGTCAAAAAAGAAGTTATTCAAAAAGACAATCTTCGGTACAGCCGCAGGTTGCAGCCCTTTCTGTAACCGATACGGAAGAAATGGTATATCGCTCAGAAGCATTTTCAGAAGAAACGTTATCTATCGATGCCGTGATCCGGTTCCTGAGACAATGGAAAGGGATGGTTCACGAAAATGCTAGACATTTAAAACTCTTGGAAAAAGAGCTTCGTGAAAAAGAGGAAGAATTAAACGATTTGAAGTTTGAAAATGAACGATTGTTCAAACAAGTGAACGAGGTACAGACTGACTACCGTGTAGTGAACGATGATTACAAAGCGCTGATCCAGATTATGGACCGGGCAAGAAGACTAGCATTTTTGTCAGAAGAAGAGGAAGAAGTGAAATCTAGGTTTAAAATGGATGCGAACGGCAATCTCGAACGTATTGATTAACAGACAGATTAAGCCTGTATCTAAGACCCGTATTATCGCTATTATGCGGTAGACGGGTTTTTGTCATCTTATCCTTCTGTTATCATAATAAATAAATGAATCGTAATGGGAGTGAAATCTGTTTTGATGATTGATGTAATTGGTGCGGGGGCACTGGGACTACTATATGGAGGCCAGCTTGCGGCTTCTGGTGAATCGGTCCGTTTATGGGTGAGAACAGAGGAGCAAGCGGGTGAACTCGTGAGGAATGGGATACATATTACGGACCCCGAGGGGCATGTATCAAAGGTGCAAGTCTCTAATCTACAGATCTATGTGATCAACCGATTTAAAGAGATATGGCAGAAGCAATCGGGAAATCTTCTGATGATCATGACAAAGCAAGGAGCGATCAACGATGTGATTGAGGTGCTGACAAGCATCGATGTGGATATACCTATTTATTGTTTTCAAAATGGAACGGGTCATACTCGCAAAATGGCTACGGCTTTGCCTAAAGCCTCTGTGTTTGCTGCGGTAACAACAGAAGGGGCGAAAAGAACAAGCAAGTATGAAGTGATTCGAGCTGGTTATGGTGAAACACTCCTGCAGTCTTGCGAAGAAGATCAAACGAAAGCAACAAATGTGATGGTGTATTTTACAGAAGCATTGCTCAAAGCAGGATTTACTACAAAATTGTCGAATGAAATCGATAAGCTGGTTTACCGAAAACTGATGATTAATGCGATTATAAATCCCCTTACCTCCATTTGGAGAATTACAAACGGTGAGTTATTACATCATTCCTATCGGTTGCAGACGATGAAACAGTTGTATGTAGAAGCCGCTCGTGTGTATGATGCGCTGTCTATTCCTTATGATGCTGATTTATGGGAACAAGTGATTCAAGTTTGCCGCTCAACCGCAAGTAATCGGTCTTCGATGTGTACAGATGTCATGAATGGGAAAGCAACAGAGATTGATGCAATTAACGGCAGTATCATCGCTATGGCAAAGGAGGCAGGGGTGGCTGCTCCTGGACATGAGCTTGTATATAAATTAGTTCAAGGGATGTTAATAGAGGAGGGAGTGTAAAATTTGAATACAATCGAATCTTTCCTGAGCGTGCTGAGCATGCTCCCTTTTTTTCCGTTTCTCATTGTGTATTTCCTTGTTCTTTATTATAAGAAGCAAAAGAAAGTTGCCCTTCTTACCGCAATGGATGTAACAACGATCTTTCTGATTGCTGCGGTTGCTGCTCTATTTAATAATACATTTGACTCAGGGTTTGGATTCTATTTGATTTTAATCTTGTTACTTATTGCTCTCGGTCTGATCGGAAGTGCCCAAACTAGATTAAAAGGAAAGATTGATTATAAGCGTATGTTCAGGGTCGTTTGGCGCATGGCTTTTGTCTTGATGGGGTTTAGTTACTTAGTGCTTATGGCCTTTGGATTATTCAGTTACATAATAGCTCTGATGTAAGAAAATATGACATGTATTGTGTGTGTTTTGTGTCGAATGAGTCGAAATTTGAAAAAATATGTAGAAGAAGAAAAAGTTATATGGATTTTTTTGACCACTGGTTGTATAATCTATAAACATATACCACATTTTTTAGGGGGAAATGCTAGATGAAGAGGAAAAGTTTGCTAGTCCTTTTGACGCTTGTACTTGCATTTGGTACCGTACTTGCAGCGTGCGGTTCAGATAATAGCAATGATAGCAGTCAAGGTGATGGTGCTTCCACACCAACAGAACAGGTTCTAAGAATCAACTTGAGCGCTGAACCACCAACTTTTGACCCTGCTCAAGCGCAAGACAGCCAGACAAACACCGTTTTGAAAACGATGTATGAAGGCCTTGTTCGTACGGATTCTGAAGGCAACGTAATTGCAGGTGTAGCTGAAGATTGGGAAATTTCCGAAGATGGACTGATCTACGAGTTCAAACTTCGTGAAGATGCTAAATGGAGCAACGGCGACGCAGTAACAGCAAATGATTTTGTGTTTGCTTGGAAACGCGTACTTGATCCTGCAACCTCCCCAGCGCCTCCGTATTCCTATCAACTTTACTACATTAGCGGTGCAGAGGAATACAATGCTGGCGAAATAACAGATTTCTCCAAAGTCGGTGTTAAAGCTGTGGACGAGCATACTTTGAGAGTTACTCTTAAAAATCCGACTCCTTATTTCTTGGGTCTGACTTCATTCTATACTTACTATCCGGTTCACCAATCGGTAGAAGATAATGATAAATGGGCAACTAACAAAGACTCGATGATCACTAACGGTGCATTCACGCTTACCCAATGGACAACAGGACAAAAAATTGAGGTAACGAAGAACGAACAATATTGGGATAAAGATAATATCAAACTTTCAAAAATCGATATGTCTTTGACGCCTAGCGGTGCAACTGAGCTTTCCTCTTATAGAAGCGGAGAACTTGATTATGCTGGACATCCTAACGGCGAAATCCCTACTGACCAAATCCCAGGCGTAAGTAAAGAATTGCCAGAGGAATTCCATTCTACTGGTATTGCAACTACTTACTATTATATGTTTAATACAACGGCTGAGCCGTTCCAAAACGCGAAAATCCGTAAAGCATTTGCAATGGCGCTTACTCGTCAATCCATTGTTGATAACGTAACGCTTGGCGGACAAATTCCTGCTTACGGTTTTGTACCACCAGGTATCAAAGGTGAATCAACACAATTCCGTGAGGAAGTAAAAGATA
Source organism: Paenibacillus sp. An7 (assembly GCF_009870785.1). GTDB lineage: Bacteria > Bacillota > Bacilli > Paenibacillales > Paenibacillaceae > Paenibacillus. Next base: position 81,857 of record NZ_WTWX01000007.1, read on the forward strand.
CAGGATACTTCCAAGAGAATGCAGATGAAGCGAAGAAATTGCTAGAAGAAGGTATGAAAGAAGAAGGATATACTACTCTTCCTAAGATTACTTTGATCTATAACTCGAGTGAAGCTCACCAAAAATTGGCGGTAGCTGTTGCGAATATGTGGAAAAACGTTCTTGGTGTGGAAGTAGCTACACAAAACCAAGAGTGGGGCGTATTCCTAGAAACTCGTAACAATCTTAACTATCAAATTGCACGCGCAGGTTGGTCTGCTGACTATAATGATCCAATGACATTTATGGATATTTGGACAACAGGTAACGGTAATAATGATGCTGGTTATGCGAATCCTGAATATGATGCTTTGATTAAGAAAGCGGCAGGGGAAAAAGATCTAGCTAAACGTAATGAGTACTTCGCACAAGCTGAGAAAATCTTGATTCAAGATGATATGGTTATTGCACCGGTGTACTATTATACGAACGTGTCACTCACTAAACCTGATCTTAAAGGTGTGAGCCTTGACTTTAGCGGAGCGATTGATTTCACCAGAGCTTATCTTGAGAACAAGTAATCATGTAACAGTATAGTTATTTCGGGATATATATGTGGGTAACCCCTTATATATCCCGATTTTTTATTTGTTCTACCAATTTCCAGAATTAAGTAATTTTTTAAGTGTAACGAAAATGAAATTACTATTATTATGCTGATTTACTTGTGATTCACATCTGTTAATTCTATGCGGGAGGTGTTCAAGGTCATGGTAAGATACGTGATCAATAGGCTTGTCTTTATGCTGGTATCATTATTTATCCTCATCTCCGCAACGTTTTTCTTAATGAAGGCGATTCCGGGTAACCCATTCATGGGGGAAAAAAATGTATCACCTGAGATTAAAGCTAGACTGATGGAGCAATATGGACTTGATAAGCCGGTTTTTCAACAATATATAAAGTATCTTAGTGATATTGTTACAGGCGATTTAGGTATTTCAATGAAAAAGCTTAATCAGAATGTAGGTGATATCATTGGCGATACGTTTGCTGTTTCTCTTAAACTTGGAGCCGTTGCGATCGTAGTTGCTGTCATTGTTGGTGTTTTGCTAGGAATGATTGCAGCTATGAATCATCGCAAGATTATTGATAATGTAGCGATGATATTAGCCGTACTGGGTATAGCAGTACCGAGTTTCGTGCTTGCATCCCTCCTGCAATTTTATTTGGCTCAAGAATTCGGCTTATTCAAAGTAATGGGGCTTAATGGCCCGCTTGACTACGTTCTTCCAGTAGCAGCATTATCTGCTCAGCCGATTGCTTTTATTGCCAGGTTGACTCGTTCGAGTATGCTCGAAGTCATTCATGCGGATTATGTGAAAACTGCGAAGGCGAAAGGTCTTAACAGTATTACGATTATGTTCAAACATATTATTCGTAACGCGATCCTTCCGGTTGTGACTTATGTTGGTCCGATGACGGCCAATATTATTACAGGATCGGTTGTCATTGAACGTATATTCGGGATCGGCGGGATCGGTAAAGTATTCGTTGAAAGTATTACAACTCGTGACTATACGATGATTATGGGAATTACTATTTTCTATGGACTAATCTTGATGGTGGCGCGCTTTATTACAGATATCGCTTATGTCATCATTGATCCGCGTATCAAATTATCCAACGGGAAGGAGGGCTAGGTAATGTCTGCAAATCAATCTCATATCGATCCAAACCACATGCAGCTTACACCCGAAGATTTTAGAAAAATCGGGGTAGACGAGAAGCAGGCAGAAGTCATTCAAAGACAAAGTGTCTCTGCCATGCGAGATGCTTGGGAACGCCTTCTGAAAAACAAGCTTGCCATGGGCAGCCTAGTCATCCTCATTATCATTATTATTATGGCTCTCTTTGCTCCACTGTTATCAGGGTACGAATACGATACACAAGATCTTACGAAAACCAACCAACCACCTTCTTCTGAATTTTGGTTTGGGACGGATGATCTCGGACGCGACATGTGGGTACGTACCTGGTCTGGTGCAAGGATTTCACTGCTCATTGGTTTTGCTGCAGCATTTATTGACCTTGCGATCGGTGTAATCTACGGCGGTATCATGGGATTCTATGGCGGACGTGTCGGAGAACTCATGAATAAATTCTCTGAAATCTTATATTCGATCCCTTATTTGCTAGTAACGATTCTACTACTAGTCGTATTTGAACCTAGCATAGGTACGATTATATTAGCTTTATGTATCACAGGCTGGATTAATATGTCCTGGATTGTACGCGGTGAGATTATGCAGCTGAAGAATCGGGAGTTCGTTCTAGCTTCTAAGTCCATGGGTGCTAATTCTTCTAGACTTATTTTCAAACATTTATTGCCAAATGCAGTAGGTCCAATTATTGTTACACTTACGCTTTCTGTACCAAGTGCCATCTTTAGTGAAGCATTCCTAAGTTTCTTGGGTCTTGGTGTACAAGCTCCTAGGGCTTCCCTTGGTTCAATGATTGAGAATGCACTGACAGGATGGATGTACTATCCTTGGCGGATGTTGTTCCCAGCAGGTCTTATCAGTTTGATTATGCTTGCGTTCAACTTGTTTGGTGATGGTCTTCGTGATGCACTTGATCCAAAATTGAAAAAATAGGAGGTGGATGTAATGGATTCGTTGTTACAGGTTAAAGATCTTAACGTTTCTTTTAAAGTGAGAGACGGAGAGGTGAAAGCTGTTCGCGGCATGAACTTCGAGATTGGCAAAGGGGAGACAGTTGCGATCGTAGGTGAATCAGGTAGTGGTAAAAGTGTAACAGCTCAAACCATTATGCGTTTGATTCCGTCTCCACCGTCTATCATTAATAAAGGTGAAATTATCTTTCAAGGGCAGAATTTGCTCAAGAAGACAAATAGACAAATGGAAGCAATCCGCGGCAAAGATATCGGAATGATCTTCCAAGATCCAATGACTTCACTGAATCCAACGATAAAAATTGGACATCAGATTACGGAAGTCTTGATTAAGCATCAAAAGATGTCTAAAGAAAAAGCAAAAAAAGAAGCCATCATGATGCTGAAGATGGTAGGAATCAAGAATGCGGAAGCTAGATTTAATCAGTATCCGCATGAGTTCTCCGGCGGTATGCGTCAGCGTGCGATGATTGCCATCGCCCTTGCTTGTAAACCTGCTCTTCTTATTGCAGATGAACCGACTACCGCTCTTGATGTAACGATTCAAGCCCAAATTATGGATGTTATGAAAGAGATGCAGGATAAGCTGGGTACATCAATCATTTTGATCACGCATGACCTTGGTGTTGTAGCGGGAATCGCGGACCGCGTTATCGTTATGTATGCAGGTGAAGTGGTAGAAACGGGAACCAAATATGAGATATTTAAAAATCCACAGCATCCATATACAAGAGGACTCATGCGCTCCATGCCTCGTTTGGATCAGAAAAAGGATGAGCCTCTTATTCCTATCGTGGGGACTCCGCCGGATCTGATCAAACCGCCGGTTGGCTGCCCGTTTGCAGCTCGCTGCGATAGTGCAATGAGCATCTGTCAAAAAGTGGACCCAGCCGCTACGGTATTCAGTGATACGCACTCTGCTCGTTGCTGGGAACATCATCCTATGGCGAAGGAGGTACATTCCTCATGAAGAGTAACAACTTGATTGAAGTAGAAGGTCTGAAGAAGTATTTTAATGTAGGAAATAATCGCACACTTAAAGCGGTAGATAACCTAAACTTTTACATTCGTGAAGGAGAGACTCTGGGCATGGTAGGAGAGTCTGGCTGTGGTAAGTCAACAGCTGGCCGTACCATTCTTCGTTTGTATGAGCCAACGGCAGGAAGTGTAAGATTTAACGGAACGGATATTTACAAATTACCTCCGAACAAAATGAAAGCCATGCGCCGAGACATGCAGATGATCTTCCAAGATCCTTATGCATCACTCAATCCGCGGTTTACCGTTGCTGACATTGTTGGAGAAGCGCTTGATATTCACAATATGGCAGGCAGCAGCAAAGAACGTAAGAAACGAATTGAGGAATTGCTTGACCTTGTTGGTCTGAACGCGGATCATGCCAACCGTTATCCTCATGAATTCTCGGGAGGTCAGCGTCAGCGGATCGGTATCGCTCGTGCACTGGCTGTAAATCCAAAGTTCATTATTTGTGATGAGCCCATCTCTGCACTGGATGTATCGATTCAGGCTCAGGTGGTTAACTTGCTCAAAGAACTTCAGGATCGACTTGGTTTGACGTATCTCTTTATTGCCCATGACCTTTCTATGGTTAAGCATATCAGTGACCGGGTTGCTGTTATGTATATGGGGAAAATGGTAGAACTGGCCGAGAGCGAAGAGCTTTATGCCAATCCAATTCATCCATATACCAAAATGTTGTTATCTGCGATTCCGATTCCGGATCCGGATATTGAAGCAAATAAAAAACGTATTATTATGCCGCAAGATGATGCAGGTCCAATTAGTAGCGGTAAAGAGGGCCAAGGTGCAAAAAGTGCTTACAACCTCGATAATGCTAAACTTATTGAAGTATCAAAAGGCCATTTTGTAGCTGAACCATACGCTTAATGTAATGTAGAAGCCATCGATGAAATCATCGACGGCTTCTTTCCATTGGAGTAGAAAAAGCTGAATGTGTATTTCGAGAGTGATTACTTCATCTATAACTACAGTATCGTTCTGATTTTACTTTGACGGGAACTTAAGCATTCGGTACAATCGAGTAAGGTTTTAAATGAATAGGAGGATGACCTCATGAATGTAATTCCTGAGGCGCTTCGTAGTGGATCACCACTCGCGGAACATTATTTACGTTACGATGAGGCCATACATCATTTGTACGAATATGATTTTCGTGATGCGGGAAGCTACGCAGCGCGTGCTGAATGGCTGGATCGAACCGAAGATACACGGGTGGATCGCCAAGATATCGTGCGTTTTTTGCGTTCATATAATAGAAGACTAAATTCACATCCCGCAGTAATGGAATCTATTGAGCGTTTGGCACAGCCGAATGCACTTGTAATTTCGGGCGGACAACAAAGCGGACTCTTTACGGGTTCATTACTTGTTATTTATAAGGCCGCAACGATCATTAAGGCTGCAAGAGAAGCTGAAATTAAGCTAAATCGCCCTGTCGTTCCTGTCTTCTGGATTGCAGGTGAAGATCATGACTGGGATGAAGTCGATCATACTTACATGATGACAGCTGATCTAAATATTACGAAGGTAAGAATGCCGGGTCGGTATGATGGAAGAGCATCTGTCAGTGAAGTCAGCGTAGATCGGGGAAACTGGCTTGAAGCGATACATAAGCTGGAAGAACTGCTCCCAGATACTGAGTTTAAACCTGGTCTAATATCTGATATCAAGGCAGCGGTTCAGGACGATAACCTAAGTCTTAGTGATGTATTCGCTAAAATGATGGGTCAATTGTTTGGTTCTTATGGACTTGTATTGCTGGATTCGGCTGATCCCGAGCTGCGTGCACTCGAAGTTCCCATTTTTGAGCGGATGATTGAAGACAACGATGCTTTGGAACGATGTTATCATGAATCGGCAGGGCATGTCGTAACCAGCGGATTTGGTATGCAGGCTGAGATAACTGCAGACTGTGCTAATATATTTTATATCCATGAAGGTTCTCGGTTGCTGCTACATAAAGAAAACGGGAAGTTTATCGATCGCAGAGGATACGTTTCTTTTACCAAAACGGAACTCATTGATATATTAAAACAACATCCGGAACGTTTTAGCAATAATGTTCTGACACGGCCGCTGATGCAGGATTCTCTGTTCCCAGTGTTATCTACCGTTCTTGGTCATGCAGAGATTGCTTATTGGGCGCTCACCAAAGAAGCTTTTCACCGTTTTGGGCTCAGGATGCCGATTTTGCAGCCAAGGATGTCTTTTACAATCTTGGATCAACATATTCAAAAATTAATGGATAAATATGATTTAAGTTTCCATGATATTCAGTATGCATTTAATGACAAAAAGGACACTTGGCTCAGCACTCTAGACGAATTTAACATGAATGAACAATTTGAATTGTTGAAAACTTCATTCCACAAACTGTATGCTCCCGTACTTGAGCAGCTAAATCAGATAGAGCCTGGGCTTGGACGACTTGGCGTTACAAACAGCAGCAAGATTGAAGAACAGATTTCCTATATGCAGCTGAGAACAAAACAAGCTATCGCACAGAGGCATGATGCTTCAGTGAAACAATGGGATACAATAGACCTGACCTTATTCCCAATGAAACGTCCGCAAGAGAGAGTCTATAACGTATACGGTTATTTAAATCGCTATGGTACACGCTGGCTTACGGATCTCATGAATATTCCTGCTGATCTTAGCGGCCATCATCATATTCTGTATCTATAATGGAGGAACAAGGATGACTACGGAAGCACTGAGAAATAGTATTGTTGCAGATATGGGGCTTGCTCCAGAAGGCCATCTCAAAATTGATTGGGTAGAAGCTCACATGCCGGTTCTTAACCGGGTGCGCAAAGAATTTGAGGCAGATTTGCCTTTTAAAGGCCTGAATATTACGATTTGTCTTCATCTTGAAGCAAAAACAGCTTATCTTGCGAAAGTCATTCAAGCGGGCGGAGCAAAGGTAACCATTACAGGAAGTAACCCGCTGTCCACACAAGATGATGTATGTGCAGCCCTTGTTGAAGATGGGATCACGGTATTTGCTAAATACAATCCTGACCCAGCTGAATATAAGCAGTTGATTATTAATGCGCTGGAAACAAAACCGGATTTCATCATTGATGATGGCGGGGATCTGGTTACGATCCTTCATTCGGAGAGACCTGAGCTGCTTGAAACCATTCGAGGCGGTGCAGAAGAAACGACAACCGGGATTATTAAGTTAAAAGCCCTCGAAAAAGAGGGAGTGCTGAAACTTCCGATGGTTGCGGTTAATGACGCATACTGTAAATATCTTTTCGACAACCGTTATGGCACAGGACAATCTGCATTTGATGGCATTATTCGGACAACGAATCTTGTCGTAGCAGGCAGTACCGTAGTTGTTGTGGGGTATGGATGGTGTGGTAAAGGTGTAGCTATGCGTGCAAAAGGACTCGGAGCGAATGTGATTGTCACCGAAGTAGACCCGATTAAAGCGGTTGAGGCTCACATGGATGGATTCCAAGTTATGCCGATGATCGAAGCAGCGAAACGGGGGAACTTCTTCATTACCGTTACAGGGAACAAGGATGTTATCACAGGAGAGCACTATGATGTGATGAAAGATGGAGCGGTTCTAGCGAATGCAGGCCACTTTGATGTGGAAGTGAACAAACCTGAACTTGCTAAACGTGCCGTATCCATCCGTACCGTTCGTAAAAATATTGAAGAATACCGCTTTGCAGATGGCAGAAAAATGTATCTTCTCGCTGAAGGTCGTCTGGTTAACCTGGCAGCAGCAGATGGGCATCCAGCAGAAATTATGGATACTACATTTGCGCTGCAAGCGCTCGGACTTCGTTATGTAAGAGAAAATCATGAAATGCTTGATCGTTCTGTTATTAAAGTCCCTTATGAGATTGATGAGAAAGTAGCGAGGTACAAACTGGATAGTCTAGGTATTACCCTTGATACACTGACAGAGCAACAAAAAGCTTATCTCGATAGCTGGAATGCATAATTATTTTTGAAGTAAAAAAGAGTGATGTGAAAGCCTAAATAAGGCGGAACACATCACTCTTTTTGTGCGTCAAGGTAGTCTCTTTACATCTTTTCCAAAAAGTTTCATAGCAAGCTAGAAGGGTTTTGATTTTTACAGGCGAATCTATTATGCTTAAGTGGTGGAAAGTGGAGCAAAGTGGAGAGTTTAGGGTGAGGAGTGGTGGACAATGTTTATGGGGGAGTTCCAACATAGCATTGACGATAAAGGCCGAATCATTATTCCGGCTAAATTCCGCGAACCTCTTGGACCTAGCTTTGTGATCACTCGAGGCTTAGACCAGTGTCTGTTTGTGTACCCGATGGAAGAATGGGGGATCATGGAACAGAAACTTAAAGCTCTTCCGCTGATGAAATCCGATGCACGTGCATTTACACGCTTTTTTTTCTCAGGAGCAACAGAATGCGAACTCGACAAACAGGGCAGGGTAAATTTACCGCCCAATTTGCGGGATTACGCCAAGATGGACAAGGAATGTGTGGTTCTTGGTGTTTCGAATCGGGTGGAGATCTGGAGCAAAGGCATTTGGGAACAATACTACAGCCAATCTGAAGAAACGTTTAATGATATTGCCGAAAAGCTGGTCGATTTTAATTTTGAATTTTAACATGGCAGTAAGGAAATCAACAAGAAATCACACAACTGTGCAGATATGAATTAGCAAATCTGTAAATCAAAACAATGTCTGGAGGACAAGCAAGTGTTTCACCACATTACCGTACTTAAAGAAGAAGCAACCGAAGGACTTAACATCAAACAGGACGGGATTTACGTGGACTGCACGCTCGGCGGTGCAGGTCATAGCTCGGTTATCGCTTCAAAACTGGGACCAAAGGGAAGACTCATTGCCCTTGACCAGGACGATTGGGCTCTTGATCATGCCAAGAGTAAACTAGCGGAGTTTGATACGAACATTACACTCATAAAGACTAATTTTCGGGATTTAACCGAAGTGCTGACTGCGCAGGACGTGCCAATGCAGGGCGGGATACCACAAGTGGACGGTATATTGTACGACCTAGGTGTGTCATCACCCCAGTTTGATGAAGGAGAACGCGGATTCAGTTATAACCACGATGCACCACTGGATATGCGGATGGATCAATCTGCTCTTTTGACAGCAAGAGACATCATTAATGAGTGGAGCGAAGAAGAAATTGCCCGAATTTTGTATGTTTATGGCGAAGAAAAGTTTTCAAGACGCATTGCGCGGGTAATAGTTAAAAAAAGAAAGTCTGCACCTATTGAAACTACAGGCGAATTGGTCGATATCATAAAAGAAGGTATTCCGGCGGCTGCCCGGAGAACGGGCGGTCATCCTGCCAAACGAAGCTTTCAAGCACTTCGAATTGCCGTGAATGATGAGCTCGGTGCATTTGAGGAAGCTTTACATCAGGCTGTGCGTTGTCTTAAGCCTGGAGGCAGAGTATCTGTTATTACGTTTCATTCCTTGGAAGACAGGATATGCAAACAGATTTTTAGCAGTTATTTAGAAAAATGCACATGCCCAACTGACTTCCCGTTATGTGTCTGCGGGGGTAAAGGAACGCTGCGACTCGTAAATCGTAAGCCAATGGTACCCACAGAAGCAGAACTGTCGCAAAACCCCAGAGCGCGTTCAGCAAAGCTGCGTGTAGCGGAGAAACTGTAACCTATTGAAACGTAAGGAGAGTCGACTATGGCCTATACACGTGGCAATCTGGCAATGAAAGAGAGAGCAAATGCTGCACAGCTAAAGCCTAATCGCTATAAGGAGACGACAAAAGTCGTAACACGGAGAACAGGTCTGCCTCCAAGAGAGAAATTCCTGTATCTGATGACTGTAATCGTATGTATAGCAATTGCGAGTGTTTTGGTGGGCAGATATGCAAGTATTTACGACCTGAACAAGCAGATGCACACGGCAAACCAGAGTATTGAGAAGTCTAACAAAGAAATGGCTGTCATTGAGGTTCAAAAAGAAAAACTGGAAAGCGATATTGTGGTGAAAGCACGGGAGCTCGGTTACATTGAGCCGTCTTCCGAACAAGAGGCAATCCGAGTTCAAAGAACGTCAGTTACAACGGCGACTCCGTAAGGAAGGACCAAGCTGACGATTGAATGTGAGGTTTGAAGATGGGGAAAACGGGAAAAAGAATAAAACTTCGCACGTTACTTATTGGAGGGATCATCACCCTCTTTTTTCTTGTACTTATTGGGAAAGTATTTTGGATTCAAGTAGTTGATGCGGATACATGGAAAAAGCATGCTTTGGAACTTATCGATCGAACGAAGATCATCTCTGCTAAGCGGGGAACGATTACCGATCGGAATGGAGATATTCTTGCTAAAGATGCCCCTGCTTATACGGTGGCAGTGAATCCTAAACTCATCGCTGAAAAAGAGATTGAAGATGAGGTTGTGAAGGGGCTCCATAATTTGCTCGGCAAAGATGAGGCTGGTCTTCGAGAAGATATAACTTCAACAAAGGATGACGGTGAGTTACGCATTTACCGCGAGGTTCGAAGCGAAGGGTACAAGATCAGCCAAGAACTGAAGGATCAAGTTGATGAATTTAGAGAAAAACTGGACGAAGAATATGGTGCAAAAGATGCGATTGTTTTGATGGAAGCAACAAAACGGTTCTATCCTGAAAATAATCTGGCGTCTCATGTTCTTGGCTACCTGAATAAAGAAGATGACCCCGTCTATGGCCTGGAGCTCTATTATGATGAGAAGTTAAAAGGACAAGATGGCAAAATGGTGTATCAGGCTGACAGGAAAGGCGTAGAGATTAATAATTCAACGGTTGAGTATACCCCTACTGTTAATGGTAAGAATTTGAAGCTAACCCTTGATGATACGATCCAGTTCTATATAGAAGAAGCAATGAAAAAAGCGGTGGATCAGTATGATCCGATCAGTATGACCGTTATCGCAGCCGATCCAAACACAATGGAAATCTTAGGAATGGCTAATATGCCAAATTATAATCCGAACACGTACTGGGAATCGGAACAAGAAGATTTTTATAATCACGCGATCCAATCTATTTACGAGCCTGGTTCTACCTTTAAGATTGTAACCCTGGCAGGAGCCGTAGAAGAAAAACTGTTTAATCCAAATGCTACCTATGAATCCGGCAGTGTTACAGTAGGGGGTCGCACGATTAGTGACGTAAGTCGTAGTTGGGGGACAATAACCTATCTCGATGGAGTCAAACGTTCCAGTAACGTTGCGTTTGTTAACCTCGGGTATAAAATGCTTGGCGGAGAAAAACTACGCAGTTATATTGATAAGTTTGGATTTGGTGTAAAAACAGGAATTGATTTGCCTAATGAATCTGCTTCGCCGATTCGCGAACTGCATTATGCTGCAGATATAGCTGCGGCTTCATACGGACATGGTCTCGTACAAGTTACGCCGCTTCAGCAGGTTGCTGCCGTTTCAGCTATTGCTAATGGCGGTAAATTATTGGTTCCGCATCTGGTCAAAGAGATAACAGATCCGAATACGGGTGAAGTAGAAAAGGTAGAGCCTAAGGTAGTAAGACAAGCGATATCGGCGTCTACTTCCAAAACAGTTAGCACTTATCTAGAACAAGTGGTTGCTGATCGGGAAAAAGGTTCTGGAAGAAAAGCATATATTGATGGTTATCGTGTCGCAGGTAAGACAGGGACGGCGATAAAGTATGTGAATGGTAAATATGATCATTCGAAGGCAGTTGTATCCTTTATTGGTTTCGCGCCTGCAGACAATCCTAAAATTGCAATGATCGTCGTAATTGACCAGCCGAATGACCCCACGGTAGGGGGAGGAACCGCAGCAGCTCCTGTATTTAAGGAGATCATGTCAAAGTCCCTTACGTATCTGGGTGTACCAAAAGAAACGGCATCTAAAGATGACACCGATAAATCAACAGTGGTGAGCAAAAAAGCACCGGATTTGGTTGGGAAATCGGGCAAAGAAGCAAGATCACAGCTTCTTGATCAAGGGATTGCTTATGAAACTCTTGGTAAGGGAAGTGAAGTCATTAAGCAATATCCAGAGTCGGGTACTGCTTTACAGCCTGGGCAGCGTGTCTATTTGTTAACAGAAGACAGCGATACGATGGAAGTACCGGATCTGACGGGAGAATCCCTGCGGGATGCCCTGGAAGTACTGACTCTAATTAAAGTAGGAGTTAAAGTCGAAGGTGAAGGTTTCGTATCTGAACAAAAGGTAGAAGTGTCCGGCGAACAACGGACGGTTATCCTTAGGCTAAAATCGGCCAAAGAAACTGTTACTGGAGAAACAGGAGAAGATGTGCTTTCTTCGGAAGAGGCAGAGGGTTTGAATAAAACCAATGCCGGTACTGAAAATAAAGAACCAGCGGAATCAACGGAACCTGAAATAAGCGGTACTACAGCTGAAGAACGCGGTGATAACTAAAGGCTTGTTCTATTCCCTGATTGTCCTGAATATTCATAATGATGAATGATATTGTGAATGAAGGAGACAAGTCGGGGGGAGATGAATATGGCCAAAGTGTCCAGCGTGATGCTTCGTCGCCGTTTACTATGGTGCATGCTGATACTTCTTATTTTATTTACAGCACTGGTCGTACGTTTAGCTTATGTACAATTTGTCAAAGGGCCAGCGTTATCGGAGGAAGCGGAGAACTTGTGGCGAAGAGAAATTCCGTACACAGCAAAAAGAGGACAAATCCTTGATCGGAACGGGGTATCTCTTGCTTACAACATTACAACGCCATCCGTGATGGCTATTCCTGTACAGATTAAGGACAAGGAGCAGACGGCTACGGCTTTAGCACCCTTACTAGGTATGACGAAGGAAAAAGTGCTGGGTATTATCTCGAAGAAAGAAAGAATAGTTCAGATCAAGCCCGGGGGCCGCAAAATTACGATGGAGAAAGCACAGCAGATTCGTGATTTAGAGCTTCCGGGCATTGTTGTAGCTGAAGATAATAAACGTTATTATCCTTTTGGGGATCTTGCAGGTCATATTCTTGGGTTTACCGGGATTGATAATCAGGGATTGACCGGTGTTGAAAAAACGTATGATGATAATCTGAACGGAATTGGGGGAGGTATTGCCTATCTCTCTGATGCCGCAGGCAGATTGATGCCGGGATCAAGCGAGACTTATCAAGCTCCTCAAGATGGACTGAACCTCAAACTTACGATTGACCAGCCGATCCAGTCAATTATTGAACGTGAACTGGATCAAGCAATGGTCAAATTTCAAGCGAATTCGGCTCTTGCCATTGCGATGAATCCTAAGACAGGCGAAATACTGGGGATGGCCAGTCGCCCAGGCTATGAACCCGGTCACTATCAGGAATATGACGCTGATGTATATAATCGGAATTTACCGGTATGGATGACATATGAACCGGGTTCTACCTTCAAGATTATTACGCTGGCGGCTGCCCTTGAAGAAAAGAAAGTGGACCTTAAAAATGACAGGTTTTTCGATAAGGGATTTGTTGAAGTCGGCGGAGCTAGACTTCGGTGCTGGAAGAAAGGCGGCCATGGCAGCCAGACCTTCTTACAGGTTGTGGAAAACTCCTGTAATCCAGGGTTTGTTGCTCTAGGTCAAAAACTTGGCAAAGAGTCACTTTTCAAGTATATTAAAAACTTCGGTTTCGGCTCTAAAACAGGCATTGACCTTAGTGGAGAAGCCTCTGGAATTTTATTCAAACTCTCGCAGGTAGGACCTGTAGAGCTTGCTACGACTGCTTTTGGTCAAGGGGTATCTGTTACTCCTATCCAGCAGATTACGGCCGTCTCTGCCGCCATTAACGGCGGGAAACTGTACAAACCATTTGTAGCTAAGTCCTGGGTTGATCCGGTGACAGGTAAAATAGTAGAAGAGACGAAGCCTGAAGTCGTAAGGCAAGTCATATCAGAAGAAACATCGAAGCAGGTTCGAGAAGCTCTTGAAAGTGTAGTCGCGAAAGGAACAGGCCGCCCGGCATTTATTGATGGATACCGAGTAGGCGGAAAGACGGGTACGGCGCAGAAGGTAATTAATGGAAGGTACTCGTCAACGGAACATATTGTTTCCTTCATCGGCTTTGCTCCAGCGGATGATCCGCAGATTGTCGTATATACGGCCGTTGATAACCCAAAAGGAATTCAATTTGGCGGCGTGGTTGCCGCGCCGATTGTACAGAACATTCTAGAAGATTCGCTTCATTATTTACAAGTACCGCCTCGGAGTGATCAGATCGCTAAGGAATACAAATATGGCGAAACACCGATCGTTACTGTTCCTGATCTTACAGGAGCAACAGTACAGGACCTCTATGAGGATCTTAATATGAACTTCATGCTGTCGAAATCCGGGTCTGGAAAAACCGTAGTAAGTCAAGCTCCAAAGCCAGGAGCAAGGGTGGAACGCGGCTCGACCATTCGAATCTACATGGGCAGTGAACCAGAAGATGCGCACCAGAGCGAAGAGAAAAAAAAGGCAGATAATGAAAAAGAAGAGCCTTAAGGTTTTTACTCATCTATCTATGGACCATACTGGCAAGTAACGGATACAATAGGTAAGGATGACGTCTTATTTCATGGAAAGAAGGAATACATGTGCAGTTAAAACAATTTGCTTCCCTGCTGGCAGTATGTGAACTCTCCGGCAATGGAAACACAGAAATCAAAGGAATTCAAACGGATTCAAGACAAGTTCAAGAAGGGGATATGTTTATATGTCTGCCTGGTCATACCGTAGATGGTCATGATTATGCTGACAAAGCAGTAAGCCTCGGTGCAGTTGCACTTGTCGTGGAGCGTAAACTTGAACTCGATGTACCTCAACTCATCGTAAGCAGCTGCCGGTTTGCAATGGCCGTTTTCTCGGATCATTTTTTTGGACACCCGAGTCAGAAGCTGAATATGATCGGCGTTACAGGTACAAATGGAAAAACAACGACAACTTATCTGATTGAACAAATATTGAATGATGCGGAATCAGAGACTGGCCTTATTGGCACGATTCAGATGCGTTATGCCGGTCAAACATTCCCGATGTCAGGAACCACACCAGAAGCTCTTGATCTGCAGCGCAGTCTTCATCATATGGTAGAAGCAGGCGTGAAAAATTGCGTCATGGAAGTTTCTTCTCATGCGTTGCAGCAAGGCCGCGTAAAAGGTACGGAATTCCGGACTGCGGTGTTTACAAACCTCACTCAGGATCACCTGGACTATCATCACACGATGGAAGAGTACCGTGGAGCGAAATCTTTGCTTTTTGCTAGATTAGGCAATGGATTTGAAGATGACCTTCATAAACGCAAGTATGCAGTTCTTAATGCAGATGATGCAGCATCGGTTTATTTTGCAGATTCTACTTCAGCTGAAGTGATTACATATGGAATCGATGCGAATGCTGATGTGCGGGCTTCTAATATTAAAATTACAGCACGAGGCACTTCCTTCCACGTGGATTCCTTTAAAGGAAGTACGGATGTAGAGCTTCGTATGGTAGGTAAGTTTAATGTGTATAACGCGCTCGCAGCGATCACAGCAGCTCTGCTTGAAGGAATTGAGCTTAATTCGATCAAGCGCAGCCTTGAAGCCATTCCAGGTGTAGATGGCAGGGTAGAAGCGGTAAACGAAGGTCAGCCTTTCGCCGTGATCGTAGACTATGCTCATACACCGGATGGACTTGAGAATGTACTGCGTACAGTTAACGAATTTGCTGAAAAAGAAGTATTCTGTGTCTTTGGATGCGGTGGAGACCGGGATCGCACAAAACGTCCAATCATGGGTCAAATCGCTGCTAAATACAGTGACAGAGTGTTTGTTACTTCTGATAATCCTCGGACAGAAAACCCGGATGCCATTCTTGAAGATATCAAGCAGGGTTTGATAGCAAATGCGGTTCCATCCGAAAAATATGAACTGATTGTTGACCGTAAGTCAGCTATTAAACGTGCTATTGAACTGGCAAGCCCAGGCGATGTAGTATTGATAGCGGGCAAAGGTCACGAGACTTACCAAATTATCGGAACTGTGAAAACAGATTTTGACGATCGGCTCGTGGCGAAAGAAGCGATAAGGGGAATAACAAAGTGATAAAAAGAACGTTAGAACAAATAGCACATATGTGCAGCGGCACCCTTGTAAGAGAAAGTGACCGTGAAACGCTCATTAAAGGAGTATACACGGACTCACGTAAACCATCGGCGGGACAATTATTTGTTCCGCTGACAGGGGAGCATTTTGATGGGCATGAATATGCTTCTAGCTGCCTCGGTTCGGGAGCTGCAGGGACACTGTGGCAAAGAGACCATGGAGATGCACCTGAAGGTGCTGTTATCCTCGTTGATGACACGCTGACGGCACTTCAGGAGATTGCGGCTGCCTATCTCAAAGAGAGCGGTGCTTCTGTAGTTGCGATTACGGGCAGCAATGGGAAAACAACAACGAAAGATATGGTGTACTCCCTTTTATCTACTACCTTTAAGGTACATAAGACACAAGGGAACTTTAACAACCATATTGGACTGCCTTTAACGATCCTCAGTATGCCGGAAGATGCGGAAATTGCGATTTTGGAAATGGGGATGAGCGGGCGTCAGGAAATTGAACGTCTAACGCAAATTGCTTGTCCAGATGTGGCCGTTATTACGAATATTGGAGAAGCGCATCTGTTACAGCTGGGTTCTAGAGAAGAAATTGCGCGGGCTAAGCTGGAAATTATGGCAGGACTCAAAAATGGCGGCCTTCTGATCTATAACGGTGATGATCCTTTAGCTGATCGTGTTCTTGCAGAACCCGCGACCAAAAAACCAATGGAATTTAAACGGTTTACTTTTGGTATGAATGCGACAAATGATGATTTCCCTACGGGAATGATGAATCACCCGGAAGGAATGGTATTCACTTCGGTTCGATCCGGGGAAGAAGCATTATCTATTCCTCTGATTGGCGCTCATAACGTGGTGAATGCACTCGCTGCGCTTGCTGTAGCAAGACATTACGGCGTGTCCTACGAAAACATGAAAAAAGGTCTATCCGAGATAAAACTAACAGGAATGCGTATTGAGGTCATAAAAGGTACAAGTGGGATTACGGTACTTAATGATGCTTATAATGCGAGTCCTACCGCGATGAAAGCTGCGATTGATGCGCTTGCCGGCCTTTCTGGCTATTCTCGCAAAGCAGCAGTTCTCGGCGATATGCTTGAGCTTGGACCAATGCAGGAAGAACTTCATGAAGAGATTGGACAATATTTGACACCTGATAAGCTCGATCTGGTTTTCACATATGGTCCCCTGTCTTCTTACATTGCCAAAGGCGCACGGCAGCACATGCCTGCGGAAGCAGTGTTCGCTTTTGAAGATAAGGATGCTTTAATTTCCCACCTTAAGGATAGAATGAGTTCTAAGGATGTAGTGCTTGTAAAAGCATCCCGGGGAATGAAGCTGGAAGATGTGGCGAATGCCTTAATTACGGAACCATTACAGATCTGAAGTTAACTAGAGAGGTGTTTTCATGGATTTTCAATTAATGCTCTTAACAATCGGGGTTTCTTTTATTCTTGCAGTGATTGCAGCCCCTTTGCTTATTCCGCTTTTAAGAAGAATGAAGTTTGGACAGCAGGTCAGAGAGGATGGTCCGAAGAGCCATCTTAAAAAATCAGGCACGCCTACGATGGGCGGAGTTGTCATCGTCTTGGCTTTTACACTTGCATTCCTAAAGTTTGCTCCTGTTAAAAATACCGATTTTTATGTTCTGCTCGTGGCTACTTTAGGGTTTGGTCTCATTGGATTTCTCGATGATTATATTAAAATTGTCGCTAGAAGATCACTTGGTCTGACAGCAAGGCAAAAACTCATCGGTCAATTGGTTTTTGCTGCAATTATGTCTTTCTTGCTTATTCAAAACGGACATAGTACGGAAATTTCCGTGCCAGGAACGGATTTTGGTTTTGATTTTGGCGGCTGGTTTTACTATCCGTTTATTGTCATCATGATGCTTGCCATTAGTAATGCAGTTAACTTTACAGATGGCCTTGATGGATTGCTTTCTGGAGTAAGTGCCATTGCATTTGGTGCATTTGCGATCGTGGCAATGCAGGCAACTTCCCTTCCTGCTGCGGTATGTGCTGCTGCAATGATCGGTGCAGTACTTGGTTTTCTAGTATACAATGCGCATCCTGCCAAAGTATTTATGGGTGATACAGGTTCACTGGCCATTGGCGGTGCAATTGGCGCTATTGCGATTGTTACGAAGACGGAACTTCTGTTTCTAGTCATCGGCGGTGTTTTCGTTGTGGAAATGTTGTCCGTTGTCATCCAGGTCATTTCTTTTAAAACAAGAGGGAAACGGGTATTTAAAATGAGCCCGATCCACCATCATTTCGAATTGTCTGGGTGGTCTGAATGGCGTGTTGTTATTACGTTTTGGGCCGTAGGACTGCTGCTTGCAGGACTCGGACTCTTCATCTACAAGGGGTTGTAATTATGAATCATCCGGAGAATTACAAAGGAAAGAACGTCGTGGTCCTTGGCCTTGCCAAGAGCGGCGTTCAAGTTGCTAAAGTGCTCCATCAAGCTGGAGCTTATGTGACAGTAAATGACCAAAAAGAAAGAGAACAGTGTCCCGAAGCATCCGAATTGGAGGCTTTGGGAATTTCTGTTCTATGCGGAGGTCACCCAGATGACCTCATTAACGAAGAGGTTGCTCTGCTCGTGAAGAATCCGGGCATTCCTTACAAAGTGGCACCAATTCAGAAGGCACTTGAGCTTGGTATTGAGGTAGTCACTGAGGTAGAAGTAGCTTATCACTTGTGCAAGGCACCGATCATCGGTATTACCGGCTCAAATGGAAAGACAACAACGACCACTTGGGTGGGAATGATGCTGGATGCTGCCGGCTTATCACCGATTGTTGCCGGTAACATTGGAACACCTCTTTCAGAAGCGGCTACCGCAGCTACAGAGAAGGATATTATGGTTGTTGAGCTGAGCAGTTTTCAGCTAAAAGGGACGACAGACTTCAAACCGGCGATAAGCTGCCTTCTCAATGTCTCTGAGACTCACCTTGATTACCACGGAGGAATGGAAGATTACGTAGCTTCAAAAGCAAAACTCTTTCGGAATCAGACGGAAAAAGACAAGGCTGTTCTAAACTGGGATGACCCGGTATGCAGACAGCTTATTCCTTATATCAAAGCGGAATTAATTCCTTTTTCGATGACGGAGACTCTCCAAACCGGTGTTTATGTTGATCCTCCTTATGTAGCCAATGTAGAGGATGAGATCAATAGAACCGTTGTTTATCGGGATAAGGAAGGCAAGGTTCATCCGATTATAACAGTGGATCAGATCGCAATCCCAGGACGATTTAATGTTGATAATGCACTTGCATCTTGTGCCATAGCTATTGCTGCTGGCGCATCACCGGATGTGCTTCACGGGCCGCTATCTGCTTTTAGAGGGGTAGAACATCGTCTCGAGTACGTTCTTACCCGTAATGAAACGGCATACTATAACAATTCCAAGGCAACCAATGCCAAAGCGACAACGATGGCACTTACCTCGTTTAAGAAACCAATTGTCCTGATTGCAGGGGGGCTTGACCGAGGATCGGATTATATGGATTTACTTTCTGTTTTCAGTGAAAGAGTAAAAGCTGTCGTTTTGCTGGGTCAAACGAAAGGCAAACTGGCGGAAGTTGCGAAACTTGCCGGATTAAAGGCAATAGAGGTTGTCGATAATGAAGTAGATGCCGCTGATACACTAAGAAAGGCTGTTTCGATAGCCGCTTCATTAGCTGTACCTGGAGATGTGGTTCTATTATCCCCTGCATGCGCAAGTTGGGATATGTATTCTTCCTTTGAAGAGCGTGGACGCATTTTTAAAGAGGCGGTGCATAACCTGTAAGTAGGGGGGTTGGATAAGCCCCTACTACATATGTAAGAGGTGGCCTCCAATGAAACAGACCCGTCCAGCGCCTGATTTTTGGCTGATCATCTGCATTGTATCTTTACTTGCCATCGGTCTTGTAATGGTATACAGTGCGGGTTCTGTCCTCGCTTTCCGTCAATACGGCGACTCTTTCTATTTTGTGAAGAGGCAGTTGTTATTTGCGGGGCTGGGGCTAGCTGCCATGTTCTTCACTGCAAATGTGGATTACCGGATTTGGCGCAATTATGCAAAGTATATCCTTATTTTTTGCTTTATCTTGCTTATTATCGTATTGATCCCTGGAGTCGGCGTTGTTCGCGGCGGAGCGAGAAGTTGGCTCGGAATCAGTTCGTTCGGTATTCAGCCCTCCGAGTTTATGAAGCTCGGGATGATCTTATTTCTGGCCAAATGGCTCAGTAAAAACCCGGATGAAATTAAAAATTTCACATCGGGATTATTGCCGCCGCTTGCTTTAATGGGAAGCGCATTTGCTCTTATTATGCTTCAGCCAGACCTTGGTACCGGCACGGTAATGATGGGAGCTTCTATGCTGATTATTTTTACGGCGGGGGCAAGAATGAAACATTTACTGTTGCTTGGTTTGGGTGGTTTAGTGGGTTTTGCGGGCCTTATCGCAGCAGCACCTTATCGTCTGCAGCGGATCACCGCTTTTCTTGATCCCTGGTCAGATCCGCTGGGCTCTGGTTATCAAATTCTCCAATCCCTATACGCGATCGGTCCGGGGGGCCTTGGAGGGCTGGGTCTTGGAATGAGCCGACAGAAATATAGTTATGTTCCGGAACCGCAAACGGACTTTATTTTTTCTATTCTAGCGGAAGAACTAGGGTTTATAGGCGGTCTCATCGTACTTATGCTCTTTTTGATGCTGGTATGGAGAGGGATGCGAGTTGCGATGACGATTCCGGATGCTTTTGGAAGTCTGCTTGGGGTAGGTATTGTGGGAATGGTTGCTGTTCAGGTCATCATTAATATTGGAGTTGTTATCGGGCTGATGCCTGTTACGGGAATTACGCTCCCGTTAATCAGTTATGGAGGTTCATCCCTGACGCTGATGCTTACAGCACTAGGAATTTTACTTAATTTATCACGTTATGCGAGGTGACGATATTCATGCGCGTTGTACTAACCGGCGGAGGAACAGGCGGACATATCTATCCGGCTGTTGCTGTCGCAAGACAATTAGAATCAGAAGATAACACGGCGGAATTTTTATATATCGGAGGTAAAAAGGGGCTGGAAAGCAAACTTGTTCCACAAGAGAACATCCCTTTTCAATCGATTGAAATATCTGGTTTCAAAAGAAAGTTATCTTTTGATAATGTGAAAACGATCCTTCGTTTTCTTGAAGCAGTAAAGGAATCTAGAAAAATGCTGAAGGAATTTAAACCTGATGTAGTGGTGGGTACTGGCGGTTATGTATGCGGTCCTGTTGTGTATGCTGCAGCAAAGCTGGGCATTCCAAGCATTATACATGAACAAAATGCGATTCCTGGGCTCACCAACAAGTTTTTGAGTCGGTACGTCGATACGGTGGCTGTCAGCTTTGAAGGAGCTGAGAAAGCCTTCTCTTCCGCAAAGAACACCATATATACGGGTAATCCGCGTGCTACTACGGTACAACATGCGAACCCAGAGCGTGGATTTGCTTCGCTTGGAATTCCGAAGGGAAGTAGAGTAGTACTGATTGTTGGAGGCAGCAGAGGAGCTAAAGCAATCAATGATGCAATGATCCAAATGGCGGATCAGCTGAAGAACCTAGGCGAGATCCATGTGGTATACGTAACAGGAGATGGCTATTATGAATCAACTCTTCAGGCAATAAAGGAGCGTTTAGGACATATTCCAAGTTATCTGCATGTTCTACCGTACGTGCACAACATGCCTGAGGTGCTGGCAGCTACCTCGTTAATCGTTAACCGGGCCGGCGCTTCTTTTCTTGCGGAGATTACCTCGCTTGGAATTCCTGCTATACTCATTCCTTCACCAAATGTAACCAATAACCATCAAGAAGCGAATGCAAGAACGCTTGAAAAAGCGGGAGCAGCTCGGATGCTGCTTGAGAAGGACCTTACGGGCATCTCTTTATTTCAGAATATTGATGAAATTATGAAAGATGAGAAGATTCAGCGCTCTATGATGGAAGCTTCAAAGCGTCTCGGAAAACCGGATTCTGCCTCCTTATTAGTAGCTGAAATGAAACGTATTGCGAAAAATAAATAAATAGAATATAAAAGTCTCCATGGAATGTAAAACGGTTCCTGGGCGATTGTCACACACAAGGTACTCCTTACATAAGATACCTTATCAATTGTGACATTCCCCTTTTGGACGAAGTAAATGTCCGGGTGTGTCATAAACAATACTATTATCCGCTGAACTGACTTAATGGGATGGCAAAGCAGTGTCTAGATCACGCTGATGCGCTTCCTAGAGAGAAACAGCAGAGGACGTTCTACCTTGTGGATGCTTCTCGATCAGGCATGAAATGGACGGTATAAACCGGGTCGAAGCGATCAAGAACTAGGGTGAACGGGTAAACTCGGAGGTGATACACTTGGACAAATTGGTGATTGAAGGCGGGAAACCCCTATCAGGATCCATACGTATCCATGGAGCTAAAAATGCTGCTTTGCCTATCATGGCAGCAAGTTTACTTGCAGAAGGAAACACGCAGCTCCATAATGTACCTCATTTGCTCGACATTGAGGTGATGTTACACATTTTAGAACGGCTCGGATGTGGTGCAAAACATGACTCAGGAAAAGTAACCATCGACACATCCTTAGTCAGTTCTGCTAGAGTACCGGAAGACTTAATGAGCAAGATGCGCTCCTCCATTTTTTTAATGGGTCCTTTGCTTGCAAGATTTGGAGAAGTGTCCATCTATCAGCCTGGAGGATGTGCGATCGGAGAAAGAAAGATAGATCTGCATTTGAGGGGACTCGAGGCGCTGGGTGCGGTGATTGAGGAGAAGGATTCTCAAATTACCTGCCGTGCTAAAAAACTAATCGGTGCAGATGTACAACTTGATTTTCCAAGTGTCGGGGCCACGGAAAATATCATGATGGCTGCTGCGACAGCCAGAGGGACGACAACGATCACGAATGCAGCAAGAGAACCCGAGATTCAGGATCTTCAAAATTTCCTGAATGCAATGGGAGCGAACATTATCGGAGCGGGCACGAGTACCATTACGATTAACGGAGTCGATTCATTAACCTCTTGTACCTATGAGATTATACCGGACCGGATTGTGGCAGGTACAGTGCTGATTGCTGCTGCTGCAACAAGGGGGAATGTCACTCTTACTCACTGCAATCCAGCGCACTTAAATTCTCTTATCCATGTGCTGAAGCGAGCCGGTGTTCAAACGAGTGTATGCAATGATATAATAAACGTAAGCTGTTTGGGGCGACCTAAAGCGGTTGATCGTATTGTTACTTCACCATACCCTTCGTTTCCTACAGATCTTCAATCACAGGTTATGGTGTTGCTCAGTTTGGCAGATGGATTTAGTGTGATGAAAGAGACCGTCTTCGAAGCCAGATTTAAGCATGTTAATGAACTGAATGTAATGGGTGCTGATATTTCTGTTGATATGAACGCTGCTTTTATACGTGGTGTTCCGCGGCTTTATGGGGCCACAGTAGAAGCAACCGATTTACGCGCCGGTGCTGCGCTTGTTATTGCAGGACTTGCCGCACAAGGGAGAACCGTCGTTGAACAAGTGCATCATATTGATCGGGGTTATGATCAAATTGAGCAGTTGTTTCAATCACTTGGGGCTTCTGTGGAACGTCAGCCGGTGAGCTTTGTTGCACCTTAATTGTTGTCCCCTTTGTCAGTGAGAATAACGATGCTTATATATATTCCAATCAGTATCATTTTAAGCACAAACTTGCCTTGAAAGTCCCCTCTTTTTGAGGGGACAATAGGGCTTTTATGGAGCGGAGATTTATGCCAAAAAATCAATTGCCCGCTCTCAAAAAAGAGAGCATGCCAAAACGTAAAACAAGCCGTAAATTAATCATGATCCTCATCCTTTTATTTATTGCTATACTTGCTGTTATATTTTTCAGATCGCCAGTTAGCAAAATTTCTCAGGTTCAGATTGATGGAAATGTGTTTACTACTAAAGATGAGATTTTAGCAAAGAGCGGCCTTAAAGTGGGTAATCCGTTTTTTAGTGATAACGGCAGTGATATAGAGAAGAAGTTGGAAGAGATGCCTTCTGTATCTGAGGCAACAGTGGACAAGCAGTTCCCGGGTACAATCGTAATCCACATTAAAGAATACGATCCAGTAGCTTACGAACTGGCAGCAGACGGACAGCTTCATGCTATTTTATCCAGTGGAGTGAGTGTTACGCTTCCTGATAGCGGAATTTCCGTAGAAAAACCGATCTTGACACATTGGGAGGATGGCAATCCGCTAAAAACAGAGTTGTCTGAGATCCTTAAGAACATACCTAATGAACTTACCACAGATATTTCTGAAATTATGCCATCGCCTACCCCGTCGTTTCCTGATCGGATTAAACTTTACACAAAATCACAGTTTGAAGTAATTACTACGGTGTCCTTGTTAGAAGACAAGGTAAGCTATTTGAATCAAGTAATTGAAACGGAAAAACCAGGGATCATCACTATGCTTGAAGCTGACTCCTATGAACCCTTTATTCCAGACACAGAGGAAGATGAGGAAGTAGAGACAGCTGAATGATCCAAATTTATGCAATTCTAATGGAAAACAATGGACGTGTGAAGATAGCACTTTCTGATCGTATGAAAAAATGTTACACTTTACACTATATGCATCTTGCTATCATTTCCTTCTTTTTTCTTTGAAATTTGACTAGAATCGTTTGTGACGGTTAAACTCGTGAACAAACTTAGAGACAATTAGGAGGTTCACCTCCTATCAACTGAGTAAAGGCAGTTAACAGGAGCTTATTATCTCCACCCTGAAGGCACCCAAAAAATTTGTTGAAAAAAGAGGGAAAGCCTTAAACGTGTTGAATATGTAGAGAGTGTTTGTTTAAAAGAACGTATATTAATCGGAGTCAGGAGGTGCCACAGACTTGAGCAACAATGACATCATTGTTAGTTTGGACATCGGTACATCCAAAGTTCGGGCTATTATTGGGGAAATTAATAATGGAACCTTTAATATTATTGGAGTTGGATCTGCCGACTCAGAAGGAATTCGTAAAGGTGCAATTGTAGACATTGACCAGACTGTACAATCGATCCGCAACGCAGTAGATCACGCGGAACGTATGGTTGGTATTCAAATATCCGAAGTTTATGTCGGGATCTCTGGAAATCATATCGGGCTTATGACAAGTCACGGTGTTGTGGCAGTATCAAATGAGGACCGCGAGATCGGTGAAGAAGACATGGAACGGGTGTTGAAAGCAGCAGAAGTCATCGCGATCCCGCCGGAACGCGAGATCATAGATGTTGTGGCAAGGCAGTATGTAGTTGATGGTCTTGAAGGAATTCAGGATCCTCGCGGTATGATCGGTGTTCGTCTTGAAGTGGAAGCGACGATCATTACAGGGGCGAAGACTGCCATACATAACTTGTTGCGCTGCGTTGAGAAATCAGGACTGAAAGTGAAAGATCTGGTGCTCATGTCTCTTGGATCAGGGCTGTTGTCCTTATCCAAAGATGAGAAAGGAATGGGTTCTGTACTGGTTGATATCGGTGCAGGAATGACCACGATTGCCGTGTTTGAGGAAGGCTCGATGGTTGCAACTTCGACACTGCCAATCGGCGGGGAGTTTGTTACTAACGATATTGCTTACGGACTGCGAACCTTGACAGAGCAAGCTGAGAAGGTCAAGCTTAAGTATGGTTGTGCTTGGCTTGATGATGCAGCTAGTGATGTTGTATTCAAAGTAACACGTATTGGCAGTAACGTGGATAAAGAATTTACTCAGGAAGATTTGGCAACGATCATAGAACCTCGTGTGCAAGAAATCTTCCAATTAATTCATCAGGAAGTGAAGCGACTGGGTTATACAGAGCTACCTGGAGGTTATATACTAACAGGCGGTACTGTAGCGATGCCAGGTGTGTTACAGGTTGCTAGACATGAACTTGCTGCTTCCGTTAGAATTGCAGTGCCGGATTATATCGGTGTGAGGGATCCAGGCTATACGAGCGGTGTGGGGATTTTGCATAATGTCATTCGTGGTATCAAAGTAAGACCAGCGAATAATAATCCTGGTGGCGGAGGCAATAACAAAAAACCAACCAATCGAGTTAAGCCGAATCCGGCTCCGGAAGAAGAACAAAAACCGGGGTTTTTCGAACGCTTAAAAAATATGTTCAGTGAATTGATATAGCATGTCTGAATCCATTTCATAGATCCTTGAACGATTCGTTTTCGAGTGATCTTTACGAAATGGTATTGTTCGTCGATATATGAAATGGTCTGGATTCATTTTCGGAACGTGGACGAGCCATCCATGCACACATGAGGGGGAGATGGAAAAGTATGTTGGAATTTGATTTCGATATGGAGAGCTTGGCTCAGATAAAAGTAATAGGTGTCGGTGGCGGCGGAAGTAATGCGGTTAACCGAATGATTGAAAATGGTGTGCAAGGAGTCGAATTCATTACGGTGAATACGGATGCTCAAGCACTGCATTTAGCCCGCTCAGAACACAAACTTCAAATCGGTGATAAGCTCACAAGAGGACTTGGCGCTGGTGCCAATCCAGAAGTAGGTAAAAAGGCTGCAGAAGAGTCTCGTGATCTGATTGCGAATACCTTAAAAGGTGCGGACATGGTGTTCGTTACTGCTGGTATGGGCGGAGGTACAGGAACAGGTGCTGCTCCTGTTATCGCTGAAATCGCTAAAGAGTGCGGAGCATTAACAGTTGGTGTGGTTACACGTCCATTCACATTCGAAGGACGTAAACGTTACAATCAAGCAGAGCACGGTATTGAAGCCCTCAAAGAAAAAGTAGATACACTGATTGTGATTCCAAATGATCGTTTGCTTGAGATTGTAGACAAGAAGACTCCAATGCTTGAAGCTTTCCGCGAAGCGGATAATGTTCTTCGCCAAGCAGTACAAGGTATTTCTGACTTGATTCAAGTTCCGGGTCTTATCAACCTTGACTTTGCCGATGTTAAAACCATTATGACAGAACGCGGTTCTGCACTTATGGGTATCGGTATGGCTACTGGAGAGAATCGGGCTGCAGAAGCTGCACGCAAAGCAATTATGAGTCCGCTCCTGGAGACTTCGATTGAAGGAGCACGCGGTGTTATCATGAACATTACAGGTGGTTCTAACCTGTCCTTGTATGAAGTAAATGAAGCAGCCGAGATTGTTACATCTGCTTCTGATCTAGAAGTAAATATGATCTTTGGTGCGATCATTGACGAGAACCTGAAAGAGGAAATCAAGGTTACGGTTATCGCGACAGGATTCGAGAGTAAGCCGGAGCCTATCCCGCAGTCTACTCGCAAACCGGTTCAATCTACTGAACCGCAAGAGAGCCGTCCGTCAAACAACCTGAAACCGTTCAGTAATGCACCGGGTTCGGATCAACTTGATATTCCGACGTTCTTACGTAATCGCTCGAGAAATAATGGCAGCAATCATAACGAATAATAAACTTTTTATGCATAACGAACTGTAGTCCATTGGACTGCTGGCAGACTGTAGACAAACTAGCCTATAACTAGTTTGTCTACAGTCTTTTTTATTTTCTTTTTACGACAAAAATAGTACAAATCACTTCCCACGTTTAGACAGACTTTGAGATATCTTCTCCTTATACTGAATGTATTCATGATTTACGTAAGGCAGGTGAGAGAACCTGGTTGTATATATCGACTTGATTTTTCTAACGAACCTGCTTATTGACTGGGTGCTGTTGTTCCTTACCGCTTGGATGCAGAAGAAAAAGCCAAAATGGTGGCGAATGATTATATCTTCAATCATCGGGGCTTTGTATGTAGTAATGATGTTTGTTCCGGAACTTACTTTTTTGTACACATTCTTAATCAAATTCACATTATCCCTGTTTATGATCTGGACCACATTTGGATTTCATAGTTTACAAGCATTTACAAAAACAATAGGGACGTTTTATGTAGTTAACTTTGTGGCAGCGGGCGGCATACTCGGCGTTCATTATCTGCTGCAGAGTTCAGCTGATTTATTTAATGGCATTTTATTTACGACAACAGGTGGCATCTCTTTTGAACTTCAAGTTGGCTTTTGGTTTGTGTTTATTACTTTTTTTGCGGTTCTGCTTGTTTTTAAAGGAGTACAGTCTAGTAAAAGAAAGACGGAACAAATGTCTGTTTTTTTCGGAGATATGATTGTTGAGATAGGGGGAGTGGAAGTCACTTGTACAGGGCTCGTGGATACGGGGAATCAGCTTACAGATCCACTCACACGGACACCGGTTACCGTGATGGAAGCTTCCTTGTGGGAATCCTATCTGCCCCCTTCTTGGAAAGGGAGAATCTCAGAAGTTTCAGCAGACACGTTAATTATGGAGCTCGAAGAAGAGTTCATCTGGCAGGATCGTCTTAGGCTGATCCCTTACCGGGGGATTAACAAAGGAACAACGTTTATGCTTGCACTTAAACCAGACTCGGTAAAAGTAATAATGAACGGGACTTGCTATACACCAAGGCGTACCCTGATTGGACTCGATGGAGGGAAGTTATCTTCGGAAGGGAAGTATCAGGCCATCATTCACCCGGAATATGTGCAAGAACCTGCTGTAGTCAATACAACGGCCGGTCAAACAGAAAAGCCGCTGAACGTGGTATAGGAGGAAGTGTACATGCTCGTCAAATGGAAACTTGCCGTACAGCTGCAATATTACAGATTCTTATTTTTGTTTGGGCTAAAAAGCGAAGAGATTTATTATATTGGTGGAAGTGAAGCACTGCCCCCGCCCCTGACAAGGGAAGAGGAAGAATTTTTACTGCAAAAACTGCAGACAGGTGACCCTGCGATCCGGGCTATGCTGATCGAACGAAACATCCGGCTTGTCGTATACATTGCTCGCAAATTTGAGAATACCGGCATTAACATTGAGGATTTAATCTCTATTGGGGCAATTGGACTAATCAAGGCAGTGAACACGTTTGATCCAGAGAAAAAAATTAAGCTGGCGACCTATGCTTCCCGGTGTATCGAGAATGAAATATTGATGTACTTGCGGCGTAACAGTAAGATCCGGTCCGAAGTGTCTTTTGATGAGCCGCTGAATATTGACTGGGATGGAAATGAACTGCTGCTGTCCGATGTACTGGGTACCGAGAACGATACGATTTACCGAAATATTGAAGAGCAAGTGGATCGTAAACTGCTGCACAAAGCATTAGACAAGCTGACAGATCGAGAGCGCATGATTATGGAACTAAGGTTCGGGCTGCAAGACGGGGAAGAAAAAACACAAAAAGATGTTGCGGACATGCTGGGCATTTCCCAGTCTTATATTTCTCGGCTCGAAAAGAGAATCATTAAGCGGCTGCGTAAGGAATTCAATAAAATGGTGTAAAATCAAGTCTTGGTTATAACTGGTAAGGTTTTGATTTTGGAATAAAAACACCGCTCAGGGAGATAATGTACATTAATGTTTCTCCTTGGGAGGTAAATCACGATGACTCGTAATAAAGTCGAGATTTGTGGCGTGGATACCGCGAAACTGCCGGTCCTAACCAACGTAGAGATGCGTGAGTTATTTACAAATCTACAGCAAAATAATGAGCGCTCAGCTAGAGAGAAATTGGTGAATGGCAATCTGCGATTAGTACTCAGTGTCATTCAGCGTTTCAATAACCGGGGAGAATTCGTTGACGATTTGTTTCAGGTCGGTTGTATTGGTTTGATGAAAGCCATCGATAACTTTGATTTGTCTCAAAATGTAAAATTCTCCACGTATGCGGTTCCGATGATTATCGGTGAGATTCGCAGATACCTTCGTGATAACAATCCGATTCGCGTATCAAGATCTCTGAGAGACATCGCATACAAAGCACTGCAAGTGAGGGATGCACTAACCAATCTCAATTCGCGGGAACCTACGGTTTCTGAGATATCTGAGGTGCTTGGTGTGCCCAAAGAAGATGTCGTGTTTGCGCTAGATGCAATTCAAGATCCGGTATCCTTGTTCGAGCCGATCTATCATGACGGTGGTGATCCCATTTATGTGATGGATCAGATCAGTGACGACAGGAATAAGGATGTAACCTGGATTGAAGAGATTGCGCTTAGAGAAGCAATGCTCAGGCTGGGTCAGCGGGAAAAAATGATATTGTCTATGCGCTTTTTCGAAGGAAAAACGCAAATGGAAGTAGCAGATGAAATCGGCATTTCTCAAGCTCAAGTATCTCGTCTTGAGAAGTCAGCGATCCAGCAAATGCAGAAACATGTGAAGACGTAAGGCTTTTGCAGTATGAGGAAAATGCAATGTATTAGGTAAATTGCATAATGAACTAAATTCCTAAACCTTTATTTCTGCCTTAGGCAGAAATAAAGGTTTTATCTTTTTGTACAGAAGTTCTAAGAGCTTGCAGCAACGATCTTAAAAAAGAGTACATTTTGGGCGATTGAATCATATAGTAGATTATAAGCACAAATAGCGGGATGTGATAAGGTATGAGTTCAGGAGATTTAACGGTTAGAGCGATGAAAATTTCAGATTTTCAAACCAAAGACGTGATTAATATTATCGATGGAAAAAGGCTTGGTCAGATTAGTGATTTGGAGCTTGACCTTAGGAATGGGCGAATTGATGCGATTGTTGTCCCAAGTTACAGCCGTTTTATGGGGTTATTCGGCGGTGGTTCAGACCTGATCATTCCATGGCGTAATATTGTCAAAATCGGTTCTGATGTGGTCCTTGTTAAGATGGATGAGATCAAGGAGCATTCGGGCGATGGAGAGCAGCCAAGTTCAGAACGATGGGAACGAAGCCGAGACGAGCAGCGGCGCGGGTTATGAAAGTTGGAGTGGAAAAAGGCACAGCCTTTCTTTTAAGCGAAGGTAGATGAGCAATTTAGCTGTATTTTTGTTACACTGTAAAAAAAGATGAGGTGAATTTTACTTTCATGGAACCGTTTGTATTTAAAAAGACAGCATCCTTAGATTCTCCCAGCTTGAATCCTTCTGCTGCTGGGAGCCCAGGATTGTTTGAAATAGAACCTTGGAAAAGCTATGAGGCAGACAAAGGACTCAAAGTTGGTTATACAAGCCGTCTGGGCGGAGTAGGGAAAGCGCCTTACAGCAGTTTGAACTGTGCTTTTCATGTGGGAGATGATCCGCAGGATGTTATCGAGAATAGAACGCGGATCGCTAAAGAAATCGGTATGAAGCCAGAATCATGGACATGCGGAGAACAAGTGCATAAGAATGAAGTTGCGATTGTAACCGAGCGAGATCAGGGCAGAGGTTTTCTAGATCGCGAATCGGCTTTTCAGGAAACGGACGGATTACTTACTAATGTAAGAGGTATTCTGTTAACTTCTTTTTATGCCGACTGTGTGCCCTTGTATTTCTTCGATCCGATAAAAGAAGTTGTTGGGCTTGCTCATGCAGGCTGGAAAGGCACCGTAGCCGGGATTGCGGAGCGAATGATTACACGAATGGAAGAGTATTATGGATGTCAACGTCAAGACATTAGAACTGCAATTGGCCCGTCGATAGGGAGCTGCTGTTATGAGGTAGACGACTATGTAATGAATAAGGTGAAGGTTTGGTATGAGGTTTCAGAGGGTAATGACAAACATAACAGCTTGACTTATGAAGCTTGCCATAAACCGGTTTCAGATGGAAAAAGTATGCTTGACTTGAAAGAAGTGAATCGACACATTATGATAAAAGCAGGAATATTGCCGGAACATATCGAAATTACTTCATGGTGTACAAGCTGCCATCCGGAATTGTTCTTCAGTTATCGTAAGGAAAACGGGATTACGGGTCGTATGGCAAGCTGGATCGGATTGGAAGAGAGGTGACCTCCTTGCAACTGGAGGAGAGAATTCAGCATGTTGATGAGCGTATAACGGCCGCATGCAAACGAAGCGGACGAAATAGAGAAGACGTCGGTGTAATTGCCGTTACAAAATATGTTTCGACTGCGATGACCAGTAAAGTACTGGATCACGGACTTATACATATTGGCGAGAATCGCTGGCAAAACGCTGAAGACAAATGGAATGCTCTGCACGATAGAGGGATATGGCATTTCATAGGACATTTGCAGACTAATAAGGTTAAAGATGTTATTGGCAAATTTGCATACATTCATTCACTAGATCGTCTTTCTCTTGCAAAAGAGATTGAGAAAAAGGCAGGTCAGGTTGATCTGCAAGTGGAGTGCATGCTTCAGGTGAATATATCTGGAGAAGAATCAAAATACGGACTTGAGCCGGAAGAAGTTGTACCATTACTCAAGCAAATTCGTGAATTTCCTCATGTTCATATTACCGGATTAATGACAATGGCTCCTTTTGAGGAAGATGCAGAACGTACCCGCCCTGTATTTCGCGGGCTTCGTGAACTAAGGGATGATTTGAACAGACAAGCTTTAACGAATCAGCCGCTGACCCATTTGTCGATGGGAATGTCAAATGATTATGAAGTTGCTGTTGAAGAAGGGGCTACCTGGGTAAGGCTGGGAAGTGTTCTTGTAGGAAAAGAGGAGGACTAAGGAGATGAGTGTAATGAATAAATTCATGAATTTTTTTGGCTTGCAGGAAGAAGAAGAGATTATTGAACGTGAACAAGTAAATACTACACGTAATGATGAACAGGAACAAGAAGTTGAAACCCCGAACTTCGATAAACGTAGAAATCAGAAGGGAAATAATGTGGTGAGTATCCATTCCCAAAAAAATGTAAAAGTTGTTCTCTATGAACCACGCAGTTATGACGAAGCTCAAGAGATTGCGGATCATATTCGTGCTCATCGCACCGTTGTGATCAATCTTCAGCGTGTCCGCAAAGATCAAGCTCTGCGGATTATTGATTTCTTAAGCGGAACGGTATATGCACTGGGTGGGGGTATTTCCAAAATAGGCGGTAATATTTTCTTATGCACACCAGACACGGTGGAAATTCAAGGAACGATTGCTGAGATTTTGGCTGAAAGTGAGAGCGACACAGATTACGGCAGAATGAGGTGAATTGTTTTTGGATATTGCAGTTCGAGCAATCACAGCTATAGTAGATATTTACTACTGGCTGATTCTTATTTATATCTTAATGTCCTGGTTGCCTAATGCACGCGAGAGTAAATTTGGAGAAATAATAGGCAAATTTGTAGAGCCGTATCTTGCGCCTTTCCGGCGTTTTATACCGCCAATCTTCGGTATGATTGATATCTCTCCAATCATTGCGCTTTTTGCTCTGCGTTATGCAGCAATGGGACTCATTGCTATTCTAAGCAGTATATTAACGTAGATTGTACGAAAGCCTTTAGGTAAGTATGATATGCAAAGCAGGGTGATCTTGAAATGAAAACAGAAGTTTACGATCATTTTCACCCCGATGAACGGGATTTTGTAGACAAAGCCTGGGAGTGGGTCGAACGTGCGGGACAGTTTCATGAGATGAAACTGACGGACTTTCTCGATCCTCGCCAGGCTTATATTTTGGAATCGATTATGAATCGCCGAAACGATGTACAGATACATCTGGATGGGGGTTTTGCATCAGCTGAGCGTAAACGGGCACTCGTAGCACCGGATTATGCTTATTTAGAAGAGGAGAGCATGGAGCTGGCTGTGCTGGCAATTACCTCAGCAGACCAAAAATTACTACAGCTCGAACACGGGGATTATATGGGTGCACTCTTGAGTCTTGGCCTCAAAAGAGGTAAGATTGGAGACATTCATGTACTTGATGATGGTTGCCATACGGTAGTTGCAAAAGAAGTTGCAGATTATTTATCAATCCATCTGCATCAGGTTCACCGTGTGAACGTATTTACAGATATTCTGCCGATCGATCAGCTTCGGACGAGTGAGGTATCACTTCAGATGATGGATCTGACGGTAGCTTCTTTGCGTCTCGACGGGATTTCAAGTGATGTGTACAGGCTCAGCCGCAGCAAAATTCTTATACCCATCAAGGCTGGCCGCTGTAAAGTGAATTTCCGAGTTGTTGAAGATCCGTCAAAAGCTCTTCAGGCAGGAGACGTAGTTTCTGTTCAAGGGTTAGGACGTTTTAAAGTACTTGAAATAGATGGAGTTACTAAAAAAGGCCGTTTTCGTGTCAAAGTTGGCAGATTTGTCTAAGTATGTTGCAGGAATTCTGCTTTTCTTGTCGAAAAGTATAGGTCTAGGCATTATGACAACATATGAAGTTGCCGATATAAACTACATGTTAATATACAGGTGGTGAATATTACATGATTCCGTAAGTCTTCTGCTGCCTATGGTGGCAGAAGGTTCACCATTATTTTTTTTGTTTCATAAATCTCCTTTTTTGGAGGTTAATATTATAGGAGGTGGACAGTATGCCGCTTACACCGCTGGACATACATAATAAAGAGTTCTCTCGCAGAATTCGTGGGTATGATGAGGATGAGGTTAACGAATTCCTGGATCAGGTCATTAAAGATTATGAGGCTGTGATCCGCGAGAATAAGGAACTTAATAACCAGCTGCTGTCCGTGCAGGAGAAGCTGGATCATTTCTCAAACATTGAGGAGACGCTGAGTAAGACTATTATCGTTGCTCAAGAAGCTGCAGATGAAGTGAAGAATAATTCGAAGAAAGAAGCGCAGCTGATCGTGAAGGAAGCGGAGAAGAATGCAGACCGCATCATAAACGAAGCTTTGTCGAAGTCACGCAAGATTTCGATGGAAGTTGAAGAGCTGAAGAAACAGGCTTCAATCTATCGTGCGCGTTTCCGTACACTTGTGGAAGCTCAGCTTGAACTTTTGACACAGGATGGATGGGAAGCGCTGGAGAACCGAGAATTTGAGGTTCGTGAGCATGAACGTCATGAACGTGAAATGAAAGAAATTTATTAATATTTCATTTATTTGGATATGATATAGATAAGAGCGGATTATGAACCATTTGCAGGTTACTGATCCGGTTGACTTTTTTTATAAAAGAGGCTATAAATATTCTTATATGAATTTCATATTTTATTTTTGATGATGGGAATCAGTACGTTGTGAAGATTGTTCACAGAGAGTTGGCGGTTGGTGCAAGCCAATGAACAGGTCATGACCGAATATCCTCCCGGAGAAGTGAAGCCGAAAGGATCTGCATTTATTACGATTGTACTTGCGGATACGAATAAGCTGATACCGTAAGCCGAACGTTATATCGGCTCCTTATGGAAGTTTCATAAGGATTAGAGAGCTGTCTCTATTTGCTCATCGTGATGATCATGAATTTGATTAGAGCGAACAGGCTGGAGATGGAACTAGGGTGGTAACGCGAGCACAGTCTCGTCCCTTTTCGGGGATGAGGCTTTTTTTATTTTTCTAAATATAGTAATGCGCTATAAAGAGAGGGAGTTTGAAGATGAAACGAGTCGATGTCAAAGAAAAAGCTCGCGCTCGCGAGCAGCGAATCCTCAGTAAATGGAATGCAGAAGATACATTTAAAAAATCAATTGAAAATCGTGAAGGCAAGCCTAATTACGTTCTTTATGAAGGACCTCCTACCGCGAATGGTGCTCCGCATATCGGGCACGTACTTGGCCGCGTTATTAAAGACTTTGTAGGTCGCTATCAAACGATGAACGGCTACCGTGTGGTTCGTAAAGCAGGATGGGATACTCATGGTCTTCCCGTAGAGCTTGGTGTGGAGAAGCAGCTTGGCATTAACGGAAAACATGAGATTGAAAACTACGGCGTAGAAGCTTTTATCAAGAAGTGTAAAGCTAGTGTGTTTGAATATGAACACAAATGGCGTGAACTAACCGAGGCAATCGGGTACTGGACGGATTTGGATCATCCTTACGTTACACTTGATAACAAATACATTGAAAGTGTGTGGAATATTCTTGCAACGATCCATGACAAAGGGCTTCTTTATCGCGGACATCGTGTTAGCCCATATTGTCCTTGCTGCCAGACAACGCTTAGTTCTCATGAAGTAGCTCAAGGATACGAGGACGTTAAGGATCTGAGTGCAACAGCCAAATTCAAACTGGATGATCGTGATGAATATATTCTGGCTTGGACGACAACACCTTGGACGCTTCCTGCTCACGTGGCACTTGCTGTAAATCCAGACATGGAATATGCACGAGTGAAACAAGAAGATGGCACCTATATCGTGGCGAAGAACTTGGTGGAAAAAGTGATGAAAGGCGACTATGAAGTTCTTTCTTCACTGAAAGGTTCGGAGCTTGTGGGTCTTACTTATACACCGCCGTTTAATTACATCAAAGCAGATAAAGCAAACATTGTCGTTGGAGCAAGCTTTGTAACGGATGCAAGCGGTACAGGTATCGTTCATATGGCTCCTGCTCACGGGGAAGATGACTATAAAACTTGTCGTGAGAATGGAATCAGCTTTGTAAGTGTAGTTAATTCCGCAGGGAAGTATACAGAAGAAGTTACTGATTTTGCAGGTCGTTTTGTAAAAGATTGTGACCTTGATATCGTGAAGTATTTGTCCGAACAAGGCACGCTTTACAGCAAAGAAAAAATCGAACACAGCTATCCGTTCTGCTGGCGTTGTAAATCACCGCTTCTCTACTATGCAATGGACAGCTGGTTTATCGAAACAACAGCTGTGAAAGATCAGCTGATTGCCAATAACAATACCGTAGAATGGTATCCTGGTCATGTTCGTGAAGGACGTTTTGGTAAGTTCCTTGAAGATCTTGTGGACTGGAACATCAGTCGTAACCGCTACTGGGGTACTCCACTGAACGTATGGGTATGTCAGGACTGCGGCGGACAATTTTCACCGCATAGCCATGAGGAACTTCGCAAACATGCGGTAGGCGAAGTGAGCGAGGATCTCGAACTCCATAAGCCATATGTAGATGAAGTGAAAGTACACTGTACACACTGTGAAAATGGGGTAATGGAAAGAACATCCGAAGTGATTGATGTTTGGTTTGACAGTGGTTCGATGCCATTTGCACAGCATCATTATCCTTTTGAGAATAAGGAAACATTTGAACAGCAATATCCTGCAGACATGATCTGTGAAGGGATTGACCAGACTCGCGGCTGGTTCTACAGCTTGCTTGCAGTATCCACTTTATTTACTGGCAAAGCTCCTTATAAAGCAGTTATGGCAACAGGACATATTCTGGATGAGAATGGACAAAAAATGTCCAAATCCAAAGGCAATGTTATTGATCCATGGGAGATCATTAATGAATATGGTACAGATGCATTCCGCTGGGCACTACTTGCAGACAGTGCGCCATGGAACAGCAAACGTTTCTCCAAAGGGATCGTAGGCGAAGCAAAATCGAAAGTGATCGACACGATTGTAAATACACATGCATTCCTTGCGCTGTATGCTGATATCGATGGTTATGATCCAAAAGATCATCCATTTAACGGTTCTGAGAACAAACTGGATCGCTGGGTGCTGTCACGTTTGAACTCTTTAATCGCAAAAGTTCGTAAAGGGCTTGAAGTGAATGATTTCCTGAATGCTGCAAAATCAATCGAAGTATTTGTTGATGAGCTGAGCAACTGGTATATCCGTCGTTCCCGTGATCGTTTCTGGGGAAGTGGCCTTAGCGAAGACAAACTGGCTGCTTATGGTACGCTGACAGAAGTACTGCTTACGTTGTCCAAACTCATGGCTCCATTTACACCGATGTTGTCAGAGGATGTATATGGAAACCTTGGCGGAGAAGGCAGTGTTCACCTTACTGACTATCCAGTAGCGGATTCTGCTCTGATTGATGAGAAGCTGGAGAAAGACATGGAGACGGCACGTAATATTGTTGAACTTGCGCGTAACGTACGTAATGAGACAGGAATCAAAACACGTCAGCCATTGTCCGCTCTGATTGTATCTCTACACCAAGATTTCGATCTGCCAGGATATGAAGAGATCATCAAAGAAGAGATCAATGTGAAATCAATTGAAGTAGAAACAAGCGACAGCGGCTTTGTTGATTTCTCATTGAAATTGAATTTGAAAGTAGCAGGTAAAAAATACGGTAAAAATGTAGGCTTCCTGCAAAATCATTTTAAAGGGATGACCGCAGACGAGACTCGTTTGGTTGTAGAGTCTGGAGAATTTAACATTGTCTCCCCAGAAGGAACTGAACTTCACATTACTAGTGAGGAACTTCTAATCGAGAAAAAAGCAAAAGAAGGATTTGCAGCAGCATCCGGTTACGGTCTGACTGTTGCGCTGAATACAGAGATCACGCCAGAACTTGAACAAGAAGGTTTGGTTCGCGAGGTTGTTCGTGCCGTTCAGGATACAAGAAAGAAACTGGATCTTCCAATTGAAAAACGAGTAAATCTTGTGCTAGATGTTGATGATGAGTTAAAAGTAGCGATTGAAGCATTTGAAGATGTACTTCGTGAAAATGTACTCGTAACCGATGTTTCCTTTGGGACTGCGGAAGATATGGAAAAAGTAGAAGCGGGATCTAAAACGATTGGTGTTAAAATCTCGTAAGATATGTTTAGGTAGAGGCTAATTCGGTTTTAAAGCGGATATAATAGCATAAAGAACGATATGCAAAAACGAGCCTGAGGGAAATATGTTTCCCCTGGCTCGTTTCCGCTTTTTTTAATCCTATAAAGGAAAGGATAAGACCATTTACCGATGACAACAAATAAGAAAGCATCAGATGAAATCAAAGCACTTGAAGGGCAAATTGATGAGATGCACGGGTTGTTACAAAAATTAGCTACGAGCCTTGAGAAGTCACGGATTGCTGATTATACACAGCTCTTGTATAGACCAGCGCGACTCATCTGGCTTAATATTCTTTCAGGTACAGCAAGAGGAGTCGGAATAGCGATTGGCTTCACCTTTTTTGCAGCAACAATCATTTATCTCCTTCAGTTGCTTGGAGCGTTAAATCTACCCATTATTGGAGACTACATTGCAGATATCGTACGTATTGTTCAAAGACAATTAGAACTCGATACGCTGTGATTTAATCGTCACCCGGAAGAACATCAGGGGCAAGAATGTTCATTCCTTCGTCATCCTCAAGGTATTTACGATATTGGTTATTTCTTAGAACATATACATTTTCTCCATAGATATCGGTTGCGAGAAAGCTTTCGTAAGCTTCCACACATCCATCAATTTCTTCCGATGCTTCAATGTACATCGCATTGTAATCATCGACGTTATTGCTTTCTGCCAGAGCAGGACTGTTAGAGTTTCCCCAGCTCTCAACGATTTGCCAGGCATCTTCGCCGTCAAAACCATTCTGAGTATCCTTTTCGTCCAGGCTTGTTCTGCCAAATGGAGGGGTAAGGAACTCTTCTTCGACTGGGCGATCATTAGAAACTGCGGTTTCTGGTGCATGTTCTCTACAATAAATCGTATAGGGTACAGCTTCTAGCCGTTCATAAGGAATCGGCTTACTGCATACAGCACATACGCCGTAGTCGCCTTTTTCCAAAAGGGCTAATGCAGAGTCAATGCGCTCAAGCATAAATTCATCATGTTCGTTTAAGGAAATGTCTTTTGCTCGTTCGAACATTTCAGTACCAACATCCCCGGGATGATTATCAATCGTGGAAAGCTCTCCTGCCTGATAACGCATGGAACCGCTAAGTCCGTAGTGATCATTTGTTTTTTCACGGTGCTGAATATCTTGTTTTCGCTCAAGAAGCTGCTTGCGCAAATCTTCCATCTCTTGCTTACTAAGATGCGTCATGGGCATGAATGCTCCTTTACTTATTACTGGCTTGTGTAGTATTAAAATTGCACTGTCTTGGTGTCTGTATAGAGTGCGCAAAAAGCAAAGGTTTTAGAGAAGGTGTATTTTGCATAATCGAGGGTGAGCTCACTCTATCACTTCAAATAGACGCTGTTCCAGCGGGTGTGCTACAATAAATAAGGCATTACCCATCGAATGGTAAAAGACAAGAACGGAGTGACAAAAACACGGTGATCTATTACGTTATTGCTTTGATTGTTTTTCTGGTGGATCAAGGAAGTAAATGGCTCGTTAAAACCAATATGGATTTGGGCCAAGAAATTTCGGTGATCGGAGACTTTTTCTACATTACTTCTCACCGTAACCGGGGAGCGGCTTTCGGTATTCTCCAAGATCAGCGTTGGTTTTTTATTGTAGTAACCATTATTGTGGTAGTCGCACTCGTTTGGTATATCCAAAAAATTAAATCCCAGCCTGATAAATTGCTCCCACTGGCATTATCTTTAGTTCTTGCAGGAGCTATTGGTAACTTTTTGGATCGCCTGCTAATGGGTGAAGTCGTTGATTTCTTTAAATTTAATTTTGGAAGCTATACGTTTCCGATTTTTAACGTTGCCGATTCTGCGATTGTAGTGGGGGTAGCTCTTATTATCTTGGACACACTACTTGAATCAAGAAGAGAAAAGCGGCGTGAAGAAGATCAACAAGTAGGTCAACAAGAAGGGAAGGAATAAAGATGACAGATCGGTCCGAACAAGAATCGGCTCAAGACATCCAGGAGTGGACCGTCACTGCTGATTATGCAAAGGAACGAATTGATAAATATATTGCGGAGAGCATGGATGATGTTTCCCGTTCTCAGGTTCAATTGTGGATTGCAGACGGTCATGTTACCGTAAACGGTGCAAAAGTAAAGTCTAACTATAAGCTCAGTGAAGGAGATAACATTACGGTTATCGTCCCAGAGCCGACGGCAGTAGAAATCGTCCCTGAAAACATTCCGCTGCAAGTAGTATATGAAGATGCAAGCGTCATTGTAGTGAACAAACAAAGAGGACTTGTTGTTCACCCGGCGCCGGGTCATACTTCTGGAACACTGGTGAATGCACTTATGTATCATTGTAAAGATTTATCCGGTATCAACGGCGAACTTCGTCCGGGAATTGTCCACCGAATTGATAAAGATACATCAGGTCTCCTTATGGCTGCCAAGAATGATAAGGCGCATGCCTCGCTTGCTGCTCAGCTGAAAGAGCATAGTGTCAATCGTCGTTATATTGCACTGGTACATGGTCATGTA
Source organism: Paenibacillus sp. An7 (assembly GCF_009870785.1). Classification (GTDB taxonomy): domain Bacteria; phylum Bacillota; class Bacilli; order Paenibacillales; family Paenibacillaceae; genus Paenibacillus. The sequence goes on from NZ_WTWX01000007.1 coordinate 122,643, forward strand.
CAGCATGATCAAGGAACCGTAGATGCTCCTATTGGGCGTGACACAAATGATCGTAAAATGTTTACCGTAACTGATCGCAATAGCAAAGAAGCAGTAACCCATTTTACTGTATTAGAACGTCTTGGCGACTATACCCTGCTTGAATTAAAGCTGGAGACAGGCCGTACACATCAAATCAGGGTACACATGAAGTTTATTGGCCATCCTCTCGTCGGTGATCCCATGTATGGACGGAATAAAGGGATAAAAATGAATGGCCAAGCACTTCATGCTCAGACGCTTGGTTTTGTACATCCAGATACAGGAGAACAGATGGAATTCACGGCTCCACTTCCGCAAGATATGGAAGATGTGCTTGCTTCTTTGCGAAGCAGGTAGCCTATTTTTACAGTTTAGAATCAGTTCATTAAGAGTGTCGCTTTAAGCGGCGCTCTTTTTTGTGCTTTATTGATAATTAATGGTGCTTTCGTGCAAACTAAATGAAGCGCTTAGAACGTATAATATCGGGTATATAGGGTTATAAGCGTAACTTAGCATAAAATGATAGTGCAAATGATCGGATGTATAGTCCATGGTTTTAACGAGCAGAATCCTTCATATTTATACATGGAGATATTCGTTACACGAGGAGATGAAGATACGCGATATGAGTACTAATAAATATCAAGAAACTTTCATTCAAACGAGTTTTGCCGATCGAATCGGCGGTGCGAACTATGGTAAAGACACAAACATTTATAAATTCGAAAAAATAAAACGAGCAAAACAAGCAGCAAAAAAGGACTTTCCAAATATTGAACTCATTGACCTTGGGGTTGGTGAACCAGATGAGATGGCAGATGCAGGGATTGTTGCAAAGCTTGCGGAAGAAGCTGCAAAGGCCGAAAACCGTGGTTACGCGGATAACGGGATTCCTGAATTTAAGGAAGCTGCGTCTAAATACTTAGAAGAAGTTTTTGGGGTAAAAGGAATTGATCCTGTATCTGAAGTTGTACATTCAATTGGCTCAAAACCGGCGCTGGCTATGATCCCTTCTGTATTTATTAATCCTGGGGATGTTGCGATCTTGACTGTACCTGGATATCCTGTTCTCGGAACTCACACCAAGTATCTTGGCGGAGAAGTGTACAACGTACAGCTCACCAAAGAAAACAACTTCTTACCGGACCTAGCGTCGATACCAGAGGAAATTGCTCACCGAGCGAAGCTGCTTTATTTGAATTATCCGAATAACCCAACAGGGGCAAGTGCCACTGCGGAATTTTTTACAGAGGTTGTAGCATGGGCTAAAAAATACAACGTAATCGTTGTACATGATGCTCCTTATGCGGCACTTACGTATGATGGTCTGAAGCCGCTGAGTTTCTTATCCGTGCCTGGTGCGAAGGATGTGGGCGTTGAGCTTCACTCTCTGTCCAAATCCTATAATATGACAGGATGGCGTATTGGTTTTGTTGCGGGTAACCCTCTTATTGTCAAAGCATTCAGCGATGTAAAGGATAACAATGATTCGGGTCAGTTTATAGCGATTCAAAAAGCAGCAGCGTATGGATTGTCTCATCCGGAAATCACAGAAAAGATTGCAGAGAAATATTCTCGCCGTCACGACATGCTGGTGGAGACTCTTACAGAACTTGGATTCAGAGCGGAAAAGCCGAAAGGATCTTTCTTCTTATATGTTGAAGCTCCAAAAGGGATCAAAGGCGGTCGTCGTTTCGAAACAGGAGAAGACTTCTCTCAGTTCCTGATCCGCGAGAAGCTAATCTCCACTGTACCTTGGGATGATGCAGGTCATTTTGTACGTTTCTCCGTTACATTTGAAGCGAAAGGCGAAGCTGAGGAGAGACGGGTGATGGAAGAGATCAAACGTCGTTTAAGCGACGTAGAGTTTGAATTTTAATAGGAACCGTTTTTAGTCATAGTTAAAAAAATGAGGATGCAACCTTTCGGTTGTGTCCTTTTTTCATGCGATCATGAGCCGGAGCAGTTTCATAAATGATTTATGTGAAACGTTTCACAGTATTGTAAATTTTAGCACGACAAAAGGAAAAATTTCAGGATACAATAAGGTTATCAAATAAAGAGGGGGACGTTACTCATGGCGTTTATTGCAATGGTCGCGTTGATTATGGTCTTAGGGTTCACTGGAGTTACTTTTCTCTTTAAACGATTGGCGAAAGACGATCACTAATAAATTTGGAACCAACCATAAATGGAACTTAAATAGTTAAATAAATAATCAAGTAAAAATGGAACAAAAATAAATGTAAAGGACCTGGCGCTGTCAGGTCCTTTTTTTATGGAGAAAAGAAAAGATGGATAATTATACATTATTAACGTATAATTATAGAAAATATAACCATTGAAATGCATAATGACAGGTGTATGATGTATAAACGATTGTGCTGAAACCCTTTTATCAATTAAGGTGTTGACAGAGGATAAGCTATCTGTCATAATTCATGTCAATGAAGATTTGTTTGAATTGGTTAATCCTGAGAGGTTAACATTCAGACAAATACATGAATAGCACCTTTAAATCAGTCCCGTGAGACTGGCAAGGTAACGTGATTGGACCCGTTCAAAGCTGCGGCTTTTGTTTCGGATGTCCTTTAGAGCTTAATGACCCGGCGTACGCCTGTCGCGGTTATAAGACTCCTTGCCATGATTTTACGGCAGGGAGTCTTTTTTTATCTCTTCACGGGACCACTGGTAAAAGGGAAATCCAGAGGAGGTTCGTAAAGCACATGAGTAATGAAGCACATGTCATTATGGATGAGATTGGAATCCGCAGAGCACTAACAAGGATTGCACATGAAATTTTAGAGAAAAACAAAGGAATTGATGACTGCATTCTTGTTGGAATTCGGACCAGAGGAGTTTACCTCGCCGAACGAATTGCAGCGAAGATCGAAGAGATTGAAGGAAAGAAAGTCCCTTGTATCGATTTGGATGTTACTCCTTACCGTGATGATCGGGGTACGGAAGGTAGCAAGAAGAACGAAGAAATTCAGAAACAGTTAAAAGAAGTCACTCACAATAAAAAAGTAATTTTGTTTGATGATGTATTATACACAGGTCGTACTATAAGAGCGGCAATGGACGCATTGATGGATAGTGGACGTCCGCAAATGATACAGCTTGCTGTACTGGCAGATCGTGGTCACCGGGAGCTACCCGTAAGACCCGATTTTATCGGGAAAAACATTCCTTCCTCTCGTTCGGAACTCATCGATGTAGCTCTGAAAGAAGTTGACGGCGTAGATCAAGTCACCATTCAGAACCGGAGGGAAGAAGGATGACAGTTACAGCGAAGAGTGTGAAAGAGCGGAGTTTGCTCGGTCTAAAAGATCTAAGTGTTAGTGAAATTGAATCCATTCTAAGCCGTGCAGCTTACTTCGATGCACAGGCGGAGAAGCTGAATCCAATTCTAGCTTCTAAGTTTGTAGCCAACATGTTTTTCGAGAACAGTACACGAACTCGTTTTTCATTCGAAATGGCAGAAAAAAGACTGGGTGCTGAAGTCCTGAACTTCGCAGCAGCAGCCTCAAGCGTCGAAAAAGGCGAATCAATCTACGATACGGTACGCACACTCGAATCCATGGGAATCGATGCTGGTGTTATTCGGTTAAAACCGCAAGGCGTTTTGCAAGAGCTTGCTCAGAAAGTGAAAGTGCCTCTTATTAATGCAGGGGACGGAAATAATGAACATCCAACTCAAGCACTTCTTGATCTATACACAATGCGACAAACTTTCGGTGAACTTCGCGGCTTGAACGTATCCATTATTGGAGACATCAAACATAGTAGAGTAGCCCGTTCAAATCTATATGCACTGCAAAAATTCGGAGCGAAAGTCAGCTTCTGCGCACCAGACAGCATGAAAGCTCCTGAGCTGGAAGCACTTGCACCTTATACCACTCTTGATGAAGCGCTTAAAGCAGACGTTGTGATGTTACTGCGTGTCCAGCTAGAGCGTCATGATAAAGGAATTGATATGAAAGCAGATGAATATCGCCAAAATTACGGACTTACGGAAGAGCGAGCTGCTAAACTCAGTCCGAAAACGATCATTATGCACCCTGCCCCAGTCAACCGGAATGTAGAGATTGACGATGCAGTTGTAGAAAGTCCAGCATCCCGAATTTTCCCGCAAATGTCAAATGGGGTTCCAATCCGCATGGCAGTTATGGAGAGAGCTTTGATTCTATAATAGAAGAATTCGAAAAACATGGGCATTTGTTAACCCTTACAGTAGTCAAAACATACAATTTAAACATAATGTCCGTTGTTACGATAAAACGGTACCGGAGCGGAGGATATAACTATGTTACAAATGATTAAAAATGCAAGTGTACTGAATAAAGCTGGGGAACTTGAACAAAAGAACATTATCATTTCCGAAGGAAAGATTTTGAGTATACATGATGTGAACGCGGGTTTCTCCCTATTTGTTGAAGAAGGAACGAACCCTAGCGATGTAAACATAGAAGAGATTGATGTAGAAGGTAAATTAGTGGTCCCGGGTCTAATTGATATGCACGTACATTTGAGAGAACCAGGATTTGAACATAAAGAAACAATTGAGTCTGGCGGCCGTTCTGCTGTAAAAGGTGGCTTTACTACAATCGCTTGTATGCCGAACACGAGACCTGTAACAGACGACCCCGAAACCGTACAACTCGTACTTAACAAAGCAAAAGAAGCAAATCTTGCGAAAGTGCTTCCTTACGCTGCAATTACCGTAAACGAACTTGGTCGTGAGCTGACTGATTTTGATGCACTCAAAGCAGCGGGTGCAATCGGATTTACCGATGATGGTGTTGGCGTACAAAGTGCACAAATGATGAAAGATGCGATGAAAAAAGCAGCAGCGATGGATATGCCCGTTATTGCTCACTGTGAAGACAACTCTTTGGTAGAAGGTGCTTGTGTAGCAGAAGGCGCTTTTGCCGAGAAACATGGTCTAAAAGGCATTCCGAATGAGTCTGAAGCGATTCATGTTGGACGTGATATCTTACTAGCTGAAGCAACAGGTGTACATTATCATGTCTGCCATGTAAGTACAGAGCAATCGGTTCGATTGATCCGTGAAGCGAAGAAGATCGGAATCAAAGTAACTGCGGAGGTTTGTCCACACCATCTGATTCTGGCGGATGAAGACATCCCAGGTCTAGATGCAAATTGGAAAATGAACCCTCCACTGCGCTCGCGCCGTGATGTAGAAGCATGTATCGAAGGTCTTGAGGATGGCACAATCGATATTATCGTTACAGATCATGCACCGCACAGCGAAGAAGAAAAAGCAAAAGGAATGGAGCTTGCACCATTTGGTATTGTTGGTTTTGAAACAGCATTCCCACTGCTCTATACAAAGTTTGTGGCAACAGGAAAATGGAGTCTTTCCTTCCTGGTAGAGAAAATGACGACTGAACCAGCTCGGGTATTCCGCCTTAATACGGGACGTTTGGAAGAAGGAGCACCAGCGGATATTACGGTCATTGACCTTAATACGGAGCGCGCTGTTGATCCAACCGAGTTCGCTACAAAGGGACGTAACACACCATTTACAGGATGGGAACTTACGGGCTGGCCTGTAATGACTTTTGTAGACGGGAAAAAGGTATATTCTGATCCAACATTAAGCTAAACAACAAGTGATTACGACTAACAACGGTTTATTGAACTTTTATATAGAAGCTTATTGATAAAACCCAAATTGAGTCAAGACAACATTAAGGAGTGAAATTGGATGCAGGCACAAGCAAGATTGTTACTAGAAGACGGCACATTGTTCACCGGAAGATCTTTCGGTGCAGAGGGTGAAACAACAGGTGAAGTCGTTTTTAATACAGGTATCACAGGCTACCAAGAGGTGCTGTCTGATCCTTCTTACTGCGGACAAATCGTAACGATGACTTATCCGCTGATCGGAAACTACGGGATCACACGTGATGATTTTGAATCCATTCGTCCTTATGTACATGGCTTTGTTACTCGCCGCCACGAACCGGTACCGAGTAACTGGCGTGCAGAATGCAGTGTTGATGATCTTTTGAAAGAGTATGGAATTGTAGGAATCAGCGATATCGATACACGGATGTTAACACGCCGTATTCGTCATCACGGAACAATGAAAGGAATTTTGACAACAGGTTCGAAGCCGGTTGAAGAACTTCTAGAAATGATGAAAGATACGACGATTGATGAACTTCGTAATCAGGTGCCGCTTACTTCAACCAAACACGTATACAGCAGCCCGGGTACGGGAGAGCGGATCGTAGTTGTAGACTACGGGGCGAAGACAGGTATCTTGCGCGAACTGAATAAACGTGGCTGTGACATTGTGGTTGTACCGCATGATACAACGGCTGATGAAATTCGGAAACTGAATCCAGACGGCATTCAGCTGTCTAATGGCCCTGGGGACCCGAAAGACGTTCCTCATGCAGTGAAGATGATCTCCGAACTGCTTGGTGAATATCCAATCTTCGGCATCTGCCTTGGTCACCAGTTGTTTGCGCTGGCTGCCGGTGCGGATACAGAAAGACTAAAATTTGGTCATCGTGGTGGTAACCATCCGGTCAAAGATCTAGAAACAGGCCGCTGCTATATTACATCTCAAAATCATGGATATACCGTAAATGAAGAGTCAATTAAAGGTACGGACTTGATTGTTACACATATTAACAACAACGATAAATCCATTGAAGGATTAAAACATAAAGAATATCCAGCATTTACAGTACAGTATCATCCAGAAGCAGCACCAGGACCGGAAGATAATTCTTACTTGTTCGACCGTTTTATTGATATGATTCGTGAACACAAACTCAACCATCCGAAAAAAGCGCGCCAAGCCGTACTTGCCGCAGCAGTGAAGGGAGCACGTTAACATGCCGAAAAATACAGACCTCAAAAAGATTCTTGTTATTGGCTCCGGTCCGATCGTAATCGGTCAGGCAGCAGAATTTGATTACGCAGGAACGCAAGCATGTCAAGCACTTAAAGAAGAAGGCGTGGAAGTTGTTCTCATCAATAGTAACCCTGCAACGATCATGACAGACACCAATATGGCGGATAAAGTATATATTGAGCCGATTACGCTTGATTTCGTAACACAAATCATTCGTCAGGAACGTCCCGATGGACTTCTTCCAACGCTTGGCGGTCAAACGGGTCTTAACATGGCGGTTGAATTGGCGCGCGCTGGAGTACTGGAGAGCGAAAATGTAAAACTTCTGGGTACACAGCTGACTTCTATTGAAAAAGCAGAAGACCGTGACTTGTTCCGTGATTTGATGCGTGAACTAGAACAGCCGGTACCTGAAAGTGTTATCGTTACAACGCTTAATGAAGCTCTCGATTTTGCAAATGAGATTGGTTATCCAATTATTGTTCGCCCTGCCTACACCCTTGGTGGAACAGGCGGCGGGATCTGTGCGACAGAAGAAGAACTTCGTGAGATTGTTGCTTCTGGTCTTCGCTACAGCCCAATCGGACAATGTTTGGTCGAGAAAAGTATCGCTGGTATGAAAGAAGTAGAATATGAAGTTATGCGCGATGCGAATGACAATTGTATCGTTGTATGTAATATGGAAAACTTTGACCCAGTGGGTGTACATACGGGAGACAGTATTGTTGTGGCACCGAGCCAAACACTCTCAGATCGTGAGTACCAGATGCTGCGTACGGCATCAATCAAAATCATCCGCGCACTCAATATCGAAGGCGGTTGTAACGTTCAATTTGCCCTGGACCCGCAAAGCTTCCAGTACTATGTTATTGAAGTGAATCCGCGTGTAAGCCGCTCTTCCGCTCTGGCATCCAAAGCAACCGGTTATCCAATTGCGAAGATGGCAGCTAAAATTGCAATGGGCTACACCCTTGATGAAATTATTAACCCAGTAACGGGCCAAACCTATGCATTCTTCGAGCCAACGCTGGATTACATCGTAAGTAAGATTCCGCGCTGGCCATTTGATAAATTTGTATCTGCGAACCGTAAACTGGGTACACAGATGAAAGCAACAGGGGAAGTAATGGCGATTGGCCGTACTTTTGAAGAATCGATTCACAAAGCCGTTCGTTCGCTTGAAATTGGCACACATCGTATTCATTTGAAAGATGCGGGTCAGCTTGAAGACGAAGTGCTGAGAACACGTCTGATTAAACCGGATGATGAGCGTATGTTCCTCGTAGCAGAAGCATTCCGCCGCGGTTATACCTTACAAGAGATTCAGGATCTTACCAAAATCGATTGGTGGTTCCTTGACAAAATTGAAGGAATTATCAAATTTGAAGATCAACTGCGTTCCGAAAAAGAGCTAAGCAAAGAAATGCTCTATCAAGCAAAACGTATGGGCTTCACAGATCGTTCAATTGCCGAGATTCGTGCCGAAGGACAGCCGGGAGAGGCATTCACAACAGAGAAGGAAGTTCGCGAGATGCGTGAAAGAATGCAGCTGCGTCCTGTATACAAAATGGTAGATACATGTGCTGCTGAATTTGAAGCTTCTACACCGTACTACTACTCTAGTTACGAAACAGAGAATGAAGTCATTCCATCTGCAAAAGAGAAAATTGTGGTGCTTGGTTCCGGTCCAATCCGAATTGGTCAAGGAATTGAGTTCGACTACTCTACCGTGCATGCTGTATGGGCGATTCAGAATGCTGGTTACGAAGCAGTAATTATTAATAATAACCCAGAGACAGTATCTACGGACTTTAATACATCCGATCGTCTCTACTTTGAGCCTTTGTTCTTTGAAGATGTAATGAACGTGATTGAACAAGAAAAACCAATCGGTGTTATTGTACAGTTCGGCGGTCAAACTGCAATTAACCTGGCTGCACCGCTTGCAGCTGCAGGAGTCAAGATTCTGGGAACAGATCTTGCCAGCATTGATGAAGCAGAGGATCGTAAGAAATTCGAAGCACTTCTCTCCAAGCTTGATATTGCACAGCCGCTCGGTAAAACAGTAACGACTGTAGATGAAGCCGTTGTGACTGCACAAAGTATAGGTTATCCTGTACTGGTTCGTCCTTCTTATGTCCTTGGGGGACGTGCAATGGAGATCGTCTACTCTGACAGTGAACTGCTGAGCTATATGGAACAAGCTGTGAAAATCAATCCTGATCATCCGGTACTGATTGACCGCTATATGCTCGGTAAAGAGGTAGAAGTGGATGCAATCTGTGATGGAGAAACCGTGCTGATTCCAGGGATTATGGAGCACATCGAACGCGCAGGGGTTCACTCCGGTGACTCGATAGCGGTATACCCACCGCAGCATCTGGAACCGCATTTGAAAGAAAAAGTGGTTAACATCACGATCAATATTGCAAAAGAACTGAATACTATTGGACTTGTAAATATCCAGTTCGTCATCTACAAAGATGATGTGTACGTAATTGAAGTGAATCCTAGATCTTCTAGAACGGTACCATTCCTGAGCAAAGTAACCGGCATTCCAATGGCGAACCTAGCAACACAAGCCATCCTTGGTAAAAAGCTAGCCGATCAAGGGTATGTAGATGGTTTGTGGCCGGAAAGCGAACATGTATCGGTAAAAGTTCCGGTGTTCTCTTTTGCAAAACTTCGCCGGGTAGAACCTACACTTGGACCTGAAATGAAATCAACGGGTGAAGTAATGGGCCGTGATGTTCAGTATGCGAAAGCACTTTATAAAGGTTTGATTGGTGCAGGAATGAAGATTCCTTCTTCCGGTGCGATTATTGCAACCGTAGCTGATAAGGATAAAGACGAGGCTGTTTCACTGCTTGCTGGATTCTTTAAACTGGGTTACAAAATTATCGCTACAGGCGGTACAGCTGCAGCTCTTGAGCAAGCAGGTATCCCTGTTCAAACCGTTAACAAGCTTAGCGAAGGTACGCCGAACATTCTTGATATGATCCGTACGGGCGAAGCAAACTTTGTCTTTAATACACTGACTAAGGGTAAAACACCGCAGCGTGATGGATTTAGGATCCGCCGTGAAGCGGTAGAGAACGGTGTTGTATGTATGACTTCCTTGGATACAGTTCGTGCACTCCTGCAAATGCTGGAGACGATTAACTTCTCCTCGGAATCCATGCCAACTTTTAGCCGCTAATTACACATGGATTCTAGAGAACTTTTTACTGTAGGACATCGGTCAGCCCATCATCCCTTGGGCTGGACTTGATGTCCTTTATCACGGATAGGAACGAAATTACGTTAGCGAAGGAGTATGGCTCATGACACCTGAATATAAACAAATGGCTGGACGTTTAATGGTTGCTCTGGATTACCCTAATGCAGATGCAGCTAGAGAACTGGTAGAACAGCTGAAGGGTATTCCTTGCTATATGAAAGTAGGAATGCAGCTGTTTTACACAGCAGGACCTGAATTTGTTAGCGAACTCAAAGAAAAAGGATATTCAGTATTCCTGGACGTGAAAATGCATGATATTCCTAACACGGTTCGCGGAGGTTCCCACAGTGTAACTCGGCTTGGTGTAGATATGTTTAACGTGCATGCTGGAGGCGGAGCTGCCATGATGCGTGCCGCACTAGAAGGAGCTAAGCAGGCAGCAGAAGAGGAAAACCTACAGCTGCCTACCATTATTGCTGTGACCCAGCTGACGAGTACAGATCAGCAAACGATGAATGATGAGATTGGTATTCCTGGACAAGTTCAGAATACCGTTGTAAGGTATGCACAGCTTGCTAAGGAAGCGGGACTGCACGGCGTAGTGGCATCTCCTCTCGAAGCGGGCAGTATTCACGAAGCGTGCGGAGCAGAATTTATTACCGTAACCCCGGGGATTAGACCACGCGGTAGTGCAGCGGGCGATCAGTCCCGAGTAACTACACCGCAAGAAGCCATTGCAGGCGGAACTCAGTTTATTGTGGTCGGAAGACCGATTACGGCAGCAACGGATCCAAGAGCAGCAGCAGAACAAATTATTGAGGAGATGATGAACGCATGACAACGACAACAATCGCAGAAAAAATCGCATCCGCCCTACTTAGTATTAAGGCTGTAGCTTTACGCCCAAATGATCCTTTTACTTGGACTTCGGGTATTAAATCTCCCATCTATTGCGACAATCGCCTGACCATGTCTTATCCGGAAATCCGTGATCTCATTGCTGAATCCTTCGCCTCTATTATCCGTGAGCAGTATCCGGAGACAGAAGTGATTGCGGGTACAGCGACAGCAGGTATTCCTCATGCAGCTTTTGTTGCTCAGAAGCTGGGTCTTCCTATGATCTATATTCGCGATAAAGCGAAAGGACATGGCAAAGAGAATCAAATCGAAGGACTTGTAAAAGAAGGTCAAAAAGTGATTGTTATTGAGGATCTTATCTCCACAGGCGGAAGTTCCATCAAAGCAGCACAAGCAGTTCAGCAGTCCGGCGCTGAGGTTCTGGCTGTACTTGCCATCTTCAGTTACCAGCTAGACCGTGCAGTGAATGGTTTTGAGGAAGCAGGAATCGCGCTTCAAACCTTGTCCAATTATTCTGCTCTCATTGATGTAGCTCTTCGTGAAGGAGCCATTGCGGAGGGAGATATTGCTCTTCTTCGTTCTTGGAGAGAGAACCCTGCGGCGTTTGGAGTATAAGTGAATTCATTTCATAATACCTTTTAGTTGTAATAATCAGGAGTATATAGATCAACAGGGTTCGTATGTCTATAAGAAGATATGAAATTGAATAATATATAATATAGTATGAGAAAAGAGAGTGGTTCCTTTTAAAAGGGGAGACACTCTCTTTTTGTTGTGGAGATACTTGACTAAAGCAATAACCGCACTTTTTACCGACAATAGCTTCATATTTGCAGTGTTTTATAAAACTGAATATAAAAATATCTTTAAAAGGTTGTAACTTCTTCCTCATTTATGTCGTTTATAATGCGAGATAGAAATATTTGTAAGCAAAGTATATTAATTTCCTTATTGAAGCAGGGGGGAGCTACGATTCGAATACCCTTTCGAAAAGCCAAAGAAGAACGTAAATCAACAGTGGATGTGGCAGAGAGGATCGCTCTAGAGGAGCAGCTTGATATAGAAGATGAGTTCGGAGCAGAACAAGAAATAGAACAAGAGGTACTACAAGAATCAGCACAAGAAGCAGAACAAGAAGTGATCCCTAAAGGTCCTGTGCTGCAGGTACAAGAGGTCCACCGTAGCTTTGAAACAGGCGGAAGAGCGATTCATGTACTGAAAGGAATTAATATGGAAGTGCAGCCGCAGCAGCTTGTTATGCTGAAAGGTCGTTCAGGTTCAGGAAAGACAACCCTTCTTAATATGCTTGGAGGACTGGACCAACCGACAAGCGGGGAGATCTATTTTGACGGAAGAGCTTTTCATGAAGCAGGTGATGCTGCTCGCACCCGGATGAGAAGGCAGGAGATTGGCTTTATTTTTCAGGCGTATGCCCTCATGCCCCTGTTATCTGCTTGGGAGAATGTAGAACTGTCACTTCGTATGGCAGGTGTTCCTAAGGGGGAATGGAACCAGCGTGTTGCCTATTGTCTTGATATGGTAGGTCTTACAAAACGAGCGAAACACAGGCCATTTGAATTATCAGGGGGGGAACAGCAGCGTGTTGCCATTGCCAAAGCAATTGCACATAGACCTAAACTGCTGCTGGCTGATGAACCAACTGCTGAGCTGGATTCCAAAATGGGAGCCCAGATTATGGCCGTATTCCAGAAAATTATTGCCACAGAAGAAGTTAGTATTTGTATGACGACACATGATCCTACGATTTTGGAGGTTGCAGACCATGTTTACGAGATGGTGGACGGTAAATTTATTACATAAAAAGCACCTGCCTAGAGTGGGTAAACGATGGACCCAGTATGTTTTGATCGGAACCCTAAGTCTGTCGTTGACCGGTTGCTCCTTACTTCCGGCTGAGCCGGAAGAGGAAGTGCTGCCGCCGATTACACCGCCGACGATTTCCAAGAAACCCGAATATGAAGTGAGAACCGAAACCATTGAGACGAAAGTGTCTGGTTCTGGCAAACTGATGAGTCAGCGAGAGGAAAAGGCGTATTTTACACTTGATGGCATGCATGTGAAGGAACTCTATGTGAAGCCCGGGGATAAGGTAAAGGCAGGACAGCAAATTGCGGTGCTCGATGTAGAAGAGCTGAATAAACAAATTCGTCAAAAGAAATTACAGATTCGTAAATCCGAAGTGCAAATGAAAGAGACCCTTCGTAAAAAAGAGGAAATGGATCCTGTAGAGTACGAAGAAGCGGTCATTACTTTTGAAGAACAAAGACAGGAACTTTCGGACCTGGAGGAACAAGTCGGTAAGTCTACACTTGGGGCACCTTTTAGCGGTACGGTACTTAGCGTTGAAGTTGAAAAAGGAGCATCGGTAAAAGCGTATGACCCGATTGCTACGATTGCGGATACAGCTAATCTGGTCGTTGCCGCCACCTTTGCGAAGCAGGACCTCGAAGTGATTGCTGCAGGTATGAAGGTAGAGGTGGATATTAACGGAGCTGGTGTGCATCAGGGTACGATTAAAGTGATGCCGGTGAATCTGGGATCAGATTCGAATGGAGAAAATAATGGAGGAGAGGGTAAACCTCCTGCACAAGACTCGCTAGATACATACGTTATTGTTGAGATGGATAAATGGCCTAAGGGACTAAACAGAGGTACGCCGCTTACGGTAAGTGTCGTAACGAAGCGCAAAGAGGATGCCGTACTGATTCCAATCTCAGCTCTTCGCTCTATTGGTTCAAGAACGTATGTCCAAGTGGTAGAAACGGATGGGAGTAAACGAGAAGTGGATGTAGAAGCAGGTCAGCAGACATCCACTGATGTGGAGATTCTCAAAGGGCTTACACCAGGCCAAAAGGTGGTTGGAAGGTAATGAAAGGTATCCCCTTGTTACGGTTATTGTCTCGCAAGATGTGGAATACACGCTGGCTGACGTTAAGCACCTTGATTGGTCTTATTGTGGCCGTTGGCTTCACGGTGAGTATACCTATGTATGCTGATGGCGCACTAAAGCGAGTTGTTGCGCAGTCCCTTGAGGATGAGAGCAGCGGTATGCCGGCCGGTTCACTGCTTATGAGTTATCAAGCTCCCGGCGGTACCAAAACGGATCTTAGGTCACTTGAGGATGTAGATCGATTCATTCAGCAGGATATTCCTGCGAAGATCGGATTTGATTACAACACGTATGTTAATATCAGATCCATTCGAAGTACAGAAGTCAGCCCAGAAGATCCGGAAAAAGTAGATGCAAGCCGAATTCGTACCATGACACTCGGGTCAATGAATGATCTCAAAAATCATGTCACGATGAATCAAGGTGTACTTCCCGGAAATCAGGCTCAGGGTGATCTTATCGAAGCCGTCATGCTGGAAGAAGGGATGTACCGCAATGATCTGCATGTGGGAGACATCATGGAATATCCCGTATACAGCGGTCTGGATCTTACCCTTCGAGTCAAGATTGTGGGTGCATTTACCCCGGATGATACAGCTGATCCATACTGGGTTCAGGGTTTTGAAGGAATGATGAACGGATTTTATGTAGACCCTGGCTTATTTGATACGTATCTTCTTGCAGACCAAAACGTGCCGATACAAACATCAAAATGGTACTACGTTTTTGATCTGAGTCAGATTAAAACAAGTCAGCTTCCTTCCTTAAGCAGTACACTCGAGCGTCTTGATATTGAACTTTATCAGAAGCTAAAGGACACAAAAGTAGATATTTCTTTCGGAGATTTACTCGCTAATTTTCGAAAACAAAGCCTACAGCTCCAAACCATGCTTTTTACTCTAGCGGTGCCCATGATTGCGATGGTTTTTTATTTTATCGTGATGAATGCTAGACAGTCTCTGCAAAAGCAGGAAAGTGATATCGCTGTTCTTCGCAGCCGCGGGGCATCCGCCAAGCAGATCGTCATTTTATATTTACTGGAGGGCATCGTCCTAGGAGCAATTGCGATGGTAGCGGGACCTTTTCTCGGCTGGTTTATGGCAAAAAGCATCGGCTCAGCAAGTGGATTTCTGTCCTTTGTTGATCGTAAATCAATCCCAATTGGAATCACACAAGATGCAATTCTTCTTGGCGCCATTGCCGTTCTTGCTTCGATTATTGCTTCGGTTATTCCCGCTATGGGGTATGCCCGGTCGACAATTGTTGATGCCAAACGCAGGCAAGCAAGAAGTGATAGAAAACCTTTTTGGCAGCGTTGGTATATGGATATTTTATTGCTGGGTCTTGCGGGTTACGGCTACTACCTGTTCTACGAAAGGCAGATGCTGACTTTTCAAACCGGGATGACCACAGATCAGCTTCAAGTACAGCCGTTTTTATTCTTTGTCCCAGCACTTTTCATTTTTGCAGCAGGATTATTCTTCTTACGTATCTTCCCTTGGATTCTCAGGTTCTTCAGCTGGATGGGACGTAAAATTTTTCCGGTACCTATCTACCTTACGCTAACACAGCTTTCTCGCTCCTCTTCTTCTTATTACCCGCTTATGATCTTGCTCGTACTTACTTTGGGTCTTGGTGTATATAATGCATCAGCTGCGAGAACGATTGACTTGAACTCTACGGAACGTACTCTTTATCGATATGGAACGGATGTTGTGATGCAGACGGTATGGGAAGGAACCGCAGAGATGTTACCGAGCACCGGCGGAAATGCAGGGAATGGGGGAGGTTCTGGTTCACCAGGTACTGGAGGAGGAAACCCAGGTGCAGGAGGCGGAGGGAACCCTGGCGGTGGAGCTGGCGGCGGCTCGGGTTCACCTGCTCCAAGTAAAATAATATATTCAGAACCTCCTTTTGAAGTTTTTCGCCAGCTGCCTGGTGTAAAACATGCGGCGAGAGTGCTGCAGACTAAGGGAAATGTAGTCATATCAGGTAAATCGGCAGGCCAAGGGATGATAGTGGGCATCGATAACGTTGATTTTGCAGAGGTTGCCTGGTTCCGTAATGATTTGTTCCCCGCGCATCCGAATAAATATCTAGACCTGTTGGGTCATTATGAGGGAGCGGTCATCATTCCGTCCGGGTTTGCTGCAAAATATCAGCTGGAAAGTGGAGATGTACTATCGATTGCCTTGCAGGAACAGATGATGGATTTTGTTGTTTTTGGCATACTGCCTTACTGGCCGGCGCAGTATCCGGATGAGACGCCCTTTTTTATAACTAATCTGGATTATATCTACGATCAAGTTCCTATGATTCCATACGAAGTGTGGCTCAAAATGGAACCTGATGCGCTGGTTGCACCGCTTATTGAGAGACTTGGCAAGGATGGTATCGAGTTGTCATCGGTAAAAGATGTACGGACTGAACTTGTCGCTGAAGGTAAACATCCTTCAAGAGGAGGGGTGTTTGGAATTCTCAGTCTCGGATTCTTGGTATCCATCTTGATTTCACTTATTGGATATGTGCTGTATTGGTTCTTTAACTTATCTGGCCGTGTTGTTCAGTTCGGGGTACTCCGCGCCATGGGTCTGCCTCGAGCACAGCTCAGCGGGATGTTGCTACTAGAACAGATTTTTACCGCAGGATTATCGATTGTACTCGGAATTGGGATCGGTGAACTCGCAAGTCGGTTATTTTTACCGTTCCTCCAGACTACAGATAATGTGAAACAGCAAGTACCTCCATTTCGAATTGTTTTTGAACAAAGTGACACGCTTCAGTTGTACGCAGTGACGCTTGTAATGCTGCTGATTGGTGCAGGAATGCTGCTGTGGCAAATCCGGAGACTGAAGGTGCATCAAGCCGTCAAAATGGGAGAGGAGCGGTAAGATGATCCACTGTGAAGGTCTTGTCAAAATTTATAAATCAAGTGAAGTGGAAGTGGTTGCCCTGCAAGGACTCAACCTCACGGTTGAGGATGGAGAAATGATGGCGATCATTGGGAACAGCGGAAGCGGGAAATCTACGCTTTTAAATATTTTAGGCGGGCTAGATCGCCCTTCTGCAGGAACTGCTGTTGTTGGTGATTGGGACCTGCTCAAGATGACAGAACCTCAGCTCGTCGAATATAAACGTCATACCGTCGGATTTATATGGCAGAATAACGGCCGCAACTTACTTCCATACATGACAGCGCTCGAGAATGTGGAGACACCGATGATGCTTGGCGGTAAATATGACCGGGCTTATGCCAAACAGCTGCTGGAGTGGGTAGGTCTTAAAGATCGCATGCATTCAAGGCTTTATCAACTATCTGGAGGGGAACAGCAGAGGGTTGCGATTGCGATCTCCTTATCTAATAAGCCAAAATTGCTGCTTGCGGATGAACCTACCGGTTCGGTAGACAGCGAGACGAGTGACCGTATTATGGATATTTTTCGCAAAATGAACCGGGAACTAGGGATTAGTATTGTCATTGTTACACATGATCTAGAACTCGCGAACAAAGTGGACCGGATTGTTGCTATTCGGGATGGACTGACGAGTACCGAATTTGTGAAACGAAATGCTAGTCTTGATACGGAACGCGTTCCAGGCAGTAAAGAGGTACATGAGGCATTTGTTATCATTGATCGCGCTGGAAGATTACAGGTACCAAGAGAATACTTAGAGGCACTATCCATCGATGAGCGGGCTACACTTGAATTTGATGGGGAGCGCATCGTCATTACGCAGCCGAAGTAACCATAGAGAGGAAGATTTTCTAATGAAAAAGAGGTCTTTGTTAGCTCGTCCTGTTGTGACATTACTTACTTGTATGACCCTGGTGGCACCAGCAATTGCGGGCTGTACAGCAGCCGAACCATCACAGCAGCAAGAGCGAGTATTGCGATTGGGAACGCTATATGGAAGTAATGATGATTCCTATTTCCGTCAGCAGTATACGGATGTGTTTGAAGTGTTAAATGATAATATAACGATTGAGATTGTCCCTGCCATTGATCAGACCGAGTATCAGTACTATGATTACACGCAAAAGGAACAGCCTGAACAGCCCGATCAACTTGAATCCGTGAAAAAGATGCTGACCGGGGATAATCCAGTAGACATTATTATTGGCGATGTAAGTACAATGAAGTCTTTGGTTCAGGAAAATATGCTTAAGCAGCTAGATCCCCTCATTGCCGAAGATAAATTTGATACAAGTGATATTGTACCGACAGTCCTGGACGGAATTAAAGATATAGGTGATAACAGTATCTATGCGCTAACTCCGACATTCTCTTCTTCTGCTTTATTTTATAACAAGGCGATCTTTCAGAAAGCAGGTGTAGAACCGCCCGTTGATGGATCCACGTGGGATGACATTTTTGATAAAGCGCGCCGTGTTACGAGTGGAGAAGGGAAAGACCAAATTTATGGGATATCCTTAAATCAATGGGGAAGTGATGCGTTCTATGATGCGCAGACCTATGCAGCTCCTCTGCAATTGCGTACTTACGACGATAAGGCGGAGAAGATGACAGTGGATAATGATTCATGGGAAAAAGTATGGTCAACTATCTCAAAGCTTTCTCGTGACAAAATTTTAGCGGGGCAAGATGCGATGAACAATAACTCGGGGTCACCTGAGGAATTTAATCCATTCCAAGGCAACTTGTTTATGGAAGGCCGTGCCGCGATGGTTATCGCTGATTATGGTTATGTAACCCGTCTGATCAATGACAATAAGTATGCAGAGAAGAACGAGAAATTTAATCCTATTGATTGGGATGTCGTGACTCCGCCCGTGCATCAAGAGAAACCTGGTGTTGGCGGCAACGTCTATCTCAGTAATTTAATGGCCATTAACAGCAGTGCTCAGAATCCAGATGACGCATGGGAATTTATTAAATTTCTAAATGGTGAAGAATGGGCAAAGATAAGAGCCAGAAGCAGTTACGAACTTGTGTCTCGGAAGAGTTATATTAAGCCAAAAGAAGGTTTGGATTATAATATCGGCGCATTTTATACCCTAAAACCAACTCCACCAGTTAATATGAATCAATACCAGCTGTATCAAAAAATGCCGAATCTGTGGCAAGTTGATCAAGTAGGACAGAAATATTTTAAACAAGTAATGGATAACAAAAAGACACCAAAAGAAGCACTGGCAGAATGGCAAAAAGAAGGGAATGAAATGTTGCTTAAGCTTCAAAAAGATCCAAAAGCCTCTTTTGAAGATAAATTGCAATAGGGAACATCTAGGAGAGATTACTTACCATGCTTATTATGAGGTGGGTTCGGAAATTGCTGGTTTGGCTATTGTGGGTGTTACTGATCGTGTTATTCCTTTTTAATCTCGTTATCTTGATTGCGATCGTGTTGATGGCCATTGCAGATTTTAAGGGACCGTCATAGAAGGGTAAGAAAATTATTAATAATAATATGTGTTTGAATATTTGATCTATAGCTCTGAGTAACAGCGATTTGCTGCTGCTCAGAGTTTTTTTATGGAGAGGGTTATTTCATATGAAAGAAGGGTATCCTGCTAAAGCAACTTTAAAATAGAGTAGTGTCAAAGGAAGATGACTCGGTTGAACTGGATCTATTATGCTAGACTATATGTATCAAAGTTCCAGGCAGGATGTCTGGCTAAACGGATGGAGCAAGACGGATGGATTTACGGTCATGATGATCCTAAGCAGGTTGAAGTATATCAATCTCGTAAAGGAAAATACGGTGTTCGATTTATTCCGTAAAAGGCCTTGACATTTCTATTACATATCGTGTATATTATTAGAGGTCGCTGTTTTAATTAACTAATTGACGCGGGGTGGAGCAGCTCGGTAGCTCGTCGGGCTCATAACCCGAAGGTCGCAGGTTCAAATCCTGCCCCCGCAATTGAAGTACCTACACAGCGCTTCAGCAACAATTACCTGATGTGTAATTGAAATGATCAGGGCCCTTAGCTCAGTTGGTTAGAGCGGTCGGCTCATAACCGATTGGTCGGGGGTTCGAGTCCCTCAGGGCCCATTATGGAGGAAAAGACCTCTTGCATTTCTGCAAGAGGTCTTTTCCTTTTTTTTATTTTTAAAACGTTGCATATGATTCTATTGAAATATGTCTTTAGTAGCAGGAATTTAGTCCTATATATCGAATATATATCTAGATTCAAGAAAGACGGAGGACTTTTATAATGGCTAGACGCAAAAGTAAAGTAAAAAAGCGGGAGGAGCTTATTCAGTCAACCTTTCTATTTGTAATCTTTGTAACGGGTTTTGGTACCTTTGTGATGACAAAATCAGTTTATTTATCTATCGTGGTAAGCCTTATATCTCTAGGTATTCTTATTGCTGTTTTAATTAATATTAAGTATCAGAGAATCAGACGACTCAAACGTTCAGGAATAGAGGATATTGATCAGATGAATGGGATTCAGTTCGAGAAATATCTAAGTCATCTGTTTGCTGTTCAGGGCTATAAGACTCAGGTTACGAAAGCTGCCGGGGATTATGGGCTGACCTGATTTTAGAGAAAGTGGGAAGCAAGATTGTTGTCCAAGCTAAGCGTTACAGTAATAATGTAGGAATCAAAGCGGTACAGGAAGCTAAGGCTGCTATTGCTTATTACGGGGCTGCAGAGGCGTGGGTAGTAACGAGTAGTGATTATACGGAGGCTGCACGTAACCTCGCTAGTTCGAATCGAGTGAAATTAATTAACCGAGATATGTTAATAGAGATGATCCTGGTAATGAAGGACAAGGGAGAGCCAATCCCTGAGCCAAGTGAAGTAATTAGTGATGTTCCAACCAAGGAATTTACGTGCCTGAGGTGTGGAAATCCTCTAGTACTGCGAAACAGTTCTAGAGGTTCTTTTTATGGCTGCAGCAGTTTTCCGAAATGTCGGTATATAAAGAAACATGAAGCGATATGAAAGATTTGCATTTCAGCACCGAAGCGAGTCAGCTAGTATAGCAGATCCTATATTGACTGCTACTTTAGTATTTACCAGCTATTACGAGTCAGTCCAGAAGCATAAGGAATAAATAACGCCAGCCTAGTCTTCAGTGATGGAAGAGTGGGTTGGTGTTTTTTTTGTAAAAATAAGGAGATTGCAAAGGAACACTTGTTCTTATATAATAAATGCAAACAAACGTTCTGGTGGGGTGATACATATGCCGCGTAAATATATTGGCAGGCAAGTGGAAATTGTATATTTAGATCGCCGTGGGAAGGTAACCCAGCGGAATATTGAAATTCATCAAATCCGTAATACGGGTGAACCTCGTACCTTTAATGAAGAGAACGTGCTGGCTTATCAGCCTGTACGAACGACAACAACACGAACAGCCTAAGGAGTTGAAGAGGATGTTACCTGATTTTGAGCGTAAACTATTGCGGATTTTAGTTAATTTTAGTGGGCAACGTGGCCGAATGCCAGAGGTCGCTGAATTAGAAATAAAAACGGGAAAGTCACGGTCTCAAATCCGCAAGGCACTTGCGGAACTGGAACGAAAACAGTTTATTGTATGGAAAGATAAGTCGAGTGCTCGTGGAATTCTTATTATTGAGGGTTGGGAACCTTTAGGAGAAAGCAATTATCTAGCACCGAGTATTGGACCGATTACACGTGGAAATGGACTCGACTACTGGACTCTATACTAGAGGTGAATATTTTTTATTTTATTTCATAAAATAACGAACAATCCAGGATATCACACTAAGAAGTACGCTGATGATGATACATGTAACCACTGGAAAATAGAAAGTGAAAATCCCTTTCTCCACATGAATATCACCAGGTAGACGTCCAATCGAGATAAATCTACCTACAAACATCCAAATGACGCCTGCTGCAATGAGTGCGATGCCTGCTATGATAAGCAGTTTTGGGATATTAGTCATTTCGAGCGTACCTCCCTTACCTTTTCTTTATTTGCTGCCTGTTCTCTTCTTAACATATCCATCAGCACCTATAAGATATGCAGAGATATCCTAGTCATTAATCTTAATAAAGATATACAAATAAATAAAGCCGGAAGAGTAACCTCCCGACTTTATTTCTATGATTTCGTTCAAATAGTTGCATTTAGCTTAGCGAGTACAAGTTTGAAAGGATTTTTTAGACCTTTTTATGCTTAGAATTCTCGTGACCTGTTCTACTTCCTCATAAGGGATCCACACAGGTCCGAATGTCGTACGAAGGATAAGACGAGAAGGGTGGTCGGTTTCGACCGGAAAGCCTGAGATCGTTTCCCCATTTTTACTTTTCACTATAATTTCCTGGTTTCGTTTGATGGCAATCGCCGCTTCTTTATTCATAAGCCTATTCTCCTATGCAGATCGTAATAAGTACATAATACAGGTCTTCGTGCATCTAAAAAAAGATACTTTGTACACATGCAGTTTATTTTCTCATCTACAAATAGTCTAACAGAACTAGTTCAATATTTCTACAAATATCCAAAAAGAATCTTAAAATTAAATTAAACGGCTTTTATGCTTTCTAAACAAAATATTGCATAAATGTTTATGTATTGTTTACAAAACAGCAGAAAGTTTAAGAATAGGACATAGATGGTTATAAGAAATGAAGAGGAGGTAAGATTAAGATGAATATACATGGCTTTTATATTATCTTCTTGGCGGTTATAATAGCTATTGGTGTTGGCGGGATGGCTTGGTGGATTCATTTAATAAGTAAGAAGAAAAGTTACAGGGAGGAATAATAGCTGCAAATGTGATTTCCTTAAAGTACGAGGGTCTGGACTACATAACTTATGAATGGTATGAACCCTTAACTTCACTTAATATTAACTACAACTAACGAACAACATGAAGGGAAGATAGAATGAATATTTTTAAATTATGTAAAATGACTGCTGTTTTGAGTTTTATGCTGATGATTGCTGCTTGTGGAACAAATGAGGTACAGGATACTTCAAGTCCTAATCAGACAATTCCTCAGGAAAATCAAGTGGAAGAAACCAACGATAAGGCTGTAGAAGAAGCAGAAGCAGCTGAAATAGATGATGAGGTAGTAGAAGAGGAGGTAGTAAAAGAAGATTTAGCTAGTGCAGAATCCAAAAATGAAGCGAGTGAGCAACTCTCTGCCTATCCATTTCTAGTATGGGCTGATGGAAGTACATTCAAGATTATTACAGAAGCAAACCTTCCTGATAAGTTAAAAGGAAAAAAACTTGGTGAAGTGACTTCCACACTCACAGATGAAGAAGTAGGGAATCTAGAGCAAGGCCAAACGTATGAAAAGCTGGATCGTGCGGATGGAGAGAGTAACTATTTGAAAAAGGGCTCAGCTATTTATCAACTTAAAAAAGCGAACACAAGTGAAGTAGTTCTCGTGGAAAATAACGGTTTACTCCATAAGGCTGTTCGGATTGGCAAGTAATGCTTAATTAGTAAAAGTGCATAAACAATAAATTTTTAAAACGTCCACGATCGTAGTGGGCGTTTTTTGTGTTTGTTTCCAATTATCTTTTATTGTATAAATCTGAAAAGCAATGATATAATCTTGTAGAAATTTGTTGTTTTATAAATTTATGTCTGCAATAATTGCATTAATATGAAAATACATTAAATGGTGTTGAGGAAAATGAACAATCTATTCGTGCGTTACAAAGCAGCATTTGGTTATACCTTGTTAACACTCCTTTTGATATTACAGCAGGCTGGGATTTTTATGCATGTTTCTCAGGAACAAGGTTTTACCGCAAGTGAACTTCTTATTAGCAGTCTGTCGCTGGTTGCTTTGTTACTTGGTTTTTTAGTTTCAGGAGGCATTACAGCGGTATGTGTCTTCGTCTTTATGGTAGCTTATTTTGTATGGCTTGTGACTCTAGCAGATAAGAATTGGATCACTTTGCAGTCTTTTCTATGGATTCCAGGAAGCATGGTTGTAGCATCCGTTATTCGAGAGGGTTTAATCCAGCAAAAACGCCTGGCTCAGCGAATGGAAGACCTCCGTTTGCGAAATCCAGATGTGGATTTTGATACAACGCTCGGAAATACAGAGGCTTTCAAGGATACGCTGATAAAACAGACAAATCTAGCGAATCGATATTCCGATCAATATCATTTTTGTATAGCGATCTTTAAGATTGAATTCCTGCCTTTAGTTCGTGAAACCCTTGGTTCAGGGGGATATGCAGAACTGCTCTTAGAACTATCAGATACAATTCAAACCCATATAAGATATGAAGATTATAAGTTTTATGTGGATAAAGGAAGGTTTATCGTTATCTTCCCTCTTACAAAGAAAGAGCACTTAAAATCGCTAACCGACCGAATTAAAAATGCACTCATGGACGTTAAGCTACTCAGCCGAAGAGATAAGGAGCTCAATCTCATTATTCGTTCCGGAGCCCTGGTTTTCTCAAAAGATCAATTTAACGAATATGAAGATTATGAAGCCGTACTCGCTGCTTTGGAACGGAATGCGGAGACTGATTTGATAGGTGAGTATATCTGATTGTTAATTTTAAGAAAGAATGGTGATGAAAATGTCTTATAACAGTTGGTTTGTCCCATTATGCATCTTTATAAGTATCGTTTTCGGAGTTGCTATTTTGTTTATTACGATTAATACGCTGATCTTGCGCAGAAAAACGATGAATAAATATAACCGGAGGAAAATCAGTGGGTGATTTCTTGCTCATACCAGCGATCATTAGTATCTGGATTTCAGTCTTTATATCGATTCTTATGATGATTGGCGCACAGCGTTTTATAATTAGGCAAAGTAAAAAAGAACTCGTTATACCTTCCATATCAGAACAGGCTCCCAAAGTTACGGTCATGGTTCCCGCCCATAATGAAGAGTTAGTTATACAAATGACGGTTGAACATATTCTTAGAATGAATTATCCGCATGATAAACTACAAGTTATTGTAATTGCGGACAACTGTACAGATAACACGGCTAAGAAGCTCTACGATCTTAAAAAACATCCCGATTATCAGTCAAGGGATTTTATGATTATGGAGAGAAAGGGGACGGGAGGTAAATCAGGGGCTCTGAATGATGCACTTTCTCATGCTACAGGGGAGTGGATTTGTATCTATGATGCAGATGCAGCTCCAGAGCGGAATGCACTTCTGTTTTTGGTCGATAAAGCATTAGAAGATCCGGAAACCTATGGAGCCGTATTCGGTCGTAATAAGGCTCGGAACAGAGCTCAGAATTTTTTGTCCAAATGTATAAATCTCGAACTTGTCACTGCGCAGCGAATTTATCACACAGGAATGTGGGAGTTATTTAAGCTTGGTACCATTCCAGGCACAAATTTTATTATAAAAACAGAATTGATTCGTGAAATCGGCGGTTGGGATGAAGATGCAATTACCGAAGATACCGCCATATCTTTTGACATTTTATCACGAGGTCAGCTCATAGCACTGGCACCACAGGCAGAAGCATATCAACAAGAGCCTGAAGATTTACGAGTTTACATGAAACAGCGCGAACGATGGGCCAAAGGAAATTATAGCGTTGTGATGGATCATATTCTCGAACTTTTTAAACCATCGACCAGCTGGAGGGTTAAAGTTCAGGTCCTTTATTATGGAACCAGCTATTTCTGGTTTTTACTTGCGATCCTTGTATCAGATGTTCTTTTTGTTATTAATGTGGTGTATCAGGTCTTATTTTTGTTTGGGATGGACGTCGTCATGCCATTTCAGTTCTCCTCTGATGTGTATATCTTTTTAATGATTGCATGGGCACTGATGTATTATTTGTACGTCCTTCAAATTAACTTGGCGCTTGCTACAGACTATGGACAAAGCAACACACGGAATTTCGTGCTGGCTTGTATTTCTTACTTTACGTATGCACAGCTTTTTCTTATTATTTCTCTCAAAGCATTCATCTCCATTTTTCTGGATAAAGTGTTTAAGCGAAAATCCAAATGGTATAAAACAGAGCGGTTTGGTTGATCGATCTGTAAGAGATAAGCTGGAATCTGATAAAAAGAGAGAGTGGTATGGGATTTTTCATTGAATTATATTTATCGGGCAACGGCAATAGTGATGATATGAAGACGTTTGGGCTCATGTTTATATACTATGCCGTTGTCACTATGCTGCTCCTTCACTTGATTTTGAAAAGAACCCATGAACAAATATCGATGATACGATTCATATCTGGAACCTTACTTTTGTATATCATGGCAATTATGCTGTTAGACCCCGTTCTTATCATGATAAGCGGGCTAGGTAAGGTGGTGCAGAGTCCTGGTGCCGGTTTGCTGGCGATATTTCTTGTCATGCTGCCTATTGTGGTTTTTTTCTTCTATCTTATTAATGTCTTTATATATCGGACAAGAGATATATGGAAAGTAATAACCTTGTTTATGGCGACTCAGCCTCTAGTAGCATTTCTTTTTCTGATTCTATTGACGGTAGGAAGTTTTTTTTGTTTCATCTAATCATTTTAGATCTGTTAATTTGTAGGTTTTATGATGATGAATATTATTTTTAAAAAAATGTTGTATAAAATTTATAATCATGTTATAATCAATTTCGCAGGATTTTTTGAAGTTTAATAGCACTTAGATAATTCAAAAAATCGGTGTATATGCGCAAGATAAGCGCTATATATGCCGGGGTGGCGGAATTGGCAGACGCACAGGACTTAAAATCCTGCGGTAGGTGACTACCGTACCGGTTCGATCCCGGTCCTCGGCATCTTATATGTATAAGCTGGCTCCTTAGCGGAGACCAGCTTATTTTTTTATAAGTTTCCATTTACTCTTACTGCGAAAGGAAGATACTCCATGTTCTATAATGATTGGGATACTATTTTACACAATGAGATGAACAAGGAATATATACAAGAGCTTCGCAATGCACTTATAGTAGAATATAAAACAGAGCATGTATTTCCACCGAAAGAGGAAATATTTAATGCACTAAAGTTAACTTCTTATTCGGATACCCGAGTGGTTATTCTTGGACAAGATCCTTATCATGGACAAGGTCAAGCGGAAGGACTGAGCTTTTCGGTCAAAAAAGGGGTTAGGATTCCTCCTTCTTTACGGAACATTTATAAAGAGCTGCATGCAGATCTTGGGACACCTATTCCTTCCCATGGTTCACTTACACATTGGGCAGAAGAAGGGGTATTATTATTAAATAATGTATTAACTGTACGAGAGGGTCAGCCTAATTCACACAAGGGTCTTGGATGGGAACGATTCACAGATGCTGTCATTGAGAAAATAAATGAGCGAAATCAGCCGGCTGTATTTATGCTATGGGGAAACCATGCTCAGAAAAAAGGAGCCTTTATTGACCGTTCTCGTCATTTGGTGATTGAATCTTCGCATCCTAGCCCGCTTGCCGCTCGTCATGGTTTTATAGGAAGCAGACCTTTTTCAAAAGCGAATCAATTTCTGGAATCTAAAGGAATGAAGACCGTCGATTGGGTCATTCCGGAAAGTTAGAAAGGAGGGTGAATGATGCAACACTGGATTGGTCGCAGGGTGATCGTAGACCGAATGGATGGTCATAAAGACCCTGTACAAGGAATACTGCTCAAATGGGATGACGAAGCTCAGTTAGTGGTGGTGGGTGCCAAACGAATCAAGATTCCTTTTGCTCAGATTGCAAGAATTCACGCTCTTCCTGAGGACGCACATGGACGTGGGAAACGGAAAGCACGTTCTTCATTACATTCGGTAGGTTATATTATGAGACAGCCGCTCCAATTTGATAATGCCATTTATTTTCGATCAGCAGTTACGATTTGGAAAGGCCCTAAATTGATTGCTTATCGAGCAGTCATTACATCCCATGATGAAACTTTTGTAGAGCTGGAGAATGGACAGAAATTAGAAAAAGACCTATATACCTTTGTCGTGCGATCTCGTCGAGGTCATCGGTAAATGTGCAATTTTTATGTTATTTTCAGGTTATTATTATGTTATTTTAAGGATGGTTTTTTATAATAGCAACCGTATTCCCCCCTTTAAATATGGTATATACGAAAAACTCGCCGGCTGCAAACGGTGAGTTTTTTGTTGTCCTATATCCTCCAGTTACATTGTCGAATAAGTTTTTTTGCTGAAGGGGAATCTATAATCGCAACCAAAACTTATCTGGAGGTGTATGACTGTTATGAAAAAACAAATGGCAACCATGCTCGCAGCAGCAAGTATCTCTATGGCTATTGCAGTCCCAGCTATGGCTGAAAGCAGTCACATGAAAACCAATTCTACAACGAATCAGGTTAATGAGACAAAGGGCCATTATGATTCAAAAAGCTACAATGATTCTCATTCAGGAGGATACTCCAACATGTCTCGTACCCGTAACATGAATGAGAACATGTATAACACAAATGGCTATAATGGATATGGTACTGGTACAGGAACGTATGGTACAAACAGCGTAAATGCTCGTTCTACAACAAGTCATGGTAACTGGGGATGGCTTGGTCTTCTCGGTTTGTTTGGTTTAGCTGGTATGCGCCGTGAAAAGCATGAAGGCAAGCCACACCACGCAAAATAAAGAAGGACATGATTTAGAGAAAGTTTTATAACCAAATTAGACTTCTGCCCTGCCACATTCCGGCTTTGATCATATATTATCTCATACCTTAGTGATAAGGAGGAGACGACAATGAGCGAAGCATACGGTTATGGTTTCGGTGGAGGATACGGCGGTGGATGGACATCAATTGGAGCAATCCTTGTTCTTTTCATCCTGTTGGTTATTATTTCTAAAACAATTCTTTACTAAGCAATAGAAAGAGGGCACCGGTTAATAGCTGGTGCTCTTTTTTTTTGTGAGGACTGTGATTTATCCGTATGTTTTGGTTTATATATACATAGCAAGATGGATGAATGAAAGGGAAGGATGAATCATAGTGGAACAAGAAGACTTAGAGGTATGGGAAAGAGAAATCAGCAGCCGCGTCGAATATCTGGAACAGGAAGCTGAAAAACTGGAACAGCGGATTAAAAAAGCAGAATACAAAGACAACATAATGAGTAGTGCAATGAACAAGTTTGCTGATGATGAAGCTCAGGTCGATTTTATCAAACACAATTACCTGAATGAATCTAATGAAACCGTAAAATCGCTAAACGAAGAGTATGGAGTAATCATAAAAGAACTGAAATTTCAAAATGCGGTGCTACAGCAAATTGGACAAGTGAATGCAGCACTAAGGGAGGAGGAAGACTAAACTGTTCGGCTTTTTCTGATATACTTTCCATAGCTTGAAAATAAAAAGACTGTAGGCGCTAGTCTAGGCTAGTTCGCCTGCAGTCTGAGTTAAGATCATGAAGGTAAGGCATTTTACATAGAAGACTATTCTACAACAGCATTGTTAAGGACATTTATATTGAAGTTGGCGGAGGAATCAGTCAGCCTTCTTCTTGGTTTAATTCAAGTATGCGAACAATGCGATCAGTAATCTGTCCAAGAAATGTGAAGACCCTACCGTCGTGTGAACTGAACCCTATTAAGTAGACAGTTTAAAAAAAAGGATGTGCCGCTATTTAAGCGGCAATGAGATGGCTTCGGTAGGCTACCGGAGTCATCTTTTTTAATGTCCATTGCTTTCTTGTATTGTTATAGTGGTCCATGTAATCATCAACCATTCGTCTAAGTTCTACTATACTGGTAGCTTGTTTATAAGGTATTTCGTCTTTCATGTGTCCAAAGAAGGATTCCATCGGTGCGTTATCTAGGCAGTTTCCTCTTCGCGACATGGATTGTAGG
The DNA here is from genome assembly GCF_009870785.1 of Paenibacillus sp. An7. GTDB lineage: Bacteria > Bacillota > Bacilli > Paenibacillales > Paenibacillaceae > Paenibacillus. The sequence goes on from NZ_WTWX01000007.1 coordinate 152,279, forward strand.
AATCCCATCCTCTTTACACGAGTCTGGTACTCTGGGTGGGTGTAATGAAAACCTTGATCTGAGTGAATCATGGCTTCTGGATGTAGTCGATTCCCAATAAAGTCTTCTAATTTGCTTAACGTTCGATAGACAATTTCCATCCGTAAACTCGTTGAAAGTTCATAAGCGACAATTTCCCGTGTCGCCACATCTTTTACACAAGATAAATAAGCCGTTTTACCACCCTGAATTTGCAAGTAAGTAATGTCGGTTACGAATGTTTTCCCAGGCTCCTCTTGGTTGAACTGACGTTTTAAGTGGTTTGGTACCTGGCGGTGAGCTTCTGTAGCTTTGGCTAACGTTCGATAAGGATTTGCTCTTCGTACTTTGGCAAAGAAGTGAAACTTGCGCATTAAACGTAAGATTTTTTTATGATTCATGGGCTGACCGGCTTTTTCAGCAACTTTCATATACAAACCACGATAACCAATTTTCCCATTAGCTTGATCATAAATTTCTTTTAGAAAGAGATAATCTTGAAAATCTGATTCTTCACTGAGGGCTCGTTTTTCTCCGTTTTGAAGCCACTTGTAATAGCCACTAGGACTTACTTTAGCCACTTCACATAAGTAACGGACCATGTTTTTCAATTGATACTGCCGAATCGTTTCATTGATGACTTGGTATTTCTCTCGAGCTGTTAACGACGATTCTTCTTCGCCTGCCTTTCTAACTCGTCTAGCTTTTTTAGTAAAGACAACTCCGCCTCTAGCAGCCGAATACGCGCTTCTGCTTGGGCTAATTTCCTTTCTGCGGAGGCATTTTCTTTCTTAGGACGTCCTTTACTGCCTTTTCCTCGACGTTCTTCAAAAAAACCATTTTCTCCATAGGTTTGAAATGTTCTGCGCCAACGATCTAAAGCACTTCGTGCTTTACTTAGGCCAATCACCTTCAAATCAAATCCAGCTTCTGTGAAAATTTCTGCCGGTCCTTTGCCAGCTTGGTTTTGTTTAACCGCTAGTAGTTTGAAGTCAGGGGTATATTGAATCGTCCGATCTGTCACGATTCTAACATTTGGATTGGCCTCTAATTGTCTTTGTTGGTGTTCATTAAAGATAATCTTACTCATGAAAAATACTCCGTTCTAAAAAATTGTAATGTTAGTATAACGGGACTTTTCTATAAAGAAAATAGAAAAACCCCGAATGGAGTCACTTTTTTTAAAGTGTCTACCATTCGGGGTTCAGTTCAATAGCCGAAACCCTCTTTATTTTGTAACAACGTACAGTTGTTTGACCCTTAATTCGTCCACCAACGTTTAAAGTGATTCCACCAAGAATCATCTCGGTCATTTTGAATTTCTTCTTCTCCGTTTGAACCCGGTTTTGCTTCATGTTCATCGCAGTATTCCGTAGGTTCTGTACCGCGGACAAACACTTCAAGTCTACGGCTTTCACAGTTCTCCCCGGCAAGTTTTCCGGTAGAAGGATCGATATAGACACTAACCACTTCTTCAGGAACAGGGAATATTTTCGGCGGAACATTTTCGAGCGCTTTTTCCATATATTCTGCAAAAATAGGAGCGGCTCTTCGGCTTTCAGAAGTAGTAATCTCCTGATTATTATCATATCCTACCCATACTGCTGTTGATAATTCGGGTGTATAGCCAACAAGCCAAGCATCTGAACTGGTGGTGCCTGTTTTTCCGGCAACCGGTCTCTTGATCTTATCTGCTACCCGGTGAGCGGTTCCGCCTGTATCAAAGACACTTTCGAGCAGACTTGTTACTACATAAGCAGAAGCAGTGTCGACTACTTGTTCAGGGGTCTGTTCCGGCACTTTGTAGACAATTCGGTCTGCTGCATCCGTAATTTTCAGCACAGCTATAGGGGCATTGCGAAGTCCCTCATTAGCGAGAACTGAATAAGCGGACGCCATCTCAAAAGGACTGACAGGCGATGTCCCCAGCGCCAGCGATGGTACGGGATTAAGTGAACTTGTAATCCCGAGTTTTTTGGCCATTTCAATAACAGGGTCTGTTCCGATTTGCATTAGAGTACTCACCGCATAAATATTATCAGAGACCGCAATTGCTTTTCTCATATCAATGGGTCCAAGATATTTATCACCAAAGTTTTTTGGCTCATACGTTTTACGATCATTATCGTACTTGAACACAGTCGGTTTACTATCAAATTGCGAGATAGCGGTCATCTGCTTTGATGAAATGGCAGCCAAGTACATAATCGGTTTAAAAGAGGATGCAGGCTGCCTATTATCCGCTAGTGCATGGTTGTACTGACTGGTGTTATAGTCTGTGCCTCCGACCATGGCCTTTACATATCCATTTCTTGGATCAACGGATACTAAACCTACTTCAAGATCACTTTCCTTACCCATTCCGTTAGCGATCGCATCTTCAGCAGCATCTTGCATCTTCATATCTAGGGTGGTGTAAATGTTAAGACCGCCATGTTCCAATTTGGCTGAATCAATCCCCAGATCATTAACAACTACGTTCCTTATATAGTCTCGGAAATAGGAGGCTTTTTCATTTGTCTTTGGCTGACTTTTCGGCTTGATATCAAGCATTTCATTATAAGCCTCATCAGCTTCCTCTTGCGTAATAGATCCGGTAGTGACCATTGAATTCAGTACAACCTTTTGACGATCTTTCGCCTTCTTCATATTGTTGTAGGGAGAATAATAGGTCGGTCCTTTTGGAATGCCGGCAAGCATTGCACTTTCCGCTAAATTTAAATCGGCTGCAGACTTGCCAAAATACATTTGCGCTGCGGATTCAATACCATAAGCACCATGGCCGTAATAGATTTCGTTAAGATACATTTGTAAAATTTCATCTTTGGTGTACTTCATTTCAAGCTGTGCTGTGTATATAGCCTCTTTAATTTTACGAGACCATGTTTTCTCATGAGACAGATACAAGTTTCTTGCCAGCTGCTGTGTGATCGTACTAGCCCCTTGGGACATGTTCATCTCTTTTATATTAACGAGAATGGCACGAGCCACTCCTTTCCAGTCAAACCCATAGTGTGAATAAAACTTTCGATCTTCTACCGAGATGGTAGCCTGGGTAAGAGTAGGTGCAACTTGGTCTAACTTGACGGGAATTGAATCCTTCCCTTCGGGAGAGAATGTGGCGATAACTTCACCATCTATATCAAAAAGCCTGGAGTTATGGTCATTATCTGCAAGAGGAAGACTAGTCGCATATAGATAGACAAGAAGTATAACAGCAAATATCAGACCCAGTACGGTTAGTCCTGCTAACCACTTCAGAATCTTTTTGGTGCGAGAATATTGCGTTTTTGACTGATCTGTAGATTCTGGCATCACATAGGTCTCCTTTCAAAAAAACTGCCTTATATTCCATTATGGGAATACAATTCATCCATTATTCACGATTTGTACAGATTCTTTACACAGGTATTTAGGGTAAAGGTTAACATAAAGTCTAGTTCATGCTAACTCTGCTCTACGACTTTTGGATTCTTTATTTTACATAGGGGGTGTACTTGTGTACTTGATTCATGCGGCCATACTGCTCCCCATTCTAGCAGGAGTTGGGATAGCGTTTATGAAACGTTTGTCTCGCAGCTTCCACTTGGGCTGGGCGGTTCTAACCATCCCGCTTGTCCTACTGATTTACTTTCTGAGCTTAATTCCACAAATAAGTAACCGAAATTTGATTAGTGAATCGCTAGATTGGATGCCATCCCTTGGGATTAACTTCACCATTTTATTGGATGGGTTAAGCTTACTGTTAGCGCTGCTTATTACTGGTATTGGCTCTTTGGTTGTACTGTATTCCATTTATTATATGAAGCAGGATCAAGCTTTGCATCGTTTCTATCTATATCTGCTCCTTTTTATGGGTGCCATGCTTGGTGTCGTTCTTTCAGATAATATGATGGTTTTGTATGGGTTCTGGGAACTAACCAGTATTGCTTCTTTTTTACTTATCGCTTTTCATCACAAGAAAGAGGCGTCAATCCGCGGCGCGAGTAAGTCATTCCTGATTACTGTTTTTGGTGGATTCTCCATGTTAACTGGATTTATCTTACTGTATCTGATCAGCGGATCTTACAGCATTCGGGAGACGATCGCATCTGTATCTAATATTGCAGAGCATCATCTATTTGTTCCTGCTCTTATTTTAATCTTAATAGGAGCTTTCACCAAATCAGCGCAGTTTCCGTTCCATGTTTGGCTGCCTGATGCAATGGAGGCCCCAACACCCGTTAGTGCATACTTGCACTCGGCAACCATGGTCAAAGCAGGAATTTATATTGTTGCCAGGTTTACACCTGTTTTTGGCGGAGAAGCCACTTGGTTTTGGATCATTTCTTTGGTGGGGACGATATCAATGGTTTATGGTGCACTGATTGCCATAAAGAAAACAGATTTAAAGGCAATCTTGGCCTATTCCACTATATCGCAGCTGGGGCTAATTATGTCTTTGTTTGGACTAGGATCAGCCGCACTCTACTTTGGTTATGGCGCAGAGTCCTTGCTTTATACCACAGCTACAATGGCAGGATTACTTCATTTGTTCAATCATGCACTGTTTAAAGGCTCCCTATTTATGATGGCAGGGATTGTAGATCATGAGACCGGTACACGTGATATCCGGAAACTTGGCGGGTTAATTACCGTTATGCCGTTTACGTTTACCGTTGCGCTGATCGGTACCTTTTCTATGGCCGGCCTGCCGCCATTTAATGGATTTGTCAGTAAGGAGATGTTCTTCAAAGCCACACTTGAAGCAGCAGACTTTTCTATATTTAGCCTTGGCACATGGGGGATTATTTTTCCTGTACTTGCCTGGATCGGTAGTGTAATGACGTTTATCTACTCGCTCGTTATTGTGTTTCGTACCTTCCTTGGTAAGAACAAAACAGATATTCCACTCCAAAAGCTGCATGAAGCTCCAATTGGAATGTTGATTCCTCCCCTTATTCTTGTATCTATGGTATTAATCACCGGTATTTATCCCGATATTTTATCCTCGTCGATTATAGAACCGGCAATGGCTTCCGTACTATCTCCACTCCTCGCTGAAGGGGAACGGTTTGATGTCCATTTGTATCTCTGGCACGGTGTCACTCCAGAATTATGGATGACGGCAGGAGTCATTGTACTGGGTGTTATCTCTTATAAATTGCTGCCTCGCTGGAAAACGGTTTATGAAGATTATATCCCTGTGTATACCGTTAATAAGTTTTATAATGCTGTATTTCGTGCATTGCATCGATTTTCTAAACGTTGGACACAAACTTATATGAATGGTTCGGTTCGGAACTATCTCATCTATATCTTTGTGTTTATGATTGTGTTGATCAGCTACGGTTTCTATCATGCAACGAATATTGAATGGAATTTCAGTGGATATGATTCCTTTAAGTTATACGAAACCATTTTACTTGTTGGTCTCGTCGTTACAGCAATCTGTATACCCTTTGCTAAACATCGCTTATCGGCTGTTATTTTAACAGGAGCAGTTGGTTATCTGGTTAGTTTGTTCTTTGTGTTATTCCGTGCACCAGACCTCGCCTTGACCCAGATGGTTGTGGAGACTGTATCCGTAGCACTGTTTCTGTTGTGCTTTTATCATCTTCCTGAACTTACGCCGAAATCGAGCATGAAATATAAGTCTATAAACCTGATTGTTTCTATTGGTGTGGGTATTATTATCATGCTGATTGCTCTCGCTGCTAGCGGAACCATACAGCTTGAAACCATATCTGAGTTCTACACGGCGGAAAGTTACAACCTAGCAGGCGGAAAAAATATTGTGAATGTACTGCTGGTCGATTTTAGAGGTTTTGATACATTACTTGAAATTATGGTCTTAGGCGTAGCAGCACTTGCTATTTATTCCATGATTAATCTCAACATGAATGGCAAAGACTTGGGATCTTCTCATCATACAATCGCAAAGGAGAAGCACGAATCAACGGAGGAAGAGAAAAGTAACTCGAATCCAGAGAGTTGGAACAGTGTTTCACTTCGCAGTAACGATGTGTTCCTGCAGATGAGTACTAAAATTATCGTGTTTATCATCCTTATCTTTGCGCTCTATCTTTTCTTTGCGGGACATCATCAACCAGGCGGAGGCTTTATTAGTGGACTGGTTACCGCATCCGCTCTCGTTCTTTTAGCCATTGCGTTTAATACAGATACTCTTCGCCGGATTCTACCCGTAGATTATCGTACAGTTATCGCCTGTGGGCTCTTAATCTCTTTGGCAACAGCGGCTGGTTCCTTTGTCTTTGACTTACCATTTATGAGTCAGGCATTTGGATATTTTGATATTCCTTTGCTGGGAGAAGTGGAATTAACGACTGCTACCCTATTTGAGACTGGGGTGTTTATGGCTGTCTTGGGTGTCACCATGACGATCATCTTACAGATCGGGGAGGACCGTTAGTTATGGAAATTATTATGAGTGTTACCGTAGGTATTCTATTTGCTATAGGAGTGTATTTAATTCTTTCAAGGAGTTTGCTTCGTCTTGTACTAGGTCTTTCCTTGTTAACCCATGGTGTACATTTACTCCTGATGACCATGGCCCGTCTAAAGACGGGAGCACCTCCCCTTTTAGGAGAGAAGGCCGAGAATTACGTAGATCCACTGCCACAGGCATTAATTCTAACCTCCATAGTTATTAACTTTGGACTTTTGGCATTCTTTTTCGTCCTTGCGTATCGCTCCTATCTGAAGTTAAAAACGGACGATATGGAAGAAGTAAGGGGGCCGAAATATGAATAATGTGGTTGTTCTTCCCATCTTCTTGCCTGTACTCACCGGAATTTTGCTCGTTTTCTTTATGAAATCTGTCCGGATGCAGCGCCTGATTAGTGGAATTGGTTCGATTGCTACGCTCCTGGTTACGGCTTTCTTATTTTATACGGTGTCCACATCAGGGCTTCAGCTTCTTAATATGGGGGGATGGGCAGCTCCCTACGGCATTGTATTTGTTGCAGATACACTCGCTTCATTATTAGTGTTGGTGTCTTCCATTATTTCAGTCGCCTGTACTTTTTATGCTTTTCAAAGCATTACAGAAGAGCGGGAGAAACATCACTTCTATGTATTTTTTCAATTCTTAATGGCGGGTGTAAATGGATCTTTTCTAACAGGTGATCTATTTAATTTGTTTGTTTGCTTTGAGCTGATGCTGATTTCCTCTTATGCGCTTTTGGTACTGGGCAATACAGAACGTCAGCTTAGAGAGTCACTGAAATATGTACTTATTAATATGGTTTCGTCATCTTTACTAGTAGTTGCTATTGGGTATCTGTATTCTGTGACAGGGACCATTAATATGGCCCATCTGTCTGTACGAGTGGCTGAAGTAGGTCAAGATGGAATTTTAGGGGTCATTGCTTTATTGTTTTTGCTTATCTTCAGCATTAAAGCAGGTCTGTTTCTCTTTTTCTGGTTATCTGGATCGTACGCAGCTCCGCCGGCTCTTGTCACTGCCTTATTCGCTGGTCTGCTGACCAAAGTAGGTTTATATGCCATCGTAAGGGTATTCACGTTAATCTTTTATCATGATCTGCAATTTACAAATGCTATTATTGGCTGGATGGCAGGAGCGACAATGTTGCTCGGCGTTATTGGAGCGATCGCTTATAAGGACGTGAACAAAATACTTGTCTACAATGTCGTAGCGGGTGTAGGATTTGTTGCTTTTGGTATGGCAGCTGGCAATAAGCTGGCACTTGAGGGTCTCATGTTTTATCTCATACATGACATGATTATCAAATCACTGCTCTTTTTGCTCGGAGGAGCACTCATTGCTGCTGCGGGTACATCTAATTTGAACAATATGGGTGGGATGATTAAGAAATACCCTTTACTCGGCTGGATGTTCTTTGTTACAGCACTTGCTCTTGCCGGAGTACCGCCGCTTAGTGGATTTCCAGGTAAACTGATGTTGTTTGAAGGAGGACTTGATGCAGGTCTTTATGGGCTTACAGCCATTGCTGTTATTGCAAGTTTTATTATGCTGTACTCTGTGCTGCGGGTGTTCATTTATGCATTTTGGGGCAGGGATAAAACAATTCATGGAGGGACAACACAGATTTCTGTAAACAAGTTGCTTGTTCCGTCAGGGTTCCTGTTTATTCTGATTATTGGAATAGGAATATTTGCTGAAGTTCTTTATCCTGCACTCTCAACAGCAGCACACGTACTCATAGACCCTAATCTTTATATTAATAACGTAATGAAGGAGTGGTGATCGATGGCACGACAAATCGTACTTAATTTGATCATCGCCTTCTTATGGATGCTTTTGAATCAATCCTGGACTGGAGCCGGTTTCGTAACGGGATATGTATTAGGTCTATTCATTATTGGAATATTCCGGCGCTTTTTTCCCACTCCGTTTTATATTATCCGTATTTGGGCTGTGATCAAGCTGCTGAAATTGCTTCTCGTCGAACTGTTCCGCTCGTCATTTCAGGTGATTGGCGCCATACTGAAGCCGAAGCTGGATATTACCCCAGGTACGTTTAAGTATCGGACGGAGCTGACTTCGGACTTTGAAATCATGCTTTTATTTCTATTTATCTCCTTAACACCGGGAACGCTTGCGCTGGAAATTTCAAAAAACAAACGCACCTTATATATCCATGCTTTTAACATGTCTGAAGAAGAGGAAATGGTTTCAAGCATCCGGGATTCCTTTGAAAAAGCCATAATGGAGGTGACGAGATAATGCTGCAAGTCATTCTAAATATTTCTTTGCTTCTATTAGGTATCTCAATAATCGGTTGTCTATATCGGATATTAAAAGGTCCTTCAATGGCAGATCGAATTACTGCACTCGACACGATAGGAATTCAGCTCATAGGAAGTGTGGCGGTTCTCTCCATGCTGCTTCATACACAGGCTTACGTAGATATTATTTTGCTTATAGGCATCTTGGCTTTTATTAGTACAGTCGCCTTTGCAAGATTTATCGAGAGGGGGGTCGTACTCGAAAATGATGACGATCTTTAGTATACTCATCGGGCTCTTAGTTCTGTTTGGTTCCATCATCAGTGTGCTGAGCGCCTTTGGACTCATTCGACTTCCAGATGTTTATCTCCGTGCTCATGCTGCAACAAAGAGTACAACACTTGGGATTTTGTGCATCCTTTTTGGAAGTTTCTTGTTTTTCATTGTATATGACGGGTATATAAGTGCAAGGCTCCTTCTAGGTATTCTGTTTGTGTTTATGACAGCTCCTGTTGCCGGTCATCTTAATGCTAGGGCAGCCTATCGTACAGACGTCCCGCTGTGGAAAGGGACCGTTCAAGATGCACTAGCTCCTGTTCTTCGAGGGAAGAAGCGTATTCTAGCAGAGGAAGAAGAAGTATCAGTGGATGAAAAAGATGAATAAAAAGGCCAATAAAAAGGCGAATAAAAAGATGCAGAGTGATATTCTTCACAATTTCTTTACAGTTATTTCTGGTTTAACGTATAATGCAAAAGTGCATTTATAGGTATTTACGTTTAGTACAATATTAGAAGTGAAACGGAATTCATACTGGTGCGAGCCAGGAACGTCTTTTCCATATCGCTTCGTAAACGCTGTTTACGATGGAAAACTCCAGCTGAGCTGGCCTAAATTACAGGGAACCCTTCCTATATAGGGCCATTTTACGGCGATCATATGACGGCTGAACACTTATTCTAATCGAGAGAAGGTAGTTAACGATGGAATTGTGGTTTACGGAGAAACAAACTGAAGATTTTGGTATTACAATGAAGATTAAAGAGACTTACGTAAGTGAGAAGACAGATTTTCAGGATTTAGCTATGGTAAAAACCGAAGAGTTCGGCAACATGCTTTTGCTTGATGGTATGGTAATGACAACAGAAAAAGACGAATTCGTATATCATGAAATGGTTGCGCATCCGGTTCTATATACACATCCAAACCCAGAACAGGTTCTTGTTGTTGGCGGCGGAGACGGCGGAGTGATTCGTGAAGTATTAAAACACCCGCAGGTGAAAAAGGCAGTTCTGGTTGATATCGATGGAAAAGTTATTGAATATTCCAAAAAATATTTGCCAAGCATTGCGGGTGGGCTAGAAAATCCTCGTGTTGAAGTGCTTGTAAACGATGGTTTCATGCACATTCATGATCATAAGAATACTTATGACGTTATTATGGTAGATTCCACTGAACCAGTGGGTCCTGCAGCAAATCTTTTTACGCGTGGATTCTATCAAGGAATTTATGAAGCTTTAAAAGAGGATGGAATTTTTGTTGCTCAAACGGACAATCCTTGGTTTAAGGCAGATTTAATTCAAAGTGTAAATAAAGATGTGAAGGAAGTATTCCCGATTGTTCGAGTATACACTGCGAATATTCCAACCTATCCAAGTGGACTGTGGACGTTTACTATGGGAAGCAAGAAATATGATCCGCTTGAAGTGGATGAGAGTGCAATTCCGGAAATGGATACAAAATACTATACACCGCGTCTTCACAAAGCAGCATTCGTGTTGCCTAAATTTGTAGAAGATTTGATTAAATAGAGGAGGTCTTTTACAGATGAAGCTTGATCAAGCCTATTCAGGCAACGTGTTTATTTGCAGTTCCGAAGATTATGAGGGAGCTAAAGCTGTAATTTATGGCATGCCTATGGATTACACGGTAAGTTTCCGCCCAGGTTCTCGTTTTGGCCCGGCACATATTCGTCAGGCTTCAGTTGGACTGGAGGAGTATAGTCCTTATCTCGATAAAAGCATTGTAGATATGAATTATTATGATGCAGGAGATTTATTGCTTCCTTTTGGTAATGCAAGCCGCAGTCTCGATGTGATTCGTGAATATGTGGAAGGTTTGCTTGCAGATGATAAAATTCCAGTTGGTCTAGGCGGAGAACATCTTGTGACTTGGCCGGTAATTGAAGCAACGTATAAAAAATATCCTGATCTTGCGATCATTCATATTGATGCTCATGCTGATCTTCGTGATCAGTATGAAGGGGAGCCGCTCTCCCACTCTACTCCAATTCGTAAAGCTGCTGAGCTTATGGGTGGAAAGAATATCTATCAATTTGGTATTCGTTCTGGTTCAAGAGAAGAGTTCCAGTATGCACGTGAGCATATTAACTTCCATCCGTTCGATGTGGCCGAGCCGTTGAAGAAAGAACTTCCTTCTATGGGTAATCGACCTGTCTATGTCACCATTGATATTGACGTGCTTGATCCTTCTGCAGCACCGGGAACGGGTACAGCGGAAGCGGGCGGAATTACTTCTAAAGAACTGTTGGAAGCAATTCATGCGATTGCTGACTCAAATGTAAATGTGGTAGGTTTTGACGTGGTAGAAGTAGCTCCAATCTATGATCCTACACAGCAGACGCCGATTGTGGCAGCGAAGCTTCTTCGTGAGATGCTGCTTGGATTTGTGAAGTAAACGATTTGTTTTCAAATCTTTATTAAATACGCAGATAAGAGATCTCCGTAAAGAATACACCCTTTAAACCTCCTGATTTTTTATTAGTCAGAGATTTAAGGGGTGTTTTTATGCGTGCCGAGCACATATTCCTTGTTTCCTACCGAGAATCAGGTTCTTTTTGTAGCTGCAGGCAGGATTTAAATTTGAACAATATCGGTAAACTATATAGAATATATAAAAGATGAATGAAGAAAGTACGCCTATGAATAGATGGGAGAAGAAAAAGATGTCAGTATGGAGTCCTGTCAAACTCCAAATTCACAGTGTCGCTGATGGTGAGAAAGTAAATCAGCAGGTTGTGGGTGAAGCTTTACGGAAAGGTAATGCCTTATATATACGTTATGAGGAAGAAGAACAGCTGCCTGGAAGTAAACCTATTCGTAACACGGTGAAGATAACAGACCATAGTGTAAAGCTGATTCGGCACGGCGGTGTAGAATCAGAGCAAACATTTGAACAGGGGAAAAGGCTGCCCGGTTTTTATCGTTCACCTTTTAGTTCCTTTGCTTTATCTACCGATACGAAAGAGCTGTCCTTATCCTTGTCGAATTTATCGGGGAAGATTTCGTTCAGCTATGATTTATATGTATTTGAGGAACAATCAGGACAATTGTCTATTAGTATAGAAATTCAGGAGGATCAATAAAATCATGACACGCAATCCACTCGATCTAATTAACGAGCAGGTAACTAAAGGAATTGAAGAAGCCATAATTTCTGCAGGGCTGGTTACCTCAGAAGAAATGCCGAATATTGTACTCGAAGTACCAAAAGATAAGAATCATGGAGATCTTGCAACAAATGCAGCGATGCAGCTTACTCGTATTGCTAAGAAAAACCCTCGCATGATCGCTGAACAAATCATTGAACATCTGAATCTTTCCGATGCAGGGATTGAATCAGCAGAAATCGCGGGACCTGGATTCATTAATTTTCGTTTAACGAAAAGTTACTTGTATCCTATCGTTGAACTTGTTCAAGAACAAGGTGACGACTATGGCCGGGTAAATCTGGGCGAAGGACGTAAAGTTCAAGTTGAGTTTGTTAGTGCGAATCCAACAGGAAGCCTTCACTTAGGCCATGCTCGCGGAGCAGCAGTAGGGGATGCTCTTTGTAATGTGCTCGACTTTGCAGGTTACGAAGTGACTCGTGAATACTATATTAATGATGCCGGTAACCAAGTATTTAACCTAAGCAAGTCTATTGAAGCCCGGTATCTTCAAGAGCTGGGTCAAGAAGTTGAGATGCCAGAAGACGGATACCATGGCGCTGATATTCGCGGTTTTGCTAAAGAGTTAATTGCGGAGAAAGGTTCTTCTCTCCTTGAAATGAGCCCAAGCGATCGTGCAGCATTTTTCAGAGACTATGGTTTAGAGAAAGAACTTGATAAAATCAAACGTGATCTAGGCCGTTTCCGGGTATCCTTTGATAATTGGTTCAGCGAGACTTCATTATATGATAATGGTGCAGTGCTTAATGCGCTCGATGAACTACGCGAAAGAAATGAGATTTTTGAAGAAGAAGGAGCAACTTGGCTCGAAACTACGAAGTATGGCGATGATAAGAACCGTGTGCTTATTAAGAATGATGGCACCTATACTTATCTGACTCCAGACATTGCTTATCACCGTGATAAATATGCTCGCGGATATGATACCATGATCAATATTTGGGGTGCGGATCACCATGGATATATCCCAAGAATGAAAGCGGCAATGGAAGCACTCGGTAATGATCCGGATAAATTGATCGTATTGATTGCCCAAATGGTCAGCTTGTTCCAAGATGGCGAGAAAGTAAAAATGTCCAAGCGTACAGGTAAAGCAGTAACGATGGAAGATCTGATGGATGAAGTGGGAGTAGATGCAATTCGCTACTTCTTTACAATGCGCAGTATGGATTCTCATCTTGATTTTGATATGGATTTGGCCATTTCCACTTCCAATGAGAACCCAGTATTCTATGTTCAATATGCACATGCTCGTGTATGCAGCGTATATCGTCAGGCAGAAGAGCAAGGAATAACGGTTTATCCAGTGCGTGATGTTGATCTATCCAAGCTGACTTCCGAACATGAATACAACTTGCTTCGCAAGCTTGGTGAGTTCCCTGAAGAAATTGCAACCGCAGCAAAAGGACATGCACCGCACCGCATCGTTCGTTATGTATATGAACTGGCCTCTATGTTCCACAGTTATTACAAGGCTGAACGAGTAATTACAGATGATGCAGAACAAACACAAGCTCGTCTTGCTCTGCTCGGTGCAGTACGTATCGTAATTAACAATGCGTTGAAGCTAGTAGGCGTAAGCGCTCCGGAAAAAATGTAAGAACGTTTATGTACCTCTGCTGAAAACAAATAAAACCCTCCTTTGAACGGGAGGGTTTTTTGTTTGTTTTAAGTTCCTATGAAATTATCATTAGCTGGTTGCGATTTAGCTGTTTTATGAAATTCATAATTTCATCCCTTCCCGAAGAAGGCGCAGTGCATGCAATTCTCCCCCTTGTTCAGTCCCTCTTGTGGCTTTACGGGAACGCAAAGGGGTTGCTGTTTTCCTAATTAGGTTCTTAATTTCATCAGGAGATAAGCCGGGTTTCTCCGCCATAAGTAGCGCAATTGCCCCGCTCACATGCGAAGTTGCCATCGATGTTCCGCTCATTTCATGATATCTTCCCTGTACCCAGCAGGAGTTTATATTTTTTCCTGGTGCATAGATATCTACATGCGGACCTCTGTTGCTAAAATCAGCGATTTGCCGATTCTCATCTGATGCCCCTACTGAAATGGTTTGAGCATATCTTGCTGGATAATCAATGCTTCTTCGTTTCCCATCATTCCCTGAAGATGCAACGATAACAATACCTTGTTTGGTGGCTCTGTTAACGACATCCAGGAGCGCTTTACTCTTAGTCCTCATACCAAAGCTCATATTGATGATATCTACTCGGTTCCGGACACACCAATCAATCCCTAGAATGATATCGGATACATAGGCAGAGCCTTGATTGTCAAAAGCTTTAACCGGATAAATAACGGATCTCGGCGCCACACCTATAATTCCTTCCATGCTGTTCGCTGCTGCGATCGTTCCTGCAATATGAGTGCCATGACCGTTATCATCAAGCGGGAGCATATTCCTATTCAGCAAGTTGATTCCTCTAGCCAATGAATGTCTAAGATCAGGATGCTGATAATCAGCTCCAGTATCAATAACGGCAATTTTAATTTTATGTCCCGTTGACGTAGACCATGCCTTAGGAGCTCGGATTTGTTTTACTCCCCAAGGGACACCCAGACTGCTTTCTGGTTTTGGAATCCGTGCAGAAGCGAAGTGGACCTTGATTTTAGTGTCCTGTTCAACAATAACTTCGTTGTGAGAGTGAATGAGTCTTGCGGAGGAGGGGAGAGGGACAATGAGCGCTCTTATTAAATGCGAGGCACGTATATACTGTAGCTTGCTGAGGGAAGATTTCATTTTGCGTAATTGATCTAGGCAGTCCCAGTATTGGTGTGGTTTCATAAAACGGATAATTTGATGTCTTCCGACTGGGCGGGAGGTGTGCTCAATTTCATTATGGATCATTTTTAAAAATGTGGAATAGTCCATTTTGGGAAGTCCCCCTCTGGATGCCATGCTTGAGGTATACTATGAGGAGGACATCCGAACTGCATGGGAAACTTGCCTGTTTTTTTTAATAAATAGGCCATTTGGTTCGTGTCAAAACGGAAGAATACTCATACTATACATGGAGAGCTTCATAGCTCTTGCGGGGACCCGTAGAAGAGTATTTCTTCAGGGCGGATACAGTCAGAAGACGGGGGAGGGACCTCCGTCTTTTTAAATTTTGGATTCGCTTTAAAAGAAGCGAAATTATTTTTGCAAGATATCTCCTTACATAAAACTTGCATTTTAGTGCTAAATAGGTTTTACTTATGTTTGTTAATGGATATGTTAGATATAGATCCAAGTTATTGAAACGAAAAAAGTCAGTGAATTATGTGTGAGAGGAAGTGTCCGCAAGTGAGTACCTCACTCAAATTAAAATTAGATCCAGAGCAAATTCGTGAGATGCCGTTAGTTGACTTGGCATTTATGGTATTGAAAGCAGTCAATACACCGATGTACTACCGTGATCTTATGCAAGAGGTAGCTAAACAACGTGGTTTGAATGCTGCAGAATCAAATGATGTCATCGCTCAGCTATATACCGAAATCAATATTGATGGTCGTTTTGCCTATGTAGGCACGAATCTTTGGGGATTGAAACGTTGGTACCCAATAGATAAGTCTGAGGACGGTGTAACTGGTACGAAACGTCCAAGAATCATCAATGATGACGATGATGATGATGAGGAATATGTTGAGGAAGAAGATACACTAGACACATTTGTAAATGAAAAAGAAGATTTCGATAGTCCAGATGAAGACGAAGACGAAGATCTCTTTGATGACGATTCTGATGACGAAGAAGAAATCATCGGTGATGAAGAACTTGATGAAGAGGACGACCTGGAAGAAGAAGACGATGACTCTTCAGAAGATGAAGACGATTTAAATTAGTCCCAAACCTAGTCTTATAAAGTCTGTGAACATCCTTGACAAAAGATCATGCAAACGAGTAAACTATTGCATGGGCTTATGATTGAACGACAATAATTACACTTGTTTTTATATAAAAAAGTGCCCCGTTTTTCGGGTGTGCTTTTTTGTTTTTTATAG
The DNA here is from genome assembly GCF_009870785.1 of Paenibacillus sp. An7. Taxonomy (GTDB): domain Bacteria; phylum Bacillota; class Bacilli; order Paenibacillales; family Paenibacillaceae; genus Paenibacillus. The sequence continues at coordinate 168,467 of NZ_WTWX01000007.1, forward strand.
GGGAAGTTGATAGGTAAGAAAATGGACCGCCTTGAACGTGTGAGGCGGGATGTTTTTTTGCAAGCAATTTTTGCATGTTCCCTTTTTTACGATGATAACCTGAAAAATGGGTTAGGATAACATCATAATGTCGCCTGATTTTAACGGACTTTTAATAGGAGGGTATTAGTAGTGACAACAAAGTATATTTTCGTGACGGGCGGGGTTGTTTCTTCCCTGGGTAAAGGGATTACGGCTGCATCTCTTGGGAGATTGCTCAAGAATAGAGGACTTAAAGTAACCATTCAAAAATTTGATCCATACATCAACGTGGACCCAGGAACAATGAGTCCTTATCAGCATGGTGAAGTGTTTGTTACAGATGATGGTGCGGAGACAGACCTTGACCTTGGACACTATGAGCGTTTTATTGATATTAATCTGTCCAAGAACAGCAATGTGACGACAGGTAAGGTATACTCGTCTGTTATTAGTAAAGAACGCCGCGGAGAATATCTGGGTGGTACGGTACAAGTTATTCCTCATATTACGAACGAAATTAAGGAACGTGTTTTACGTGCAGGTCGTGAAGCGGGATCGGATGTTGTTATTACTGAAATTGGCGGAACTGTAGGCGATATCGAGAGTCTGCCGTATCTGGAAGCCATTCGTCAACTCAAAGGTGATGTAGGCCGTGACAATGTAATGTATATTCATGTTACGTTAATTCCTTTTATTAAAGCTGCTGGCGAAATCAAAACAAAACCAACACAGCACAGTGTAAAAGAACTGCGCAGCATCGGTATTCAGCCTAATGTTATTGTCTGCCGTACGGAGCAAGAACTATCTGCAGATGTTAAGGCTAAGCTGGCTCTTTTCTGTGATATTGATCCTCACGCTGTGGTGGAATGCCGCGATGCAAGTACTCTATATGATGTTCCTTTGATTTTGCGTGAAGAGGGTCTTGATGAGATCGTAGTAAACCATTTAAAGCTGACGACTCCATTGCCGGACATGAGCGAGTGGGAAAATCTCGTTAGCCAAATTAAAAAGCTGGAAAGAACTGTGGAGATTGCGATTGTTGGTAAGTATGTTGCTCTTCATGATGCCTATCTCAGTGTTGTTGAGTCTCTTTCCCACGCAGGATTTGCTGCAAATTCAGATGTGAAACTTCGCTGGGTTAATGCAGAAGAAATTACAGATGAGAACGTAGATGAGCTTCTACACGGCATCGGCGGTATCTTGGTACCAGGCGGATTTGGTGATCGCGGTATCGAAGGTAAAGTATCTGCCATCCGTTATGCTCGTGAGAATAAAATTCCATTCTTCGGTATTTGCCTTGGAATGCAAGTATCTGTAATTGAATATGCACGTTCCGTAGTGGGACTTACAGATGCAAACAGCTCTGAAATTAACCCTTCTACAGAGTTCCCTGTAATTGATCTTCTTCCTGAACAGAAGGATATTGAAGATATGGGTGGTACGATGAGACTTGGACTATACCCTTGTAAGTTGCAAGAAGGTTCTCTTGCAGCAGCATGTTACCAAGATGAACTGGTATATGAAAGACATCGTCACCGGTACGAGTTTAACAATCAATATCGCGAAATGATTGAGAATGCAGGTCTTGTTATTTCTGGTACTTCACCAGATGGCCGTCTTGTAGAAATTGTGGAACTGCCAGAACATCCTTGGTTCTTGTCTGTTCAATTCCATCCGGAATTCATTTCACGTCCAAACCGTCCACACCCTCTTTTCCGTGAATTTGTAAAAGCATCTCTTACTCATTCAGAGAACTTGTAAAGATCGGAACAAAGTCCCAGATCGGGCTTTGATTAATATAGATACAAAAGACCCCGTCCAGGGGTCTTTTTTGTTTGAGCAAGAGAAGCAGGATTTATCAGAGAAAGGTAGAATCTTTAAATAAATAACCTAATGGTCATTTAGGTAACAATGATGAGCGGGTAGAATCAAGAGATAAGATCGCAGGAGGTTTAGATGAATAATAAAAAGGTGCTCATTGTCGATGATCAAAATGGAATTCGGATTTTGCTCATGGAGGTATTTAACAGTGAAGGGTATACAACTTATCAAGCAGCCAATGGTAAGGTCGCTCTTGAGATTGTTGAGAAGCATACCCCTGATCTTGTCCTGTTAGATATGAAAATCCCTGGAATGGATGGTCTGGAGATTCTTAAACATATTAAGGAAATGAATCCTTCCATAAAAGTGATTATGATGACGGCATATGGAGAACTAGATATGATTAAAGAAGCAACAGAGCTGGGTGCACTTATGCATTTTACGAAGCCTTTTGATATTGATGAGATGCGGGTTGCGGTAAATATGCAGCTAAGCGGGGTAAACACATAGTAAGGAAGGTGTATGAAGTTCTGTCTTCCTGGGCAGGATTTTTTGTAGTGGGTTTTTCCCTGTGGAAAAGAGCACAGCTATTTTTATTACCTATGTTTAGTATTTGACATGGGATGTGGTATAATAAGTCTCGTATGTGAAGTCGGCTTTAAACCATAGACAAACAATCATTTTAGGAGGATTTAAACCATGCCATTAGTATCTATGACAGACATGTTGAACAAAGCACTTGAAGGTAAATATGCAGTTGGACAATTTAACATCAATAACCTTGAGTGGACTCAAGCAATCTTGGGTGCAGCTGAACAAGAAAAATCTCCAGTGATTCTAGGTGTTTCTGAAGGTGCAGCTCGTCACATGGGCGGTTTCTATACCGTTGTAAAAATGGTGGAAGGTCTTATGCACGATATGAAAATTTCCGTGCCTGTAGCAATTCACCTGGACCATGGTTCCAGCTTTGATAAATGTAAAGAAGCGATTGACGCTGGTTTCACTTCCGTTATGATCGACGGATCTCACCATCCAATCGACGAGAACGTTCAAATCACAAAACAAGTGGTTGATTATGCTCACTCCAAAAATGTTTCTGTTGAAGCAGAAGTTGGTATCGTTGGTGGACAAGAGGATGATGTTGTTGGTGAAGTAATGTACGCGAAACTTGACGATTGCCTTCGCATCGTTAACGAAACAGGTATCGATACACTTGCTCCAGCTCTTGGTTCTGTACACGGTCCTTACAAAGGCGAACCAAACCTTGGATTCAAAGAGATGGAAGAAATCTGCAACGCAGTTCATACTCCACTTGTTCTTCATGGTGGTACAGGAATTCCTGAACATGACATCAAAAAAGCAATTTCTTTGGGAACATCCAAAATCAATGTAAACACAGAGAACCAAATCGCATTCGCTAAAGTTGTTCGCGAAGTTCTTGCTGCAAAACCAGATGCTTACGATCCTCGTACGTTCATCCAACCAGGACGTGAAGCAATCAAAGAAACAGTTGTTGGAAAAATTCGTGAATTCGGATCCAACAATAAAGCATAAGATTGCTCTTTAATTAATGATATAGCTATTAATGGAAACACACCGCTTAGTCGGTGTGTTTCCATTTTTAATACAATTTTTAATTCGTGATTAGGATATGTTATACTAAACTTTGCCAATTAGAACTTTTTTTTCGGCTAGAAGTGATTTCTAGGGGGACCCTTTACCTTATGGAAAAATTAATGATTAGTGGTGGACGTCCACTTCAAGGTACCGTTACGATCAGCGGTGCTAAAAACAGTGCGATTGCACTGATTCCGGCAGCGATTTTAGCCGAATCAGAAGTTATACTTGATAATTTACCTTTACTCAGTGATGTTGCTGTTTATTCCGAAATTCTTGAAGAACTTGGTGCAAATGTTTCATGGGAAGGCAACCAGATGAGAATTGATCCTACACACATTATCTCGCTGCCGATGCCTAATGGTCCCGTTAAGAAACTTCGTGCTTCCTACTATATGATGGGAGCGATGCTTGGTCGTTTTAAGGAAGCAGTTATTGGACTTCCTGGAGGATGTAACTTTGAGCCTCGGCCAATTGACCAACATATCAAGGGGTTTGAAGCTCTGGGCGCTACAGTTACTAATGAACATGGAGCTATTCATCTTCACGCGAAGGAATTAAAAGGCGCTAAGATCTATTTGGACGTTGTTAGTGTAGGGGCAACTATTAATATTATGCTTGCGGCCACTCGTGCCAAAGGCTCTACAATTATCGAAAATGCGGCTAAAGAGCCTGAGATTATAGATGTAGCAACACTTTTGAATTCTATGGGTGCTTCTATTAAGGGAGCAGGTACAGAGACGATTCGAATTGAAGGCAAGTCGGAACTCCGAGGCTGCCGTCATTCTATTATCCCTGACCGTATCCAAGCTGGAACCTATATGATCGCAGCAGCAGCGACACGTGGGAACGTTCTTATTGACAATGTCATTCCTAAACATCTGGAAGCATTAACAGCCAAGCTGATTGAGATGGGTGTGGGGATTGAAGAACTTGACGAGAGCATTCGAGTTATTGGAAAACAAAATTATGGGAGCATTGATGTTAAGGCGCTTGTTTATCCGGGCTTCGCAACGGACTTGCAATCACCAATGACGAGTCTACTGACGCAGGCAGATGGAGTCAGTGTGCTGAGCGACTTTGTATATAGCAACCGTTTCAAGCATGTTCCTGAACTAGCCCGAATGGGTGCAAAGATACGAGTTGAGGGGCGCTCTGCCATTATAGAAGGACACCCGCTTAATGCAGCGAAAGTAAAAGCAACAGATTTACGTGCTGGTGCTGCGTTAGTTATTGCTGGACTGACTGTAAGTGAAGGAATTACAGAAGTGACCGGAGTAGAGTTTATCGATCGGGGTTATGATCATCTGGTTACCAACTTGAGAGAGCTTGGTGCTGACGTTTGGCGACAGAATGACTAAGAACTGATTATTATTTTCATAAGGGGTATTAAAACCTGTGCAAGAAGTATATCTTCGGTTGAATATCCCTTGTGAAAATGGGTAAACCTATTTTATAGATTTGTTTATTACAGTGTATGAAAGCGCGGAACATATCATTTGCAATATACAGGGTATTTTCCGTACAATGGAGAATAAGAGCATCTGAATGTAACTCATGAGCTTATAATAAAAGGCTGCACCGTCAGCTGTTCTCCTTACAACGGACTTAATAATTGAATAGGTGGTTATTTTATGGATCTACAAATTTCTGATCTGGAGGTAATGAAGCTAACTGATTTGTACAAGTTAGCAAAGAAGTACCAGATCCCTTATTATGGGCAGCTCAAGAAAAAGGAGCTCGTTTTTGCTATTCTTCGTGCACAAGCAGAACAAAGTGGACTTATGTTTATGGAAGGTGTTCTAGAGATTCTGCCTGAAGGTTATGGTTTCCTTCGCCCGATAAACTATTTGCCAAGTAAAGAAGATATTTATATTTCTGCTTCACAAATTCGAAAGTTTGATCTAAGGACAGGAGATCTTGTATCAGGTAAATGTCGAACTCCTAAAGAGAATGAGCGATATTTTGGTCTATTGCAAGTCAATGCTGTTAATGGTCAAAGTCCTGATCATGCCGCAGAACGACTCCATTTTCCAGCCTTAACTCCTCTATATCCACAGAAAAAGCTAACGCTTGAAACATCCCCGACGAATTTATCTACCCGAATTATGGATGTGCTTGCTCCCGTAGGATTGGGACAGCGCGGTCTTATCGTTGCTCCACCCAAAGCGGGAAAAACGCTTCTTCTGAAAGAGATTGCCAACAGTATTTCAACCAACAATCCGGAAATCGAATTATTTGTACTACTGATTGATGAACGTCCTGAAGAAGTAACGGATATGCAGCGTTCTGTAAAAGGGGAAGTGGTAGCATCCACTTTTGATGAACTACCGGAAAATCATATTAAAGTAGCTGAACTTGTACTTGAGCGTGCTTTACGTTTAGTAGAAGCTAAAAAGGATGTCGTCATTCTTCTAGATAGTATCACCCGTCTTGCGCGTGCATACAACCTGGTGATTCCTCCTTCTGGACGAACACTCAGCGGCGGTATAGACCCGGCAGCATTCCATCGTCCTAAACGGTTCTTCGGTTCCGCTCGTAACGTAGAAGAGGGTGGAAGCTTAACTATTTTAGCGACAGCTCTGATTGATACAGGATCCCGGATGGATGATATCATTTATGAAGAGTTCAAAGGTACGGGCAATATGGAACTTCACTTGGATCGCAAACTTGCTGAACGCCGTATTTTCCCAGCCATCGATATTCGTCGTTCTGGTACACGCCGTGAAGAAGTTCTCCTTAGCAAAGAAGAGCTGGATGCGATTTGGGCTGTGCGTAAAAATATGAATGACAGTCATGATTTTGTGGAAGGATTCCTTAAAAAATTGCGTAATACTAAGACGAATACTGAATTCCTCGCTTCGCTTGATACAGCGGGTCAAAATACGAATCCAGGAAGCGGTGCACCACGCCGATCGAACCGGACAACAACAGCTTCAGCGACAACGTAAATCTGGGCTTAAGCATTGCATTTGCAAAATGTACATGCTATAATTAATGCTGTGTTCTTAATAACTCTGGATCCGCATGAGGTTCAGGGCAAGAAGAGGTGAAAGTCATGAATGAAGCGATTCAACCAAAATATCACATAACTACAGCTACTTGCGCTTGTGGTAACACATTTGAAACGGGCTCTGTTAAAGAATCACTGCGTGTAGAGGTATGCTCCGCATGTCACCCGTTCTTCACTGGTAAACAGAAATTCCTGGATGCTGGTGGTCGTGTTGATAGATTTAAGAAAAAATACGGTATCTAATTTTGATATGAGGCTTGCGTTTCTACGCTTGCCTCATTTTTGTTTTTTGGAGATAAGCAAATAATGGGATGGGTCATAATCGGTTGCAATTTTGCCTGTCTTGCGATATAATTATTTTTACCGTGCTAGATGGGGAGGTAGCGGTGCCCTGTAACTCGCAATCCGCTGTAGCGAGGTTGAATTCCTGTTAGAGGTTTTGTCGATGTGAGGTTTGGTCTCTGCATGCAATGTTGACGGCTGGGTCCTCCGCAATGAGTACTTGTGAACTTGGTCAGGTCCGGAAGGAAGCAGCCATAAGCAAGACCACTCTTGTGCCGGAGGGGTGCCTAACCCGAGTTGTTATGCAGGGGTGCCGCTTGGATCGCAATTATCGATAACAGGTGCACGGTTCTATTTTAAAAAAACATTCAAGAAATGTGTTATATAGAGAAAAACGGACATCTTTGCATATATTTGCAAGGATTTTTTTGTTTTATAGGGTCTAAAAGGAAAGGCTAATTTATACGCAGTTGCTTTTTAAAGTTTTGATTGAGCAGGGAATATAGTATAATGAAGCCACGACAAAAGGTCACGAGACATGTGGAAAGAGGGTAAAGCACAGTGGAACATATTGCGTTGTACCGTGCTTGGCGGCCTCAGTCGTTTCAAGACATGGTTGGACAACAGCATATTATTCAGACCTTACAGAATGCCATTCGTGAACAGCGGATTTCGCATGCGTATTTATTCAGTGGTCCACGAGGAACAGGAAAGACAAGTGCGGCTAAAATTTTGGCCAAAGCTGTTAACTGTGAACGTGGTCCAAGCACTGAGCCGTGCAATGAATGTGAAGCGTGCCTTCGAATTACATCTGGAGCAGTGATGGATGTTCAAGAGATTGACGCGGCCTCTAACCGAGGGGTTGAAGAAATTCGTGATCTTCGCGAAAAAGTAAAGTATGCTCCAACAGAGGTTCGTCATAAAGTGTACATCATTGATGAGGTACACATGCTGACGACAGAAGCATTTAATGCACTTCTTAAAACGCTTGAAGAACCGCCGCCGCACGTGATGTTTATTTTAGCAACAACAGAGCCTCACAGACTTCCTGCAACGATTATCTCTCGCTGTCAGCGGTTTGATTTTCGCCGAGTTTCGCTGGAGGAACAGACAGAGCGTCTTGCTATGATCTGTAAAGAAGAGGAGATTACTGCCGAGGAAGAGGCGCTTCAGTATATTGCCCGTCTTTCGGACGGAGGTATGCGGGATGCGCTGAGTATTCTAGACCAGGTTTCTTCCTTTACAGGAGGACAAGTGACTTACAGTCAAACGCTGGATATGACCGGCGGCTTGCCAGCAGAACAGTTTGGTAAACTTGCTCAGTTTCTCCTACAGGGAGAAGTGGGCGAGGTGCTGCAGACGGTAGAGCAGTTCATGCAAGAAGGAAAAAGTGCAGATAAGAGTATGGAGAACCTTCTTTATTATTTCCGAGATCTTCTCCTGATTAAAATGGTCCCGAATGCGGAACATATGACGGATCGTCTACTTGACCCTTCCTCTTTTAAAGGAATGGCAGAGGCGTTTTCGAGGGAACAACTTTTTTATATTATTGATACACTGAATCGTTATCAGAGCGAAATGAAATATGCGGCACAGCCGCAGACGTTGTTCGAAGTAGCGCTTCTAAAATTGTGTAGTCTTCCTAAGGGTGCGGGTGAGTCTGCTTCTGAGGCAGGAGGGGGCACTGCAGTAAGTTCTTCTGAGTTAGCCGCAATGAAACGACAAATTGCAGAACTTGAGCAGAAACTTGATAAAGCATTAAAGAATGGCGGTGTAGGGACTGCGAACCAAAATTCAGCAGCTCCGGCTAGATCTAACCGTCCTTCTGCTCCAAGATCCTCAGGGGTAGCCAAAATACCGCCTCATATGGATCAATATATTGCTGAGAAGGACAGTGCAGAATTCACTGATATCAGCAAAAAATGGAGTCAAATCCTCCAGCGTGTGAAAGAGGAAAAAGTGACAGTCCACGCCTGGTTTGTGGATGGAGAACCTGTATCTGTTCTAAATGATGCAGTTCTTGTTGCTTTTAAGAATAACATTCACCGTGAAACGACAGAGAAACCAGCAAATAAACAAGTGATTGAGAGTGTTCTTGAGCAGGTGGTTGGAAGACCGCTTCGGCTTGTTACGATGCTGCAAAAAGACTGGCTCGCCGTGATTGAAGGTTCCTCTGATCCGAAGAAGGAAGAAGAGTTCACGCTTGAAATGGAACAAGTGGATGGAAAAAAGGAGCCTTGGATTGACGAGGCACTTGAGCTTTTTGGTGAGAAATTGGTTATCATTAAAGAATGAAACTCTAAATCAAATAAAACCCAATTAGGAGATGATGAACGATGAATAACATGAACCAGATGATGAAGCAAGTGAAGAAGATGCAGGAACAAATGCTGAAAGCTCAAGAAGAGCTTGGAACAAAAACAGTAGTGGGTACCTCTGGCGGCGGTGTAGTCACTGCAGAAGTTAATGGTCATAAAAAACTGACTTCCATCACAATTAAACCAGAAGCTGTAGATCCAGAAGACGTAGAAATGCTGCAAGATCTGGTTATGGCTGCAGTAAATGATGCAATGACTAAAGCTGATGAGTTGGCTAACCAAGATATGGGTAAATTCACAAACGGCATGAAAATCCCTGGCTTGTTCTAAATTGAATTGATCTAGAAGGAGAATGTAATTTTGTATTATCCTGAACCGATCGCGAAACTTATAGATGCGTTTACTCGTCTACCTGGCATTGGCCCCAAAACGGCGGCACGCCTAGCTTTTCATGTGCTGAAGATGAATGAAGACGACGTAATCGATTTTGCTAAGGCGCTGGTAAGTGTGAAGAGAAATCTTCATTACTGTTCGGTATGCTGTAACATTACAGATACAGATCCTTGCCGAATATGCCAAGATAAATCCCGCGACCCTTCTGTCATTTGTGTAGTTCAGGACTCGAAAGACCTTGTGGCTATGGAACGGACAAAAGAATTCGATGGTTACTACCATGTACTTCAAGGAGCCATCTCTCCTATGGAGGGAATCGGTCCCGACGATATCAAACTTAAAGAGCTGCTTATGAGACTGAGTGATGAGCGGGTCAAAGAATTGATACTTGCAACCAATCCTAACATTGAGGGAGAGGCTACAGCGATGTATATCTCAAGGCTGGTTAAGCCTTTCGGGATTTATGTGAGCCGGATTGCTCACGGACTTCCTGTGGGCGGCGATTTGGAGTATGCGGATGAAGTGACTTTATCGAAGGCGCTCGAAGGACGGCGCCAGTTGCATTAGTAGTACCGTGAACTTAATATGATGAATTATAAAAAAGCTCCCAATGGGGAGCTTTTTTAGTTCTAAGGTGACCTCTCCTGCGATATGAATGGAATAACGTTAGCTTTTTAGATGACTGCTTTATGGAGAAGGACGAGCATTCATGTACCAGTCACTGTGTAACTGTTTCATTCCAAACATTCTTGCTTCAAGAATGATATAAGGACAATGAGCGGAGGGGTCATTATGGTTAGTTGGATAAAGTCTATGAGATATAAGAGCGGAAACTTGTTAAATGAAAGTGTGGAGATTCATAAGGAGATTTTTGAAGACATTAAAAAATCGCATGAAGAGTGGAAAGCGGCACATTGTATGTTTGAAGAAGCAGTAGAGCAAGATCAAATTGATTATGCGATTTTTATTCTTGAGGCTGCAGAGCGAAGATATCAAATGCATCTTAGAAGAGCCAAGAACTATGGAGTTGTAGGATCAACTCATGAATGTGTGAATGATACTCCTTATAATAACCTTGCTAAAAGAGTGGAGGGTTCACATTGAGGGATATAATTCTCTGGGGAGTATTATCCGTTTCCTTACTGCTGTTACTGATTATTGTGTTTAGAAAAAGATTGGGGCTGGGCTGGATCTCCTCATTTGGCCTTCACTTAGTTCTTGCCTCTCTAGGGATTTATGTAATTAACTATTCTGGCTTGACCGGAAATATGTATATACCTATAAACCCTACAACAATAGGGACGGTGACGGTATTAGGACTGCCTGGAGTGGGTCTTTTATTAGGTTTAAAATATTCTTTATTTAGTAGTTGACATTAGTACTAGGTATATGATAAATTATATTTCGGCCCTAAAAAAGAGAATTTAATTAGAAATGAAGCTGAGAAATCAGCTGAAAAAGAAAATTAAAAAAACTCTTGACATGAAGGTAGCTAACATGATATATTATAAAGGTCGCTGAAACAAAGCGATTAACGAAAAGCTTGATCTTTGAAAACTGAACAACGAGGAGTTTTACGTAAGTAAAACTCGTGAGTG
>NZ_WTWX01000118.1 GCF_009870785.1 Paenibacillus sp. An7
GGGTGTAATGAAAACCTTGATCGGAGTGAATCATGGCTTCTGGATGTAGTCGATTACCGATAAAGTCTTCTAATTTACTTAACGTCCGGTAGACAATTTCCATACGTAAACTTGTTGAAAGTTCATAGGCGACTATTTCCCGTGTCGCCACATCTTTCACACAAGACAAATATGCCGTTTTACCACCCTGAATTTGCAAGTAAGTAATGTCGGTTACGAATGTTTTCC
>NZ_WTWX01000069.1 GCF_009870785.1 Paenibacillus sp. An7
TACGGTAGCGTCAAGAATTTTGTGTAAATGAAAATATCCTCTTCTTGTAGAAAGTAGTACTACTCTTTGGTGGAGAACATCGCCAGTAGTTCAGATCGGGCTTGATCAAAGCCAATATGACAACGTGTAGCGAAGCGTTGGTTATAGATTTCAAACTGTGAAACCAGGAACTTCTCTAGAGCCTCTTCATGTGGAAATTGCTCTTTGCGCTTGGTATATCTCTTAATTTGTTTATTGAAAGATTCAATTAGATTGGTCGAATAAATGCTCCTCCATATGGATTTTGGAAAACGGTAGAATGTGAAGATATATGGATTTTCTTGTAGAGATGTAACGACCTTGGGATAGATGGGTTTCCATTTGTCACAGAAGGATTCTAGAGCGGCTTTGCCAGCTTGTTCATGGTCAGCTCTGTACACCGATTTAAAGTCTCCACAGATCTCTGCACGGTCAGATACACGTACTTTATGAGCGATATTACGCGCCAAATGAACACAACACGTTTGGTATTTGGCCTGTGGATAGACTTGCTGAGTGGCATCTACTATACCTTTCAATCCATCGGAGATAAAGAGGAGTACTTCTTGCACACCACGTTCGCGAATGTCTTGCAGGAGTTCTTTCCATACATAGGCCGATTCGGTGGGTGCAATGGCATATGTTAAGACTTCTTTTGAGCCATCTTCACGAATCCCCACCGCAAGATATACAGCTTCCTTAGACACCGTTTCGCGTTTAACCGCAATGTAAGTCGCATCTAAATAGACGCAAACATAACGTTTTGTTAGCGTACGCTTCATGAAGGCTTCTACATGCTCCACCATAACCTTGGTCATGTTAGATATCGTTTGAGGTGTGTAATGATGACCGTACATTTTCTCGATAAGCTCAGCAATCTCCGTCATTGTCACACCCTTTTGGAACATGTGAATGACGAAGGATTCAAGCGTATCATTGGAACGCTTATACGGAGCTACCGTCTGCTGCTTAAACTCTCCGTTGCGATCTCGTGGGATAGTAATCTGCAGCTCACCATACTCAGTGCGAAGTGTACGCGTGTAAACTCCATTGCGAGAATTCCCCGAATTCACTCCCAGCCGGTCGTACTTTTCATAGTCTAGGAATGCCGTTAATTCTG
>NZ_WTWX01000054.1 GCF_009870785.1 Paenibacillus sp. An7
AATAAGAACAAGTAAGCAGCCGCTCAAAAGACCGGTTGCTTTTTCTTTTAGCTAACGAACAGATTAGTTTAATTAATGCTGAGACTTCGGAATAACTTTTTAAAACTTGTAGCCAAGAAAAATGAAGATATAAATAATCTTGAACAAAAACTAAATGAAATTGAAGCTATTTAAGTTTTGTATCTGATTTTTTTCATTTCTAAAATTTATAGTTATCGCAATCTATTTCTGTTGGAAGAGGGTTATATTCCTCTATTTGAGAATTCAATATATGTATCTGGGAACTCTGTATATTTTAATGCTAGCATCATTAACCTCTCTAAAATGTATGTAGAAAGTATTACAGTGTGATACTTTCTACACTTAAAGTGCCTCTTATATTATCGACTATTAAGATGATAACTTTCTTAGTTCTATCTAGCATAGAGAATATTAATTGTTATATTTTTCCTGTATTTTCTGATAATATTAGTATATAGTTTCCAATTGAAAATAAACAATACAACTCAGGAGGACGTATGAAAAACAAAAAAAATAAACTGATTATAGGAGGTCTATTTTTTACTACTCTAATGGCAATTGGAATCGTATTTAATACACCAACTTTAAAGGCAGAGAATCCAGCTCTTAATTCAGATGAATTCACAATTAGTGATAGAATTAATACTTCAGAGAAAGAGCTGAAAATACTAGAAGAGAACACGAATCAAGAAATAGAGGCATTAATCTCCTTAGATGGACAGCATGAAGTTGAAATTGCTAAAGCGATTTCAACTGAAACGGGAATAGAAATCGAAGCAATGTATCATGCATACACGTATGAAGACGAAGTAATCAGCGGTGGATTTATTTTAGAAGAGGACCAAACAATTGAAGATGCAGTGGTTAAATATGAAGATGATCTCAAAACTATGCTTGTAAATCAAATTGAAAATTATGAGGAAGAAGTTTCTCTAAAAGAAAGATCACTTATATTAGAACAAAATCCCAATGCAGAAAAAGCACAAGAGGAACAACGTTCTGTGGAAGCAAAAAAAGAACTTATTCATGTATTTAAAGAGAGATTGAATGAACTTAACAATGACGGACTAAAAATATATGGCTTAAAAGTAAAGGGAACTGGTGAAAATCTTTTAAAATTAAAGTCACAGGAAGAAGTTAGATTAGTAGAAAAAGTAACTGGAGATAATGAAAATTGGAAACCAATTAACACGGTTACGTCGGAGGTACAAAATTAATGTTTAAAAAATTCATATCGATAGTTCTTGCGACAATGATGATTTTTATAGGTGTTTCTAATGTAAATGCTGCTCCAGCTGAAGATTGGGTTCCTTGGAAAGGAGACTCTAGTATATATGTTACTTCAAGTTATGAAAGATTTAGTCATCAACAAATTTATTTTAGGAGTGCTACAGTAGGTTTCTATGATTCTACATTTGATACTTATGAGCATTCAGCAGTTTTTTATGATTACGAAAATAAAGCCTTTGCTAGGGATGCAGCGGGATCAGCTTTTGAATCTAATTTTCCGGATCCATATTTAGATACACAAATTTTAAACAGCTGGGGTGTTGCAGGTAGTAAAAGTGAACCAGATGTTTCTGTAGGATCATACGATCCTAATGAATTTGTATCAGGTAAGTGGTATTATTCGACAGTTAAATTGGATAATACTGATAGTACAAAGAGTATGTATAAAATAACTGCACAAGAAGGAACTAACTACGGGTGTGGGAAATATTGTGTGAATGGTAATTCTAGTGCAATTCTTGTTCCTTTTGACCCGGAATTTACGGCTCCAGATAATCAAAGGTACAGATATGAATGGGAAGACAATAACTCAATGGCTGTTTCTCCAGATGACATATTAGTTAATGAATGGGGAGGAGGAACAATTACCTCAACTCAAGATCCTGACTACTGGAAATTTCAAGCTACAACAGGTGGCTATCATAAGGTAATATTAAATAATCCTAAAGGTAGTTATAACTATAATGTTACTATATTTAACAGTTCTGGAACACAAGTCGCGAGACTTGCAGATAGTGCTGATGGTTATGATGAACGGAACGATGTATATCTAAGTCCAGGAACCTATTATTTTAAAGTATCATCTGCATTAGGTTCATCTGCAGATTTACAATATCATTTACACATTAAAAAATAAGAGAAATAAGGAGTAACTAATGAAAAAGTTATGGTCTTTAGCAATATGTTTCTGTTTAACTTTGTTATTAACTGCTTGTGGAGACAAGATATCTCCTAAAAAAGTTGGAGACATGTTAAGTAATGAAGGAATCGAAGTAACATTCGGGGATAATATGGAGGAAAATTATTATCATTATTTTTTAAATAAAGATGCGAATTTTGCTATATATTTTCTTAAAGATACAGAAGAAGCAGAGGAACAAGAAAAATCTTTCAAAGATCCTAAGTATAAAACTTTTCTTGTGAATAATGGTAATTTGATAGTCTATTATTATATGAACGGTGAAGCAGATCAAGAATTAGATTCTAAGATATCAAATTTCGTTGAAAAATTTGATGAGCTAATAGAGGATAAATAAAGATCTCGATTCAGAAATTTGATCGTAACCTTCTCTTTAGATGACGTGTTGTGATTTATGAGAGACTATTAGATTCAATATTGTTAGCGAAAATATGGTTCAAGAAGAAAAAGTAAGCAACTGATCAATAAACCGGTTGCTTTTCTTTAAGCTTATAGGAATATCATCCCCAATGTATGGAGGAGCAGCTTGCCAGTTGGCAGTTGCTCCTTTTAGTTATGTAAACCGGCAGGAAAGTTGATTAAACAGACACATAAATATTCCTCACAAAGGGTTTTATGGTACTTGGTGAATATAAACATATGCTATTTAAAAAAGCGTCTTAGGAGGATATTATGAATGAAAACTACACGAAGATAATATTAACTGGAATACTGTTAAGCTTGTTGATCATTGCCTTTAAACCTAACCAAAAGGTTGAACCAACAATTATTCCACCATCCAATGTAACTGTAAGCAGTAATAACGAATTCATCCAAATTTCCTCAAACATTATTGGTGTGAAAGATGACGGAACGCATTCTGGCATTCGTGGACAACTACTGGTGTTTGAATACAACAATACATCTAAGTTATTTGAGTTTAAAGGATCACTTAATTATGAAGAGTACATCAATCATCCAGAAAAATACGGGATAGCTGTTAGAAAGTAAATAGTAATTTAGTATTTATATTCCGAGTTCTTCATTGAGCTAACAGAATAAACGTTAGATGAACACAGCAGGGAGCAGCTTACCACTTGGCAACTGCTCTCTTTTATTTACAAA
>NZ_WTWX01000008.1 GCF_009870785.1 Paenibacillus sp. An7
TAGAGCACCTGGTTTGGGACCAGGGGGTCGCATGTTCAAATCGTGTCATCCCGATTATGAAAAGGTTATTGCCTAGGCAATAACCTTTTTCTTGTATATATAGATTGGATCTCGGTCACAATAGACTAAAAAGTGTGTTAGAAGGGGATCCAATTGAAGTTCCTTAATTTTAATAAACGTTGGAAAAAAATCAAACGAACGTTAACGACTTTCACGATATGTATTTTACTTGCAGTATTAGCCGGGGCCGGCTTACCGATCTCTCAAATGATGCAATCCCTCTTAACAACAGGCAGCATAGAAGTGATGGAAGAAGACGCATCCCTTGAAGAAGACAGCAGCATGGCCCAAGCCAGTTTATTGCAACAGATTCGTTCAAACGACAAATTGCGGCG
Source organism: Paenibacillus sp. An7 (assembly GCF_009870785.1). Taxonomy (GTDB): domain Bacteria; phylum Bacillota; class Bacilli; order Paenibacillales; family Paenibacillaceae; genus Paenibacillus. Next base: position 396 of record NZ_WTWX01000008.1, read on the forward strand.
AGTTTTTTTAGAGAAGAAGTTTGTTTGTGGTACAGAAACGGTGAACTTAGGTAACTTCACTCCTGAAGAAATGGTCACTCTAATCAAGCAGCATCCTGGCTGGTCTGGTTATATAGAGGCGGAAAGTGATCTAGTAGTGCAGGAAACCGTTAATGACCTGTCTCCACATTGCAAAGAGAATGCATATATGAGTTTAGATAAAGAAGGGAACCTAACACTCTTTGATGGAAAGCCAAAGGAAGAAAAGACCATTCGTACTTTTTTTCAACTGGATGTTGGTTCGATGGAAACTTCTTTACCAGCCGGCGTTCTTGAGCAACTGCAAAATGGCATACGTGTTCAGGATATTGAGGAATATAATAGTGTGCTTTCTACTTTTGGTGATTACGCGGTTGCCCCTGCAGGAAATATTATAGAATAGGTAAGAATAGATAGGCCAGAGAAGGCGGATGAAAATCCGTCTTTTTTGGTTTTACATGAAAAAAAATTCAGGGAATATTTAGAGTTTTCGTCGAAGTGCAAACTTTTTCGTTATAGGGCTGGAACATTTGATATAATGAATAAACGATACATATGTTCGCAGTATGTTAAGGAGAGATGTGTTTGCGTTTTTTAGGGATTGATCCAGGTATTGCTATTGTTGGTTTTGGTTTTATAGATAAAACAGGGAGTAAACTCACTCCTGTTCAATATGGATGTATACAGACAGAGGCCCATACACCCGATGAGGAAAGACTGCTTCATGTGTATGAGGCGATGTTACAATTAATTGATAAATATAAGCCTGATGCTGTGGCATTAGAGAAACTATTTTTTAATCGAAATGTGACGACAGCGATGTCGGTTAGTCAAGCAAGGGGTGTGCTCATTCTCGCAGCAATTCAAAGGGGATTACCGATTGCGGAGTATACGCCGATGCAGGTTAAACAGGCTATTGTGGGCTATGGTAAAGCAGAGAAGAGACAGGTTCAGGAAATGGTCAAAATGTACCTCAAGCTACAAGCCATCCCTAAACCCGATGACGTAGCTGATGCACTGGCTGTAGCTATCTGTCATGCTCATTCTTATACACTAAATTCTAAATTAAATGAGGTTTTTAAAAGATGATCGATTATATCAAAGGACCGGTCGTAATCATTGAGAATGATTATGTCGTAATTGATGTGCAGGGAATTGGATATCAGATTTTCTGTCCTAATCCTTATATTTTCGCTAAACAGGAAGGTACCGTTACAGTATACACACATCACCATGTAAGAGAAGATGCGATGCTGCTTTACGGGTTTGGAAGTCGTGAAGAACAACAACTGTTTCGGAAACTCATTGAAGTATCAGGAATCGGTCCTCGTGTCGCCCTTGGTATTCTAACGGGAGGCACGCCAGAGCAGCTGGTTACTGCGATTCATCAAGAGAATATTACTTTTCTGACCAAACTTCCAGGGATCGGCAAGAAGACAGCACAGCGTATGATTCTTGATCTAAAAGACAAGCTGGATGGGTTTGGAGGAGCAATATATGCCACTGGACTCTTTGCTCCTAATGTAGCAGCTGAAGGCGACGGCTCATACTGGTCCGAGGCTAGAGAAGGTCTAAAAGCCCTTGGATATACAGACAGTGAGCTTGATAAAGTATGGCTCCGCATGAAAAACGATACAACCGCAGAAGATACAGCAGATGTACTTATGAAGAAAGCTCTGAAAATGCTCTTTACCGGATAAACAGGAATAGAATAGAGGGATAAGTATGGATGACCGGATTATATCCGCCAACCTGATGATGGAAGATCAAGCGGTGGAGCTGAGTTTGCGTCCCCGCTATTTGAATGAATATATTGGACAAGATCAAGTAAAGGAAAACTTAAAGGTATACATTGAAGCTGCCAAAATGAGAAATGAAGCACTGGATCATGTGCTCTTATACGGCCCGCCAGGACTAGGTAAAACCACACTGTCAAACATTATTGCGAATGAACTTGGTGTGAACCTGCGGACGACTTCTGGACCCGCGATTGAACGGCCTGGTGATCTTGCAGCTTTGCTGACCAATCTGCAAGAGGGGGATGTCCTGTTTATTGATGAAATTCACAGGCTTAATCGTTCTGTAGAGGAAGTGTTGTACCCTGCAATGGAGGACTTTGCCCTTGATATTATGATTGGTAAAGGTCCAAGTGCGCGTTCCGTGCGCCTGGATCTCCCGCCTTTTACTTTGATCGGAGCAACGACAAGAGCAGGCCTGTTATCTGCTCCGCTTCGAGATCGGTTTGGAGTAATCAGCCGGCTTGAGTTTTATACTGTGGATGAGTTAACTTTTATCGTTTCCCGTACAGCCGATTTACTTGGTATTGAAATTGTTGGAGATGCGGCAGAAGAGATTGCACTTCGGTCAAGAGGGACACCACGTATTGCAAACCGTCTGCTCAAACGTGTTCGGGACTTTGCCATGGTACGAGGGGATGGTATCATTACTTCGTCACTAGCAGAAGAGGCACTTAAAAGATTGCAAATCGATCCGCGTGGACTTGACGATATTGATTATAAGATGCTGAAATCGATGGTCACCAGCTTCCGCGGAGGACCGGTTGGTCTTGATACGATCGCAGCTACCATTGGAGAAGAAAGTCAAACCATTGAAGATGTATACGAGCCGTATCTCCTGCAAATTGGTTTTTTGCAAAGAACTCCGCGAGGCAGAATGGTGACTCCAGCTGCTTATGCGCATCTAGGAATTCCAATGCCGACAGAACGATAATTTGATGCTTAGGCTGTATAAATGTTGTGATGTGCGCAGCAACAAGGTGAAAATAAGCGTGTAGGAATTTCTGGGTCAACGAATGGGGAGGAGAACGATAAATGAACCGAATAAAGAAAACTCAAAATGTCCGCTCTTTATGGACAAAGGGAGCTAAGATGACCCTTGCTGCAGTACTGCTGGCAGGTAGTTTATGGGGGCCGCTTCCATCAGCTAGTGCTGCAATAAATGACACTATTCGTGTCGCAATGTTCGCAGATCTCGGAAGCACCTATAGATCCACTACACCTGCAGTTACACTTCAAACAGATGGAGATTGGACTGCAGGGATAGATGCGGCATCAGGTTATGAGTCTTGGATCTCATTACCTGCCTCGACACAAACACGTTTTAGTGTCGATGGTTTTCGTGTGAAAGTGCTAGAAACAGATGTATTCAAGACAGCTTCCGAAGCTGCAAAAGTACTGCAAGGAACGACTGACAAACCCATCATTTATCAATCTTCTAAAAGCGGAAAAACCATATATCAAGTTTACACAGGAAACTACTCGACATCAGCTCTTGCGGAAGCAGCTGCAGTACGAACCCAGAAGACAGCTGCTTCTTATCTAGCTGGACAAAAGCCTGTTGTAAAAGGAAGCAAGCATAGTCAAGCGGGAGTATTTGCAAGTAAGAAAGAAGCAGATATAATGCGCGATACGGTAACTGCGAGCGGCTATGATGCTTTTACAGTCATCCAGTCGGAAGGCGGCAGGCCTGAATATGCAGTATGGGTGGGTGAAGAAACAACAGATGCTTCTTTAGCAACGTTAGAAAAACTTGTGAAAGTTAAATTGCCAGAGTTATCTTTAAGTTCGGTAAATGCGAGAATGAATGCGTTAATTATTAGGCAAGATGTGACTCTTAATTTAGTCTCTCCAGAAGTAACCAATCACTATATCGTAAGCGGTACTGATATGAAGTTAATGCTGGATTCCAATAGTACTGGCATAAAAGTAGCAGAGCGCTCCGGACGTACATATCGAGGAGATTTTGAAATAAGTGTATATAACGGGCAGCTCGCTCTTGTCAATCAAGTACCTCTTGAAGAGTATCTGTATTCCGTTGTTGGAGCTGAAGTATACCCGTCATGGCCAGCGGAATCGTTAAAAGCACAATCCGTTGCTGCGCGGAGCTATGCACTTTTTCAAGGGAATAAATTTAAGATTGCTAATGTGGTAGATACAACGTTAAGCCAAGCTTATAACGGAATCGGATCGGAACATCAGAACGTAACTAATGCAGTAAATGCTACTGCCGGAGAAGTTATTAAAAGTGGTGGGAAAGTTGTTGAGGCTATCTTTTCTTCCAATGCGGGAGGAATAACGGCTGATCCGTCTGAAGTATGGAATGGTGGAGGGACTCTATTCGCAAGCGTAGATAGTGCAGGAGATAAGTCTGCCCAAGAAGGAACACACAATTGGTATCATGTACTTCTAAGTGACGGAAAGACAGGCTATATCCGGGAAGATAATATAAAACTCTTGGAAGGGGCAACTGCGGCAGGACTGCCTAAACTTACGGTTACTGCTAAAAATACAAATGTTCGTAAAATCCCTCTTATCCAGTCGAGCGTATCTCCTGTAGCCCAGTTAAATCCAGGTACTGAATTGGTTATTCTTGGGGAAACAAAAGAATCGGGTACGTACAGCTGGATGCGCGGACCGTTTACATCTGCGGAGATTTCAGCGATGCTTCAAGGAAAAATATCAACGACTGTTCCATCCACAATTTCTAGCTTGGAAGTAACAAGCAGGGGGCCATCTGGTAGAGCAGTAGAAGTGAAAGCGAATGGACAAGTGCTTGGTGTTAAATACGGTGATGCATATCGCAGTGCTTTTGGAAGTTTACCGAGTACTTTGTTTGATATTACGAATACCGGAAGTTATACTGTACTAGGTGCAAATGGACAGGTTGTGACTAAATCTGGGGCAGCTGGAGCTTCTGTAGTATCAGCTTCCGGTACGACATCTTATTCTGGAAACTCTCTGGTTGTCATGAACAAAGACAGCGAGGCAAGAGCAGTTAGTAAGACCCAAGCTTTTCTGTTTACAGGTCAAGGATATGGGCACGGGCTGGGTCTGTCTCAGTGGGGAGCAAAAGGACTTGCAGATGAAGGGTATGATTACCAGTCTATTTTGAAACACTATTATCAGAACGTAACTATAGTTAAGGAATGACGACATAATGAATGTAGATCTATATGATTTTGAGTTACCTGAATCTCTAATCGCTCAGACACCGCTTGAAAATCGAACTGCATCAAGACTTCTAACGCTGAACAAGGACAGCGGGGAAATGGAACACCATACTTTTTCAGATATCATTAATTATCTTCATCCCGGTGATACGTTGATTCTAAATGATACAAGAGTTATACCTGCAAGACTGTTTGGTCTAAAAGAAGATACAGGAGCCAAAGCAGAAGTTCTTCTCCTCCATAATCTTGGCGATAATCGCTGGGAGACCCTTGTTAAGCCAGGGAAAAGACTGAAAAAAGGAGCTGTCATCCGTTTTGGAGACGAGTTGTCAGCAACGATTGAAGAAGAGACCGATATGGGGGGACGGATTATCCGTTTCCATTATGAAGGTATTTTCCAAGAAATATTGGACCGGCTTGGTCAAATGCCATTGCCTCCATATATTAAAGAAAAATTAGAAGATAAAGAGCGGTACCAAACGGTTTACGCCAAACATGAAGGGTCAGCAGCCGCTCCAACGGCAGGACTTCATTTTACTACTGAACTGCTTGAGGCAATTAAACAAAAAGGAGTTCGCATTGGTTTTCTTACTCTCCATGTAGGACTTGGAACGTTTAGACCGATGTCAGTAGACGTAGTAGAAGATCATGTGATGCATGCCGAGTATTACTCTCTTTCGCAAGAAACAGCAGATTTAATTAATGAGACGAAGAAGAATGGCGGAAGAGTCATTGCGGTTGGGACCACAAGCTGCCGAACACTGGAGACGGTGGGAAATCAATTTAAAGGTCAAGACTTGGCAGCAAGCAGTGGCTGGACGGATATTTTTATATATCCAGGATATACGTTCAAAGTAGTGGATGCACTCATTACTAATTTCCATCTTCCCAAGTCTACTCTTGTGATGCTGGTTAGTGCTCTTGCAGGCAGAGAGCAAATCATGAAAGCTTATAATGAGGCAGTGAAACAACAATATCGTTTCTTTAGTTTTGGAGATTCGATGTTTATTTATTCAGATAGAGGATGAGAGAAAAATGTCAGCAGCGATAACCTATGAACACATTAAAACTTGTAAACAATCGGGAGCACGTCTTGGGCGCGTTCATACTCCGCACGGGATAATCGAGACTCCTATTTTTATGCCAGTAGGCACACAAGCAACGGTGAAAACGATGAGTCCGGAAGAACTCAAAGAAATGGAAGCACAGATTATTCTGAGCAATACCTATCATTTGTTTCTCAGACCAGGACACGATATTGTTCGTGAAGCAGGTGGACTTCACAAATTTATGAACTGGGATCGCCCTATTTTGACAGATAGCGGTGGTTTTCAGGTATTTTCCCTCAGTGAAATGAGAAAAATAACAGAGGAAGGCGTGCACTTCCGCTCTCATTTGAATGGAGATAAATTGTTCCTTTCTCCTGAGGTTGCCATGGATATTCAAAACTCACTAGGTTCTGATATTATGATGGCATTTGATGAGTGTCCGCCTTATCCGGCAGACTATGAATATGTTAAAAAATCACTTGAGAGAACAAGCCGCTGGGCAGAGCGTTGTCTTGAAAGTCATGCTCGGCCAAATGACCAGGGATTGTTCGCAATCGTTCAAGGCGGAATGCATGAAGATTTGCGAAAACAGAGCGCTCGGGATTTGACTTCCATGGATTTCCCGGGGTATGCTATTGGTGGATTGAGTGTGGGAGAACCCAAACATTTAATGTACGATGTACTGGATTACACGGTACCATTGCTGCCTAGTAACAAACCTCGTTATTTAATGGGGGTAGGTTCACCAGACGCATTGATTGAAGGTGCAATTCGCGGTATAGATATGTTTGACTGTGTGCTTCCAACTCGTATTGCCCGAAATGGGACAACGATGACAAGTCAAGGCAGACTCGTTGTTCGTAACGCAAAATACGCTCGTGATTTTGGTCCACTTGATCCTGAGTGCGATTGCTACACCTGCCGGAATTATTCAAGGGCATATCTTCGTCACTTGATCAAGGCTGATGAAACATTTGGTCTGCGGCTTACAACGTACCACAACCTTCATTTCTTGTTAGATTTGATGAAGAAAGTACGTCAAGCTATTATGGATGATCGGTTGCTTGATTTCCGGGATGAATTTTTTGATCAATATGGATTGCATGATAATGACAAAGGTTTCTAAGTAACTACTTATAACCAAGTCTTGAAAGGGGGGAATAAAATGTTGAATTTCACAGCAACAACGAATGCAGCTGGCGGAGGTTTGCAACTTATCATTATGATGGTACTTATGTTTGCAGTGTTTTACTTCCTGCTCATTAGACCACAGCAAAAAAGACAAAAAGAACATCGAAACTTATTGAATTCCTTGAAAAAGGGAGACAAAGTAGTAACGATTGGCGGCCTTCACGGTACGATCACAGAGGTAATGGATGATACTGTTGTACTGCGTGTAAACGATGTCACTAAACTGACATTTAACCGCAGCAGTATTAGTGCTGTATCTCCTAGAGAGAGCGCTGAAGATAAAGCGTAAGTAACAAAAGAAGACTCCTGTTCAGGAGTCCTCTGGAGACTGTAGGCACACTAGCTTAAACTAGTGTGCCTACAGTCTTTTTTTATTTAGATCTTGATGTATTAGGATTTATCTACGTTCACTCCAAAAATACCGCCGATTGCTCCTAGAATAAAGGCAGCACCCCATTGCAGGATATCTTGCAGTTGCAAGGAGGAATCAAGAGCAAGAAAACCAATGACAAGGATTAGCAGTCCATATACTGCTCCCATAATACCGCCGTGATACCATCCGCGTTCGTTTGATCTTTTGCCTGATATGAACCCACCTATGAGTAATGAAACAGCATGTACTACATAAGTATAAAACGATAAATCCTGTTCACGCATCCCTGTAAGCCAAAGAAAAAGCGATAAGACGAATGCACCGATAAACATCCAGATAAAAGCTGCATTTAAACCAGAAAGCAGAGGACTATTAATTCGTACAGAAAACAAACGGCGAACAAATTGCATGAAGGTGACCTCCCTTAATCATTCGGTTCTCATTAATACATTGTATGGTCAAGCTACCTGTGATATGAACTTGATTTTCCATTAATTAAATGGCATGACTTTTCCGTCTTCGGTCAAGCTATGAACTGTTATAGTGCAAATAAATGCGACTCAAAGCAGGGGAGGATAAGATAAAAAGATGGAACATATCATGATACATATCGGAAGAACGATACTCATGTATTTTATAGCTGCATTTGCCATTCGACTGATGGGTAAGAGAGAAATTGGGAAATTATCTGTTTTTGATCTCGTTATATCCATTATGCTCGCTGAAATTGCGGTGTTTGCTATTGAAGATATACAACGACCTATTTATGAAGGGATCGTTCCCATGGTTATTCTTGTGATATTGCAAGTGGGTATCGCTATGATCGGACTTAAAAGCCGCTGGTTTCGACTTGCTTTGGATGGTAAGCCGGTCATCCTGGTCTCTAATGGTGAACTGCAAAGAGAAGAGATGAGAAAGCAGCGCTATAATTTAGATGATTTAATGCAGCAGCTCAGAGAGCAAAGTATTGATAATGTGGATGATTTGCAGTTTGCGATCCTGGAGACGACGGGTAAACTCACCACCTTTAAAAAAGAAAATAATACTTCAATGTCTGACAACACAGGGGACTCAGAATCTTCAGAGTCAGCAGGATCGGCTAACGAAAACAATCTAAAATCGAAAGAAGACATCAAAAGAAGTGAAGAGAGCAAGGAACATATAAAGGCAATGCAAAATATACGTTATGGAGCTCTGCCATTGCCGCTGATTATGGACGGAAAAGTACAGGATTCTAATCTAGAGTTAATTGAGAAAAATCGTTTCTGGCTTAAAAATCGGATTCAAGAAAAAGGAGTCAAAGATTTTAAAGATGTATTTTTATGTTCTATTGACCACAAAGGAGAGCTGTACGTTAACGTAAAGAAAAAAACGTAATTCATTTATTTACGACGAATCCAAGCACCTAGAATAGGAACACGAGATAAATCATGCAGATCAATTAAACGACAAGCTGCCATAACCGATAAATATAGAAGCAGACCTATAAAGCTAGAAGCGAGAAATTGAAGGAACAATATACTCGGCCAAGGAAGATGATGAAATAAATACTCGACAACGGCTGCCATTATGATCATTCCTGTGCCCACTTTCAGAGCATCAAGCCAGCGAAAACGGAAACCAAGGAGCTGTTTTAGACTTCTTCCATGCAGCAGAGTTACAACCAGGGCATTAATACAGATGGCTATAATGGCGCCATAAATGCCGTATTCGGGCTTTGAGGCAAGATAAAGGATGAGACTGATCTTAATGATGGCACCCAGCATTGTATTGAAGAGCGCCTTACCAGGACGTTCTAAAGCTTGAAGAGCAGCTTGTAAGGGAGCTTGTGTGTAAATAAATAGAGCAAAGGGAGACATTGTCCTCAGCATATCTGCAATGGAACTGTTATTGTAAAGAAGCAGGCAAAGCGGTTCTGCGAGGACGTACATAATGACTGCAAAGGGTCCGCCAGTAACAAGTGCTAAACGCAGAGATTGGTGCATTCTTTTGTGAATGGTTTTGAAATCTTTTCGGGCAGCAGCTTCAGATAGAGAAGGAACCAAAGACGTAGCAAGTGAAGAAGTCAGGGCACCCGGCAAAAGAAGCAAAGGAATAACCATGCCCTGCATCGCCCCATACTGCGCGGTTGCTATAGCTTTTGTGAATCCGGCAAGGGCAAGACTTTGTGCTGTGACGATTGTTTCGAGAAGATAGGAGATGGAGCCGACCAAACGTCCCGCAGTAACAGGAATGGATATAGACATGATTCGTTTGAATATCGATTTACTTTCCATCTTAGTCTTGTTGGTCTGCGGCATAGGTGCGGGCACCAATATACCCGCTTTTCTATTACGTTCATGCTGCCAAAGTAAAACAAACATGCCAATTAGCTCTCCTGCTACTGCACCGAGCATGGCTCCTGCTGCTGCAAATTCGATTCCTTTTGGTAACAGAAGGTAGGAGAACCAAAGTACGCACAAAATACGCATGAGTGTTTCAGCAATAGAGGAACTCGCAGATGGAATCATATTTTGTTTTCCTTGAAAATAGCCCCTGTATACGGATGAAACGGCGACGATTAAGATCATGGGCGTCATACTAACAAATGTGTAATAAACCCTTTCATCTGTGAGAATGCGGCTTGTTACAAATGGAGCAAATAGGAGGCATAACGCTGTAAAGACGGCACCAGCAGTCAAAGTAAAGAACAGACTTGTTTTCAAGATTTTCTCTGACGCTTTTACGTCTCCATAGGATTCAGCCTCAGCTACAAGCTTAGCTATAGCCAGCGGAATTCCACCTGTAATGAGTGTTACGATAACGATGAAAAAGGGGTATCCTTGCTGATATAAGCCAACGCCTTCCGCACCAATGACCCGTGGTAAAACGATTCGGGGTATGAACCCCAGAATTCGATTAATGATGCCGGCTGCTAGCAAAATCATAGTCCCCTGGATGAACGTTTGTTTTTTCATAAGTGTTAATCCCTCTTCCCCATGGGTTAGTACATAATAAGTTTTGGCATTTGGTACTCGTTCTACTTCATGAATATGCCGAACCTGTCCCATCTCATGACTGTTAGTTAACAATCAGATGATTTCCTTTCATTCACCAAGGAGATGCTCGTTCAGCTAGGCAGGAATACTGTAGGAAGATGTCGAATAGGTAAGCAGGAGCACAAAAGGAGTGATTTAACGCCATGGAATCATTTATTGAAGAAATGGACGCCCACGAGTTGGAAAATGCAATTGAACTCTTATGCTGCAGTAAGGCAGAAGAACTTCAATTAGTGGGATATCAATATGTTACAAGTAAGGATGTTTGGAATTGCGTCAGCCGCAAATATGAAAAACAAGGAATTCCCCCACTCCATCAACTGGTTAATGATATTTTGTCGCTGAAAGCTACCAGTTTTATGAACTTTATGACAATATCTGCGTACCGAGGCTCCTCTTTCTAAGGAAGAGGACTTTTTTAATGAAAATTGACTGAGATTTCCTGCATCGCTATAATGGGAATATTGAGAATGAAGGGGGAACTATGGACGGCATGAAAAGAATAGTCAGTTTCATTCTGGTCGTGCTTGTAACGGTTGGCGTTATGGCCTATACAAGCCCGGGGCTGCTCAAAGATATACGCTTGGGCCTCGATCTTAAGGGAGGCTTTGAGATTCTATATGAAGCACAGCCGCTCGAAGCTGGACAAGCAGTCACCAGAGAATCACTTACACAAACCGCAAAAAGCTTGGAACAACGTGCGAATGCACTAGGCACAAGTGAACCCGAAGTAACTACAGAGGGTACGAACCGCATTCGTTTAAGGCTTGCGGGTGTTACGGATGAGGTAGAGGTACGGAGTAAAATGAAAGAACCTGCCGAACTGACATTTCGGAGTGCAGCAGAAGATGATGAGCCCGGAACATACAGCAAAATCGAGCTTCGCGGTAATGAATTTGTTGAGAACGGAGCTTCCGTCGTTTATAGCTCTCTAAACGAGCCGATGGTCGATATTCAGGTCAAAGACAAAGAAAAATTTGCTGAAATTACAAAACGTCTCCAAGGTAAACCACTTGCTATATACCTTGATGATGAATTGTTGTCTGCTCCAAAAGTTAACCAAACACTGACAGACGGTAAGGCACAAATTACAGGAAGTTTTACAAGAGAAGAAGCAAACGAGCTTCGTGATACGATTAACTTAGGGGCATTGCCTCTTAAACTGACAGAGAAATATTCTCAGAGTGTTGGGGCTAGTCTAGGTCAGTTATCACTTGAGCAAACGATAAAAGCAGGGATTATTGCTTCCATCTTTATCCTAGTCTTTATGATTAGTTTGTATCGTATTCCAGGAATCGTAGCAAGCTTTGCGCTCATCACACATACTTGGCTTGTACTCGCTATTTTCTATCTCGGTGATTTTGTTCTGACTCTTCCGGGTATAGCGGCCTTCATTCTAGGTATTGGGATGGCAGTCGATGCCAATATTATTACTTACGAACGGATTAAGGAAGAACTTCGCAGTGGCAAAAGTATTCTGTCTGCTGTGAAATCAGGTGAGAGAATTTCGTTCCGTACGGTCATGGATTCCAATATTACAACGATTATTGCTGCAGCCGTCATGTTCTGGTTAGGAACTGGATCTGTAAGAGGCTTTGCCATCGTTCTAATTATTGATATTGTGACAAGTATCCTCACGAATGTCTTCTTCTCCCGCTTCTTATTGAACCTGCTTGTGAAAGCAAATCTCATCAAGAAGCCTAGTTACTTCGGAGTGAAGGAGAGTGAAATTCGTGCGCTTTAAATGGGATTATGATTATATTAAGATCAGTAAGTATTTCTACACCTTTTCTATTATCATTACACTGCTTGGTATATTAAGTCTGGCGGTCTTAGGACTTAACTATGGTGTAGATTTCCGATCAGGTTCAAATGTGGATATTACAGCAAGCAAAACCATAACGAAAGAAGAGATTGAGCCGGTCCTTGAAGAAATCGGACTCTCAGCGGAGGAACCTCAGATCTCTGCAGGAAGTGACCGGATTAGTATTCGTTTCCCTTCTGTACTTAATGAAGAAAAAGAAAGCAGCTTAAAAGCATCTTTTAACGAGAAAATCGATCCTGAAGCTTCCTTTGAAGTGAATACGGTTGATCCAGAAATGGCAAAAGAGCTGGGTAGAAACGCTATTTATGCTGTTCTCCTTGCAAGCTTGGGTATCATGATCTATGTAACGATCCGTTTTGAATGGAGATTTGCGGTTGCTGCCATTGTAGCGTTACTGCATGATGCGTTTGTTGTCATTAGTATTTTCTCGTTATTCCGATTGGAAGTAGATTTAACGTTTATAACAGCAGTACTCACCATTGTCGGGTTCTCGATTAATGACACCATTGTCGTATTTGACCGTATACGTGAAAACTTGCGTTTCTCTAAAATTAAAACACGTACAGATTTAAACGAAGTCGTCAACCGCAGTATTTCACAAACGATGACTCGTTCTCTGTACACAACAGTTACTGTATTTATTGCATCGCTGTTCCTGTTCCTGCTTGGCGGAGAATCCATCCGGATGTTCTCACTTGCAATGGTAATCGGCCTTGTATTTGGGGCTTACTCATCCATCTTTATCGCAAGTCCATTATGGGCAGTACTTAAAGGCAAACAAAAACCAAATCACAATAATCCTTCTAAGACGACTCCATAACTTTAAGGATTACCGAAAACCGCGTCTTATGGCTATAGGCGCGGTTTTCTAATATAACTGTCTTACGTGTAGAGGGGGAACACGGATGACCACCAAACAACAACGAGCAATACATGTAATGTTCTGGATGGAAGTATGTAAGAATACGGTTCTAACTATTGTAAAAGGAAGCGTTGGTATTGCTTCGGGAAATAGAGCATTATTAAGCGATGCTCTATATTCCGCAGGTGAAGCAGGTTCTCTTTTTACACGAAAATATCAGGTATGGAGCGGTAAAGGATCGCCCGCAGAATCTTCAGAGAAAAGGAAGAAAGTTGGCCAATTCATAGCACTCATTGTTCCGCTACTGGTTCTACTGGGTGGGCTTCAACTTGCCATATCTTCTGTTAAAGTGATGGTAAAGGCAGATCCCGAGCCCCCGCATATCAGTGCACTAATTGCAGCAGTTATCGCTTTCACTTTTGCTGAACTTTGGTTTCAATACGAATGGCGGCATACATATAAAGACGCTGAACGTTCGATTATGAAACATTATTTTGAACAGCATAGATACGCATTTTACACTTCCTTATTGGTGCTTACTGGAATTATTTTATCGATGATTGGTAAATCATTTGATTATTTCTATCTTCTTTATGCTGAGCCTATGGCTGCTCTTCTAACTTCAGGAATCGTGATTTGGAGGAGCTATCTGCTTATAACCGGTCACATAACACGGCAAAAAGAAGAGTTTTTTGTAGATACCTATGATTACATGCAGACAGTTCAGCGTGTTCATGGTATTGTTACCGTGGAGCATATTTGTGCCTATGAACGTGAAGAAGGAATTCATATAGATTTAACAATAACCGTCAATCCGCGTATGACCGTAGCAGAAGCACAAGAAGTAGCGGAAAGATCGAAAGTACTACTAATGGGACGTTTTGAACAAGTGTCTAGCGCTCAGCTGAAAGTCGTTCCCTATCAATCAGAATACCCATACAAAAGTAATTGTGATCTTGCCGAGAGAGAGACGAACACGTTACTACAATAAGAATGAAAATAAAAACTCAGGATGATCTGAGTTTTGTTTTTTTGCTAGAAAGAAAGGTGATTAATGAGTGCTTTATTCTCAATATCATTGGAACGAGCCCAAGATTACAGATGAACAAGTAAAAGGGTTATCAGAGGAATTATCCATTTCTCATTTGATGTCAAGATTATTGCTAAACCGAGGTGTTGATAGTAAATCAACAGCAGAGCAGTTCTTGCGACCTTCTGATGAAGTGCTTCATGATCCGTACCTAATGAAAGGAATGCAGCAAGCTGTTCCCCGTATTCGCGAAGCTCTTGATCAAGGCGAACATATCCTGATTTATGGTGATTATGATGCTGATGGAGTATCCAGTACTTCGCTTATGATTTATCTCATGAGAGAGCTGTCTGCCTCGTACGATATCTATATTCCTCATCGAGCGAATGAAGGGTACGGTCTTCATAATCATGCGCTGGATTGGGCGCATCAACAAGGGGTTACCTTAGTTATTACGGTAGATACAGGAATTAGTGCTGTCGAACAGATTGCTTATGCTAAAACCCTCGGAATGGATGTTATTGTTACGGATCACCATGAGCCGCCTGAAGTTCTTCCTGAAGCGTACGCCTTAATTAATCCAAAACAGAAGGACTGTCCTTATCCTTTTAAGGGGCTTGCCGGAGTTGGTGTCGCAATGAAATTGGCAGAAGCGCTTTTAGGAAGAGTACCTCGTGCCTGGATGGAGATTGTAACGATCGGAACCGTCGCTGATCTCATGCCGCTTATAGATGAAAATCGAGTTATTGTTCAAAGAGGCATCGAAGAGATGAGAGATTCCTCATTTCCCGGAATTCGAGCCCTGTTAGAAATCAGTGGAGTGGACATGCCTACTGTTAACTCAACGAATGTTGCATTTGCTCTTGCTCCTCGTATTAATGCCAGTGGCAGACTTGCCCATGCAGGCAGAGCCGTTTCCTTGTTAACCACTGAAGACCCTCTTGAAGCTGCACATCTTGCGGAGGAACTAGATCTGCTTAACCGAGAGCGGCAGCAGGTAGTAGAGCAGATGACGCAAGAAGCTTTTGAAATACTGGAACAAAAAAAAGTGGATGGTAAAGTTCCTGATGTTATCGTTGTAGCTGGTGAAGGTTGGAATCCAGGCGTAGTCGGTATTGTAGCCTCAAAAGTACTCGAGAGATATTATCGCCCCACACTGATTTTGGGGATTGACCCTGTCACAGGAAAATGCAAAGGTTCGGCCAGATCCACTCCGGGACTTGATATGTATGAGGCCTTGACCGCTTGTAAAGACATCATGGATCATTATGGGGGACACCCGGCTGCGGCAGGAATGACGCTTCATCGGGATAAACTGGAGCTGCTCGAGTGTAAGCTGAATGAGTATGCCGGCCAAGTAATGAAGCCTGAGCATTTTATTCCTGTTACAGAGACAGACGGAGAGTGCCGCATATCTGAAGTACCGCTGAATGTAATTGAAGAGATGGAACAAATGCAGCCTTTTGGTATGAACAATCCTACTCCTAAATTTATAATTCGAGATGCAACACTTATGGCAAGCCGGAAAATGGGCAAGGATCTAACTCATTTAAAATTAACGATTGAACAGGATGGGAAAATGTTGGATGCTATTTCATTTGGAAAAGGCAAACTTGCTGACTACATCCCAGAGGGATCGATAATCGATGTGATGGGGACGCTTCAAATTAATGAATGGAATGGGTCTAGAAAACCTCAATTCATGATGGAAGATATCCGGGTGAAAGCACGTCAGGTGTTTGATTACCGTGGTTGCAGAGAACCTCTTGAGGAAATGAATACCATGATAAAAGATCTATCTCATAGGATTATTCCTAATGATGGAAAGTTTGCAGTTCTTGTTCAAGAGAAAAACTT
This sequence comes from Paenibacillus sp. An7, assembly GCF_009870785.1. Lineage (GTDB taxonomy): Bacteria > Bacillota > Bacilli > Paenibacillales > Paenibacillaceae > Paenibacillus. The sequence continues at coordinate 16,608 of NZ_WTWX01000008.1, forward strand.
ATTTGCTATTGAAAACCATTTGTATGAAAAGGCCGTTTGGGTATATGATAGGAAGGTTGGGATCGTTCCGTGGAACGATTCAGCCAAAAAAATTGGCGAAAAGCATCTGGAAAGTCTGTTTGTGCTGGACATCCCTGAAACTGCAGAGCAATGGACAGCCATGCAAAGCATGATTGTGAAAGCGAATAATGTCATTCTTCTTCACCGTACGGCCAATCCTAAACAAAGATTACAACGACCGAGTCGTGATGACTTTAAACGTATATATGTCCTTGTTTCCAAATGGGGACAGGAAGCTGTGCCTGAAAAAGAGATGATTGAGGCTTTAAGCCGACAATGTGGATATTCTGTAAGAATGATGTCAAAAGTCATGGACGTGTTTGAAGAGTTGTCATTTATTAAACGTCATTCAGGTACATTGACCTTTGTGACAAATCCGCCGAAGCAGAATTTGACGGATTCCAGGAACTACCAGGCCATAGAGCAGCTGGCTGAAATGGAGAAAGCCATGTTTGATTTGGCAGCGCCCCAACTGATGCAATGGATGATATCTCAGACAAAGGGTGCATCCTAGCTCATTCAAATTAGGAGGAGATTATTTTGGATTTTAAAGAGTACATTCGGGTTATACCTGACTTTCCACAACCGGGAATCAGTTTCAAGGACATTACAACCCTGTTGAAAGACGGCGAGATGTATCGCAAAGCTATAGATGAAATGAAACAAATGGTTTCTGATCTGAAAATCGATGTTATTGCGGGTCCAGAAGCACGTGGATTTGTCGTAGGTGCACCGCTTGCTTATGCACTGGGTGTTGGTTTTGCCCCAATTCGTAAAAGCGGCAAGCTTCCAGGTGAGACCATTGAACTTGGATATGACCTAGAGTACGGAAAAGACAAGCTTGCAATGCATTCAGATGCGATTGAAAAAGGACAAAATGTGCTGATCGCAGATGACCTGCTCGCAACAGGCGGCACGATTGCAACTTCGGTGAGCCTTGTAGAACAGCTTGGAGGCAACGTGGTAGGGGCTGCTTTCTTAATCGAGCTTGAAGAACTTAAAGGCAGAAATAAACTGACAGATATTAACGTATATTCTTTGATGAAATATTAAGTTGTAAGCACTAATCTTTCTCAGGCTGAACTTAAGATTTATGGTGACAGGTATCTGGGGGAAATAGCCCATAAACTTGTCATCTGCTTTTTAGGTTTTACAAAAAAAGGTATCCTCCGCGTGGAGGATACCTTTTTGATTTTAGTGATTCTTTTTCTCGGTGGATTCATCAATCCATCCAAGTTTATGGAACAGACCGAACAGAAGGCTTGCAATCATACCTACGATCGTTGCTAGTGCCATTCCTTTTAATTCAACGGTACCAATGGTAAGGGTTACACCACTGAGGCCTGTTACAAATACTAAGGTAGTAAGTATCATATTACTTGTTTTAGAGAAGTCTACTTTTTGTTCTACAAAGATACGGAAACCAGATGCCGCAATAATTCCGAAGAGTAAAAGTGATACACCGCCCATGACTGCATCAGGAATATTAGCGACTACAGCGGTAAACGTACCCGAGAATGATAATACAATAGCAATGATCGCTGCACCGCCAATAACAAAAATGGAATACACTTTGGTAAGTGCCATAACCCCAATATTTTCACCGTAAGTTGTGTTCGGTGTAGATCCGACAAAACCGGAAATGATGGTTGAGATTCCGTTACCTAAAAGGGAGCGATGAAGCCCAGGGTCTTTCGATAAGTCTTTTCCAACAATACTGCCTGTGACGAGTAGATGACCAATGTGTTCGACAATAACAACGAGTGCTACAGGTACAATGGTTACAATCACACCAATATCCCATGAGGGCGTCGTAACGGTAGGTGCAGTTATAAGGTTCGCATTGGTAATGGAATGGATGTCTACCACGCCCATAAAAAAGGCAAGAACATAACCTGTAACGATCCCAATCAAAATATGAATAATTTTAGCAAACCCGCGGAACAAGAGTGCACCTAGTACGGTTACACCCAGAGTTACCATAGAGAGTGTAATTGTGGTAGCATCAGGAGCCCAATTCGGATTGGCTGCCGGGTTAGAATTAATCAGTCCTGCCATTCCTGCGGCAACAGGGACGATCTCTAGTCCAATCAGGGCAACAACAGCACCCATTACAGCGGGTGGGAAGAGTACATCCAGCCAACTTGTCCCAACAAACTTAACAATAAGTGCTACGAGACAAAAGATAATACCGGTAATAATAAAAGCAGCCAGTGCCATGGAGTATCCATTATCCGGATTATTTTCTATTACCATACTTACCGGTGCAATAAATGCAAAACTTGATCCCAGATAGGCAGGAATTTTCCCTTTACATATAAATATGTATAGAAGTGTTCCTAAACCATTCATTAACAGGATCATTCCGGGATCTACACCGAAAAGATTAGGAACGAGAACAGTACTTCCAAACATAGCGAACAGATGTTGCATGCTGAGTAAAAAGCCTCTTCCTAGTGGTAGTTTCTCGTTAACTTGTATTTCGCGTTGCAAAATGATTTCACTCCTTATTCAATTTTCATGTCATGCTGGTCACGCTGTAAAAGACGTCATCGCGAACAATCTTTACTAGGATATACAGATTCCCGTGATTTTTCAATGTAATTTTTGTAGAAAAGGGATCGTGCGGAATCAAGTACAGAGGAGAGGCATAAGGAGAAATGGTGATTAACATCAGATTATGTCATCTACTGGCGATGGTTGACGTAGAAGCAGGTAAGCGTCATAATATTATAAAATCACTTTTTCGGGGAACCTGTGTAGACGTAAAATCGGCGGGTTCCATTTTATTATAGAAAGGAAACGGACAAATCTAGATGGGCATAGAGCAATTACTGGAGAAGGCTGGAGCCTATATCAAAGAACCTGAGCTTATCCTGATCCGTGAGGCTTATGACTTTGCTGAAGAAGCCCATCACGGACAGACGCGCAAATCAGGTGAACCGTATATATTGCATCCGCTGGCGGTGGCAGACATCGTGGTGAATATGCAGATGGACAGCATATCAATTATTGCTGCCCTGCTTCATGATGTTGTAGAAGATACTACAGTTCCTCTGGATGAAATCAGAAAGAAATTTGGCGAGACGTGTGCCATGCTGGTCGATGGATTAACGAAGCTTGAGCGAATTAAGTTCCGTTCAAAGGAAGAGCAGCAAAACGAGAATTATCGTAAGATGTTTATAGCGATGGCGCAAGATATCCGTGTCATTGTGATTAAACTTGCGGATCGTCTTCATAATATGCGTACTCTTAAATATCAGTCAGAAGAAAGCCAACGTCGTATTTCGTATGAGACATTGGAAATTTTCTGTCCTATTGCTAATCGGTTAGGTATTTCTGCGATTAAATGGGAGATGGAGGATATCGCTTTAAGATATCTGAACCCACAGCAATATTACCGAATTGCGAACCTGATGCATAAGAAACGGGCTGAGCGTGAGCTTTATATTGATAACGTTATTGACCGAATTAATGAGAAATTGGGAGAAATGGGGATTCAAGCGGATCTTTCAGGAAGACCCAAACATATTTACAGTGTTTATAAGAAAATGACGACAAAAAACAAGCAGTTTAATGAGATTTATGATCTGCTTGCTATTCGTATTATCGTTGATAATATTAAGGACTGTTATGCTACCTTAGGTATTATCCATACTTTATGGAAGCCGATGCCAGGCAGATTTAAAGATTATATTGCAATGCCAAAAGCAAATATGTACCAGTCGCTTCATACGACGGTTGTTGGACCAAATGGTGAGCCTACAGAGGTTCAAATTCGTACTTGGGATATGCACCGTACTGCTGAATTTGGTATTGCTGCTCACTGGGCTTATAAAGAGGGCGGAGCGAATAATCTTGAAGACAGCATCACTTTCTTCCGGGAAATTCTTGAACTGCAGAATGAAGCAAAAGATGCCTCTGAATTCGTTGAGTCACTTAAAATGGATTTCTTCTCTGATTTGGTGTTTGTCTTTACGCCAAAAGGAGAGGTCATTGAGCTTCCGGCAGGGTCGGTACCGCTGGACTTTGCTTACCGGATCCATACAGAGGTTGGTAATCGAACCATTGGAGCAAAAGTGAACGGCCGGATTGTTCCGCTGGATTATCAGCTGAAAACCGGGGATATCGTAGAGATTTTGACTTCCAAGCATTCATATGGTCCGAGCCGAGATTGGCTGAAAATTGCGCAATCTTCTCATGCACGCAGCAAAATTAAGCAATGGTACAAGAAAGAAAAACGGGAAGAGAATGTTGAAAAAGGCCGAGAGAGCCTGGAACGCGAAATGAAACGTCTCAATCTTGAGCCTTCTCAGTGGCTGACAGACGACAAACTTCAAGAAGTAGCTAAGCGTTTTGCTTTTAATGATATCGATGATATGTTATGTGCGATTGGATTTAGTGGTATTACAGCATCTCAAATCGTCACACGACTTACTGAAAAACTCCGTAAGGAGCAAGAAGAAACAAATCTTCTGGAACTAACTACGGAACGTAAAGAAATTAAAGTAGCACCTGAGCGCAAAGTACAGCATACCAATGGTGTGCGCGTGAAGGGGATTGACAATTTACTTGTACGCTTCGCCAGATGCTGTAATCCTGTACCTGGTGATGAAATTGTCGGCTATGTTACGCGCGGACGCGGTGTGTCGGTGCATAGAACGGACTGCCCTAACCTGCCGTCTGTCGATGGACAAGAGGAAGAAGCAGCCCGCGTGATTGAAGTGGAGTGGGAAGTCGAAAGCGAAACAGCAAACTACAGTGTCGATATTGAAATAACAGGACATGATCGGAATGGTTTGCTTAATGAGGTTCTTCAAGCTGTCTCTGAAAGCAAGACGAATATTTCTGCTGTTACAGGCAGAACAGATAAGAACAAACTAGCTCAAGTGCATATGACGATTCTGATTCGGAATACAGATCATCTGCAGTCTGTTGTGGAGAAGATCAAACGAGTGAAGGACGTATATAGCGTACATCGGATTATGCAATAGGCTGTAAGGTAAGGGGTATGTAAATAGTGAAAGTGATTATCCAGCGTTGCAGCAGCGCCAAAGTTACGGTAGACGACGATATTATTGGCCAAATCGATCAAGGTCTTATGCTTCTTGTGGGTGTTACTCATGAAGACGAGGAGAAAGATGCAGATTATTTGGCTGAAAAGATTGCAGGTCTGCGTATTTTTGAAGACGAATCTGGGAAAATGAATCACAGTGTTCTTGATGTAGAAGGAGCTATTTTATCGGTTTCCCAGTTTACGCTATACGCAGATACACGCAAAGGAAAACGACCAAACTTCATGGCTGCAGCGAAGCCAGATGTAGCTGAACCATTGTATGAATACTTTAACGAACAGTTAAGAAAAAAAGGGCTGCGAGTGGAGACTGGAAAGTTTGGAGCCATGATGGATGTGTCACTTACAAACAATGGCCCTGTTACCTTGATACTTGAAAGTAAAGTGTGAGAAAGCTTTGAAAGTTTGTTTAAGGAACGACCCTGACTAATAAGAAAAGGACCTGGACATAATAGGAGATATACCTGAAATGATCCGCTAAAAAGAAGGTGCTTTTCTTATGCGTCAATCTTTTAAACAAGCAAATATGAGTTACTCCTCTTTACTTTTGCCGAGTAGTATTTCGGAAGCGATGCACCTTGCCAGGCAGACATCAAGCAATCTACCGGCTTTTTTTGAAACAAGACAATTGGATAAACCGGCGAGAGAAAATATGCCTCGTCCTTAGAAGTTATTGCGATCCTCCTGATTGGCTGTTAAGTCTCAGTCAAACAAGGGGGATCGCTTTTTTTGATGCATCGTTATGAAGGAATACGACAAAGTATTTTTACCTTACATGTTATAAACTCGGCATAGGAGGGTAATTACATCTCGAGGCACATAAGCCAGGAAGGAGACGATATCGATGAGTAAAATCGCATTTTTATTAGCAGACCAATTTGAAGATTCCGAGATGAAGGTACCTTACGATGAGGTGAAAAAAGCAGGACACGAAGTCGTTATTGTCGGACTTGAAGCAGGTAAGACAGTTAAAGGGAAACAAGAGAAAGCAGAATATAAAGTGGACAAAGCAATTGTGGATGTCAAAGCAAGTGACTTTGATGGCGTAGTCATTCCAGGCGGCTCTTCTCCAGAAGGACTAAGAGGTAATGAGAACATATTGAATTTTGTAAAAGAAATTAATCAATCGAAAAAACCAATCGCAGCAATCTGCCATGGTCCACAAATTTTAGCGAGTGCGGATCTGTTGTCCGGTCGGACCATTACTTCCTATCCACCACTGAAGGATGACATGGTTAATGCAGGCTCTACATTCGTGGATAAAGAAGTAGTCGTAGATGGTAACTTCATTACTTCCCGTACCCCAGAAGATGAACCCGCATTTGTTCGTGAAATTCTAAAAGCGATTTAATCGAATCAAATTTTCAATATCTAACAAAATTGATTCAATGATTTTATTTAATTAAGAATATCATTTTACCTGGGTACATCACTTCAAAGGAGGGTTTGTCATGTCAAAGAAGATACAAGCGTATTTTAGAACGGAAGATGAAGCAGAAGGGGCAAGAACTTCTCTGCAGGTCTATGCGACAGAACAGCTTGAGGTTGGTGCTCTAGAATCCGCAATAGGAAGGGAAAGACATATCCTACTCCCCTTCGTACCGAACAGCGCAGGTTCGGGCGCAGCAAGCGGAACTGGAGGAGTTGGGGTAACAGGTACAGGAGGATCAGCTCAAGGCTTACCTATCGTACCTGTTATTACAGATGAGGACCCTAAGGAAGTAGTTTCTGCGGACGTCAACGGGAACCGGGAAGGCGGTATTCTAAATGCGGAGGATGTATCATCAGCAGATCTTGACGACCTCCGATATGTGCTTTCTTGTAAGGTGAACGATGAAGAATATAATGATGTAGTCAACAAAATTCGTCAGAACGGCGGTTATGTAGAATCTTTTGAATAACAATTTTTTATTAAGACAACAAGAGCTTTTTCCCAGGGGAAAGGGCTCTTGTTTTGTTATGTTTTTTGTTATGATATGTATAGGAATCGACAAATAAGTGAAGCGCTTTCACATTTGTAACATACTTGTAATATAAACAACATCGTTCGTTAATATGTGCTGTTTATAATAACAGCATGACCCCCTTTTTTAATATATTTTTCTTTTAACCTACAAACCGTTTTTGTAGGTTTTTTTCTGTCTTTTTTTTAATGATCAAGACAATAAGGGAATTTAAAATGGATATCTCTCACCTGTTGTGTAAATTTATGATGTGAAATGCTTGACTTTGAGGTATGGGTTCATTACAATCGAACAATAATAGGTAATATAAATGATTCGATGACAGGACCAAGTACTCCGTGCCCCACATGCATAGAGATGAATCCCTTTGGCTGGAAGGATTCTCATGATGACCGGACGAATGACTTCCTCGAGAACGAGTGGCGAAAGAAAGAATGAATCCTAGACGGGTTTTTGTTTGAGTAGCCATTACGCGCTGACGAGCGTTACACGTTGAAGCGAAGGAATGGCTGGTTATGTTCATGCCTGTATATAGGGTGTGTACTAGGTCATCTTTCGAAATGTGGGTGGTACCACGGTAGATTCTTGCGATTCAGCAATCTCTCGTCCCTGTTTCAGTAATGAAACAGTGCGAGGGATTTTTTTGTTGTATAAAGATTGATTAGGATGCAGTGGAGGGATGAGAATGGCTTTTCAAAAACCGACAGGAACTCAAGATTTGTTACCAGGTGTCGTAGAAAAGTGGCAGTATGTCGAAGAGAAAGCAAGGGATCTCTGCAGACGGTTTAACTACCGCGAAATTCGCACTCCTATTTTTGAACAGACGAATTTGTTCGAACGCGGAGTGGGAGAAACAACGGATATTGTAGAGAAAGAAATGTACACGTTCCGTGATAAAGGGGATCGCAGTATGACACTTCGTCCCGAAGGAACAGCGGGTGTCGTTCGTTCTTACGTAGAGAACAAGTTGTATGGAGAACCGGATGTAACCAAATTGTATTACACCGGACCTATGTTCCGTTATGAGCGTCCGCAAGCGGGCCGCCAGCGTCAATTTCACCAGTTTGGTGTTGAGGTGTTCGGGGCTGTAGATCCTGCGATTGATGCAGAGGTTATTGCTCTTGGATATCAGTTCTGCCGTGAACTTGGACTTCAGGGCGTAAGCGTAGAGCTAAACTCTGTAGGAAATGCAGAGAGCCGCGCTGCGTATCGTGATACTCTGCTTGAATTCCTTAACCCAATGAAAGATACCTTGTGTAAGGATTGTCAATCTCGGATGGAGCGTAACCCGCTTCGTGTGCTGGATTGCAAAGTGGATCAGGATAAATTCACAGATGCACCTTCTATTTTAGATAGCCTTAGTGAAGAGGAAATGACTCATTTCAAAAAAGTGCAACAATACTTGGATGAAATTGAGATTCCATATACACTCAATCACCGTTTAGTAAGAGGTTTAGATTACTACACCATGACGGCGTTTGAACTCAAAGCCGAAGGAATTGGGGCGATTGATACCATTGGCGGAGGCGGAAGATATAACGGTCTGGTGGCTGGTATAGGAGGTCCGGATCAGCCAGGTATTGGTTTTGGTATCGGACTAGAAAGAATCTTACTCATCCTTGATAAACAGGGAGTAGATTTGCAGGCGGTTAAACCACTTGATGTTTATTTTGTAGCTTTAGGCGAGGCTGCCGAGCTTGAAGTAGGGAAACAAATCTTCAAACTGCGTCAAGCAGGTTTCAGTGCAGAACGAGATTATTTGGGCCGTAAAATGAAGGCTCAAATGAAATCTGCCGATCGCTTAAAAGCACGTTACACTGCAATTCTTGGTGATGATGAACTTGAGCGTGGGGAAATTGCGATCAAGTCGATGGAAACTGGTGAGCAACAAGTTGTAAAACTAACAGATATCGAATCCGTATTACGTTAGAAGTTACAACAACTTAATATACAGCTCTATGCGAAGCAGGGCAGAGCACGCCGAAGGCTAAAGGTCTAAGTCACTTGCCTTTACTGCCCCAAGCGAAGCAGGGTAGAACACGCCGAAGGCTAAAGGTCTAAGTCACTTGCCTTTACTGCCCCAAGCAAAGCAGGGCAGAACATGCCGAAGGCTACAAGGTTCTGAATCACTTGCCTTTACTGCCCCAAGCGAAGCAGGGCAGAGCACGCCGAAGGCTAAAGGTCTAAGTCACTTGCCCTTACTGTCCCAAGCGAAGCAGGACAGAACACGCCGAAGGCTACAAGGGTTTTAAACTCTTTTAGATGTTTACCGGCGGCTCGAGCAAAGCTGAGCAGTGTACCAGCCGAAGGCGTATTCAGCGCATGGAAGCTGCGCCTTGCGTATTTGCAAAGCAAGTACGCAAGACAAGCAGCGACTCCTTCCACAAACGTAAGTTTTTTCAACCATCCACTACCTGAGATCAGTTCGCTAGTTCCGGGTGTCCAGAGGGCAGCGCCTTCTGGGGTCCTCCCTGTCAGGGAGGATTTAGGTGGGTGCATTATAACTATAAGGGAGCAATCACAATGAAAAGAAGTCATTATTGCGGTACACTGACGACCGAACATATTGGACAAACGGTTACACTGAACGGATGGGTACAAACTCGCCGTGACTTGGGAGGCGTCCTTTTTATCGATCTGCGTGACCGCAGTGGTATTGTACAGGTTGTATTTAACCCGGCATATTCCGGAGAAGCACTGAATATTGCAGATCGCGTTCGTTCCGAGTATGTTATTGCCGTATCAGGAACCGTAGTGAAACGTGATGAAGAAACCGTTAACGCCAACTTGCCGACAGGGCAAATTGAAGTGCAAATCACAGAAATTGAAGTACTGAATGCAGCAAAAACACCTCCATTTTTCATTGAAGATGGAATTGAAGTAGATGAGTCTCTGCGACTCAAATATCGCTATATGGACCTTCGTCGTCCTGAAATGCAAAAAACGCTTAAACTGCGTTCAAAAGCAGCAAAAGTATTCCGTGACTTCCTAGACGGACAAGATTTTGTTGAGGTAGAAACACCAATTCTGACGAAAAGTTCACCAGAAGGTGCGCGTGACTATTTGGTACCAAGCCGTGTGCATGATGGGGAGTTCTTCGCTCTTCCACAATCTCCACAAATCTACAAACAGCTGTTAATGGTGAGCGGACTTGAGCGTTACTACCAAATTGCTCGTTGTTTCCGTGACGAAGATCTTCGTGCGGACCGTCAACCTGAATTTACACAAGTCGATATCGAAACTTCCTTCTTGCAGCAGGATGATCTGCTTCCGATGATGGAAGAACTCATGGTTCAATTGTTCCGTGAAACCAAAGGAATTGAACTGGAGACTCCTTTCCAGCGTATTACGTATGCTGACGCGATGGGCAAATATGGTTCAGATAAACCAGATCTTCGCTTCGGACTGGAACTGGTAGAAATGAATGATATTGTATCCACAAGCGGAGTGAAAGTATTTGCTTCTGTCATTGAAAAAGGCGGAGAAGTAAAATGCTTAAACGCAAAAGGTTGCGGTACTTGGACGCGTAAAGAGATCGACGATCTTGGACCTTATGCAGCTCGTTATGGAGCTAAAGGGCTTGCATGGATTCAAGTAAAAGAAGGGGAATTCAAAGGACCTATCGTAAAATTCATGTCCCCTGAAGAAATTGAAGCAATTAGAGAACGTACAGGTGCAGAAGATGGAGACTTGCTGTTATTCTCTGCGGATAACAAAAAAGTGGTAGCTGATGTACTCGGAGCACTTCGATTGAAAATCGGCCGTGATCTTGGTCTGATCGATGACAACAAATTTAAGTTTGCTTGGGTCGTAGACTTCCCTCTCCTCGGATATGATGAGGATGAAAAACGTTATGTAGCGGAACATCATCCGTTCACACGTCCAAAAGACGAAGACCTTCACCTGTTCGATACAGATCCAGGTCAGATTCGTGCTCAAGCTTATGACCTTGTACTTAACGGTTATGAAGTAGGCGGCGGTTCCATGCGTATCTACAAACGTGACGTCCAAGAGAAAATGTTTAATGCAATTGGCCTATCTCCAGAAGAAGCAAATGATAAGTTTGGATATCTGATGGAAGCATTTGAATATGGCACACCACCACACGGCGGGATTGCGTTTGGATTTGACCGTCTGGTTATGCTTCTTGCAGGCCGCACAAACTTGCGTGAAACGATTGCTTTCCCGAAAACAGCAAGCGCAACAGATCTGCTTATGAACGCACCTTCCGAGGTAGATGCGAAACAACTCGAACAACTTCATATCCGAGTGGCACGTAAGGTCAAAGCAGAAAAGAATTAAGTAAGGGGGACAAAAAGTCACCATGCTACATCAATTTTCTAGAACAGAACTTGCCATTGGAGCAGAAGGCCTCGACAAACTCAAGAACAGCACAGTAGCTGTTCTTGGAATCGGGGGCGTAGGTTCTATGGCAGTCGAAGCCCTGGCGAGATCTGGAGTTGGGCGGATTATTCTAATTGATAAAGATGTCGTGGATATTACGAATATTAATCGTCAAATTCACGCACTGACCACAACAATTGGTCAGAAAAAAGCGGATCTAATGGTAGATCGAGTAAAACTCATCAATCCAGAATGTGATGCAATCGCACTAAATATGTTCTACACGGACGAAACCTATGAAGAACTTTTTAAATATGATCTAGATTATGTACTGGATGCGTCCGATACGATTATATACAAAATTCATCTGATTAAAGAATGCCGTAAGAGAGGTATTCCGATGATCTCTAGTATGGGCGCAGCGAATAAAATGGATCCAACCAAATTTGAGGTTGCGGATATTTCCAAAACCTCAATGGATCCCATTGCAAGAGTAATACGCAATAAACTTCGTAAAGAAGAAGGGATTAAAAAAGGAGTTAAAGTCGTTTTCTCTACCGAACAACCGATCAAGCCGCGTCAAGATGTGACTGAAAAGATTGTTCCTGAAAATGCACCTGAAATTCGTAAAGCAAAGCAGCCTCCGGCTAGCAATGCTTATGTCCCTCCCGTAGTTGGACTTATTATGGTCAGTGAAGCCATTCGTGATCTGCTCGCTGACATTTCTGTGTAATGTAAGAGAACTTTGTACAAACTAGATTTATCCGCGTGAACACTTAACGCTTGGTGTTCACGCTTTTCTATGTTTATAGGTGAATGTGAGGAAAGGAAAGAGGAACATAAACATGAAGCAAAATGGCTGGGCTCGTTCTCTTGGAATGAGGCAGGATGATGTAGTGAAGAAAGAAATAGGCGCGGGAATCATCTCGTATTTTGCCATTGTGTATATTGTGATGGTTAATGCTTCTATTCTGGCGGATGCAGGGATGCCGCTGCAGGCAGCAATGGTAGGTACGCTTCTGACTTCCATTGCAGGATGTTTACTGATGGCTTTTATCGGCAAATCACCTATTATTGTCGTTCCAGGTATGGGAATTAATGCATTTTTTACGTATACGCTTGTTCACTCGATGAATTTGAGCTGGCAAGAAGCACTTGCTGTAGTTACCGTAACAGGGATCCTATTTGCCGTGGTTGCTTTTACGAGTCTATATAAAGTAATCAGTGAGGCAATACCGCACAATCTGCAACATGGAATTACAGTAGGGATTGGACTCTTCCTTACGTTTATTGGGCTGCAGAAGAGCGGGATCGTGGTTGCACATCAAACGACATTTGTTACGATCGGACATTTTGATGACCCAGGAGTGCTGACTGCTTGTATAACTTTACTGCTCGCGTTTGTTCTATTTGTTCGAAATGTGCCTGGAGGTCTACTGATCAGTATGGTATCGGGAACCGTCCTTGCTTATCTGCTGGGAGCTGCGGAACTTCCTGCACAAATGATGTCGGCAGCAGAGCCTCTTCAGCAATATGGCCAGCTCTTTGCAGAGTTGTCATTTGGGGGATTTGTACAGTTATCTTTTTGGATTGCTGTATTTTTACTATTGCTTATTGTCGTCTTCGAGAACATTGGACTCATTGCATCTCACACGAGTATTATTGGCCGGCCTGAGACATTCCCTGGGAGTCTGCGTGCTCTGTCCATTACGAATGTGTTTGCCGGTATTTTCGGAACCAGTCCTGTCGTAGCTGCTGCGGAAACAACGGCAGGCATCGCTGCTGGAGGAAGGACCGGACTGACATCGTTTACAACCGCTGTACTTTTCTGCACGACATTTTTCTTCATTCCCGTTCTTACGCTGATTCCCGATAGTGCAATTGCTCCCATTCTCATTGTGATCGGTGGACTTATGGTACAAAGTGTGAAAGATATGAATTTTTCCGAATACACGGAATCTTTTCCGGCATTTTTAATTATGGTGATGATTCCGTTCACATACAGTATTGTAGATGGGATGGCTTTCGGCTTTATTGCATACCCCGTAGCCAAAATCGCTGCTGGAAAAGCAAAAGAAGTACCTAAAGTTATGTATGGAATTGCGGCTCTGTTTTTACTCAACTTTATTATTTATGCACTCTTGTGATTCAATTTCATAACTCATATAAAGGTGCTGTGAAATTGAATCTGGTAAAATAAATAAGCTGTAAATTTGTAAAAGGAAGCTTCGCCTTAAGTGGCAAGGCTTCTTTTTCTATGCAATGTAGAGACAGGGAAACAGAATAGCTTTTTTCCATCAATTGTGTTATATTGATACTCCTTTTGCGGTACGGATAAACGTCCGAATGCAAAACAATTCTTAGGAGGTAACTGAACATGGAGGAAACGTTTCAAAGTGCCTATCAAGAAGAAGAACAGAGGCTGAAAAACACAATGAAGGAAGTAGACCGGCAACTCGCTAAGTTTAAGTCTATACCTGTGTATACAGGGCATGACTTTACAGAGCAAGTGCTTGAAGCAGGACGAGAAGAGCGCCGTCAGCGTCTTTCCAAAATTGTAAATGAGCCTTATTTCGGACGTCTTGATTTTGAAGAACAGGGCACGAACCAGATGAAGCCGCTGTACATTGGCAAGGTTGGTGTAGATCGGGAAGATTATACAGACCAGCCGCTCGTAATCGATTGGCGTGCCCCAATAGCAAGTCTTTTTTATTCCTTTACGGGGGGAGAAGGGCCTGCGGAGTATGAATCTCCAGAAGGGGTCGTAGAAGGACTTGTGTATCTAAAACGAAATATCGTCATTAGACAACAAATTTTAGAACGTGTGGCAGATACCTATAATAGGGATAGTGACCAGCCGGCTGTATCAGATGAGTTTCTCGTTTACCGACTAGGTGAGAATAAAGATAATAAACTGCGTGACATTGTATCTACGATTCAGGCTGAGCAGGACCGGATCATTCGGGCAGCACGAAATACTGCGCTGATCATACAAGGGGTGGCGGGAAGTGGTAAGACGACCGTTGCTTTGCATAGACTTGCTTTTTTACTGTATCAGTATAAGGAACAAGTATCTGCAGATAAAATGATCATATTCGCACCAAATAATATGTTCCTTGATTATATTTCTAATGTACTTCCTGAACTGGGTGTAGGAGATATTCAGCAGAGTACATTTTCGGACTGGGCTCTTCAAATGCTAAACCTAGATGTACGGCTTGCCGATACGGCAGAAACACTAGAATATTGGTTTGAGAGAGAAGGAGAACTGCCTGAGATAACGGATGAAGTTCCGGGCAGGTTTAAGGGTTCAATGAAATTCATGGACATCTTGCGCAGCTGTATAGAGCAGATGGAGATGACCTCAGTTCCTGATATGGATTTCTCTCCATGGGATGGGAAGGTGCTGCCTCGGACAGAGATTATGAAATGGTTTGACGAGGAATATAAGCCTTACCCCCTTGCTAAGCGAAAAGAACGGGTGATGGCCCGGATCCACCGCTGGATCGAGATGGAGCTGAAAAAGGCCCCTTCTGCAGCGGTGCAAAAAGAGAGAAAGAAAAAAGCGTCAGCAAGAGAAAAAGCATATGCAAATAAATGGCCCAAATATGAGCCTCTTACTTTGTACAAACATATATTTAAGGCAACTAAAGGCGGAAGCGTCATTCCAGACGAAATACGAAAGCAGATTCCGCAATCAGTAATGAAATCGACGGCAGCGGATCTCAAGCAAAATGTAGTGCGAGAAGAGGACCTTCCTGCATTGGTTTACTTACATGTACTCGTCAATGAAATTTCAGGTGAACAGCGTTTTGATCATGTGGTTATTGATGAAGCACAAGATTTTTCGCCATTTCAGATTGCCTTATTGGATTTGTTTGTGAAGGGTCACTCATTTACGATTCTTGGTGATTTATCACAAGGAATTCATGCATACCGGGGAGTTCACCGGTGGGAAGAGATGAGCCAGCTTTTTGCCGAAGAACATAATGATTACTTTGCGCTTACCCGAAGTTACCGATCCACCATGGAGATTATTGAGTTTGCGAATACGATTCTCGAAAAAGGGGTGCAAAGCGGCATTACAGCGGTCCCTGTGTTCCGGAGCGGTGACGGAGTTAGACTTATTGATTATGGAGAGGATTCAAGAAAGAATGCGCTCCAAAAGGCGATGCAGCATCTAATCGATAAGGATTATAGAACGGTTTCCATTGTGACTCGTACCCTTCATGAAGCAAAGGCATTATACGAGGAGCTGAAAAGCGCTGGAGTAGAAGTGAATTTAATTGATGATGGGAAAAAGCAGTACGAGGGCGGTTACTCTGTATTGCCTGTGTATTTATCCAAAGGGCTTGAATTCGACGCAGTGATTGTAGCTGACGCTGATCAGGATCATTATGGAAACAGCTCCTGGGATGCGAAACTGCTGTATGTAGGTTGTACGCGCGCCCTCCACGAGTTGTGGCTTATGAATGGCAGTGAGCGTCCCGTTTACGTGGAGCAAGAAGCAAAAGAAGTGGTAACACACGGCTGGCCAAGCGAATAAGCTGCCTCGTGCCTGATTGTCACTAATAAAAAAGCTGGAGGATTATAGTCTCATTGATGAGAACTATGCATCGCCCTCAGCTTTTTTCGTTTAGAGCTAAAAAAGAAATGGCTTTCTTAGTCATTGTACTCATTCACCCGCGATTCTTGGAGTGGGGGCAGGATAGCTCGATTCTTTTTACGTTGAAGTTCGCGATAGTTAAAATAAAGCCGAATAAGATATACGATCCATAGGATAAGTAAATAAGAGTGGAGTAATATGGTGAATATGATATCTGTAATCATGTGTTCTAGTGAGTCTGATCCGAGTTCTCTCAACAAGGGCATCGAGTTATGATAGATGACTGTAAAATAGATTTGTACAGCACTTGTTGCCATACCGAGAATTGATGTGACTAAACTTGGCCAAAAACTCCTCATCTCGGACGCAATTATTTGATCTGTCAAAACAGTAGTTTTTAGCTCACGATATTCTCTCCTAAAATAGATAGATAAAAGAGTAACAGTTATTGCAAAACAGACACTATATTCTAACAAGAGGATATCTTGATCATAGTGATACGATAGAAAAAAACGACCTAATAAAATGATATTGACGGATAGAGCTGTCGTAATCGGGTAATATTTAGAAACTTTCATAAATTAATCTCTCACCTACCCTTTTAAGATTAACTAATATTACCATATAAAAAAGGGTTTCAAGCAGCTGAACTGGAATTTTAAAAAATAAGTATGTTATGGAGGTGTTCTCATGAGATGCGGCGCCAAACGGTACGTTGTGATTACAGAAGCAGGCGGTCAAACCAAGGAAACGATTGTAAAAGCCAGAACTGCTATAGAAGCAAGGAAAGTGATTCGTAAACAATATGGACCTTCGGTTCCTATTCAGAATGTATATGTATTGCCAGAAGAACAAGTTCAAGAAGGCAGTATGTTATCATAGAAGATAGAGTGTTAAAGGTCTTAAGTAAGTAAAGGAAGTGAATGCATCATGGATTTATTCTCGTTTAGTCAGGATTCAGAGCCAAAAGCAAGGCTTCTTGCTGACCGGATGCGGCCACAGAACCTAGATGAATA
The DNA here is from genome assembly GCF_009870785.1 of Paenibacillus sp. An7. GTDB lineage: Bacteria > Bacillota > Bacilli > Paenibacillales > Paenibacillaceae > Paenibacillus. The sequence continues at coordinate 33,672 of NZ_WTWX01000008.1, forward strand.
TATTGGTCAGGAACATATCGTAGGTCCGGGAAAGCTGCTTAGACGAGCGATTGAAGCAGACCAGGTATCTTCCATTCTTTTATATGGACCGCCTGGATGCGGAAAAACAACACTTGCACACATTATTTCTCATCATACAAAGGGACATTTCGTTCGTCTTAATGCGGTTGATGCGACGGTTAAAGATGTTCGTGAAGTAATAGATCAAGCCCAGAATAATAAAGCAATGTATGGAACGAAGACCATCTTATTTCTGGATGAAGTTCACCGTTTTAACAGCTCAAGGCAGGATGCGCTTCTCCCTGCTGTCGAGAAAGGGACGATTATTTTTATCGGTGCAACAACGGAAAATCCTTTTCATTATGTAAATGGTGCCCTTCTCAGCCGTTCGACTTTGTTTCAGTTAGAATCTTTAACGAAAGAACATTCGTTAGCAGCGATGAGAAGAGCACTGCAGGACTCAGAAAAAGGGCTTGGATTCATGGATATTGCTGCCGATGAAGAAGCACTTCTCCACATTGCCACGATGGCTAATGGGGATATTCGCAGAGCGCTGAATGCGCTGGAACTGGCAGCGCTCACTACGCCTCCCCAGCAGGATGGAACGGTGCATATTACGCTTGCGGTAGCGGAGGAATCGATACGCCGGCCGATTGTCAAAGCGGACGAGTCAACCCAGTATGACGTTTTATCCGCCTTTCATAAAAGTATCCGCGGATCAAGTGATGCCGCCTTATTCTGGTTTTTATATGCTGTAGAAAAGCTCGGTATGGACCCAATGGTGTTTATCCGCAGACTAATTGCGGCATGCAGTGAAGATATTGGACTTGCTAGTCCAAATGCAATGGTACAGGCTGTTGCTGCGCTGGATGCCTACCGTAATAACGGCTGGCCCGAAGCAAAACTGAATATTGCGCAGGCTATATTATTTGCTGTGGAAAGTCCAAAATCGAACCGGGTATATACGGCGATTTCAAGCGCGATGAATGCCATTGAGGAACTGAAGTCGGCCGATGTTCCCTTACATCTTAGAGATGGTCATTACAAAGGTTCTGTACAGCTTGGTCATGTCGGCTACCAATATCCGCATCATTTTCCGGGACATTATGTAGAACAGCAGTACTTGCCTAAAGAAATTAGTAATTACGTTTTCTACGAAGCTTCGGAACAAGGGAATGAAGCGAAGATTAAGGTTAACCAGGACCGTAGGCGTATACGCAATCAAGGGCGCTAACCATAGAATTAAATGGGGATGGGCAGAGAGAAATTTTGTATTGGTTTTAGTCCTAGTAATGTGTATAAAGGGGAACTTCGGAGTTATGAGAGAACTGATATATGTTGGAGCAGGCGGTTTTCTGGGCACGATTCTTAGGTATGTAGTCCAGTTAGGGCTGGAGCCTGCATCTTCTAATTTTCCACTAGCGGTGCTACTGATCAATTTAGCAGGATGCCTTTTTTTAGGGTGGTTTTTCACCATTACCCCAGCGAAGTGGCGGATCTCTGCTGAATGGAGATTACTTATCGGTACAGGGTTTACGGGGGCATTTACTACCTTTTCTACTTTTTCGGTAGATAGTATTCATCTGTTCCAGGGTCGTCAAGTGGGACTAGCAGTAGGCTACATTTTGCTCAGTGTGGTTATTGGACTGCTTATGAGCTTTATCGGTATAAAAGCAGGGGAACGGATGACTTCCTCCCGCTATCCAGGGGAGAGTAAACAATGATTTGGTTAGCAGGATTGGGCGGGATTGCCGGAGCTATTATGAGATACTCGTTAGGACGTTACATCATGAAAAGAGTAAACGATGATTCGTCGCACCCATTTCCATTTGGAACTTGGATTATTAATATCAGCGGATCGCTTTTGCTTGGTGTATTGTTCGGTTTATCAAAAGCACAGCTGTTATCCTCTGTATGGTGGGCAGTGCTTGGCACTGGATTTTGCGGAGCGTATACCACGTTCTCCACATTAGGATATGAGACGATGCAGCTGATTACTGCAAATAAGATACGCAAAGCCTGCTTGTATGTGATTAGTTCCGTTACGTTAGGGCTTATCGCTGCTTGGATCGGAATCTGGGTTGTCAGCCTCTTCATTCATTAAGGGACAGGATGGAGAAGATTTTTCTTATAGGCAGGAAAAAAGCCATCCTTCATGGTAATACATGAGGGATGGCTTATATTTTTTATTTCTGTTTTATACCAGGATGTTAGACTCATAGGGTATTTTTTCAACTTGATCAATCGTTCCGCCACCAAGACATACGTCACCATCATAGAAAACAACGGCTTGTCCCGGAGTGATTGCCTTTTGCTGTTGATCAAAAGCAACATGAACCGTACCGTCTTCACGCCATGTCAGAGTAACACCTTGATCAGGCTGACGATATCTGAACTTGGCAGTGCAATGGAATGGTTCCTTCGGTGTTTGGTCGCTGCCCGCAATCCAGTTCACACCTGTCGCAATAAGTCCTGTTGAATACAGGCTTGGATGCTGATCACCTTGAACGACGTAAAGGATGTTCTTCGTAAGATCCTTGTCAGCTACAAACCAAGGTTGTCCGTTACCTGAACCGCCGATACCCAGACCTTGACGTTGCCCGAGGGTGTAGTACATGAGTCCATCGTGCCGGCCCTTTACTTCACCAGTCTCGATGTCCACCATGTCTCCGGATTTAGCTGGCAAATAACCAGAAAGGAATTCTTTGAAATTACGTTCACCTATAAAACATACGCCTGTACTGTCTTTTTTCTTAGCAGTATATAGACCTGCCTCCTCCGCTAAGCGCCGAACTTCAGGTTTAGGAAGGTGCCCAATAGGGAACATCGCTCTAGAAAGCTGTTCTTGACTGAGGGCATTCAGGAAGTAAGTTTGATCCTTGTTATTGTCTACGCCGCGAAGAAGTGTGTATTTCCCATCTTCTTGAACGAGTCTTGCATAATGTCCTGTTGCCACATAATCTGCGCCAAGATCAAGCGCTTTGTTAAGAAATTCTCCGAACTTGATCTCGCGGTTGCACATGACATCAGGATTCGGTGTCCGTCCGGACTTATATTCATCGAGGAAATAGGAGAATACTTTATCAAAATATTCCTTCTCGAAGTTAACTGTATAATAAGGGATATCCAGTTGTTCACAGACGCGGCGGACATCTTCCGCATCATCTTCTGCCGTGCAGTGTCCGAATTCATCGGTGTCGTCCCAGTTTTTCATGAAAATACCGATGACGTCGTAACCCTGCTCTTTGAGTAGCAGTGCTGTGACGGAGGAATCAACCCCTCCCGACATGCCGACGATGACGCGGGTGTTTTTGTTGTCGTTAGACATCGTCATCACCATCTTTAATTAGAATGTTTTTACGCGTTTTATTGTAACACATTCGTGGTTAACTTACGATAGAATGGAAAAACTGTGTTTATGTCCTTCCAGGACGGACATTTTTACTATTATCGTCAAGGTTTATTTTCCATATTCACTGTTATTATGTTACCATTATCAAAGGGTTATGATCGGAATAGAGTGGATTGGTGAAATATAGAAAAATACAAAGAGACTTTTACTGATATAACATGCACATGACTATAAATTAATGAGGTGTACCTACTTTGAAAATATCAACCAAAGGCCGTTATGGATTAACAATTATGATGGAACTCTCTGGTCGTTTTGGCGAAGGACCGACTTCACTGAAAAGTATTGCAGAGAAAAATCAACTTTCGGAACATTATCTAGAGCAACTCATCGCTCCCCTTCGTAATGCGGGACTCGTAAAAAGTATTCGCGGTGCGTACGGCGGATATATTTTAGCTCGTGAGCCTCACACGATTACAGCAGGAGACGTAATACGTGTACTTGAAGGACCGATCTCGCCGGTTGACTTTACAGAAGAAGATGATCCGGCAAAACGTGATTTATGGATCCGTATCCGAAACAGTATTGCGGATGTGCTTGATTCGACAACATTACAAGATCTTATCTCTTATGAAGAAAAATCCGACGCGGATAACTATATGTTCTATATTTAATGCGGGGTGAAAAGAAAGTGAATATCTACTTGGATCATGCTGCATCTACTCCTGTGCATCCAGAAGTTGCCACTTCAATGTTTGAGGTAATGACTGGCCAGTTCGGTAACGCATCAAGCGTGCACGCTTTCGGGCGTGCCGCAAAGCGTTCCGTAAGTGAAGCTAGGGATAAGATGGCGGCTTATTTGGGCTCTTCTCCGGACGAGCTTGTTTTTACTTCGGGTGGAACAGAGAGTGATAACTTAGCCATCTTTGGCATAGCAGCTGCAGCGCAGCATAAAGGAAAACATATCATCACAAGTCAAATTGAGCACCATGCAGTGCTTCATGCTTGTAAGTCACTGGAGAAGCAAGGGTATGAAGTTACGTATCTCCCAGTTGATTCCTATGGAATGATCGACACAGCTGATGTAGAGGCAGCGATTAGACCAGATACGATTTTGATTAGCATTATGTATGTCAATAATGAAGTAGGCACAGTCCAAAATGTGGGAGAGATTGGCCAGATTGCAAAAGCTCATGACATTCCTTTTCACGTGGATGCCGTGCAAGCACTCGGTTCTATTCCAATACATCTACACCAGTTGCCTGTAGATCTGATGAGTTTTTCTGCTCACAAAATTAATGGACCTCAAGGGATTGGACTGCTGTATGTCCGCAAAGGAATGAAGCTTGAGCCAATGGCCCATGGCGGGCTGCAGGAACGCAAGCGTCGTGCAGGTACAGAGAATATGGCAGGGATCGCCGGTTTTGCTAAAGCACTGGAAATCCTAGAGAAGACGATGGAGGAACGGATGCTTCAGGATGCGGCTCTGCGTCAATTTTTTATTGAAGAGCTACAAAAAGAAGCAGGAGAAAATGCGGTCGTTGTCAACGGACATCCGCATCAAACGGTATCACACATTGTGAATGTCAGTTTCCCAGAAGTGAAAACAGAAACGATGCTGATGAATTTAGATGTAGAAGGAATTGCTGCGGCAAGCGGCTCAGCCTGTACATCGGGTTCTCTTGAACGTTCTCATGTCCTTGAAGCTATGAATTTGCCAAAAGAAATTATGGATTCAGCGATTCGATTTAGCTTTGGTTTGGGTAATAGTAAAAAAGATTTGGAATATACGGCAAAAAAAGTTGGAACCATCCTGAAACGCCTGCGTAGTAGAGCGTAAGGGTTTCCTTGTTTAAGGACGAAGGAGGGATTATTACGTCTGTTGTCACCAGCCTAAATGGAAAGGTATCTAATCTTAATATGTTTTCTTGTGCATACTAAGAGGAGTATACGATTTCATAATTGACTCTAGGTGATGAAAGGGATAATCCTGTCATGAAATTTCAAGAAATGATTGGACTTGCTGTATTCGATATCGAAGAAGGCAAGAAGATCGGTAAAATTTGCGATTTTATTTTAACAACTGATTGGCAGCTTGCCGGAATTGAATTGGATGGAAGATCTCTTTTTTCTAAACAAGTCAAAACGGTGTCTTGGGAAGACATCCTTGCTTATGGCAACGATGCTGTAATGATTCGAAACAAACAGGCTGTCCATAAAACGGAAGCTGACAACATAAAATATAGTTATTTAAAAGGACATCATAAACTCAGGGATATGACCGTGATGACGCAGGAAGGTCTGCAACTCGGACGGATTACCGATGTTTATTTTGACCAAAAAATGGGAAAGAATATATTAGGACTTGAAATCAGTGATGGTTTTGTAATGGATCTGATGGAAGGTCGAAAATGGTTGCCTCGCACGGATGATATGAAGATAGGTGAACATACAGTCGTAGTTCCTACGGCAAGCGAGCAGCATTTAGTAGATGCTATTCATTCTGTTAACGGATAGGTGGAAATGTAATGAAATGTCCAAATTGTAACTCAAAAGATATAGGTAAAATTGGTTCTCATCAATTCTATTGTTGGGGATGTTTTATAGAACTAAATGTGAATGGTGAAAAAATGTCGGTGTATCAAGTAGAAGAAGACGGTACACTGAGTTCCCTTGACGATCTTTTCTTTGGAGAAGAGATCGTTCAAGAATATCCAGGAATTCACCTCGCTCCTTAACCTTTGTTGATAACTTCCTCTATAAACGGTCTATCACACTTTTGTCGTTAGCACTTCTGACTTAGAGGCAGGATAAGGTACATAGGGGACGAAGACTCCAATATAAATAGAATGCTTTTCTATATAGAAACACTTGCGCAGCTTGAGATCATTTTTTCGAGCTGTACAAGTGTTTTTGTATTTTTACAGAGGAGGCAAGCAGATTTCACCTCGATCTTCAGGATTAATTTATCCACTCATTACATATACTTACAAGGATAAGCCTGTCCGAGGAGGAAACTTACTGTGGAACAACTATCAAAAAACAAGCTGTTCCGTTACGGACTGCTCGTGCTGCTGGCCCTCGTCATTCTGTATTTTGTGTGGCTGCTGCGTCCCATGCTACTAGGAATTTACGGTTTTTTAAAAGCCATATTTGCCCCTTTTCTTGTGGCATTAATTATTTCATATGTACTTAATCCTATTGTTTCTATGCTTGGGGGACGTAAAGTTCCGCGTACCATCGCCGTTCTGCTTATCTATGCTGTATTTCTGACATCTTTGGCAGTCATTTTGATGAATGTCATACCCATGTTTATCCAGCAATTGGAGCAACTGAATGAACATTTACCAGAACTAAATATGCATGCTCAAAGCTTGCTGAATAATATGAACAGTAATCTTATTCCACCAGGCGTTCGTGTAGGAATCAATGGCTGGATGTATCAGATGGAGAATAAGCTGGCTTCCGGCATTTCTGTTTTTATGGATAATATCGGGGCTACCATCAGCACCATTTTTAATATTTTCATCGTACCTTTCTTAATCTTTTATATGCTCAAAGATTTTGATGTGATGGAAAAAGCCGTTGTTTCCTATTTACCCCGGACGCAGCGGAAATCAATTGTTATGCTTCTTAAAGAGATTGATACTGCCCTTGGTAATTATATAAGAGGACAATTCCTGGTGTGTATTATTGTGGGTGTGTTTGCCTATATTGGTTATATGGTGATCGGAATGCCTTATGCACTTATACTAGCAAGTATGGTGAGTGTGTTTAACATCGTCCCCTATTTGGGACCGTTTCTTGGGGCAGCACCTGCCGTAGTGATGGCTTCCACCATATCCGTAAAAATGTTGATCTTCGTCATTGTCGTAAATACTCTATGTCAAATTCTCGAAAGTAATGTGATCTCTCCTCAGGTTGTGGGGAGAACGCTTCATTTACATCCATTGACCATTATTTTTGCTCTGCTCGTAGGAGGAGAACTGGCAGGAATTGTGGGGTTAATTCTAGCTGTTCCGGTCTTTGCGGTGTTAAAGGTGGTATGCCAGCATTTCTTCTTGTACTATATCAAGCGTAAAACCATTGAGTAGCGAATGAATCAGGAGATTGTAAATAGAAGTTTCTATTCTCAGATATGCCTTTACAAAAGCTCCTTAATGGACCGGCGAAGACTCAGTAAAGAACCTGATGAGCTCAGCCTGCTTGCATTGACACCATTCTGCTCTAAAGATATAATCGGATATATATGTATATCGTAAATACAGTGATGAAATCAAGTACGTCAGGGTGTTTCTACAGAGAAAGGACTCCTACTATCTAAGGTACAAATTGCTTTTTGGATAGCAGGCTGGAAGAGTCCTGAAATGAAGCGGCGGAAAGCTAATTTCGGAGTGCGGTTAAAAGCCGCCGGATGACCTCCGTTATCGGGTTCTAACAAGGCGATCGCCCGTTTTACTCTTTTGCTTAAGACATGCTTTTTGCATAGCTTGCAATAGAATGTAATGGCGATAACCAGGGTGGTACCGCGAACTTCTCGTCCCTGATTTATTCAGGGGCGTTTTTTTGTTCTTTTACAAGATTTTTTATAAGAGAAGTTCCGCTCGTTTTTTGTATCTGTTACTCCTTACTCCTGTTTTTTAGTATAGGGAGTAACCTTTTCAATCTTTATATTTTTTAGCCCGGTAGATATGGGCATGAACTTTGCGTAATAAACGAATTGGCTCATAGGAGCGAAGCGATCGTATTTGGTTTGAAATTCAGGGGAGGGAGAATTATTCTCCAGCCCAGTGTTTAAACCAACGACGACCGAGAGACAAATCGTTTATGGAGCAGCAAAAGTTTGAGCAATCATACCGGAGCTAATCCAATATACAATTTAAACCGGAGGTTATGACCATGAAGGCAAGTGAAATCCGTTCCAAATGGATCGAGTTTTTTAAAACCAAAAATCATAAAATTGAACCGAGTGCATCGCTTGTACCTCATAACGATCCCTCTCTATTATGGATCAATGCAGGTATGGCGCCGCTTAAACCTTACTTTGACGGCCGTGTAAAACCGGAGAACCCGCGTATTGCTAACTCACAGAAATGTATTCGTACCAATGATATTGAGAATGTAGGGAAAACACGCAGACACCATACGTTCTTTGAGATGTTGGGGAACTTCTCCATCGGTGACTATTTCAAAGAAGAAGCAGTAACGTGGGCATGGGAATTCTTAACTGATAAAAAATGGATCGGTTTTGATCCGGAGCGCTTGTCTGTTACGGTGTACCCAGAAGACGAGGAAGCTTTCAAACTGTGGAATGAAAAAATCGGTTTACCTGCAGAGCGTATCATTAAATTAGAAGAGAATTTCTGGGATATCGGTGAAGGTCCTTGCGGTCCTTGTACAGAAATTTTCTATGACCGCGGAGAAGCGTACGGCAATGACCCTGAGGATCCAGAACTGTATCCTGGCGGAGAAAATGAACGTTATCTTGAAGTTTGGAACCTTGTATTCTCCCAGTTCAACCATAACAAAGACGGCAGCTACACGCCGCTTCCGAACAAGAACATTGATACAGGTGCTGGGCTCGAGCGTTTTGCATCCATTTTGCAGAACGTAGACTCTAACTTTGATACGGATCTATTTCAGCCTACCATTCAGCGTACCGCAGAAATGGCTGGTGTGAAATATAACGACAGCGTAGAAATTGATGTAGCACTCAAAGTTATTGCTGACCATGTTCGTACGGTAGCTTTTGCAGTTGGTGATGGGGTACTTCCTTCTAATGAAGGCCGTGGATATGTCATCCGCAGATTGCTGCGCCGTGCCGTTCGTTATGGAAAAGTACTTGGACTCGATCGTCCATTTATGTATGAGCTGACACAGCAGGTTGCTGATGTAATGGGCGTATACTATCCAGAGGTCGTAGAAAAACGCGAATTCATTGCGAAGGTAATTAAAACGGAAGAAGAACGCTTCCATGAAACGTTAAGCGATGGTCTTGCTATTCTTGCTGATATTAGCGGACAAGCAAAAGCAAATGGAATAAATATGATCAGCGGCAGCGATGCTTTTAAATTATACGACACCTATGGTTTCCCATTTGATCTTACCGAAGATTATGCAGCGGAACATGGGCTAACAGTTGACCGCGAAGGCTTTGATAAAGCAATGGAAGAACAACGGAATCGTGCACGTTCAGCACGCCAAGATAACGCTAGTATGAAAATTCAAGGCGGAGCAATCTCGGAGCTTACGGTTAAAAGTGAATTTGTTGGATATAATGACCTCGTGACTGAAGCGAAAGTCGCAGCGATTATTCGTGACGAACAGATGGTGGATTCCGTAAGTGAAGGTGATACTTGTCAGGTTGTTCTAGATCGTACTTCTTTCTATGCGGAAAGCGGCGGTCAAGTGAGTGACGAAGGGATTTTGCGCGGTGAGAGTGTTCTTGCTACAGTAAAAGGTCTCTTTAAAGCGCCTCTTGGACAACATGTTCATATGGTAACCATCGATTCGGGGGAACTTCGTGTTGGAGATACGATCAAGGCTGAAGTAGATAAAACCAGTCGTGAAGCGATTGTAAAAAATCATACAGCAACACATTTGTTGCATAAGGCACTAAAAGAAGTGTTAGGAGACCATGTTAATCAGGCAGGTTCTCTTGTAGAACCAGGACGCTTGCGGTTTGACTTTTCTCATTTTGGCGGTATTTCACCAGAAGAACTGGCTGTTATTGAACGTAAAGTAAATGAACAAATCTGGAGACAAATTCCGGTTGTTATCGAATACAAATCCATTGATGAAGCAAAAGCAATGGGGGCTATGGCTCTATTCGGTGAAAAGTATGGTGATATTGTTCGCGTTGTACAGGTGGGTGATTACAGCCTAGAACTGTGCGGAGGTTGTCATGTGAATAATACGTCGGAGATTGGTTTGTTTAAACTTGTGAGTGAAAGCGGAATTGGGTCTGGCGTAAGACGGATCGAAGCTTTGACAGGACGCGGTGCATATGAATACATGGAAAGTCAGTTAGAACTTTTGAAACAAGCAGCAGCTTCGCTCAAATCGAATCTAAATGATGTGCCTAAACGTATTGATGCATTGCATGTCCAGGTCAAGGAACTCGCTCGTGAGAATGAATCCTTACAAGGAAAACTTAGCTCCATCGAAGCAGGACAACTTACGGATAAAGTAGTTCAGCACGGAGATACCAAAGTTCTTACGGCTCGCGTTGAAGCAGCGGGAATGGATACACTTCGTACACTTGCTGATGAGCTTAAAGTGAAATTGCCTGATACGGTGATTGTTCTTGGTGCTGCAGCAGAAGAAAAAGTTAACTTCGTTGTCATTGTCCCACAAGACCAAGTGAAAAAAGGCCTGCATGCAGGTAAAATTGTGAAAGAAGTCGCTGCAGTATGCGGTGGCGGTGGCGGTGGACGCCCTGATATGGCTCAAGCTGGTGGTAAAGATGCGACTAAACTTGATGAAGCACTTCGTCTTGCTGAACAAATTATTGCGGGATAAGGTTTTATAACGTTTACAAAAAACAAAATATTCTCACTTTCCTGCTATACTTACAGAGGACAGAATATGTTATTATAAAGAAGAAATCAATTCGGCATACCAAAATGAATAATTTTGATTTATGCAGAAGCGAGGTGTCGTTATGGACTCCATGGATAAGACAGTTAAATTTAATGTGAAAGGCGATGTGGAGGAGGCTTCTGCACAAGAGATTCTTCTTAAAGTGTATGACTCCCTTCAAGAAAAAGATTACAACCCCATTAATCAAATGGTGGGCTATCTTATTTCCGGGGATCCTGCTTATATCCCGCGCCACAACAATGCAAGAAGTCTGGTCCGCAAAAAAGAACGCGACGAACTGATTGAAGAATTAGTACGTTCTTATCTGGCCAACCACCGATAAGAATAAGGAGAAATGAATGAAGATCTTAGGCTTAGATTATGGCGACCGCAGAATTGGCGTTGCGCTTAGTGACGCCTTTGGCTGGACTGCTCAGGGTTTAGAAGTTATTGAACGGCGCCGCGAAGGGGACGAGATTGTACGAATCACTGAACTTGTCAAAATGAATGAGGTTAGTGAAATCGTCGTCGGGTTGCCCAAAAACATGAACGGCACCGTGGGTCCTCGTGGTGAGATCTGCATTGAATTTGCAGAAACGCTACGGGAAACATTGGACTTGCCCGTACACCTATGGGATGAAAGGCTCAGCACCGTTTCGGCGGAACGTACGCTGGTTGATGCCGACGTAAGCCGAAAGAAGCGTAAAAAGGTTGTGGACAAAATGGCCGCAAGCCTAATATTACAAAATTATTTAGATGCCAAAAGTACAAGGTGAGGGGGAGTTTACTATGACTGATATTCAAATGGGTATGGAAGAGGATCGCGAGATCATTTATATTACGGACGAAGAAGGTAATGACGAAGAGTTTGAGGTGCTCATGACCTTTGATGTAGATGGCTCAGACGCTAAATATATGATGGTTGTTCCAGTCGATGTGAACGAGGACGAAGAAGAGTCTGAGGTTTATGCCTTCCGTTATGAAGAAGAAGGGGACGACATCAAACTATTTATGATTCAAGATGAAGCAGAATGGGCGATTGTGGAAGAAACTTTTAATACTCTCGTCGATTCAGAAGACGACGAGGAGAATGTATAGATGACCGATTTTCCTTTTACAAGAGCGGATCTAACCATTACGACTCGCTTACAAGAAGCATTTGGAACAGAGGTAGAGCTCGAAGAAGCGAATGGTAAATCTGTTCCTTATGAATTGCTCGCTGAGTTTGAAGTGCAAGGTCAGGGTTATGCTGTATTGCAATCCTTAACAAGTAAGAATGAGGAATATGAACTTTTGCGTGTGGAATTTACAGCAGAAGGACTTCCCGAACTTCATACCATTGAAGATGATGAAGAATGGGAAAATATTGCGGAACTCTATGATGAATGGTCATTACCTGACGATCAAGGTTAATATGAGGAGGCACCTCTACCGAGGTGCCTGCTTTGTATGTTATTATAGAATTCTTGGGTATACTTACTTAAAATACGGTTGATGAAAGGGCGGAGCAGTCCGCTCTTTTTGGCTGTGAAGGGGTTGTGATTTTTTTGAAAGCAAAATACTTCAGGCGATTCATTATCCTTATGGTCACTTTGGTAGTTCTTGCCGGAGGTGCATTATATGTATGGCAATCTACAAAACCTGTTACAGCATCCACAGAACCCGTTATTTTTACGATTGAAAAAGGGACGGGCACCTCTCAGATCGCTGATAATCTAGAGAAAAATGGAATCATTCGAAACAGTTTATTCTTTAAAGTATATTTGAAACTGAACAATGAAGGCTCGGGTTTTAAAGCGGGGACGTATGCGTTTGTTCCTGGTCAAAGTTACAAAGAAATTGTTACTGCTTTAAATAATGGAGATGTACAGCAAGAAGAAACGTTGAAGTTTACGATACCTGAGGGATATACACTGAAACAGATGGCGGAGAAGCTGGACACGGAAGGTGCGATCGCGAAAGAACTTTTCATGGATATTGTAAACCAGCCAGAGTTATTCAGTAATATTCCGATCGTAGCTGAGATTAAAGATAACACAGATTATCTATTTAAGCTGGAAGGCTACTTATTTCCCGAGACGTATGAACTTGCAAAAGGAAGTACAGCAGAAGATGTTGTTGTACGTATGCTGACCGAAATGCAGGAAAAACTGGATTCTATCCCGGATTTTGAGGCAAAACTAAAAGCAAGAGGCCTCACGGTACACGAACTCCTTACGGTGGCCTCACTGATCGAGAGAGAAGTTGTAGTCCCAGAGGAAAGACCACTGGTAGCAAGTGTGATCTATAACCGGTTAGAGAGCAATATGAGGCTCCAAATCGACGCGACCGTTCAATATTTGCTGGGTAAGCAGAAAGAACGTCTGCTTTATAAAGATCTAGAAGTGGATAGTCCATATAACACGTATCGAAACGCCGGACTGCCTCCAGGACCGATTGCAGCTCCAAGTTTAAGTTCTATTGAGGCTGCATTATCACCGGAAACTTCTGATTATTTATTCTATGTTACGAAGAAAGACGGGAGTTCGGAACACCTTTTTGCCAAGACGTATGAAGAACATTTGAAAAATATAGAAAAAAGTAAAGAAAGTGCGGAATAACGGAGGGATGACTTTTGACTCGGCCTTATGAATTGCTGGTGACGGCAAGTGATTTACAGGAAGCAGAAGTACTGCTTACAGCGGGAGCGGATGCGATACTTATCGGGAATGATCGCTTTGGGATGCGATTACCCGGCAGTTTTACTTTGGAAGAAACGAAGGAAGCAGTGAAGCTTGCTAAGAAGCATCATGCCAAGGTATACGTTTCGATGATTAACATTATGACAAATGAGCTTCTGCCAGAAATCCCAGACTATGTACGCGGGCTTAAAGAAGCGGGAGTTGACGGTGTTGAGTTCAATGATCCATCGGTTCTGCGGGCAGTGCGTGAGATTGCTCCTGAAATCAAGCTTCACTGGAATGCGGAAATGACTTCTACCAACTACAGTACTTCGAATTATTGGGGACGCAAAGGTGCATCCCGAGTAGTGCTTGCAAGAGAACTGAACATGGATGAAATTACAGAAATGGTGCCTATGCTAGAAATAGAGGCACAAGTTCAGATTCATGGTATGACGAATATTTACCATTCCAAGCGTCAGTTGGTTGCCAGTTACATGCAGCAACAAGGACGTCCTGTAGAGGGAGATCTCGGACTGCATAGAGGACTTTTCCTTATCGAGGCTGAGCGGCAGGATGAGAAATTTCCAATCTATGAAGATGTGAACGGTACGCATATTATGAGCTCCGAAGATATCTGTATCATGGAAGATCTCCACCTTTTAATGAACGCAGGCGTGCATTCTTTTAAAATTGAAGGGATTCTAAAAAGCACAGCATACAATGAAGCAGTTGTGAAGGCTTATCGTAAAGCCATTGATGCCTATACTGTGGATCCGTTAAACTATGAATTTGATGAATCCTGGCTTGACGAAGTACGGAAAATGCAGGATCCTGAGCGCGAACTGTCGTTTGGGTTTTTCTATAAAGAACAAGTTTATTAATATGAGGTGGTAAAAGGAATGGACACGACTACGAAACCTAAGTATACGGGCAAACGTTATCGACTCGACAAGCCTGAGCTTCTCGCTCCGGCAGGAAATTTAGAGAAGCTGAAGTTTGCGATCCACTATGGTGCCGATGCTGTATATATCGGAGGGCAAAAGTACGGCCTTCGTTCTAATGCGGACAATTTTAGTTTTGAAGAAATGCGCGAGGGTGTTGAATTCGCTAATAAATATGGGGCAAAAGTGTTTGTAGCGACAAACATCTATGCACATAATGAAGATATAGAAGGTATTGAAGCCTATCTTAAAGAGTTATATGAAGCAGGAATTTCGGCTATTATCGTAGCGGACCCGGCTATTATTGAGGTGGCACAGCGTGCCGTTCCTGGCCTTGAGGTACATCTTAGCACACAGCAATCAACGATTAACTGGCAAGCAGTGCAGTTCTGGAAAGAAGAAGGTCTGCCGCGTGTTGTTCTTGGACGGGAAGCAAGTCTTAAGGAGATTGCGGAGATTAAAGAGCACGTAGATATCGAAATTGAGGCATTTATTCATGGCGCAATGTGTTCCTCTTTTTCGGGACGCTGTGTATTATCTAACCATTTTACTGACCGTGACTCTAACCGCGGTGGATGCTGTCAGTCTTGTCGCTGGAAATATGACCTGTTTGAAGATGCGAGAGAGAACGAAGTATGGGTATCGGAAGAAGATACAAGAGATTCCCAGATACTGAAGAATTTTGAGCTTGGTGTAAATCAGCTTCCGCTGTATGAAGAAGGAGATCAAGCGTTTACGATGGGTTCTAAGGATCTGTGCATGCTTGAAAATATTCCGGATCTCATTGATGTGGGAATTGATTCCTTCAAAATTGAAGGAAGAATGAAATCCATTCACTATGTGGCAACGGTGGTAAATGTATATCGTCAAGCGATTGACTCTTACATGGCTGATCCGGAAAACTATGTACTAAAACCAGAATGGCTCGAAGAAATTCAAAAAGCAGCTAATCGTCCGCTTAATACTGGATTTTTCTACGATACACCAGATCATGAAGATCATATTTACGAACCGGAAGAAAAAGCAGTTCCTTATGACTTTGCTGGTCTTGTAATGGATTATGATGCGAATTCACAAATGGCTACAATTCAACAACGGAACTATTTTAAGACGGGAAACGATATTGAGTTCTTTGGTCCGAATGGTACCTTCTTCAAGCAAAAAGTGGGAGAGATCTATGATGAAGCTGGAAATTTACTAGATGCAGCCCGTCATCCCCTGCAAATGGTGAAAATAAAAGTCGATCAACCCGTGGCGTATTTCGATATGATGCGCAAGAAAAAATAATATAATCAGGACGAGACCCTCATCATATGTGTAAGATGAGGGTCTTTCTATGGTTGTAATAGGAAATGAGATTCAATTATTTTCATAAAAAGCAAAGGTTTTACTTCTGACCTGCCGAAGTAATAGTTATAAATACATCTTGAAAACGATAACATTAACGGCGGTGGTGAATAGAATGAAACCTTTTTTTAAGTTTAAAAAGAAGCCAGAATTGAAAGATTCAACGCAAGTAGATAAGGAGGGAGTACATACAACATTTTTAAGGAGGCAGATGAGCAGGCTGAATCCGGCGGCGTCAGTAGGGGTTCGATTATTCCTTGTTTTTATGATTGCCGTTCTGCTGGTTGTATTTGGCCTCGGAACCTTGTCCTATCAGACAGCTAAAGCAACAATTAAAGAAAAAGCTGCAGAAGCTAATCAGGAAACCATGGAACAGACGGCACAGAGACTAACTATTATTTTAGAGCAGTATGTAGATATGTCGACACAAATCTTCTTTGATAAAAACATTGAGAAAAATTTAGAAGCTTTACATAAAAGCAACGCGACCGCTTTCGATATTTATGAGTCTAGTTCCTTGCTGGGTGAACAATTGACGAATTTACAATTCACCAATGATTCAATTACATCGATTTCACTAATTCATGAAAATCCAGATACACCTGCAATAAGTACAGGAACAGGTGACTTAGTTAAACTCCGAGAAGAAGAATGGTTTACATCCATTATGGAAAATGGGGGAATGTTATGGCTTCCTACCGTAGAAAAAGATAATGGATCAGAAAGTACATATCGTATGGCTCGTGTTTTTAAAAATGTGAATGCTACGATTGGAACGATTATGATTGTTTTTGAGATTAAATCCAGTGCCTTAGAAGAAGAACTCAAGAAAGTTAACTTTGGAGAGAATGGAATCGTTCAAGCTATTTCGGAAGATGGTACAGTTATAGGATCAACGGTAGCAGAACGGGAAGGGAAGCAAACTCAGCTCACATTCCTACAGGATCTCACAGAGAAAAGCGGTTTTAGAGATACCATGAATACGATTAATGGTAAACATCAGGAAGTGCTCGCTGTGTATACTACACTTGAACTTACGGGATGGAGAATTATTGGATTAATACCTGTCAGCGAACTGGTTAAGGGAGCTAATCAGATTTTGCTTGTGACGATTATTTTTGCACTTGCCGCAACCATAATGGCTTTGTTAATTGGAATGTGGATGGTCCGCATGATTGCAAAACCTCTATCTATGCTGAAAGATCTGATGCAGCAAGGTGCAAAAGGGGACTTAACCGTGCGAACAACACATCAATCCAAAGATGAAATCGGACAGCTCTCTGCTAACTTCAACCAAATGATGGAGCAGATTACACGTTTAGTTCAGCAAACCAACCAAACAGCACAGGATGTATTACAGACTGCATCCGAATTAAGTAGTGCTTCACAGAAAACGGCAGCATCCGCAACGGAAGTAGCTGTAGCAACGGAGCAAATCGCGGGAGGGGCAACCAATCTGGCGAGTGAAGCAGAACGAGGTTCGGAAATGACGGAACTCATCTCTGCACAGATGCGGCAAGTTGTTGTCACGAATGAGGAGCTCGGAAGTTCAGCGCGGGAAGTAGAAGGAGCAAGTCAGCAAGGAAGCGCTTATTTAACAGGATTAACTAGCAAAACAGAGCAAAGTGAAGAAATGATTCGTGCGCTGGTTCATAAAGTAGATCAGCTTAAAGAGAGTACAAGCTCTATTCTAAATATCCTAGATGTACTGCAAAACATCGCAAGGCAAACCAATATTTTATCTTTGAATGCGACGATTGAGGCAGCTAGAGCAGGAGCGGCAGGTCGTGGATTTATGGTGGTGGCTGGTGAAGTTCGGCAGCTTGCAGATCAGTCGAAGGAATCAATAGATATGGTCGCGGGGATAACGGATCGGATTATGAAGGAAATGAATGAGACCGTAATGGCCTTGTCTGAGGCATATCCACTGTTCCAGGAACAGATTATAGCTGTAAAAGATACAGGGGAGATTTTTCAAACGGTTGAAGACCAGATGGGCATCTTCGTGAAAAGATTAGAGGAAACATCGATGTCTATAGAAGAACTGAATCAGTCCCAGATTACCCTTTCCGAGACGATGATGAATGTAAGTTCGGTTGCTGAGCAATCTTCTGCAACATCTCAAGAGGTGGCATCACTGAGCAGCGAGCAGCAAAGTATCGGTAATCAGCTCGTTGAATTGTCAACAAAATTGGAGAAGGTATCCGGTGAGTTAAAGGCAACGTTATCTGCTTTTAAGTATTAAAACTGTAATCCAAAGTACAATAAGTTCAAGCCCTGTTTCCTGAATGAAGGAGGCAGGGTTTTTATTATGCCGTATAAGGGGATAATAACCAAAAAAAGTCGAAAGTAGGCACCTGGGTATGGACCTGTTAAGGAAAAAACGTATCTTTTTAACGTTGCTTCTATTAGGCGGTTTGCTAGCTGTACTGGTGTTTCGTCTGGGATATATCCAGTTTGTTAGGGTGAACCAAGAAGTTCTTGAAACCGGAAGAACGATGAGAGAAATGTCGGTATTGCAACGTGAACAAGGTATTATTTTGGACCCAGGCCGCGGACAATTTCTTGACCGTCACCATAAGTCTTTAACCGGGCAAATGGTTTATGTACCCGTCCTATTCCCGCTGCCTGACCGGATTACGGAAGAACATAAAAGTGAGATCTTAGAGATGGCAGACATTCTAAATATTAAACGGGATACATTATGGACGAAATGGAATGCCTTAACTTCACCTGAATGGTGGATGCTTGCGAGTGGAGAACCACGGATCCTCACTTCTCACGAAGTCGAAACGATTCAAGCGAAGAATGTGGGGGTGATTAAAGCATTGCCCTATATGAAACGATATATAGACTCGAAGAACGGGAGGCAGTGGCTCGGGTATCTTGCAGAACTTCCTGAAAAGACAACGAAGAGTAGACTTCATCAGGAAGTAAAAGATCCTTTTAATGTAAAGTCAGGAGCAGGCGGACTTGAACGAACCCTAGAACCCTTATTAAAAGGTCTTGGGCCAACGATTGTATCCAATATGGTAGATGGACATAAACAGCCGCTAAACGGAATCCTCGGGGCAAGAGTGATTGTACCTCACAATCCGAGATACCCGCTAAATATAGAGACTACAATCGATCTAGATCTGCAAGAGCAAATAGAGAAAATAACAAAAGAGGCAGGGGTGACGGAAGGAGCCGTTGTGGTACTGGATGCCAAAAATGCAGATGTAGTGGCTATGGTATCAAGACCCTTTTATCATCCGCAGCAGATTAGTCTGGAGAAGAATGAATGGGCAAATCAGGCGCTAAAGGCGGCTGCACCCGGATCCATTTTTAAAATCATCACTGCTGCTGCTGCCCTTGAACAGGGAGTGGTGCATCCGCAAGAAAAATTCCACTGTACCGGTCATTATGGAAAATATGGACTAAGCTGCTGGAAAACAGAGGGACATGGAACTTTGACATTTGCAGAGGGTTTCGCAAAATCATGTAATATTACTTTTGCAGAAGTGGCATCACGTCTAAGTTCTAAACAGATAGCAGATGCAGCAGAGTCACTTGGTCTTGGCAGAACAGTTGGATTTGAAAAAGATCATTATTTAGGACAGGATCATTTTGTCTTGTTCGATCATGAAGAGAAAGGCCGGATTTTTAATACCAAAGAAAGTATTCAGCTTAATGATGAAGGGACCCGGATACAGACGGCAATCGGTCAGCGCGATGTGCAGGTTACTCCTTTGCAAGCAGCTAATCTTATGGTGACACTGCTTCATGGGGGAAAAGTGCAGTCCCCGCGAATTGTCTCTCATATTCATTATGCAGATGGATCTCTGCTCGCAGAAATCCCGCAAAAGCAGTTAATAGATAAAAATGTGCCTAGTATTCAGCAGTTGACAGCGAGAAAGCTGTTAGAGTTTATGGATAAGGTAGTGGAGGAGGGAACAGGACAGACTCTCAAAGAAGCCTCGTGGCATCTTGCAGGAAAGTCGGGTACAGCCCAGGTGATCCAAAATAAGGTGAAGCGAAACCATCAGTGGTTCATCGGGTATGGTCCTGTGGAATCTCCCGAATATACGGTCGCTGTACTGATCAAGAATGTATCCCCCTCATCAAAGCACAAAGCAACCTCCATATTTAAACAAGTGATGGATATGCTCGCCAAGACTCACTCTAAGCTATAGAAAATAAAAAAAACTCTACTGTCGCCATTAGGCGGGCGGTAGAGTTTCTTTAGCTTGATGATTACTCGGCAGGAGGAGCCGGTTTATCTACTACGAAAGGTGAGGATTGGAACTCATCTTCAGGCAGATGGATCCACTTTTGTAAATATCCTTGTTGAAGCAATTCCTTGATTAGAATCAGCAAGATTGGCGATAGAATTACACCAGCAATCCCAAAAATAGACAAGGAAATAAGCATAAAAGAAAGCATTAAATAGGCAGATGTGACTCCGATTGAATTTCCTGAAATTTTAGGTTCGGCCAGTTGTCTTGTCAGCATGGTTACTACTAATACAATGATAAGTCCTACAGCTGTCCCTGTATTACCTACAATAAACAAATAGATAATCCAGGGAATAAAGATAACGGGAATACCCAGCAGTGGCAGCAGATCAAAAAATGCAGATACGAGTGCGATCGTCAGAGCATTGCCGGTTCCCACAATTAATAGTCCTACATATACAAGTGCAAAGGTAATGGAAATGAGAATCAACTGTGCTTTCAAATAAGAACCGATTGAACTGAGGACATGATCTTTTAAAAACAAGTAGGCTTTCTTGATTGTTTTTGGTGCTTTTCTTTTGGTAAGAGCCCGCCACATATCAATCTCTACACTAAGAAAAAAGGCAAGAATGATAGCTACCGCAAAATTTCCTATAAATGTAGAGAAGGAGCTGAGCATAGTAATAAGATAACCGAGAAATGTTTTGCCCCAGTTCGACAGGGTTGCAGTGATGATTTCAAAATATTCATTGATCTGATTTATAACACTTTCTGGCAACGCGTTGATTTGGGTATGTAAAAAGGTCATCGACTGATTAAACTGTGTTTGAATCATTTCAGTATAGTAAGGGATATTTTCCTGAAATTGAATGATAGACGAGACGATGATGACTCCAAGTCCGAAAAATATACCGATTAGTATACCAAGAAACATGAGAACAGAAATAGCGGACGCAATTGCTTTTTTAATTCCTTTTCGGTGCAGAAACTTGGCCAGCGGCTCAATAATAATAAATACAAGAAATGAAAGAAATACAGGTGCTGCAATGTGATACAGCTTGCTTGAGACAAACATAATTAAGAACACGGTGAGTGCGATCAGGCCGATATCAAAAGCAGTGCGCCAATACTTTTTGTAGAGAGGAAGCATACGTTAACAACGACTCCTTTTTTATTTTTTGGTGGGCATTACTTAAGAGTATACGTAAAATTTGAATTCTAAGGTTCATTTTATTCACAATATGATAAAATAGGAAATAGTGTGGTTTGGATTGGCAGGCGAGTAAAGCGAGAGAAGTGAGGAATTACATGATGCAAAATTTGTTGCTTTTGCTTTTTTATATTACATCCTTTTATGCATTTATTCCTAGTCTAATCAGCCGATTATTCGGTTTTCGTGTATTTCGAAAAGGAAAAAACGTAAAGGATTATGCACTTACCTTTGATGATGGACCAGATCCATATTATACACCGCTTCTGTTGGACTTGTTGAAAAAGTACGATGCAAAGGCTACATTTTTTGTCGTGGGAGAACATGCAGAACGTAATCCCGACCTGGTAAGACGAATGCATAATGAAGGTCATTTGATTGGTATCCACAATTATAAACACTATACGAACTGGTTGATGTCACCTAAGCTTGTCCGCCAGCAAATTGAACGCACAGATGCCATTGTCTTTCAGATAACAGGGTCGCATACGGAGTATTACCGCCCGCCGTGGGGCATCACCAATTTATTTGATTTTTCAAAAAAACATCATCATCGCATCATTCTTTGGTCTGGCATGTTTGGCGATTGGAAAGAACGGATCGGGGTGGATCGTTTAACGGAACGGATGAAGAAAAGACTTCGCGGCGGAGAAGTCATGGTTCTTCATGATTGCGGAACGACACCAGGGGCAGACAAACATGCTCCGCAAATTATGCTTCATGCGCTCGAAAAAGTCCTAGAAATGGCGAAGCAAGAAGGACTGAAAAGTATCCGCATTGACGAGATGATTGATCTTCACAATGCATCAAAGAATGCAAATTCAGTTAGGAAACTACAATATAGAAAGGATGGGTTTGCGACGGTGAGAACAGGGATGAAAAAAGTAGTCGTTAAATTATGGTTAGGCTGGGAGAAAGTATTTCATCTTGTTACTCATCTAAAGACGATTACCCCAGAGAATCCTTTCTTGCATTACCGAATTCGTCCCTATCAAGGAAAACGGGTAGCCATGACAGATGGGGAATTTCTTGAAAAAGGCGATTCGATTGTTGAACTTCATTTTGATAATAAAAAATTATATCAGCTGGGAACGACATCACGTACATCAGTTCATTTAGCTATTCGTATGATCCGGACAATGGAAAAACAGCTTCCTGATCTTGCTCATCTTATTGCAAAGGATCCGGATGCAGCAGAGGTAAAAGCCCTGTATGGTGTTACGATGATTAACCGAGGACCAGAGCAATTCGGGTTTCTTGTCAAAGATCTACCAAAAGGATGGTTTGCTGCTTCCAGTGCTGTTTATCTCCGAATTTTGATGAGTGTAATTCATCCACAAGGGCAGAAGCGTCTAAAAGAAGGCAACCAGCAAATGATACCCAAAATGATCATCATGCCTATGGATGTACTCTATGAACGATTCGGGAGCATACATAAGCCTGAGCGAACTGCTCCAAGAGAAGTAACAGAGGAAAGGTATGAAGAAGAGGAATCAGGAATTCGTGCGGGAAATTCTGATTTAAGCAGAACACCGCCGGTAGCATAAGTAGAAATATATATCATAAAAGGATCCTCTGTTCTCATGAACGGAGGATCCTTTTTTATGAAATATTAGATTTTTAGAACGCCGCCGTTACTTGCGTTCGTTACTAGTTTGGAATAACGCGCCAAATATCCGGTTTTAACTTTAGGCTCAAACTCTGTCCATTCTTCCGCACGGCGACGTTCCATTTCTTCTTCACTAATAAGCAGTTCAATCTTACGATTGTTGAGGTCAAGTTCAATCAAATCTCCATCATGTACGAAAGCGATTGGTCCGCCTTCCGCAGCTTCTGGGGAAATATGTCCGATACTGATTCCTCTGGATGCACCCGAGAAACGTCCGTCAGTGATCAGACCTACTTTGGCACCCAGCCCCATCCCTACAATTTGGGAGGTAGGAGCGAGCATTTCCGGCATACCTGGTCCGCCTTTTGGACCTTCATAACGAATGACTACTACGTTTCCTTCTGTTACTTTTCCATTGGCAATGCCTTCTAGTGCTTCTTCTTGGGAGTTAAAGCAGATTGCAGGGCCCTTATGATATCCGCCAACAGAAGGATCGACTGCCCCCACTTTAATGATGGAACCTTCAGGTGCTAGATTACCAAAGAGTACAGCCAGTCCGCCCCGTTCGGAGTGAGGATTATCCAAGGCATGAATCACGTTATGATCTTGAATTTCTACTCCTTCAACATTCTCACGAATGGTTTTTCCTGTTACGGTAATACAATCCCCATGGATTGCACCTGGTTTCTTGAGAAGTTCATTCAGAACGGCACTTACACCGCCCGCATTCTGAACATCCTCAATATGATAATCGGAAGCAGGTGCCAGTTTGGACAGATGAGGTACTCGATTCGCTACTTCATTAATACGGTCAATTGGATATGCAATTCCTGCTTCATGAGCAAGCGCAAGCGTATGAAGTACCGTATTCGTGGAACCACCCATCGCCATATCGAGTGCAAATGCATTATCAATAGCTTCATGAGTTACGATATCACGAGGTTTTAGATCTAGTTTAATGAGTTCCATCAATTGAGTTGCAGACTTACGTACAAAATCACGACGTTCTGGTGAAACCGCGAGAATAGTTCCGTTACCCGGCAGGGCTAGTCCCATTGCCTCGGCAAGACAGTTCATCGAGTTTGCAGTAAACATACCTGAACAGGATCCGCATGTAGGACAACCGAATTGTTCTAATTCGAGCAGGCTTTGATCATCTATTTTACCCGCTTGGTAAGCACCTACTCCTTCAAATACAGAAGTAAGAGATAATGCCCGGCCATTACTGTCGCGTCCTGCCTTCATAGGTCCGCCGCTAACGAAAATCGTTGGGATGTTCACGCGAAGTGCACCCATCATCATGCCTGGTGTAATTTTGTCACAGTTAGGAATACATACCATACCGTCAAACCAGTGAGCAGAAACTACGGTTTCTACTGAATCTGCAATAATGTCACGGCTTGGAAGCGAATAGCGCATCCCGATATGACCCATTGCAATTCCATCGTCTACACCAATGGTATTGAATTCAAAAGGAACACCGCCTGCTTCACGAATCGCATCTTTTACAATTTTTCCGAATTCCTGAAGATGCACATGTCCTGGTACAATATCGATATATGAATTACATACGGCAATAAACGGTTTACCGAAATCTTCCTCTTTTACTCCAGCTGCACGAAGCAAACTCCGATGCGGTGCTCGATCAAACCCTTTTTTAATCATGTCTGAACGCATTTTTTTCGGTGCCATGGTGACTGTTTCCCCCCAGAATCAAAATAATTTCAATTGTACTTCGTTCGTTCTGTAATGCTTTACCGCAAATAGGCTTTACCGTAAAATGAATATATAATTTGTATGAGTCTATCACAGTTTCCGGCATATTTCTACAAAATTAAGGGATCATAGGTACAGAAAAACAAAAAAGAGACCTGAATTTCCCAGTGATCAAGACTCCGCAGCTTTACGAACCCGTATATTTTCCTAAAAGATCCGCTAGATTCGTTTTATGTGAGCAGATGATTGTCATGTGAAATAAAGTCTCTTTTATTTATCAATTTTACGTTTCTGAAATTAAGCCAGTACACAAGATATCTTAACGAAGGCCCCCTTTGCGTCCAATCTCACGATAAAATGTACGGTCGTGGGAGCGAGCCGTAGCCTGTCCCCCTTTGCTTCCAATCTCTTGGTAGAAATCTGCATCATGGTTCTCTGACGTGGAGATTCCTCCTTTTCTACCTATATTTTCATAAAATGATCGATCAAATTTTTTTGAAGTGGCTTCCCCGCCAAGCCGCCCTGCTTCAGCACGAGTCATTTTGGGTCGGTTGGTTTTTGAATTTGACATGTAGACTCTCTCCTTTTTCATTATTAACATCTAATTACCACAGCTGATTTGCTGTGAAACGAAGAAAATGAGTGATTGTAAAAAAATGTTGTAAAGCATATTATTTTAACAATTTTATAATTGACAACGGTTACAATGCAGATGACAATAGAGTTAATGAACCTTAATGGAAGATTATGAACCGAAACGGAAATTATCTAAAGCAAAAACGCCTATCGTTTTTGTGATGAAAAGGTGGGGTTTCTAGAAAATGCGAAATACATCCGTTCAGCCTGAAGTAGTTACTTTTGGGGAAAGCATGGGGTTGTTCACCGCGCAAGATACCAGAGGACTAGAATACGCTTCAACCTTGCATAAATCTTTTGGCGGAGCAGAGAGCAATGTAGCCATTGGTCTTGCTCGTTTGGGGCAACGAAGTGGATGGTGCGGATGGCTTGGTAATGATCCTTTAGGTCAGATGATCATGAAGTCGATTCGCGGAGAAGGAGTTGATGTATCCCGAGCGAAGTTGAAGGAAGGAATGGCAACAGGGCTTATGATCCGAGAAAATCTACCGGGCAAGTCTTCGGTGCATTATTATAGGAAGCTGTCTGCAGCAAGCTGTATGACACCATCTGAACTCGACAGGGATTATATTGCCAGTGCCAAAATACTTCATGTTACCGGGATTACAGCTGCTATTAGTCCATCCAGCTTAAAGACGGTGCAGGAAGCGATTCGCATCGCTAAAGATTCTGGTGTGAAAGTGAGTTTTGATCCTAATGTAAGGTTGAAGTTATGGACAATTGATGAGGCTAGACCTGTGCTTTTGTCTTTGGCCGAGCAAGCAGACTATTTTTTGCCGGGTCTTGATGAATTGAAACTTCTATATGATGAGGAAAATTCAGAACGGATTTTCGAGAAGTTATCGACTTTGAAGGCCGTGTCCATCGTAAAAGGCGGACCTGATCTTACCTATGTGCTGGATGACGGCAGAATAGAAAAGGTTCCTTATGTCAAAGCAGAGCAAGTAATTGATACCGTAGGGGCGGGAGATGGATTTTGCGCTGGTTTCCTTGCTGGTATATTACAAGGCAAGACACCTTTAGAGGCAACGAAACTCGGAAGTTTAATGGGAAGCATGGTTATTCAGGCGGTAGGAGACTGGGAAGCGCTCCCGACACATGCCCAAGTAGAAGCTGCCCTGAACAATATTCAGCATATTGAACGATAGTATGGGGTCATTGGATCTTTGATCTAAAGAATTTCCCTTTTGAAATCATAGAACAAATCATACATAATATAAGGAGTTGTAAGGAAGATGAAAAAACTGCAGTTAATCCAAAAAATCGTGGAACATGGTGTCGTAGCTGTCTTACGTGCAGATTCTGCAAAGCAGGTTGTTGAAATGGCCGAGCAAGCGATTGCAGGCGGGATTAAAGTAATTGAAATTACCTTGACCGTACCGGGTGCTTTGCAGGCTATTGAGGAACTAAGTAAAACGTACAGCTGGGACACAGCAGATGAAGAGCGTTTTGCAATCATCGGAGCGGGGACGGTGCTTGAACCTCAGACCGCAAGAGCTGCAATTATGGCAGGTTCCGCTTTTATTGTAGGACCTTCGTTAAATCCGGACACGGTAAGGTTGTGTAATTTATACCGAGTGCCTGTGATGCCAGGTGTGATGACGATTGCTGAAGTTCAAACTGCACTTGAGCTTGGTGTGGATGTAGTAAAACTGTTTCCAGGCAGTGTATACGATCCATCCGTCATCAAAACGATGAAAGGTCCGCTTCCACAGGCTAATTTTATGCCTACGGGGGGTGTATCCTTGGATAATTTAGGTGAATGGATTAAGGGCGGAGCTGTAGCAGTAGGAATTGGCTCAGATCTGACACAGCAAGCAGTAAAAACAGGGGATATGACTTACGTAAAGCGAAAGGCTGAAGAGTATATTGGTGCTTACCGTAAAGCGATTCTCGAGAAATAAGAAAAGAAAAGGTGACTGAGTTGAATAACAGCAAGACAAAACAACATCGAAAATTAAAAATAACAATTTGGAGCATTATCTTAGTAGTAGTGCTTGCTATTGGAGGTATGTGGGCTTATCTTTCCATGAACACCCTCGAACCGCTGGAGAAAGCCCAAGCTGCAATGCAGTCTACCGAGCAAGTTGAAGTGATAGATCAGAAGAATTGGATTGAATTTCAACCTAAACAACCACAGGGCGTGAGTGTGATTTTTTATCAAGGAGCCTTTGTTGAAGAAGCAAGTTACGCTCCATTAGCTCAGCTGCTTGCGGAAGGCGGACATCCCGTATATGTAATGAAAATGCCGGCTAATCTGTCGGTGGCTGGAGGAAATTCAGCTAGTAAAGTAATAGAAGCTTATCCTGATGAAACGTTTGTGATTGGTGGACATTCACTTGGCGGAGCTATGGCTGCAAGGTTTGCAGCGGGTCATGCAGATGATCTTGCAGGCATGTTTTTATTAGGTGCTTATGCAGATGAAAAAGGAGATGTGAGTGATACATCGCTTTCTGTCATCAGCATTATTGGGGAGAAAGATGATGTAGTCAATCGTGAGAATGTAGAGGTAGGCAGAAACTATCTTCCGCAAGATACCATCTATTACAACCTGCCTGGAGGTAATCATGCGCAGTATGGTGACTATGGTCTGCAAAAAGGGGACGGCACCGCTGACATTACGATGGAAGAACAAATTACATTAACTGCCGATTCTCTTCTTTCTTGGATGGATCAGATACAATCCGAAAAGTAAGGCAGTAATCTATAGCAATATTAACTTTTATTCTGATCGGGGACCCGGTCAGAATTTTTTTTGCATAAGCTGTTGCATGATAAGATGAAGATTGTTTAATTATGGAAATGAGGGAGGGGGGACCTAGCAATGGTTTTATTAAAAACAGAAAAAGCAGAGGCACACGTCTCAGGAATTTTGTTTGACAAAGATGGAACATTGCTTGATTTAAATAAGCTGTGGGCGCCATGGGCTACATTTGTACTTGATCAACTGGAGAAGAAACTGGCCTCATTGGGATGTTCTTTTACGGGACATAGAGACCAGGTATTCGGTACGCAGTATAATAGCAGCGGCAGCGTCATTGGTTACGATGCACAAGGGCCGTTTGCCATTGCAACCGTAAGTGAATCTACGGGATTACTTGCCTGGCAGCTGTACGCTGCTGGAATGCCGTGGAATGATGCCATCACTTATGTACGAATGGTCAGCAGGCAGGCGATGAGCAAAGTGAAACAAGAGCATGCTCATCCCACACCAGGATTAATTCCTTTTCTCATCAGTTGCCGTGAAAAAGGGCTGAGGCTCGGCGTCGTGACCGCTGACTCAACAGATACTGCGGAGCTTCATTTGAGATGGCTCGGGATATTAGATTATTTTGATGTTATAATCGGATATGATCAGGTACAGAACAGTAAACCTCATCCGGAAAGTGCTCATGCCTGCTGTGCAAAGCTCGGTTTATCTCCGCAAGATTGTGCCGTCATTGGTGACAGTAATGGTGATATGCAGATGGCGAAAAGTGCAAGATCAGCACTTGCTGTTGGTTTCATACAGTCACATAATCCGTTTTATTTACATGATGCAGATACCGTCATTACGAGTTATACCCAAATATCGCTTGAATAGACTTTTTATGAAATGGAGTGCACTTTCATGATGGAACCCGTTGAACAATTAACAACCTGGATAAAGCAAAGTTCCAAAATCGTTTTTTTTGGCGGCGCAGGTACTTCCACGGAAAGTGGTATTCCTGATTTTCGCTCTGCGGCCGGTATTTATCAAACGGAACAGCATTCTCCGTACTCACCCGAAGAACTATTAAGTATCGATTTTTTTAAACTGCACCCCGATATCTTCTATGATTTCTACCGTAATAAGATGCTGCACCCGGATGCCATACCAAGCGGAGCACACCGTCTGCTGGCTCGTCTTGAAAAAGAAGGGAAGATGACGGCTGTCATAACCCAGAATATTGATGGACTCCATCAAGCAGCAGGCAGTAAAGTGGTACATGAATTACATGGTTCCGTTCATCGTAACTACTGTATGGACTGCTCTAAGTTTTATCATTTGAATTATATTCTGCAATCGGGGAGCGGAGTGCCGTACTGTGAGAAATGTGGCGGCATCGTAAAACCCGATGTCGTGCTCTACGGAGAATCACTCGATCAGGGAACACTTTATCATGCCGTTGATGCCTTGTCGGAGGCAGATTTGCTTATCATTGGCGGTACTTCGCTGACCGTGCAGCCTGCTGCACAGCTTGTGACGTATTTTCAAGGGAAGCACATCGCACTCCTAAACGCTACACCTACACCGTACGATAACAAAGCAGATCTTCTCATTTCGGAACCAATTGGTAAAGTGATGGATCAAGTAAATGCGTTATTGTAGAGAAGGTTGCACTACAGCCTGTCTTAAATTTTTAAGATAGGCTTATTTTTTTATTTATTTGTAAACGTTTTCTTGCGTAGAACAGAGGTAAGGTCTATCATAAATACTAGAAATGAATGGTGTGGTATGAGGAATAGGGAGAGGATGAACAATAATGGTTTATATAGCAAATGAAGCAAGATATGAGACGATGACATATAATCGGCTGGGACGCTCAGGCTTGAAATTGCCTGCCATCTCACTTGGACTCTGGCACAACTTTGGTGGAATTAACAGTCTAGAGAACGGTCGTGAGATGATTCGTACCGCTTTTGATTTAGGGATTACTCATTTCGATTTAGCTAACAATTATGGACCTCCTCCTGGATCAGCAGAGGAAATGTTTGGACAAATAATTACGAGTGATCTGTTACCCTACCGAGATGAGCTGGTGATTTCTACGAAAGCAGGATATCACATGTGGCCAGGACCTTATGGGGAATGGGGTTCACGTAAATACTTAATATCAAGCCTTGATCAGAGCCTGAAACGAATGGGACTAGATTATGTAGACATTTTTTATTCTCATCGTTTTGACCCAGAGACTCCGCTAGAGGAAACGATGCAGGCACTAGACCATATTGTTCGTTCGGGAAAAGCCTTATATGTTGGGATTTCTAACTATTCTGCGGATCAGACCAAAGAAGCGGTTCGTATTCTAAATGGACTGGGCACACCGTTATTAATCCACCAGCCGAGATATTCAATGCTTGATCGCTGGATTGAAAATGGACTTCAGGATGTACTCGAGGAAAATGGAGTTGGAAGCATTGCTTTTTGTCCATTAGAGCAAGGGGTTCTTACTAGTAAATATTTAAATGGGATTCCTGACAATTCAAGAGCGAAAAGCTCGTCTGTATTCTTGAACGAAAATCAGATCACTCCTCAAACGCTGCGTAAAGTACGCGCACTCAATCAGATTGCAGCTTCAAGAGGACAAAGTCTGGCGCAGTTTGCCCTTGCGTGGGTACTTCGCGGTGGAAAAGTTACCTCTGCTCTTATCGGGGCGAGCCGCCCTGGTCAGATAAAGGAGAATGTTAACGCACTGCAAAATCTCGATTTTTCTCTAGAAGAGCTGGAACGAATCGAAAATATTCTTCGAGACAATGAATCCTAGTAGAGCACTTATATAGATGAACGAACATGATAAATTAATAGAAAAATCCTGCCTGGTTTGATCTCGGGGCAGGATTTTTTGCTTGTTCAAGGGAATGACTTTTTATCACTAGGCTGCTCTTGTACTTGTTTTCGATAGGCGGTTGGTGATTGTTTATAAAAACGTTTAAATTGTCTTGAAAAGTATAGGGAATCCGGTAACCCGACCGATGCAGAGACCTGTTCCACGGATAACTCGGGTCTCTCTCGCAGCAGTTGTCTTGATTTATCAATTCTTAGTTTGAGCAGATAGGTTACCGGAGAAAATCCTGTTTCTTTTTTGAAAATACGAGAAAGGTAGGCCCGGTTATATCCGAGGCTCGAACACATTTGCTCTATAGAGATGGGGTGAGCATACTGCGTCGACATGTACTGAATCATTTGCTTGACCGTTCCTCCGACTCTTGCATCTACGAGAGGCAATGCTGATTCTAAAAGAAGTCGTTCTTTAGCTAAAGCGAAAACAAGATACAAATATCCTAAGGAGGTAAGGTGTGCACTCTCTTTTTTCTCGTAAAAGGCCTCCTGCATCATACCGAGGAGCTTCGAGAATTGATCTTGTTCTCCTGCAGAGGATACAGGTAAGTCCAATGTGAATCCGGTATACCGTACTTGTTCATCGGCTTCTGCCCCTGTAAAAGCAATCCACCGATATCGCCAAGGCTCTTCCTCATCCGATACATAGCTCACGAGCTGTGAAGGATGAATAAGAAACAAATCCCCTTGTTTTAAATGGTAGGTGTGATGTTCTGTTTTGTAGATGCCTTTACCCGACTCAATGT
Source organism: Paenibacillus sp. An7 (assembly GCF_009870785.1). GTDB lineage: Bacteria > Bacillota > Bacilli > Paenibacillales > Paenibacillaceae > Paenibacillus. Next base: position 65,271 of record NZ_WTWX01000008.1, read on the forward strand.
AATGGAGCAGGTAGTAATCATAAATTTTCGGCCCAAGTGCATGGCTTGGCTTGGTTTGGCTTTCGCCTGCAAAAAGAACGTGCAAAGAACTGTTTTCATAAGAAACAGGGTTGGAAGCTATAGAATACGTATATGGAATTTCGTTATGTGTCATGGGAATGGGCTTCTCTCCCTTATTCATTTACTTGTTTATTGTTATAAGAATTATACCATAAAAAACAGGGTGAATACGTCCGTAATGCCAATGTTTTCCATGTTTAATTTTATTTGAAGGTCACATTTGTCCATATATAAAACACATCACTACATTACCATGTGTAACGCTTTCAAGTATACTGAACCTATAAATCAAAACAACTTATACAAGAGGTGATATACCCGTGAACGTGCAAGATCTTACAGCTTCTTTTATTAATCAGTACGGTAACAGCTCTTCTGACATTCGTGTATTTTATGCTCCGGGACGTGTAAATCTGATCGGTGAACATATTGATTATAACGGCGGTTATGTACTGCCAGCAGCACTTGAATTTGGTACAACACTACTCATTCGCGAGCGTGAAGATGATGAGATTCACTTCTTCTCTACCAATATTCCTTATACAGCGACTGTAAAAGCAGGAGAAATTGGTGCATCCAAGACAGATGAGTGGATCGATTATCCAGTAGGTGTCATGGTTGAACTGAAAAAAGCAGGAACTCCTGTAACTAGAGGATATGACCTGTTATTCCATGGCGAAATTCCAAATGGAGCTGGCTTGTCTTCTTCTGCTTCGCTGGAAGTCGTTACTGGATTTGGACTGCTAACGATGGAAGGCGGCAACATCGATACGGTAGAACTTTCCCTTCTTTCTCAGCGAGCAGAGAACCAGTATGTTGGGGTAAACAGCGGAATTATGGACCAATTCGCGGTTGCAAATGGAGCGAAAGATCATGCGATTCTGCTCATGTGCGATACGCTGGAATACAAACATGTTCCTTTCCAAACGGGATCTTACAAACTCATTATCGGCAACACGAATAAACGCCGGGGATTGGTTGATTCCGCATATAACGAACGCCGTGAACAATGTGATCGTTCTCTTTCTATTCTGAAAGAACATGTACCGTCACTCGAGTATCTTGCTGAGCTGAAGCCAGAACAATATGAAGAGCTCGAAGTACATCTCGGAGAACAAGTCCTGAAGAATCGGACTAGACACGTTGTAGAAGAGAATGCGCGTGTACTAGCTTCTGTTGAAGCGCTAAGCGCAAACGACCTTACGACATTCGGTCAGCTGATGAATGCTTCTCATGACTCGCTTCGCGACTTGTATGAAGTAAGCTGTTCAGAACTCGATGTCATGGTAGAAGAAGCACGGAAGATTCCAGGAACACTTGGTGCCAGAATGACGGGTGCAGGATTTGGCGGATGTACGGTATCTCTTGTCCATGAAGATGATGTAGAGCGTTTTGTTAAAGAAGTGGGGGCTGCATATAAAGAGCGCACAGGTCTTGAAGGCGAATTCTATGTATGCGGTGTTGGCGATGGAGTAAAAGAATGGGACGGGGAGGAATAAAAAATGGCAATTTTAGTTACAGGTGGAGCAGGATATATTGGATCTCATACGGTAGCGGCACTCCTTGAACGCGGAGAAGAAGTAGTGGTAGTGGATAACTTGCAGACAGGGCACCGTGAAGCGGTACTTGGCGGAGCTTTTTACGAAGGCGACTTGCGAGACAAAGCATTTTTGGATCAGGTGTTTGCCGAGAATAAGATTGAAGCTGTTATCCATTTTGCAGCGAATTCACTGGTTGGTGAAAGCATGCAGAATCCGGCGAAATATTACGACAATAACGTATTTGGTACGTTAACTCTTCTGGAAGCAATGAATAATGCAGGGGTTAGCAAAATCGTATTCTCATCTACCGCTGCTACTTACGGCGAGCCGGAAAAAGTACCGATTGAAGAAACAGATCGTACCGAACCTACGAATGTATATGGTGAGACGAAGCTCATGATGGAACGCATGATGTCTTGGTTTGATAAAGTTCTTGGTATTAAGTATGTATCTCTTCGTTACTTTAATGCAGCAGGTGCTCATAAGGATGGAAAAATTGGGGAAGATCATCAGCCGGAAAGCCATCTAATCCCATTGGTACTGCAAACTGCACTTGGACAGCGTAAACAAATTGCTATCTTTGGTGATGATTATGCGACAGAAGACGGTACTTGTATCCGTGACTACATCCATGTGAGCGATTTGGCAGATGCGCATTTACGGGCTGTAGATTATCTTCGCAAGGGTGAAGAAAGCAATGTATTTAACTTAGGAAACGGTACAGGCTTCAGTGTAAAACAAGTAATCGAAACGGCGAAGAAAGTGACCGGTCTAGAAATCCCGGTTGTCATGGAACCGCGCAGAGCAGGAGACCCGGCAGTTCTTGTCGCTTCCTCCGCAAAAGCTCGTTCTGTTCTTGGTTGGGAGCCAAAATATACAAATCTTGAAGATGTAATCGCGAGTGCATGGGGCTGGCATCAGTCTCATCCCGAAGGTTATAGTGCGAACAATAAAGGAGAGTAAACTAATGTCTGAAATGAATATGAACGCCGGTGCAGGAACAACTTCAGAAAATTCACAGTCCTTACCAGCTGCAGAAGAAGCGCTTCATGCCATTGAAAGGCTGGTATTGTTTGCTCACAGACACACACTCATTGAAGATGCAGATGTAGACTACAGCCGTAATCAGCTGCTGAGCTTGTTTCAATTCGATGAACCTTTTGCAGGATTGGTAGATGAGTCCGAGCTTTCCGGACCGCAGCCTGTTCTTGATATTCTAATTGATTATGGAGTTGAAATGGGTCTGATCCCAGAGAATACGGATACGTACCGTGATTTGCTCGATGCTCAGATTATGGGTCTTCTCATGGCCCGCCCATCTGAGGTAATTCGGGAGTTCCGAGAGAATGAGTCGAAATCAGGAATTCAGGCGGCTACCGACCGTTTCTACCAACTGTCCATAGACTCCAACTATATTCGGATGGAACGAGTTAAGAAGAATGTGTACTGGAAACAGTCTACAGAGTATGGCGACATGGAGATCACAATCAATTTATCCAAGCCGGAAAAAAGTCCGAAAGAGATTGCAATGGCTAAACTTTTGCCGCCTCCTGTTTATCCGAAATGTCAGTTATGCCGAGAGAATGTAGGCTATCGGGGCCGGATTAACCATCCAGCTCGTCAGAATCTCAGAACGATTCCGCTGACGATGAATCAAGAAAAATGGTTGTTCCAGTACTCACCGTATGTGTATTACAACGAACACTGTATCGTGTTCCATCATGATCATGTACCGATGAAACTGACTAAAGATACCCTTCGCCGTTTGCTTGGATTTGTTGATCAGTATCCACACTATTTTATTGGATCAAATGCTGATCTTCCCATCGTGGGCGGAAGTATTCTAACGCACGATCATTTCCAGGGAGGACGTCATACATTTCCAATTCAGAAGGCGGTACAGGAAGCGGTATTTACGATTGAAAAAGCTCCAGAAGTGAAGCTTAGTCTTGTGAAATGGCCAATGTCCGTGCTTCGTCTGACGTCCGAAAGTTCGGATGCGCTTCTTGAAATAGGTAATGAGATATACGAGGCGTGGAAGGAATACAGCGATGCAGCAGTTGATATCTTGTCCCATACAGAGGCAAGCGGAGAACGGGTACCGCATAACACCGTGACTCCTATTGTTCGCCGTACAGAAGATGGGCAGTATGAGATGGATTTAGTACTGCGTAATAACCGTACGAGCAGCGAGTATCCAGATGGAATCTTCCATCCGCATCCAGAAATGCATCACCTCAAAAAAGAAAACATCGGCCTAATCGAAGTTATGGGACTAGCTATTTTGCCAGGTCGTTTAAAAGAAGAACTTGATCTCATTGCAGACATGCTCGCAGGAAATCATGAACTAAGACAACAAACTATAACGAACGAACAATCTGCTCTCTATAAGCACAAAGCATGGATTGAAGAGCTTACAGATAAATATGGAACCTCCTTATCAAAGGAAAAAGCAGTGGGTAAAGTTCAAGAAGAAGCAGGTATCAAATTTGCGAAAATTCTTGAACATGCCGGCGTATTTAAACGAGATGAAGCAGGTAAAGCTGCATTCCGTCGTTTTGTACAACATGTTGGTTTCACAGAACAAAAATAACGATATGGCACACCTTCAAACCGGGGGTGTGCTTTTATTCTAATAGTGCATGTAAGTTATTATTTTTTCATTCAGCTCGTGAGTAATTTCATAGTGATTAAAGCAACCAAAGGTATGTTGAAGTTGGTTTCTAGTCTATGAAATTTGTTTTACTATTCTTTGGCATTTATAATGATAGAACGGCGCAAATAAATAGACGCTATTCTTCTAAACAATCTGGAGGCGATCCTCATGATGAGATCATTTCAATTTTATAATCCAACACGTCTAATTTTCGGAAAAGGACAGTTGGAAGCTTTAAAAACAGAAGTACCGAAATACGGCAAAAAAGTACTGCTTGTATATGGCGGAGGAAGTATAAAACGTAACGGTCTATATGATCGCACTCTATCCATTCTTAGCGACATTGGGGCAGAAGTACATGAGTTGTCTGGTGTGGAACCAAACCCGCGCTTGTCCACCGTTCATCAAGGAGTAGAGATTTGTAAAAGCAAAGGAATAGACTTAATTCTTGCTGTCGGCGGCGGTAGTGTAATTGACTGTGCGAAAGCTATTGCAGCAGGCGCGAAATACGATGGAGATATGTGGGATTTCTGCAAACGCACAGCAATGCCGCAAGATGCTTTGCCGTTAGCAACGGTACTGACAATGGCTGCCACAGGTTCAGAAATGAACAGCGGATCTGTTATTACAAACCAGGATACTCAGGAAAAACTGGGCTGGGGAAGTCCATACGTTTTCCCTGTATTCTCTATTCTTGATCCAGAACATACGTATTCTGTACCTCTAGATCAAACCGTATATGGAATGGTCGATATGATGTCTCACGTACTGGAGCATTACTTCCATTTGGATCCAAATACTCCGGTTCAGCTTGGATTCTGTGAGACGCTGCTTCGCACTGTGATGGAAGCTGCGCCAAAACTGATTGGTGATCTCGAAAACTATGAACTGCGTGAAACGATTCTGTACTGTGGTACGATGGCTCTAAACAGCATGGTAAGCATGGGTCTAGCAGGAGACTGGGCGACCCACAACATCGAGCATGCGGTATCTGCGGTATATGATATCCCTCATGGCGGCGGACTTGCGATCTTGTTCCCGAACTGGATGAAACATAACCTGCATGTGGATGTAGCTCGATTCAAACGCTTAGCAATCAATGTATTTGAAGTGAATCCAGAAGGGAAAACGGATGAGGAAATTGCCCTTGAAGGAATTGAAGCACTTCGTACATTCTGGACTTCCATTGGAGCACCAAGTCGCCTAGCTGATTATGATATTGACGACAGTCAAATTGATACAATGGCTGATAAAGCAATGGTATTTGGCCCATTCGGTAACTTTAATAAACTGCAACGTGAAGATGTTGTGGCCATCTACAAAGCATCATTGTAATTTGCAATCGTATATATATTAATTCTAACCAAAAGCCCTTTGCAGGTGTTTACTCTGCGAAGGGCTATTTAATTCGTTTTTCTGCAGTTTCAAAATATTGAAACATTTTCCTAATTCATACGTATTAATTTACATGTACATACAACAGAAGAGGGGGTGGAACATGGAAACTTTATACTGGTCTTGTCTGATTGGAGGAGCGCTTTTTGCAGTAATCGGTGTTTTATTTGGAGATTTGCTGGATGGCTTGCTTGAAGGTGCTGCCGATTTCCCGGGGTTCGATTTCTTGAATACGACGGTTGTTGCAAGTGTGATTACGATCTTTGGTGGAGCAGGAATCATGCTATCCAAGTACACAGAGCTTGATACTGCAGGGCTTCTTTTTCTTTCTTTGCTCATTGGACTGCTAGGCGGCGTACTTGTGTTTTTTGCCTACATAAAGCCAGCACGGAATAGTGAGATGTCCACAGGCTTTTCCATAAAAGAGCTGACAGGCAAGATGGGTGAAATTACAATTCCTGTTCCAGAAAAGGGGTATGGAGAGGTCATGATTAAGCTGGTGAGCGGAAATACGGTACATACAGCAACCAGTTTTGAAGCCAAACCTATTCTTGCCGGAGCCCAAGTCGTTGTTGTCGAAGTCGCTGATGGAGTCCTTCATGTGGCTGAACTGGATTATTAAAAATGTTCATTAATAAGGAGAGATGAGTATGCCAGATGTGTTCGTAGTTCCTGCTATTGTTGTAGGTGTGATTCTCGTATTAGGTATTGCTTTTTGGGCGAGGTACAAAACAGTTGGGCCGGATGAGGCCATGATCGTAACAGGTTCTTTCTTAGGGAATAAACACATCGCAGATGATGACAGTGGACGAAAAATTAAAATTGTTAGAGGCGGCGGTACGTTTATATGGCCGGTCTTCCAGCAATCCGAATTCATCTCTTTATTATCTCACAAGCTTGATGTAATGACTCCAGAAGTATATACAGAGCAAGGAGTTCCGGTTATTGCGGATGGGGTAGCTATTATCAAAGTAGGAAGTTCAGTCGAAGACGTAGCCACTGCAGCAGAGCAGTTCATCGGGAAACCAGTAGAAGCCCTAAGAGGTGAGGCACAGGAAGTGCTTGAAGGACATCTGCGTGCTATTCTCGGTACCATGACAGTAGAAGAAGTGTACCGTAACCGGGATCGCTTTGCTCAAGAAGTGCAAGGGGTAGCGGCAAGAGACCTCAAAAAAATGGGGCTTAGCATTGTATCATTTACGATTAAAGATGTACGTGACAAACATGGTTATTTGGATGCGCTCGGTAAACCGCGTATTGCTATGGTGAAAAGGGATGCCGAAATTGCTGAAGCAGAAGCAGTGCGGGATGCTAGGATTCAAAAAGCAAATGCAGAAGAGCAAGGACAAAAAGCAGAACTTTTAAGAGATACGAACATTGCAGAAGCTGCTAAAGAAAAAGAATTGAAAGTCGCTTCCTTTAAGAAAGATCAAGATACAGCAAAAGCAGAAGCGGATCAGGCTTATCATATCCAAGAAGCACGTGCAAAACAGACGATGGTTGAGGAACAAATGAAAGTAGAACTCGTTCGTAAAGAACGTGAAATTGATCTGCAAGCCAAAGAAATTATGGTTCGTGAGAAACAATACGATGCAGAAGTGAAGAAAAAGGCAGAAGCCGACCGTTATGCGGTTGAACAGGCAGCAGAAGCGGATAAAGCGAAAAGAATGCGTGAAGCAGATGCACTTCAGTATTCGATCGAAACTCAGGCAAAAGCTACTTCAGAGCAAAAAAGGCTCGAAGGTCAAGCGATGGCGGATGCAGAACTCGCAAAAGGTACAGCAGATGCAGAAGTTATTCGTCTGCGCGGTTTAGCAGAAGCCGAAGCAAAAGAAAAATTGGCCGAAGCCTTCCAAAAATTTGGAGAAGCAGCGGTACTCGATATTATCGTGAAAATGCTGCCTGAACTTGCCGGTAAAATTGCAGAACCAATCTCTTCTATTGATAAGTTAACAGTGGTAGATACAGGTAAAGGTGAGGGGGCTGCACGCGTAAGTAATTATGTGACAGAACTGATGGCGACCGCACCGGAAATGCTTAAGAGTGTATCCGGCATCGACGTAGAGCAACTTATCCAAGGTTTTACTAAAAAACTAAGTAAAGAAGAACCGGCAGCTATAGAGAAAATTACCATTCCTGCTGAAGTTGCAGCGACTAAAGATTCTATTTAAAGAATTACCTGTATGATTAGCCTTGTTTAACATGATCTACATTTGACCTCTGCCTCATAATTTGTTACTTTTAGCAGTATGCCTTATCTAAATTTACTGCGCGGATGTTACAAGAATTATGGGGCAAAAGAGGTGCTAAAGTGAACCTGAAAGTGGCAAAAGTACTGAACAATAACGTTATTATTGGAACCCATCCAGAACACGAAGAAGTTGTTGTTATCGGTAAGGGGATTGGTTTTCATCGCAAGTCTGGAGATGTTATCCCGCTCCAAACGGTAGAAAAAATGTTTATTTTAACCAATCAGGAAGAACAAGAGCAATACAAACAGCTCATTCCGCGAGTGAGTGAAAATTTAATTGAGACAGTAAACGATATTATTTTATATATAACAAGTGAGAGTAATGTGAAGTTAAATGAGCATATTCACATCGCTTTAACGGATCATATTGCATTTGCACTGAAACGGATGGAACAAGGTATTGTATTGCACAATCCCTTTTTGTATGAGACGAAGGAAATTTATCCAATGGAATACCGTTTAGCATCTTATGCCATAAATCTGATCAAGGAACGACTTGGTGTAGATTTAGGAGAAGAAGAAATAGGGTTCGTCGCTCTCCATATCTATAGTGCAATGACGAATCAGAACTTAAGCGAAGTGCAGCAACATTCTAAATTAATTGCCGATCTTGTAGCTGTCGTGGAGGATAAACTTGATTATCGAATTCCTCGGCAATCCTTAGATTATTCTAGGCTGGTTACACATTTAAGGTTTGCAATTGAACGCATCAAGCGCGGAGAAGAAGTAGCAGAGGTTCAAAAACTGGATTCTCTTCTAAGTAAAGAATATCCAGAAATGTATTCCCTTTCATGGACGTTAACCAAAATTATGGAGAAGCGTATGAAGCATGCGGTGTATGCAGCAGAAGTCAGCTATCTTGCGTTGCATTTGCAGCGGCTATCTCAAAAAAAAGAGCAGGAAACAACAAAATGAATTTTTTTATTGAAAAGGCTTGCAATCTTTTGTTGATGGTGCTATTATGTAGTCCTTGAAAGGCTTAACAACTTAATACTTACAACGTGTTACTGATACGATCAGGCATGAGTTGAGAAAAGTATGATTGATGAAGACTATATTGGGGTAAGATAACCCATAGGTCGAACAAGAATACTCTATTAACTCATGCTTTTTTGCGTTTTCAATTAACACTGTGTGGATTCTACAGAAGGAGTGACGAAAATGTTCAAAAAGCTTTTCGGCGTGTTGCAGCGTGTCGGTAAAGCGGTCATGCTTCCGGTAGCGATCTTGCCGGCTGCCGGTTTGCTTCTAGGGATTGGTAACTTGTTAGTCAATCCAGACTTTCTGCAATACGTACCTGTCCTTGAAGCACATTGGGTACAAGTGATTGCCAACGTTCTTATGAACTCAGGGCAAATTGTATTCGATAACTTATCCTTACTGTTTGCAGTTGGGGTTGCGGTAGGACTTGCTGGTGGAGACGGGGTTGCCGGACTCGCAGCAATTATTGGTTATCTCATCATGAATGTAACGATGGGAACAGTACTGGGTGTAAACGATTATGTATTATCACAACAAGGTGCTGCTTATGCTAGTGTACTAGGTATACCTACCTTACAGACTGGGGTATTTGGTGGTATTATAATCGGGGTCTTGGCTGCGGCGATGTACAATAGGTTTTTCAAAATCGAACTTCCGTCGTATTTGGGATTCTTTGCAGGTAAGCGATTTGTACCTATTGCTACAGCTGCGTTTTCATTAATAATAGGATTGGCTCTTACGCTCGTATGGCCGCCGATTCAAAATGGATTAAACTTTGTGTCTCAGAGCATGATTAGTTCGAACGAGACACTGTCAGCGTTTATTTTCGGTACCATTGAACGCTCGCTGATTCCTTTTGGTCTTCATCATATTTTCTATTCTCCGTTCTGGTTTGAATTTGGAGAATATATCAACCAAGCAGGTGAAGTGGTACGTGGTGACCAGCGTATATTCATGGCTCAACTTCGTGATGGAGTTGAATTCACAGCAGGTACGTTTACTACCGGTAAATATCCGTTCATGATGTTCGGACTTCCTGCAGCGGCACTGGCGATCTACCACACAGCTAAACCAGAGAACAAAAAAGTGGTTGGTTCCCTGATGGTATCCGGTGCTCTTACCGCGTTTCTAACAGGGATTACAGAACCGCTTGAATTCTCTTTCTTGTTTGTTGCACCGCTTTTGTTTGCAGTCCATGCAGTATTTGCTGGTCTGTCCTTTATGGTAATGCAAATTCTGGGCGTTAAAATAGGTATGACATTCTCGGGAGGTTTAATTGACTACATCTTGTTCGGGGTTATTCCTAACCGTACGCCATGGTATCTAGTTATTGTCGTGGGTCTTGCATTTGCGGTAATATATTACTTCGGTTTCCGTTTTGTTATTACGAAATTCAATCTCAAAACACCGGGCCGAGAAGAAAAAGTCATTGAAACAGGTTCGACAAGTACAGGTTCTAAAGACGAATTGCCTCATCAAATCTTGAAAGCATTTGGCGGTTCGGATAATATTAAACACCTGGATGCATGTATCACCAGACTTCGTATTGAAGTTAAAGATAAATCGACAGTTGATAAGAATCGTCTAAAAGTTTTAGGCGCTTCGGGTGTTCTTGAAGTGGGTAATAATGTACAAGCTATTTTCGGTACACGTTCAGACACAATCAAGTCGCAAATGAAAGATATTATGGATGGCCGTGCTCCTGCGGCACCGGAAGTTGATCCAGAACCAGAGGTAGAACAAGCTCAAGGTGAGTCTGGTGAAGCAATTATTCCTGAGCAAATTGTAATGCCTGCTAATGGTGAACTTCTGGACATTACGCAAGTACCTGACCCTGTTTTCTCTGAGAAAATGACAGGTGATGGTTTTGCCTTCCTGCCACATGAGAATACGATTCATTCTCCGGTTAACGGAAAAGTGTTTAATGTATTCCCTAGTAAGCACGCAATCGGCATTTTGTCCGATGGTGGAAAAGAAGTACTTGTTCATATTGGGGTTAACACGGTTAAACTCAAAGGACAAGGGTTCAAAGTGTTGGTTGAAGAAGGCGATCTTGTATCCGCTGGTCAACCCATTATGGAAGTAGACGTGGAATATGTGAAAGCACATGCTCCATCTATTATTTCCCCGGTAATTTTCTCTAATCTGCCTGAAGGTTCTATGGTTAAGTTGGAAAAATCAGGAGTGCAAAAGGCTGGAGAAGAAAAAATTATCACAATTCATTAATAATTTTGAGGTTCACAACCATTAAAAAAAAGGTATTATGTATTACGTGATTTTATGGTTGAAATGAAATCCAAACTAAAATAACAGAAAGTGGGATGAATCCATATGCAACAATCATTCAGAATTACAGACGAAGACGGTATCCATGCACGTCCAGCTACAGCGCTGGTAAACACAGCTAATAAATTCAAAGGTGCAGAATCTTTCGCAGAAGCAAAAGGTAAAAAAGTAACTTTGAAATCCATCTTGGGAGTACTTTCTCTAGGTCTTGAAAAAGGTGATGAAATCAGCATCATCGTTAACGGCGAAGGCGAAGCAGAAGCACTTCAAGCTTTGACTGATGTTATGGTTAACGAAGGGTTGGGCGAAATTAATGCCTAATGTTTCCGGGATTGCTGCTTCGGCTGGTATCGCCATTGCCCGAGCGTTTATCTTGGAGCACCCTGATTACTCTGTAGAAAAACGCTCGATTAACGACGTAGACGCAGAGATTGCTAAACTGGAGTCGGCTTTGGATAAATCCAGAGCCGAACTCGAGGCAATCAAAGAAAAAACGTTACAGGAACTTGGAGAGAAAAAAGCAGAGATCTTTGCATCTCATCTTTTGATCTTGGATGACCCTGAACTAATTGATCCAGTAAAATCCAAAATTGCTGATGAAAAAGTAAACGCTGAGTTTGCTTTGGATGAAACAGCAACTACATTTATTCAAATGTTTGAAAATATGAAGAGTGCTTATCTTCAAGAACGTGCTGCAGATATGCGTGACGTTACGAAGCGTGTGCTTGGTCACTTGCTTGGTCTTAAAGTCGCAAATCCAGCAGAGATCGATGAAGAAGTGATTGTTCTTGCAGAAGATCTAACTCCTTCGGATACAGCACAGCTCAACCGTAAATATGTTCTTGGTTTTGCAACGAACATTGGAGGACGTACTTCTCACTCTGCAATTATGGCGAGATCTCTAGAAATTCCTGCAGTAGTAGGAACAAAAGACATTCTTACACAAGCTAAAAGCGGCGATCTGATCATCGTAGATGGATTAGATGGACATGTTCTTGTTAACCCGGAAGATTCCGTGGTTGAAGAATATAGATCAAAACAAGCTGCTTACGCTGCTCAGGTTGAAGAGTGGAGAAAACTTCGCGACGAGCCGACTGTAACTGTTGATGGCGTTCATGTTGAGCTTGCTGCGAACATCGGTACTCCTAATGATGTAGCAGGCGTGCTTGATAACGGCGGAGAAGGTGTAGGTTTGTATCGTACAGAATTCCTCTATATGGGACGCGATAAGCTTCCTTCCGAGGATGTACAATACAATGCATACAAAACGGTTCTTGAAAAAATGGAAGGCAAACCAGTTGTGGTTCGTACACTTGATATCGGTGGCGATAAAGAACTTCCATACCTTGATCTACCAAAAGAAATGAATCCTTTCCTTGGCTTCCGTGCAATTCGCCTGTGCCTTGATCGTCAGGATATCTTCCGTACGCAGCTACGCGCATTGCTGCGGGCGAGTGTCCATGGGAACCTGAAAATCATGTTCCCGATGATCGCAACACTGGGTGAATTCCGTGAAGCAAAAGCTGTTCTTCTTGAAGAGAAGGAGAAGCTTGTGAAGGAAGGTATCGAAGTTGCAGATAACATTCAGCTCGGTATCATGGTTGAGATTCCTTCAACTGCGGTATTAGCGGATCAATTTGCAAAAGAAGTGGACTTCTTCAGTATCGGAACAAACGATCTGATTCAGTACACAATGGCAGCAGACCGCATGAATGAGCGTGTATCTTACTTGTATCAACCATATAACCCATCCATTCTTCGCTTGATCAAAATGGTCATTGATGCATCGCATCGTGAAGGTAAATGGACAGGAATGTGCGGTGAGATGGCAGGAGATACAACAGCTATTCCGCTTCTTCTCGGTCTCGGCCTTGATGAATTCAGCATGAGCGCAACTTCTATTCTTCCTGCACGCAGTCAGCTGACGAAGCTGTCTCAAGCAGAAATGAAAGAACTTGCAGCAAAAGCGCTGGATATGCAAACCGCAGAACAAGTCGTTGAACTTGTTCGCAGTATCGGACAATAGTTTTCAAGACCTTTATCATTTTCCAATGTAATTCATAACTGCTTTTGCAGTAACTACGGTATTCGCTTTATGCGGATACCGTTTTTTTATGAACTCGGTGAAGCATATTGTAAAGAGCATTGCTTCTTCCTGATTGACAGGGTAGACTTTATTCGAAAAGAATGGGGTGAATATTTCTTGAAGAGCGTTATGATGAGGATAGGAATGATCATTGGCTTTTTTATCGTCATTATTGGAATCATGTTGTTACCGAGCTTTAGTGTAGTCAATCCAGAAATTATTTATATATCGGAAAGCAAGGTATCTGAGCAATCTATATCTTTAACAGGAGGAATTATAGATAGTGCCAGCCTGTACAAAGGGTACAAAGTAGATTACCGTGATCATACCCTTTATGTACAGATCCAAGGAAGTCTACTCAGCCTCCAAAAATCCAGTGGAGAATTCCATCTCAACATTAAAAATGAATATAAAGATCTACATAAAATATATATCCAGGGATCAGACCAAACAAAGCTTGAGTTAGTGTGGGAGAAGAAGTAGCTCCATTTTTTAAGGTATATATTGTCCTGATTTAAGCAGCTAAAGGAACTATGAAATTGATTCAAACCATTATACAAATAATAATAGGGAAAGAAGACCTTTCGAGGATTAGATCCTCAGTAAGGTCTTCTTGTGTTTTTATACGGATTAAGGTACATGAATCGCTTGGATATGGTCCGTGTGCATCATCAGGGATGCGCCTTCGGCCTCTACCAATTCGAGCAGATTACCTTCCACACTCTTTAGTAATCCGGCTCGGTACGGTTTCGCTCCAAGATTCAGAGTAACAAGTTGTCCTTCCAGTTTAAGAAGCTGTTGATCCAGTGTCCTAGATAGTGATATAGCAGCAGGTTGTACAGGAAAATGATCGTGTCTCAGAGAGAATGGCGTCGTATTTACCGGGTAGGGTACGATATATTTTAGGTGCTTTACAGATATATACACGGAGTGGTGGAGGGGGGAGAAAAATACAAAGTAATCGTTCATAATCGCAGTGACATATCCATGTATTGATTGATCGCCGAGAGATACTTCACTAAAGATACCTCTTGAATTCATGAGTATTTTACGATACGAAATTTTACTATGATCAATGGCAGGGTCAGGAGGCGTGCTGTCGGCCATATTACTTCGATTGGGAGTAAGTCTTATCTGCTGCAAGTGATGAATTGGTATATAAATATAACGATAATTTTCATAGACGACTACAATATCATTTCCAATATCAATTATTTCTCCTTGAATTGAGTTCTTACAACCGGAAAGTACGAATTCTGCTTGTTTGCCTAACCAAGATGTAATCAGCTGCATGGTTTACCTCCTCTCAAAACCAAATTAATGTCCAAATATATAGGGAGATTAGGCTGATGATTAGACTAATGGGTATCACAATAAACGTGACTTTCATATACTGTTTCCAAGAGATTCGAATATGGTGAGTTTTTAAAATGTACATCCAGATCAGTGTTGCGAGGGTTCCGATTGGTGTCAGCAATGCTCCAATATCACTTCCTAAAATATTAGCAAGATAAGCTAGGTGGAGTTGGTGATCGGTTAGGCCGAGATCTGTAACTACAAAAGTTCCAATCATCACGGAAGGTAGATTGTTTACTAGATTAGATAGGAGGGTAAGCAAAATGCCGGATGATAGAATCAAAGCAGCATCTCCCATTTCAGCAATCGGCTTTAATAGATCAATTAACGATTCAGTGATACCAGCCCGATGCAGGCTGTCCACAATTACATAGATGCTGAGTGCAAACAATAAGATATGCCAAGGCGTCTGTGTAAACACATCTCGCAGTCCTTGACGAGTGCGGTAATATCTAACGGATAACAAGAGAACAACGCCAGTGATTGCAACGATCTCCATGGGGATACCTACACTCTCGGCTAGAAAAAAACCTCCGCGAATGAAAACGACGATGCTAATGCAGACCCGGAATAACCACCAATCCACCTTTTCGTCTTCATCAGGTGGTGTCTGTAATGGATGATAGTTTGGAGAAGAGGACTGGTTAGGGAAATGATGAATCTTTTTAGGGATATTTTTGCGGAAGTAATAATAGAGTAATAACATAATACTTAGAATACCCAGCATAGAAGGGACAAACATCATGAGTGTGTACGTGTTTAAGTTCAGTCCCACCATCTTTAGTGCAATCAGATTTGCTAAATTACTTAACCCGATCGGAGCGCTTGAAGCCGTTGCAATTAATGCCCCAGAGAGTAGATAAGGAAGTTTTTGATGCAATTTCAAACGAAGCATAGAGCAGATGCGAATAATAATGGGGGTTGTGATCAATATACTACCGTCATTGTTGAAAAATATGGTCATCAGAAAACAAAGTAAGATGATAAGCCAAAATAATGTAACACCGGACCCCTTTGCCTTATCGATTATGTTGATAGCGATCCAGCGAAAGAAACCGATACTATCTAGGATAATGGACATGACGATGGTAGATAGAATGGTTACGGCAGCACCTGAGACAATACCAAAAATGTCAATGATGTTGGTATAACTGGTTACCCCAGTGATGATAAGAAGAAGGGCGCCCAAAGAGGTTGGAATCGATTCATTCATTCCGCGTGGACGCCACATTAAGAAGATCACCGTAGTGATGAATACACCAAAGGTCAGCCAAAGCTGATAATCAAGCATTCTATTGGGATTCACCTCCTAAGGGAAGAATTCCTTGAGTCAGCTGCAAGGGTGCTTCTTCGGACGGCGTATATCTCTTGGGAAGGACAATAAAGTATAGAGGCACGCCAGTAAGAATGATTGCTATAAATATCAACATGATGATTCCCCCCTTTAGTTTGATTGAAAATTAACTTTTAACTTATTTCTTTATCTTATTTTGCAGTTTTCTTTGCACTCCGATTTCCTTGGGCTTGAGCACCCCGGGACTGATTGCCACCGGATTGTTTACCTCTGGAGTTGCTGTTTCTTGCTCCAGACTGGTTGCCTCTCGTTTGGTTGTCATTCGATTTGTTATCTTTTGATTTATTGTCATTCGACTTGTTGTCCTTAGATTGATTATCTTTATTTTCCTGGTTTTCGTTATTATGGCCATGAACATGAACAGAGATTGTTTTAACATGATGGATAAAAACTCGAACAATTTCGTTGTTTTTTAAGATGATGATCAATCGATTATGAGACACACTTACGAGTACCCCTTCTAATTTCTCTGGTCCCCCCTGATTGATCTGCACGCGCTTAAGACGTAAGGATTTTAATACTCCATGAAAATCATTGGAATGAATAAGTTTCTGCTTTAGTCCGTTTTCACGGTGGGAATGTCCTGCTTCAGTTACACTCTTAACATGGGCTTCATTCACATAAATGAAGCCTTCTTTGCTGCGAATAACCATATAGTCTGAACTTACCTTTACTAATGTTCCTTCAAATGATTCTGGTCCGCCTCGGTTAATCTTTACTACTTTACCTAATAAACCTCTCATACTTTGTCCCTTTTTCGTCATTATTTATTTCCCCTTCCTCTTACTTAAGATTTGATAGATTAAAAGAATCAATTTCGAATGTTCCCCTCCATTGGTCCTTCAAGTCTATCTGTAGTTTATTAATATGTGACTTGTAGCAAAAAGGGACTAGCCAAACATACATTTGACTCTGAATCTAGTTATTTATCTATGATTAATAACATATTTTACTTGTAGATTAGTATAAACGAGGAAATTGCTGTGTCTGATAGCAGGAATGTTAGTATATTAATTTGCAATAGAGAAGGAATAATATCTATAAATAAAGCGAAAATCAAAAGTTACTTACACATCAGTTATAATCTAAAATAGAAGAAGTTAAGATGAATAAGAGAATGTTTTTAGGAGGAAGGAGTTCGGTTTTGATTTGAGTAAAAGGAAAAGGCAAGGGGTTACTGGTAAAGAGAGCAGACTGCGCCTGCTGGAGGCTGCAGCTGAGGAGTTTGCATCGAACGGATTTCATCAAACCAAAGTCAGTAATATTGTTGCTCGGGCAGGGGTGACACAGCCTGCATTCTATTTGTACTTTGAAAGCAAGGAGGCTGCCTTTGCTGAACTAGTGGAAGATTTTAGGAAAGGATTGAGTCAGGTAGTACGTAATGGCCACATTCTACCGGGTAAGAATAGGGCGGATCTCAAGGAAGCGGTTGTTAAGTCATTGGAAGAGATATATACGTACCTCGCAGCAAATCCCGCATTAACAACAATAGGCTTGTTTCAATCGTCGGCGTCTACAGAAATCAAGGCTGAGATTGCCGGACTGATGGAACAGAACTTGATTCAAGAGCAACAATCTGGATATTATCGACATGATCTAGATACTGTTTTTACAGCAGAATGTCTACTGGGGATCGTTGAACGTTTAACACTTACCCAACTGCTGTCCGGTCGTGAAAGTCCTTTACAGCTGGCGCGACGAACACAGGATCTTTTTTTCTACGGAATCTTAGACGTACATCATAGGAACTAACAATTACGTATAGTAATATACTTTATTATGACGGGATTTATTAAAACATGTAATACAGAAAAGTTATTAAAAAGCCGGACTCCTTGTGTTATTGGGGTCCGGCTTCATTTGAGTATGATTAGATTGCATTTGCTGCATAAAATCCTGAACGAACGGCAGTCCCGACTTTGCCAATTTTAACACAGTCTCCAATGAGGTTGGTTTTATGACTATATCTGTTTCGGATAAGCTCTGCTATTGTTGTATTCTTCTTCATACCAAAAGCATTAATGATCGTATCGGCCTGAATGTATACCTTGGAACCATCTGATTTCTCAGCATGCAGGCCACTCTCTTCAAAAGAGAGAACCTTATGACCAGCAAGAATAGTGACTCCATAACTTTCAAGCATGGGCATTAAGGCTGCTTTATTAATATACATCACATCTTGTCCCGCTTCTGGTCGCATTTCGACGATCGTTACCTTTTTGCCCTCCATAGCCAGTTCAAGGCCCAAATCACAACCTGTTAAACCACCACCTGTAATGACAATATTTTCGCCTAGCACACGTTCTTTATGTAAATGGGCTTCAATTGCTTCAATGACGTGTTCGCCATCAATACCAGGGATTGGAGGGGTGATAGGTACGGCACCTGCTCCAATGAAAATATGATCGGCTGTTTCAAGTGCTGTGTCATCTGGTTTGACCTCATAGTTAACCTGAACGTTTACATGAAGCTGGCTTAATTGTCTCTCGTACCAGTCAATTAGCGCCCGTAGTTGTCCTTTGAACTCAGGAGTAGCTGCACTTGTCACCTGCCCACCGATGGTGGCTTCTTTTTCATACAAAGTAACTTCATGTCCTTTTAAGGCAGCTACACGAGCTGCTTCAAGTCCAGAAGGACCTCCACCTACAACGACAACCTTTTTAGGGGTCTGTGCTGGTAGAATTGCGAAGCGTTTCTCGTTCGCAGCCTGTATGTTAACTGCACAGCTGATTTTGGTATTCCGTTCAATAATGCGACCTATACATTCTTCGTTACAGCGAATACAAGGGCGAATATCTTCACGCATATTATAGCGCAACTTGTTTGGGAGTTCAGGATCCGCTATTAGAGCTCGACCAAACATAACGAAATCAGCGACTCCAGACTCAATTAACCGAACTGCACTCTCAGGTGTATGGCTGCCCGAGTTCAGGATTGGAATTTGAACTGCTTTGCGAGCAGGTTCGCAAATGTATTCCATACAAGCATCACCCAGATAAGCTGGTGGGAAAATATAATCGATTTTCTCATAGGAACCAGCATCTATATCAATGGCATCTACACCGGCACGTTCGAGAATTTGCAGTATTTCTAGGCTTTCCTCTACTGTACGACCACCTTCAAAACGATGATCCATTGCGATCCGGAACAGAATAGGCATGGTTGGACCAATAGCTTTACGAATGGCTTGTACAATCTCGACTGCAAATCGCATCCGTTTTTCTGTAGTGCCTCCGTATTCGTCCTCGCGCTTGTTCCAAACTTCGGACATGAACTGGTCGATCAGATAACCTGCATGAGCGTGAATTTCGATGCCATCAAATCCTGCTCGTTTAAGTCTGGCTGCTGAATCTGTAAATTGATCCAGAATCGTTTGAATTTCCTCCACAGTAAGTGGATGGCAGAGCACCTCGGGATTGTAGACAGCCGGAATAGCCGATGCAGATACCGGAGGTTTACCAAAACGATCCGGAAGTGCATTCCGCCCTGTACCGCAGCTTAACTGAGCGATAATTTTAGTGCCGTATTGCTGTACAGAATCAACAAGGTCAGTAAGAAGTGGAACGACATAGTCCTTTTCAACGATGCCTTCCAATACACCCTGAGCCAGATCTTCTGTCAAGAACTGCGCGCCAAGGATAATCATTCCTGCTCCGCCTTTGGCACGTTCCTCATAGTAATCAATTTCATCAATCGAGATTCGCCCATCAGGGTTTGCTGAATTTGTTCCCATGGGCGACATCACGATACGATTTTTTACCTCCATGCTTCCAATGTGGAATGGAGTAAATAGCTTTTCATAAGGATGATTCATCAGTATGTACCTCCTAAGGTTAAATGAGCTGAATCATAAATAGATAATTAGGTTACTCGTGAGTAACCTAATTTATAATTCTATGGTAAAGGTTTAGAGATAGATTAAAAGTGTGAAAAGTCACAATTATTTAGGAAGGTAGTTTTCCATCTTTGAGGGAGAAGGTAAAAAACCTTGGAATAAAAGTGAATCACTCCAAAAATGGTTTACAATTCCATTTTGGAGTGATAGTCTAAAATTACAGATCGATGATCTGTAAAAACAGATTGATAAAGGGGAACTCATTTATGAATGAGGAAATGCTGAATATTTCCGTTCAACAATCCAAATTATTAAGCAGTGCGCTGCGAGTGAAAATTATGAAGTATTTGCTCGATTCTCCGAAAACCTCAAAACAAGTCGCTGATCTTCTTGGCGAATCTGGCGGAAATGTTCACTACCACATCAAAAAACTGTACGATGGCGGTTTACTTGAAATTGTCGAGGAGAAAAAGAACGGGGGGGTTACCGAAAAGTATTACCAATCCAAGTCGAAATGGTTTAACACGGAGGGAGTGGAGATCATTGATCCCGTACTCAGTGATCAATATGAATCCGCAGATGCGACCAAATTAAGCATCCGAATGGAGTTGACTGAAGCGCAAAAAGAAGAAATGACGAGTGAATTCAGATCCTTTCTGGAACGTTGGGTTAACAAGTCTATAGCCGAGAGGAACGAAGATACACAAGAATTTAGTATTGGAATCAAGATCATATCGGTAGAGCCTAAGCAAGAAAGGAAAGGGTGAGTGATTCATCTATGAATCTGTTCTTGAATCGGAATTTTCTATTTATGTTCTTTGGAAGGCTTGTCACAAATGTAGGAGATTCCATCTACGCTGTAGCGGCAATGTGGCTGGTATCGGAGCTTGGCGGCTCTACTTTTTATACAGGGCTTGCTGGCTTCCTCTCGCTAATACCCAGGTTTATTCAATTTTTCAGCGGACCGATCATAGACCGGATATCGATACGGCATCTGCTCATCCATACTCAGCTCATCCAAGCTTTTCTACTATTGATTATTCCGGCAGCAAGTTATTTGGGTCAGCTGAATGTTGTCCTTGTTCTTATCATTTCACCCATTATATCGATCTTCAATACACTCATATACCCCGCACAAATGTCATCTTTACCTTCTTTCGTCCATAAAAAAGATCTCACCAAAGCGAACTCCTATTTCACCTTTGCAGGTCAAGGGATCGATACCTTCTGTAATGCAGTATCCGGTGTACTCATCGTGATTGTAGGAGCTGTCTCCATTTACTTACTGGATTCTGTCCTATTTATAATCAGCGCTATTTTATTCTCCTTCCTCCGAATTCCGAAGCATAAGCAGCAAATTAAACAGAGTCACCCAGTTGAAAAGGAAAAAATATCAGTGATATTAAAGCAGTATAGAACAGAACTCTTAGAAGGGATCCACATTCTATTAGGCAAATCTTTCTCAAGACTTCTTTGGGGGATGATCCTCATTAACTTGGTCGGGGGAGCCACGTTTGTGGTTTTGCCTGCGTTTAGTAAATTACATGGGGGACCCGAATTGTATGGACTTTTACTAATGGCGCAAGCGATGGGAAGTATGTTTGGAGCCTTGATTGCTCCTTTTTTGAAGTTGGAGCAAATCGGTATGGGTCTTATCTATGCCGTCGCGTTTTCGGTGAGCGGTATATTGTGGACCCTTAGTGTGCTCAGCCCAAATATCTGGATGATGATGATCATATACGGTTTGTCTTGGGTTCCCGGCGGAGTGACCAATATTCTGATCAATTCTTATATCCAAAAAGGAATCCCTCAGCATCTATTAGGCAGAGTATTCTCTGCATCCTACAGCCTCAGCGGTATTGCAGCGCCTATTGGATCGTTATGCGGAGGTATCTTAGGAGAAGTGTTTGGAAGTGAAATGATTATTGGGGTAAGCGGACTTTTTGTGTTATTAATTGGTCTGTACTGGTTGTTTGATAAGACCACACGTAAGCTCCCAAGCTCTGATCATGTTACGGATAAAGTATTTCAGGCATAAGCCAATTTACATAGCTAATTTTAAAAAAGCACCCTGCAAGAGTAGACATCTGCAACGAGTGTCCAATCTTTAGGGTGCTTTTTAATTTCAGGAGTCTGTCTTAAACGCTCTTACACAGGCTTCGCATACACAAGATTTGCCTCTCTGTTCGTCTGGAATTTGCGAAAGCAGTCGTTTGGGGACAGATAGATTCATACACCAGCACTCTTCGGCAGGTCTTCCCGCAGCATAAGCACAGTGATTAGGTTTACGGCATAAAGGGCAGATCAGCGGATCATTCATGGAGCGTGTGTTCATGTAGAACCTCTCTTACTGAATTATCATTTCATTTAGTTTATCATATTTCTGTAACCTTTTATGAGCAATCTGGATTCGTTTGCCTCTTACCAGCACGGTGCATTGACCTTTCGTATTATTATCTAAAACAATTGCAGACACCTCCCTTATCTAATAATGTGTACAGTTTCTTTTTAAGCCGCGGCAACAAATGAAATGTCAAACCTTGGTTGCCCATGACAATAACCTGGTGTAAACTGGAAGGGATACTAAAAACTAAATCGTAGAACGGGAGCCTGCGGAAGCAAGCTGAGAGTACAACTAATCTGTTGTTGACCGGTGGAACCTGCCATGGATAATGCCAGCGTAGGGAGCGAACATGTATATTTACGCATGCATTCGCATGCGTTTTTTTGTGCATTCTGCATAAAAAATCATGATTCTTCTTATCATGTGGGTCTTATCCCATTCCTCAGTTATCTATCTTTTCACCGTCAATGGCATTAGATCAGACTCCCTTATCTCGAGAAAGAAAGGTCTGATGAAACATGTTGAATATAAACAAACTTCCGCCCCTCATTACCCTCATTCATGAAGAACAGCCTCTAATTCATAACATGACAAATACGGTAGTCACGAACTTTACGGCTAACGGACTGCTTTCACTTGGCGCATCTCCGGTTATGGCCTATGCGGAGGCAGAAGTGGCCGATATGGTCCAAAATGCTCGTGCACTGGTACTCAACATTGGTACCTTAACTACGGAACTTTTAAACGCCATGATCGTGGCTGGCAAAGCTGCAAATGCTTATGAAATCCCTGTATTACTTGATCCAGTAGGTGTGGGAGCAACATCTTATCGTACGGATGCGGCTCTTCGTATTATCCACGAGGTGAATGTAACGTTGATTCGAGGCAACGCAGGAGAGATCAGTCGCCTGATTGGTGAATTTATGACCGTTAAAGGGGTGGACGCAGGTCAAACTGAGACATTAGAAAGAGCGCAGTTAGCCATACGCGCCGCACGTACGCTTGGAACCGCCGTCATTGTATCCGGACCAGAAGATGTGATTACGGATGGAGATGCGGGATATGTTGTAAAGTCCGGTCATTCTCTATTAACGCGTGTGACGGGGGCAGGGTGTTTGCTTACCTCGGTCATCGGAGCTTTTTTGGCTGTTGAACCTTCCATAATGGAAGCAGGCACAGCGGGGCTTGGCTTTTATGGAGCCGCAGCGCTGCGGGCAGCAGAGGACAAAGGACAGGCGGGACCGGGTAGTTTTCAGATTGCTTTTCTCGATGAATTATCGAATCTTACTCCTTCTTCTTTTGAAGAATATGTAACGGTCTTGGATATCCACTCTTTGTTCAGTAAGGGGGAGATCTAGAATGACCGTTATAAAAGCATTAACGATTGCAGGATCAGACAGCGGAGGAGGAGCCGGCATTCAGGCTGACCTCAAGACCTTTCAAGAGCTGGATGCCTTTGGCATGTCGGCGATTACTGCAGTCACTGCGCAAAATACGCTTGGGGTACAGGGAGTTCATCCTCTGCCTGCCCGTTTTGTAGTGGAGCAGATCGATTCCGTATTTTCTGACTTGAGACCGGACGCTGTGAAGACAGGGATGCTGTTTAGCAGTGAAATCATTGAAGCGGTAGCGGAAAGAATTAGCAGGTACCATGTGGATAAGCTGGTTATAGATCCTGTCATGATTGCCAAAGGAGGAACCTCTCTGCTGAAGTCGGAAGCAGTGGAAGCTCTAATCTTGCATTTGCTTCCATTTGCGCTGGTCGTTACGCCAAACATTCCGGAAGCAGAGGTCATGACGAGAATGGAGATTCGAACCATAGCGGATCGGAAGGAAGCTGCTAGACGATTACACGATCTGGGGGCGGCTAATGTGGTCATCAAAGGCGGGCATGATGCAGTGAACGATATGATAACGGATATTTTATATGACGGTACCTCTTTCACCGAGCTTTCGGGAAGACGAGTGGATACTGTTCATTCTCATGGGACGGGCTGTACGTTTGCAGCAGCACTTACGGCGCAGCTAGCTAAGGGAACAGAGATGAGAGAAGCGGCATCGATCGCGAGAGGATTCGTGCAAGCGGCCCTTACCGATACGCTGGGTATTGGAAGCGGCCATGGTCCTACGAATCACTGGGCATACGCGAAGCTCAAAGGAGTGATTGTGTGACTCGAATTTCAAGCAGCCGTATGAAGGTATTGCTTCAGGTGTATTTTGTGATGGGAAGCCAAAATTGTAAGAAATCTCCGGAAAGCACGTTAACTGAAGCGCTTCTAGGCGGAATTACCCTGTTCCAGTTTCGGGAGAAAGGGCCTGGATCTATGAGTGGAGTAGAGGGGATGAAACTTGCTCTTCATTTGCAGCAACTGTGCCGGAAACAAGGTGTTCCCTTCATCGTTAATGATGATGTAGATTTGGCGCTTGCGATCGGAGCGGACGGTGTGCATATTGGGCAAGAGGATGAAGAAGCTTCTAAGGTAAGAGAACGAATCGGAGATAAAATTCTCGGTGTTTCTGCTCATACGTTGGAAGAAGCGAGATTAGCACAAGACCAAGGGGCTGATTACATCGGGGTTGGACCAATTTATCCTACGAATTCCAAGGAGGATGCATATGCGGTGCAGGGACCGGAGGTAATTGAGTCGATGAGGGCACAAGATTTGGATATCCCGATCGTAGGTATTGGAGGCATTACTGCACTGAATGCTGCCAGGGTGCTGGAGGCAGGAGCAGATGGAGTAGCGGTAATTTCAGCGATCAGTCTGGCAGATGATATCGCAGAGAGTGTTAAGAGGCTGCGACATTAAAGGTAAAAAGATATGAGGAGGATACCTGACATTAGTTGGGTATCCTTTTTTCATGAAATACATCGTTGAATTCCCTCTATGATTTTAATTTTCGTGCTAATCTTACATTGATATAACATATTGAGTGCCTGAAGCACAAATCGCTCCAGTCATTTTATATAAATATCCAAATTGAAGTGAATTTAGTTTACATGAGTGGCTTCTTCCCATTACATTGGTCTTAACAAAATGAACGAGAAGGCGGTGAGTGAATGAACGAACGTTATCGAGGCATAGCGTATGACCAGCTGTTCCTGCCCAGATTAACGGGACCAGAAATCGGCGAATTAGCAAAAGCAGGGGCAATGGTAATTCTGCCGATTGGTGCAATGGAGCAGCATGGGCCGCACCTTCCCGTTTTCACCGATACACTGATAGGAGAAGGGATATTAACGGAAGCATTCAAGCACCTTACTCGTGAGGATCATATCTGGCTTTTACCGCATTTGCCTTATGGAAAAAGCAACGAGCATACCGGCTGGCATGGAACAGTTACACTGTCAGCTTCCACCTTGCTGGCTGTGCTGATGGATATAGCGGATAGTCTTGCGAAAACAGGTTTTCAGCGGCTCGTTCTATTTAATACGCATGGCGGCAACATAGATGCTCTGAATCTAGCAGCGAGAGATATCCGCGAAAAAACAGGCATGTACGTTTTTCGGCTCGACGGCGGCGGATTAGGTGATGAGAAGGATTTGCTTACACAGGAAGAACGAATGTACGGCATTCATGCTGGAGATTCCGAGACTTCCATGATCATGGTTTTACATAGAGACTGGGTTCACGAAAATAAACTTCCGAATGAATTTCCTCCCATTACATCAGATTGGAAACTTCAATTTAGCAATAAACGATTTGCTTGGCTGATGAAAGATCTGTCTTCTTCCGGTGCTTGTGGTAATGCACAGCTGGCAACGGAAGAGAAGGGGAAGGCGATTCTTGCCTCTGCAGGTAGAAATGCAGCAGAACTATTTAAAATGATGGCTATATTTAGTTTTAATGAGAAGAATGGTCCAATTGGATTCTTACCAAGGGAGAGATGACATATGAGCAGTATCATTAGCACATCTGGGGTAATGCCAGCTGTAAAAAAAGGATCCACTCCGCTCGTAGAAATGGAGAGAATCAGCAAAGTTTATCAAACAAGCACCATTGCACTCCAAGATGTAAATCTAAGTATTCCCGAAGGAGAGTTTGTCAGTTTTGTAGGCCCGTCTGGCTGCGGAAAATCAACGATTTTCAGGCTGATTGCCGGCCTTGGAGATCCGACGTCAGGAACGATGCGGCTCATGGGAATGGATCCAGCGGAAGCGAGAAAGCAAAGTGATATTTCCTTTGTCTTTCAGGATGCTACACTACTCCCTTGGTGCAAAGTAATTGATAATGTCACCTTGCCGATGGAACTGCGCAAAATACCTAAGCAAGAGAGGATCGAAAAGGCCATGCATGTACTGGAAATGGTGGGCCTTCAAGATTATGCTCATGCTTTGCCAAGGCAGCTGTCCGGCGGGATGAAGATGCGGGTGTCTATTGCAAGAGCGCTGGCATCTGAGCCGAAGCTGCTTTTGATGGATGAGCCTTTTGGAGCGCTGGATGAAATGACAAGACAAACTCTGCAAGATGAGCTGCTTGGTATATGGCAAAAAGATAAAAAAATGACGGTCTTGTTTGTTACCCATAACGTATTTGAAGCCGTCTATTTGTCCACCTCCATCGTGGTGATGTCGGCTAGGCCCGGTAAGATTGCAGAAACCATTCCCGTTCCTGTTCCATTCCCGCGAAATGAGAATTTCCGTACTGCTTCCGAATTTAGTCAGATTGTGGGTCAAGTTTCGGGTGTACTGCACCACTAAGCAAGGGGTTACCCTAGGAAATTTGATTAAAGGCTCTAAGAAAGAAAGGACGTGCGCGACATGGCAATGAATCAACCAAAGCTTGCATATGAGAAAAGCAGTCAGGACGGAAATGGAACACCTTCCTCTACTACCGAGATGCTGGCCATTCCTCCAGCTCAGAAGAATAATGAGTTTTTAGAGAAATTCATTCCCCCAGCCATTGCTTTTGTTGTGGTAGTTGCACTGTGGGAAATGGTGACCCGAATGCTGGGATATGCTCCTTACCTGCTGCCAAAGCCTTCTGATATTGTACGTGCTGCTGCAGAGAACTGGAGTAATCTGATGACCTCTGTACTTACTACAGTGTATGAATCGGTACTCGGTTTTTTACTAAGTATCGTAATCGGGGTAGCGGGAGCGGTACTGCTCGCCAGTTCCAAAATCATTGAAAAAGCAGTATACCCTTATGCGATTGTCCTGCAGACCATACCCGTCGTTGCGATTGCGCCGATTATTGTCATCTGGTTTGGTGCCGGGGTGAACTCCATCGTCATTATAGCTTTTCTGATCGGATTCTTCCCCATGATTTCAAACACGCTGATTGGCCTGAATTCTACGGAAGGCAATATGCAAAATCTGTTCAAACTTTACAATGCTTCGCGCTGGCAAGTGATGTGGAGGCTCCGCCTGCCAGCTGCGCTGCCTTACATTATTGCTGGACTTAAAATCTCTTGTACACTTTCCGTTGTTGGCGCCATTGTCGGTGAATACATCGCGGGTATTGGCGGCGGTCAAGGTGGACTTGGTTATGCGATTACGGTAGCCTCATCGAGACTTCAAACGCCTTATCTATTTGCTTGCGGGCTCTCTGCTTCTGTCCTTGGAATTACCTTTTTCTTGCTAGTTAGTGCATTTTCAAAATGGGCACTCAGCTCTTGGCATGAATCAGAAATGAAGTCAGAGAACTAGGATTTCATACAATAAGGGAGAGATCGTTGCCCATACCCCAGCGGTAGAAACTGTATTCAGCCATGAATCTATCACGGGGTGATAGACATTTTCCCCTATACCCTATACTATAGATGAAAAAACTGCCCAAATTCGCTGCTAACAAGGCGCTAACGGGCAGTTTTTGACGTATGGACAGAATGAATAGGTCCTACATAAAGTCCCTCTCATATTCCATTTAAAACATAGATAGGAGCCTTTTTTTGTGACCAGGGGAAAAATAGCCGACAACCTTTGCTGATATCGACATATACTACATGGTGTAAGCGTTTTCTGTGCTTATTCTTGTCCGATGTATCGTAATATTCTCTGTTCATTTAGTTATAGTTTCTCTATGAAATGGCATTACTGATAGTAACGGAATGAAAGAGCTTTATAGCGTAAGCTAATTACCTTGCTGTCGGTACACATATTATAGTTCGAAAACGTATTTGTGGCATAACCCACAAACCTACTAATACGAGAGCAGGGTCCGTAAAGATTGATTTTACAATAACGGGCGGTGAGTTATATGCAGGATTTACACTATGAAAGCAATGATCTGGGTCTCACGTATTCGAGCAATGCTTGCAGGTTTAAGGTGTGGGCTCCTACGGCAAGTCAAGTAGAGGTTGTTCTCTACGAGGATGCCGGGGAATACGATCAGTATGGTATGGTGCATAACCATGAAGGTGGACTCGCTTTTCTCATGAACCCAGGGAAAAAAGGGACTTGGTCTCTCGAATTGGAGGGAGATTATACTGGGAAGTATTACATGTACCGTGTTGCTTTTCCGGGTGGAACCGTAAATTATGCCGTGGACCCTTATGCAAAAGCGGTGGCCGCAGGGGGAGCACGTACCGCAATTATAGATATGAAGAAAACAAATCCCGAAGATTGGGAAGATGATGTAAGTCCTCCGCAGATCAGACCGACAGATGCGATTATTTATGAACTGCATGTCAGAGATTTTTCGATTAACGATGACAACTTGTTTCAGCAAAAAGGGCTGTACCGTGCCTTTACGGAGGAAGGCCTAACTGATCAAGACGGCAATCTGGTTGGTATTGATCATTTGGTTGAGCTGGGGATTACGCATGTGCATCTGATGCCTGTATTTGATTTTAAAACAGTAAATGAGTTGACGGTTCATGACCCGTCTGTAGCCGAAGGGAAATATAACTGGGGATATGATCCGCAAAACTTTAATGTTCCCGAAGGGTCGTATTCGAGTGATCCAACAAATCCAGTTGCCCGGATTATCGAGTTTAAGCAAATGGTTCAAGCGCTCCATCGAAAGGGAATTCGCGTCATTATGGACGTGGTATATAACCATACATTTGGTGTGGATGATGGTCCATTTGAAGGGATTGTACCGGGATATTTCTATCGTACGAACAGTGAGGGATATCTTACAAATGGTTCAGGTGTAGGAAATGAACTTGCCACAGAACGGCCTATGGTGCGGAAATACATTAAAGATTCTGTCCGTTATTGGGCTGAAGAGTATCATATCGATGGTTTTCGGTTTGATCTTATGGGACTGATTGATACACGAACCATGACGGAAATTACGAATATGCTGCAGCAAGAGATAGATCGTACGATCCTGGTCTATGGAGAACCGTGGACGGGCGGGGATTCACCGCTGTGGGATAAAACATTAAAAGGTGCACAGAAAGGCAAGGGGTTTGCTGTCTTTAATGATAACTACCGGTCTGCTGTAAAAGGAGACAATGATGGATATTCAAGCGGCTTTGCTACGGGCTGGTGGGGGGTTGAAGGTTCTGTTCTTAAGGGAGTTCAAGGTGCGATTCATGATTTCACTTATCATCCTTCGGAAACCATTAATTACGTAACGGCCCACGATAATCTTAACTTATGGGACAAAATAGTTACTTCCCAAGGCATGCGGCATGCGCTTTCTTTTCCTGAGTGGCATAATGGATCGCCTTCTGGAGGATATAGTGCTCAAGAGGCCGTTACCTCCGCTGATCCATATCGATTTGTTGAACCGGACAATATGCTCAGTAATGATACAGTACGGCGCTCACTTCTAGCGAATGGAATCATGATTACCTCCCAAGGAATTCCGTTTCTTCATGCGGGAGATGAGATCCTTCGATCTAAATATGGTGACCATAACAGTTACCGCAGCGGGGATGCTGTAAATGCACTGCGCTGGAGTAATAAGGCAAGGTTTCGCCCTGTATTTGACTATTACTGCGGACTTCTTCGTTTGCGTAAAGCGCATGTGGCATTTAAGATGGCGCACCGGGAACAAGTGGAACGTCACTTAAAGGTGCTTAGCTGCGGGCATGGAGTACTTGCTTATCTTTTAGAAGGAACAGAGGTAAAGGACTCATGGAACCGAATTTTGATTATTTATAATGGGAAAGAACAGGAAAGTAGAGTGGATCTGCCTCAAGACTGCGTATGGAATGTTGTCGTTAATGATCGTACTGCGGGAGTCGAAGTGCTGGACCATGTCCAAGGAAGTGTGACCGTTCCGCGGCTGTCTATGATGGTTCTTTACGACAAGGAAAGCGGAGTGGAACCTCAGATTCTAACATCTATGGACATCCGGTCTCCTAAAAAAGCAATACAATGTGCAGAAGAAATGAAGCTTGAGGTCGTGTTTAAAGATCAGCATGACAAAAGGATAGAAGGACTGCAGCCGCAGTGGATATCTTCGGATCCTGAGAAGATGATCGTTCGTCAGACAGGAAAAATAATAGGAACGGCTTTAGGTGAAGGAATCATTACCGCTGTGTGCGGAGAAGTTGAGGCTTCCATCCGTATCATCGTAGATCATCTAGTACCTGCCCGCATTGAAGTTACGGGAGAACCCATGATGTATGCAACCCGGCACTATCCTATACAAACGACTGTGCGGGATCAGTATAATCAAGTCCTTCCGGGCCAAACAGTCCAGCTTGCTACGACAACTCCCCGAATTGTGTCCATAGATCATACAGGAAAGCTTCTAGCCATGCGTCCTGGAAAAGGAGTGATCATGGCGCACTGTGGTTCTCTTACAGCGGAGTGGAATGTTCAGATTCATCCCTTTTCTATCCGGACGGTTGAGATTGAATATGAGCGTCCTGACCATCATTATGATGGCTGGAACGTTTGGGTATGGGGTACCGGAATCCATGATGGGAAAATCCCATTCCATCCGACTTCAGATGGAAGCGTGGTTGCCAAGGTTAAAGTCGCTCCAGGTATGAAACGAATTGGATATATCATACGGCTGAATGAATGGGAAAGACGTGAAGGTGACCGCGATTTGTTCATCGAAATCCCTTCGACCCTAGGAAATGAGCGCATTAAGGTCAAAGTGAAGAGCGGTACAAGGGAAATCGTCGTAGCCATAGGAGAACGACTAATGAAGATGCATGGTTTAAGTAGTGCATAATTGTGGAGAAGAGGCTGCTTATTTGGCAGTCCTTTTCTTTTTCGATGGAAGGATTCTCAACGGTTATTTTAAAAAAATATTCATTAATAAGTTAAGTTTCCTCCTCTAGTGGGTAATGTAGATTATGACCAAGTGGCCAAATTAGGAAACCACGGATCTTTGAAGGAGGATGTTTTACAATGAAATCCAACGGAAAAACAGCCCAACTCACAGCTGAGCAAAGAACAGAGAACAAGGGCGCAGCACTTGCAACTCTCAGAAAAAGTGGACGAGTTCCTGGCGTCGTATATGGTCCATCGATTGATAGTATCTCCATTCATGTAGACGAGAAGGATATCAATCGTTTAGCTCGTACGGGACGTTCAGAGTTATTTGAAATCCAATTGAAAGACGGAAAAAAAGTACCGGTTCTCATTAAAGATATGCAAAAGAAAAATGATCAGCTGATTCATGTTGACTTTATTCAAATTTCTAAAAATAAATCTATTCAAGTAACGATTCCTATTGAATTTCAAGGAACACCAAAAGGGACTAAAAAAGCGGGTGTTCTTCAGACACAGGAAACAGAACTAATTGTAGAAGGATTACCGGATACTCTTCCTGCTTCCATCGAAGTGGATATTTCGGGAATGGATGTCGGAGATAAATTATCTGCGTCTGATCTGAAATTGCCGGAAGGGGTCATCTTAGTTTCTTCGGAAGATATGCTCATTGCTTCGGTAACCGTGCTTAGAGCCGCAGATACGGATACAGGTGAAGACACCGCTGTTTCTGAAGAACCAGCGGAGGACTCGACTGAAGAATAACTTGTCTGAAGAATAATATGTAAATTAGTAATTAGTAATAGTAATTAAATCGAAAGTAAAAAAGAGCTCGGCCCTTAGGGTCGAGCTTTTTCGGTATTTGATCATAAGAAGAAAGGTAGGATTCATTTTCATAATTATGCAGAATGAATCGAACTAAAATCTCAATTTTCCTAATCCAGTGAAAAACAACAAGGGTATGTTTAATGACAGAACAGTGACTTTAGAACTAGTTTATTGAAACAAAATATTTCATATAGTTCAAAAGTTTTAGTTAATAGTGTAAAAGAACGAATATAGGTTACCGATATAGTAAGTATTACATGTTGATCGTGTTGATGATGAAGGAGGAAGAACAATGCATAAAAAGGTTTACGCAGCCATTATAGGTATGAAATATTATCCGAGTTCTTTAAAAGTAAAAGTGGGTGATCCTGTATTCCTGGTGAAGGATCCTGATAATCTGTCTGATCCTGAGGCAATCCGGGTCGTTCTGCCTTCTCATGGACAAGTGGGTTATATAGCGAATAATTCAGCTTCGGTTCCTCGAGGATGCCGCAGTGCGGGCCGGATCTATGACTCCTTTCGGCAACAGACCTTAGGGGTAGTGCAGTTTATTTTTCATGATATCGCTATTATTGAACTGAAGGAAGTAGCAACGAAACCGGGAACGGGAGAGAAGGAAGCGTTCATTATGTACCGCACTCCATCGGAACAAATCTAATAGCGGGCGGATACATAGGTTTCATAGCAAACGGGTCATAGCGAACTTGTCATAGCAAATTCATATAAACAGATTCCAGTTTTTGAGCGGTTACTTGCCAAGCATATCTTTCGAGTACAGCTGTTCTTCCATTATCGCCCATTAAGCTTAATAGTTCCGTTGATTGAGCCAGATGGGAGAGATGAGAAGTAAAGTTTTTTGCTTGTTTATAATGGGTTACTAAGAAACCATTATATCCATGAGTAATAATCTCTTTCATCCCTCCATTACGGGAGGCGATCACGGGGATCCCGCACGACAGAGCTTCTATATTGACGAGACCAAAGGCCTCGTGTTTTTGAGAGGGACATACCATACAAGAAGCGAGCGGATATAAAGTATGAATTTGCTCATGCGGTATTTCACCAAGAAAAGTAACGGAAACGTGCAGTTTTTGAGCGAGCTTTTGTAAGGTGTTTCTGTAAGCTTTACTTTTTGTTTTTCCGGCAATGATCAGATGAGTTTTAGATTTGATGCTCGGTTTAAGGTGATGAATCGCACGAATAAGGGTAGAAATCCCTTTCTGGGGAATAAGTCTGCCTACATAAAGAATATGAAATTGATCTGCCGGGAGTCCATAGTGCTCATAGTAGACTCGCTTTTCTGCATCCTCTAATGGTTTGAAGCGAAAATGATCAACGCCGAGAGCGATATGAGTAAGTTTTGTTGTCTGTATAGGAAAGCGGTGGAGAACAGCTCGTGTTAGCGACTTACTATTGGTTATGATAAGATCAGCCTTTTGCAGGGAAGAAGTAATGAGACGATTCTGCGGGATAAAGGTAAGCGAGTGGAGGAAAAGGACGACGGGTATGGAAGGGAACGCCTCCTTTATTCTCGACATGGATCTGGGACGATTATCGACTTGGATGATATCGACAGGCTGTTCCAGCTGAGTGATGGTCTTAATCACTGCTTTACTGTATTCAGAGGGAAGTTTTGCGTCGTTTATTCGTTTAATCCGCAGCTTGGGATTCCGCCACGTTTCTTCGGTTTGATGAGAGAATAAAGGGCTGATTACGGTAACTAAATGGTGCTGAGATAGCTGTTCAGCAATGGCAAGAATACAAATTTCAACAGATCCGCTTCCTGGCAAAGGAAACTGTTCGGGGCTTACGATGAGGATATGCACCCTGTATTCTTCCTCCTTATCTATCCTGGTTTTCATACTATATGCACCGCATCGTAAGGAAGACAGCCTAATATAAAAAAGCGATCCGTACCGACAGAAAAGGAACTGCCGATCGAATCGCTATTCATTATTTTATTCAGAAACCGTAATGGCTTGCGGGATTTTAACATCCGGATTTACATCCGCTTCGTAATCAACCCCGTCCATTTCAAATCCAAATAATTGGAAGAATTCTTTACGATAACCTTCAAGATCCGAAAGTTCATTAATATTCTCTGTAGAAATTTCATTCCAAATCCGGCGAACTTCTTCTTGAACATCTGCTTGAAGCTCCCAGTCATCAATTCGAATACGGCCTTTTTCATCCACTGCCGTGCCTTCCGCATGATATAGACGATCTGCGAATAAACGGTACATTTGTTCAATGGTACCCTCATGCAGTCCTTTTTCTTTCATTACTTTATAAAGTGCGGATACATATAGCGGAACGACAGGAATTGCAGAACTGGATTGGGTTACAAGGGCTTTGCTTACTGCTACATAAGCGCGGCCCCCATTTTCAGAAAGTGTATCGTTTAAGGTATGGGCTGTCGCTTCGAGATGATCTTTCGCTTGTCCGATTGAACCTTCGCGATAGATCGCTTGTGTAATGTCAGAACCAATATAGGAGTAAGCAATGGTCACTGCATTCTCGGCAAGTACGCCGCCTTCTTTAAGGGCATGAATCCATAGCTGCCAGTCGTCTCCGCCCATAACGGTAACCGTATGCTGAACTTCTTCTTCTGTTGCCGGTTCAATCGTAATCGGCGTTACTTCACCAGTATGGAAATTGACTGTTTTATTAGTATATGGCTCACCGATCGGCTTAAGCACCGAGTTAACCATCTCACCCGTAACCGGATCTTGACGTCTAGGAGCTGCTACACTATATACGACAAGATCTACCTGTCCCAGTTTTTCACGAATGACTTCTATCGTTTTTTGTTTTGTTTCTTCTGTAAAAGCATCGCCAGTCACACTGTAAGAAATAAGTCCTGCTTCTTCCGCAGCTGCTTCAAAAGCGGCAGAATTATACCAGCCTGCAGATGCGGTGCGTTTCTCAGTCCCTGCGCTTGGGCGATACACGCCAATCGTATTTGCACCTGCACCAAAAGCTGCCACAATTCGGGACGATAAACCATATCCCGTCGACGCTCCAATAACGAGGACGTTTTTTGGACCTTTCACTGCTGGTTGTGATTTTACATATTCTATTTGTTGTTCTACGTGACGTGCACAACCCGCCGGATGGGAGGTTGTACAGATGAATCCGCGTGTTCTCGGTTTTATAATCATGTAATGGATAGGCCTCACTTTCGCTTCTAATCTTCAGTTATATTCACACATTCATACCCTATTGTAACAATTTTTCACGAGAGTGAGAAACTCTATATGATTCTTAATTAAATATAAGGAGTTCCTATTTAGAAATATCGATAAATCCTTCCCCAAATACATCCCGAACATCATGAATAGTGACGAAGGCATTTACATCTTCTGCCTTTACAATTTTTTTCAGGGTCGATACTTCTTGTTTATTGATTACGATATACAGCACATCTTTTGTTGTCCCCGTGTAATATCCATAACCTCGCAAGACGGTGACACCGCGATCCATAATGTCGGTTACTTGCTTTGCAATTCGATCGTGATGAGGAGAGATGATGGTTACTGCTTTTTTCGGGTTCAAACCTTCAATAATAAATTCCATTGCTTTCGTGCCGATGTAGAGAATGAGAACGGTGAACATCGTTTTTTCAATCCCGATAACAAAGACGGATAATCCGGCTACAATGAGATCAAAGAACAGCAAAGCATAGCTTATATTCCAGTCCCAGAACTTATTAGCAAGACGGGCAAGAATGGTTGTTCCAGCCGTGGTTCCACCGACTCTGATAATGAGTCCAATGCCGACTCCAGCAAATAAACCTGCAAATATCGCATTGATAACCGGTTCATTCGACTCAATATACCAATGCTCGGTCAGGTGCAGAAACAAAGCATTAAATGCGACTACAATGATCGTATACACCGTAGTTGTTTTATCGAGCAGTCGATATCCAATAATCAGCAAGATACTATTAGCGACTAAACTGACAATAGCAGGTGACCACTCAAATAAGTAAAATAGAATAATAGAAATTCCAGTAACGCCGCCTTCTCCAAAATCATTAGGTATAATGAATAAATTGACGGCAAGTGCAAAAATAAATGCTCCAACGATGAGCATAACCATGTCATACATTCTTTTCTTCATGTGTGTAATTCCTCCGTTTGTCTTTTTACCACAAAAAAAGCGACTAAAGGAAAGGATATCCTTTAATCGCTATGTGCAAACCTAAACTTGCGCAGCTCTTTTAATAGAATCATTATAATGAATTAGATTCAGACTGTAAATATGTGAACAGCTGAAACATGAGGAGACTTACATCTGTAGTTGTTTTTCCGGTTCAATTATTTCCTTCTTCCATACTGCCTTGCATAGGATAAAATCCGGTAATACATGCTTTTGTCCTTCATTTGTTTAAGAGGATAGATCTGCGGCCTTGTATTTACTTCAAGAATCCAAATGTTACCGCCCTTATCCAAGGCTACATCCAGTCCAAGTTCCTGAAATCCAGTGCTGTGTTTGTTAAATACGTATCCTACGGATTCCCCGAGTTTTTTAAGTTCGTCATCGATTCTTTTTATTTGTTCCTTATTCAATCCTGCTTGAGAGAGTGTTTGTGGTAAGAATCCGATATCCCCGCCTTGGTTATAATTCGTTGCGACGGTATCCGGTTTGCCGATCTTAACGAAGATTCCCGTGCTTTTCCAAGCATCTTGATCTGTTTTTTGAACCATGACCCGAATGTCAAAGGGCCGGCCCTTTACCGTGGCAAGTTGAATCCCTTTTTGTAAAATATAATCTCGTCCATTCGAACGTTTTTTCAAGTACGAATAAAGTTCTTGAATAGTAGAGTAACGCTTTTTTACAGATTTGTGCTGTGTTTGATAGCTGTCACCCATTTTCATAATCCGTATAATATGAAATCCGCCGGATCCGCCTGTAGGTTTGAAATAGACAGTGGAATATTTGGAAAGCATCAATTTCAAATTTTCATAGGTAAAAGGAAGGGTTTTAGGGATATACTTTTTTATTCTTGTGCTTTGTAAAAGCCATTTTGTTTTCGTCCATTTGCTTTTAATGGTTGTACTTTGATAGTTCATAACGGAAAATCTCACCCCTTTCTCCCTAACATATGAGAGAGGAATGAAGTCGGACCGTGCTTTTGTCCGCGAGTTTTAAGTCTCCGGTCTAAGAAGACGACCATTTTTATTTGTATTCTATTGTTCATTTTTGATAACGATCTAATAATAAAGGAATTTTAGGATGATTATAAAACTTTTACCGTTATAAATCAGTCTATTCAGTAAAGATACTGGCATAGAGGAGGTAAAAGAACGATGAAAAAGTCAGGTTTTAAAAAGTGGATAATATCCGCTGTTATGCTTCTTATACTAGCTGGTACTATTTATATAACCTACAGTTCCGGGGGAGGTACAGATCGACAGCAGCTTCTTACCCAAATAACCTCACCTAATCAGGCAACAGTAAATAATGAAGCGGAATGGGCTGCTTCTACAGAAAAAGTGA
Source organism: Paenibacillus sp. An7 (assembly GCF_009870785.1). GTDB lineage: Bacteria > Bacillota > Bacilli > Paenibacillales > Paenibacillaceae > Paenibacillus. Next base: position 102,876 of record NZ_WTWX01000008.1, read on the forward strand.
TCACATTCTCGGGTACTCAAGGTGAAGAAGTGGAACTACCATTACAAATAACAAAAGCTGATCTCAGTCTGGATAATGGTGCTCAGTTAGACCCTTCTCACATTCTTACACCAACTGCTGTAAGTTATAAGATTCCACCTGAGATGAAGGATGAACTGCAAGCGGTACTGGTCTATCGTTCAGATATGGCTTCTGGATATCTGCTGCTTGCACCCACCGGTTGGGAAGCTTCCGCAGTCGTTGGAGCGGATGGTTCTTATGGGGTAACGTTGACCGATCCAAGTAATAAAGAGCAAACGCTTCGTTATAGCGACACGGCTGGGTCTTGTCAGGGCTGTGCGATTACTAAAATAGGTGCGTATTTTCCAGATCAAGCGAAGTGGGCTGATGAGAAAGGGTTTACCATATATGAGCCATTGTCATTCACTGAATGGAATCAGTCAGCCGCAGAAACGGAAGATGGAGGAACAGCCATCTATACGACAGGCACGAATGAAGGATATTACACGACGGGCATAGCTTCCTACGAAAAGGATGCAGTAGACGAGGGGTATCAGTTTCGTCAATTGGAGTTTACGCTTTTTACAGAGACGACCCAGGGCGATCTAGAGGATGTGGTGATCAATTTCTTCGATGCTCATCATGGACCACTTATTGTAGCTAATGTTACGAAAGAACAATGAGATATCTATCTAAAGTCAACGAAGAGGCTGATGAAAAATAGAATAGATCAACAGGTGATCCTACATTGAATATATCCAGTAATATGATACACCCGGCATCCTGTGTGAATCTAGTTTCTCTTAATTGGGCTTAAATACCCATATATTAAGATATATGTAAATTTACGCAGGAAGAGACAGAAGTTTGTTGAATACTGAAAGTAGGTATATTGAATCATAATCTATATTAGGAGTGGATGTATTGAAATTACATAAATTGAAAATTGAAGGTTTCAGGAGACATACTGATTCGGAAGTAAATTTCTCTGATGCGACATTTTTAATTGGTGAGAATAATATTGGCAAGAGTTCAGTACTAATGGCTTTAAACATACTACTGAACGATGTAAGAAAGTTACCCGAAGAAGAGTTTTTTTCCTACAGAGATGCAGATACAAATTTAAACATTCGTGTAGCTGAGGAAATTGTTCTCACAGGAGAATTTCGTGAAATTTCACAAGAAGCTAAGAATTGGATCGGGTTCAAAGGACGTGTATTAAATTATTTAAGTGACAGTGGTGAAACAGGACTTAGAGTTATTTATAGGAAGACATTTAAACCTAATACTGACTATGTTGTTGAAATGCGCCAACAAGTAAAAACCTTAAAGCCACAATATAAAGAGTGTACAACTATCGAAGAATATATCGATTCTGGATTAGATAGTTCTTTGTTAGATTGTTTAGTCTTAAATATTAGTTCCACTAAAAAATTAAGTACAAAAGAACACAATCTAATAAAAGGTCTAGATGATCTATATGATTATGATGAAGAAAATGAAGAATGGTTTCAAAACCCAGGTGGAATTCCCGCAAACGTTCTTACGAAATTGCCAAAGTTTCTGTTAATCCCTGCGCAAGACAAGGCTGATGAACTATCTGGTGCTTCGGGTACACTTATATCTACACTATCGCAATTATTCAATGATGTCAGAGACTCTTCGGAAAATTATAAACAGGCTCAGCAGTACTTGAATTTGCTAGCTGATGAGTTGGATCCTGAAGATGACCAAAGTGAGTTTGGACAAATGATGCTTGAATTAAATAAAACAGTTAGCGATGTGTTTCCTAATACTGGACTAAAGGCTGTAACAAGTTTGACAGAAGCTGATAAAGTTATAAAACCACAATTTAAAATATCAATGTTCAGTAATGTAACTACATCTGTTGGACTACAAGGGACAGGAATAATTCGTTCGGCAGTTTTTGCCTTGTTACGATTTAGAAATATTAGAGAGAATAAAAAAGAAAATGGTCAAATTAGGCCGCTACTTATCGGGTTTGAAGAACCCGAAATTTATTTGCATCCGAATGCCGCCAAACAAATGAGAGATACTATATACGAACTAGCAAGTGCTACAAGTAACCAAATTGTCTGTACTACTCATTCCCCGTATATGATTGATTTAAGTAAGAAACCTTTACAAATATTGAATTGTCTATCACGAAAAAATTCAAAAATTAACCTTAGAGATAGTGAGGTTAACGTAGAAAAATTGAATTGTAATTCTTTTAATACTAGTGAGGAGTTTATAAAACTTCACCATGAAGATAAGACTTATGTTAAGATGCTTTTGAAAATCGATGATTATATATCAAGGGTATTTTTTTCAAAGAATATCTTAATTATTGAGGGAGATACTGAAGATATTGTATTAAGAGAAACAATTAAAAGAATGCCTGAAATAGTTAAAAAAGATATTGAGTGTAATTGGCAAATTATAAAGGCTAGAGGAAAAGCTACAATAATATCTCTTGTGAAATATTTAAAAGCAATGGGATTGCATCCTATTGTTATACATGATAAAGACACGGGGGTTGCTAAAGCAGAAATGTTCAATAATCCAATTCTCGTTGCTGTTGGTGATGAAGAAGCTCGAATAATGTTATCTAACTGTATCGAGGATGTGTTGGGTTATAGAGCACCTACAAATGAGAAACCTTATAAAGCTTACAAATTCATCGCAGAAAATTGGAACAATCAGTGGGAGTCTATTTCTAGAGAATGGAGATTGATTGTTGAGCATGTATTTAAAGAATCCTTTAGTCTCATGCCCCAAGGGGATGAATCAAAAATATTTGAAAAAGTAGCTACTGCGATTGAAGATATTTAGCAAAATAAGAGATTGATTGTGGTGATTTTTAGTCAAATGATAAAAGGCAAGTGCTATCTTAAAATGGCACTTGCCTTCAAAAGAAATTCTAATATGTATTATTTACGTGCAATTTTATTTTGAATTTTATCCTTTTGGTTTATTTCTAAATACTTCAAACTTTCACCTTCTATGTCAAGTATCTTTAATTTGTTAAACTGTTGCTCTAAATTAAGAGCGTCTATTAAACATTTATACATTAAAACACATATAGCGGCAGATTCGGTATATCTCTGACCATTAATTGTATAATCAAAAGATTTCCATTCTCCAGTATCTTTAACCAGTCCAACTTCTTTTAGTGTCTCGGTGGCTTTATCTCTAACTTCTAAAAATAGGTTGAATTTGAAAGCGTTTTGTCGACTATCTGCAAAGGTGTACCCAGTATATGTGGTGATTGTATAATCTTTTAGTACAATATCCATAAATGTACTAAACAGAGAGAACAGATTCTTTGAATTACTGCAGTCTGTAAGCTTTCTTACGATATCTTGGAATACTGACCTGAAGTTAACACATGAGTAGCTATAGCTAGGAATAACTCCATCCGCATATCTGTTTCCTCTTTTATTAACTTCGTTCACAAAAGGAATTTCTTCATTCACTGAGGAGTCATATAATTGTACGGGATTTGCTAATGCTGCTGTATCTCTATCAATATAATAATCAGCGTGGGGCTTAGTATAAGGTTGAGTTGCTATGTTTTGAACAATCTCAAGTGAGTGGACAGTCAAAAGATTGTTTAGTATTGTACTGGTAAATATACCTTGGAGCTCGCCCTGCATTTTTTTTAGAATAACTTCATATAATTTATCATACATGGAGAATGCATGTTCTAGAACTTGTTTTGAAGCATTGTTGTAATCCTTTATCTGACGATTATGTGACTGATCTTCAACATTAATCGCACCCTTCCATTTTTTTACTTCAGGCAAATTAAAGACAAAATTATTTAGTCTCCACTCCTGTTTGTGTTTACCAACCTCGGAAATAATACTATGTAAGTCTTTGTCGCTCTTGAGTATATTTTCTAATATTTCACTTTCAAATTTCTCATCATTCTTTGTTAAATCAATATCTCTTCTTAAAAGGAACATTGGAGTTTTTAAGTTGGTTTCCATTATTTTATCTATAATTTCTTTAAATATAATAGGTTGCTGTATTGATGAAATCGAAAAGAATAAAATAGCATTTACATCATAAGTTACGTTGAGCTTTTCTAATTCAAAACTATTGTTATCGCCAACATCTCCAAACCCTCTACTATCTCTGATAACGATAGTGTCAAACCTGCTACTTCCAGAAAATATTCCTTCTCTAGCAGGTAACTGTATTGTTATGCTCAAACACTTTTTAGAAAACTCATCACTATTTATTTTTTGAAATAATCTAATTATACCGTGCTCTTCAATAATGAGGTCGTTTAATTCCTTTAATATTTGTTTTTTATCATCAGGATCAGTCGTAATACATTCAGTGATAGCTAAGCTGTTACTGTTTTTAATGAATTCATATGTAGTACTTACCTTTGTGGTATTAGCTCCTCCAAAAGTTTGTGCTGCCACATAGTCAAAAATACTTAATTTACTAAACCCAGCAAGGAATGTGGATTTGCCTGAACCGGCTGGTCCTAAAAGCAAAAATGTAAATTTATTGTTCATCTTCTGAAATCTCCATTTCATATTATTTAAACTACATCATACAAACTCACTATAACCTTTATTTAGTTGTAATAATACTATTTTACGATTCTTCTAGATTCGTTGTATAGGTCAAAAGAACTATCGATGTGCAAATGATAATTTTTTCTCCCTTTGTTGCTTGTGGACTTTCGTTATTAGATTGAGTCGGGAAACAAAAGACAAACCATATCGTAATGCCCTTGAATCAAGTGGGGTTACGCAAAGTATGTCGTGTAAAGGCAATTGTTACGACAACTCAGCAGGGAAAATTTCTTTGGCATATTGAGATCAGAATTTTTATACTTAAAGGGATTTGAAAATGTGAAGTATTTAAATTGGAACTAAAAGTACATAATGTATTACCGTGAAGGCAAAAATGAAAAATGGTCCGGTACAGTACCGAACCCATTTTATTCAAGCTGTCTATATGAAATAACCATGTCTAACTTATAGTGGGTGGTCCGTAAAAGTGTGGGTCCTTTTTTCGTTTTTATCGAGATTTGATAGCTAGCCAATGATCCAGTTTGACTATGCTGATTCCTCAAGACCAAATATCTAGAAGCAGAGAAGCAAGCAGCCCCATCGAAGCGATGAATCCGACCAAAGGTCCACCTTCCTCAAACGCTTCAGGCATCATGGTTGAACAGATCATCGAGATAATGCCTCCTCCTGCAAAAGCTCCTATTGCTGCCTTCATTTCACCAGACAGTTGTTCGAGAAAAAGATATCCTCCCATTGCAGCCAGGGCAGAAATGAGTAACACACAAGCCCACATGAGTGCAATTTTCGCTTTGGAATAACCACTTTTTCTGAGTCCAATGGTACTGGAGAGTCCTTCGGGAATGTTACTTACAAAGATGGAAACAACAAGCACGATACTAACTCCTTTACCTGCCAGAAGACTAGCTCCCAGCATGATCGATTCCGGTATAGCATCCATTACCGTTCCTGCAAAAATGCCGAGTCCGCTTTGATTCTCTTCTTTTGAATCTTTTTTATTGTTATTCGATCGCTTGCGGTTGGCCCCGCCTTTGTTAGATATATAAAGGTCAAAGGCAGTGTAAATGATAGAACCCGCAGCAAAGCCTAAAGCTGTTGCCTTAATTCCGCCACTATTTAGTGATTCATCTAAAAGTTCAAATGCTGCTGCACCGATGAGAGTACCGGTACCAAAAGCCATAATAAATCCGGTGATTTTTTTAGGAATAGACATAAATAAGGCGGCCAAGGCGCCCAACAAAACAGCGGAAGCTGAAAATCCGCCCCACAAGAGTGCAGCCCACATTATGTAACCTCCTTCGATATATACATGGTTGTAAGTTGTAATTAACCGAAGAAGAAAAAGTAAAACAATCCCTAAATAAATATCGCCTTACTGCATCCGCTCACTGTAATGATGGGTGGATTTAAAAAAACGAAAAACAAAAAGAATCCGCGATGAGTGCGGATTCTTCCATTTTATTCCGTTGTAGTCACCACCGGATTCTCCCGATAGGAGATCCAGTCGCTCCAGCTTCCTGCATATAGTTTCACTTTATCGAATCCCGCTGCGCGAAGAGCTATCACATTAGGACAAGCCGTGACACCTGAACCGCAGTATACAATGATCTCCTGATCTTTCGGCAGGTGGTGGAAGCGATCTGCAAGTGCATCGGGGGATTTCCATGTACCGTCCGAGCAGAGATTGTCCTTCCAGAAAAAGTTGATCGCACCTGGAATATGTCCTGCTGTATGATCGATCGGTTCTTCAACTCCTAAATAACGTGCATGTTCACGAGAATCAATGAGTAAGGAAGATCCTTGTTTAGAAGCTTCTCGAACTTCTTCCAAGCTTGCGAGTAGATGCTGCTGAATATGAGGTGTAAAAGAAGCAGGTATACGAACCGGCACCTCTGCCGTAACCGGAAATCCCGATGCTTTCCAGGCACTATATCCTTCATCCATTAGGTATACTTCTTCGTGGCCCATATAGCGCAGCAGCCACCATAGACGGGAAGCCATCGCACCGCCCTGATCATCATACACAACAATACGTGTCTCGTTACTTACGCCTGATTTTCGCAATAGCTGCGCAAGGCTGTCGATATCCGGCAAAGGGTGGCGTCCCCCGTGTCCCTGATCTTGCAGCGGAGAGGACAGACTGCGCTCAAGATCAAAATAAACCGCTCCAGGGATGTGGTCTTGCTGAAAAGCCTTTCTTCCTGCTTCAGGCTCTGCCAGAGAAAAACGGCAGTCTGCGATAAAGAGATCTGGCTCATACATTCTTGCCAAGACCCATCTCATACTTACGATTGAGTTCATTTGAGCTTCCTCCTTTTTAATGACTTCAACTTCATATTCTTACGCATTATCCTTTGGTTTGAGGAACGGGGCTTATCGTATTCAAGGGATCTGCTGCTTCTGTCAGGGGCATGGTCTCTGCATCAAGAGGTTCACTACCATACCGAAGAAAAAACCATACCCCGGTAAGTATAATTACTCCCGCGATAAGCTGCAGGATGGTCAGCGCTTCTCCAAGCAGTACCCAAGCGAGGAGAGAAGCAATCACCGGTTCTCCAAGTACAGACATGGATACAGTTGTTGCATTCATTACCTTTAGCAGCCAATTAAACAGGTAGTGACCGAGCAAAGTAGGTACAATCGCAAGAAGAAGGAAGATTCCCCATTCGCGAGCATCGTATCCTGTAAAAGAAATCTGGTTTCCCGCGTTATACACGGCCAGGGAAGAACCTGCGAATAGGAACACCCAGAAATTATAGACAAAAGCACTGATGTTCTTTCGCGCATATTGTCCAATAATCATATGTATAGCTACCGCAATTGTGCCAAGCAAAGAGAGAAAATCACCTTTGAGTGCATTCCCAGATACCTGGAAATCACCCGCTCCAATAATGACGGAACCGGCTACAGCCATCCCCATGCCTATGAGCATCATACGATTGGGTTTGGTAGCAAAAATCCACATGGAACCCAGCATTACAAGAATCGGTTCAAGTGTCAGAATGACCGTAGAACTGGCAACAGTAGTCAGCCGTAAGGAGCTCATCCATAATAAAAAGTGAAGCCCAAGCATGATGCCGGAGATGCCAAGTGTTATCCACTCTTTTTTGCTTAGTCGAAAGATATCATGGCGGTACTTATAGAGCAGTGGAGTCATCAATAGATTCGTTAAAAAAAGCCGATACATGGCAATGACAGATACTTCCGCCGCAGACCATCTTACAAAAATAGAGGAAAACGATATGGCAACAATGCCAATAATATAAAGCAGTTCATACTTACTAAATGACCGTCGTTCACTTTGCATTTCTTATTCTCCCAATCGAATGTATGGTTTGTCTCTAGATGTATATTAAAAATCACCTGCAACCTTTCATATTATACCGATAAATAATAAAGCCGAAAAGCAAAAAAACAAACTTGAAATGCACCCCATCTTTGCGAGATATGATTGAACCCATCATTTTTCGTGTAATGAAAAGTAAGCTTAACTCAGGATTGGGAGGATAAACTTATGAAAAGACGAAAACATCATTCGACGTTGTTAACGGGAAGTATATTGATGTTAGCTGTGGCTACTTTTAACGCAGAACAGGCGGCGGCTGCAGAGCTCAGCACAGCAGACTCCCCTGAAAAGCCGATCATATATGAAACAACTTCAGAGACGATTCAAAATAATACCGAGATCAAAACAAGTGAATCTAATAAAATAGAAGCTGAAGGAGTTTACACCGGTCTTGCGGATCCACATACTGCGGAGATTGAAATAAATGGAAAAGCCATCTGTTTTCAACTGAAAGAAGGCATCATGGAGAAAGTGGAAGCTTGGGATTCTGAGAAGTCTGTAGAAATCATCTACAGCATCAAGACCTTTGCTGGTATGCCTGATGTGAAGCAGTTTATTCTGCATAACATAAATCAAGTGTAATAAGTAGATTGAAGAATCAATACTTATATCTCATCTTTAAGAACAGTTCCGGTGTGGGAACTGTAAATGCGAAACGGAGGAACCAAAAATGAAAACGATTACATTTAATAAACCTTTGGGCATGTTAATTGACGGCGAGTATATTCGGACGAAAAAAACGATCCCTGTAATTAATCCTTCCAATGAAGAGGTCATCGCTGAAGTTCCTGATGCCTCACGTGAGGATTTAGATAGAGCGGTTGCAGCAGCCAGGGAAGCATTCCCTGCTTGGTCGAGCAGACCAACTGAGGAACGTGCAGAACTTCTGATAAAACTAGCGGATGTAATAGAGAAGAACAAAGAAGAATTAACAGAACTTCTTATGAATGAGAATGGGAAGCCGCTTCAGGCAAGCCAGGCTGAAATGGAAGATGCGATCCGGTGGTACCAAGCAATCGCCTCGCAGCGTCTGGATGAAGAGATCTTGGAGGATTCCGAAGAGCATAAAGTGGTACTGCAGTATGTACCTCTTGGTGTAGTGGGGGCTATTGTACCTTGGAATTTCCCTATGAATTTGGCGGCTTGGAAAATCGCACCGGCACTCCTTACCGGGAATACACTCGTTGTTAAACCATCTCCTAATACGCCGCTTTCTACCCTTCGTATGGCAGAACTCGCTAAGGATTTATTCCCTAAAGGGGTACTGAATATTATCTCGGGTGGAGACGACCTGGGTCCTTGGATGACAGCACATGAAGGAATGGATAAAATCTCTTTCACTGGGTCAACGGTAACAGGGAAGAAAGTAATGAAGAGCGCATCAGACAATCTAAAACGGACAACCCTTGAGCTAGGCGGGAATGATGCCGCGATTGTGCTGCCTGATGCAGATCCGAAGCAAGTGGTTGAAGGGTTATTCTGGGCAGCTTTTGCGAATACAGGGCAAGTATGTGTGGATGCAAAACGACTTTATATTCATGAAAAGATGTATGATGAAGTGCTGGAAGAAATGATCGCTTATGCGAAGACGATTCAGGTAGGAGATCCTTCTGATCCGAAGACCGGTCTAGGTCCGTTGCAAAACAAAATGCAGTATGACAAGGTGAAGGAACTCATTAAAGAGACAAAAGACAGCGGTGCCCGGATTGCTTATGAAGGAGAAGTTCCTGCAGGTAAAGGATATTATATTCCTGTTACGATTGTAGATAATCCGCCAGAAGATTCTCGGCTCGTTCAGGAAGAGCCGTTTGGCCCCATCGTACCGCTTTTAAAATATAAAGATATTGATGAAGCGGTACAGCGTGCTAATCATACGAGATATGGTCTTGCCGGTTCTGTCTGGGGCAAAGATTTGGAGCTGGCGTATGATGTGGCTTCACGTCTAGAAACAGGAACAGTCTGGATTAATGAATCCCAAGTCATGCAGCCTGACTTCCCATTTGGCGGCCATAAAGAGTCAGGAATTGGTGTTGAACACGGTAAAGCAGGACTTGCAGCTTTTACGAATTCTAGAACGGTGATGATTAAGAAAAAATAACGTTATGACAATGAAATAAGCGAAATAGGTAAACCGCCGAGTTTGAACTGCACCCCTAATGTTAGACATCAACTAACATTGGAGGTGCAGTTTTTATTAACAAAAAGACATTCCAAAACGGAATGCCCCTGTTCAATTATAGTTGACTTCTCCGGTTCATCCGGCTGAGCTGTTTTTCAAGTTTGGCAAAACTTTCAGATAGAGAGTGGATTTCCTGCTGTTGAATTGAGACCAGATGGAGTACATCATTTAGACTTCCTTTATTGTATTCGGTCATATCTACTGTTATTTCTGTTGCCACTCCAAGGTCCTGTAACATGGATTTCATCTCAAAAAGAGCCTCCTCTACAGGTGCAGTTACAGTTAAATCTACGGCTGTAGCTGAGGAGGAAGAGTTTTGTTGATGTGGTAAAAGGGTGGGTATAAGTAGATTATTAATCTGCTCATTAACCTGCTCATTAACCTGATTGAACTGATTAGCTAGCAGCAAAGATTGTTTGTTCTGCATTTCAAACGATTCAATGATGTTTTCGATGGAAGACACAATCTCAATCGATCGTTGATTGGTTGCATTTGTGGCCACTTGTAAATCAGTCTGATATTGATTCGCAGCCTGAACGGATTCTGTAATTTTAGTCAGCATCGTTTCCATTGCGCATTTGGCTTCTAATGCTCTTTGCTTTTCTTGTTCCTTTTCCTGCTGTAAAGTGTTATTGAACTGCGCATACATCAGATTTACGACAGATACCAAAGTGAAAGTTATGATATAGAAAAGAAGGTCCTGAACATTTGTGGAGTGAAATATATTTTCTCCTTGAGTAAAAAAATAGAAACATAAGATCGACAAGGTAATGAGCAGTGTGAGTGCATTAATTATTCGATCCTGGTAAATGCCCATGATGGCCACATAAAAATACATCGTCATAATATTGATCATATGAGGATCGATCTTAATTAATAAAAATAAAGCAATACCATTAACGAGGGTAATAAAGTATTTTATGTAAGGAACGGTCCGAGTGAATTTGGGATGATTGGATATAAGTGTCACAGGTACAATAATGAGAAATATGGTACCCAATACTAGAAGTATAAATTGGGGTGAAATCCCAATTGTAAAACTAAGCATTTCGTTTACTGTAATAGCTGCTGCTAGGACAAACACCAAGCGGTTATTTCTTTTTTTTGTGAGTTCAATGTCAGTCACAAGTAGACACCCCTGTTTCTCCTAGGCATATTCTGTCCTAAAATCGTCCTATACTGGTAGATAGCCATCGGTTCTTTCTCCTCCTGTTTCTATGGATTGCTATGTAAAGTATATCGGAAAATGTCGAAAAAGACTGCAATTTTATGCAAATACCAAGCTTTCAGTTTTAAAGAACGGTTCCGAGGGATAGTATGAGTACATAAGATCAGTTATAATGAATCTTTTAAGACAGGCAGAAAGGGTGACATAAAATCATATGTTAACAATTACAGAATTTGAGGTACAAGAAATTAACGACCCCTTTGGTATTGTAGAAGGGACTAGATATGAGTTCCAAATCGTAATTGATCCAGAGGAAGATGATGAGTTGTACTCTGAGAATGGGGTCTACATTCGCGTCATTTATAGAGCGGACGAGCCTAAAGATGGAATTATTAAGTACGATTTGTATGAAAAAGTAACCGAAAAATATCTTGACTTTGATCTTGAAGAAGATGAACTGGCCGTGCTTGAAACGTTCTGCAAAGAACACATCTAATTGTCGTTTAAGTAACGACATGGTTAATAAAGCATATTCTGAACAGCGTAAAGGCTGTGCAGGGTATGCTTTTTAATTTTCCATCCTTTTTCTAGATGGAATGGGTATATATGTTATGATGGATGCGTAATACATATTCATGTTCAGGAGAATAGAGATGAGCCTAAATCGAAAGATTCTTATTGTAGAAGATGACCAAGATATTTCTCGGGTAATAAAAGATTATCTTGTCCTTAATGGCTATGAAGTTTGTGCTGTATACAGCGGGATCGAAGCATTACAAGCGATAGAAGTAGAAAACCCGGAATTTATTATTCTAGATATCATGTTGCCTGATATAGACGGAATCGAACTCTGTCGTCAAATTCGGGCAAACAACCCTGTGCCGATCCTCATATTAAGTGCACGAGGCAGTGATACAGATAAGGTGCTCGGACTTGGATTTGGTGCGGATGATTATATGACAAAACCATTCTCCTTACGTGAACTGCTTGCAAGAGTTGGATCGAACTTACGAAGAATTGAAATGATAGGCACACAGCAAATGCAGAAAAGTGATGAACATATTTTACATATTGGAAAGATTCGAATTGATAAAAAGTCATATCAAGTAACAAGAGAGGGGAAAGAAATTTCGCTCTCCGCAAAAGTACTGGAACTGCTATTTTTTCTATCCAAGCATAAAAACCAAGTGTTCACAAAAACTCAGCTGCTAGATGCCGTGTGGGGCTATGCTGCGTATGGTGATGAAAATACGATTACGGTGTACATTCGCAGATTGCGTGAAAAACTGGAAGTAAATCCTTCAAAACCTGAGTATATTCGGACAGTGTGGGGTGTGGGCTACAAGCTTAGCAGCAACGAATAACTAGCGCAAAATGGACAAGAAGCTCTTCATTTAGGTGGTGATCGCATGAAAAAGGTTAATTTGCTGAGCATTCTGTTATTGCTCTTTATTATTGGTTGTATGGGAAAGGGAGAAGGTTTGGATAAGAATGAGTTTCTAGAAAGTTTCGAGACGTCTCTTAAAAGTCAAGGAATAGAGATGAGACAGGTAGAGCCGTCGTCAAATGCAGTGATAGAAAGTGTAGTCCCTTATCAATTTAATATCAAAGAAAATGGGGGAAACGAAGATGCCATCTTTATCTATTTTTTTAAGTCTTCGAGCCAAGTGGAAAATGCCGTCAAAAATGCGGAATACACCATTACCACCTTGACTAAAGTGACAGAGTATAAACGAGATAATATGTTAGTTGTTCATTATGCTTTTGACGGATTTACAGAGAAATATGGTTCTAAAATGAAAAAAGCAATGGGTATGAATTGAAAATATTCACAAAATAATTTGTTAGGGTATTCAACAAAAGAGACCAGTCAGGGTGGGAGAACAAAATGTATTTGAAGGATTGGATGCGAACATGGCTGATCGCCGGGATGACTTGTCTTATTCTGCTATGGGGATGCGGCGCAGGTATGCTCCTCATGCATTCTAGCAGGCAAAATAATGCTTCTGAAGCTGTTATTAATCAGGTCCGGCTCCAAGTGAATGCCCTTAGGTTATACATAGCAGAGTATCATGAGCAGATTCCTTATGATTTAGAGTTACAGCAAACCCTGAGGTCCATGGCTCAAGATCAGCAAGTAAGCTTACTTTATACGAATCTAGAGGGACAGATCTTATATGATACCATAGAAGAAAATACTCGTGAGTACATCGATGTGAATACGGAACTTCATTACGATTTATATCATGCAAAAGAAAACCATGGCAATTATAGTATTGCTTTTCCCATCGTTGATGAAGCAGCCGGTATTCAAGTGGGAAATGCAATTTTTACTATGCCTGAAAGTGAGATCTTCACACAGAAATCCCATGCTGTTCCTGTTTCTTTGTTCATTGTGATGACGGTGATATTTCTTATTCTATGCTTCCTCCTGTTTCTTCTAGCAAAGAAAATAAGAACTAATATGATAGGACGAGTACATCAGTTGAAAGAGTATTCCGAAGCGATTTTAAAAGGGAACTACGAAAATACATTGGAGTACACAACGATGGACGAGATTGGTGAGGTTTATGCGATGTTTGACCAAATGAGAATGGAAATTATGCATCATAGCCGCCGGAGAGATGAACAAGAGCAAGCACAGAAAGAATTAGTCTCTACGATCTCTCATGAACTGAAGACCCCTCTTACTACCCTTACCGCCTATATTGAAATGATAAGAGAGGGAGGATGCCGGGATATGCCCTCTGTGATGGAATATGTAGAAGTGATGCATAACAATGCGCTGAAAATGACGCGATTAACAGAAGATTTACTACAGCATGCCTTACAGGAACTAGGACAAATCTCCGTCACGCTTACCGAACAATACAGTAAGGGCGTACTAACTAGAATCTTGCAGCCGGTGGGGCATTACGTTCGTTCTGCTGGGGTGATCTTTATGGAGCCCGAGCATATTCCAAATGTACTGATTCATGTCGATGCGAACCGGCTAGAGCAGGTGATAACAAACCTAATCTCTAATGCTCTAAAACATACATCTTCAGGAGATTCGATTCGTGTGGATACGATGCTTGAGCATGGACATCTAAAAATAACCATAGCAGATACGGGAAAAGGAATTCTTCCGCAGGATCTGCCTTTTGTTTTTGATCGATATTTTAAAGGGAAATCGAGAATGAAGCCAGAGGCTGCTGGGACGGGGCTCGGTCTTTCTATTTGTAAACATATTATAGAAGCACATCAGGGTTCGATTTCTTTTCAAAGTGTACCTGATCAAGGAACGGTATTTTATTGCTGTATCCCTGTAAGGTAACTCTTAACAGCTGTAATATTTCATTCATATTTAGATAAGGATTTATACATAAATACTCCCTACAATGAGATTATACGTTATCTTGAGGAGGCTTTTATTGTTGAAAAAGGCAGTGATTCAGGCGAAAAACCTTTGTAAAACATATATTACAGGTACGGAACAATTCCATGCGATTCGTAATTTAGATTTAGAAGTGTATGAAGGAGATTTCACGGTCATCATGGGGAACTCGGGATCAGGGAAATCCACACTGCTTTATCTGCTAAGTGGTTTGGATGCAGTAACTGTGGGAGAGGTTTATTTTCGAGAAGAGCGAATAGACCGCTACACGGAGAAGCAATTAGCCGAGTTTAGAGCCAGGCGGATCGGATATATTTATCAAAGTATAAATTTGGTTCCTGATCTTACGTTGTTCGAGAATATTGCTTTGCCTGGATATATCGCCGGGCAGTCTACTAAGAATGTGAAGGAATCGGTGCGTTCACTTCTAAAAGCGATGGGGATTGACGAGCAGCAGCATCGTTTGCCGTCTCAAACCTCAGGAGGACAGCAACAACGAGCAGCGATTGCTAGAGCATTGATAAACAATCCAGACGTCATTTTTGCAGATGAACCGACAGGAAGCTTGAACTACGATCAGGGGGTAGCCGTACTTGAAATTCTAACAGAAATGAATCGAAGAGGACAATCGGTGGTCATGGTAACACATGATATGAAAGCAGCGGCTAGGGCAGATCGACTGATTATGATTCAAGACGGAAAAGTAGCAGATGTGCTCGAATTTGGTAAATTTGATTCTAGTGATCTGCTGGATCGAGAATCTATTATCTTTTCTTGTATCTCAGGGAAGGAGTGAGCCTTATGAATAATGCTGTATTCACTCTCTGTCTAGCAAACCTCAAAAAAAAGAAAATTCAGAATGGACTGATCGGTCTCTTAATTCTATTATCGACGTTACTTTTGACCACTTCTATTCATGTGATCTTCAGTACTACAAATTTATTTACGGAGATGCATACGAGAACACAGGGGTCGCATGAGATGTTACTTTTACGAGACGAATTGCATCATCCGCAGCAGATCGCTCAGTGGTGGGAAGAGCAGCAAGGGGTGAAAACCTCCTCTTTGAATCCTTACCGAATGTTAGCTGGCATGTCGGTACAGGGTGAGGATCGGGCTGCCGAACTTTCCAATCTCACTCTCTATATGATGGATACGCTGACCCGTCCGTATGCAGTAGATGAGTTATTATTTGCGCAAGGGAAGGAGAGTGTATCTCCAGAAAGAGGGGAGATCTGGATTCCTACTTCGATCGCTTATCTATATGAGATAACGATAGGAGACAGGCTGGAGTTCACCGATGGAAAGCGTCCATTCACCTTAGAGGTATCTGCCCTTGTCATCGATATGCCGTTTGGCGCACCTTTCGCTACAGATGCACGGATATGGATGAATCATGAGGATTATATACAGCAGACTCAAGGTATGCAGGGCAAAGAACAATATATGATCGGACTTCGATATGATAATTATGATCAGAGTCTGGGGTACTGGGAGCGATTTGAACAGGATATGGGTACTCCCTATTTGGAGACCAAGATCAGTTATGAGCAGATGTCTTCTTTTTATTTAATCATGAATAAAGCAATCGGATTTATTATGATTTTTCTAGGTGTTGTAATGACGCTGGTCGCCTTATTTACGATTGGTTACACCATTTCAGATGATGTGTTATCGAATTATAGAACGATTGGTGTGATGAAAGCATTAGGTTTATCTTCAGGTAAAATGGTAGGTATTTATCTAGTGCAATATGCTTTTATTTCGATCATTTCGATTATTCCAGGTTTATTAGCCAGCGAGTGGGTATCAAAGTTGATCATAGAAAGCTCATTGTCATCGTTAAAACTAGGAGATTCACAAGAGAAGATCGGAGCCTATTTTATTCCTGTCGCTTCGGGTAGCTTCGTATGTGTGTTGATTCTGCTCTGCGTGTTTTTATATGCAAGTAAAGCACGCCATATTCAGCCGATGCAGGCGATTCGGTACGGAATGTCAGAGATAGACTATAGCAAGAAGACAAAGCCATTTATGGGGAAAGAAGCAGGACTCTATTCATTTGGTAAGGCACCGTTTCTGGTTGTACTAGGATTAAAAAACACACGAAAAAACAAGAAAGCTTCTACGCTCATGATGCTTCTGGCTACGATTATGACGGCTGTTCTTGTTCTGGGATTTGTTCTCTTATACAGCATTAGTTACATTAAGCAGACATCGACATCCTGGGGGTATGATTCCTCGGATATTTCCTTACGAGTTGTAAATTCCTCTACCTTCTCCCGTGAGTCATTTCATCAAATGTGGTCTTCTGACCCAAGGATCAAAAATATAACATGGCAAGGGTACGTTAATGGTGTCGTGTCTTCAGAAGAAAACAGGGTCTCTCATGATGAAGATCGGAAGTCTATGAATTTTAGTATTTCGTTACTTAATGGAAATTATGATGAAGTAGGATATACCACGCTTAAAGGAAGAAACCCGCAAGTGAAGAATGAGATTGCTATCGGTATCCGCGTTGCAGAGGAGTTAGGCAAAGATGTAGGGGATGCCGCCCAGGTTTATATTGAAGGAACCAAAAAATCCTTCCTCGTAAGCGGTATTTTCCAATCGATTGCAAACCAGTCTGTATCCGCAAGAATTATGGCAGATGCCCTGCACGATGAATACGACGATTATATTGTTGCATTTGTGAATATCAACCAAGAACAAGATGCGGATGAAATTGTTAGTGAAATAAATAGGCAGTATGAAAATGCGTTGTTAGCAGCGACGATGCAGACGTTATTAGATGCCACTTTTAAACAAGCGGTAGCCTCTTTGCTTCTGCCGATGAGCATGATGGGGTTGTTGTTCACCGGAGTAACGATTATCATCATATACAGTATCAGCCGAATGACGATTCAAAAAGAAAGCAAAACCTACGGGATTTATAAATCAATTGGATTATCTTCACAGGATCTTCGATTATCGATTTTGATAGGGCAAATCGTTCTCTCTGCTGTGGGAGTCATCGTTGGTATTTTACTCGGCGTTTATTTACTTCCGAGCTTGCTTGGGACAATTTTATCAGAGTATGGGATTGCGGAGCTTCCTTTGATTTTGCACTGGGGAGGAGTTCTTTCTTTTGCGGCTGTTACCTTCATTGCGGTAGGAATAGGTTCGTGGGCTTCCTCAAGAGTGATCGCTGCCACATCTCCACGAATTCTTGTTATTGATTAGTTCGGCATTAATCGAGAACACATTTTAGGGTGGAAGAAAGGGAGATATGCACAGTGAATCATAAGAAATTGTTTAACGATGGCTGGGAGTTTTATAAGAGTGATTTAGAAACAACGGCTATAACGGAGCTTCATTTTGAGCCGGTAGATATCCCTCATGACTGGCTGATTTATAACACATTAGATTTATATGAGAATAGTATTGGATGGTATCGTAAGCGCTTTACGATCTCGAAGAAAGAGAAACATACGCTGCTCTGCTTTGATGGCGTTTATATGGACTCTACCATTTATGTGAATGATACGTATGTTGGAGAATGGAAATATGGCTACTCCTCCTTTGAATTTGAGATTACCGACGCGCTCATTGAAGGGGAGAATGAGATTCTCGTGAAAGTCGTGCATCAAAGTCCGAACAGTCGTTGGTATTCGGGAGCGGGCATTTATCGCAATGTATGGCTTAAGACAAGAGAAAGCAGTTATATCGAGACAAATGGAGTTTATATACACACGAATCAAGAAGGGCATAAATGGAGTATTGAAATTGACACTGATCTACATAGCGCAGGGGAAACTCAGCTATTACATACATTGCTGTACAAAGATCAAATGATTACAAATGGTGTAGAGGTAATTTCTGAAAAGGGTGAATCGGTTTCAAAGGTAAGTCAAGTACTCCATACCGAGAGTCCTTTGTTATGGAGTACAGATGAACCGCCTTTGTATCAGCTGAGAACAGAATTATTATGTCTCTTGCCGGACGATATAGCGGAGAAGGAATGGAAGGTCGTTGAAAGCATCACTCAGAACATCGGATTTCGAACTCTAGTCATGGACCCTCAGCAAGGGTTGAAGTTAAATGGCGAGAAGATGAAGTTGAATGGGGTATGTGAGCACCATGATTTGGGCGCATTAGGAGCAGCGTTTCATGTAACGGCACTGCGAAGACGGTTTGAAATCTTGAAGGATATGGGTGTTAATGCGATTCGGACAGCACACAATATGCCTGCAGTAGAGTTTATGGATTTGGCCGATGAGATGGGATTGCTCATTGTCTCGGAAGGTTTTGATATGTGGGAAAGACCGAAGACGAGCTATGATTATGCACGTTTTTTCAAGGAATGGGCTCCGATTGATGTGAAAAGCTGGGTAATGAGGGACCGTAATCGTCCAAGCTTGCTGATGTGGAGTATCGGCAATGAAATTTATGATACGCATGCCGATAAGCGGGGACAAGAAGTAACGAAGATGCTGATGGAAGAAGTCCAACTATATGATTACAAAGGAAATGCCAAAGTGACGATCGGCTCGAATTATATGCCATGGGAAAACGCACAGAAATGTGCAGATATCGTGAAGTTGGCCGGCTATAATTATGCAGAAAAATATTATCATAAGCATCACAAAGAGCATCCAGACTGGATCATCTACGGCAGTGAGACCGCATCGGTTGTCCAAAGCAGGGGGATCTATCATTTCCCGTTCGAGCAATCCATTCTTGATGATGACGATGAGCAGTGTTCAGCACTCGGGAACAGCACAACGAGCTGGGGAGCAAAGTCGGCAGAAGCATGCATTATCGCGGAGAGAGATGCGCCCTTCTCGCTGGGACAGTTTATTTGGACAGGGTTTGATTATATTGGTGAGCCGACACCGTATCATACGAAAAATTCGTATTTCGGACAAATTGATACGGCTAATTTTAAGAAAGACTCTTATTATATCTACCAGGCTGCATGGACGGATTACAAGAAGAAGCCCATGATTCATATTTTCCCCTATTGGGACTTTAACCCGGGTCAAATCATTGATGTTCGTGTTTGCTCGAATGCACCAAAGATTGAACTTCAGCTCAATGGGGAAACGGTAGGAACCTATGAAATCGATCATGAGCACGGAGATCAGCTGGTTGGCTGGTGGAAAATTCCTTATGAAGCAGGAGAACTGAAAGCGATTGCTTATGACGAATCAGATCAAGTCATCGCTGTAGATGTGAGAAGATCCTTTGGTGATGCAAGCAGAATCTGTTTGAAGAAGGATCAGAATGCGGTTACAGCAAGTGGAACCGATGTGGTCTTTGTTGAGATTTCGATGGAAGATGAGCATGGGTATCCGGTAGAAAATGCGAATAGCCGCGTACATGTACAGGTTACAGGAGCCGGGCGCTTACTAGGGTTAGATAATGGGGACAGTACAGATTACGATCCATACAAGGGCACAAGCCGAAGATTGTTCAGCGGTAAACTGATGGCGATCATTGGAACAACGCTAGAGCCAGGTACGATTGAGGTGGAAGTTTCATCAAAAGGGTTAGAAAGCCAAAAGATTGAGATTACATCTCTACCTGTAGATGAAAGCGTATTAGAAGGGATTTCGGCAAGTATGCAAAATAAAGAGCTGGAGCCTAATCTAGGAAATATGGATGAAATCCCTCTTCGCAAAATCGAACTGCTGAGTCCTTCCGGACAACAATTTGATGAATCCACAAGAGAGATGACAGTGCAAGCTAATTTATTCCCTGCGGACACATCGTATAAAGATGTAATTTGGAGTGTGGTGAATGATGCAGGGATTGAGTCTAGTCTAGCCCGAATTGAATCCTTTGGCCAAGAAGCGAAGATTACGGCACTCGGGGATGGAAGCTTTCGAGTACGCTGCATGAGTAAGAATGGCTCGGATAAGATCAGAATGATATCCCAGTTGGAATTCACTGCAAAAGGTTTGGGTATGGCTTTTAAAGATCCATACAGCTTTATTTTTGGAGGGCTATACGATGAAGTAAAAGGGGAGGTCGGCAATGGAAATGAACGGGGGGTAGCGACAAGCCGTGATGGGGAAACACAAGTCTGCTATCGCAATATCGATTTCGGTGCCTATGGATCGGATCTGATCACAATTCCAATCTTTGCGCTGGATGATGATCCTTATGAACTGCAGATTTGGGAAGGTATGCCGGAAGAAGAAGGCAGTGAACTGCTGGCTGATGTAATTTATCAGAAAAAATCCCAGTGGAATGTCTATCAAGCGGAAACGTATCAACTATTGAAAAGACTTGTTGGGGTTACTTCTCTTTGCTTTGTTTTGCAGAAGAAGGTGCATATCAAGGGATTCTCATTTGAGAAAAAGAACCGGGCCTTTGAGGTTAATAAGGCGGCAGATTGTGATCGTATTTACGGAGATACCTTTACCTTAGCTGAACAGGGAGTGGAAGGGATCGGAAATAACGTATCCCTTACGTTCGAACAGATGGATTTTGGAGCAGAAGGAGTTTCAAAGCTCGTTATTTATGGCAGATCACCGGTTGATAAGAATACCATCCATGTTCGCTTCGAGGATGATGAGGGTTTAGACAATCAACTTATCGAATTTACGGAGTCCGAAGGATATGTGGAACGTGGATTTGAGCTGGAGAGAGTTACTGGGCTGAAGAAAGTCACCTTTATCTTTTTGCCTGGAAGCAATTTTGATTTTGGCTGGTTCCGTTTTGAACAATAAGGATTGCTGAAATGATATTTTAAAATTTTCGGTAATTAGCTATTTCCGCCGTACAGGCACGAATAGGTGTATGCCTACATACAATGATTAGACGACAAACCAAGAACTGTCCCGAAAATTGTAGGAGGTGTCACCCGTGCCTGGATTATTTACGGCGATTGCACTATTTATTAAAGAGCTTTCTTTGCTGGTGTCTTATGTAAAAAATAATGCATTTCCTCAGCCTTTGTCTGAGAAAGACGAAGCAAAGCATTTAAAGCAAATGGCGGAAGGCGATGGGCGCTCGCGTAATTTGCTTATTGAACATAATTTACGGCTGGTTGCACATATTGTGAAGAAATTTGATAACACTGGTGAAGATCAAGAAGACCTGATCTCGATTGGAACGATTGGACTCATCAAGGCCATTGAGAGTTTCCAGCAAGGAAAAGGGACGAAACTAGCGACCTTTGCTGCACGTTGTATAGAGAACGAGATACTGATGCATCTCCGCTCCTTGAAGAAGACAAGAAAAGATGTATCTCTACATGATCCGATAGGAACTGACAAGGAAGGTAACGAAATTACCCTTATCGATATCCTCGGTACCGAAGCCGATGAGGTGATGGATAAGGTTCAGCTTAAAATAGAGAAGAGCAAAATCTATCAGAACCTTGATATCCTCGATGATCGGGAGAAAGAAGTGGTAGTTGGCAGGTTTGGTCTGGTAACCGGCGGAGAAGAGCGGACACAACGAGAGATTGCGAAAGAGCTTGGTATTTCACGTTCCTACGTTTCTCGTATCGAGAAACGGGCACTGATGAAACTGTATCATGAGTTTTATAAGGCGAAGAATTAATAGTGAAATAACTTTATTAAAGTGGAATATAGCACAGACGTCCTATACAGGGCGTCTATTTTATTTCTAATATCAATCAGTTGATGAATAAGGCGGCGTAGATAACTGACGAGGACGTAGTAAAATCTAAGAAGAGAGGATAGATGTTGACAACATTTACCAAATTCTTCTATAATTTAATCACTATAATGAAACCCCTTTCATAAATGATTGATTTAAAATGATTACGTTTATCGCTGCGTACAATCCTTAAAAAATTCCATACATTCGATCAGCGATTCGACTATTGCGTTCAGAGAGGAAGGTAAGGAATTTATGACTAATAGGATAGAGGACTCTGGATTACAAACATTATCAAGTAATCAACCGCAGCAACAAATACAGCTTCAATATGATGCGAAAAGTTTTATCATTGGGGGCAAGAGAGTATTTCTGAACATCGCTTCAATTCATTATTTTCGGATGCCGAGGCAAGAATGGCGGGAAGTACTTGTTAAGGCGAAGCTTGCAGGAATGAATTGCGTTGATACTTATTTTGCATGGAATGTACACGAACAAGAAGAAGGGAAATGGGACTTTAGCGGCGATAACGATTGTGGGGCTTTCCTTGATTTATGCTCTGAACTTGGATTGTGGGTTATTGCGCGTCCGGGTCCGTTCATATGTGCGGAATGGGATTTTGGTGGTTTTCCCTACTGGCTGAAGACAAAAGAAAACATTCAGTTCCGAACAGATAATGAAGCGTATCTCCATTACGTTTATCGTTACTTGGATCAGCTTGTTCCCGTTATTCGGTCTCGTCAATTGACGAAAGGCGGTTCCGTTATTCTTGTACAGGTAGAGAATGAATATGGATATCTGGCTGAAGACGCGTCCGGCATATCTTACATGAATGGTCTTCGTGATGCTTTGCTGGAGCGGGGAATTGAGGTACCGTTGATCACCTGTGAGGGAGGCGCGGAAGGGACGATTGAAGGGGCGAACTTTTGGTCAGGTGCAGACGGACATTATGAGAAGTTAATGCGTAAGCAGCCAGATGTCCCGAAGCTGGTAACCGAATTTTGGACGGGGTGGTTTGAGCATTGGGGAGCGCCAGCGGCTACGCAAAAAACGCCCGATTTATACGAAAAGCGAATCATGGAGGCGATTCGTGCAGGTTTTGACGGAATCAGTCATTATATGTTTTTTGGCGGCACCAATTTCGGGGGATATGGAGGGCGTACTGTAGGAAGCAGCGATATTTTTATGGTGACCTCCTATGATTACGATGCTCCTTTATCAGAATACGGAAGAATTACAGACAAATATAGAACGGCCAAAAAGATGTCTTTGTTCACGCAGGCACTTGGAGAAATCTTACTAGAATCAGAGCCGATTGATAACGGGGAGGCACGTTGTGAGGAAGGCATCCAACTCCAGGGTAGACAGTGGAACGGACAAAAGCTTTGGTTTGCCGAGAGTATCAAGCAGGAGAAGGGAATCTTTCCGATAACGCTCGAAAACGGCCGAACGCTTCAGGTATCGATCAGACCGGGGCAAATCGTTCCGATACTTGACCGGATTGAAATTTGTCCAGGTCTAAAGCTCACAAGCAGCGGGTTCGTGATCGGAAACGACCGGATTGGTGAAATCCAAACTGTGATCTTAGCGGGAGAAGACGGAGGACGTACACATATCGTATTCGAAGCAGATCAGGACCTTCATTACGATAACGTAGGAAATATCCCATATGAAAGTAGTAAGGATGGCCGAGCACTACATTTGGACGTATTTCATTTCCAGACACCTCAGCGGATTCGGCTGATGGCTGGCGGGCAGCTAGTTGAAGTCATCATGTTAAATAGTTTTATGTCGGATAGAGCCTGGAGGATCCAAGGGGACGAAATTCGCTGGGCAATCGGCTGGACGGACATCGACTTTGAGGCTGGTGGCAACACTATCGGAGTAATCGGCGGATCCGATTGTGAACCGTTTCTTTTAGGGGAATGGGGTCGTAAAAGAGACGATGTACAGGATCATGCGGACAGAATGACAAGCTACTCCGGCCATGCGATCAAACCGCTAGTACCGCCAAGCTTTTCGGAATGGAAACGGAAAACCACAAATCTTCTTTCGCTTACATCAGGCGAGCTTACTGAACGTCCTCGCGGATTTGCGGAACTGGGTCTTGAATTTGGTTATCTCATATATAGCAATGATGTGGAGTGTGATCAGGATCAAGAAAGCACTCTTATTTTCTCAGCCATACAGGACTCTGCGCGCCTGTTTGTTAATGGACAAGAACAAGCGATGATTCGCCAGGTCGGCGCGGCATCTGCTGCAGTCCGACTGTCGAAAGGCCACAACAAGCTGCAACTTCTCGTACAGCATATGGGTAGTCTCAATTTTTCCCCTTTCTTGGGTGAAGAAAAGGGGATATTCGGTTCCGTTTATATGGAGGGCTCGGCCGTTGAACTTCGAAGAGACTGGTATAGTGGCGAAGAGGTTGTCCATCTGGATGAGGTACATACCGGAACATTTACTTCTGCGTTAACCCGAACGTTTGAGCTGATGGTGAATGACCAAGCGATACTGGTTGGTGCGTTAAACAGCGGACTTCAAATTAACGGCAAGGAGGTTCTTATGGAAGATTATCAAAATTGGTTTGCCTATCACGCTGTCGACATTTCCGCCTATATCGTCAGCGGCACCAACACGATTGAAATGCCAGTATCCAAAACACCTGTGAATCGGCTGGAATTGCTGACGTATAACAGGTCACGGGAATTAACAAATTGGTCGTCAGTCATAATGGAAGACACAGTGGAGTTTGAGGAAGATTCAGTCAACAGTAAAATGAGTCCTACCTGGAATCGCAGCACATTCGATCTTCCAGCAATTCCAGATAATTTGAATCCTAAGCTGAAGCTCCGAATGACGGGAATGAGCAAAGGTTATATACTTCTGAACGGCAAAAACCTTGGACGCTATTGGCAAATCGGGCCTCAAGAGGATTACAAAGTTCCAATGGCGTGGCTGAAGCAGACGGGCAATGAGTTAATCTTGTTTGATGAAGAGGGCAGACGACCAGATTCAGTACGGCTCTTATATGATGTGCAATCGAATCAAAGCTGGCAAACGTTAATTTAATTGCAATTCAGAGAGGATTTATAATGGGCTAATCGTGAAATCAGGAAGGAAGCGTTAGGCTTGAGACAGGTCACCATATATGATATTGCAAAAGAAGCAAATGTATCGGTTTCAACTGTATCCCGGGTATTAAACGATACTGCGCCAGTAAAGAGATCTACCCGTGCCAAGATTGAAGAAGTCATTCAAAAACACAATTTCCAGCCTAATGCGATGGCTAGAAGCCTGCTTACAAATGAAACGGGAATTATTGGCGTAATTGTTCCGGATCTGACAAATCCCTTTTTCACTGAAGTATTCGCCGGAGCGGAAGAAGAGGCGCAGCAGTCGGGACATACATTCTTGCTTAGTAATACAATCGGCGATTATGCTAAAGAATCGCAATATCTCAGTATTCTGCGAGAGAAGCGTGTGGACGGTATTATATTCTTAGGAGGAAGGATCAATTTAAAACACTGTGAAGAGCATCTAGTACAGGAGCTCGTGCAGTGTGCAAGCGTCATTCCGACTGTATTAGTCAATGGAGATTTACGCAAAACCGACTTGGTTAGGGTAGTCACGGACGAGTCGGCAGGCACTGCTCTTGCGGTTCGGCACTTGACTCTACTTGGGCATAGAGAAATCGGCTTTATCGGAGGAGAAAGCCATATGACGACAACTTCCATCAAGTTGCGGACATTCCGAAAGACGATGAAAGATGAGGGACTCGATGTTCGGGAGGAATGGTTACTGCCCGACAGTTTTTCGATTGATTCGGGTAAGCGGCAAATGCTGAAGCTCTTGGCGATGGAGGAGAGACCGACTGCCGTATTCTGTGTCAACGATTATACGGCGATTGGAGCAATTAAGGCAGCAATAGAGGCGGGTTTGTCGATTCCAGATGACATGTCTATTGTTGGATTTGATGATATTCCGTTGGCTCATCATTTTATACCGGAGCTAACTACCGTTTCCCAGCAGGCACATGAGCTGGGCAGAACGGCAGTTAAAGTGCTTAAAGCGATGATGAACAATGAAAAAGTGAAGAAGCTTACCTCGCTCGAGCCGCAGCTTATTATTCGGCAAAGCTCGGGACATCGGAGTCGATAATTCTTCTACAGCACTCATTAAAGTGAAATTCATTTTATAAGAGCAGCATCCGAAATTTTAGGTTGCTGCTTTTTAGCGTGCTGAAATATTCCCTTACTTAAATCAATTTCATAACTCATTAAAACGATAAATTTGTAACTATATATAGACAAATAGAACAATTTTGATCTATATATACCCCTGATTAAAGCAACTAAAGGTATTATGAAATTGATTCACTTGAATAATTATTATTCTGGTGAACGGACTAAAATGTTGAAATGTACTTTGAGGAGTCACAGTGGAAAGAAACAAATTGTAATATTGACCAAATAATGTAATAAGGATATAATGAAATGGGTTTCATGAAAACCCTTACATAATTTAATAACGCGAAAGATGTACTGTTTTTGGGGGGAGGATCGAAGTGATTTTTTAACCGAACCGTCTTGTTTGCATTCGTCTAATCATCCATTAAGGGGAGTGGGTTTAACGTGAAACAGTTGAAACCGATGTTGATTGTTTTTTTATTAGCCGTGTTGATGATTATGACTGCATGCAGCGGCAACAACGGGGGGGATACACCAGAAGTTCAGACTCCGGAACCCGAGGCTCCAGTCGTAACGCAGCCAGCCGAAGAGCCTGAGCCGGCTGCCCCAGATTTGGGAGGCAGAGAGATTCGCATTTCGCATTGGTGGGATGCAACACCAGCAGGAGATTCGGAAGCGGATGAACTGGCCCGGGAAAGAATTAAAAAGGTAGAAGAGAAATACAACGTCAAAATTAAATACCTAAACACGGAATATTGGTCGACTTCTGAGAAACTGTCGTCTTCTGTTATGGCTAACGATCCATTTGCAGAAATCGTTCGTCTGCCTGACGGATTCATCTGGGGACTGATGAACGGCGGGTTCTTAATGCCATTGGAAGATTACCTGAAAGATACGCGTGTTGCTCAAGACGTAATCGATTCGATGCGTTTTGGCGGCGAGCATGTATACGGACTTGAAAGCTGGTACAACCCGAATGACTCGGGCATGTTCTACAATAAACGCATCTTCAAGGAAGCTGGTTTGGAAGATCCTCAACAATTGATGGATAAGGATAACTGGAACTGGACGACAATGCTGGATGCTGCGAAGAAACTGACGGTAGACAATAATGGTGATGGTAAAGTGGACCAACATGGTCTGGCTGGAGCCCATTATGTTATCTCAGAATTGTTGATCGCAAGTAACGGCGGACGTATCTTCGATGAAACCACCAAGAAAGTAGTATTTGACTCTCCGCAAGCAATAGAAGCTCTTAACTTCGAATACGATCTGTACAACACTCACAAAGTTATTAAAGAAAATGAAGGAAATGACTGGGAAGATCCAGCAAAATATTTCGCGGAAGGCAAGATTGCGATGTATCCAGGCGGAATATGGGAAATCGAAGGACGTCTGACAGATAAAATGCAAGATGAATGGGGTTACGTCTACTTTCCTAAATCACCTAGCTCATCATCCTATTCAGATCCGATCGGACAAACCGCTTCTTATGTCATTCCTAAAGGCGTTAAGGATGCAGAAGTTATCGTGAAAATTTGGGAAGAACTACAGGATTTTGATAATTGGGAATCCAACCGCCAACTTTCGCTTGAAAATGTGCTTCCGGACGAAACCTCGATCGCTAATGCGATGAATGAAGAAGGCAAGGTACAGCGAGTATTTGGCGGACGCTTCGGCGGCCTAGGTGTTAAAGATCAACTCGACTCCGTGACAGGCAAGTTTGTTAAAGGTGAAATTACGCCATCAACGGGTGTTGCTCAAGTAATTGGACCCGCACAAGCGGCTGCTGACAAAGTGCTGAGCGGCGAGATTGAAGAGAAGAAAGAGTAGACTTATATGTAAAAAAGCAGCCTGTCCGGTTTTCTGGCTAAGAAGACCGGCGGGCTGACAAAATAAGATTCCGCTAGTTTGCAAAAGGGGGATATTAGGTGAAAATCGCCTTTTCCAGAATGACCGTCTCATGGCTGATTCTCATTACTATGCTGATCTCGATATTGGTTTTCCCTATACCTCAGTCTAGCGCGTCTAGTACTGGAACCGCAGCAAATACAGAAGCCGATTCACTCATCGACCAGAACTCTTTGACAGCTACTTTGGATAACAGCTACGACCAATATTTGGAGCAGTACAAAAATGAAGAACGGCCGAGTGGCGAGATTGTGATCCAAGGAGCGGACTATACAAATGCTAATGAAATGAAACCTGAAATCGTAAACGAATTAGGTGGACTAGCGGGTGATTTCGTCAAGACGGGGGAAAGCGGCTCCATTAGCTGGGAACTTGATGTACCGAAATCGGGCTTATATCATATCGCCGTTCGTTATTTTCCGATAGAAGGAAAAAGCTCGGCAATCGAAAGGGAATTGTTGATTGACGGAGTACTTCCATTCTCCAGTGCTAAAAACCTTTCTTTTCACCGGGTATGGAAAAACGAGAGCGAGCAAATCGCAAAAGATAACAGGAGCAATGAGCTACGTCCGCGGCAAATCGAATTACCGATGTGGCAGGAATCGCTGCTTAGAGATACAGAGGGATATTACGAAGAACCGTATATGTTCCATTTCTCAGCAGGTAAACACAAGTTGACACTCGTCTCATCCAGAGAACCGATGGCAATCGATTATATCAAATTGTTCCAATATGAAATGCCTGCTGCTTACGAAGAGGTGAAGGCGGGCTATGACACTAAAGGTTATAAAGAGACAAGCGGTCATTTGATTAAAGTTCAGGGTGAGAATGCTTCCTACAAATCTTCTCCGACTTTATATCCCATTCCCGATCGTTCCAGTCCGTCTACAGAACCTTACGACGTGTCGAAGATCAGAATGAATACAATTGGAGGAAATAATTGGCGATTACCGGGCCAATGGATCTCCTGGGAAATTGAAGCACCGGAGGATGGATTATACCGAATTGCTCTTAAGAGCAGACAAGAATTGCTTCGGGGAATTTACTCTACACGCTCACTATGGATTGATGGAGAAATCCCTTTTAAGGAAATGATGCAAATTCCGTTTCATTACGACTCGGATTGGCAGATGAATGTACTCGGCAACGAGGAAGAGCCCTATTTATTCTATTTGACTAAGGGTAAGCATGAGCTGAAGTTTGAGGTCAGTTTAGGTGCGGTTGCACCTTTGATTCGCCAAGTAGAAGCAAGTGTCCTCGAAATTAATGCGATGTATCGAAAAATCTTGATGATTACCGGTAATGTACCAGATCCTCACCGAGATTATCAATTAAATAAGCAAATTCCCGACATGGTTGAAGTGTTTAAGAAACAAAGCGACATTTTATATGGTGTGTCGGAAGAGTTAGTACGTCTAACGGGTGAAAAGAGCGATAAAACTGCTGTCTTGAACAAAACAGCTTATCAACTGGCAGATTTGGCGGCTAAACCAGAAACGGTTCAGAAGCGGCTTAATCAATTCAAAATCAATGTAGGCAGCGTCGGTGCTTGGCTTCTCGAGGTTAGAGAACAGCCGCTTGAAATCGATTACTTAATTCTTGCATCGTCTGACAAAAAGCTGCCTAAAGCAAATTCTTCTTTGGGTAAAAAGATGGTACACGAGGTATCGTCCTTTTTCACTTCCTTCTTTGAAGATTACAATACGATCGGAAACACGGCCGAAGATGAAGAGTCCATAACGGTATGGATCGGAACGGGGCGTGATCAGGCACAAGTGCTGAAAGCAATGATTGATGATACGTTTACGCCGCTTAGCGGAATTAGTGTAAATCTGAAGTTGGTCAATCAGGATGTACTTCTTCGTGCATCGCTCGCGGGGGAAGGGCCCGACGTAGGTATGCAGGTCGGAAACGATGTGCCGGTCAATTTTGGTATGCGGAATGCAGCGGAGGATTTAACGAAATTCCCAGATTACGAGACGGTTATAAAACAGTTCAGAGAAAGCGCAACAGTTCCTTATCAATTTGAAGGTGAAGTATTTGGTCTACCTGAGCAGCAAATCTTTAATATGCTCTTTTACCGGAAAGATATTTTGGAGGAACTAAATCTAGACCCGCCGCAAACGTGGGAGGATGTATATGCGCTGATCCCGGTTTTGCAGAAGAACCATATGGATTTTGCTCTTCCACTTGCTCAATCGACAGGTGTACCTGTGCTTGAGGCAAACCGTGCCTTTGCAATGATGTTGTATCAGATGGACGGATCCTTCTACCTCAACGACGGTGCCAAAAGCGGTCTGGATACGGAGATTGGTCTCAGCGCATTCAAAAAATGGACCGACTTCTATACGAGTTACAAGCTTCCCTTGATTTTCGATTTTCCAATGCGGTTTCGTACTGGTGAAATGCCGATTGGGATTCAGGATTACACCTTTTACAACTATTTGACCGTATCCGCGCCCGAAATCAAAGGTCTATGGGAATTTGTTCCGGTTCCTGGCTTGCAGCAATCGGATGGAACAATTCGGCGTGATGTTGCTAGCAGCGGAACATCAACTATTATGCTCAAGGGAGCGAAGAACAAGGACGCGGCATGGGAGTTCATGAAATGGTGGGTAAGCAAGGACGCTCAGGTACGCTACGGAAGAGAGATGGAAGGGCTGATGGGCGCCGCAGCACGTTATCCAACAGCCAATATTGAAGCAATTAAGGAGCTGCCTTGGCCGGCTCGTGATTATAAGAATTTGGAAGAGCAATGGCAATGGGTGCAGGGGGTGCCAGAAGTGCCGGGCGGTTACTTCACTGGTAGGCATCTAGACAATGCGCTTCGTGAAGTCATTAACAATGGAACAAACACGGCCGATGCCCTCTATGACTATGTACAGGAAATCGACTATGAAATCATGGAAAAACGGAACGAGTTCAAGTTGGATGGTCAGGACTAGGGAGGGTCTCTTTTGCCAAAAACGAAAATAGCTGCCGAGATGATGATGCAGCCGAATGGTCGCCCTGTCCGGTTGCAAGAGAAGTGGAAGTTATTCGTCAAGGACATAAAACGGGATCGGCATGCGTACGTCCTGCTAGCTCCTTATGTTTTGTTGTTCCTGTTATTTACCGTGCTTCCGGTCGTTATATCTATCTTTTTTAGTTTTACGAGTTTTAATATGTTGGAGTTTCCGAGCTGGGTTGGCTGGGAGAACTATTCCAAGCTGTTATGGAACGATGATGTATTCCTGATTGGGCTTAAAAATACGATGATCTTTGCTGTTATTACGGGACCGGTCAGCTATATCGCCTGTTTCGTCTTTGCCTGGCTTATTAATGAACTTAAACCGAAGGTTAGGGCATTTATGACGCTTGTTTTTTTCGCACCTTCAATATCAGGGAACGTATTTTTTATATGGCAAATTATTTTTTCAGGTGATTCGTACGGCATTATGAATGGTTTACTGATGAAGATTGGGATGATCTATGAGCCGATTCTATGGCTTCAAGATACCAAATACATGCTCGCGATCATTATTATCGTTCAATTATGGCTGAGTCTCGGCACCAGCTTTCTGGCATTTATTGCTGGCTTGCAGACGGTTGATCGGACGCTGTACGAGGCGGGGGCGGTAGACGGAATCAAAAACCGCTGGCAAGAGGTTTGGTTTATTACACTTCCTTCGATGCGGCCTCAATTGATGTTCGGTGCCGTGATCCAGATTACAGCTTCCCTTGCCGTAGCGGACGTCGCAATGGCTTTAGCAGGTTTTCCAAGCGTGCAGTATGGAGCTCATACGGTCGTTACCCACTTGGTCGATTATGGCACGATTCGTTTTGAAATGGGTTATGCGTCCGCCATTGCAACCGTACTATTTATACTGATGCTAGGCTCGAACCTAATTATTCAAAAGTTGCTGAAGAGGGTGGGGGAATAGCTAGATGAAACTCTCTCTACGTCTTGAAAAAAAATTGAACCGCTCCTGGCAAGTAGATCTCTTGTTATTCCTTTTACTTGGTTTGTTTGGTGCTTTTATGGCGTTACCGTTGATCTATGTCATTAATAATGCATTTAAACCGCTAGATGAGTTGTTCATATTCCCACCTACGCTGTTTGTGAGAAATGCGACACTCGATAACTTTCTGGATTTGTTTCAAGTAATGAAAAGCTCTTGGGTCCCATTTTCGAGATATATTTTCAATACGTTCTTTATTACGGCGGTAGGTACTGCAGGACATATTCTGCTCGCTTCGGCGGCAGCTTACCCGCTGGCTAAGATCAAATTCCGTGGTCATAAAGTACTGTTTACGCTTATTGTTCTTTCATTGATGTTTTCTCCGCATGTAACGGCTATTCCAAACTATATGATCATGTCTGTCTTGGGATGGATTGATTCATATCAGGCTGTTATTGTTCCGGCGTTCGCATATCCACTTGGCTTGTATTTGATGAAGCAGTTCATGGAGCAAATACCCGATGCACTACTCGAAGCAGCCAAGATTGACGGCGCTAGTGAATACCGTATTTTCTGGCGGATTGTCATGCCGCTCGTTAAGCCAGCTTGGTTGACACTACTTATTCTGATGATGCAAATGCTGTGGGGAACAGATGGAGGCAGTTTTATTTACAGCGAGCAACTGAAGACGATGCACTATGCGATGGGGCAAATCGTTCAAGGCGGTATTGCCCGCGCAGGGGTGGGAGCCGCAGTTGCAGTAATTATAATGACGGTGCCGATCGTAACGTTTATTTTGTCACAAAGCAATGTGATTCACACGATGGCTTCGTCCGGAATGAAGGACTAAAGCGATGGAGGCGTATAGCTTGATAATGAAGCGATCGATTTTGATCCTAGCGGCAGCGATGATTATATTCGGTCTAAGTCCGAAGCCGGCTCAAGCATCGCCGTACGAGGGATATACCTATTCGTATTGGGAAGAGGACGTTAAATCGCCTATTGCTTATCTTCCTTCTAGGATGATAACGGGCCAGGAGTTAGGGATTGGACCATTCACAACGCCGAGTGATATGTTTGCGGCGCCTGACGGTAAACTGTACGTTCTGGATTCCGGTAACGGGCGAATTGTAGTGCTTAACAGGGAGTGGAAGGTGATCGACCAAATCCAAGGTTTCGATAATAATGGGAAGCAGAACAGCTTTAATAAACCGGAAGGCATTTTCGTTACCGCAGCAGGTCATGTTTTTGTAGCGGATACCGAAAATAGGCGTGTAGTCGTATTGGACGAAAACGGAAAGTTTATCAGAGAAATTGGTGCTCCGAAGTCGGAGGTGCTCAGTGACAATTTCGAATACTTCCCGCGCAAAGTTATTGTCGATAAAGCCGGCCGTATCTACGTCGTTGCCAGAGGTGTCTTTGACGGCATTATTGAGTTTGATAATGAAGGCGGCTTTACCGGTTTTATAGGTACCAATAAAGTGCAATTCGATCCAGTCGATTTGTTCTGGAAAACAGTATCCACCAAAGAACAGCGGGAAAAGATGATCCGCTTTGTCCCGATTGAATTTAATAATACGGATTTAGATGCAGACGGATTTATTTATACGACTACGGCGGATAAGCAAACTGCAGTTCCTGTCAAAAGGCTGAACCCGTCAGGCATCGATGTGCTTCGTATAAACGGGGAACTAGGCCCGATAGGTGATCTTAGTAGAGAAAGATCGGCTTTCATCGACATTGATGTTAGCAGCAATGGTGTGTACCGCACGCTTGATTCAACTCGGGGACGCGTTTTCACTTACAACGAGGACGGCAATTTGTTGTACGTAGTCGGTCAACTTGGGAATCAACTCGGCACATTCAAAACACCGATTGCAATTGAAAGTTTCGATAATCGTATCTTCGTTTTGGATCAAGATCTAGGAATGATTACGGAATTTACCGTGACCAAATTCGGAAGCCTAGTTAATGAAGCGAATGGATTATACAGCATAGGGAAGCACGATGATGCCGCGAAGCTATGGGAACAGGTGCTCAAGCTTGAC
Source organism: Paenibacillus sp. An7 (assembly GCF_009870785.1). Classification (GTDB taxonomy): domain Bacteria; phylum Bacillota; class Bacilli; order Paenibacillales; family Paenibacillaceae; genus Paenibacillus. Next base: position 137,199 of record NZ_WTWX01000008.1, read on the forward strand.
GCAAATTTTGAAATGGCTTATGTCGGAATCGGGAAGTCTATGCTGCGTCAAGGAGAATACAAGGAAGCTATGAAATATCTGAAGCTGGGAAACGACAGAGAATATTATTCTAAAGCATTAACGAAATATCGCAGGGAATATATGCGGGAGTATTTTGGGATCTACATGACGATGGTGATCGCACTCATAGGGGCCGCAATAGCCGTGCGCCGAGTTCTGAAGGTAAGAAAAGGGGGCATGAAACAGAATGCAGTTTCTTAAGGACGCTAAGTACACGCTGCACGTTGCTTTTCATCCCTTTGATGGGTTTTGGGATCTGAAATACGAGAATAAAGGGAAGCTCAGAATCGCGCTTACTATCTTGTTATGCGTGACGGTTATGATGATACTGAAACGTCAATATGCCGGCTATGTAGTCAACTTTAATTACCCACTTGATCTGAACAGCATAGATGAGTTGAAGTACATTGTCCTTCCATTCCTGCTCTGGTGCGTCGCGAATTGGTCGCTCACCACACTGATGGACGGGGAAGGAAAGTTTAAAGAAATTGTCATCGTCACTGGCTACGCGATGATCCCTTTGATTCTTATCTATCTGCCTAATTTATTGCTTAGCAATGTCATTTCACTGCGGGAGTCTCCGTTCTATTATTTACTGGAATCAGTGGCTATGCTTTGGTTTATGTGGTTATTGTTTATCGGAACAATGACGGTTCATCAATATACGGTTATCAAAACGATCATGACGATGTTCTTAACGGTCGTGGTTATGGGTGTCATCATCTTTTTAGGGCTTCTTTTCTTCAATCTTATTCAACAATTTGTTGGGTTTGTTTACACGATTTATCAGGAACTTTCATTGCGATCATGAGAAAGGGGGCCAGGCGGTGAAGCGAAGACTTGCGATTATCCTGACTACAGTCATTATCGGCTGTTTGCTAATATCCCAAGGCACCAATTTCGCGAAACCTATATCGGGGACGGGATCTGATTTAAAGACAGAGACGGTGTCCGAATCTGCGCAGGCCGATGAACAGACTGTCGTGGGTACGGCTACGAGTGTCGACTCCGGTAAAGCGGCGAGTATAGCTAGCGATATGGAAATGGCGGCAGAGAATGAATTTTTGATTTTGTACGTCAACACGTTAACGACAGAAATCGCTGTTAAAGATAAGCGCAGCGGAGCAATTTGGTATTCCAATCCTCAAGATCGCGAGGACGATTCGCTCGCAACTGGATATAACAAGGCAAAGCTGAACGTACAGATCGAAATATCTTATTTGGATAATACAGGAAACTCATTAAAGTATGATAACTATACACATAGTGTTCAGAATGAACAATTTGTCTTAGAGAAGGTAAACGGCGGCTTGAACATCGATTATACGCTCGGAGAAGCTAAAAGCGATATCGACGCGATCCCTAAATATATTAGCGAGGAAAGATTTCAAACTCTCATTATAGATAAACTTGAAGATGCGGGAGAAAAGAGAGAAGTTGAAAAACGTTTTAAACATAATGAGGAAGAGAAGAGATACGAAAGAAGGGATTCCTCACTCAAGGGTGTCGGATTAAAAAAGGTGACGGATGCTTTCGAAAAAGCTGGGTATAACGAGGAACAGAAAGCGATTGATAACGCTGCGTTTGGCGTGACGGCTGCTGACAACCTCACTGTTAAGATCCCCCTCCTTTATCGTCTTGATGGAGAGAACTTGAAGGTGACGATTGAGTCGGGCAGTATCGAATATCCGGAATCGCTGAAAATTCAAACCCTATCCCTTTTGCCATTCTTTGGCGCGAGTGGACTGGGGGATGAAGGTTATACACTTGTTCCAGATGGTTCTGGTTCATTGATCCGCTTCAATAATGAAAAAACGTATGCCGCCCCATTCCGTAAAGAGCTATATGGAACTGATTCAGCGATTAGTCAGCAGATCCGAATACAAAATGATAAAGCTGCGAGATTGCCTGTATTCGGGATGAAATATGTAGATAGGGCAATCGTCGGTATTATCGAAGAAGGAGATGCAGTAGCTTCAGTCGAGGCTGACATAAGCGGAAGGCTGAACGTCTATAACACGGTGTCCCCTAGCTTTACGCTGCGCAAACTTGAAGAGGTCACACTGACGAATGGGTGGCGTTCTAGTACAGTGAAGAAGTTTCAAACAGAGCCTTTTCAAGGTGATATTAGCGTGCGCTACGGCTTTCTCGGGGCAGAGGAAGCCAGTTACTCCGGTATGGCTGCGCACTACCGTGATTATTTAATCAAACAAGCAGGTTTAACTAGGCTGACGGATGAAGAAAGCATTCCGTTTTATGCTGAGTTTATTGGTGGTATACCTAAAAAGAAGTTTTTCATAGGCATTCCCTACAACGCCTATGAGTCGCTTACGACTTTTAATCAGGCTGAATCCGTGTTAGGTCAAATGCTGGATTTGGGAATAGGCAACATCAAGCTGCGTTATACAGGTTGGTTCAACGGCGGTATAAACCATGATCTTGCGAAATCTATTACTGTCGACAAGAAGCTTGGAGGAAGCAAAGGGTTGAAAGAGCTAAAAACTTATGCAGATGCGAATGGTATCTCGCTGTTCCCGGGAGCATCATTTCTTGAAGCAGCTCCGCAATCGGAAGGTTTCAAAAAATCGCAGGCTTCCCGGTTTATTACAGGCAAGCTGGCGAAAGTTTTTCCTTACAGTTATGCAGATTTCAAAGAAAAAGACGACCTTGAACCTGGTTATGTACTCAGTCCGAAGTCAATACCCGAAGTAGTAAGCGGATTCATAGATGATTACGAGAAGCTTCAGCTCACCGGATTGTCGCTGAGTGATCTTGGTAATAAGCTAAATTCCGACTTTAACCGTTCCCACGTTATTGATCGTGAAGAATCAAAAAGCATAATGGACGAACAGTTGAAGCGAATTAGTGGCTCGATCGAGGAAATTATGCTTGAGGGCGGGAATGCCTACGCGGCTCCTTATGCGGAGCATATCGTAGAAGCGCCGATGACAAGCAGTAACTTTATCATTACCGATGGGTCCGTTCCTTTCTTTCAACTCGTGTTTCACGGATATGTAAATTATGCGGGAACCGCCTGGAATATGGCGGATGATCAAGATTCAACGTACAACTTCTTGAAGGCAATCGAAACGGGATCAGCTATGAATTACACATGGTTTGTTGCTGATTCGTCGGTGATAAAAATGACAGATTTCGATCATTTGTATTCCGCCGATTACCGCCTATGGATCGAGGAAGCAGCACAAAGGTATCGCGAACTTAACGATGTACTCCATGATGTACAGTCTCAAACGATTACCGATCATCGAGAGCTTGCCAAAGGTGTGTTTCAAACTACGTTTGAAAAAGGAAAAACGATCATCGTCAATTATAACGATATGGAATCGAGCGTGAACGGAATAATAGTGGGGGCAAAGGATTATTGGGTTGGAGGTGAAACGCAGCGATGAGGTTCAAGAAGCTTTCGCTAGAACAAAAAAATAGATATTACGGACTTTATTTCATACTTCCGTGGTTTGCAGGCTTCTTGTTCCTGTTTATGATTCCGCTGCTGTCCTCATTCCGGTACAGTTTAAGCAATCTACAGGTTACGGATGAGGGATTTAGCCTGGATTTTATCGGCTTGTCCAACTATCGAGAGGCTCTGCTGTCACATGAATCTTATGTCAGGGTATTGACGGAATCTGTGATGAATATTGCGATTAACACACCGCTCGTTATTATATTCAGTTTATTTTTTGCGGTTCTTCTCAATCAGAAGTTTAGAGGACGGGTGATTGCTCGAGCAATCTTCTTCCTTCCCGTTATACTCGCATCCGGCATTATTGCCAGCATCGAGAACGGTGATTTGATGCAGTCGGTCGTTCGAAGCGCGAACGACACGACCGGAGGCAGTTTATCTTTTATGAAAAATTTGGAGCTTACTATCATGCTCGTTGAATCAGGGATCAATGTTACTTTGGTAGAGTATTTGACAGGTGCTGTCAGCCGAATTTATGAGATTGTAAGTCAATCAGGTGTTCAAATTTTGATTTTTCTAGCTGGGCTTCAGTCAATCTCTCCCTCCTTATACGAGGCCGCCAAGATTGAAGGATCTACTGGCTACGAGGCCTTTTGGAAAATTACGTTTCCCATGATCAGCCCATTGATTCTGACCAATCTGGTATACACGATAATCAATAGCTTTATCAGTGATGATACAAGCCGATTAGTAGTGGATACGGCATTCAAAAACTTCGATTTTGGTCTTAGCGCTGCCATGGCATGGATGTATTTTGCCGTCATTGCACTTGTACTGTGGGTCACGACTTTGATCGTGTCGCGAAAGGTATTTTACCAAGATTAGCGGTTTGAAGGAGGGATTGCATGAAGACGGAAAGCGTAGTGCAAAAGCGGCAGACGAAAGAAGAGCGAATACAACGTATAACATCACCTGACTATTGGGTTGAATTCACAAAGAAATGGTTATGGATCTTCGTCCGATTTGTACTCATTTTTGGCATCTCGTTTGTCATCATCTATCCGATTCTATTGAAGTTATCGATTTCGTTTAAGAGTATGGACGATTTATACGATCCCACTGTAATTTGGGTGCCTAAGCAGTTTACACTCGAGAACTTCATACTGGTATTCGAAGCGATGAACTATCCGCGTGTTCTACTCAATACGTTATTTCTCTCTTCCGCAGTTATGCTATTGCAGACGATATCCTGCGTGCTGGCTGGTTACGGTTTTGCGAGAGTGAAATTCAAGGGAAGCGGTCTTTTATTTGGGGCAGTAATTTTTACAATTTTAGTGCCATCTCATACGATTATGATCCCGCTCTATCTAAACTTCAAAAATTTTGATTTATTTGGAGTAATTGAGCTGATTAGCGGTAAACCCGCTAATCTAATCAACTCTTACTGGCCATTTATTATTTCTGCAATTCTCGGCATGGGCGTGAAGACGGGCTTATACGTCTATATATTCCGCCAGTTTTTCAAAGGGATTCCACGGGAGATTGAAGAAGCCGCTTACGTCGACGGAGCGGGCTACTTTAAAACTTTTAGTAAAGTTATTTTACCCAATGCAGTCCCTGCGATGGTAACGGTCATGCTATTCTCGTTCGTATGGCAATGGAACGATTCCTTCTTTACAAACATGTATTTGAATGAACCAAAGGTTATGTCGTCGATGATGTCATCTTCCGGATATGCAATTGCAACTTACCTTAGCGGAGGGGAACAGGCAGCAACGGCATCCTACGTTCAGGATCCGTTTTTCATGTCGATGATGATGAATACCAGCGTCTTGATGGCCATATTCCCCCTTATTATTTTATATCTGTTCGTGCAAAGACACTTTGTAGAAAGTGTGGAACGTTCAGGATTAGTAGGTTAGGAGATGCGGATGAAAAAGAAAACGATAGTCATCACACTTGTCGCTGTTTCTTCAGTACTCGGTTTGTATTTCGGAATTACATCAGGTGGGTCCGGCAGTTCTCATAATTCAAATAAGGTGAAAGAGGCGGAGGAGCCCATACAGCAGCCGGTGCCTCTGGACGCCTATGTATCGATTGATGGATCGGTACGATATCAAACGGTTGATAATTTCGGTGCTTCTGACGCGTGGTCCATGGACCCTATAGGGAAACATTGGACAGATGAAAATAAAAATCGCGTAGCGGATTTACTTTTTTCAAGAGAGAAAGGGATCGGTCTATCGGCCTGGCGTTTTAATATTGGCGCAGGTTCGGCAGAAACGGATCAGACGATTATTCCTGATCCGTGGCGGCAGGCTGAGGCGTTCAAGATGTCAGAGGATGACGATTACGATTGGAGCAAGCAAAAGGGGCAGCAGTGGTTTTTGCAGGCAGCCAAGGCGCGCGGGGTGGATACCCTGATCGCGTTCGTGAACAGCCCTCCCGTATGGATGACAAAGAATGGTCACGCCCAGCCTGATATGTCTGTTGGCTCCACGAATTTGAAAGAAGGCTACGAGGATAAGTTTGCAACATACTTAATTGATGTTTTAGCCCATTTTAGACAGGAAGGTCTGGACTTTACATATATAAGTCCTATTAACGAGCCGACCTGGGATTGGAATCAGGCACATCAGGAAGGGAATCGTTATAACAATGATGATCTAAAACGTGTCATTCTCGAATTGTATCGGCAGATAAAGGAAAGCGGATTTGATGTACAAATCAGCGCACCAGACGGTGTGGAGATCACCTCGTTATTAGATGATGAATATTATCAAAGATTTGCAGGTGGGGAGCAATATACAGGCGGGGCCAACAGTCTTGGAACAGGCAAATACCGCGAATATATTAAGGATTTACTCGGCGCCCCTGATCTTAAGGAAGCCATTGGAAATAAGATTGCTTCGCATTCCTATTGGTCCGATTACAGTAAGCCAGGTGACGATCGGTTGGGTGAACTTAGAGAGTTACTGGTTGATAATATGAAAAAGTATGATGCTGATGCAAAATACTGGGTCACGGAATATTGTATACTCGGGGATTACGGTCCTGGTCGTGACCTTGGCATGACTCCGGCTTTGCATGTAGCTCGAACCATTCACTTTGATTTAACTAAGGCGAATGCAGCCGCATGGCAGTGGTGGACGGCGGTTTCCAAGGTCGATTATAAAGATGGACTGATCTATACCGATTTTAATAAAGAAGGCGACGAGCAAAATATTTTAACTTCTAAAATCATGTGGACTCTCGGTAATTACAGCAAATTTTTACGCCCAGGTGCAGAACGTATCTCGCTTTCGGGCCTGGATGAGCATTCCCGTAGCGGTTTGCTGGGTTCGGCTTACATTCATGCGGGTGAACAGACGGTTACAGCTGTTTTTATTAATGATAGTGAAGAGGATAAGCGCATTCGGATTTCTCTTGAAGGCGTGGATAAAAATCACTCGATCGCCATGATGGAATCCTACATTACTTCAGATAGCCATGATCTTGCTAGGGGAGAGGACGTTCCTACGTTAGAAGATCATTCCTTTGAAGCCACAATTCCTGCGAAGTCTGTCGTTACCCTGACGGGCGGAGGGGCAGAGGGTACAGTCGAAGCAAACGATGACATGGAAAGTGAAGTGACGAAGAAAATGAATGCTGAGAATGGAAATAGCGGAAGTGATGAAGAAGCGGTTCAACGGGCTAAAGAAGCGCTCCAAGTATACAATATTAATAACGTAAAGGGTCACTTGAATTTGCCTGTCATAGGAGACAATGGAACGAAGATCATTTGGAAATCGGGTAATCCTAAAGTGATTACAGAGTCGGGAGAAGTGATGCGCCCTAAGTATGGGAACGGAGATGTATCGGTAGCACTCACAGCAACGATCTCCAAAAATGGCGTCACTGCAGTGAAAGTGTTCAACGCGGTGGTAATAGCGCAACCTGTCCAAGAAGATTACGCCGGTTATCTTTTCTCTTACTTTACGGGAGAAGGAACACCGGAAGGAGAGCAAGTTTATTTTGCACTTAGTGAAGGAAACGACCCGCTGCACTGGAAAGAGTTGAATGGCGGGAAGCCGGTACTTCTATCTACAATGGGTGAAAAAGGAGTAAGGGATCCTTTTATGATCCGCTCTCCTGAAGGCGACAGATTCTATATGATAGCTACCGATTTAAAAATAAACGGTGACTGGAACTGGGACCGAGCCCAAAGACAGGGGAGTCGCTCCATTGTGGTATGGGAATCGAACGATCTTGTGAAGTGGTCGGAGCCAAGAATGGTAGAGATTTCACCTAAAGAAGCGGGTAACACCTGGGCACCTGAAGTTTTTTACGATGAGACTACAGGTGAATATATTGTATTTTGGGCTTCCAAATTGTTTGCCGATGAAACCCATACCGGGGATGCTCATCAAAAAATCATGTACAGCAAAACTCGAGATTTTCGTGTCTTTACGGAAGCACAGGAATATATAGATTTCGGATATTCCATTATCGATACGACAATGATTTCTCATAAAGGTAAGATTTATAGATTTACAAAAGATGAAAGAGATAACCAGCCTCTATCCCCTTACGGTAAAATGATTTTTCAGGAGTCAATGGATTCCGTATTCGATCCTGATTATCAAATGATTAAAGAAGGTGTCGGCAGCATTAAAGGAGTCGAAGGACCAACTGTTTTCAAATCCAATACGGAAGAAAAATGGTATTTGTTCGTCGACGAATTTGGTGGCAGAGGGTATGTGCCGCTTGAAACGACGGATCTGGACTCTGGAGTATGGAACATTTCTCCACAGTATGATTTACCAAATAGTCCTCGCCATGGGACGGTTATTCCGATAACCAAAACCGAGTATGATGCCATTAAAACTAAATATTTGCTTAACCGTTAGAGTTTCAATAATTTAGAATGTAATATAAAATACTCTCTTGAATTTATTTTGGATGACATATTCAGAATAAATTCAATGGGAGTTTTTTGTTGAGGTGAAATCCAATAACTGGGATAGGAAAGAAAGTTCAAGGAGGAGCATGTAGGGTTAAATTTGGGTATACCTATACGAACGTACGTGCTATAATGGTCAAGATATTTCAGATGGAATGCAGCTTTCTTAGCGCCGGACACCTCAGAATTATACATATTACAGAAGGGAAGTATTATTGCCATGATGGGTAGAACCCATATTATCGTTGGAACAGGGATATCTTTATCCCTTTTAGAGCTGGGTGGTATACCAATCACGGTTCCTGCAGTGGCTGTTGCTCTCGTAAGCTCCATATTGCCGGATATAGATGAACCGAACTCACTACTTGTGACACGTGTAATTCCCAATTGGCTGCTTAGAATTGTTCAGATTGCGTTAATTATTCTGGCGTTGGCTGTTGGTATTTATGGGATGGCTCGTTCACCCTGGAACTGGATCCTTGCTGCCCTCATTGCCACGGTTTCTTTTATGCCTTCCAGGTCGCTAAGGCAGTGGATTATGTTCTTTATTGGACTTGGGCTCATCGTGTATGGTCACTCATTACATCCGTGGAATTTGCTTGTTGGCAGTCTTTTGATCTTGGCCACCCTAGTTCCCCATAGGGGACTGACCCATACTTTGTATGCAATTGCCGTGTGGACGTTTTTACTATACGGGACCACCAAGTCCTATGGAGATGCAGTATGGATTGCCGGAGGATTGTCGTATACCCTTCACCTATTGGCTGACAGTTTAACAAGCAGAGGGATTCGCCCGCTTCCGCCGTTCAAGTGGAAGATTAAATTTAAACTGATGAGTACGGGTTCGAGGCAAGGCGCTTGGGTAGAAATTTTCTTTATCGGGGTTACATTTATTATTGCCTGGCTATCCTTTTCACCCTTGTTTTTATAAGTATCTTTCCCTCGGAAGGATTTTATCCATAAAAAAGGTGCCTTTTTAAGCTTTGTGCTTAATAGGACACCTTTTTTGTTGCTTATACAGACAGATTAGGAATTCTCAATTATGGTATTCATCGTCGTACGATCAAGACCACGAACGAGCTTGATAATCAGCTCTTTGGCTGCATCATAATCATCGGTGTGAATAATCGAAGAGGATGTATGGATATATCTCGCACAGATTCCAATTACCGTAGATGGAACACCGATGCCGCTCAAATGAACTTGCCCTGCATCGGTACCGCCTGGAGAAATAAAATATTGATATTTAATTTTATTCGTTTCAGCAGTATCCTGCACGTACTCAACCATACCGCGATGGGTAAGCATACCCGGATCGAGAATCCGTAGAAGCGCACCTTTACCGATGTGACCAAATTGACTCTTATCTCCTGTCATATCATTTGCTGCACTGCAATCGAGTGCAAAGAAGATATCCGGCTGAATAAGATTGGCTGCTGTGCGTGCTCCGCGTAGCCCAAGTTCTTCCTGAACGGTTGCACCGGAATACAAAATATTTGGGAGCTTTTCTTTATGTAATGCTTCCAGCAGTTCTATGGAGAGGCCGACTCCGTAACGATTATCCCACGCTTTTGCCATGATTTTTTTCTCGTTCTTAAGAGGTGTGAACTCACAAATAGGCACGATCTGCATACCGGGTTTAATTCCCCAGGATTCTGCTTCCGCACGGTTATCTGCACCGATATCTAAATACATGGTACTCAGCTCAACAGGCTTGCTGCGCTGCGCTTCAGACAACAAATGAGTAGGAGTGGAGCCGACAACGCCTGTAATCGGGCCATCCGGTGTAATGATCTGCAGCCTTTGTGATAATACAGCTTGGCTCCACCATCCGCCGATTGGACGGAAAGTAACCATACCTGTCTCGGTAATACCCGAAGTCATAAATCCTACTTCATCAAAATGTCCAGCGACCATAACTTTCGGTCCTTCTTCATTCCCGCGTAATACACCAAATAAGCTGCCAAGACGGTCTTGAACGAACTCATTAGTATACTGCGACATTAAACTTTTCGTATAGGCACGAAGTTCTCTTTCAAAACCAGGTGCTGAAGGGAACTCGGTTAGCGTTTTAAATAGTTCTTTTGTTTTTTGTTCCATCATCATCTCTCCTGTCATCTATTATTTATGTACCAATGTTCAATTCCTCTATTATGAACTTGGAAATCCTGATTGTCCATGTTGCAATCTCCCCCTGTTTGGGTCCTTAGGATGATACTTCATAACTTAGATTCGGTGTTGCACACAAGACAACTGCCTAGTGCATAGACTAATAATGAATGCAAAAGTTCATCGAAAGACTGCCAAATTGATGAAGGGAGCGGACGAGATATGGATCCTCACGTAAGAAAAGGATTAATTATGCTCGGCGTTTTAATTATTTTAACTATTTTTGTTCTTTTCTATAAATGACACATAAATTCTCGGGAGAGCGGCGATATGACAATTAGCTTTAATACCCCCTTTATTATCCATCCAAAAGGATGATTTACCAAACATAAGATTGGTGAGTGTAACCCATAATGAACATATCTCAGGCACGACGAAAGTGTGAGAGAAATTACTTAGGGTTATAAGGGGGGTGTCAGCTATTTCGGATCAAAAGAAATCTCCGGAAACAAGCACGAAATCTTCTTCGCTTTCGATCGATACGAAGGAATACAAAAAGATTGCATCAAAGCATGAGCCTTCAAGGCCTGTTTTGAAAAACTGTATTCGTGCATTTCTTGTTGGAGGGACCATTTGCCTGATTGGACAATGTATCCAGCAGGCTTTTATGACCGGATTTGATATGACACAGAAGGATGCTGCTAGCCCTACGGTTGCAGTTCTTATTTTGACATCTGTCATTTTGACTTGTTTTGGAGTATACGATAAATTGGCGCAATTTGCGGGTGCAGGTTCTGCTGTGCCGGTTACCGGTTTTGCCAATTCCATGTGTTCAGCTGCACTTGAACATCGGTCCGAGGGACTGGTTTTAGGTGTGGGTGCAAACATGTTTAAGCTGGCCGGATCGGTTATCGTCTTCGGTGTGGTCGCTGCCTTTATTATCGGAGTTATTTACGCTTGTCTCGGGTTTGGAGGGTACCATCTATGAAGCGAGTTGGAAAGCAGAGCTGGGAATTTGAGAACAAACCCAAAATTATTGGAGCCTCTAGTGTAGTAGGTCCAGAAGAAGGCGAAGGTCCTTTAAAAGACTACTTTGATTATATTTACGATAATTTGGAACTTGGCGAGAAGACATGGGAGAAAGCAGAAAGAAGGCTTTTCCAACACGCAGCTCAAATGGCTATTGCGAATGCCGGTATTTCAAAAAATGATCTACAGTTTTTTGTTGGCGGCGATTTAATGAACCAAATTATCAGCAGCTCCTTTTCAGCAAGGCAACTAGGGGTTCCATACTTAGGATTATTCGGGGCATGTTCTACATCAATGGAGAGTTTAGCTCTTGCAGCGCTTATTGTTGACTCTGGCGGGGGAGATAAGGTCCTTGCTGGTACTTCAAGCCATAACTGTACAGTGGAAAAACAGTTTCGTTTTCCGACAGAGTACGGGGCTCAAAAACCGCCAACCGCGCAAAATACGGTAACAGGCTCTGGGTGCGCAGTTGTCAGCAGTACGGGCAAAGGTCCAATTGTTGCACGGGCAACAATCGGACGAGTTATGGATCTCGGGATTAAGGATCCCTATAATATGGGTGCAGCAATGGCCCCTTCAGCCGCAGATACCATGATTGCTCATTTTCGTGATACAGGACTCGAACCAGGCTACTATGATCTCATAGTTACCGGTGATCTTGCTTCGGTGGGACTTCCTATTGCTAAGGATTTGCTTCAAAAGGAAGGAATTCAAATGGAGCAAACTGTATTTAATGATTGCGGGCTAATGATTTACGACCTAAAAAAACAAACGTATGTTTTTGCCGGAGGCAGTGGATGCGGATGTTCCGCGGCGGTAACTTATGGACATATATTAAAACGAATGGAGCGAGGGGAGCTTAATAAGGTATTAGTTGTAGCGACAGGCGCCCTATTATCCCCTTTATCATACCAACAAGGCGAAACCATCCCTTGTATTGCACATGCAGTCGCGATCGAGAGAGAGGAGGCTAACTAAATGCAGTTTCTATGGGCTTTTTTGGTAGGCGGAGCGATCTGTGTCATCGGTCAATTGATGTTTGACGTACTTAAACTAACTCCAGCACATACAATGAGTACACTGGTTGTTGCTGGCGCAGTCGCTGATGCTTTTGGTATATATGATCCTCTTGTAAAATTTGCGGGTGCAGGCGCATCTGTGCCCATCACGAGTTTTGGGAACTCTCTTGTTCATGGCGCCCTGATTGAACTTGAAAAAGACGGCTGGCTGGGTGTAATTACAGGGATATTCAACGTAACAAGTGCTGGTATTTCGTCAGCGATTATCTTTTCTTTCCTCGCAGCTTTGTTTGTCAGACCGAAAGGGTAAATTGTATCAAACATTTATAGTAAAGAAACCTTGTGAGAATATAAACGGTACCCTACAGAATAGACACATTGAAAAAAGTCTATCCTGTGGGGTACTTTTTTATAATGGAGTTGTCACTCTATCTTTTTTTCATTTAATAGAGTTCCAGCTTGCTTGCACTACCCGATGTAAGTTACACTATCCACACTTCCCTATTTTTGTATGAAATGGTCAATAAGGATTCATTCTTATATCTCATTTAATCCTAGTTATAAATTGTACTTTCCGCACTAATTTCATGTACAATATAAGGAAAAACTACTGCCTATTAGGAGGTAATACAATAAATGCCTGTGACTAAGGAATCAGTACATACTATATCCAGAGTCAAATCGAATCTCGAATCTACTATATTAGGCAAAACATTTGAAATAAAGTTGCTTCTAACGGCTTTATTAGCCGGAGGACATGTGCTTATAGAGGACGTTCCTGGAACGGGAAAAACACAAATGATTAAAGCGCTCGCTCGTTCAATGAAGGGAGAGTACCGCCGAATTCAGTGCAATCCTGATATCTTGCCAAGTGACATTACAGGGGTCTCCGTATTTCATCCTCGAGATGAACGTTTTTACTTTAGACCTGGTCCTGTGATGACGAATATCCTTCTTGCAGATGAAATCAACCGGGCGACCACCAAATCTCAGTCAGCTTTGCTTGAAGTCATGGAAGAACGCAGTGTAACCGTAGATGGGGATACATATGATCTTCCTAAACCATTTATGCTTTGTGCCACCCAGAACCCAATTGATTTTGAAGGAACCTATACACTTCCAGAAGCACAGCTTGATCGATTTATGCTGAAGTTTAGCCTCGGTTATCCGGACGCAGAGACGGAGAAGTATTTATTAAAACAACATCAGCTAGGGCAACCGGCAGACAATCTTGCTCCGGTTACTACAATGGAAGAAATCGCATCCATTCAAGATGAAATTCGCAGTGTATTTATGGAGGAAGCGGTTACTGATTATTTACTTGGGATTGTCCGTAGAACAAGGGAACATCCGGCAGCACTGCTTGGTGCGAGCCCGCGCGCTGCAATCTCTTTTATGAACGCAGTGAAAAGCTACGCCTTTTTGCATGAAAGAGATTACGTCATTCCTGATGATGTGAAGGTTCTAGCTCCTTATGTGATCTCGCACCGGATCGTACTGAAACCAGAAGCTAGGCTTGATCATATCAGTCAGGAAACCGTTCTTGCACAGGTGCTTCGAAACGAAAAAGTTCCTGTCTCGATGGAGCGCTGATACTACATGCTGAGACCGGCGCGGTTTAGGCCGTTGCAATTTATGAAATCCAGACTATGGGTGGTGCTGCTGGTATGGATGACATGTCTGTTTTATGTTTTGTTTCAAGGCGGCAAAACATCGATTATGCTTTTTGGTATGGTCAGCTTACTGAGCGTTTATTTAGTGCTTGGCAAGTTTAACGGGACTGGCCGAACGAAGGGTGAACGAAAATTAACTTCGGGTAATGAACATGCGGATCTGCTTCATGCAGGCGATCAAGTTCAAGTACGGCTGGATTTACAGATTCCCGGCATACTTCCATTGCCATATGTTGTGATTAGAGAAGTATTAAAACGTCATAATGGAGAATCTTGGTCATTTGAGGAAAGTCTGATTCCGAATATGCGGGGAAACGGTACGCTTATTTTTCAAACCCCGCCGCTTGAACGCGGAAAATATGATTTTACAGATACAGAATGTGTGAGTGAAGATATTTTCGGACTGATCGAGCATAAAGGGAAATTTCAAGCCCAAGGTTCATTCAGAGTACTGCCGAGAACCATTTTTATCCCATACTGGCAGCTGTATGATCGAAATTCCAAGTTATCGGGTCCGCAGACAGCAATGATGAAATCTCGCCGAGAGACAACACAAATTAATGGGGTTCGTGATTACGTGTATGGAGACCGGTTATCTCGGATTCACTGGAATGCTACAGCAAAAACAGGGCAGTGGAAATCGAAGGAATTTGAACATGAGTCTGTGCCGAAAACGATGATTGTCTTAGATTCACGAACACTCGGCTATAAAAATTCAGAACATTATGAACTTGCCATTTCAACAGCAGCCTCACTTCTCGAATACGGCAGCCGAGAGAGGATGGGCATGGGTCTATGTACCCTTAGCGAGAAATCTACTTGTTTTCAGCCGACCGATAGCTTAAATGAACGTTATAAAATGATGCACCATCTAGTCGATCTGGATTCCAGTGGAACTGGAAATTTACTCTCGGGCGTGCAGGAATCGATTCGTTTCTTCCCGCAAGGTGCATTTTTTGTGCTCATTTCGGCCGAGCATAATTCAGAGATTATGGAAACATTGCGTTTTGCAGGTTCGAGGGGCATGACAGCTTGTCATATTCAAATCATCAGCAAATCTGAACCAAAGTCAGAAAGCGAATGGATCTCATTGCTTCGTACTCGAGGAATAAAAGGGTATAGGGTGTCTGATTTGCAAGAGCTGCCCTCAGTTCTAGGAGGAGGGAATGCATGAGGATCTTTTCTAGCAGAAAAAAACGTTCTTGGTATGACGCATTCGCATTATTATGGATTGTCATCATTGGGATGCAGTGGGTCTTTTACACAGAGCCTATTTGGTTCCAGCAGACGACCACACTTGTTGCCGTCACATTAATCAGTGTAGCGATCTGTGAGATGATTCTTCCTTTTCGTACAAGTATTCGAATGTTTCTGAAATTCATCCTTATCGGATTTATTTTATATTATGTATTATCTTTTTACGGTATTTTTATACCAAATGGCACCTTACCTGAGAACCTTATTGCCTTTGTTGCCAGCCTGAATCCATATGTTTGGTTTGCAATTTGTACGTGGGTGATGATGGAGTGTATCATCCGGCTGATAACGGATGCAAGAAAAGTACTGATGTTTCTTGGTTTGAACATTGTTGCGCTAGGTATTCTAGATTCTTTCACGCCTGCTGTCTTATGGAAAGAAGTAGCTTGGACTGCATTTGCAGGAATGGCTTGGCTTGTATGTCTACATCTTCGGTCATTCCAGATCAAATATCCTCTAGGTTGGAAAAGATTACGACGTAATCCTTTTAAAATTGTTGCCAACGTGATTATTATCTTTTCTTTGATTATCGTTGTCGGTGTTAATATGCCGATTATACCTCCGATCTTAACCGATCCATACACGGCATGGGTTAAGAATAGAGGAGATAGTACACAAGCAAATTTTTCTGCCAATGGGGAGAATGGAAGCTTCACTAACTCTGAATCTGGATATAGCAGAGAAGACAATCAGCTCGGCGGTGGCTTTAATTATGACTATTCTCCTGTAATGACAATATATACGTCAGAACGGAGTTACTGGCGTGGTGAAACACGGGATGAGTATTCCGGTACAGGTTGGCAGGATCCTTCTTATTCTCGTAGATCGTTTGATGATGCGGATCTCGGAAGTAAACTTCATAACGACGGTGCTGCGGCTCGGGGAAATACGAAGCAAGTAACTCAATCCGTTACAATGCTTAATGATAAGGTGTATCCTGTTCTTTTTGGCGCGTATGCGATTAATGAAGTGGTCTCAGTTGATGGAGAGAGCGAAGCAAGTACGCTATTATGGAAAAGTGAACAAGCTGAGCTTCACTGGGATGGGAGCCGTGACACACCTTTTCCTAGAACCTATACGATTCAGTCCGAAGTGCCGCTAATTCCAGTGGACACAATTAAAGCTAAAACATACGAAGAACTGTACGGAACAGATAAGATGAATTCGGATTACTTACAGATTCCTAATCGTTTCCCTAAACGAGTTACCGAGCTTGCAAAAGAAATTACAGCAACTTCAGAATATCCGTATGAAAAGGTCAGTTTACTGCAAAACTATCTAACAACCAATTTCAGTTACACAAACAATCCCGATCTATCGTTAAAACAAAGCAATGACTTTGTCGATGGATTTCTGTTTGAAATAAAAGAAGGATATTGTGATTATTTCTCCACTTCACTTGTCATGATGGCACGTTCCTTAGATATTCCGGCAAGATGGGTAAAAGGTTATGCTCCTGGTCAGGCTGATTTTGCTGAGGATGCTGCGTTCTCACAGTATAATGGTGAGATGTCTTCTATGTCATACGTGGTAACAAATGCCGATGCTCACTCTTGGGCTGAAGTGTATTTTGGAGAGGAATACGGCTGGATTCCGGTGGAAGCGACTCCGGGGTTCAATATGCCGCTCCTTACGAGTACAGAAGATGCAGATCCAGAGGAAACACCTGAGGAAGAAGATGAGGTTCAGCCAGAAGAAACAAAAGAACCGATTACAGATGAAAAGGATGCTGCTTTTACCGTAAGTCCGATTATTGGATGGTCTGCTGTATCTATACTCATCCTATGGGCAGGATATATTATATGGCGCAATCGATATAATCTGCATTTCTATGTGCTTAGATTAAGAATAGGTAAGCCGCTGACACCGGATCAAAAAGTCGTCGTAGAAACAGAGCGGTGGATTCGTACGGTTCGGCGTAAAGGGCTGCGCCGAGAGCAGCACGAAACGCTTCGAGAATCGGTTACAAGATGGCAACAAGAAGTTCCTGGAGTCGCAGCTGAGCTCTCTGAACTGCTAAGACAATTTGAAATGGCAAGGTATAGCCCGGATCATGTGCAGGTGAATGCTTGGCAAGAGGTACAAGACATAGCTGGACAAATGAAGAAAAGGCTGAAATCGGCACGGGTGTAAGCTTTCCCCGTGTCCGTTTGCCTTTTTACTAACTGTACAGATTATGTTATAGTTTGTCGTATGAAATTGAGGTGAACATGTTGTTTAAAAGGCTAATACCAAAACTCCAGGTGGAAACCGTGTTTGATATTGATTTGGAAGCATTATATGAACGCGGATATCGCGGGATTATTACCGATCTTGATAACACACTTGTGGGAGCCAAGGCACCTGAAGCAACCCCGGAACTCATCGCTTGGTTCGAGAAGGTGAGAGATGCTGGGTTTAAACTGGTCATTGTTTCCAACAACAAGTTGACTCGGGTGTCTACTTTTGCTACTCCCTTACAGATTGAGTATGTACATGAGGCACGTAAACCCTCGAACACCCCGTTTCGCAAAGCAATGAAAATGATGGACTTAACAGAAGAGCAGACGATTGTAGTCGGAGATCAGATGCTTACGGATGTGTTTGGAGGAAACAGACTAGGACTCTTTACCGTTCTGGTGCTGCCCATTGCAATTGCAGACGAAGGGATTATGACGAAGTTTAACAGACGGATCGAACGTATTGCGTTATCTCGTCTACGCAGGAAAGGCCTATGGCTTGAGGAGGAAAAGAAAAAATGAATCATATGCATGACGGCACAAAAGGAAGATGCAGCGGATGCGGTATTCTACTGCAGACAGAACAACCTGAGCTGCCGGGATATACACCCATTAAAGCGCTGGATCGCGATCCTGTCATTTGCCAGCGTTGTTTTCGTATTAAAAATTATAGCGAGGCTTCTTCCGTTACGGTGGATCAGGATGAATTCTTGGCACTGCTCAGTAAAATCGGAGATAAAGACGCACTCGTTATTCATATCGTCGATTTATTCGATTTCGAAGGCAGCATGATTTCAGCTCTGCAGCGTTTTGTCGGGAACAACCCGGTATTGCTTGCAGTAAACAAAACAGACTTGCTTCCTAAAGTAACGAATTGGAACAAGGTTCGTAACTGGGTTCAGATGCAAGCCAAAGCGCAAGGACTGAAAACAGTAGATATCGTGCTATGCAGTGCGAAACAGAATCAAGGTTTTGATCGGCTTCTTGAATCCGTTAATGAACATCGCGGAGATCGTGATGTATACGTTGTTGGTGCGACGAATGTTGGGAAATCCACACTTATTAACCGATTGATCCGTGATTACAGTGACTTAGATCAAGAGCTTACAACTTCTAGATATCCAGGTACTACGCTTGATATGGTCCATATTCCACTTGATGATGGAGCATCCATCATTGATACACCAGGAATCGTATATCCATGGCGTTACAGCGAGATTGTATCGCGCAAAGACTTATCTGCAATTATGCCGGATAAGCCGCTGAAACCAGCTGTCTATCAGCTGAACAGCGGACAAACTCTGTTCTTTGGGGGACTTGCACGATTTGATTTTATCGAAGGAGAACGTCAGTCGTTCACTTGTTACATCAACAATGCAATTAAGATCCACCGGACCAAACTGGAGCGTGCAGATGAACTTTATAAAGATCATGCTGGCGAATTATTATCCCCTCCATCTCGCGAGGATATGGAAGATCTTCCAGAGTGGACACGTCATGATTTCCGCATTAAAAAAGGAAGTCGTAATGATGTCTTTATTTCCGGACTTGGCTGGATTAAAGTGAACGGACAGGAAGGAGCTCTCGTTGCAGTACATGCACCGCGCGGAGTTCGTGTTATGATTCGTCCTTCCTTAATCTGATTTTGCTCTATCTGAACATGGGAGTTCATAGGGGGAGACAGGATGTCAAACAAAA
The DNA here is from genome assembly GCF_009870785.1 of Paenibacillus sp. An7. Classification (GTDB taxonomy): domain Bacteria; phylum Bacillota; class Bacilli; order Paenibacillales; family Paenibacillaceae; genus Paenibacillus. The sequence continues at coordinate 156,626 of NZ_WTWX01000008.1, forward strand.
TACAAGAACTTAAGCCTAGTGGATATACGCTTCTTGGAGTCATGGGTGACCCGATTGCACACAGTAAGTCTCCCGCTATGCATCAAGCAGCACTTTATGAAACAGGGCTCAATGGGGATTACGTCCCCTTGCATGTGAAACCGGAGGGCCTTGAAGCAGCTGTTAGAGGAATAAAGTCAATGGGATTTCGCGGTGTAAACGTGACAATCCCCCATAAAGTAGAGATCATGTCTTATATGGATGAGCTCGATGACAGTGCGAAGCTCACGGGCGCAGTCAATACCGTCGTTCATGAAGAAGGCAGGCTAATCGGATATAATACGGATGGATCCGGTTATGTGAGGTCGTTAAAAGAAGAAGCCATCTCTTCGCTAGAGGGAAAACATATTGTCGTGATTGGTGCTGGCGGTGCTGCCCGGGGGATTGTGTATGCGCTGCTTCTGGAAAGCCCGGCATCGGTCACCATCCTTAATCGAACCATTGAACGTGCTGAGAAGATGGCTGCTGATTTCAAAGTGATGGGACAAGTTCAAGGACTACCTATTTCGGAGGCATATCAAGCACTTTTACATGCGGATATTATCATTAATACGACTTCGGTAGGGATGCATCCACATCTGCATGAAACTCCGATTGAACAAGACGCTTTGCCAGAAGGGATTGTCGTAAGCGATCTAATATATAATCCACTGGAGACAAAGCTGCTTTCTATAGCAAAAGAAAAGAAATGTATCATTCACGGTGGCTTTGGTATGTTTATATACCAAGGAGCGATCGCTTTTGAACATTGGTTTGGTATTCCTGCCCCTGTTCACGCCATGAGAAAAGCAGTACTAGAAAGTTTTTAATTATCTTAGTCTGTATTCCTCATATTCTGTCATGCGAATGGACAAACATAAGAGGAATGCAGATTCCAACAGAAAATGCATATTATAAGGGGTTAATACAATGTTAACGGGTAAACAAAAAAGATTTTTACGTGCACAGGCACATCACTTGGATCCTGTGTTCCAAATTGGTAAAGGCGGTACGAATGAACATCTATTCCGTCACATTGAAGAAGCAATTGAAAAACGTGAACTTATGAAAGTTTCCATCTTAAGCAATAATCTGGATGATAAAAAAGAAGTAGCAGCTGAACTGGCAGAGCGTACAGGCAGCGAACTTGTTCAAATTCTGGGAAACACGATTACTCTATATAAAGAGTCTCGCGATAATAAGCAGATTGAATTGCCGCGAAACTAAACAAACAATAGATTATGTGATGTAAAAGGAGTAGGCCGTATGAAGGTAGGTATCATGGGCGGTACGTTCGACCCTATTCATATGGGGCATTTGCTTGCGGCAGAGACGGTGAAGGATGCTTATAAGCTTGATGAGGTGTGGTTTATGCCTTCTCACATTCCACCGCATAAACATGCAGCAGGAGCAACAGGCGAGCAAAGGCTGGATATGACCAAACTTGCGACGGAAGATTATCTAGATTATTCAACGCTTGATATTGAAGTCGTTCGCGGGGGAGTATCCTATACCATTGATACGATCCAGCTCTTGCATAAAGAATATCCAAATACCACTTTTTATTTTATCATTGGTGCAGATATGGTGAATTACTTGCCGAAGTGGGAGCGGATTGAAGAGCTTGTCCAGCAGATAACCTTTATCGGTGTAGGCAGGCCTGGATTTGATCTGCATTTGGATGATCTTCCGGAATTTCTGCAAAGCCGCGTGCTACTTGCAGAGATGCCGCAAGTTGATATTTCATCAACAGCGATTAGAAGACGTTTAGCAAGCGGCAATTCGGTGCGGTTCATGGTACCTGACTCGGTCCTTACGTATATTACAAGGAGCGGATTATATGAGTCTAAATCGAGATGAATTAATAAAAGCCGTCTCCGATCAAATGCCACCTCAGCGCTGGAAACATACAGAAGGTGTCATGCAAACAGCGGTAGTGCTTGCTGAACGATTCGGAGCAGATCCGGTCAAAGCGGATCTTGCTGCTATTTTGCATGATGTAGCGAAGTACTGGCCTGTCAAAGAGATGGAAAAGATCATTCGGGAGAATAACTTGAATCAAGATCTTCTTCTTCATGATAAACAGTTGTGGCATTCAGAAGTCGGTGCTTTTGTAGCGGAACAGGAGTATAAAGTGACAGATCCTGAAGTTCTAAGTGCAATTAAATGGCATACTTCCGGACGTGTAGGTATGAGTCTTCTCGATAAAGTGGTATGTCTTGCAGATTATATGGAGCCGGGACGAGACTTCCCTGGAGTGGACCGGATCCGTGAACTTGCAGAGCATAGCCTCGAAGAAGCTCTTCTAGCTGGATTTGATGGTACCATTACTCACCTTGTTTCTCAGAGAAAGATTATCTATCCTTTAACGATTTTTACTCGTAATGATTTAATTGAGCAAATAAAGCGAATGGATAAACCCAATACACTTAAAATCGGAGGTTGATTCATGAGTATCTCATCGAAAGAATTACTTCAGATTGCAGTAGAGGCAGCAGACGATAAAAAAGCGATGAACATTGTAGCCCTTGATCTTAAAGGGGTTTCACTTGTTGCTGATTATTTTGTTATTTGTCACGGGAATTCAGATACACAGGTACAAGCCATCGCTACAGAAATCCGTAAACGGGTGCAAGAATCCGGAGTTCAGATAAAAGGACTAGAAGGAATGAATTCTGCACGTTGGGTACTGATGGATCTTGGTGATGTGGTGGTGCACGTGTTCCACCGCGATGAGCGGGAATATTATAATATTGAAAGACTTTGGTCAGATGCTAAAGTGGTGAATAAAGTATGAGTTTTGTAGCAGGAACGGTAGTTACACTCCCGGTATCAAGGGAAGTGTCCCCGTATGGGTATTTTTTATCAACAGGCAGTGAAGATGTATTATTGCATTATTCGGAGCTGACGCGAGACATTAAAGTTGGAGAAGAAGTGGAAGTTTTTCTTTTCTTCGATACCGATGATCGCCCAGCAGCAACAATGAAGAAACCTTATCTTACCTTGGGTGAAATGGCGAAGCTCGAAGTAGCAGACGTCCACCCAAGACTGGGTTGCTTTCTAGAAATGGGACTTGGACGTCAGCTGTTGCTGCCGATTCGCGAGCTTCCCGAAATGAGAGAACTTCATCCGCAAGTTGGAGATGAGGTCTTTGTTATTATGGAGCATGACCGGCAGGGACGTCTGCGTGCAAAACTTGCAGGAGAAAGAGAACTTGATCCTTTCACGTTCCATGCACCGACGACTTGGATGAATGAGTGGGTAGAAGCGACGGTGTATAAACCGCTGCAGATGGGTACTTTTGTGCTTGTAGACGGCGGGGTATTAGGCTTTGGCGCGATTGGGATGATTCACTCTTCCGAGCGAACTCGTATGCTTAGACTTGGAGAGAAAGTAAGCGTTCGTGTAACCCTTGTTCGTGAGGATGGAAGAGTGAATCTTTCTATGACTCAACGTAAGGAAATCGGACGTAACGAAGACGCTGAACGTATCCTTGAATTTATTAAGGAGCGACCAAACGGAGCAATGCCTTATTCTGACCAGACACCGCCGGATATTATTAAAAACAAATTCGGAATCAGTAAGTCTGCTTTCAAGCGTGCCATGGGCAAGCTTATGAAAGACGGCCTGGTGACTCAGGATGAAAACTGGACGTATCTTGTAAAAAAAGAAGAAGCGTCTGAAGAATAAGCAAGTAATCTTATGTTGTAATTGGAGTGACGAGCCCTTTAAGGGCTCTTTGCTTTTCATGAAGGATGTTTTATCTTTGAAGAAGTTCATGATTGGAGAGAAGCGAAGTGTAGTGTCCAATCATGCTGGGTGTTGTCTTTAAAGAAGTTCATGATTGGAGAGAAGCGAAGCGTAGCGTCTAAATCATGATAGGTTTGTCTTTGAAGAAGTTCATGATTAGAGAGAAGCGAAGCGTAGTGTCCAATCATGCTGGTTTTTTCCTTTGACTCACAAGTTCCTGCCAGTAAAGCTGCAGGAACTCACCCCAGTTGCCCCTCTAAACTTAGGGGCAACCATATTTTTGAAAACAAAGTGGAAGTAAGTAGGAAGCGGAAGTGGATGGAATGGTTCTGTAGAAGCGAAGCGGGCGCCTTTGTTATCGGATTTCCCCCTCGGCTGGTTTTATACAACCCAAGAAATCCGAAAACAACAGCGCTCGTAAGAACCATCCATCCACTGGAGCCTCATAAGCAGGAATCGCGCGAACAGCAGAATCCTGCCCACACTTTCACTTTATTTTCAACATTATTTTTGACATTAAGGTGGTGTTTCCTATGTCCTATCGCAAATTTGCTTACGTATATGATGAACTGATGGAAGACATGCCTTACCCTGAATGGATTCGATTCGCTAGAATTGCTTGGGAGAAGCATGGAATACCTAAAAGTGTTGTAGAACTCGGCTGTGGTACCGGTTCTCTGACCATTCCTTTAGTTAAATCAGGATTTGAAGTAACGGGGATTGATCTTTCTGCTGATATGCTGTCCGTAGCACGGCAAAAGCTAGAAGAAACTCCGCAGGGTAACCGTTTCTTTCGTGAAGGAACGATCCGCTGGATTCACCAGGATATGCGAAACTGGGAACTGCCGGAACCCGTGGATACCGTTATTTCTTTTTGTGACAGTATTAATTATTTGCTAAAAGAAGAAGATATTATCCGCACGTTCCAAAAAACGTATCAAGGTCTCAAGTCAGGCGGTACGTTCCTATTTGATGTACATCACCCTAGCACTTTTATTCGTTATGAGGAAGAGCAGCCTTTTGTATTGGATGAAAAATCAATCTCCTATATTTGGACTTGTGATTTAGACCGTGCTAGTTATGAGATTGAACATCATTTAAGCATTTTTACGCGTGCAGAGGGCAGCGGACCTGATGTATATCACCGCTTTGAAGAAGTTCATAATCAGAGAGCATATGATCCGGAATGGATGAAAGGGCAGCTGTTTAAAGCAGGTTTTCATGATGTGAATATATATGCCGATTTTGAGTGGGAACCGGCGAATGAGAATTCATCGCGTTTATTTTTTGTAGCCGTTAAAAAGTAGCTTATATAGCATCCTTTCTATGATTTATTGAGAAGGATGCTTTTTTTTAACCATAATTCAATTATAGAAGAACTACACATAGAACCAAGAAACCATTTGGGATATAATGGATAGAAATTGAGAATAGAGAGCAGGTGCTTAGTAAGTGAAATTTAGTGAATATGCATATGAACGGCCGGATGTGGCACGTTTTGAACAAGAGTTTAACGGGCTGCTCGCCACATTCCGTGAAGCAAAAAATGCAGATGAACAGGAAGCTGCTATGGCGGCCATCAACAAACTGCGCGGGGCTTTATCCACACAGGAAACGCTGGTTTCGATTCGCCATTCCGTAGATACCAATGACGAATTTTATAAGGCGGAGCAAGATTTTTTCGATGAAACATCGCCTATGTTCCAGAAATATACGACTGAATTTTACGAGGCGCTTGTGAGTTCTCCGTTTAGAGCTGAGCTGGAGAAAAAATGGGGTAAACAGTTATTTCAGATTGCAGAGCTTACCATCAAAACATTTAGTCCGGACATTATTGGTGACTTGCAACAAGAGAATAAACTGACGACAGAATACTCGAAGCTGATTGCTTCGGCTAAGATTTTTTTTGAAGGAGAAGAACGTACCTTATCGCAGCTTGCTCCTTTCATGCGGTCTACAGATCGAAATATGCGTAAACGTGCGGAAGAAGCACGGACTGCTTTTTTGAGTGAACATGAAGAAGCACTTGACCGGATTTACGATGAACTGGTGAAGGTAAGAACCAAGATGGCGAAGAAACTTGGATTTCCGAGCTTTGTGGAGATGGGTTATGCCAGAATGAATCGAACGGACTATGACGCTGATATGGTGTCGAGCTTCCGTAAACAAGTGCTGGAGGAGATTGTTCCGGTGGCTACGAAGCTGAAAGAGCGTCAACGCGAGCGTGTCGGGGTAGATGAGCTGTATTATTACGACGAGAATATCGTGTTCCCATCAGGAAATGCAGCGCCCAAAGGAAATCCGGAATGGATCGTACAGAATGGCAAAAAAATGTACGACGAACTAGCCCCGGAAATGAGCGAGTTTTTCAATTACATGCTGGATCACGAGCTGATGGATCTAGTCAGTAAGAAAGGGAAAGAAAGCGGCGGGTACTGTACATTTATTTATGACTACAAGTCTCCTTTTATTTTCTCCAATTTCAATGGGACTTCGGATGATATTGATGTTCTCACGCATGAGGCAGGTCATGCATTCCAGGTATACCAAAGCCGGAATTTTGAAGTGCCTGAATATTTATTTCCTACATATGAAGCGGCTGAAATTCATTCCATGAGTATGGAGTTCTTTACTTGGCCGTGGATGAATCTATTCTTTGAAAATGAAGTGGAAAAGTATAAATTCGATCACTTGTCGAGTGCTCTTCTATTTATTCCTTATGGTGTTTCCGTGGATGAGTTCCAGCATTATGTCTATAGTAATCCAGAAGCAACTCCCGCACAGCGCAAACAAGCTTGGCGTAAGATCGAGCGTAAATATCTGCCTCATCGTAATTACGAGAGCAATCTCTACTTTGAGCAAGGCGGATTCTGGCAAAAACAAGCTCACATTTACAGATCTCCATTCTATTATATTGATTACACACTGGCTCAAATCTGTGCGTTCCAGTTCTGGAAGCAGTCCAGAGAGGATTATCAAGCAGCTTGGACGAATTATTTGCACTTGTGCAAATTAGGAGGAAGTTTATCCTTTACCAAACTGGTGGAAGAGGCAGGTCTTATTTCACCTTTCAAAGACGGGTGTGTAACTTCTGTAATTACGAGTATTGAAGATTATCTTAATTCTATAGACGACAAAGCTCTATAAAATAAGAGATCAGCAGAATCACTTTCTATTGGCCCTGCACTGTTTAGTCTTCAGCTAAATATATTCTTAGTTTAATTAAAACGGGGACCAGGGGTTTACAGAGTTATTTGACTTTATCTGTTGCAGTCTTGTATAATGATTGCGATTAAACTTAACATGTTTTCGATGAAGAGGAGTAGTAATAGAACCAATGCATAACAGAGAGCCAGCGGGTGGTGCAAGCTGGTTGCCATGGTTGTATGAACTCGCCTTGGAGATATGAGGTCAGGCTATATTTTATAGGGGAAGCCTCATCGGTTCACCGCCGTTACAGGGTGCTTAAGGGAGTGGACAGCGAAGCACGTATGTCCGCTAACTAGGGTGGTACCACGGGAATCTAACCTCTCGTCCCTAGCGATGATACGCTATGGGATGCGGAGGTTTTTTTGTTGGTCCGTGATACGTTTTGGCATGGTATGACGTTCAAGGCGTAATCCGGTTCTAACGTTTTCATATGACGAGGAGGATGGACATTGAGTCAGAAAGAACTGCCGAAGCACGGCTATCAACCGCAATCCATTGAGCCGAAATGGCAACAATATTGGGATGCTAACAAAACATTTAAAACAGGGGAAGAGGCAGATAAACCAAAGTTCTATGCCCTTGATATGTTCCCTTATCCTTCCGGAGCGGGTCTCCATGTAGGACATCCAGAAGGATATACAGCGACTGATATCGTATCTCGCTACAAAAGAATGCGCGGATATAATGTTCTGCATCCGATGGGTTGGGATGCTTTCGGTCTTCCGGCAGAACAGCATGCAATCGATACAGGAGAACATCCGCGTGATATAACGGTGAAGAATGTAAATAACTTCCGCCGTCAGATTAAATCACTTGGATTTTCATATGATTGGGATCGTGAGATCAGCACGACAGATCCTGACTACTATAAGTGGACACAGTGGATCTTTATCCAGCTATATAAACGTGGTCTTGCTTATGTATCTGAAGTTCCGGTGAACTGGTGTGAAGAGCTTGGAACGGTTCTTGCAAACGAAGAAGTAATCGATGGGAAAAGTGAGCGTGGAGGCTTCCCTGTCGTACGTAAACCAATGCGTCAATGGGTACTGAAAATTACCGAATATGCAGACCGTCTTCTTGATGATCTGGATGAACTGGACTGGGCAGAAAGCATTAAAGATATGCAGCGCAACTGGATTGGACGCTCCAAAGGTGCGGAAGTGACGTTTGAGCTGGAAGGACATGAAGAACAGCTGAAAGTATTTACGACACGTCCAGACACTTTGTTTGGCGCAACTTATGCCGTTCTTGCTCCTGAACACGAATTGGTGGAGAAGATTACGAAACCAGAGCAGCAGGCTGCGGTAAAAGCATATCAAGATCAAGCGGCACGTAAGAGTGACCTTGAGCGTACGGATCTTGCAAAAGAAAAAACAGGTGTGTTTACTGGCGCATATGCAATTAATCCGATCAGCGGTGCGAAATTGCCGGTATGGATTGCCGATTATGTTCTTGCTGGTTATGGAACAGGTGCGATTATGGCAGTGCCTGCACATGATTCACGTGACTGGGAATTTGCAAAACAATTCGGTCTTGAAATCATTGAAGTGGTATCGGGTGGAGATGTGGAAAAAGAAGCCTACACAGGTGATGGCCCACACGTAAACTCCGGTATGCTGGATGGACTTGAGAATGAAGAAGCTATTGCCAAAGCAATCGCCTGGCTTGAGGAGAACGGAAAAGGCGAAGGAAAAGTAACGTACAGACTTCGTGACTGGCTCTTCAGCCGTCAGCGTTATTGGGGTGAACCTATTCCAATTCTGCATCTGGAAGATGGTACGATGAAAACAGTACCTGAAAGTGAACTTCCGCTTGTGCTTCCAGAGATGGATGAGATTAAGCCGTCCGGTACAGGGGAATCTCCACTTGCCAATGCAACAGACTGGGTAAACACAATCGATCCAGAAACAGGAATGAAGGCGCGCCGTGAGACCAATACCATGCCGCAATGGGCTGGAAGCTGCTGGTATTACCTGCGCTTTATTGATCCACACAATGATAAGGAACTGGTATCCAAAGAAAAACAACGCGAATGGCTTCCAGTTGACTTGTACATTGGCGGAGCAGAACATGCGGTACTTCACTTGCTCTATGCACGTTTCTGGCATAAAGTTCTGTATGATCTAGGCATCGTAGATACAAAAGAACCATTCCATAAACTCGTAAACCAAGGAATGATTCTTGGAACGAACAATGAGAAAATGAGTAAGTCCCGCGGCAACGTAATCAATCCAGATGAGATTGTGGAAAAATACGGTGCAGATACGCTGCGGATTTACGAAATGTTCATGGGGCCGCTTGAGGCAACCAAACCTTGGAACGAGAATGGTGTAGAAGGAGCTTATCGTTTCCTAGCACGTGTGTGGCGTTTGTTTATTAATGAAGATGGCACACTTAATGAGAAAATCGGCGATGGCGGAGATGACGATTTCAAACGCACATGGCATAAAACAATTAAGAAAGTTACCGATGATCTCGAGCATCTACGCTTTAATACAGCGATCAGTCAGCTGATGATCTTCACTAATGATGCGTACAAAGCAGACCGCCTGCCACGCGAAGCAATGGAGAACTTTGTACAGATGCTTGCTCCTCTTGCTCCGCATATCGCAGAAGAGTTGTGGTCGCGTCTTGGTCATGAAGAGAGCATCAGCTATGTATCCTGGCCGCAGTATGATGAGGCACTAACCGTTGATGCAGAAATAGAAATCGTTATTCAAATTAACGGTAAAATCGTACAGCGCGCAAGCGTTGCAGCTGATCTTGATGCAAAAGGACTTGAAGCGTTCAGCTTAGAGATTCCTGCAATCAAGGAAGCATTAGAAGGCAAAACCATCCGTAAGGTGATTGCAGTACCAGGTAAACTGGTTAATATTGTTGCCGGTTAATCTCACCTGCACCAAATTCAGCATCTAGCGCTTCCAGGTCTTTTTCGTACTTCGCGTGCGTGACCTGAATGAGCTGATCAAATACACCCGCAAGGCTTGAATCAAGCAGGTTCAAGGCTTTGGCGGTTATACCGCCGGGTACGGCAACACGTTCTTGGAGCTGTGACGGAGTCACAGCTCCTTCTGCTAGTAATTTACCTGTGCCAAGCAGCATTTCACTTGCAAGACGAGTAGCTTCATCTGAAGTGATTCCCGTCTTGCGAACGGCTGCTTCCACCCATTGTTCTATAAAAAAGGCAACAAAGGCAGGACCACAGCTGCTAAAATCAGAGCTGATTCGGGTAAAGGTTTCTTCTACGCGTATCGGTCTGCTAATGTAGCTGAATAGCATCTCAACCCGTTTTTTGTCTTCATCATTCAATCGATTTCCATGAATACATAAGGAAGCGCCGCTGCCGGTTAAGTGAGTAATACTCGGAATAATTTTTGTGATTTTACATGGTAAGACGGATTCCAAGTGTCTAATTTGAACAGGACTCGTAATTGAGATCATGATCTGATCAGGAGTTACGACGGGTTTAATATATTCGATGACTTCTTTAAATTCATGCGGTTTGATACAAAGAAATACAATGTTGCTTTTTTCAACGGTTTCACGATTTGTTTCGGCTGGATACAGACCTGGATGCAGAGAAGCTAGGTTTACGACTTTTTCACGGGTTCGATTACTTGCAGTAATTTGATACGCGTCAAGTGCTCCGGAAGCAAGGAAGGTGTTAATGAGTAAACTTCCCATGCTGCCGGTTCCTATAAATCCGACCTTCAACATCTTGAGGTTCCCCCTTTCTTGCTTTACGGTACTGGCGCGGGTACGTTCTTCTTAATGTATGCATCTAGACTTGGACGACATGACGATAAGTTTTACCTAGGTATGATAATCGTTTGGGAGGTTTTGAATACGGTGAAGAAAGCGACAGTGCTGTTAACGATTGGGGCTTTTCTTGGGAGTGGTTTCATCTTGTTCGGAGGAAAGAGTGACCCGGCTCCTGCGGAATGGACTGCTATTAATGACAGGGCAGCTATATCGGTGAGTGATACGGCAGCAGAGACGCAGCAGGAGCAGAGCTCAGCAGATTCGGATAAGAATACTTTACCGGAAATACAGCCGGCAGTTCCTACTGTAGAGAAAGAGAAAGAGAAAGTAGAAATTGATAAGACAGGACCTACTGAAGTTGCTGCAAAACCATTGCTAGAGGAAATGGTAAAGCCAGCGGAAACTACTTCTATAGAAGAACAAGGTACTCAGAGTCAGAGCGCTCCATCTTCAGCCAATACAGATGGCAGAATAACCGTAAATACAGCATCACGTGAAGAATTGATGGATTTACCTGGTATTGGAGAGAAGAAAGCACAAGCAATTATTGATTATCGTACAGAACATGGCTCCTTTACCAAACCGAGTGACCTGACAAAGGTCAAGGGGATCGGGATAAAGATGCTTGAGAAAATGTCACCCTATGTCGTGATAGATTAGAGTATTATTTTATCGAGACTTTCTGAATGCTTACATTGCAAACATTTAAACTTATAGGTAAGGAGAAGTGGAGAAGGATGAATACGGGGGTAAGAAAAGACTGGGATACGTACTTCATGGATATTGCTTATATGGTATCTACTCGTTCCCGGTGTTCGCGCAGACATGTAGGTGCAGTTCTCGTTCAGGGCAAGAAGCTGCTTGGAACCGCATATAATGGAGCGCCTATGGGAGTGCCGGACTGTCTGGAAGCAGGATGTATGATTTCGGAAGAGTACGAGTTAATCGTTAAAGACGGAAAAGAAGAAATGATCAAGAAACAGCGCTGTGTGCGTACGATTCATGCAGAGCAAAATTTGCTGCTGTTTACTGATCGTGCGGACCGGGAAGGATCAAGTGTTTATGTAACAGATGAACCTTGCTGGACTTGTGCTAATATGCTTGCGAACAGTGGAATCGTCGAGATTGTATACCACCGTCCCTATCCGAAAGATACATCGAAAGTGCGTCAAATGATGGAGCAAAAAGGGATTACCTTCCGTTCACTGAGCACCTATGAACCTCCAAAAGAGACTATAATGACTGTGCTTGATTAGTGATAGAAGATCAACAATAGAATACAAGGATCGAAAATAATAAGGAAGAACCTTATGAAGAACAGTGTCAAAGCTGGCTCTTTATAGGGTTCTTCTTTTCTTTTTGAGGAGGAAAAGGACTTTGAAAGGGAGGCCGCTTGCCTTATTTTGTGTATGCTGGATTATAGGGAGTTCGGCAGCTTATCTCTATAATGGATGGTCCCTGATCAGGATACTCCTCGGAGTCTTATTGCTGCTGGGTATATTTCTCTATTTGCAACAAGTACAAGGAATATATTCGCTAGTTTTGCTAATGGCTGTTCTCGTGTCTTCTTGTTATATGGAGTGGACAGATGTGCGTAATGTGAGCAAACTTCCGACCACGCTTAACGTGATGCCTGCTGAAGTAGTCGGGATGTCCGTTGAGGTGGAGGGGACGATTGCCTCTAAGGTCAAAGTTGACGGAGACCGGGCACAGTTTGTCCTTTCACTTCAGGGTGTTCACCCGCTCGGCTCAGATGATGAGAAAGGAGAAGGTAAATTCTCTGACATTTCGGAAAAGGTACAAGTTCAGATTAAGCTGCTGGAAGAAGGAGAACAAGAGACAGCAGAGAGATGGAAACGAGGAGATCAGATCCATTTTACAGGTACCTTAGAGATCCCGGGGGGAGCGAGGAATTTTGGGAGTTTTGATTATGGACAGTATTTACACCGTCTCCATATTCACTGGCTGCTCAAAGGAAAAGGTGCAGAAGGAATTGCCCATGAGCCTCTTGAAACGTGGTTTAGTAAATATATCGTATTCAGGCTTAGTGACTCAGCGCGAAAAGAACTAGGAAGCCAAATGGAATCTATGTTTGAGGAACCTCATGCGGGATACATGAAAGGTCTTGTGATCGGTATAGGTGATGAGATAGATGCAGATACGTACGGGGATTTTTCTAAACTCGGGCTTACCCATATTCTCGCGATATCTGGAATGCATGTCGCAATTTATGTTTCGGGTCTACTCTTCTTATTATCTCTTCTTCGGCTTAGTAAGGAGACGGCACTTGTTGTGACTTTTCTGCTGATCCCTTTCTATGTATTGTTGTCGGGTTCATCTCCCTCTGTAGTGAGAGCAGGTATAATGTCGATGATGGGACTGTATATGACGAGGCAGGGTCTGATGAAAGATGGGCTCAATATTCTTTGCCTTACGGCGCTTATCATGTTGTGGGTAGATCCATATATGCTGGTAAATGTCAGTTTTCAGCTCTCTTTCTTGGTGACAGCGGGTCTCATGATTTTTGTTCCGCTGCTTCAGCCTCACTTTGATGCTTGGCCCAAGTGGCTGTCAGGAACAGCGGTCATCACTATTGCGGCTCAGTTACTATCTTTTCCGATGACGGTGTTTTATTTTAATCAGTTCTCCCTTTTATCATTTGGTGCTAATTTCCTGCTTGTCAGTTTTATTAGTTTTCTTATTCTCCCGCTCGGCGCACTTGTGCTGCTGCTTGTTTACATATGGGAACCTGCGGTGAAACCGATCGTATGGGTCGTTACTTGGCTGAACCAATGGACTTTTGATTTTGTGAACTGGCTAAATACCTTTGATCAGTTCGTACTTATTTGGGCTAAACCACACTTTATCATTGTCCTTATTTATTATTTATTGCTGTATTACCTCTTCCAACTGCTTAAGGAATGGAAAATAAGCAAACAGCCGCTTCCTTTGAGTTCAGAGGATACGGTTCCGCTCACGCCTCTGCTGCAATCAGTACAGCCGGATGTAAGGAGGAAAAGTCACACTTTTTCTTTTGTGAGTGGATTTGATTCAGTTCGGACTAACGAGAAAAGACAAGGTTTACTTAGCGGTGGGACCCGCCTGCAACAGGTGTTTCAAGCCGTACAGATTTCATCCGCTTGGCCTGAGCTGGAAAGTCTTTTTTCAGTCCAAGGCGCAGGATATTTTGCACGGAAACCATTTACTTTTGTAAAGAGAATCACGTTGATTATCTTGGCTATTGTTTTGTTAGCAGGTCTATCGATTAGTTATCAAGGACCCTATCGCAAGGGGGAAGGAACGGTTGCATTTATTGATGTGGGGCAAGGGGATAGTATGCTGATCACTACGCCTACAGGCAAACATATTCTCGTGGATGGTGGAGGCACCATTCAGTTTGGACAGCAGGCAAGCTGGAAACAGCGAAGAGATCCATATGAGGTAGGGAAATCACTACTCGTTCCACTGCTTAAAAAGCGGGGAGTTCATAAACTCGATGCGGTCATTCTAAGCCATGCCGATCAAGACCATGCCGGAGGACTGAAAGCCGTATTTGAAGATATACCTGTGTCCAAGTTCATAAGTAATGGGACAATAACGGAGAAACCTTTTTATCAAGAACTCATACAGACGGTATTGGAACAAAAAGTGACGATGTATGAAGTTTCTGACGGAATTGAGTATCGCCCTGATGCGGAGACGATCCTATCCTTTATCGCTCCTGAGGAGAATATCCTTCATACATCTTCAGACGATACGGGAGAAATATCCGCACTGCCTGTTCTCGAAGAGCAAAACCATGTGTCTGTTGTATTTCTGATGGAAATGGAGGAGGTATCTTTTCTGTTTTCGGGCGATGTAGACAGTGCTGGAGAGCTGGAAATTTTGGATAGAATAAAAAACTCAGCTGATAAAAACCAATCTACTAACGGGAAGAGCCATACTAACAGTGTCAACGGCAGTAATAACGGTAAAATGTTCCCGATCGATGTACTAAAAGTTGCTCATCATGGGAGCAAATCTTCAACGACGGAAGAATGGCTGAACTACTTTCATCCTCGCCTCTCTGTTATTTCGGCAGGAGTAAACAACACGTATGGACATCCTCACCCGATTGTCACAGAGAGGCTGCAAGACCACGGAAGTGAAATCTTCAGGACGGATACGATGGGAGAAATTCAAATTCGAGTTCGGGATGGGAAGATTCAGACGAGAAGTATTTTAGGCAGTGAGAAATAGAACGAGTATTAAAAAGCCCCAGCACGAGGTCATTCTTTGGCCGGGGTTCCTTCTTTTTTAGTATGAATAGAATAGATTGCATTAAGCTTAACGATATCCTTCAGCGTTTGCCGGTTTTCCCGCTTCTTGTACTTCTTGTAGATAGCGGAAGCAATCGGGCTGTGATCCATCTAGATCTGTAAAATGATATCTCTTTGCCAACTCTCCGCTGGAACAGGAGCTGCCGTTTAGTACATGTTTGTTTTCATCCATCGCTACCGCTGCAACCGCTCGTCCAATATAACGCGGAGATTCAGAGATGATGAAATGCGGATCTTTTTTCGTGCCATCTCTCCAGTTCTCCTCGGTGACACCGAATACTTCAAGCATGATTTCTGAACGCATCCAGCCTGGTGTAATAGCAAGAGCTGTACATTCATGAGGGGCGAGTTCGTGAGCAAGTGACTTGGCCATTCGAATGACAGATTGTTTTGTCAGATCATAAAATAGGGACATTCTGTAGCGATCCTCATTATAATCTGCCGTCCCATCGGTGATTTCTACTACGAGCCCTCCTTTATTTTGAATAAGCAATTTCAAGGCATAGTGGCTTGTAATTAAGTGTGTTTCTACCCCGAGACGAAGCATGCGTAAGCCTTTATCCAGAGAGTGCTGCCACACTGGTGTATCCCACTCCGTCAAGTATTCTCCGCCCCATATATCGTTTACCAGGATATCAAGTTTTCCCTGTTCTTCTTCTATTTGCTCTATTAAAGATGCTACTTGTTGGGGGACTAAATGGTCTACTTGAACCGGGATACCAATCCCCCCAAGTTCAGTTACTAATTCCGCAGTTTCTTCAATCGTTTCCGAACGTCCATATTCTGAAATTTGCTTTTTGGTTGTTCGACCCGTTACGTATACGGTTGCGCCTGCCGCACCTAGTTCCATGGCAATTCCTCGACCTGCTCCGCGGGTTCCACCTGCAACGAGTGCAACTTTTCCCTCTAATGGTTTCATATAGCCTCAGCTCCTATTTGGTAATGAATATAGTATACTCATGAATGTAGACATCTATTGTCATATTAAGAAGTGAAGGGATCATTTCTTTTATATAAAAAGTAAGGGTGATATGCGGTGAGGGCAGATCGATTGATTCGAATTCTTCTGTTATTACAGAACCAAGAGAGATTGACTACGAAGGAATTGGCTCAACAATTGGAAGTGACAGAACGAACGATACATCGGGATATGGAAGCTTTAAGTGTAGCAGGGATTCCTGTTGTAGCTAGGCGAGGAAAGTATGGAGGCTGGCAGCTGATGGAGAATTATCGAACTCGTCTAACGGGGTTGAAAAAAGAAGAAATCATGTCCTTATTTCTATCTCCTTCTCAGCAGCTTCTAAAGGATCTCGGCTATTTACAAGACTGGACAGAAGCCCGGGAGAAACTCATCGCCAGCATTCCAAAGAATCTGCACAGTGAGGTGAAAGATGTTACGAATCGGCTACATATTGATTCTAGTGCTTGGCGTCCCTCTATTGAAGTGATTCAAGTGTTTGAGTTACTGCATCAAGCGGTATGGGATCAACATCAAATAAAGATCGAATATGAACGGGCTGACGGAACGGTGGTTACACGCATCGTGGAACCTTTAGGTTTAGTAGCCAAAGGAAATACGTGGTATGTAGTTGCCGCTTCCGAAGGAGAAATAAGAAACTATAGAGCATCCAGGGTTATTTCTGCTGAAAAGCTAGACGAGCCGTTTGAAAGACCGAATGATTTTCAGTTAGCTAGTTACTGGCAAGAATCAAAACAGCATTTTATTCGTAGTTTGCCGAGTTATGAAGCTCAAGTGAAAGTTTCTCCTGACATTCTAGCAAGACTCAAGTTTACCGGACGGTTTGTAAAAATAGTAGATCTGAAGAAACAAGAGGGATCATGGATTTCGGTTAGGCTAAACTTCGATACGGAAGAGGAAGCAAAGTCATTTATTTTAGGATTTGGTAATCAGATTCGAGTTATTCAGCCTCTCAAGCTAAAAGAACAAGTGATTCAGATGGCGAGGTCTATTATTGATTTTTATAATCATGACGGTGTTCATCCTGAAGAGTCAAAGCCTCGCCATGATGAGTCCTAATTTATCTTATACGAAAAGGATTGTTCCCAAAATGTAGGGAATGATCCTTTTTTATTTTCTGGCCAGTCTAACATTTATAAGCAATCCGTATAGGAGGCGGACAGAATGGAAATCAAAACATTCAATGGCAACGTGAAGGACGATCTGTAAAAGGATAGTTGAACTAGAATAGTGAATTAAATAGAGAGAGAAAGGAGGCGAGCATGATTGAGTTCACAAAAGTCTGTTAGTCTTCGTTGGCTGAAGGAGTCGGCGAAGATGCCTGTCGGCGTGACATGGGGAATTCCATGGAGGGAAGGCGAGCTTACCCGGGAAGAGCCACTTTCGCTCTGGGATAGCAAAGGGAAAGAAGTACCGGTGCAAAGCTGGGCAACGGCCTATTGGCCGGATCGCAGCGTCAAATGGACTGCGCATGCAGCTGTAGTGGGAACTGGAAGTGAAACAGAAGGAAATAGTGACTATACGATTGCCAAGGGCAAGACAACTGAACCAGCTCAAAAGATTACCGTGGAAAAGATCGATACTTCCTTCGTCATCGATACGGGAATCATCAAATGCGCGGTTGCTAGGCAAGGTTCTGCTCTGATTCAGTCCATTACCCGCAGCGGGATTGAACTGTGCAGTCATGGGGAGCTAGTCTGCATCAAGGAATTGATATCATCGGAAGCCGCAGGCGTGAAGGTTGTCCGCGAAGAGAAGTTTCATAGCGTTATCAGTAAAACTGTCGTGGAACAGGATGGTCCCATCCGGGCTGTTGTCAAACTGGATGGCAAGCATCGCAGTAGGTCAGGAGGTCTTGAATGGCTGCCCTTTACCATTCGTCTTTATTTCTATGCTGGGCAGGAAACGATTCGTATCGTCCATACACTGCTCTATGATGGAGATCCCAATGAAGACTACATTAAAGGAGTGGGTATTGCTTTTTCCGTTCCAATGAGAGGACCGTTATATAACCGCCATGTCCGGTTTGCGGGCGACAGCGGTTACTTCAGTGAATCGCCTAAGACGCTGCGTACAAGGCGTACCCAAGGGAAATATCGTGAACTGTTTGAAAAACAAACGAATGGTGAAAATGTGTATTTTCACCCCGATGAGGATGCTTATTTTATAGGTTTACTTCATGACTCTGCTACATGGGATGATTTTAAGCTCGTGCAAGACAGTGCCGAACATTATAGGATCTCTAAGCGGACAAAAGAGGAGTGTTGCTGGCTGAAGGCAGTAGACGGGCGGCATTCCAGTGGACTCGGCTTTATTGGGAGTGAAGGCGGTGGAATTGCAGCAGGCCTGCGGAATTTTTGGCAAAAGTGCCCGTCAGGACTGGAACTTACTCATACGTCACGGGATCAGGCTTCTTTTACCGTGTGGTTTTGGTCACCAGATGCACCCGCTATGGATCTGCGTCATTATGATACGGAAACACATGTTGAATCTTCCTATGAAGGAGCTGAAGAGCTAAGAGCAACTCCTTATGGGATTGGTAATACGAGTGAGTTGATGTTGTGGTGCGTTTCCGAAACACCCGGGACAGAGTTGCTGGAAAAGATGACAGCTGAACTGGAGTCTCCTTCGCTGCTTGTATGTGAGCCTGCCTATTTGCATGAAGTGCGTGCTTTCGGTATATGGAGTCTTCATGATCGAAGCTCCCCTTCAAAAGCTTATTTGGAGGATCAACTGGATGGTGTTGCGGCATTCTATCAGCGGGAAGTTCAGCAACGGGGCTGGTATGGATTTTGGGATTATGGGGATTTCATGCACAGCTACGATCCTGTCCGCCATGTATGGAATTACGATTTGGGAGGTTGTGCCTGGCAGAATACGGAGCTTGTGCCGAATATGTGGCTGTGGGTTCTCTTTCTGCGTTCCGGAAGAGAAGATCTGTTTCGTCTCGCCGAAGCGATGACTAGGCATACAAGCGAGGTCGATGTTTACCATTTTGGAGAGTACGCTGGTCTTGGCTCTCGTCATAACGTGGTCCACTGGGGATGTGGCTGCAAGGAAGCACGCATTGGGATGGCGGGACTCCACCGGTATTACTATTACTTGACGGCTGATGAACGGATTGGTGATATCATGGACGAAGTGAAGGATTCAGATTATACAACGGTCCATCTCGACCCAATGCGTGCTTATTTTCCGAAGGACGAGCATCCAACACATATCCGGGTGGGCCCAGATTGGGCAGCATTCAGTTCCAACTGGATGACGAGATGGGAGCGTTATGAAGATACCGCATATCGAGACAAAATCCTTACCGGCATTAATAGCATCAAAGCAGCACGATACGGTCTGATCTCTGGACCCACTTATGGATACGATCCGAACACGGGCCGTTTAACCCCGATGGGCGACGATAATTGGGGTCGCCATTTGATGATTTGTATGGGAGCGCCGCAGGTATGGTTCGAATTGGCTGGCTTGCTGAAAGGTCCGATTTGGGAACAAATGATGGCTGAATTCGGTGTCTACTACAACCTGTCACAGGAACAGAAAGATACCATCACCTTTGGTGAGGTTAGTACGAATCGGTTTGCACATCCCGTTCTTAGCATTGCGATGGTTGCTTTTGGCGCGTACTATAAGCAGGACAGGTCCACCGCTGAGCAAGCATGGTCCATTTTGCTGGACAACTCCTATGCCCGTGTTCAATTGCAGGATGAAGCAGTGCAGGCTGTGCATGTTGGGCCGCTTGAAGAAATCGATTGGATTAATACGAACGAAGCTGCTCAGTGGTCACTCAACACGATAATTAGTTTAGCCCTTATAGCGGAGCATTTACCGGAAATACACCGAATTGAAAAGGAAGATCATACAGTGCTTAAGGAGTGAGGGTATAGGATGAGCGTATTAATTCCAAAGGAATGGAGCCTCATTTATGAGAATCGCCTGGCATCCCCTGAAGAAGTGAAATCATTTCGGATGGAAGGTGATGGAGCTGTTACCTTTGCGATGAAACGAATGAGACTGGAGAGCGTAAGGGACCACAAAGAAGGGCAAAAGGCGAACCTAGTATTCTGGTGTGAGAAAGAGTTTCCGGCCGATGTAGCAGTGACTTGGGATTTTTGGCCGATTCGGGAGCCGGGGCTTGCCATTTTGTTTTTCTCTGCTTCGGGCGAAGGAGAAAAAGACCTATTTGATCCTTCCCTTCCTGTACGAACTGGCGAATACGATCAGTACCATCACGGTGCGATGAACGCGTTGCATGTTAGTTATTTCCGTAGAATGTGGCAGGAGGAACGCAGATTTCATACGTGCAATTTGCGTAAAAGCTATGGATTCCACCTCGTTGCACAAGGTGCTGACCCTATTCCTTCCGTGCTTGACAGTGATGGGCCGTACCGGATGCTTGTAGTTAAACAGGGCCCGAAGATCACATTTGCCATTAATGATTTGCCCATATTTACGTGGGAGGATGACGGCGTTACTTACGGTCCATTACTAGGAGGCGGCAAAATCGGATTTCGGCAAATGGCACCATTTATAGCGGAGTATAGCAATTTGGAGGTATATGGCCTCCTACGTGAGGACAGTAACGAACATTAAAATAACTACTTACACTGTTTAAATAAGAGAATGTCAGCTGATTTATCATAATAATTAATTTAAGCCTCGGAGAAGATCTTGAACTGAACCCTATTAAGTAGACAGTTTTAAAAAAAGGATGTGCCGCTAT